>DAMDHD010000050.1:0-2924 GCA_032102365.1 Allorhizobium sp. CTOTU50464 | reverse complement strand
AAGTTCAGGTCGAAGAGACTACCGCATCCCAAACTCGGTTAAGGCGACGCCACCCCCCAGTTTTCGCGGCCGGCACCCAGATTGTTGAAGCTGCCGTCGACGGTGCGCAGACCGTAGGGAACGTGCTCGGCGCTGATGGCGAGCGTCGAGCCGGGCGTGCCTTCCGATACAACATTGCCGAGTTCATCGACCCAGATATTGGTCAAAGCCCTCGCGTTGTTGCCCGAGTGAGCGACCGAGTTCGCCTCTGCGATCTTGATCTGGCGCAAGATGAATTCGAGATCGTGCTGGTTGACCTGGACCATGATTTTATCCGGGGAAGCCCCCGCCTCCGGTGTTCGTCCCTGTACGTCCTGTCAGGGTTTTGTCAGGCAAGCAGGGTCTCACAGCCACGCGGAATGGTAAGGGTACTTGGTCCCGCGAAAACATGGATCAAAGTCCAAATTTAGTTCGGACCTTGGTCTGAACTTCTGTCGAACTTGATCGACAAGAAGACAGAAGCGTGCATCAATCCAAACTCAAGTGTAGGCAATAAAAAGGCATTAGAACGAGTGCGTGTGAAAGCGCGGGGAGGGAGGGGAGCCGATGCTGAAATTCTCGACAGAACTCGGCCCGGTGTGATGAACACCAAGTGGAATGCGTTTTTACCTGAACCTGCGCCGCCATCCCTGGTCGAGAGCGCTTGGCTCAGGCTGAAATCCCTGTCGCTATCGGCACAGTTCCTGATTGCTGCATCGCTGATCGTCTTTGGCCTGATGACGGGCGTGAGCCTGTTTGTCGCCGCGCAGGTCGAGAAGGCGGCTCTGAATGCTGCGGGCTCTGCAGGAGCCGTCAGATTGCAGACCCTCGTCGCCCCCCTGCTGGAGCGCGCTGAGGACGGCGAGTTTCGCTTCGACGAGCAATTTCAGGCCCGTGTTTCCAGCCTGATCGGGACCGGGCCTCCGGGGCAGCGTGTCACCAACATCAAGATCTGGTCTGCCGATGGCCGACAGGTCTATCCCCTTGCGCCCGCGGACGGGCCAGAGCTTTTCGAGGAGCTCGAACGAGCCCTGGCCGGAGAGACGATCGTCTCCCGGACCACGGTTGCCAAGCACAGCTATACGGACGAAGAGGAAGCCCAGTCTCTTCTGGAGGTTTACAGTCCTCTCGTCAGGTCGCCCGAGGGCGAGGTTCTGCTGGCGGGCGAGGTTTACGAAGAATCCGAAGTGCTCGAACGGCAGATTGCCGAGACCCGGCAAACGTCGATGGCTGGCGTCCTTCTGCTGTCTGTGCCGATGCTGTCACTGCTCTATCTTGTGGTCCGGCGAGGCGCGCAGCTTATCGAACAGCAGCGCAGAACTCTGAAGGAAAGTCTCCGCAACGCCATCGAGTTGTCGGTCGAAAACAATCGCCTGCGCCTCCTTGCCGACAATGCACGGACAGAAGCCGGCAAGCTGAACGAGCGCATCCTGGATCAGATCGGTGCGGACCTGCATGACGGATCGGTGCAGCTTCTCACGCTCCTGAAACTGCGCTTGAGCGATCTGGTCACGCCGAGGCCGGATGTCTCCCCAGAGATGCGGGATGCCCTGACCAAGATCCTGGATCTAGTGGGCAGTGTTCTCGATGAGGTACGTAACCTGTCGGCAGGGTTGGTGCTTCCCGAGCTTGAGGACGCCTCCATCGACGAAGCTCTTCAGTTGGCAACCAAGCGTTATCTCGAGATCACGGGACGTGAAACGGTTTTGACTGGATGCGCCGGCACGGACCTGCGCATTCCCGATCTGTCGATATGCCTTTACCGGTTCGTTCTCGAAGGGCTGATGAACAGCTATCGTCACGCTAACGGCAATTCTCAGATGGTGCGTTGCAGCTACAAAAGCGGACGCCTGTTCGTCGCGGTGGTGGATATTGGTCAGCGCCCGGTTTTGTCGTCAAAACGTGAGGTGCAGCGGGCTCGATTGGGGAAGGTCAGCCAGAAGCGACGCGTTCGCACATTTGGCGGTCGGGTCCGCTACTTCCCCCGCCGAAACGGTTCATTCGTGGTTGCGAGCCTGCCGATTGGAAATGTCGACTGAAGTGTCAGCTTGCGACCCGGTCCCGTGGTGACGTCCGGTTCCTCACGGCGATCACGAGTTCGACGCGATTGCGGACGTTGAGTTTGCTCATCAGTGAAGTCATGTAATGTTTGACCGTCTTTTCGCTGATGTTCAGACTGACGCCGATTTCCCTGTTGGTCATGCCCTTGAGCAGGCCACTGACGATCTGCTCTTCACGATGGTGTAGCCGCTCACGCGGCTGTGCCTTGCGACGCATCTCCGACGTTTTCATCGACACGATCACCTTGGTCGCAAAGCCGGGTGTGATGTAAGTCTCGCCGCTATGCGCGCTGATGATGGCGTGGTGCAAATCCGAAGACGATGCGCCCTTGAGGACATAACCGCTGATACCAGCTTCGATGAGTTCCACGGCAGGCTGGATCGCGCTGGAAGCCGTGAAAACGATCACCTTGGTGGCAGGATAGGACGCGAGCATAACATCGATCGCGGCGAAGGAATCTCCCGGCATGCTCAGATCCATGACGATCACGTCCGGGTGGTGGTCCTCGACGATATTCAAGGCATCCACGGTGGTGTGACCCATGGCCACAACATCTAGATCAGCCTTGGTCCTGTACAGGCTGACCAGGCCCTCCAACAGTATCGGGTGATCGTCTACAAACGCGACACGTACAAGCATAACCCCTACCCCTCTAGGGATAAACTTACCATGGCCAGTACCTTTCAGAAAGGTCTTGTTTAAGATTCGGTTAATACTGGCGTGGCCTTTTCTGGGGGGAGTCGGTGGGCTGGCGTCCCGACCGCAGTTGTTGGTCAGCAATGGGCCACGTCGGTGGCGTCGCCTTAACCGAGTTTGGGATGCGGTAGTCTCTTCGACCTGAACTT
>DAMDHD010000049.1:0-3662 GCA_032102365.1 Allorhizobium sp. CTOTU50464 | reverse complement strand
AAGCCTGTCCCCAAGCCTGTGCTTGAGCCTTTCTGCTTATGCCGACTGTCCGGTCGAAATGGAGGGCAGTTCACATGCCAAATAGATCAAACAGTGGAAAGATCAGCTCATTGAGGGACGACGGGTGTGTCGGCGATGAAACGAAGGCGGAGCCAACGGGTCCGACCGTCGATGTCAAAACGCTGCACGAACGATTTTTTTCCGCTGCGCTCGGTAAGACGGGATTGCTGGGCGGAAAGGAATGATCGACCGGAAGCGCAAGCTATCGGTCGTGCGCCAGCCGAAGCTTCTCGGCTCCAGCCGTGGTAGCGTCCACTATTCTCCACGTCTGGTGTCTGATAAGGATCTGGCTCTGATGCGTAAGCATCCGGCGAAGGCCGCAGGTCAGGCCGCCTGAGCACTCAGCGTCTTGGGTGTCCAGTTCCACGGCAGCAATTGCTCCAGCCTGCTGATCGGCGTGTCGGCAATGTTGGCGAGGACATCCGCCAGCCAGGCTTGTGGGTCGATGTCATTGAGCTTGGCCGTCATGATCAGCGTCGCCATGAAGGCGGCACGATCAGCACCATGATCCGATCCGGCGAAGAGCCATGACTTTTTGCCGAGAGCAAAGCCTCTGAGCGCGCGTTCGGCGGCGTTGTTCGTGAGACAAATTCGGCCATCGTCGAGGAATGACGTAATACCAATCGTCATTGATGCCGACTCTTGGAATTCCCAAAGGGGGACGAATCTGAATCTCTGTGGCAAACAGGAGGTTTGCGATGGGTTCAGCGCTTTCTTTGCGGTCGGATTTCGACGGTTCTATCCTACGGCGACTGGCCCGGCAGTCGCGTGATGCCGATCAGGCACGGCGGCTTCTTTCGCTCGCATCGATCTATGACGGCGGCTCGCGTGCCGATGCCGCCCGGCTCGGCAGCGTGACAGTTCAGATCGTGCGCGACTGGGTGGTCCGCTTCAATGCTCGCGGTCCCGAAGGACTGATCAACGGCAAGGCTCCTGGCCCCAAGTCGCTGCTGAACGATCAGCAGCGCGCGGCCTGCCTATTTCGGAGGAACGGGACAGTCGTTTCACTAAATCGCGGACAGCAGTTTCACTAATTCCGGGACAGTCTGGTGTGGTCGATTTTCGCCTGCCTGGTTGAAGTCATGCGCGATTGATTTCGCCGTTTTCTGCGCCGGTCAAGTGGGATGGTGTTTTCTGCCGTCGCATGCTGTCTCCCTCAAGGGTGATGCGGTGCGCATTGTGGATGATGCGATCGAGGATTGCGTCTGCGATGGTCGGTTCTCCGATCATGTCGTGCCACTGTGCGACGGGAAGCTGCGCGGTGATGAGCGTCGATTTCCGGCGATAACGTTCTTCGAAGATTTCTAGCAGGTCGAGGCGTTGTTGGTCCGTGAGCGTGTGGGTTCCCCAGTCATCGAGTATCAGCAACTGGACGCGGGCGAGTTTGTCGACCAGGCGTGGGAAGCGGCCGTCGAGCCGGGCAAGGCCAAGGTCTTCGAACAGACGCGGCATGCGCAGATACAGGACGGAATGATCGAGCCTAGCAGCCTGGCGGCCGAAGGCGCAGGCGAGCCACGTTTTTCCCGTGCCGGTTTGGCCGGTGATGATCATGTTCTCATGCGCCTTCAACCATGCCCCTTGCGCAAGCGACAGAGTGTTGCGGCGGTCGAGGCCACGATGAGCGGCGAAGTCGATGTTCTCGATACAGGCGTCGGGAAAGCGAAGCTTTGAAGCTGCAAGCCGGTTGGTCAGGCGCTTGTCGGATCGCAGAGCTGTTTCCCGATCGAGCATCAGGCCAAGCCACTCGTCGCGGCTGAGATCGCTGCTGTTGTTCTGAGCGGCAAGTTCGCGATAGGCCGTCGCCATTCCGGCAAGGCCCAGGGCCTGCATCTGATCGAGGGTTGGATGTGTCAGCATAAGTCTTTCCTTTCCTTCACTGATAATAGGAGCCACCGCGGATGTTGGTGTGCGGCGGGGTGGGTTTTGCCGGATCGGTCTGGGGTTTGGTCCGATCGAGACCGGATTTGAGAATGGCAGCGACGGAGGAATAGGTGATGGAGTTAATTACCAGCGCCCGCTCGCACGCCGCTTCCAGGCGATCCGCCTCGTAACGGCGGGCAAGGGACAGAATGCCGAAGGCCGAGCGATATCCTTGTTCGGGATGAGGACGATCGCGCATCATCTGCTCAACGAGAATGGCGGTGTTCACCCCAATCCTTGCCGCCTGGTTCAAAAGCGATGCGGGCGTCGTGTTGGCATAACGCTGATGGGATTTGGGCATGTGCTCGTTGACCGTGATATGCCCTGATCGCTGAGAACGCCTGATATGGCTGGCAATCCTCTTGTGATCGAGGAACATCTCGACCACCCGGTGGGTCAGACGAACATCGACCTGTCGTCCGATCAGGCGGTGCGGCACAGAGTAGAATGTTTTGTCGACCTCGACATGGTAATCAGGATGGACCTTCGCCGATTTCCATTCCGCATAGTCGAACGGCGTTTCTGGCAGCGGCGCAAGCGCCTTTCTCTCGACCTTATCGAAGAGTTCCTGGCGCGACTTGCCGACGTGGCGCATCGGGCGATTGTTCAAGTCGTCGAGTAGAACCGAGATTGCGGCGTTCAGATCAGCCAGACTGAAGAAGCGTCGATTTCTGAGGCGAGCCAATATCCAGCGCTCGACGATCAGCACTGCGCCTTCGACCTTAGCCTTATCGCGTGGCTTGCGGCTTCTGGTCGGCAGGATGGTCGTGTCGTAATGTTCGGCCATGGCCGCGAAGGTGGCGTTGAGCGTGGGCTCGAACCACAGGGCCTTGGCCACGCCCGCCTTCAGATTGTCGCACACGATCGCCTTCGGGACGCCGCCGAAGAAGCTCAGCGCGCGTTCCTGGCCCTCGATCCAGTCCGGCAGTTTCTGGCTGAAGCTGGCATAGGCGAATGTCAGTGACGAGGCGGGAAGCATCGCCACGAAGATTTGCGCCGACTGGATGACGCCGGTCGAAGGGTCGGTGACGGGGATGGTGTGGCCGGCGTAATCGGTCTGCATCACCGCGCCCGCCTCATGACGATTGCGGAACGTCGCGTGAGCCCGGCGTTCGAAAGCGGCAAAACGCTCGCAGAACCACGTGTAGCCGTAGCCGTCCGGATGGTTCGCCCTGTACTCCTGCCAGAGCAGCGTCAGGGTCACGCCCTTGCGCTTCAGCTCGGCGGAAACGGACCGCCAATCCGGCTCGACCAGATCTTGTGGCGGTCGGCCAACGCGCCGGAAAAGATGTCGCTCCAGCGCGGCATCGTTATCCAGACCCGCAGGTAACGGCCAGACCGAAAGTCCGGTCTCCTTCGCTCGCAGCAGATACGTCGCCACAGAGGTTTTGCTGATCTTGAGGCGTTCCGAAACGGCGCGAACCGAAAGGCCCTGTTCATGCGTCAGCCGCAGTATCGATCGAATGTCTTTCACTGTCGTTCGTCTCGCTTGCTTCCGTCTTGGCATGGCCCCTCTCAACCAATGATGAGGAGCCAATCTGCCAGAACGGCGCTTGCGAAAATCGACCTTTAATCCACGCCCGAGACTGTCCCTGAATTAGCGGAAACACTGTCCCGTATTTACTGAAATCGCTGTCCGCGAATTACCGGAATCCCTGTCCCAGAATTCGTGAAACACGCAC
>DAMDHD010000048.1:0-4012 GCA_032102365.1 Allorhizobium sp. CTOTU50464 | reverse complement strand
GACCTCAAGCAGTGGCCGACCAGCTTCTTCACCGAGAATGTCGGCTATCTGCCGCAAGAGGTGGCGCTGCTCGACGGAACGGTCGCCGACAACATCGCCCGCTTCGATCCGGATGCCGATGCCAAGATGATCTTCCGCGCTGCCCGCGCGGCCGGCATTCATGACCTCATCGTTCGCCTGCCGAACGGCTACCAGACGCAGATCGGCCCGAGCGGCCAGTCGCTCTCGGCCGGCCAGCGGCAGCGCATCGCTCTGGCACGGGCGCTTTACGGCGACCCGTTCCTGGTGGTGCTCGACGAACCGAACTCCAACCTCGATGCCGAGGGCGAAGAAGCGCTGATGAAGGCGATCGTCAAGGTGCGTGAGCGCGGTGGTATCGTCGTCATCGTCGCGCATCGCCCGAGCGTGCTGCAGGCCGTCGACATGGTCGGCGTGGTGCAGGCGGGCAAGCTCGTCTCCTTCGGTCCGAAGGAGGAGATCATCAAGGTTCCGGCCAACTCGCAGGAAAAGCCGCTCCGGCCGACCCGCCTGATGCCGATCGCGGCGGAGTAAGGGATCATGGCAAGCTCCATTACCGATCATGATGAGACCCTGAAGCTCGGCCATGGCGACGCCCTGTCGGCCAAGGCGCCGGCGCGCAAGTTTGCGCTTCCCGAAGCTCAGGATCGCACGCTTTGGTCGCCGGGTATCTTCGCCGTGCTCTCCATGGGGCTCGGCGCTTATCTCGGGCGTCTGCGCGAGATCGTCAATCCAGCTCCCAATGCACAAGCCCCGGACGAACGGAAGACCGTGGCACTCGACGACGGCACGACAGCGCCGGTCGAGGATGCGCCCGAGGCCGGGCTGGACATCGCCGCCTTCTGGCAGGAGATCCAGCGGCGCTATGAAGATGTTGTCGAGCAGATCGAACAACCACGCCGGCTCTACTCCTCGATCCGTTACAACGCCCAAGACTTTATGCTGGAAGGCGGCTATACCGACCGTCCCTTCCAGGGTGTGTCGATCGACGTCGCTGCCAACGGCTTCCGCTTCCTGGCGCCAAGCGTGGCCAAGCCGAAGCTTGCGACCTTCGGCCTGCCCAGTGCTGCAAACGATACCCCCGCCGCTGGTCAGGCGGCAGACGGCAATGGCGACATGCCTGATGACGGCGGTCTGCCAGTCGATAACACATCTGGCGGGGGCTCCTCGAATGGGGGCACTTCCGGGAACCCGCCGACACCAACCAATCGTGCCCCCTTGTCCCGTGGACCCATCTATCTCGGAACGGGCCTCGTCAATCTGTCGATGCTTCTAATGTGGGCCGACCTTGCGCGCGCAGCCGTGGATCCGGACGGCGATCCGCTGACGATCTCCGCGATCCGCGCAACATCGGGCGAGATCCGCGCCTATGGCGACGACGCCTGGATCTATGTGCCCGAGCGCGACAGCCATGGCCTGGTGAACCTCACCTTTACGCTGAGCGACGGCAAGGCCTCGGTCCAGGGTCAGGGCTTTCTCGATCTGCGTGCGCATGCCGACACCGAGATCACCGGAACCGACCAAGATGACATTCTCCTCGGCACGCCGGGCAAGGATCTGATCGATGCCGGCGCCGGCAATGACACGGTCTATGGGCGCGAGGGGGACGACCTGATCCTCGGCGGTGCAGGTGATGACGTTCTGATCGGTGGCGACGGCCGCGATGTCATTCACGGCGGTGACGGCGATGACCGCATCTTTGGCGGCGAGGGCGACGATGTCCTGTTCGGCGACGCCGGCAACGACATGCTGTTCGGCGAGGCCGGACGCGACACACTGATGGGGGGCGACGGGCAGGATATTCTGTCCGGTGGTGACGGCGACGACCGACTGTTCGGCGAGGCCGGAGACGATGTTTTGTCGGGAGACGCGGGCAACGACGTGCTGGACGGCGGAACCGGCCACGATACGCTTGCCGGCGGTGCAGGCGATGACGTCATGGTCGGCGATGAGGGCGACGACATATTCGTCGC
Organism: Allorhizobium sp. CTOTU50464; assembly: GCA_032102365.1. Lineage (GTDB taxonomy): Bacteria > Pseudomonadota > Alphaproteobacteria > Rhizobiales > Rhizobiaceae > Allorhizobium. Next base: position 2,021 of record DAMDHD010000048.1, on the reverse strand, counting down.
GGGTGTGCAGACCGTTCTTGAAGCGCGCAGTCTGCCGCAGACGCCGATGGATGCGCCGACACCCGGTACCGATGATGGCGACGATGTCATCCATGGTGGCGAGGGCCAGGACACCTATGATGCTTCGTCCGCGACCATGGCGGTCCAGATCGATCTCGAGGCGGGCACCGCCACAGGCGCGGAGATCGGCAACGACCGTCTGACGTCGATCGAGAATGCCGTCGGTGGGGCCGGGAATGACACGATCACCGCGAGCTCTGCCGTCAACATTCTCTATGGCCGCGGCGGTCAGGACAGCTTCGTCTTCGGCTCGGTCGCCTCGATCAGCAATTATGGGGCCGGCCTCGACCAGATCCGCGACTTCGATGTCGGCGACAAGGTCGACCTGTCGAAGCTGGAGCGGGAGCTCGGCCGGCTCTACTTCGACAATGGCGAGAGCACGCTTGAGCTCGACCGCCACGACCACAAGACGCTGGTCAAACTCTACAAGAAGATGATCGACGACGACGATGCGGGCCATCAGGTGCTGCAGCTCGTGACGGACATCGACGGCGATCAGGATTACGAGATCGTCATCACCAGTGCGCACGACCTCGATGAAGACGACCTGATCCTGACGGCCTTCCATCTTCCCGGCCAGACCGAAGGGCTCGTGGCCTGATCTGAACCGCGTGATCGGCACCGCTTCGGGCCGAAACTGTAAACTGCGTAAGGGGACACACAATGACACAGCGCCTTGATGACAAGAACAGCCAAGTCTCGCTCTCCGGCAAGGGGCTGAAGGGACGCATGCTTACAGCGACCGTGCTCGGTCTTGCCCTGACGGTCGGGATTGGCGGATGGGCGGCCCAGGCAAAGCTTGCAGGCGCCGTCATCTCGCAGGGCGAACTCGTCGTTATCGGCGAGACCAAGCAGGTCCAGCATGTCGATGGTGGTACGATTGTCGAGATACCCGTGAAGATCGGTTCTCTGGTCGACAAGGGCGATGTCGTTCTGCGCCTCGACGACACGCAGCTGCGCATCGAGTTCGGCATCGTCACATCACAGGTCGCCCAGTTGAAGGCGATGATGGCACGGCTTGTGGCCGAACGCGACGGCCTTGATGTGCTTTCCTTCGAGGGGCTGGAGCTTTCTCCTGAGGTCATGCGCGAGGAAGCGAAACTCTTCGACGAAAACCGCGTCATGCGGGCCAACCAGAAGCAGCAGATCGAAATGCAGATCTCGCAGCTTCGCAACCAGATCGACGGCCTGAGAGAGCAGGAAAAGGCCAATCTTGCAGAAAACGAGCTGCTGGCAGAAGAGCTCGCCATGCAGGAGGGGCTGGTCCAGAAGGGGCTCGCCAAGGCCGCCGAACTGCGTGGGCTTCGCCGTCAGATGGTTCGCATCGAAGGCACGATCGGTGATCTTCTCGCCCGTGTTGCCGAAGCAGAAGGTCAGATCAGCGAGCTCAAGGTCCGACTGATGTCGGTCGACCAGACCAGCCGTACGGAACTGCAAAAGGAGATCGTCTCGGTCGAGGCAAGGCTCACTGAACTCGAGCAGCGCGCGCTGCAGCTTACCCACCGGCTCGATCGCACGGTGGTCAAGGCGCCGGAAAGCGGCACGATCTACGACCTGCAGGCACATACCGTCGGCGGCGTTGTCGCACCGGGCCAGGTGATCATGGCCATCGTACCTGCCAACAGCGAGCTCAACGTCCATGTCAAGGTCGCCCCAACCGACATCGACCGTGTCTTCGTCGGCCAGACCGCGCGCATGCGCTTCACCGCCTTCAATCGGCAGACCACGCCGGAAATCGTCGGCGCCGTCGATATCATCCCAGGCGCAACCATCATCGACAAGGCAACGAACCTGCCCTTCTACAAAACCAGCGTCACCTTCTCCCCAAACGACCTCGGCGACCTCGCAACCAAGCTCACGCCAGGCATGCCCGTCGAAGTCTATATCGAGACCGAAGAAAGGACTGTCATCTCGTTCCTCGCGAAGCCATTCACCGACCAGATAACAAGGGCATTCAGAGA
>DAMDHD010000047.1:0-4783 GCA_032102365.1 Allorhizobium sp. CTOTU50464 | reverse complement strand
GACAATCCGAATATCAAGTCGGCTAAAACAGGCGGTTAAGGCGACGCCACCCTTCTGCGTATCCTCATGCACACGCGTGCCGCGGCCGACGATCTGCTTGAACTCGGTCATCGAGCCGACGGGGCGATCCAGGACGATGAGACGGCAGGTCTGCGCATCGACGCCGGTGGAGAGCAGCCGCGATGTGGTGACAATCACTGGGTAGCGCGATTCAGGATCGATGAAGTTGCCGATCTGCGCTTGGCCAAGGGTATCGCTGCCGGTGATGCGCATGACATAGCGGGCGTTTTCGTCGCAGAGGTCCTTGTTATCGTTGATCAACGCCTGGCGCATGCGGGCCGCATGCTCTTCGTCGACGCAGAAGACGATGGTCTTCTGGTAGCGGTCGCCGCTCTCCTTCAGGAACTCGGTCACCTTGGCGGACACCAGCTTGGTGCGGTCATCTAGGACCAGGGTGCGGTCGAAATCCTTGGCGTTGTAGATTCGGTCTTCTACTTCCTCGCCGTCGCGATCCAACTGGCCCTTTTCCGGTCGATAGCCTTCGACATCACGGTCGATATGGACCTTGATCACCTTGTAGGGTGCGAGGAAACCGTCGCTGATGCCTTGCTTCAGGGATTAGGTGAAGACCGGCTCGCCGAAATAGGCGGTGTTCGAAACATACTCCGTTTCCTTCGGCGTCGCCGTCAAACCGATCTGGCTGGCAGCAGAGAAATATTCCAGGATTTCCCGCCAGGCGGAATCTTCGGCCGCGCTGCCGCGATGACATTCGTCGATGACAATCAGGTCGAAGAAATCAGGTGAGAACTCGCGGAAGAGTTTCTGTCGTTCCTCGGGGCCGGTGATGGCTTGATAGAGCCCAAGATAGATTTCAAACGAGGTGTCGATGCGGCGTTTGCGATCGAGCGCCAGCGGCACGGCCTCTTCAGTTCCGTCCGGGCGCTCGATCGTCTTCGACTTGGTGGACAGCTTGGCCATTGCGCCGCCGAAGGGGCGGAAATCGTTGACCATGGTCTGGTCGATCAGCACGTTGCGATCGGCCAAGAAGAGGATGCGCTTCTTGCGCTTGGCCTTCCACAGACGCCAGATGATTTGGAAGGCGGTGTAGGTCTTGCCCGTACCGGTAGCCATGACGAGAAGGACGCGATCCTGCCCCTTGGCGATGGCCTCAATGGCAGCGTTGACGGCGTTTACCTGATAATAGCGCGGGGCCTTGCCGCTGCCATCATCGTAATAGTCCTGGAGCACAAGCTCTTCCGCAGAGGTATCCAGGCCCTTCCATCGACTGTAGAGCCGCCAAAGCTCATCTGGCGACGGGAACTGGTCGAGGCGGAGGTTTTCCTCTTTCACGTCCCGCAAGCCGGTACTATCGTGGAATACGAAGCCGTCGCCATTCGAGGCAAATACGAAGGGGATGGCGAGCGTCTCGGCATAGTCCAACCCCTGTTGCAGTCCATCACCGACCGCATGAGTGTTGTCCTTCGCCTCGATGAGCGCAATCGGGATATTGGGCTTGTAGTAAAGGACGACGTCCGCCTTCTTGGCATTGCCGCGGGCGACGAGCTTCCCACGAACAGTGATGCGGCCCTTGGTGAAGAAGACCTCTTCCCTGACCTGCAGCATCATGTCGCAACCGGCCTGTTCGACAGCCGGCAGAATGAACTTTGTGCAGATATCCCGTTCCGTCAAAGAGCGCTTGTCCATCCGGATGCCGTTCCCCCTCCACAACCCCATTGAATATACAATATGAATAGTGTTGGCAGCGTCAATGCAACCCTGAGGGCAGATGAGGTGTGCCATCTGAGAATTGTCGATTCTTCTGCAAACGCCGTTATGAGGAGTAATGGGGGGAAGACGAGGATAAGAACATAACGGGGTTTGCATTTGATAGAGAGCAGCGCGTCTGATCAGGAAGGCATCAGGTGCCGTTTGGGCCGGAATGGATACAGGCCGTCGCTGTACCGGTCAGCGATCTCGTGGAACACTTCTTCGCATTCTCGGACGGCAAATCCCTGGCGCTCAAGATCATTGGTCAGAGAGTCCCGGACCTTGCCCAGCGCGCGGTCTTTGTCCTCATGCGCCTGCGCGGCGGTAATGATCTGCCACAGCAGAACCCGAGCCAGGTCGTCGCGGCATGGACGGCAGCGCGCCTTGGCATCCTCACGCACCTGCTGTTGGCGTTCCGCCTGCTCGGCGTTGCGTTCTTTCTTACTCTTTCTAGGCTTCTTCGACATGGTGTGCTCCTTAGTTGTCGGAGCCTCAGCGTGAGCGATAGCCAAGCAAGCAACAAAACAGCCGAGCCAACCGCCGGCGCGGCACCTCCCTCATGTAATCTCAGCATGACGCCCAGCGGTCCACGCCCTTCTGCCCAAACACCGTTTGCAGATGAATCGCAGAACCGGAATCCAGCAACGCTTTTCCGGAATTCGGAATCGGATGAGGGTAAATTGAGATGACGTGTCCAGAACTCGACGCAAAGCATGGCGATGTGATCTCAATCGACATGCCTTGCGATCAAGACGTTTCCAATCGCCAAGGATGGAAGCGGGGTAGTGCCTCCGGAGGTGGCGAACCCGGATGCCTAGCGGAGTAAGGCTGTTGCGCGGTTTCGCAACGCGGATGGGGACGCCTGAATCCAATATTCCGAACTCAGAATCGAGCGTCCAGATTTCTGAATCGAAAATCTTGAGATAGGAAACGCGCCGGCGCCATCAGGAATCGCCTTTTCTCAGCCGAGGTCATGGCTCGCTCTTTTTGCTCTCACCGACAGAACCGCGAACGATGCGCCTCAGCTCGTCGCCCGACAGGATGGCGACACTTTCCAGGCCTGAGGCAATCTCATCGAGAGCCGGCCGGTGGGCCCGGATCAGGTCATGCGCCATCGTCTCTGCGCACTCCAATCGCCGATTGACCCGATCAGCAAGTTCGCGGTCCATGGTCAGTTCGTGCATGCCCATCGCGACCGATCGATAGCGAAGCGGCTGTTGTTTCGAGAAGCCGAGGCTGGTCTCAGCCGCCAGGGCCATCGCCGTCGCACGGGCCAGATCGCTTTCATCCGCGCCACCGGCTCCGGCAATCGGTTCGTGGAAGACAAGAATTTCAGCGGCACGGCCCGCGAGGAGGGAGGCGATGTTGTTCATGAGCCACGCTTCAGTCTCCGGCAGGTGCGCGTTCGGGACCGTCTTGACCAGTCCGACGCCGTGCAACGCGATACTGGCGGATTGTACCTCTGCAATGCCGGTCAGGGTATAGACCAGCGCATGCCCCGCCTCATGGATGGCTGCACGTTTGCGAAGGTCAGCGGACATGGGTGCCTGTCCGGCCCGCAGACCTGCCTCGAGGTCGCGCCAGGTGATGCCGCGGCCCGAGCGGCGCGCGGTTCTACGAATGTCGCGGAGCAGACGCTCGACATCCGCACCGGTCTTGCCCAACGCCAATAGTGCGAGTGGACGAAGCAGAGTTCCGGGATCAGTGACGTGGTTTGTCATAGTGCGGTTCCCTTTCCCTTTGCGGTTTTCCGGTTCTCGGAATTCTCCCGAAGCTTTTGACGATCGGCGTTTCTCGCGGCAGCTGACCGCAGCCTCACGCGGTTCGCAGGAGCCGACGCCAAGACGCCTGGAAGATCGTTGCCCAGATGATGAGTAAGGATGCCGGTCAGCGTTTCGACGTCGGGTAGCGGAATACGGACATGTGTCTCCAGCCTTCCAGACCGAAGCAGGGCAGGATCGATCTTCTCGGGCAGGTTCGTCGCACCGACGATCACCACGCCCTCGGTTTTCGTGGCCCCATCGAGCAGCTCCAGGAGACGGTTGACCAACGACACCCAATAGTCATCGTGTTGCCTCGACCCTGCATTTGAGCGTGACCCGATGTTGTCGATCTCATCAATGAACAGGATCGCAGGCGCTTGCTTCGATGCTTGGGCAAAAGCGGCTGACATCCTTTGGAGCACGTCACCGAGAAATCCAGGCTCCAGCCAGTTGGCGACCGACGTCACCAGCAGCGGCACTTGAAGCGTGTTGCAGAGCGCCCGCGCAAACGTAGTCTTGCCCGCACCTGGCGGCCCTGACAGAAGTAGCTTTGTGCTCATCTCAGGCCAAGTCAGAGCGCCGTCACGCCAGAGCGCCAGATCGGCCTTCAGGTCGCGCGTCCACGCTTGGGCGGCACCATAGCCGCACAGCGTCTCGACTGTGATGGGAGCGCCCTTCGCCGCTGTCAGCGTTGGGTTATCGGTTTCGACCAAGACGATTTCGGGAATGGGGGGCTCGGGAAGAATGACTTCAATACCCGTCAGTTCATTCGCGTTCTCCTTCTCGGCAGACTTGGTACGTGACTTCCCGCCGCCGGACCGTCCACGTGTCTCACCAGTTTCCTTGCCATCACTTTCGGGGGCTGTGCATCGATCAATCAACATCGGCAGAAGCGTGAGCACTTCCTCGGCGGAGCGACCCGGCCGCACGGCAAGGAGCAGATCATCGATCGACAGCGATTGCGGATCGAACGCCTTCATCTCCATCCGTTTGAGAGCGACGTCCGCTGGTGCACCGATACAGAGGTTCAGGAGATCGGCGATCATCGACCGGTCAAAGCCCTCGCACTCGACAACGAGGTCGGCCGTCTCCGTGATTACCGGTGTCAATGCATTCGCCGTTTCATCGGCCACCAGGATCGGCTGAGCTGCATCGATCATCGCCGTGCGGAGTAGACGACGGACCGTTCTGTCGTCGCGTTTCATCAAAGAGGAACCGGCCAGCGTTTGCAGCCTCATCTGCTGTCTCGAGGA
>DAMDHD010000046.1:0-4803 GCA_032102365.1 Allorhizobium sp. CTOTU50464 | reverse complement strand
GTCGGACGTGTCGTAGTCGGTGGAGACGGTTTCCGGGTTGCAGTTGACCATGATCGCTTCGAAGCCGGCATCCTTCAGCGCGAAAGCGGCATGGCAGCAGCAATAGTCGAACTCGATGCCCTGGCCGATGCGGTTCGGACCGCCGCCGAGGATCACGACCTTCTTGCGGTCGGAGACCTGGGCTTCCGAGCGCAGCGCGCCGACGAAGGGCGTCTCATAGGTCGAGTACATATAGGCCGTCGGCGAGGCGAATTCGGCGGCACAGGTGTCGATGCGCTTGAAGACCGGGCGGACGCCCAGACCGTTGCGCAGTTCGGCCACTTCCTTCGGGCGCTTGCCCGAGAGCGAGGCCAGACGTGCGTCGGAGAAGCCCATGGCCTTCAGCATGCGCAGGTTCTCGGCGTCTTCCGGCAGGCCATGCTCGCGAATGCGGGCTTCCATGTCGATGATCGCCTTGAACTGGGCGATGAACCAAGGATCGATCTTGCAGCCTTCGTGGACTTCTTCCGGCGACATGCCGAGGCGAAGCGCCTGGGCAACCATGCGCAGGCGGTCCGGTGTCGGCGTACCGATTGCGGCCCGGATGGCGTTCTTGTCGTCGCCCTGGCCGAGACCGGGTATCTCGATCTCGTCGAGGCCCGTCAGGCCGGTTTCGAGACCACGCAGCGCCTTCTGAAGGGATTCCGCAAAGGTGCGGCCGATCGCCATGACTTCACCGACCGACTTCATGGCAGTGGTAAGCGTCGGCTCGGCGCCGGGGAACTTTTCGAAGGCAAAACGCGGGATCTTGGTGACGACGTAGTCGATCGACGGTTCGAACGAGGCCGGCGTTGCGCCGCCGGTGATGTCGTTTTCGAGTTCGTCGAGCGTGTAGCCGATGGCAAGCTTGGCGGCGATCTTGGCGATCGGGAAGCCGGTGGCCTTCGATGCAAGCGCCGACGAACGCGAGACGCGCGGGTTCATTTCGATGACGACGAGGCGGCCGTCCTTCGGGTTGACGGCGAACTGGACGTTCGAGCCGCCGGTCTCAACGCCGATCTCGCGCAGAACCGCGATCGAGGCGTTGCGCATGATCTGGTATTCCTTGTCCGTCAGCGTCAGCGCCGGGGCTACGGTGATGCTATCACCGGTGTGGACACCCATCGGATCGATGTTTTCGATCGAGCAAACGATGATGCAGTTGTCCGCCTTGTCGCGGACGACCTCCATTTCATACTCCTTCCAGCCGAGGACCGATTCTTCGATCAGGACTTCGGTGGTCGGCGACGCGTCGAGACCGGAATTGACGATTTCGTAGAATTCCGAGCGGTTGTAGGCGATGCCGCCGCCGGTGCCGCCGAGCGTGAAGGACGGGCGGATGATGGCAGGCAGGCCGACATGGTCAAGCGCCTGGGCGGCAATTGCCATGGCATGGGCCATGTAGCGCTGCTTGCGGTCGGTCTCGCCGAGGTTCCACTGGTTTTCCAGCTCGTCGAGGGCCTTGTCGAGCGCGTCGCCGGAGAGCTTGGCGCGCAGTTCCGCGCGGGCGGCCTCATGCGTCTTGCGGTCGGCATCCTTGATTTCGGTGGCGTTGGCGAGCATCGACTTCGGGGTTTCAAGGCCGATGCGGGCCATGGCTTCGCGGAAGAGGGCGCGGTCTTCAGCCATGTCGATGGCCGCGGGCTTGGCGCCGATCATCTCGACATTGTAGCGGTCGAGAACGCCCATGCGCTTCAGAGAGAGCGCAGTGTTCAGCGCCGTCTGGCCGCCCATGGTCGGCAAGAGCGCGTCGGGGCGTTCCTTGGCGATGATCTTGGCGACGACTTCCGGCGTGATCGGCTCGACGTAAGTGGCATCGGCAAGGCCCGGATCGGTCATGATGGTCGCCGGATTGGAATTGACCAGAATGACCCGGTAGCCTTCTTCCTTCAGCGCCTTGCAGGCCTGGGTGCCTGAATAGTCGAACTCACATGCCTGACCGATGACGATCGGCCCCGCGCCGATGATGAGGATGGACTTGATATCTTGGCGCTTGGGCATGGCTCTATCCGTTCTTGCGCCTGCGCGAAAAACCGGCCTGGGTGAGGGAGGTCACCGGCCGGGCGCAGGAAGATGGTCTTTTCAGGCTAGAAGCGGCTTATAGGGAAATGTTGGTCGGGAAGGAACCCCATATTTGCAGCCTCCGACAGGAAAGTTGGGGAGGGGTAGCGGCACTAGGGCGTGAAAGCCCGCAGTGGCATTGCCTCAGGCTTGCGAGGGCGGATTGAGGGATGCCGTTCGCACTTTCCATCTTAGAATTGGAGGTGTGACTTCTGCCAGATATCTCGTCAGCCAGAGGGCCAGCACGGCTAGGATGGCCCCCGCAATCACATCAACCAGGTAATGGCCGCCGTGCGAAAGAGTGGACACGGCCATGCCGATGTTCAGCACCAGAATCGGATAGCGCAGCCATGGCACGGTAAACATGCTGAATGCGCAGATAACCGCCGTTGCCGTGTGGACGGAAGGGAACGTGAGAATGCCCTGAGCTCTCTCGAGTGAGAACACGAATTGCGAATGGTCGCGCACGGCGTGGAACTGTTCCAGAAATGCAAAACCGAATTGGGCATTGATCGAATTCAGCGTTGTGCCGTCAATTCCGTATGTGACGTTGGCTGCGACCGCGGGGAACCAGATCGAGATTATGCGAGCAGCAAAACAGATGATCGCGTAGCTCAACACCAAACCGAAGCCGGAGGCAACACGTCCTGTAAGGATCAAGATCGGTGGTAAAAGCACGAGTTGAAACGCGAATGATGCGTAAGCCTGCATGAGCGACCACGCCAGCCAAGGGTGCGAATCGACCCATCGTATAAAGGCGGCTCCGTCGAACCCTAGTAAGCGGTCTCCGGACAGCAAAAGTAGATCTGCAAGGGGCAGGCTCTGTGAAGTTGCCAGATACGATGAGATAAGCGCTAAAACGGACAGAGCCACGCCGACGGACAGTGTTTCCATGACAAGCGCCCACCTTAGGAAACCGCGCCGGGCGCAAATCCATGCAGTAGCGATCATGATGCAGAGACTGGTTCCAGCTGGTTGTAGTGAGGCTTTGTCCACGGAGATTTTGGACTGGGATAGGAGCGTCACCACGACAAGGCTGCTCGCAATGATCAGCAGCAACAACCAACCACGAAGGTTCGCTGCCTTCCGCGTCCACATGTCTCGCCTCCGTTTGCTCTCCGAGTGAGCATTGTGTGCAGGACAGAGCTTAAAATTGCGTTGGTGTCGTCGAGAACGTGGGCGGAACCCCAGGTGACGTCACATGAAGTTCACGTCGAATTAGTACCCCGCTTGCGACGTTGATCGAGGTATCTCTCCATGCAGGCCCCCATGATAGCCATTCCGTCCCATCTTCTTTTCGCATCATCGGGCCATAATCCCGGCGCGATCCCCCATCTCGGTCAGCGGTATGACACATCCGGCCGGTTCCTGACCGAGCGCGGCAATACGGTGGTTTGCCATCTGGCCGAGGGGTCGGAGACGGCGGCCGCATTGCTTGAGGCGCGGGCGCGTTACATGACCATGCCGGGTGCGGACAAGCTCGCCTTTACCGCGGCATCCAGTCTGCACATGACGCTGTTCCAGGGGATCATCGAGACGCGCCGCGCGCTGCCTTACTGGCCCGAAGACGTGCCCGTGGAAACGCCGGTCGATGACATGACGGCGATCTTTCTGGACCGGCTTGCCGGGTTCGAACCGGGAGAAGCCTTTGCCGTCGAAGTGACGCACGCGACCCCGCTCGGATTGACCTTGCGCGGCGTCAGCGATCGTGACCGATTCATTCTGAAGGACTGGCGCGATCGGCTGGCGGATCTCCTCGGTTACCGGCATCCGGACCACGAGACCTACAGCTTTCACATCACCTTTGCCTATATGATCGAGCGTTTCGACGACGCGATAATGGCCGCCTGGGTGCCGTTTCTGCAGGAGGTAACTGAGGAGATCCGCAGGCGCGCGCCCGTGCTCGCGCTTCGCGCGCCTGCTTTTAGTGTCTTCGACGACATGAACCATTTCGAGGAGCTGATGGTTTTCGATCCGGCCTGAGTGGCTTGCTAAAGAAAATGGCGGGCCAGGGCCCGCCAGATCTTTATCAAACTGCTCTTATATAAGGCTCAGAACTCTTCCCATTCCGCACCGCTCGGCGCAGGTTCTGCGCCCATGGCGGAAGCTATCTTGCTGGCCAGCGCACGGGCCGGGGAGGCGACGGCGCGCGTCGTTTCATTGGCTGGTGCCGGGGCAGGGGCAGGGCGTGCTGCGCTTGGCTGGGGTGCGGCAAAGGTCCGGACGGCGGGCGCCGGTGCCGTTTGCTGCCGCGGAGCCGAACCCAGATTGAACTGGGCGAGGCGGGCCGAGAGAGCCTGGACTTCCGAGACCAGCGTATGGGACGCAGCATTGGTCTCTTCGACCATGGCGGCGTTTTTCTGGGTCCCCTGGTCCATCACGTTCACGGCGGCGTTGATTTCATGCAGGCCGGTCGACTGCTCGCGGGCGGCTTCGACGATCGCATGCACATTGGTGTTGATCTGCTGCACCTCCGCCACGATGGCCGACAAGGCTTCGCCGGTCTGGTCGACGAGGGAGACGCCATGCTTGACCTGATCGCCCGAGGCGGTGATTAGCGTCTTGATCTCCTTGGCCGCATTGGCCGAGCGCTGGGCAAGTTCGCGGACTTCCTGCGCAACGACGGCAAAGCCCTTGCCGGCTTCGCCAGCGCGTGCTGCCTCGACGCCGGCGTTCAGCGCCAGCAGGTTGGTCTGGAAGGCGATCTCGTCGATCACGCCGATG
>DAMDHD010000045.1:0-5471 GCA_032102365.1 Allorhizobium sp. CTOTU50464 | reverse complement strand
GCGGCGAGCGCCAGCCGCGTCGCCGCAACGCCGGGAACCGTCCGCGTCGCCAGCCCCGTCGCAGCGCTGCTGCAGACGAAGGCGGCGAGGGCGCGAACGGCGAGGGAGGCGACGCACCGGCACTGGCCGAGGCCGCTTCCGAATGAGCTTTCCCGGCTCGAATTGACGATTGCAAAGCTCCGGGCCTCGGCCCGGAGTTTTTCGTTTATCTGCCTCTTTAAAGGGCAAAATTCCGCTCCCATATCTCGGTCAAGAGAGCGGTTTCCGCTCCGGGGTCCGCCGCTTCCGGGGGCCCCATCCAAACCATCCGACCTGTGCCGATTGCGGGCAGGGCGGGGAAACGGAGAGTGACGATGAATATCGAGAAATATTCCGAACGCGTGCGCGGTTTTCTGCAGTCTGCGCAAACCTATGCCCTGGCTGAGGGGCACCAACAATTCACGCCCGAACATGTGCTGAAAGTTCTGCTCGACGACGAGCAGGGCATGGCCTCGTCGCTGATCAGCCGTGCCGGCGGTGACCCGAAAGAGGTGCGTATCGCCAATGATGCCGCCCTTGCCAAGCTTCCGAAGGTTTCGGGCGGCAACGGGCAGGTCTATCTGGCGCAGCCGCTGGCCAAGGTCTTTTCGACCGCCGAAGACGCGGCGAAGAAGGCCGGCGACAGCTTCGTCACCGTCGAGCGCCTTCTGCTGGCACTCGCGATCGAATCCTCTGCATCGACGTCGACGTCGCTGAAAAAGGGTGGCGTGACGGCGAATGCCCTCAACCAGGTGATCAACGAGGTCCGTAAGGGTCGCACCGCCGATGGCGCCAATGCCGAGGCCGGTTTCGACGCCCTGAAGAAATATGCCCGTGACCTGACGGCAGAAGCGCGCGAGGGCAAGCTCGATCCGGTCATCGGACGTGACGACGAGATCCGCCGGACGATCCAGGTTCTGTCCCGCCGCACCAAGAACAATCCCGTGCTGATCGGTGAACCCGGCGTCGGCAAGACGGCAATTGCCGAAGGGCTCGCCTTGCGCATCGTCAATGGCGATGTGCCGGAAAGCCTGAAAGACAAAAAGCTGATGGCGCTCGACATGGGTGCCTTGATTGCGGGTGCGAAATATCGCGGCGAATTCGAGGAGCGGCTGAAGGCCGTGCTCAATGAAGTGCAGGCGGAGAACGGCGAGATCATCCTGTTCATCGACGAGATGCACACGCTTGTCGGCGCCGGCAAGGCCGATGGCGCGATGGATGCTTCGAACCTGCTTAAGCCCGCTCTGGCGCGCGGCGAGCTGCATTGCGTGGGTGCGACCACGCTCGACGAATATCGCAAGCATGTCGAGAAGGATCCGGCTCTTGCCCGGCGTTTCCAGCCGGTCATGGTCGACGAGCCGACCGTGGAAGACACGATCTCGATCCTGCGCGGCCTGAAGGAGAAATACGAGCAGCACCACAAGGTGCGGATCTCGGACTCGGCTCTTGTTGCGGCGGCAACCCTGTCGAACCGCTACATTACCGACCGCTTCCTGCCGGACAAGGCGATCGACCTGATGGACGAGGCCGCCTCGCGGCTTCGCATGCAGGTGGATTCCAAGCCCGAGGAACTCGACGAACTCGATCGCCGCATCATCCAGCTGAAGATCGAGCGCGAGGCCTTGAAGAAGGAAACGGATGCCGCTTCGGCCGACCGGCTGACCCGTCTTGAAACCGAGCTCACCTCGCTCGAGGAAGAGGCGGACGCGCTGACGGCGCGCTGGCAGGCAGAAAAGCAGAAGCTGGGCCTCGCAGCCGACCTCAAGCGCCAGCTCGACGAAGCGCGCAACGAGCTTGCCATCGCACAGCGTCAGGGCGAGTTCCAGCGTGCAGGCGAGCTTGCCTATGGCGTGATCCCGAAGCTCGAGAAGGAGCTGGTGGACGCGGAAGCCCAGGATGGCTCGGCTGCCGGCAACATGGTGCAGGAAGTCGTCACCCCCGACGGTATCGCTCACGTCGTGTCGCGCTGGACCGGTATTCCGGTCGACAAGATGCTGGAAGGCGAGCGCGACAAGCTGCTTCGCATGGAAGACGAGCTCGCCAAATCGGTCGTCGGTCAGGGAGATGCGGTCCAGGCCGTGTCGCGCGCCGTCCGCCGCGCCCGTGCCGGTCTTCAGGATCCGAACCGGCCGATCGGCTCGTTCATCTTCCTCGGCCCCACGGGTGTCGGCAAGACCGAGCTCACCAAGTCGCTCGCGCGCTTCCTGTTCGACGACGAGACCGCGATGGTCCGCCTCGACATGTCGGAATATATGGAGAAACACTCCGTTGCCCGACTGATCGGGGCGCCTCCCGGCTATGTCGGTTACGAGGAGGGCGGAGCACTGACGGAAGCGGTTCGGCGCAAGCCTTACCAGGTCGTGCTGTTCGACGAGATCGAGAAGGCACATCCTGACGTCTTCAACGTGCTCCTGCAGGTGCTCGATGACGGGCGTCTGACGGATGGGCAGGGTCGGACCGTCGACTTCAAGAACACGATCATCATCATGACCTCCAACCTTGGGGCCGATTATCTGACTTCGCTCGGCGAGGATCAGGATGTCGATCAAGTTCGCGACCAAGTGATGGAGGTGGTGAAAGCCTCGTTCCGGCCGGAATTCCTGAACCGTGTCGACGAGATCATCCTTTTCCACCGGCTGCGCCGGACGGAGATGGGCGCGATCGTCGACATCCAGATGAAGCGGCTCCTGTCGCTGCTCGCCGAACGCAAGATCGTCATCGATCTCGCACCGGATGCCCGGGCCTGGCTTGCGGACAAGGGTTACGATCCGGTCTATGGCGCCCGGCCGCTGAAGCGGGTGATCCAGAAATACCTGCAGGATCCGCTCGCCGAGCAGATTCTTTCGGGCCAGGTGCTGGATGGATCCGAGGTGACGATCGAGGCCGGAAGCGACCGGCTGCTGATCGCGCCCAAGGGTGCGGTGAGTGCTGCGGCCTAACTCGCGGCCCATCTTCTGACTTAAAAAAACGGCGGTCCTTTCGGGCCGCCGTTTCGCGTTCGCCGGATGGTCAACAACTTAGCGGCTTGCGACCTGTGCCGGGCGTCCGCCGGTCAGCAGCAGGGTGTCGATGCGCTGGCGCTCCTGCTGGAAGGCGGAGAGCGCCGTGCCCTCGAGGGCCTTGCCGCCGGGCAAGCGTACCTTCATCGCATCGACCTTGGTGCCGTTGACGATCAACTCGTAATGCAGGTGCGAGCCGGTGGATGCGCCGGTTGAGCCGACAAAGCCGATCACCTGGCCCTGCTTGACCTTGGCGCCGGGTGTGATGCCCTTGGCAATGCCGCTTTGGTGGTTGTAGGAGGTGACATAGCCATTGGCATGGCGGATCAGCGTCTGGTTGCCGTAACCGGACGCCCAGCCCGCCTTTTCGACGACACCATTGCCGGACGCAATGATCGGCGTGCCGCGCGGGGCCGCCCAGTCGACGCCGGTATGCATGCGCGAATAACCGAGGATTGGATGCCGGCGCATGCCGAAGCCTGAGGTGAAACGGCCGTTCGGCACGGGGTTCCTGAGCAGGAACTGGCGGATCGACTTGCCGTTCTCGTCGAAATAATCGATCGAGCCATCTTGCGGATCCTGGAAGCGGTAAAACTGGGTGATCGTGTCGCCGAAGCGGGCACGCACATAGAGAAGCTCGCTGTCGTCGGTCGCCTTGCCTTCGTCATCGGTGACGGAGAAGACGGCTTCCAGCATGTCGGTTGGCTTGAGCTGCGCCTGGAAATCGACATTGGCTGCGAGCAGCCGGATGACCTGCGCGGTCAGGTCCTGGTTCATGCCGTAGGACAGGGCCGCACGGTAGATCCCGTCATAGACCCGCGGCAGATCACGCCCCGACATCATGGTCGGCTGCGCGCTGTCGAAAGCGCCGGCGATCGCGTCGATGACCGGTGGTTCCGACCCCTCGACAAGGCGGCCCGCGTCGTTGACGGCAAGTGTCGCGATGTGTTCGGTCCGGTTGTAGAGCGAAAAGCGCACGAGCCGCACCTCGTCGCCGCGCTGCAAGAGGCCGACCCGGATGATGTCGCCTTCGACCAGTTCCGGATTGCGCATGAAGGGGGCCAGCGCCTCGCCGACATCCTCGGCCTTGGCGGCGGGATAGCCGGCGGCCGTCATCAGGGAGGCGACCGATTGCGGCCGGCGCGCGGGCAGGATGTCATCGGCATATTCCGGGGTCATCGGCGTGATGATCTCGGGCTCGGCGATGCTCATGTTTTCCTCGACGATACGTGCCGTCATGCCGACGGCGAGATCGAGGCCGGTGTCCTCCGTGTCGAAGCGGCGCGGATCGATGTAATAGAGCGCGGCGACCTGGGTATTGCCATCGGTCAGCACCGATCCGTTGGAGCGGACGTTTTCTTCCACTTCGTCGAAGGTCATCTCGCCGGCGAGCGGTTTGTCCGGCACGGCCGGGAAAGGGCTCGATTTCAGGATGACCTCGGATTCGACATCCGAGCCATAGAGCGAGCCGGTGCGGCTTGCGACCTGCGGGGACGTATCGTCGGTCGCGAAAATGGCAAGCGGGTCGAACTTGGGATAGCGTTCCTGATTGGCATAATCGGCGGCGAGTGCCATCTTCACATGGGCGAAGGGCAGCTTGCGCACGACTTCGCGCTCGCCATCCTTGAAGATGGTGGGCACGTCGAGGATCGCCTTGTCAACGGGACGGGCAGCGATCTTCGGTCCGAAGATCCGGTCACCGCGCATGGTTTCTTCGGCGGGTATTTCCGCGCCGTCGGGTGGTGTCACGGCATAGGCCTCTGCCGGGATGGCCAGCTGCTGCCGGCCGTCGAGTGCTGCAAAGAGGGCAACGCCCATCAGGATGCAGGAGGTGATGCCGGTCAGAAAGGTGCCGGAGAGCCAGCGCAGCGAAATCTCACGGCGGTCGGGCGCGCGCAGGCCATCCGCAAGAATCGGAGGCTCGCCGCCGAGCGTACGGATCAGGTCACGGTCTGTCGTCATGCCATCTTCGTGTCTGCGGCCGAAGTCTTAAGCGTCGGCCTGTTTGTCGCCTGGATCACGGCTGTTGTGTCTCATGTTTTGGCCGGCGCCGTCAAATCAGCGCCCGAACCGGGCCTTCTTTGAGCAGCCAAATATGGAATTTGCGCGGCATGTGCACGCGTATGGGCGTGCACACGTGTACGCATGTAAGAGCCAAGCGCAAAAACCGATCGATCGGCCTTGGAAGAGGGCTCGACCAGGGGGCGTCCGACGGCGGAAAAACCGGATTGTCTGCAGCGGTTCGAAATAAACCTCGCATTTTCAATGCTCTAGCGATTTTTCCAGATTTTTCCGAACAAGGCTGTTGACTGCTCGGAGAAGCGAATCTATACATCCGCTCACTGACGAGGGCGGCGGCGCTGCTGGCGACGAAGTCCTTCGCTCTAGAGAAATCCTTGGAAATTGGCTGGATTGCTGATTTATTGCCCGACTTGAGGGTTGGGTGTGTGGGAT
>DAMDHD010000044.1:0-6822 GCA_032102365.1 Allorhizobium sp. CTOTU50464 | reverse complement strand
GTTTCATCAAAGAGGAACCGGCCAGCGTTTGCAGCCTCATCTGCTGTCTCGAGGATCGGCTGTCCCGAAACCTGCCTGACAGCGATCCCTCTCGCGCGACATCTTCCAAGGTAACCGAGAACGGAAGAAGCAATCCGTCTTCGAGCATCATGCCGACACTCGCCTCGAACCTTGCAACCGGCGCTTTGATCAGCACGAACGGTGTAGGGGAACCAACGACATCCGTGAACGCAGACAGTCGTCTCAGACTTGTGCCGATCGCACGCGCGATCAAAAGGGCAACGGCGACGTGCATAGGAGAAGGTGGCGGGAGATGCTCTTTCAGCAGCCCGGCAATATAGCTAAAGCCGATCTCTGAGCCGGCGGCCAATCGACGGTTGCGGCGTCCGGGCTTTGGTTTCGGCTGCTGATTTGGAGGTGCCGGAGTTGACCAGTCGTAGAGTGATACGTCGCCATCTGAGGTCCTTGCGAACCCAGGGTGATCTAGGCTCTCACCACCACGATTGCCACGACCACTACCCATCATCCTCGCGATGATCTTCCGATCATGATCACGGGCGCCGGTCAGATATTGCCGTGCCTTGATCGAGACAATCCAGGACCTGGCAAGCGTGCCGGTATCGGCGACGCCGCGTTCCAACAGTCCAGCAGTCGCAGCCGTTTCGTAAAGGTCGAGGACAGCACGACGGTGCAGTCGTGCGAGGAGGTAGCGACGAATGCGTTGTTCAAGCGTTTCCATTACGCGCCCTCCTGAGAGGACAAGTCCGTGAAGCCCGGGTTGCCATCGAGCCAAGCACGCACAACAACGCATGTCGGGTCACCCAGCTCGCACAGCTCGAGTAACCAAACCCGCAGTTGCGGCGGCAGGCTTTCGATCCGCCGACCCTTGCGTCGGGCAAAGCGGATCGTCGAGCGAACAATGGATGCAATGTAGTCCGCACGCTCATCGACACCAAGTTTGTCGAGCGCAGTGGGAGGACACGCGTACTGAACCGGTGGCAAAGGAACTGGTGGCAGGGTGCGAGTAGGGAAAGGAAGGATGTTGGATGTTCGCGGCGTCATGGCAGACGTCTCCTGTTTCCCCGCAAGCACTGCCTCGGGGACCTAAGGTCTGGGATGGATGGACAGGCTTGGGCCGATCAGGCTCTTGCTATGCCAGGTGCCCTGGCAAACCCGATCGATACCGGCGCACGCGACACGCTGGACTCGTCTTCGCGCGGACGTCGTCGGACGACGTCGCCTTCGCTCGGGTCGCTGCTCCAGGTCTGTAGGGTCGGAGCCGTGTCGAGCCGGTGCTCACTCAGCGCCGACATCCAGTTTGCCTCGACGCGTCTTTGGAAGAGGTTGCGGAGATGCGCCATGACTTCGCCGGCGCCCATAATTTCCAGAAGGTGGTCGAGGTGCGTGATGGGCCACACGCCGCCATCGATATCGGTTCGCTGGTTCTCGGCGTTCAAGATGACGACGCGAACCTCTTCGACATGCAGTCGCCGGTGCTCCTTATACAGGAGGTCTGGCACTACCAGCGCAGCCGCAAGCATGCGGTTCTTCAGTTCCACGATCCGCGAGACCTCATAAGAGCTAAGGCTCCGCTTCACATCCACAAGATGCCCGATCTTCGTCGACCGGTTGATGATCAGGAGATCGGGCGTATAGCTCTTGCGGCCCCCGCTATCGGCATCGAGGCTGAGTGCCTTGACCAGAGCGACATCGTTCATCGCGACCAGTTCCGCCGCGGCCTTGGTAACTGGCAGGCGCAAGTTGTCGGTCAGGACGACAAGATCGGGATTGCGTTTGGCGAGGAAGCCAATGCCTCGCTCGAGCAATCGGCCCTCGGCGGCAGGTACTGCACGCATTACGGATGCGATGTCATCCATACCGGCGGTTAGCGCACGGCGGAACATGGCACCGGAGAGAGCCGTATCGACGATCTCGCTTACCAGCTTGTCGAGCGACGGGCGCATGTCCTCGAGGTCGATGGTCAGGTCATAGGATGCCGCTGCCGCGGCGGGGGTGTTCTTGGCGGTCATGAAGAATTCTCCTGTGATCGAGGCAGGATCGGCAGTCACCTCGACCGCGCGGACGCGGGTCGACAGATGCGGAAATGATTTCCGCATCGCCACTGGTGACAGTGATCCTGAGGGAAAGCGGTTAGCGAGCAGCCGATTGGCAGCGGGAAGACGAGCGCCAACCAGTTTCAACAGGGGAATGCGGAGAGGGTGCTTCCGGTGGGCAAGCGAAGCGGTTAAGGGTCGACATAGCCGGTGGCCTTTCTAGAGAAGGTTGCTGGTTAGGCTTTCGTCGGTGTTGCAGCACCGGCGGGAGCCGCTAAGTGTCTGCAGAACCAGGCGTTTCTGCTGACACCGTCGACATAGCCCGGAGAAGCATGTCCGGCAAGTCGACAAGAACACACCCGGAACAGAGAGCTCCGGCATGGTTAATGAGGCACGCGGCCTCCCCTGAATGCAAAAAGCCCCGCGCGATGGCGGGGCTCTTGTTCGGGAGGAGCAAGGTGTCAGGCAGCCAACCTCTTGAACTTCCGTTTGAACGGACTGGGATCGAACATAATCTTCGTCCTGAGCTCGTCACGATCCTCCGGCGGGACGGTTTCCAGAGCGCTGTCGATCTGCTTTTGCACCGTTGGCGGCATCTGATCGTAGTCGAGGAGCCCGTCATCTGCCTCCTGTTCGATCTCCACGGCGACCTCGGAGGCGGCCTCCTCCTCCTCGGTGTCGGCCGGCAGAGGTTCGCCGTGAACGACGAAGCGGAGGAGCGGCACCACTTCGTTCTGAAGCCAGGGTACAAAGGCTGACCGGTCCGGCCAGTCCTCAGCGCCGCCCATCCGATGAAGCAAGGCCTGAACCTTCCTCCAGTTGGTGCCGTCGGGCAACTTCTCCGGCCTCCAGTTAAGATGCGGAGTGACGTCTGGCTTGAGGGGCGCGGCGAGACTGTTAATCAGGTCGTGGGCATGACGGCAGTCGTACATGACGGCATCGCAAAGTGCTCCCTTGAGTACCGCCCGGTTCCGAGCGAGAGGCTCAAGCGCCTTCTCGACCTTCTTCAGGATCGACGTCGTCAAGCCGAGGAACCGTGCCGCATCCTGCTCGATCTTCAGATCGGCGACTTTGCGCAGGCCGGCCAATCCGCCCATGTTCAGACTGCCAGCGACGGGCGCTGCCTTTTTGGCCGTCGATACGCCGACAATCTGCTTCACCTGGGCTACTGTAAGCTCCTCACCGGCCTCCAGTGCAACCAGTACCTCGTCGACCTTCCGTTCCTCGGCGTAGGCGAGGACGAAGAGCATGGTCGGGGACGTCGCCGTTGCGACCAGCCGCTCTTTGTATAGGCTCAGGTTCTCATGGACGGCGATGTAGTTGCGCGCCGTCTTCGGGGTGAACTTGCAGATCGCCTTAACCCACGCGCCGAGCTCTCGCTCAGGGAGTATGGCTTTCGCACGAGCGAGGTAGCCGCCCAGCTCGTATGCTTGCAGGTTTGTCCTGCGACCGAGAGAGCGGATGTCCTCGCCGATGGCCTGGAGCTCGCTGACGTCCTCTGGCGAGACGTCGTCGGCTGCCTTCACCGCCTTGCCGGCGAGCTTGGCCGAAATCTTCTTATGCGTGTACTTCGCCATGTATTCATTAACTCCTTATCTGATCCAGTCTTCATCGGTGACCGTGAGATAATGATGACATGGATTTCTCGAAGGTGTTACAACCGCGATCGTCAACCTTATGAAAAGAAAAGATAAATGACGATTTTATCGACTTTCGCGTCGGATTTTCTCAATGATTCCAAGAGCCGAATTTTCTCGAAAATTTTTTTGGAGGCCAAATCTGAATGCATCAATAAATTGTTTTGGAATATCGACCATGCCGAGTTTCAGCCCGAAATCTGCCGCTCGATCCGTCGGCACCGCTTCTTGATGAGGAAGACGAGGTTCGAGGCGAACTCCCGGTTCGAAACCGGGTATGACTGCACCTGCTCAAGCGCTTGGTCCGCCTTGGTCGCGACTAGAGTGGCGTGTCCGACGTCGGTGAGCAGGAAGCTGCTATAGGGTTGGTGAACTCGTTATGGCGCTCGTCACATCCTCCCGCGGGTGAACTGAAGGTTAACCATACCGGCGTTTCACCTACTACGACCGTCGCGTGATGGGTTGCGTTCGGCGTCTCCAGCACTATTTTTGCCTCACGACGAGCTGTCCCGACGCAGGTGAGAGTGCAATGGGAACCCCGGCTCGTCGTCGAAGAAGCCAGCGCGGCAAGGCTCGCTCTCAGAGTCCCGCATCGTTTAGCCCCCCAGAAACAACGATGCGTGGAACTGAAAGGAGAAACTATGTCCGCAAATTCGCTTGATAACACTCTCAAGACCGCCGCAGCTGATATCGATCCGATCCTGAAGATGCTTGGTATCTTCGATGCGGGCGTAGAGACGTTCAACGTCAATGCAGCACTGCTGAAGTACGGCCGCCGCTTCGAACATGTTGACCGCCGCCCCTCCGGTTTGCGCCAGGGACCGCTCGGCCAGTGCTTCAAGAACTGCACCAGCCCGCTGATGCAATTCCTGACCGATCCCAATCCGCCATACCTCTACGCGGAAGGATATGCGCTCGACTCCCAGCTGGGCGTCCCGTTTCAGCATGCTTGGCTTGTCGACGCGGCCGGTCGCGCAATCGACCTGACCTGGATCAATCCGGAGGACGCGGTCTATTTCGGGGTAACATTCAGCCAGGAGTTCTTGCTGGAGGCAATGCGCCTGACCGAGGTCTATGGCGTGCTCTTCAATCCGGGCTTGGAGAAGCGTCTGTTTGCCGACCAGGCGACATTCGCACAGACGCTCCGCCGACCGAGCCTGCCTGGCCTCCCGCGTTCCACGTTCACGTAAAGGCGGAAGTCATAGCAGCACTGGCCGGGAGGCAGCTTCAGGCCAGTGAGGATCGCACGGCCCCTTCGTTGCAGGATACAGCTTTTATGACAAAGAACGTCATTATCTACGCGCGCTACTCGACCGATCGCCAAGACGAGCAGTCAATTGAGACCCAGGTCAACCTCGCAAGCGAATTCGCCGCACATCGGGGCTGGACCGTTACTGGCATCTATGACGACCGCGCTGTCAGCGGCACCATGCTCAAGATGCGGCCTGGCATCCAAGACGTCTTGAGGACGGTCAAGCGGGGCGGCGTCGATATTCTTCTCTGTTTGTCGGTGGACCGCATCTCCCGCGACATGGAGCATAGCACCGGCATCCTGAAGAAGCTGCGCCACAAGGGCGTCGAACTCTGGACCGTGCAGAATGCCGCGCCCGTGAACGACATGGAACTCGGGCTCCGCGCAATCATTAGCCACGATTCGATCGAGCAGACGCGCTTCAAGACGCGAGAAGGTATGAAGACGGCAGTCCGCAAAGGCAAGGCGGCCGGTGGCATTGCATATGGCTACCGTGCAAAGCTTGTCTACGACGAACACGGCGACCGCATTCCCGGCCTGCGCCAGGTTGATGAACAGCAAGCTGAAATCATCCGCTGGATTTTTCAGCAGTACGTTCTGGGCCGATCTCCGAAGGAAATGGCGGTCGAGCTCAACAACCGTGTCCCACCGGTGCCTGGTCCCCGGGGGCTGAAGTGGCGAGACACCGCAATTCGCGGCAGCAGGGAGCGCCGCACCGGTATTTTGAACAATGAGACCTATGTGGGCCGTCTCATCTTCAACCGTCGAAAGTTCAGTAAGAACCCGGAAACGGAACAGCGCGAAGCGCGCATGAATGATGAGAGCGACTGGGTGGTTTCCGAAGTCCCCGAACTCCGCATCATCGATGATGAACTATGGGCAAAGGTCAAGCAGAGGCAGATCGAGGTTGAAGCGCAATTCAATCATACAACGACAAATCGCCTCAATCGGACGCATCGTCCCAATTACCTGCTCAGCGGCTTGCTCGAGTGTGCGCATTGCGCAGGGCCGTATGCCATCATGTCCAAAAATCGCTACGGCTGCACCAATCGTCAGAAGGACCTGCCGATCGCCCATCTCGATGATGGTATTTGCCCCAACTCGAAGACCATCAGTCGAGCCGAGCTGGAGACGCGGGTTCTCGACGCAATCCCGGCCCGCCTTTTGTCAGTCGGCAGTACTGCAAGCCTGCAGGACGAGATCAACAAGGAACTGGCGGCCACAGCGAAAGTCGGAGAACGTGATCAAGAGAAGCTGAAGAGCCAACTCAACGACGTGTCGCGAAAGCAAGAAGCCATCGCAACTCAGATCACCGATCGTATCCTCAACGGCCAGCCGCAAATCGAAGCGTTCAACAAGATGCTTGATGACCTTCAGCGTCAGCGTGAGGAGATCGAAGCTTCGCTTCGAATCCAGCAGACGAAACGGCCCGGTCCGCCCAAGACCTTTACGGTCAATCCATCGATGTTTACGGCGGCGATCGGGGCGTTGACGGCGGTGGCCCGCGCCGGTGCGAGCGAACATGACGACGTGCAGCGTCATTTCAACTTCTTGAGAGAGCTGGTCCAGAAGGTCGTGATCGCGCCGTCTGCCGATGGCAAGTCGGCGGAGCTGACCATCCATGGCCGCCTTGCTGGTGTGCTGGCTTCAATGCAGGCTTTCCAGGATTATACGGCCGGTCTGCGCGAACAGCACGCAAACGAGTTCGCACGCCGTGTGAGGGCGGGTGAATTTAAGGACAGGGCAGAGAAGATGGCTTATTTGCAGCGGTTCGAGGCAGTCCTCGCTGAGGAGGAGACTTCATGGCGCCGGTTACAAGTCTCAGTGGTTGCGGGGGCAGGATTTGAACCTGCGGCCTTCAGGTTATGAGCCTGACGAG
>DAMDHD010000043.1:0-7322 GCA_032102365.1 Allorhizobium sp. CTOTU50464 | reverse complement strand
GAAGTTCAGGTCGAAGAGACTACCGCATCCCAAACTCGGTTAAGGCGACGCCACCTTCTGAAGGACTAAAGCATCCCTACCCCGGAGATGTCACAGGCGACCTTGAATGGTGAAGCGGGAGGCATTTGCCTTCGAAGCTCCTAATCCGGCTTCTAGGTCGTAGCTGAAGGAGTGCGATATCGGGTCGATGTATCTGCTCAACTTGGATCAGACTCGTTCGGGCCTGATTTCTTCGCAGACAGCTTTGGAAGCATAGCGGGTACCGCTGCGAGAATGATCAAGACCACGAAGGTTGACAGGACGGCGGTTGCTTCCAATCCCAGACCCGCTATCACTCCAATCCCTGCCGTCGCCCAGATGTTCGCTGCCGTCGTCAAACCCTCGACCTCCCGCCGCGCTGCACGAACCATGATCGCGCCCGCACCGAGAAAGCCGATCCCTTGTACAATGCCCTGCAGCACGCGGGATAGATCTCCAATCTCCATTCCGCTTTGCAACGGACCTAGTACGAAAAGTGCTGCACCGACGGCCACCAGCATGTGCGTCCGGACGCCAGCGCTTCTTCCCTTCAGTTCCCGCTCATATCCCAGGATTCCGCCGAGCACCGCCGCAAGTACAAGGCGCACCGTAATGCGTGTTATGGTAGACACGTCTGGAACATCCGAGAACTCACTGACCAGAGTTGACCAAATTTCCGCTCCCACGGCAGCATCCTCATGTTGTTTTGGAAGTTCGCAGCGACGCTGCAGTGCCATCCGTTAACCGGGTTGGCAAGTGCAGGTTGCTGCACCCGCCGGGATGGACATCCCGATCCCGACTGGTGGTGAATTCTCTATAGACGAACGGCAACTTGATCAACGTCGAGCATTGGTCGCACCTCACGCCGCCTGATTTGACGGTTTACCACAGTCGTATGGTCGCTTCTTAGTCCACGACAGCCTGAAACCAGGCATCCAGGAACTTGCTGCGCTTGATCATGTCACGGAAGACGAGAAGCTCGGGCCCCAGTTCAATTCTCTGGATGCTCTCCAGCCCCTGAAGGTTATCCGGAACTTCGAAACCAACAGACGATAAGGCGCTTTTGTTTTGCGGCGCTAGAAGGCTATGAAGCAGGCTGCGCCCCCCGCGAGGGTTGGCTGCTCCCTTCGGTACGAAGACTGCCCAAGGCACAGCAAGCACGTAGTCCTGTGGCACACCCCGCGGGTCGCCGTGATCGCGGCCGGTACGAAAAGCCCCAATACCGCCAAGCTTTTTGCCCGATTCATGATGACCGAGGAAGGCATGGCACCCCAGCTTGGTGACGGCAAGATCTCGACGAACGTCGACGCGAAAATGCCAGAAGGAGAGGCGTCTGGAATCGCCAACCATCTTGATCGCCTCTACGTCAATCACTCCGAAACGACGCAGGATGACTTTGCCAAGTTGCAGGACTGGCAAGACTTCTGGCTTACAAACTCGCGCTAAGTGAGAAGCCCCGCGCCCATCTGTGGGCGCGGGGCGACAGAGGCGCCAACCGTGACTCGGTTGCCCCAACACGCGCATGTCGATGAATCTGATCTGACCCTCGGGTCCGCGCTCCGTGAGCGCGACTTGCACATCGAAATTATATTCCGGGTCAAGAGAGGTTGCCGCGACGGTCACGGACAGGCTGATGGTCGTTTCATCCGCGAAATAAGACGTATGAAACGGCTGATCCTCTTGGGCATTTGACGCCGACACCAGCAAAGCCAGAACGACAAATGCGCATGTTATGCCAGTTCGCATTGCACACCCCTCCCATAGGCGACTTGGCCGCCTCATCCTATCACACCACAACTCCACTCGCAGCCGCCCGATTTCCTCAAACCCGCCTCGACAGGTCTGGCAGGGTATCTCGCCGCCAATGCTCCTCAATTGATGCCGTTCGCCCGCTGAAGCTCGCGCACATAGGCCACGATCGTAGCGACGTCGGCCCTCGTCAGACCCGGCTGAGGAGGCATGTTTCCGAATTTCCAGTGATGCGCGCGCACGCCGTTGGCGACGGCCATTTCAAAGGCGTAGTCTCCGTGGTGAGAAGGTTCGTATATCCGATGGATGAGCGGCGGGCCGGCATCGGTTCCGGCCGCGTTCTTGCCGTGGCACGCTGCACAGACGGCGTTGAAAGCTCGTTCTCCCATCTTTGCGGTGTCGGACAATGACGAAGGCACGACAACCGACAATGCCGTCCCCTGGCCCGATACTCCTCTTCTGGCTTCGTCTTCCGATCCGGTTCGATTCCAAAGCGCAAAGCCCGCAACCGCTGCCGCGGCGACGAGCAGAGCGAAGACGTTTCTCTTGTTCATTTGTGAATCCTTATGTCTTTAGGCCGCCGAACACCCTCTCTGCCGCCATCAACTGCCGAACCCGTCGGCATGAATGTGGTGGTGGGGCGGCGCGCGATGGCGATGTGGGGCCACGAAATTGTTTTCGTGGCCTCCGGCGTGTCAGCCGTTCGAGATGCGGCGTTGGTAGTCTGCCTCTCGCTGCGGCCAGGTACTCTTGATGTAGTCGAGGACAGCCTCGATCTCGGCGGAGGTCAGAGCCTCCCGAAAGCCGGGCATGTCACTCTCGTAGCCACCGCCAACCACCGCGGCGGTCCCATCGGTGATGATTGCGAGGAGCTGCCTGTCCGAATGATGCCAGGTGTGACCGGTCTCGTCATGCGGCGGCGCCGGAAGGCGGCCGCTCGTGCCCGGGCTGCGCCAGTCGGGCTGGCCTTCGAGTTTCGTGCCGTGACAGCTCGCACAGTTCGCTAGATAGACTGCCCGGCCAAGGGCGATGCGATCGCTCGCCTCCTGACCGGACCGTCCCTTTCCGACCAAGATCGCACCGGCCGCCGCCAGGAGAGTTGCGGCGACCGCGATCCAGAGCGGTTTCATGCAGCGATCCTGAACTCGGTCATCATCCCGGTGGCCAGATGCGGCATATGATGGCAATGCAACATCCAGCTCGCGGCCTCGCCGGCATCAAGGGCAACAGTGACCATCGACATCGGCGGTATGTACACGGTATCGCGGCGCGCACCTTCGAAGCGTCGCCTGTTGATGCCAACAACCTGGAATGCATGCCCATGCAGATGCATCGGGTGCCCCATCATCGACATATTGTGGAACATCAGTTCCACCCGATCGCCGCTCGTTGCGGCAACCGGCCGATGCTTGCCCCATGTTGCTCCGTCGATGGTCCAGACATAGGGCTGCATCGAGCCGCCGAGCATGATCATGTGGCTTCGATCCACCGGACGGGCGGCAAGCGTGTCGACAGCGACCAGCCGTGACTCCTGAGACAAGTCCGTGTCGAAGGCCGGGGCGTCATTCGCTGAAAGGGAATCGATCCTGTCGATCGTTGCGCCCGCGGGGGCGAGAATAATGCCGGTCCTTTCACGTTCGCCCTCCCTGAGCGCCAGAATCGGCCATGCGCGGGTCTCATTTGGAAGGTCGATCTCCAGGTCGAGACGCTGCCCCATGGCCAGCCCGAACCGCGAACCCGCGACCGGCTGGACCTCATGCCCGTCGACGGCGACGAGCCGGGCTTGTACTTCGCCCGTGTCGATCCAGAAAACGGTGGCTGCGGCTGCGTTGATGACACGGAGGCGAACCCGGCCGCCGCGTTCGACCTGAACGACATCGGGATCGGACAGGGTTCGGTCATTGGCGAGATAGGCATCCCAGTCGTAGTCGTTGAGATCCATCGCCATGTTACCCATATCCATGGCCATCGAGCCCATTCCCCCGGCCTCGCCCTGGTTCATTCCAGGCATGCCGCCATGGTTCATGCCTTGCATCGCGCGTGACATGCCGGCAGCGCCATGTCCATCAGCGCTTGCGCTGGTGATCTCTTCCAGCACTTCTTCCGGTGTCTTGAACGCGAAGTCGTGCAGGAACAGGACGACTTCCTGCCGATCGGCGGATAGGTCTTCTGCCCTCCGGACGATCAGCGGCGCGGCGAGCAATCGCATTTCCTGGATCGGCACATGGCTGTGCATCCAGTGCGTTCCGGGCTGGGGCGCGAAATCGAAGCTGCGCGTTTCACTGGGCTGAAGAAGCGGCTGCGGCATATCCGGGACGCCGTCCTGAGCG
Source organism: Allorhizobium sp. CTOTU50464 (assembly GCA_032102365.1). Lineage (GTDB taxonomy): Bacteria > Pseudomonadota > Alphaproteobacteria > Rhizobiales > Rhizobiaceae > Allorhizobium. The sequence goes on along the minus strand of DAMDHD010000043.1, from coordinate 3,225 downwards.
TTCGGGGGAATCTGGCCGTGCCAATGAATGATCGTGGACTCGGCGAGATCGTTGGTCAGATCCACCCGAAATCGCTCGCCCGGATCGAGGAGCAGCCCCTGCCCGTTGGGACCAGCAAGTCCGAAAACGGTGGCCGGTCGATTGTCTATATCGAGCGTGCGGCTGGTGGCGGCCAGGCGGATCGCAGCCGCGTCCTGGCCGTAGGCCCTGATGGGGAAATGGGATGCAGCAAGCATGGCTGCGCTGGCGGCGAGGAAGCCGCGTCGTGAAAAGGTCGTCATATTCGTCACCTCGGGACGATCTGTCCCGCCTGAAAGGTCCAAATGGATCGCAGCGGGATCAGCCCCGCCGCAGGCTCAGAGGAGGCGCGATATAGGAGGGCGATCATTCCGGCCGGGAGCTGCCGCAACGAAGACGGCATCCGGCGGGAAGGGATATTTTTGCCGCGAGCTGATTTGCTTTGCCGAAGTACGCACAACCGGAAGCCAGGCCGATATTCCGGCGCAGGCGAAGGCGCACAATCCGGCATCTGCTTTGCAGGATTTCCCTTCGCTGCAAGCGGCCATCGAAGAAGAGGCTTGCTCCATGTGCTGCGTCAGCGCGGCGCGTTCCAACATCCCGGACATGCGGGTCTCGTGTGCTTGAACGGCAAAAGAAGCAGCGGCAAGCGAGATGGTTGTAACAATGATAAGCAACGCGCGAAGCATGGGCAAAGAATAGAGCCTCGCCGACCCTTTGTCCATTGATGAAGCCTGCATGCCGGCCGTCCTGCTCATAGGTTTGAGGCTTAGGTCGTGCGGGGCGGCGAAGCGCCGCCCCGACGTTGCATCACTGCGCCTGATAGGTGACGCCGTTCGGTCCCTTGCCGACAGCATATGTCTTGACCACGGACTGGCTGCCGACGTCGATCTGGGAAACGGTCCCGGCCACGATGTTGGTGACGAAGACAAAGGCTCCGTCGGCAACGATCGTCACGCCGTGAGCGCCCTTGTCCGTCTGGATGGTCTTCACGACATTCCCGCCTACGACATCGATAACCGAGACCGTCTCATCCGGCTCCGTTTCGGTTCCCTGGTTCGCGACGTAAACCAGCCGGCCATCAGGCGTAACGTAAACCTGGATGGGCGAACGGCCGACATTGATGCGTGCGATCACCTCGCGCGACTGCGTGTCGATAACGGCGACCTTGTTTTCATCGCGCAGCGAGACATAGACCCGCTTTCCGTCAGGTGTGAAGCCGACCTGGACGGGCGCAACGCCTACCTTGATCCTGGCAACTTCCGAAAGCGCCGTTGTGTCGATAACCGAAACAGTACCGTCCTGGACATTCGCGACATAGATGGCGCTTCCATCCGGGCTCATCCGCAGGCCGTGGGGGTAGTCGCCGGTGCCGACCGTGGCGACGACCTCGCCCTTGGCAAGATCAACGACCGACAAGCTGTCGTCTTCGGAATTCGAGACGTAGGCGCGATTGCCTTGCGCGTCTGCGATCACATGCGCAGGATGCCCACCCACGGGGATCGACGCCTTCACGCCGGAGGAAATATCGGCCGCGTCGAGGACGATCAATTGGCCTGCGACAGCGGCATCACCATGTCCGTCGCCGCCATGGCCAGCCCCATTGGACGCATGAGCGTCTTCAGCTTTGCCGGCGACCGGCAGGCCCACCGCCAGCACCAAATCTTTTCCCGATACGAACTGCACGTTGTGGGGCGTGATCGGGACCGGAACGATGTCGATCTTTTCCGTGGTAAGGTCGATGCGGCTAACGGTGTTGCCAAATTCATCGGCCGTATAGACGAAGCCGGTTGCAGCAGGCTCCGCTCGGACGGTGGCGGCGAACGGAATAGCAAGCACCAGGGCCGATGCCGTCGCGAAGGCCAGCATGGCCGCACGTCTGCGAATCGCGGTTGCTGTCAGGACTGCCGCGGTGATGGAAATCGAACGGGTCGAGTGGGTCTTTAACATGGTATTCAGCTCCTCGGCTCGCAGCCTTGCGGGCTGCTCGAGCACATCTTGAGGTGAGTTTGAAAAGTGGCCCGGCGTGCGGATACCGAAGACTTCCTCGCGTGCCGCTGCCTACCGATTTCGGCAAGGTCCGTGCATGGCCCTTTCTGGCTCGCCGGCAGCCGACGATTGGAGGCTATGTCACGTCGGCGTCACGCAGAACGGCTCGTCTCCTCGGCCGTATCGTTGGGCGGCCTGGGACGCGCACGGTCGGAAGACTAAGGCATTGTGCCAGTCCTCGGGTCGGCTGGAGCACACGGACAGAACAGGCCGAAGGTGCTCAGATGACCAAGATGGATCGCGGAGGTCGCTTCTGACGACGCAACTCCGCGGATGAGGGCACGGGCGATGCAGCCGGCGAGACTGTCTCGCCGTTCAACGTGCGCCAGCTCCAGGCCGTGTTCAGCGGAGCGCAGAGGAAGCACCCGAGGCTCGACAGGCAGTGACCGCTGTCGCACGGGTGCTCGGCGCCGCGTTGGGTATCGTTGTCGCAGGGCATGCGCACAAGGAGGTCGGCACAATCCCCAGCTTGAGTCATGAGCGCCGGGATGCCCTCCCTTGAAGCAGCACGCGCTTGATGCCCGCCATCTGTGAGAAAAGCCGTAAGCCCGAACGCGATGGCGAGGAAAAGGATAAACCCGCGCCGCAAGGCGGTCGCCCAATTATGCGACCTTCTGAACGCCTTGACCATTGTCACGCCGGCGGCCACCACGGCTCATCCTTCGGTTTGCTTGAATGTAGAAACTGGGGGCAAATCTAGCGCAGATCCAGAATGATCACTTTGCGCTGCATCAAACACGTAGGGATCAATGCTTGCGAGGCCGCTCACCGAAACGACCTGCGCGCCAATCTCCGCAAATGAGTGTGCTGCTCGCGCGGAGAAGCGCGCTCGACTAGATAGAATTTACCCGTGGGCTGACTGTCCGGCGCGCTATTTCGTGTTCCTGATCATTCGCCGCAGCACGTCGTCGCGACGCCAGAAGTGATGCCACAGAGCAGCGAGGGCGTGAGTGGTCGCAACGACCAGAAGCATCCAGCTCAGCAGGCTGTGCAGGGAAGCGATGCGGAACGTCACGTACATAGCGATCGTGCCTGTGATCGGCAGTGCGAGCAATAGGCCGTAGAGCACCGCATGAGTGACCCCTGCGATCATGCGCTCAAGCGGTGGCGTCGCCTTAACCGCCTGTTTTAGCCGACTTGATATTCGGATTGTCATGA
>DAMDHD010000042.1:0-12826 GCA_032102365.1 Allorhizobium sp. CTOTU50464 | reverse complement strand
CCCGTTCCTCCGAAATAGGCAGGCTAAGCTCGGCGCAGGTCCGCCTCCATTGAAACGCGCCAGTTTGAGTGCCGAATCTCTGGCATAGGCGCTGACTGCATTGGAAGATTCCAAGATGTGGAGAAGGGCGCAAAGCTTGTCAGATGCCATAAAGATGGATCCAGGAGCTGGCGCTGCGGTCGACTTTCTCGAGCGGCGCGTCGCGTCCACCCAAACGATGCGCTAATCCGCGTGTCCCTCGGCGTCAGTTCCATAATTATGCTTATCTGATTTTTGCTAAGCTATTGATGTAAAAGAACGATATAAGGAGAGTTGGGCGTTTTGTGCTTGAGCGTGCCCCTGCCCCACTCTCCTCCGACCCTGATCAGGTTTCGTTTATTGCTCAGGGTAAGAACGCCCTGCCGTTGAAACTTTAGTCCACCACCGCAATTGTCGTCACAAGGCTTCCTAGTGCGTGCGCTTGCGGCCGAAAGTTTCAGATCCAGGAGACAGGGGCAGCTAATGTGCGGTCGGTTTACCAACACGATGACTTGGGCCGAGATCCACGCCCTTTATAATGTACACGTGGAGGCCCCGCCTTCGTCGAATATGCCGCCACGGTACAACATCGCGCCAACACAGAGCGTCTATTTCGCCCACATGGACAAAGCCGGCGACATCGATATTGACTACGGGCGCTGGTGGCTCGTCCCCTTCTTCGCGAAAGAGCTGCCGAAAGCGGCAATGTTCAATGCCCGGACTGAGACAGTCGACACGTCAGGGGCATTCCGAGAGCCTTTTGAGTCGAAGCGCTGCCTCATTCCGGCTGATGGTTACTTTGAATGGACCACAAGCGAAGAGGATGGAAAAAAAGACCCATGGCTGTTGCAGCTCCCTGAGGGAAAGCCTTTCTCCTTCGCCGGGTTATGGGCGTATAACGACAAGCTAGGCGTCACCAGCTGCACGATCATCACAGCGCCAGCCGGCGACCACATCGCTCACATTCATACGCGAATGCCCGTCATTCTGGATCCATCTGCCTATGAGACCTGGTTGGATGCCTCTGTTCAGGGTGCTGACGCGAAAGCCTTCCTTCTTGAAAACCAGATCGACAGCCAGCTTGAGTTTTACCGTGTCGGCCGCGAGGTGAATTCATCTCGCTATGACGGCAGTGACACGAAAAAGCCAATTCTGAACTCCTTGTAGGACTTGATAGCAGGGAGAGCCCCAATGAAGTCACTGCCCTATTCTGCGCCATTGATAGTCGCCGGCGTAGCTTTGGCCTTATCCGCCTGCAGCGCAGACGGAAGCACCACCTCCATGGCAGCCGCACCATGCAACGCTGAAGCCGCTCAAGCTCTAGTGGGAAAGCCCAAGCCGGCCGACGGAGAAGCCATGCAGCTGACCGGCGCGAAGACTGTTCGCCAGATCCAACCCGGCGACATGGTGACCCAGGACTTCAGAGAGGATCGGGTGACGATCGAGACTGATCCCGCGACGGGCCTGGTCACGCGGGCCACTTGCGGCTGATTTATCTGTCGCCAAAGAAACAGGGCCAGCGGAAGCCGCGGCCCTTGAGGTGTGAAGGTCTAAGCCTCCAGAGGGGAACGATCGACGCGGCGGCTGGGAGGACCCGCTGTGTCAATCGAGATTCCATATGGGGAAGCGATAGGCGGCCTGCAAGCTGCTCAATCTGCATTCCCGTTCTGAGGGTCTTTCTCTTCCGGTGCGGTGCTGCGAGCTTCAGCCTGAGACAGCCGTTCCAGGAGGGAATCAATCCGATCATCATTCGGTATCGGCTGATGCTTCACATGGGCCTGCGCTGCCTTACGCACCATGTCACTACAGGCCAGCTGCCGGAATGCATGAGAATTATCCGCCATATTTCTCCCTCCGCCACCCAAACGCCGAGCGGAGTCACAGGTTCCGCAAGAAAGGTGCCGACGAATACGGAGAGGGTTATTCTCTCTCAACATCACCCAATTACACCGACAAGGCAGGGTTCGCGTCAATGATGCGCGGTTCCCCCAATTTCGCCGCTTCGCAACGAAATCGGCTCCCCCACGCCCCGCAGGCCGCCTATGGCGGTCATTGACCCAAACCCTCGCTTGTCGGTCCCGCACCTTTGTTTTCATTCAAAGGAGCCGACGATGACCACTTACGACCACATCAACGAACTGCGCGCCGAACTTGCAGCGTCATTCGACCAGGCCGAGCGTCAGCAGATCGCAGCTGAGCTGGCGGCGGCCGAAGCGAAGCTTGCCGAAGAAGAGGCCGCATTCAAGGCATTGATCAGCGCCGAGCCGCCCCACTAGGGCGGCTCGTTCCAATGCCGGCGCGTTGGCTATTATTGCGCTGTTACACGGTACCCTTCATCCAGGGCACCAGCCCCTACTCGATCGCGGTTCGAAGACGGTACGTCTCCCCTACCCTTACGACGTCATAGGCTTCCATAACACGACCTTCGAACAGCCTGTGCAGCGGATTGCGACGATCAACGTCAGACCCGACGATCACGCCAGCACAGACGCGGAAAATCTCCCGGGGCTCGATACCGCTGTTGTCTATCAGCAGCGCCTCATCAGCGTATCTGAGGGCGCTAGACAGCATCCGCAGCGATCCTTCATGGCGCCGTCGGATGATGTCTTCCGGAATGTCGTGGCCGCCCTTCTCTACCCGACGCTGAACACGTTCGATGTTGAGCTCAACTGAATCCAGGGCGACGTAGTAGAGGCCGACATAGTACCCAGTCGCCTGGGCTCGGCTCATCAGATTGATTGACTGTTGGCTGCTCAAGGTGGTCTCAAAGACGAACGACTGCCGGGTCTCGATCATCTCACGGATCTTCATGAGAGCCGCCCTCCCCGCTGCCATGGCGGCTGCCCGGCCATCCCTGGATCCTGTGAGCTGTTTGGCAATCTCATCAGCGTTGACCCAAGCACCGTCGAGCTGCAGCTTGGCATACGCCGATGACTTGCCCGATCCGTTGGGACCGCCAAGAACGATACAGGTTGGCTGGGACAAAGAGTGACGACCTCAGGCGGCAGAAATGCGCTTTCTCTGCTCAAATGTTGCCTGATCCTCGGCCTCATTCTGGAGGTCACGAGCGGAGATCGGCAGTCCCAAGCGACGGCTCTCGGCAATCGCTTCGCGGCCGATCTGCTTCAGGGCTTCCTTGTTCTCGTCAAACTTCTTCAAGAGCATTTGCGGTCTCCTAAGGAAAGAATATAGCGCAGAGCAAGCCCGTCGGCAAATCAGGACTTTCCCAGATGAAGGCGTCAGGCGACGCGATCAAAAGCTGCAGATCTGCTCTTTGCGCGTCTAGAAAGAGGATGGTACCCTTCTGAATCCGTTGCAACGGGAAGGATGATCACGCCATGATAGACGAAGTAGTCGACCTTTCGAAAACGCTGGTTTGGACTGTCGGAATGATCACGCAAGCCGGTCCTGATGAACGTAAGAGAGTAGTCAATGCTTATCGCGAAGCGCAGGACCTGGTTGCGCAGATCCCCAAAACCGACGAAGGCGCACGGCCTCGTATTGTCGCTTGCTTCCATCGCTCGGATAAATACCGCGCTGTCGAAGATATCGCCTGCGTTGGCTGGATCCTGACGGCGATCGAGGAACGCGTTAATGAAGGCGACCTTCCCGATTGGCGAAAGCTTCGCAAGGTCGTGAAGAACGCGGTGAAGCTCCTGTCGGACCCTGCCCCGACGCTTCACTGAATGCAGTCAGGTCCGGCACACATCCGATGGTTAGACATTGCTTTTGGCCTGGTGATGCGGAACGGTTTTGGCGGGGGAAGTCGGTCCCGGCTTCCGCTTCGCGGCGCTATGCTAAGCCTCCTGCGGCTTCCCTTTATCCGTCAAAACCATGTCGAGAATTCCCGCTTTCCCGCCCTTTAAGGAGGGGCGGCGCTATGCTGAAAGCTCCGATGTTCTTCATTGTCTTCCTCGGATCTCGGACTGGCGCCGATCGATCCGAGCGGTGTCTTCGCCAGATGGGGGGGGGAAGGACGCCGCATGAGCGCCGGCTATTCGCCAATGGCGGCCGTCGCGCGGCGGAAACCAGAGCCAACCCATTGAGTGCTAGTTATGGCGCTGCTTTCGCCGCGCCATTCCCTCTCTGCTTCTCGATCGTCCGGGGCTCCATAGCAAGCACAAGGTCATGCACCATCTTCAAGGCCGTTTCGTCGAGCTTCTGCAGGTGGCCGACCGTTTCTTCCATCAGCTTGTTTCTCTCTGCTTCCTGTGAGTTGCCTTCGGATTGAGGGGGCCGTTCTTTGACGAGAGGATCGAAGAACTCTTCCGGGGTGATGTTCAGGACTTCGAAAACGTGGAGCAGGCGTCCGACGGTCATCAAGGAGGAGGCGTTTTCGTAGCGGGCGTAGGTAGCCTCCTTCACCCCTAGCAGCATAGCGACTTTGGCTTGCGCAAGTTGTCGTTCGGTCCGCAGGTCACGCAGCCTTTGCGCGACAAGCAGATGTGGAGCAAAGAGCTATGCTGCCGAGCGCACTCCGGTATCCATTAGCGGTGGCCCGGGTATTTGACCACCTTTCACGATGACAGTATCCGGCGTGACTAAGCAGGTTTACATTTGTAAAGTTTTTGGTCGGCAGGTTCGGCCGGGTTCCGGCACCTATGCAAAGATATGACTACGGTTGGCGGGTGACGCGTAACGTGGCATCCGTAGGGACTTTTCGGTGAAGCAGGCCTTGTCACCGTATAAGCAATAGTTGCTTGGCCAGAGCGAATGAACTGCCTTCCCGCTTTGGTAGGGCCCTCCTCCCCCCAAACACAAGTTGTTATCGTACCGCGAAGGATGGGATCCAAGACTCACAAGTTTGAGCCGCCCGAGAGGTTTTGGAGAGCGTGTGTTTTTCAGGCTGCTGGTATCCTTCGCGTACCTACATATTCACGTCGATGTTGCAGCGGCTGGCAACGAGCTAGCTTCTAAGCGAAAACCGCCTATTAAGGGCTGCACGATTTTATGCAATTTGAGTAACCCGAGGTGGCGATGACGCAAGTCTTGAGGACAAGGTTCATCTGACCACCGGACGGGGTCGGCCGTGCGATGTCGGATTTTGAGCGTGCTGACGAGAAATCGTTCAAGCCACCATCCGCACAGCCCGCCCCCGGCAAAGCGATCAAAGGGCAGGTTCTCGACCAAAACAGTTGAGTAGCGAGCCCCGTGACCGAAAAGGGCATTGTGGCCGTAGATCGTGCTGACCTTCCCGCGCGAATGCCTCCCGACGACGAGGAGGTGAAGTTCACCGCTCGATCTGATTTCAAGACTCTGGGGCGGCCGGAACAGGTCCAAGATGGCCAATCGCAGCCAGGTCAGCAAAAGGCCCAAGAGCCTCCGTCGCAGCACATCAACGCCGAGCTTACGGCTATCGAAGCGCAGCAGCTCGCTGATCGCCAGCGAAACCGCGACCAAGACGACCGAGAGCGCTGATCTGCGGCCCTGTCGCTGCAGTGAGGGCCTGTGTCATTGGCCGGGGTGCCGGAGCTCTGCGCCCTCCCCTGTCCGTTCGATGGTTTGACGGACAAACTATGATAGCCCCTCCCCCATTCAACCGCTTGCGCGGTCCTACACTCCGTTGCGGCCCTACGGGTGCATGGGGTCGTTTCGCTATCTTCGGATCTTTGCCGTCAACCAACGAACAGGAGACGGCGATGCAGAGCGTAAAGGACACCTACCAGCGGATCACCGACACCATCATTCAGCAGCTCGAGGCCGGCACCAAGCCTTGGATCCGGCCATGGCGCGGAAACCGCCGCAGGTCGGCTACGCCGCTCCGCGCCTCCGGCGAAGCCTATCGCGGCATCAACGTGGTCATGCTGTGGCTCTCCGGGCAACTCGCCGGCTACGACGAAAACACATGGATGACTTACCGGCAGGCTCAGGAGCTTGGTGCTCAGGTCCGCAAGGGCGAACAAGGAACCCTCGTCGTCAAGTACGGCACCTTCACGCCGAAGGAGCAGGAGGCGGACGATCGTGCAATCCCCTATCTCAAGGGCTACACCGTCTTCAACGTCGAGCAGATCGACAACCTGCCTGACCACTTCAAGAGCCCGGCCGAGGCGGCGCCGATCGAGCCGGTTCCGGTTATCGACCATGTCGAAACCTTCATTCGGGCCACAGGCGCAAAGATAGCCTACGGCGGAAAGCAAGCCTGCTATCGGCCTGGCCCCGATGACATCCAAATGCCGGAGCGCGGTCGGTTCCTCAGCGAGGTTCATCTTTATAGCACGATTTTTCACGAGCTCGGGCACTGGAGCGGCGCAAAATCACGCCTTGATCGTGACCTTAGCGGGCGGTTCGGGAGCGAGACCTACGCAATGGAGGAGCTTATTGCCGAAATCTCAGCCGCGTTCGTCTGCGCCGATCTTGGCATTGAGCATGATCCGCGAGACAACACCGCGACTTACGTTGAAAACTGGCTCAAGGTGCTGAAGCAGGATTCACGTGCAGTCATCACTGCCGCCGCGAAGGCTCAGGCAGTCGCTGACTATCTGCGAACTCTGAATCTCTCGAATTCAACGGATTGCCATCCGAGAAGTTAGTCGTATCTTCCGTTCCTGTGATTGCGGCGAGTTCGATGCCCTAGCTCGCCGCTACAGACTGATTCTAGTTAGTTGGGGCAATTAGATCCAAGAGCGCGTTTTATTATGTCTGCTGATTGTCAGCTGACAATTATATCAAGCCATTGATTTTAAGCATATCTTTCTGTTGGTCTAAGAAGTTAATTTCCGTTAACCAAAAATTGCTTGACGGATAGGCGCGCCATGAGATCATTTGCGCAAATTGCAACGAATTATCGGGTTTACCGTGAATGGCGAACAGGACCGCGAAAATCAGCCGGATCGAAAAAATCGAACGCGTTTCGATTGATAAGACTATTGCTGATGATTCTGCGAAACTCAGCAGCAATCTGCAGGAACTATCAGCGCGTCTGTTTTCACCTGACGAGCAAAAGGCGCTGAGACGTTTTAGTAGTACCGAAGCGGCAAAGTTGCTGGGCGTGACCGACAGCTATGTCCGGCACCTGGCTTCACAGGAGGACACGGTCACGTCTGAGAAGACAGCGGGTGGTCGCCGAACGTTTTCTCTGTCGGAGATCAACACGATCCGGCACATCTTAGGAAAGACTAAGCCCGCGTATCTTCCTGGACGGCGGGATGGGGACCACCTGCAGGTCATAGCAGTCACTAACTTCAAGGGGGGATCTGGTAAGACGACGTCGTCAACGCATCTCGCTCAGTATCTGGCGCTACGTGGCTATCGCGTGCTTGCCGTCGACCTTGATCCTCAGGCGTCGATGTCAGCCATGCTTGGATATCAGCCGGAATTCGACGTTGGCGAAAACGAGACACTATTCGGAGCTATCCGATATGATGAGCTTCGTCGTCCAGTAGGAGAGGTGGTTCGGAAGACTTATTTCCCCGGACTTGATCTAATCCCGGGCAATCTCGAATTGCATGAATTTGAGCACGATACCCCCAGGGCTCTTGCCGAGCGCAGCAGCTCGGAGACCGACATGTTCTTTCTCAGGGTAGGGAAGGCGTTAAGCGATCTTTCCGATCGCTACGACGTCGTTGTCATAGACTGCCCGCCAACTCTGGGATTTTTGACGCTGTCAGCGCTGTGCGCGGCAACTGCGGTGTTAATAACTGTGCATCCTCAGATGCTGGACGTGGCATCAATGAACCAGTTCCTGGCTATGACCTCTGATCTCCTCTCTGTGGTTAAGGAAGCAGGTGGCAACCTGGAATACGATTGGATGCGCTATCTCGTCACCCGCTACGAGCCGAACGACGGCCCGCAAGCGCAAATCGTCGCCTTCTTGCGAAGTTTGTTTGGCGAGCGTGTCCTCACCTCAATGATGGTGAAATCAACTGCGATCTCTGATGCGGGCCTCTCAAAGCAGACGATTTATGAGGCGGCGCGAGAGTCAATGAACCGGCAGACATACGACCGTGCTGTGGAGGCGATGGACGGGGTCAACTTTGAAATCGAGAACCTACTCAAGAGTTCATGGGGGCGTGCATGAAGGGCCGCGATATCCTGAAGAACATGGTGAGCTCGTCTGGCGGCGAATCAACCAAGGCGCCTATTCAAGCGCAGTCTGCTCACAAACCAGCGGGAGCAGTTCGAGCCATGAACCTCTCGCTCGGTCGACTCAGTGATGAGGCCGCTGCGGCAAAGGAGCTTCGCTCTGCGCTTGCAGCTGGTGATAAAGTTGTGGAGCTAAGTCCCGCTCAAATCGAAGCCTCGTTCATTCGGGATCGTATCCCGACTGAGCATGATCCCGCCCTGCAAGAACTCATCTCGTCCATGAGGGAAAGCGGACAGCAAGTTCCCATCTTAGTTCGTCCGCATCCATCAAAGGAAAACCACTATCAGGCGGCATATGGCCATCGAAGATTGCGCGCGGCGGTAATTCTGGATCGCCCAATCAAGGCAATCGTGCGCCAACTTTCGGACGATGAACTGATCGTCGCACAAGGGCAAGAAAACGGTCCCCGCGTCGATCTCAGCTTCATAGAGCGAGCCCTCTTTGCGAAACATCTCGAGCTGCATGGTTTTGACCGGGACAGGATTTCCCAGGTTCTGTCAGTGGACAAACCTGAAATTTCCCGTCTGTTGCAAGTTGCTGACGCTATCCCAGAACAAATAATCCTCGCTATAGGGCCAGCCGCAAAGGTGGGGCGACCTCGCTGGTTGGCGTTCGCCGATCTCTTGAAGGACAAGGCAGCTTTCGGAAGGATCACTAAAGCGATTGGCGAGGCCGAGTTCACATCAATTGATTCGAACGAGCGATTTAGGCGTCTCTGGCTAAGCGGGCAGGCACCGAAAGCTTCGAAAGAAAACAGTCGAGGACAGATTCGCACTCGGAAGGGGCTTGTTCTGGCAGCTGTTGAGCGGACGTCAAAAGGCTCAAAAATCACTATCACATCAAGAGCGTTCGCGGAGTTCCTTGACTCTAAGATGAGCGATCTCGTCGAGCAGTTCGATCGGGAAAATTCTAGCCAAACAGCCAATTAGCATGATTGTCAGCTGACAATCACTTGTGAAACCAGGAGACCAGACCAGCAAAAGAAAAAGGCCCCCAGAACGTCGCCGTCGTGGAAGCCCTTCTCATCGTGTAGCAACTAGAGAATCGCATTTCCCCGAATCCCAGTCAAGAGTCTAGGGCGCCAATTTGGTGAGCAATTTTCTTTTGCCTTATTGAAGGCTGAGATAATGCAAAGTGGAAATGTGACGACGCCCTTTGGGCGGCGGCCGGCTGTGCTTGCTCTTGTAAAGAGACAGCTCCAGACGTCCGAGACGAAACCAAACCGCCCGGTTGAAAAATGGAAGGTGTTTCGCGACGCCTGTGCGGCCCGTGAACGCCTCGGCCTCCAGGATAGGGCGCTGACTGTGCTGGACGCATTGCTGACGTTTTATCCAGAGAGCGAGCTCAACTGCGATAGTGGATTGGTGGTCTTTCCATCCAATGCTCAGCTGTCTGTCAGAGCGCACGGCATAACCGGAACGACCTTGCGGCGGCATTTGGCTGCCTTGGTCGAAGCCGGGCTCATCCAGCGCAAGGATAGTCCGAACGGCAAGCGCTACGCTCACCGGGACAAGGGTGGCGATATCGAGCAGGCTTTTGGATTCGATCTTTCTCCACTTTTGGCTCGCGCTGCGGAACTTGCAGGTCTGGCACAGGAAGTCGCTGCCGAGCGCCTGCAGTTCAGACGAGCCAAAGAGGCGCTGACTATCTGCCGGCGTGATGTACGCAAGCTAATTTCCGCCGCGATGGAGGAGGGGGCCGACGGCGACTGGGAAGCCATCGAAGACATGTATGTCGGCATTGTCAGCCGACTCCCCCGCAATCCTGACCGTCGCCAGGTGGAGGCAATCCTCGACGAGATGCAGCTTTTGCGCACCGAAATCCTCAACCTTCTGGAAAATCAGTTAGATTCTCAAAATATGGACGGCAATGCTGTTCAAAATGGCTGTCACATACAGAATTCAAAACCCGAATCCATCTATGAACTTGAACCTAGCTCTGGAAAAGAGCAGGGCGGAGCCGTCGAGCTGGAAGTAGCACCCAAAGCGGTTGCTCAGCCGTTGGCAAAGCCGGAACAGATGAAGGCGTTCCCGCTGTCGATGGTCCTGAAAGCCTGCCCGCAGATTTCGGACTACGGGCCCGGGGGCACGATCTCCCATTGGCGCGAGCTGATGGGCGCCGCGGTGGTGGTACGATCAATGCTTGGCGTCAGCCCGTCGGCTTACCAGGAAGCTTGCGAGGTGATGGGGCCGGAGAACGCGGCGGTTGCCATGGCTGCAATCTTGGAGAGGGCAGGGCATATCAACTCGGCAGGTGGATATCTCCGCGATCTCACGCGCCGAGCGAGGGCAGGGGAGTTCGGGCTGGGACCGGTGCTGATGTCACTGATGCGTGCCAATGCGAACGGCGATCGTAAAACGGGGTGACCGGGTTATGCCGACGCACCGGGTCTTGGACTCGATGGAATAGACCTCAGGCACGAGGCACCATTCGTTCCCAAATTGCCACCACTTTACGACGGTTTTCCGTCCTTTAATCGTCTGTTGGTGTTTCAACCTTGGATGATTTGCGACCTGGTGGCCGGCCAGGAGGACGGCCTTTCCTGCTGACTCTCGCCGCTTTTCTAGCCAGTCGTTGTCGTTCAGCCTCAGCTTGGGCTTCGGCCTCCGCTTCCGCTTTCTGCCGAGCTTCAAGGACATCCTTAAGCGTCAGTTGGCCAACTATACCGATCAAACTGCGTATGGTGTCGTGCGGGAGGTCATGAATGAGTCTGAAGAGTTCAACCCGATCGTCGGCCTCTTCAGGATTTTTTCCGTAGAGATGAGGTGCAGCGGCATGAACCATCTGTATCGGCAGAAACCCGAGGAGCTCGGAAAGGTGGATCATCCGAGAGACGGTCAGTCGCGAAATATTCAGTTCGTAGCGGCTATAGACCACTCGAGCGAGACCAGCCAGGGTCGCGAAATCGCTCTGGGTCAGACCAGTTTTCGCGCGTTCGTCCAAAAGGAATGCGGAAAGTTTTGCGTCAATCTCGCCGAAGCTGACTATGCCGTCGAAACCCTCCTTGCGGTACAGGGGTCTCTGGAAATCTGGATCTGTGGTCTCAACCAGTTCCCTCGATTTGATATAGTCGGATAGATTCCGCACCGTCGGCCTTCCCTCAGTCCTTAATCCGCTTGGGGCAGATCTCTCGCACGTATGATTTCACAAAGATAACTGTCGTCCAACAACCATGGCGCTCGAATGCTGCCAGCTGGCACCTATGGCGGTGCTCACACTCCGCTTAGGTCGATGCGTAAATCCCGGACTTCCTAAAGCTCCCTCAGGGTGGGTATCTCCATCAGAAATCTCAGCACCTTCCGGGCTGCGATGATGTTGTAGGGGAACATCCCAATGGAGGAGTGTCCACAATTGAGCTGCAGAAGCTCCGGTGGCCGTCCACGTAAGCTAGTCAAGCCGCGTATCAGGTGGTGCGCCCTCTCTGGGCGCGCAATCGTATCGCTCTTCCCCTGCACGAACAGCAATTCTAGGTCAGGACGCGAGAGCCAGAAAGTATGCATGTCGAGATTAATCAGGGTCCACGCCTTCCTCAAATCTTCAAGTGACATGGAGGGTTCAATCCGCCCTTTTAGACGTTGCATGGTCTCTGAAGTCCAAATCAGGTCAGCAGGGCTTGGCGGTGTTACCATCAAGACGGCCTTATCGATTATCTCTTCTTGAGCTGCCACCAGGCCAGCAACTGTGCCACCTAAACACATGCCTACGACGGTAATCGTTCGGTACCTCTGACCTTTCAGCCAGCGGACAATTTTTCGGCCATCCAACACCGCCTGCCTCATGGATCGAACAGTTCGGCCTATGCTGGCATTGAAAAATTGTTCTTCCGAACAATCGTTCGAGCCCCGGCTAAAATGATACGGCAAGGTGGCCTCGACGACAGTCATACCCCTCTTGGCGAAATATCTGGAGAACGCTGGATAGCGGTTGCGTGAGTACCAATGATGAAACACGACAAGCGCATGGTCTTTTGCTCCGCTCTCGGTCACAACGCACTCAAAGACGTTGTTTTTCTCGTCAGATGTCTTGATGTCCGATTCAAAAATGACTCGGTGTGCATCTTGGTAGATCGGTTCAGCCGGCAAGAGGGGTGTGAAAAACGCTTCGGTTTCGCGGAGCGTCGTGACGGCCAAATCGTGATCGCCATCTTTTACAACTGGCTCATTGACCGCGAATGCCAGGGAGGTGTCATGCGCGAAACCGATAGCGCTTTTGCTGATTCGTTCCTGACGTTGGAGTGACCGCTTGATGTGTTTGCGATCATGATGACGTGCGAGATAGCGAAACATAACTTTCTCCTGTTCGTCGCAGGTGCAAAATCCTCATAGGGTTGTTGCGGATGGAGGATCCTCCATGGCAGAGCTGCGGGTATTACCGGGCATGCTCATCCTGATGGAATACGACGGCAACACCCGGGCCCGGCTGATGGTCGCGTTTATGATGCGATGTCGAACGTTCCCTGGAATTCCGCATCCGAGTAGTATCTTAGCTTGTGCGCGACGATCGGACGTCTTCCCGCCAGGAATAGCAACTGCACATGAGATGGCAGCGTTCGAATTTCATCCGAGGTCAGCAGTGGGCGGGCGGTATGGTGCTGGCTGTAGGTAATTCCGGACTGCTCAGAATCCACTGCGTGCGCCATCGTTCGGAACACCACGGTCTCTTGTCCGAGGAGTGTCCGACATCAGCGCCCATGAGACAGAACTGGCTTAATTGAGAAGAGAGGAT
>DAMDHD010000041.1:0-12994 GCA_032102365.1 Allorhizobium sp. CTOTU50464 | reverse complement strand
AATCGCTGTCCGCGAATTACCGGAATCCCTGTCCCAGAATTCGTGAAACACGCACGGCCCTTGCAAAAGCCATCGAAGTGGGACCGACGCCTTATCTGGATGGCGTCGTTCGGTGGCGTCTGTGTGATCTGGCTCAATGGATTTGGGAAGAGTTCCGCATCTCGGTGAGCGAGGAGACCCTGGGGCGCGAAGTGCGTGCCATGGGATATCGCAAGCTCTCGGCGCGCCCAAGACATCATGCGCAGGACTCGGAGGCGGCCGAGGCATTTAAAAAAACTTCCCCGCCGCTGTGGCAAAAATCGCCGCCGGCCCCGCCAAGGGCAAAGTGATCGAAATCTGGTTTCAGGATGAAGCTCGGATTGGCCAGAAGAACAAGATCACGCGCCGCTGGGCCAAGCGGGGAACAAGGCCGTCCGCGCCGCACGACCAGCGAACCCGTTCGGCCTATATCTTCGGTGCCATCTGCCCCAAACAGGGCAAGGCTGCGGCTCTCGTCATGCCTTGGTGCGACACCCATGCCATGAACCAGCACCTGATCGAGATCTCTCGCCACGTCGCTGACAATGCCCACGCCGTCCTCATCATGGACCAAGCGGGTTGGCATATGTCCAACAATCTCGTGGTCCCAAATAACATCACCATCATGCCACTGCCGCCCAAATCACCGGAGTTGAACCCGGTGGAAAACATCTGGCAGTTCATGCGCGAGAACTGGCTCTCAAACCGCGTCTTCAAATGCTACGAGGATATCGTCGATCACTGCTGCTACGCTTGGAGAACCCTGCAGGACCGACCGTGGAAGATCATGTCGATCGGAAGACGCAAATGGGCGCAAGGGTTCTGATCAATGACGGTTGGTATAAATCCATCCCAGCGCTTCAGCATGTAGTCGATCGGCTCAGAGACAGGAGAACTGCGCGACAGTTTTACCCGCTCGGTTTGGAGCCAGTTATGCAGTTCTTCGATGAGTGGCTGGCTGTCTTGGCGGCGGCGCTCCAAGCGCTGCTCGGAGCTAAGGCCGTTGATCTCCCGTTCGATATCAAACAGGGCATCGATCCGTTTGACAGCCTCCAGCGCCATCGGCGAAATCGGTGCGGCTTTGCTGCCACGTTTGGCGTTCGCGGCGATGTCGGCCAGCACGAAGAACTTGCGGCGTGAATGTGCCCAGCAGAGTGCTTGGCGCAGAGGCGCGGGATCGCGATCTGCCTTGAACAGCGGATTGTAGCCGCCATAGGCATCCGCCTGCAGAATGCCGGAGAAGGTCTTTAGATGGCGCTCGGGATGCTCTTGCCGCCGATCCCGAGAGGAATAGTAGAGGGCGGCGGGCGGTGACTGTACGCCGAAGGGTCTATCATCTCGGACGTAGGTCCAGATGCGGCCCGTACCGGTCTTGCCCTTCGCCAGGATCGGCACGGTCGTGTCGTCGCCATGCAGTCGCTCGGCGGCCAGGACATGGGCCTCGATCAGCGAATGGATGGGCTTGAGGGCTGCGGCACACGCGCCGACCTGATCGCCAAGCGTTGACAGGCTGAGGTCGATCCCCTCTCGGGCATAGCGCTCGCTTTGGCGATTGAGCGGCTGATGCTGGGCGAACTTCTCGAACAGGATCATCGCCAGAAGGTTCGGGCCGGCAAAGCCGCGGGGTGTCACATGGAAGGGTGCTGGCGGCTGCGTGATCTTCTCACACTCGCGGCAAGAGAACTTCTCCCGCACGGTCTGAATGACCTTCCACTGACGCGGGATGACCTCCAGCGTCTCTGTGATATCCTCACCGAGCTTCGACAGCTTGGCCGAGCCGCAGCAGGAACAGTTTGTTGGGGCAGCAATGACGACACGTTCGCGTGGCAGATGCTCGGGAAACGGCTTGCGTGAAGGACGCTTGCGCCATGACGCTCAGGTCGAGAACATCGACTTCCGCGCTGCCCGTGGCCTTGACCGCAATCTGTTCCTGAAGCTCGCCGGCTGCGACTGGATCAGGCAACATCACAGTCTCCTGCTCATCGGACCCGCCGGCGTCGGCAAGAGCTGGCTGGCCTGCGCACTCGGACACAAGGCATGCCGCGAGGACTTCTCCGTCGCCTATCATCGCCTGCCGAGGCTGTTCGCCACTCTTGCACTCGCGCGCGGCGACGGCCGCTATCCCAAGGTCCTCAAAGCGCTCGCCAGAACAGACCTGCTAATCCTCGACGACTGGGGCCCCGAGAAGCTCAGCGACGAGCAGCGCCGTGATCTTCTGGAGATCGTTGAGGATCGCTATGAGAGGCGATCCACCATCGTCACAAGCCAGGTGCCCGTCGATCACTGGTACGACATGATCGGCAATCCGACGCTCGCTGACGCCATCCTCAATCGCTTGGTCCACAATGCCTACCGCATCGAACTCACCGGCGAGAGCTTGCGAAAGCAGCGTCCGCTACCATCCGACGCTTGACCCCACGACAATCCAGAGCCATTCAAAACAACGACCCAAGGGAGCATCGACTGGCCGGCTTCAAATCGGAATGCTGGCCGGAATGAAATCGGAATGGGTGGCCGGCTTCGTCTCGGAATCAATGGCCGGCTTCATCGGAATACGCACAAAGCTAAAGCCGAAGCGGTGCGTCCCACCCGCCCGATCTGATTTTGCAAGCGGGTCTGCCGCTCAGATCGGGGCTGATCGGTAGCGCCAGTGTCGCGTTTCTCACTAACTGGTAAACACCCGCCTCTAACCAGCTCTGACACCAAACTTGCGATAGAACTTAAAAGCAGATCGGACAAACTGGAACACATGCCAGGCGCCCTTGCGGCCAGCGTGTCCACCGGCATGGACAATCCGCACCGTGGGCACAAAGGCAATGTCTGTGACCCTACCAACCCTTAGCGACAGGTCGAAATCCTCAAAATAGAGAAAATAGTCCGGGTCGAAACCGCCCGATTCTGCAAATACTTCAGTGCGGAAGACCATGAAGCAGCCGCTAACGGTAGGCGGATGCCAGAAGACAGCGTCCTGCGGCATATCGCGCATTTCGTAGCGCTCAAGACGGGCGCGAAACAGGTGGCGCACGGCTTGTGGCGCAAAGCCGCGCAAGGCAAGATCCAGCAAGCTCGGGAACCGCTTGCAAAGATACTGCCTGTCTCCGTCCGGCGCAAAAGAGAGCGGCGTCAGAAGGCCGCAGCGGGGATGTGCGTCGAGAAAACGCAAGGCCTCGGCCAATGAATCCGGGGCAAGCTCGACATCCGGATTGAGCACGAGATGGTATTGTGCACCGAGCGTTGCCATGTTGTGGCCGCGTCCGAAACCGACATTGCCGTGCCCCACCTTGAGCGTTGTGACGAAACCAGGAAAATTCAGGGCAAGCCATTCCGACAGGTGATCCGACGGCGAGTTGTCGATAATCGTTACGCGAGCGGTCGCAGGCCCTAGCGTCTCGAGCGCCAGTCGCAGGCTTTCAAGGGTTTTGGCGAACACCGCAAGGTCAGGCCGATAGGTGACGATGCAGATCGACAAGCGCGGGCTTACAGGGTTCTGTCCAGCAGCTTCATCCACGTGCTAAACTCCTCACGGGTGCAGTGCGGCTTCGTTACCGGTTCGCCGACCTCAAAGCAACCCTAGCGATGTCCGACATCAGCGCCCATCAGACAGATGTGGCTTAATTGAGAAGAGAGATTCTCGGCTGACCTGCGCCCCGACCTCCCTCCAGTTATGGCGAGAGTCTTGGGTTTCTGTGCTCTGGGACCAAACCTTGGACCGCCGGGAATTAGAGTTTTCCGGCTCTGATCACGATGGCTGGCTGGTTGTGCCACCGGGATTATGCAGGGCGATCGGGACGTTATAACCGATCGCCGAGTGAGGACGTTCCTCGTTGTGATATCGACGCCAAGTCTCCAACTTTTCGCGGGAATCTGCAAGGGTCAGGAACCAATGAGCGTTGAGGCACTCCGATCGCAGCTTGCTGTTGAAGGCCTTGATGAAGCCGTTATCAGTCGGTTTGCCCGGGCGTGAGAAGTCCAGGGTGACGTTGTTGGCATAGGCCCAGAGGTCAAGATCACGGGAGATGAACTCGCTGCCATTGTCCACCCTGATCGTCTTCGGATAGCCGGTCTTTCGGCAGATGCCTTCGAGGGTCTGGTCGACATCCTCGCCGCGATAGGTGAAGCGAGCGTCGGCGGCCGGGCAGTAGCGCGAGTGCGTGTCGACCACGGTCAGGATGCGCAGCTTCTTGCCAGTCGCGAGCTGGTCGTGGACAAAGTCCCCTTCTCGGCGTTTGCCAGCAAACGCCTGCCAGGGCAGGGCATTGCCCAGACATCGTTCGGCCCGACGGCCTCCTGACGATCGTCTCTGAGCTTTGCCTTCACCCGGCGCTTGGGATGCTTGTTGCGCAGTTGAAGCCCTAACTCGCTGTAAATCCTGCGTGTCTTCTTCATGTTGATCTTCCAACCATCTCGTCGCAGATGCACATGGACGCGGCGGTAGCCATACCGCACGCGTGTCTCGCAAATCTCCTTGATGCGTCGTTCGAGTGGGGCCTGTCCGGTGCGGCGGGATTTGTAGTGGTAGGTCGATGTATCGAACTTCAGGACCTTGCAGGCCCGTCGGATCGATATGCCCCAGTCCACCAGCATCCCGTCGATCAGCTTGCGCTTCCGGACAGGCCTCAGAGCTTTCGCCGGATGACATCCTGCAACATCTCGCGGTCCAGCGTCCGATCGGCAACGATCTTCTTGAGCCTGGAGTTCTCATCTTCCAGAGCCTTCAATCGGCGCATCTCGTCGGGCAGCAGACCCGCATACTTCTTGCGCCAATTGAAATAGGTCGCTTGGCTGATCCCCGCCTTCCGGCAAATCTTTGCCACCGGCACGCCGCCGTCGCCCTGCTTCAAAATGAACGCCTTCTGGGCGTCCGAGAACTTCGATGCCTTCATGCTTCCGCTCCTTTTCCCAGCCGGGAAATTACCGCGGAAAACTCCAACTATGAACGGTCCAGTTTTTGGGGATCAGAGCATTGGAAGCACCTTAACTCGGTGTCCATGAAGCAGGCAGCAGGCCAAGGTGCACCTCCTGTTAGTATGCCGAATGCGAGAAGATGGTCCCGCAACCGCGAAGCGTTCCTCAATAAAAGTCGAGGTTGGACACATCGGCCGGATTCCATCCTAGACGCCGGCTTGTCTTCGACATATCTATCTGAAGACTCTGGGTTAGTCGGTCAAAAGCTGCTTTGCGACCGCTAATCTTACCCATGATCGCAAACCAAGCGCGTGGGACGTAGATCTCCATTGGACGACGCCCAGCCCTGGCCGCCAAGGTGTTGAACAGCTCGTTGGTCGAAAGGTCGCGGCCATCGCTGACGAGAAACACTTCGTTTGCTGCATCGGGATGATCCAGCACGGTGATCAGGAGATCGGACAGATTTGCGACATGGACGAGCGATCGCTTGTTTTTCACTGCCGCAAAGATTGATGGCAGGCCGTACGAACCCCATTTCGCCAGACTGCGAAAGTTTCCACGGACGCCAGGGCCATATACAAGCGGGGGGCGGACAATGGTGATCTCCATCCCCGTTTCGCGCCCCAAAGCCATCAGGGCCGTTTCAGCCTCGGCTTTCGATATACCGTATGGGTCCTGCGGATTAGCCGGATCATCTGCCGTAAAGGGCCGGCCGAGTTCGGTGACTTCGCCGTTCACCTTAATGGAACTGACGAAGATGAAGCGACGTACGCCCGCCTCCGCTGCCTGGCGGGCAAGGTTCAACGTGGTCCTGACATTGGCCTGTCGAAACACGGAAAGCGGATCAGATGCGGTTTCTCGCATGACATGAACGCGCGCCGCGAGATGAAACACGGAGTCGACGTTGTTGAGGCAGTCACTCCAATTCATGTCGGCGTCGTAGGATGGTATGGTCAACAGGCCCGGCTTCGTTCCTCTGGTCAGACCTCGAACCGGCAGACCACGTCGCCTCATCTCCTCGACAAGATGGGAGCCGACAAATCCCGACGCACCGGTCACAAGGGTCAATCCCATTAAGTCTGATCCATTCATCGTTGAGCCAGCGCTGCTGTGACGCATCCCGTCCGCTCTAGTCGTCGCAGTCATTCAGACGGCGAAACAAATCTTACGCAGTTTGCTAGACGTTGTGTCGGTGGCGAACACCTCAGACGCATTCTTCTAGCCATGACCAAGGTTTAGATCGGGAACTTCATCTTCCGAAATCAAAGCGAATAAGACCGTCCTCGCCTCTGCTTCGTCTTCCGTTGCGATAGCGTGCTCGAGTTTTTCCAGCCAGGCGGAGATATCGTAGTTCGCGATAGCTGAGGAATCGGCGCGCATAATTTTGGGATGGCGAGTCGATTGAGCATTGTTGCGATCGTAGAACAGCTCTTCGAAAAGTTTTTCTCCAGGGCGCTTGCCGATGATTTCGATGGCTATACCAGTGTCCGGATTTTTGGCGTCCCGGATGTTGAAGCCCGCCAGTCGGATCATGTTTTCTGCGAGGTCTCGAATTCGCACGGGCTCACCCATGTCGAGTAGGAAGACATCTCCCCCGGTCGAAAGAGCCCCGGCTTGGACGATCAATTCGGCGGCTTCAGGGATTGCCATGAAATAGCGCGTCATGTCCGGATCGGTGATAGTGACCGGCCCGCCTGTGGCAATCTGCTGTTTGAACAGAGGTACGACTGAACCGTTCGACCCGATAACATTGCCGAAGCGCACGGCGCAGAAGGTGAGCTTCTTCGGTCTTTCCCGCGCTTCGATGGCCATTTGTCGCACGACGAGTTCAGCCCAGCGCTTCGTCGCGCCCATCACATTTGTCGGCCGCACCGCCTTGTCGGACGAGATCAGGACGAAGCTTTCGACGTTTTGGCGCGCAGCGATTGTTGCCACGGTCAAGGTGCCGAAAACATTGTTGCGGATACCTTCGAGCGCATTCGCTTCGACAAGCGGCACATGCTTGTGTGCCGCGGCATGATAGAGCACTTGGACATTATGGGTCGTGATGGCCCGCTCTACGGTCTTTGAATCTGTCACGGAACCGAGGACCGGAACGACAGGGAAGTCGCCTGCCGCCAATAATTCCTGCTCAATACGGTAAAGCGCAAATTCGCTCGCTTCAAAAAGGACGAGCTTGCTTGGTTTTCGGCGAACAATAAGTCGGCAAAGCTCGGAGCCGATAGAACCGCCGGCACCAGTGACCATAACGGTCTTCCCAGCCAGGGCTTGATCGAGCAGTTCGACGTCTGCTGGCACGAAAGAGCGCCCTAATAGTTCGTCGATTTCTATCTCGCGGATTTGGCTAACGATGTAGCGGCCATCGACGATGTCCGAAATATCAGGCAGGCTGCGCACCTTTACGCCGAGGCCAGTGACCCTCGAAAGGACAGCTTGCCGCTGATCCATCGGTATGGACGACATACTGAGCACGATTTCTCTGATGCCGTACCTCTCAACCAAGAGCGGCAGATCTCTGGATGAATGCACACGATATCCGCCAATATCTCTGCCCTGGTTTCTGGGGTCGTCATCAATCAACCCCATCACGTAGCGGTTCCCATGTCCTTTCAGGGCGCGCGCCAATTGAGCGGCGGCGGGACCCGCACCGTAGATGAAAATCGGTTCTTCTTCGCGACGAAGTCCCGTGCCCGACACAAGAACCCATTTGGCGGTGAAGCGCATGCCTCCGATGAGGAGGGTTCCGAAAACGAAGTAGAGAAAAGGAACCGAGCGCGGAACAATGCCTTGACCCGCCATCTCCATCAAAAAGATGACGATAACCCAGCTCATCGTAGCGATCAGCATCGCCCTTATGATTGTCCAGATCGCAGCTTCCGGAAGGTAGCGGATAACGGACCGATAGAGTCCCAATCTAACGAATATGGGAATTGCAACTGCTGGCGCGAGAGCGGCCAGAATCAGGCGCTCGCTAGTCACCGACGGCGTCCAGTCAGATAAGCGGACGGCGTAACTTGCCCACAGGGCAGCTATCAACGCGATGACGTCAAAGCTGATCATGAAGACCCGCTTCCAGAAGCGAGGTGTTTCAACAATCTTGTCTCTGATGTGCTTTACCAGAGGGTGGTTGATCAAATTGGAAGCTAGCATGATCCTGCCAATCAATTCATCAATGCTGCACGCCAGCGCCGTCGACAACCTTTATGGCGGTCAGGCCTAGGATCCGCAAATCGAAAAGGAAGCTTCGCCGCCTAAGGTATTCAGCGTCGAGCGCGACCTTGTCTGGGATTGCCAATTCGTCTCGACCGTTCACCTGGGCCCAGCCGGTAAGTCCAGGCGTTAGCAGGTGCACATTCTGCTCCGTGCGGGCCTTAATGAGGTCGTACTGATTAAAGAGTGCTGGCCGCGGACCTACGAAGCTCATGTCTCCCCTCAGAATACACCAGAGCTGCGGAAGCTCATCTAAACTGGCTTTTCTGAGGAAGCTACCGATAGGAGTTAGGTGCTGTTTGGCATTGCCGAGTAGATGAGTGGCTACGACGGGTGTGTCGATGCGCATGGTGCGGAACTTCGGCATGGGGAATTGACGATTGCCTCTCCCCACACGCTGGGACCAATATAGCGCAGGACCTTCGGATGTCAGACGTACAGCGAGTGCGACAATGACCATCGGTAAGGCGAAGATGCTTAACGCCACCAGCACTCCAACCACGTCAAATACGCGTTTCATCAGCATTCGTTGCCTGTCCAGACTTTATTCCAAAAACGTTTCGTCCGCCCATTACGGGAAATTAGCGGCGGCCGCTAGCAATCGCGCTGGGGGTGAGCTGGCAAATGGCGGTTTTTCGGATGTTTTCATGCCTCGAATGATAATGGGATGGATGCCGCAGCGCCGGCTGCATACAATCTTGTGCGCCAACAAACTCGCTCCGTGCGTTCTATGGTCTCACCCCCATCAAAGAACGATAGATTGATCAGCGGTGGGAGCGCGCAAGCTGCTTCTGACGAAGAACCGTAAAATTTTAATAAAATACTGAAAACGCTAGAGTTTCGCCTCCCAAATTAACTTCATTTCAATAATGGTCGGTGGCGGCATAATCCGTTATGCTTCTGAGGTTAACAAACTATTGCGCCAACCCCGAGTCGCGCTTTAACTGCGGACAACTTATTAAGGGGTGAGTAACTATGTCTATCGAAGATCCGCGCCTGTCCAGCATTGACAATACTTCCGCAGCTGACGAATTCGACTCTGCGGTTGAGCAGCATCTGGGTTTCGTCAGCGAGACCGAGGACGGCATTGAAGTTGCTCAGGCGGAAACGTCCGAAGCTGGGCGCGCCGACCGCCTATTTGCCCAAGCGCCGGTGCAGGCGGTATCGGCCGGCATCCCGACCGAAGTTACGCCGGATGAGCGGAACTTTGTCACGCTTCCTGCTGGTATCGAGCTGGATAACCTCGAATTCGAGGTCGACGGTGAAAACCTGGTTCTGATCCTCGCTGATGGCACTGAGATCGTCGTCCTGGGTGGCGCCGCCAACATTCCGACCTTCGTGATCGGAGATCTCGAGCTTCCACAGGCCGCGCTCTTCGCTGCGCTCGAAGGCTCGAATATCAACGTTGCAGCCGGCCAGGACGGCACCTTCACCACCCAGGGCGCGCCTGACGCAAGCCGCAACCTTGTCGACAATCAGATCGACGCTAGCCCGGAAGACTTCGCTCTGGCGGCGCTGCTGGAAGATACGAGCTTCGGCGACGAGCAGCAAACTGGAACCGTTCTGGGTGCAGATGGCGACACACGGCCCACCTTCTCCTTGCTCTTCACCCGTAGCGGGGGTGTAGATGAGGATTACCTTCTAGATGGCAATCAGAACGACGGTGTGAACGGCGGCTCCAGCATCAGCGGATCACTTGGCATTAACTGGGGTTCCGACGACGCGAACGTCCTCGGAAATACGGGCCTGGACGCTCAAAAAGACCGGGGCGTCGGGTTCACGCAGGAGACGTTAGACGCCCTCGCGTCTCAGGTTCTCACCTCGGACGGCGTGTCCCTGGTCTATGCTCTGTCCGACAACGGCACGGTCTTGACTGCCTATAAGGACATTGGCGCGGGTGGCTTTGGCGAGAGAGTTTTTGTCGCGTCGGTCTCCGACGCCGAAAACGGTTCTTACACCTTCCAGCTGATTGGCAATCTGGATCACCAGGCAGGCCTTTCCGAAAACAAGACCACCATCCAGTTCCCGTTCACCGCTCAAGACAGCGATGGTAGCAAGGCATCATCGACCTTCTCCATCATCGTGAATGACGACAGCCCGGTCATCGGCGCGCCAGAGGACGGGTCCGTCAATGAAGACGATCTGACCGGTAAGAGTGAGGGGCCGCTCTTTGCGAAGGCTGTTTCAGAGGGGGATTCCGCTGAAGGCTCTCTTGCCATTCGTTGGGGCGCGGACAACGATCTCAAGAGGGAAACGCTTGGCGAAAACGGTCAGCCAAACGGTGACGATCCGATTGGCCGCACTGTCAGCTTTACAGGTCTGAACACGTCATCGAAAACTGAGGAAATTGCAAAGGCGATTCCGGGTCTTGCTGGCCTGAGCTCCGACGGTTTCCCGTTGTCCTATCGCATTGAACACACTGTTGGTGATGACGGCAAATGGAATGGCGGCTACCAGCTTATCGCCTTCAAGAGCTTTTTCGATGGTCCGCCGCAAGTCGCCTTGCTGATGGCTGATGAACGCGAGCCTGGCAGCGATTTACCCTTCCCGGTCGAAGACGAAACCATTTTCGTCATAACGCTCGACCCGACTTCGACTAACGGCTCCTACACGTTCGAGCTCAAGGGCAACCTCGACCATTATCAGGCAGGCGGTGACGGTCCGATTGAAACCGTGACGGAAGTCTCCGCAAGGGAGATTGGTTTCGAGGGTGAAGGCACGCCGGTCGATGTCCTCGACATTGAGATCCCCTTTACGGCAGCCGATTCCGACGGCGACAGTGTTGACGGCCGTTTCACCATCCGTATTGAAGATGACGCTCCTACTCAGGTAGGCGATGGCAATCACAATGCGCTTGTTGATGAAGATGATGTTGCAGCGGTTGTTAACGTTCAGCCGGCGGGCACGGACGGCAACAACTCCGCGACCGTCACGGGCCAGATCACCAAAGTAAACTTCGGTGCCGACGGTTTTGGCTCGTTGGCCTTCTCCGGTGCGTTCAACGTCCCGAATGAAAACAGCGGCACTCTCATCGCTGGCAACAGCGCGGGCCTGGATTCCGGCCTGACCTCGGACGGCGATGCCGTGTTCTTCCGTCTGCTTGATGGCGGCCTGACGATCGAGGGCTTTGTCCCCGGTCGTGACGGGGAGCTTGTCTTCACGGCGACGCTGAACGGGACGGACCGCGGCTACACGGTCAACCTCCTTGGCAATATCGATCACCAGTCGGGCACAGAGGGCCGTGGTAATGCCCAGTCGCTGAACTTTGATGTTCGCGCGACCGATGGCGATGGCGACTATGTCGACGTCAATCTCTCGATCCGCATCACCGACGATGCGCCTGTTTCGAAGGGGACGGTCGTTTCTGCGAGGGTTCTCGACGACGAGGCCCAGGGCAATGGCAATGATTGGCCGCTCGACTTCGTCAAGAACGAGAAGATCGCGACCGGTGTTGCTGGTGCTCTGTTTACGGCCGGCGCCGATGGCGTGAAGTCGGTTGTGGTTGCTGGTTCGTTCCAGGTCCTGACGACGCAGAACGGCTTTGCGACGCCTGTGACGGTCACCTGGGGCGCTGGGACCACGGGTGCCAATGGTGTGACGACGTTCACCGCCAAGAGTGCTGGTGGTGTGACCGGAGCGGTTCTGGAGATCGGAGCCGATGGCTCCTACAAGCTGACGCTGAATGCGCCAGTTGTGCATGACCAGCCGGGCAAGACGGAAGAGAACGAGACGCTTTCGATCAACTTCACGGTCACGGACGGTGATGGCGATACAGCGACTGGCCAGCTTCAGGTTCGCGTCAACGACGATACGCCAGATGCCAAGGGCCTGGTGATCGAGAGGACGGTTCTGGACGACGAAGCCCAGACGCTGTTCATCCCGACGAACCTTGGTGCTGACCTGGTGGGCGACGTTAGCCAGAACTACAAGGAGGCCACGGGTGGTGCCGGCGCCTTGTTTGCAGCCGGTGCTGACGGTGTGAAGTCGGTCTCGGTGAGCGGTTCGTTCGACGTCATCTACAAGGATGCGAACGGCTTTGCCCAGACCACGACCGTTTCGTGGGGTTCCGGCGTTCCCGGTGCCAACGGGCTGACGACGTTTACTGCGGTCGGCGCCGCTGGCAGCACTGGCGGCACTGTGACCGGAGCGGTTCTCGAGATCCGTGCCGATGGCTCCTACAAGCTGACGATGATGGCGCCGGTTGCGCATGGCTTCGCTTTCCCCGGTATCGAGGAGGACGAGACGCTTTCGATCCGCTTCACGGTCACGGACGGCGACAACGACACGTCGAGCGGCTGGCTGAAGGTTCTGGTCAACGACGACACGCCAACCCCGATTGCCTCTGTCGAGCTTGCCTCGACGGTGCTGGATGACGAAGCCCAGGCGCTGTTTGCCGGCAACGAGATGCCGATCGATGGTATTGCCAATGTCAGCATTGCCGAAGGCGACGCAGGTTCGCTGTTCTCGGCAGGCGCCGATGGTGTGTCGAAGGTTTCGATCTTCGATGCCGGGTTCAAGGTGATCTATTCGCAGGGCGGCTTTGCCAAGGTTGAGAGCGTCGAGTGGAGCGCTGGTCAGCAGGGCGCTGGTGGTGCGACGACCTTCACGGCGACGGGCAAGGATTCCAAACAGACAGCTGCTGTCTGGACGATCAATGCCGACGGTTCCTACAAGTTCGAGCTGAAGGCGCCTGTTGCGCACGACAACAACAGCGCAACGGAAGAGAACAAGACGCTGAGCCTCGGCTTCACGGTCACCGATGGTGACGGTGACGCCGCTGCAGGCTACCTCAAGATCCGGGTCAATGACGATGCGCCTGTTTCGAAGGGGACGGTCGTTTCTGCGAGGGTTCTCGACGACG
>DAMDHD010000040.1:0-14098 GCA_032102365.1 Allorhizobium sp. CTOTU50464 | reverse complement strand
ATTTAACTATGACATACAACGATTATTTTTTATTTCTTTCACCCTTTTGTGACTGTCGTTTGAGGGCTGCAAGGGGTGGAGGAGGGGAGTATGGCGGCCACAACGCCGAGACTGCTGCTCAAAATCCAGCCTCATCAAAACGGCAGTTGCCACAAATTTCTGCGCCGCTGGACTTGACCTAGGTTGTTCCACCGGACATAAAGAAGCCGAACCGTACCGTACGGTACCAGGAGGCGCCCCATGTCGATCGACAATCAGAGCTCGGAATTCACGCCACGCCAGAATGCAGTTCTGGCCGAGGCTCTCCGTCTGCTGGTGGAAGGCGGGGACAAGGCGGTAACGACAGCGGGCCTGGCTCGCGCCGCAAACTGCTCCAAGGAGAGCCTCTACAAGTGGTTCGGCGATCGCGACGGTCTTCTGTCGGCGATGATCTCCTATCAGGCGAGCAAGGTTCGCACCTTCGAGCGTCCCGGCGAGCGGCTGACGGTCGCAAGTCTGACGGACCACCTCGAGATCTTCGCGCGTGATTTGCTGGAGGTGCTTGCCGGCGACGTCTCGCTTGCGCTCAACCGTCTGGCCATCGGCCAGTCGAGCCGGGACGGATCCAAGCTCGGCACGCTGCTCCTCGAGCGCGGCCGCCGCCAGATCGATCGGCGGGCGAGGGCGCTGCTCGAAGCCGGTCAGCGCGACGGCCTGCTGCGCTTCGGCGATGGTGAAGAGGCTTACCGGACGCTCTATGGTCTGATCGTCAGCGATCTGCATGTGCGCATGCTGCTCGGCGAAGCGCCGCAAACCCACAAATTTGGTGCGCGCGCCGCAAAGGCTGTCTCCGCCTTTCTCGCGCTCTACGGCACCGACCGCGTACTGGCGGGACTGGACGGGGCCTCCCGCTCCGGCTCGCCGATCAACAACATCCACCACAACTGACAAGCATAGGGAAGGACACTACAATGCGCGTTTATTACGATCGTGATGCCGACTTGAACCTGATCAAGTCGAAGAAGGTCGCCATCATCGGTTACGGTAGCCAGGGCCGCGCCCATGCGCTGAACCTCAAGGACAGCGGCGCTCAGAACCTCGTCATCGCGCTCAAGGCCGGTTCGCCGACCATCAAGAAGGCAGAGGCCGATGGCCTGAAGGTCATGACGGTTGCCGAAGCTGCCGCCTGGGCCGACCTGATGATGATGGCGACCCCGGACGAACTGCAGGCCGACATCTACAAGGCCGATATCGCTCCGAACATCCGTGACGGCGCTGCCATTGCTTTCGCTCACGGCCTGAACGTTCATTTCGGCCTGATCGAGCCGAAGTCGTCCGTCGACGTCGTCATGATCGCGCCGAAGGGCCCGGGCCACACGGTTCGCGGCGAATACCAGAAGGGCGGCGGCGTTCCCTGCCTCGTTGCCATCCATCACAATGCATCGGGCAATGCGCTTGAACTCGCGCTCTCCTATGCCTGTGGCGTTGGCGGCGGCCGTTCGGGCATCATCGAAACCTCGTTCAAGGAAGAGTGCGAAACCGACCTCTTCGGCGAACAGGTCGTTCTCTGCGGCGGTCTCGTCGAACTGATCCGCGCCGGTTTCGAAACGCTGGTCGAAGCCGGCTACGCACCGGAAATGGCCTATTTCGAGTGCCTGCACGAAGTGAAGCTGATCGTCGACCTGATCTACGAAGGCGGCATCGCCAACATGAACTACTCGATCTCGAACACGGCCGAGTGGGGCGAATACGTCACCGGTCCGCGCATCATCACGGCTGAAACCAAGGCTGAAATGAAGCGCGTCCTGCACGACATCCAGACCGGCAAGTTCACCTCGGACTGGATGCAGGAATACCGCGCCGGTGCTGCCCGCTTCAAGGGCATCCGCCGCATGAACGACGCCCACCAGATCGAAGAAGTCGGCGCCAAGCTGCGCGGCATGATGCCGTGGATCGGCAAGAACAAGCTGGTCGACAAGGACCGCAACTGATCTTCATCCGCTCAGAATGAACAGAGGCCGGGAGGGGAAACCTTCCCGGCCTTCTCTTTTTAGGGTCTCCGCTTCTCTGGCGATCAGACCGCCAGGGAGCGCTTCATCGTGGCAACGCGCGCGGCAAACAGGATCATGCCGACGATGGTCAGCAGGGAGCCGATGACCGCCGGTCCCTCCGACATGCCCATGACCGCCATTGCAATCCCCGGGATCATGATCCAGAGGCCAAGGGTTGCGACGACGACATGGATCCGCGCCAGGCGCGTTTCAGCGGCTGCGGGAACCGTATGGTAGAACAGGCCGTAGATGGCCATGGACACCCATCCCAAGAGGTTGAGATGGGCGTGGGCGGTCGACAGCGTGTGGTCGTGCGATGCGGCCATGACGATGCCGAAACCCATGCCGACCAGCGCATAGGCTGCGGCCGACACGAAACAGAAATATGCCAATCCGCGCATGAGGCGAACCTTTCTTTGATTTGAGATTGTCTTGAAAAACGCCGACAGGTGGTGAGGCCATGGCTCGGCACATGCTGGCGCCATCGCGGTGCCTTTGGGCCGGTGCGTGGCCTACGTGGAGCGCCGTCCCTCAGTCGCTCCACGTCGGCCACTCGCTCCTTGCCGAAGTCCCTGATCGTCCCCCGGGGACTTCGGCATCAGCGGGTGGGGATCAGTGATGCGCCGGCGGGGGCAGCATGGTCACGCCGAAGCGTGCCGCTTCTGCCGTGATGTGCGCGACATCCGGCTGTCCCATCGGCGGGAAGATGGTGGTCTCGTCTTCGACCGGCTCTCCGACCGCTTCGAAGAAGTGTTCATGCGGGCCGCCCGGCAGGTTGATGATCAGCATCTTGGATGGCGTGCTTGCCGGGTTGCGGAACGCATGGACCATGCCGGGGCTGACATAGACAAACTCGCCCGGGCCGCAACGGCGCCAGGTTTCGCCGAGCATGAACTCGAAGCTGCCTTCGGTCACCAGGAAGGCTTCTGCGTCGGCCTGATGGTGCGGCGGCGCTCCTGCACCCGGTGCGGAGCAGGACTCGACGATCGTGAACTGGCCGCCGGTTTCTGCCGCGCGGGCGCGGAAGGTCAAGAGGCTGCCAAGAAAATGCACGGTCTTTGCCGGCGAGGCGGTTTCATTCGATACTGTTATGGTCTCCGTATTCATGTTGCATCCCTTCTCCTTTGTGATACATTCTCTCTTAATGAGATGGTTGTCGCATAAAGAGGTGGTGATGAGCAGTCAAGTGAAAAGTTTCGAACGGATCAACCAAAAGCGGCGTACGCGCACGGAGCTGTTGCGTGCAGCCCGAGATCTTGCGGAAGGCGGTCGGCAGCCGTCGGTGGCGGAAGTGGCAGATCATGCCGGTATTTCGCGCGCCACGGCCTATCGTTACTTCTCCGCGCCGGAGGAAATGATCCGGGAGGCCGTGCTGGACGCGGTCGCCAATACGATCTCGATCGAACCGCCCCAGGCTGGTGCGGATCCGGAGACGGTCGGCGTTCAAGTGCAATCGCTGGTCGGCCGCATCTTCGATATGGTCATCGACAATGAGGTGATGTTTCGCGCCTTGCTGGCCAGCACGGTGACCGGAGACGGCATAGCCAAGCGGGGAGGGCGGCGTATCGGATGGCTGACCGACACGCTCGAGCCTTTGCGCCCGCATCTGCCGCCGGGGGATTTCAAGAAACTGGTCTACGCTTTGTCCCTGCTCACCGGGATCGAGACGATCGTGGTTCTCAAGGACGTCTGCGGATTGGATGCGACCGATGCGCGGGAGACAACGCTATGGGCTGCCAAGACACTGCTCGCCGGCCTTGCCGTTCCGCAGTCCTGAGCGGCGCGGACGGCCCGAGACCACCGTTGTAAGACCGGGCTTCGGTCAGGCGCTGACGTCGGCCCGCATCGGCGTTTCCGTGCCGCGAACACAGTCGCGGCCCGCTTCCTTGGCTGCATAGAGATAGCGATCGGCTCGGCTGATGATGGAGTTCTCATCATCGTC
Organism: Allorhizobium sp. CTOTU50464; assembly: GCA_032102365.1. Classification (GTDB taxonomy): domain Bacteria; phylum Pseudomonadota; class Alphaproteobacteria; order Rhizobiales; family Rhizobiaceae; genus Allorhizobium. The sequence goes on along the minus strand of DAMDHD010000040.1, from coordinate 10,126 downwards.
CGCACGCGCCACGGCGACACCGATGCTGACGGTGAGGTTTGCCGCCCGTCCCTCCTCGGACGGAACCAGCAAGTGCGCAATCCTGCCCCTTAGCGTTTCGCTAAAGGCGATTGCGTCTGTCGCCTCGGATCCTTGAAGCAGGAGAGCGAATTCCTCGCCGCCATAGCGAGCGGCGGTGGCATCGAGGCCCCTGATGGTGGACTGCAGGAGTTCGGCCACCACTTGAAGACATCGGTCCCCCGCCTGGTGGCCATGGGTGTCGTTGAAGCGTTTGAAGTGATCGACATCGATCAGGAGAAGCGCCAGAGGCCGGTCTGCCTTGTGAGCAAGGTCGAGCCGGCGGGTCAACTCCTCGTTGAAGCCGCGTCGGTTGTCGAGGCCCGTGAGCGCGTCGGTGCGGGCGTGACGGCGCAGCTGCGCGTTTGCCTCGGTCAGCTTCTCATTGCTCTCTGCCAGGGCATCGACCAGAACACGCGTCCGCTTTTCGGCTGCGATGCGTTTCTCGTCGAGGGTAATGAGCCGCACCATGTAGCTTGCGAGGAAGCCGACATAGGCGACGCAGATCGGCACCATGACCCAGTTGCCCTCGCGGATCGCCGCGGCATTGACCAAGGCCGTCACGGTCATGATGACCAGCAAAGTCGAGCGAGGTGCGAGATAGGCGCGGGCGGCGGCCGACTGCACGATCCCACAGCCGATGGCCAGCGCGACCACCTGGGTGTCCGGGGGGCTGTCTGCGTAGAGAATGGCAAGCGCCAGCCCCCAGGCGACACCCGAGAGCAGCGAGATCACGGAGAAGCGAGCAAGCCAGAGCTGCAGCTTATCTGCCGGCGAGCGGTGCCGATACCTGTAGTCGCCGATGCCGCGGATCGCGACCTGGGCCGAGAGGATCAGGAGAACGAGCGCTACTTTGCCGAACTTTCCCGCGCCGTAAGGCTGAATGGTCGCTGCGAGGATGGCGACGGCTGCAACGAGATGTGGCGTGATGCTGAAGAGGACGCCCAGATGATCCCATGGCGGATCCGTCTCGTCTTCGGCGCCGATCATTGGCAGGGCAAGCTTTTGCAGGAGCAAGCGGAGTGTCCTTTGCTGATTTCGCCTTCAATCATAGGGGAGTTTTACTCAAATGTTAGCGCAAGCTCAGGCAGGGACTTCCGCATGGTTAGCATATGGTGACCGATCCATATGCGATAGGTCAGCATTGTTGACCTATCGCATATTTCGTGATCTTCTGCCGCGATAACAACACGCTTGAGGAAACACCGATGCTGAACTGGGATCACGTCTTTGCCACCCGGTCGTCGCGCATGCGCGCGTCTGAAATCCGAGAATTGCTGAAGCTGCTCGACAAGCCGGACATCATCTCGTTCGCAGGCGGTATTCCGGATCCAGCCCTCTTTCCTGAAGCGGAGTTCAACCACGCTTATCAAGCGCTTTTCTCGGAAGGGAAGGCCGGTGCGGCCCTGCAATATTCGGTGTCCGAAGGCTATCTGCCGCTGCGGTCCTGGCTCAAGGAGGAGATGGGGCATCTCGGGATTGCCTGCGACGTCGACAACATCTTCATCACGTCAGGATCGCAGCAGGCGCTCGATTATCTCGGCAAGCTCTTCCTGTCTCCCGGCGATACCGCATTGGTGACATGGCCGACCTATCTCGGTGCGCTCCAGGCATTCAATGCCTATGAGCCGCAGTATGACCAACTGTCGACCGGCAACCGGACACCGGCGAGCTACCGGGCAGCGGCGGAAGCGCAGGGAAGTGCCGTCAAGTTTGCCTATCTCTCGACCGATTTTGCCAATCCGACAGGCCAGACGGTGAGCCTTGAGGAACGGCAGCAGATCCTTGTGCTGGCGGACGAGCTGGATATCCCGGTGGTCGAGGACGCGGCCTACCAGCATCTGCGCTATGACGGGACGCCAATCCCGCCCATCCTCTCGCTCGACATTGCCCGCAGCGGCGGGATCGACGCCTGCCGGACGATCTATTGCGGCAGCTTTTCCAAGACGCTCGCGCCTGGTCTGCGGGTCGGCTACGTGGTGGCGGCAAAGCCCGTGATCCGTAAACTGGTTTTGATGAAGCAGGCAGCGGACCTGCATTCTTCCACCATCAACCAGATGGTCGTGGCCGAGGTCGCCAAGAAACATTTCCCCGCGCAGATTGCAAAGATCCGGAGAGCCTATGCCGCCCGGCGCGATGCGATGCTTGCGGCTCTCGACAGATACATGCCGGAGGGGACGCAGTGGACACGGCCGGAAGGTGGCATGTTCGTCTGGGTGACGCTGCCGGAAGGCATGGATGGAGCCGCGCTCCTGGCCCGGTCGGTGGAAACGGAAAAGGTCGCCTTCGTGCCCGGTCAGGCATTCTTTGCCGATCGGTCCGGTGCCAACACGATCCGGCTCTCCTATTCCTGCGCAAACGAGGCGATGATCGACGAAGGGATACGCCGTCTCGGCCGTCTGGTGGGCAGCGCGCTGGATCGCGCCGCCTGACGGGTACTCTGTACTTAGGCTCTCGACAGCAGCAGCCGTGCGGGTTGCGACAAGGGGGAGGGCGTGATTGAGTGCGCCCCGCCCTACTGCCTCAAGCCGACGAGTGCCCATGTCCATCCGCATCGCGACCTTCAACATCGAAAACCTGATCGCCCGCTTCGATTTCACGGGCTATCGGAACCAGCTGCGGTCCGATCGCGTGCTGAAACTCTTCGAGATCAAGTCCGAGGCCGATTACCAGCGGCTGGAAGCGGCCCGTATCGTGTCGTCGACGGACGATACGAGGCAGCTCTCGGCGCTTGCCATTGCAGAAACCGATGCCGACATCCTGTGCCTGCAGGAAGTCGACAACATCGAGGCGCTGAAGGCCTTCGAATATGGCTATCTCTTCCGGATGATCGGCTCGGGATACCGACAGAAATATCTGGTCGAGGGCAATGACAGTCGCGGCATCGACGTCGCCGTTCTGATGCGCGAGGAGACACGCGATGGCCAGCGGATCGAGGTGCGCGACGTCACCAGTCACGCAGCACTCACGTATCACGATCTCGGCCTCTATCATCCGGGCCTAGGACCGAATATTCGTCCGGAAGACCGCATCTTCAAGCGGGATTGCCTGGAACTCGACCTTCGCATCGGCGGGCGGCCGCTGACCGTCTATGTGGTCCACTTCAAATCGATGACGAATGGCCGCGATGGCGTCGACGGCCGCACATCGACCATGCCGATCCGCGAGGCCGAGGCGAAGGCCGTGCGCCACATCATCGAGAACCGCTTTGGACGCGATCATGCGAGCCGGCGCAATTTCGTCATTTGTGGCGATATGAACGATTATCAGGAGCGGGTGGACGTCATCGGCGATCGCCGCACTGGCTATGACTATGTCCTTCGGCCAGACCTCGAAAGTGCGCTCGATGTCTTCTCCCATGATGGCTTTGCCGAGAATGCCATGCTTCGGCGCGATGCTCTCGATCGCTGGACGCTCTACCATGCGCGCGGACCGGAAGAGCAGCATCTCTGCCAGCTCGACTATATCTGGCTGTCGAAAGGCCTCGCGGAGGCTAATCCGGCTGCCGTGCCGGAGGTGATCCGCAATGGCCAGCCCTTCCGCACACCCTTTCCACCGGGGCAGGAGGTGGAGCGCTATCCGCGGATCGGGTGGGATCGGCCGAAGGCCTCCGATCATTGCCCGATCGCCATTACCCTGCATCTGCCATGAGCGCTCTTGTGTTTGACGAGGTCGGTCTGCCAGCAGATGGCAGCGTGCATGAGGTGCGCTCGCTCGATCTGCGCGTTTCCACTTCCGTTCATCCTCTGGAGACGGCACAGGCTGAAGCGATCGCCCGCAACTGGGAAGATGAGTTGGCGGCCAATCCCGCACTGTTTAATGGGCCGCTGATCCTGCAACGGGAGATCCGCTATCGTCAGGGGCATCTGGAGGCCGAGGGCCATGTCGCGGGCTTTGCCACTTTCCTGTGGTGGCGGCGACAGCCCGAGCTCAGTGGGGCATGCCACCTGTTTGCCTATCCGGTGCTGGTTGGAAGCGATGGCGCACTCATCGCGGTCGAGATGGCACCGCATACGGCCAATCCCGGCCAGGTCTATTTCGCCGCCGGATCGCTCGACCTCTCGGACATTGTCGACGGGCGCTGTGACATCGACGGTAACATGCTGCGCGAAGTGCAGGAGGAAACGGGCCTCGATCTTCGCGCGGCCGAGCCGGATCCGGTTCTCTATGCCAGCTATCGATCGCGGAAAATGACACTTCTGCGGCTCTTCCGCTTCCGCGAGACGGCAGACGAACTGGTCGAGAACATCAATGCCTTTGCCCGCCGGTGCGACGAACCGGAGATCACCCGTGCGGTTGCCATTCGCGACGGGGATCCGACGGCGTATAGGTACGGCTTGGCCATGCTGCCGATTCTGGGCTGGTACTTCTCGCAGAGGGAGTAAAGCCGGCTCGTCTTGCCTTGCTGTTTCTGCTCGGGCAGTGTGGGCCGCGAGCGAGACCTTCAGGGAGACGGCCCGTGGCGAGAGACTATGCCATCTACGACGTGTTCACCGACCGGAAACTGGCGGGCAATCCGCTGGCGGTCATCTTCGATGGCGCAGGTCTCTCGGACGAGATGATGCAGGCGGTGGCAGGGGAGATGAACCTCTCCGAGACGGTCTTTGTCCAGCCGGCCGATCACGCGTCGCACACCGCCCGTATCCGCATCTTCACGCCGGGACGCGAGTTGCCGTTTGCCGGTCATCCCACTGTGGGCACGGCGATAGCGCTTGCAGAACGGGCCTATAGCGGCGACACGGCCAGCATGGATCTGGTATCGGTCCTCGAGGAGACCGTCGGCCCTGTGCGCTGTGCGGTGCGTGTGCGGCCAGGGGAGGCGAGTTTCGCCGAATTCGACCTGCCGCGCATCTCCAGCCATCACGAGCACCAGCTCGACCGTCAGGGGCTTGCCGACGCCTTGTCGGTCAAGGTGACCTCCATCGGGTTTGAGAATCATCAGCCGGTCGTCTGGAGCGCCGGCGTGCCGTTTCTGCTGGTGCCTCTGCATGATCTGGCCGCTGTCGAAAGCATCGACTTCGACCCGCAGCTCTGGGAGCGCGTCGCGCCGATGAGCGAGGGCCGCCTGACGTCTGCCTATGTCTATTGTCGCGGCGGCGTCCATCATGCCGCCAAGTTCCATGCGCGGATGTTCTCGCCGGACATGGGCATCACCGAAGATCCGGCAACCGGGTCGGCGGTTGCGGCTCTATCCGGCGCGATCCATCATTTCGATGCGCTTCCGGACGGGCACCATCCGATGATGATCGAGCAGGGGGTCGAGATGGGCCGCCCGTCCTATATTCACCTGCATATCGACGTGAAGGACGGCGCCGTGTCGCGTGCGCGGATCGGAGGACAGGCTGTGCGTCTCGCGACCGGAACGCTCGACATTTGAAAACAAAGGAGAATTTGCGCTTTTTGAAATTTTTTTGACCAAACAGCCAAGATTTTTCGCGGCGGCGCTAGACAAGGTCCCTGATCCTGTTTATACGCCCGGTCACGCCACCGGAAACGGCGGCGGAGACACCGGAAACGGTGCAGGCGGGTGATTAGCTCAGTTGGTAGAGCAGCTGACTCTTAATCAGCGGGTCGTAGGTTCGAGCCCTACATCACCCACCAAATTCTTCTCTCAGAACATTGAAACAGGTATTTCTGACCTCTCTCCGAGGTCCATTAAGCATGCGTTTGAACGTCGCGTGCTGCCCAACGGCGTCGGCCTATTAGCGTATACCGAGGATGTTAGCCGGGAAATCGATTGGCTGAGTCTTACGCAGCCGGTAACACCCCGCTCCGAACGGCGGTGTTCTCTTTATGTATCGCCCGCCGGTCGATCGTGTTCCCGATATGTATCGGGTTTTTCGCGACATTGTGTGGCGTTACCCTGTGGATAACTGTGGACAACACTGGTAGCCGGCTCAGCGAGATGCGCTGAACCGGGATTGCGGAAGGACATAGGGGATTGCGGCGCTGGGGACGCGTCCGACCGTGCCGGACAGGCCATAGACATGGGCGATCGTTTCGTCGTCGATCGTCGCCGTCGGACTTCCCTCGCGGATCAGGCGGCCATGGTGCAGGATGGCGAGATGATCGGCAAATTCGGCCGCCAGGTTGAGATCGTGCAGGATTGCCAGCACCGCCCCGCCACGCCTTGCGAAATCGCGGGCGATCTCCAGGACAGAAATCTGATGGCCGATGTCGAGGCTTGCCGTGGGCTCATCGAGGAAGATGGCACGCGGACGACCGTTTGCGACGGGGGCCGGCATCTGGGCGAGGACCCGCGCGAGCTGCACACGCTGTTGTTCGCCGCCAGATAGCGCATTGTAGCTGCGCCCTTCGAAGCCCAGCAGATCGACGCGGGCGAGCGCCTTTCGGGCCGCAAGATTGGGATCGCGGCTCCCGTATGCCACTGCGCCCATGCGCACCACCTCGAGCGCGGTGAAGGGGAAGGAGAGGGCGGTGGACTGCGGTAGCACGGCCCGCTCGGCCGCGAGCTCCAGAGCGCTCAGAGTAGGGATTCTACGGTCGTTGTAGTAGACATCGCCACCGTCCGGCTTCATCTCGCCCGAGAGGGTCTTGAGCAGCGTCGATTTGCCGGCACCGTTCGGCCCGATCACCACGGTGAACTTGCCGGGCTCCAGAGAGAGGTTGATGTTTTCAACAAGATTGCGGCCGCCGCGGCGCACCGTGACGTTTTGCGCGCGGATCATCACAAGCCCTCCATGGCCTGTCGGCCCTGTCGTCCGAGAAGCAACATCAGAAAGACGGGTGCGCCCAGGATCGCCGTGATGATGCCGATCGGCAGTTCCGCCGGCGCGGCAATGGTGCGGGCGACGGTGTCGGCGAGCAGCAGGAGCGCTGCTCCGCCAAGCGCCGAGGCCGGCAGGAGAAACCGATGTGCCGGTCCGATGGCAAGCCGCAGCAGATGCGGGACGACAATGCCGATGAAGCCAATCGAGCCGGCAGCGGCGACTGTTGCGCCGCAGGCGGCAGCGACAGCCAGGATCGTCATCCGCTTCAGCCGCTGCACTGGCACGCCCATGTGGAAGGCGGCGGCGTCGCCGAGGATCAGGGCATCCAGCCCCCGGGCGACAAAGGGTATGATGGCGACAACGAAAAGCACGAAGGGAAGGATGGCGACGATCTTGGAGCTCGTCGCGCCACTCAGCGAACCGAGCGACCAGAAGGTGATGTCGCGCAAGGCCCGGTCATCGGCGATGAAAATCAGCAGGCCGGTCGCAGCGCCCGTCATGGCGGCAATTGCAATGCCTGAGAGAATGAGAGCGGTGGTGGAGGTCTGGCCGTTGCGCGTCGCGATCGCGTAGAGGAGCAGCGTGTTGGCGAGCCCGCCGAGGAACGCCATCATCGGCAGGAACTGCTCGCCGAAGAAGGCCTGGAGCGGAAAAAGCAGGGTCGGGCCGAGAACGATCGCGATGACGGCGGCGAAAGCCGCGCCGGAGGTGACCCCGACGATGCCGGGATCTGCCAGCGGATTGCGGAAAAGGCCCTGCATCATGGCACCGGAGACGCCGAGTGCTGCGCCGATCAGCAAGCCCATGCCTGTTCTGGGAAGCCGCACGGCCTCGAGGATGATCCGGTTCTGCGGGTCGATGGCTGCCGCATCACCCGTCAGATAGGCGATCAGATGGGGCAGGCCGACGCCGGTCGGGCCGATCACGATCGACACCAGGATCGCGATGATCAACAGGACAGCCAGCAAGGCGATGACCAGCGCGCCGAGCGCGGATCGATCTCCGTCACGCCTGCCGAGGATGGACTTCAGGGCCAGCGTGTTCACGGTCACTGTCCTTCCGGGTAAAGCATGGCATTCAGATCACGGGCGGCATTGGCAGCCCGCGGTCCCAGACCCAGGAGGTAGAGGCCGTCCATGGTGAGAAACGCCTTGTTCCGTCCGGCCGGCGTGGCGGCGAGGGCCGGAAGGGCAAAGGCCTGTTCGGCCGTCAGGTGCTGGGCGCCACCGCTCATGACGAGCACCACGTCGGGTGCTGCAGCGATGACGGCCTCATCGGTGAGCGGCTTGTAGCCGTTGATGGTCGAGACGGCGTTTTCTGCGCCGGCGAGACGGATCATCGCGTCTGCCGAACTCTGGCTGCCAGCTGCCATCACGCGGCCATTGGCGAGCGAGAGCGCGAAGAGAACCTTCTTCTTGGCACCCTGTGATGCCGCCACCTTGTCCTCGATCGCCTTGAGACCTTCCTCGACGGACTTCGCCAGTGCCTCTGCCTTTTCCGGGCGGCCGATGGCCTCGCCGACAGCGCGGATTTTGTCCGGGATTGCCGCTGTCTCCGGCGGGGAGGGGATGCTGACAAAGGGCAGGCCGCTCGCTTTCAGAATGTTGACCGCATCGACCGGACCGGCGCCGGATTCGGCGATAATCAGATCCGGCGTCTGCGAGAGGACGCCTTCGGCCGAGATCTGCCGGACATAACCGATGTTCGGCTTCGCTGTGGCCTCCTGCGGATAGAGGCTCGTCGTGTCGACAGCGACGACACGGTCGCCTTCCCCGAGCGCGTAGATGATTTCCGTGATCGTGCCGCCGATCGAAACGATGCGCTCGGCATCCTTGGCCGAGGCCGTCGTGGGGAGCGTGAGCGAGAGCGTCAGGGCGAAGAAGGCGGTGGAAAGCACCTGACGGCGCGACGGGCGAAAGGTCAACATGGATGCGCTCAAACCTGTGTTTTCGGGTGTCTGAAGAGCGGCCAGGGTCGCCCAACAGGGTGCCGATGTGGAGATCGTCATGTCAGGCTCACAGCCCGACAATTAACTTGACTGCGATACACAAGTTTAAATAGGAAGGCAACAGAGCGAGGTCGTTCCACGCTGGCGGATTTCAGGGTAAGCTCGGGATCCGCAAGCATGTGCGACCTCGACGAAACAGCGTCTTCCAGAGAGGGAAACTGATCCATGTACATTGCCATGAACCGTTTTCGCGTCGTCCCGGGCTTCGAAGAAGCCTTTGAAAACCAGTGGAAGGCTCGTGAGGGCCGCCTCGCAGAGATGCCGGGTTACATCGAATTCCACATGCTGAAGGGGCCGAAGGCGGACGACCACACGCTCTATGCCTCGCACACGGTCTGGGAGACACATGCCCATTTCGTCGCCTGGACCAAGTCCGAGCAGTTCCGCGCAGCGCATGCCCGTGCCGGCGAGAGCAAGGTGCAGTATCTGTCGGGTCCGCATTTCGAAGGCTTCGACGTGATCATCCACGAAGATCGCTCGGGCAAGCGCTCCGCCCCCGAAGCCGCGTGAGGCGATAATGGACACGCTCACGCAAACCAGCAGCGAAAGACGGGAAAGGGCGGTTGCGGCGCTCGCTGAGAAGCCCGATGGCGTGATCGAGCAGATTGCTGCCAAGGCTGAGGTGACGCCTGCCGAGGTGCTTGCGGTTCTCCCCGAGGGCGCAGCCGTCGTCGTGCCGGCTCAGCAGTGGGAGCGCATCTGGACGGACTTGAGTTCCTGGGGCGAGATCCTGATGATCGTGCACACCGAGGACATCGTGCTGGAAGTCGAAGGGCGCCTGCCCGATGGCAGCGAAGGCCATGGCTGGTTCAACATCCACGGCGACAGTCCGATCGGCGGCCACATCCGCAAGGAGCGCTGTGTCTCAATCGCCTTCGTCGATCGCGGCTTTCATGGGCGCCGATCCTGCTCGGTCTGGTTCATGAATGCCGACGGCAAGGCAATGTTCAAGGTCTTCGTGCGCAGAGACAAGGAGCGCAACCTTCTGGATGAGCAGGTGAAGCGTTTCGAGACGCTGCGCGCCGCGCTGGTCTAACCAAAAAAAACGGTAGCCGCCGGCCCCGTGTGACCGGCGGCTCAATGCCTTTAAGTCGTTCTTTCTTTTGCCTTAAGCTCGATCTATTGTCCGCCGGATTTCATTCTCGCACTGGACATACTCTTGATCCGCTTCCGCCCGTTTGCCCTTGTCGTTGCGCTCAGCCTGCTCTCTGCAGGACCTTCGCTTTTCATCGGTCCGCACGAAGGCTTTGCGCAGGAAAGCGAGACGGCAACGCCGGCTCCTGCCGCGCCCGCAGCCCCGGAGGCCGCTCCCGCCCAGCCTGCGCCTGCA
>DAMDHD010000039.1:0-18076 GCA_032102365.1 Allorhizobium sp. CTOTU50464 | reverse complement strand
CCGCGAAGGCGGCCGTACCGTCGGCGCCGGCATCGTCGCTTCGATCGTCGAGTAATCGACGATCAGCGATCGATGGCGAAAGCTGCCGACGCACTTTAAGCTGTTCAGATGGCGCGCAAGCGCGATCTGAACGCGGCGCCGGCATCGTCGCTTCGATCGTCGAGTAATCGACGATCTGATCGATGAGATCAAAGGGCCTCGCTGGAAACAGCGGGGCCTTTTCGCATTGAGGGTTTGCAGTGTGTGGGTGCCGTGCGCGTAAGGGCGGCGGCCCTCCGGCTCGCGCTGATCAAGCCCGCTCGAGGGACTGCTCTTCCGCCAGCCGCAGCAGATCGGTCACCAGATAGCCATTGATCGTCATGCCGCTGAGATCGCATTCGGCAATCGAGGTGTCGGCGAGGCTCGCAAAGCGGATCGTGCTGCCATTGAAGTCGACATGGGTGACGCTGGCCCCATGCATGACGACATTCTCCATCACCACCGCATTCATGGCGACATTGCGCACGATCATCTGCTCGGCATTGGCATCGGTTACGAGCGCGCGGCCGAGATCGACATTGCTGAACACGGCCTCTTTCAGGGAGACATCGCTGAAGCGGGATTCGGTCAGGTCGCTGTCGTCGAACTCGGAACCGGGCAGGGCGGCATTGCTGATACGGATCATGTCTGTCCTCCGCGTGGCGCCTTGAGAGTATCAGTCAAACTCGAAAAACAGGCAAGCTGGCTGCAAAGTCCGGATATTGCGCGCGCCATGTCGGGAAATCCCTGACACGTGAGCTGCATGCCACCCATGCAAAGGCTTGTGTTCTAACGCCGCCGCGACGGGGTTACCTTTGAAACTATCCTGATTCGGTTGGCGCGGATATCCGCTGGAAAGCATCGGACGAGCGATGATGTCTTTGAGCAGAACTGGCATCCGGCGTGTGGCGCTGTCGGCATGGTTGCTCTCGCAGGCGACGGTCGTGTCGGCAGGCGAGGGACCCTTCCTCTGGGTCGCCAGCGGATCCCCCGACGATCTCGCGATTCGCACCGGGATTGCACTCGGCCTGCCCGGCCGACCGCGCTTCGGGACCGAATCGACGATCAAGGTGTCCACGCCATCTGCCGCCGGGACGGTGAGCCCGCCTTTGCGCATGTGGGGCGAATACGATCTCCTGAAGGGCGTTGGAGCCGCAACCACGCTGGCCCTGATCGCCAATCCGGCGACCGGCGCTGCCCGTGCCGCGCTGCGCCAGTCGGGAGCCCTTCTCGACAATGATATGGGAAGCGTGTCCGCGACACGAACGATTGAGGCAGGCCGCCGCACGGATGGGGAGCCCGCCTATATCGCCCGCCAGGACCTGAGCATGGCCTTCCGCGCCCTCAACGCGACACTGGCGGGCGGCGTGGTCATGGACAACAAGGCGCCGTTGAGCGCAGAACTGCGGCTGGAGAAGCGTCTTCCGCTCGGCATCAGCCTGAAGGCCACGCTTTCCGATCTCGCCCAGGAGCCCAGTGCCCGACTGGATGCCCGCATCGATCGCCGCTGGTGAACGATCCCTTTGGTCGCTTTCATGAAAAGCAGAAAAAAGACACTTGCCATTCCGGTCCGCCCGTCTTAAAGGGAGCGCCATGCCTCGGACGGGAGCGTTTCTGTCGGAGGTGAGGCTTAGGGGTATAGCTCAGTTGGTAGAGCGGCGGTCTCCAAAACCGCAGGTCGGGGGTTCGAGCCCCTCTGCCCCTGCCATGTCCGCACGGCGCGCCTGAGGGCTGCGACGAGCAAAAAGCACTGGCAAAGCCGAAAAGTTGCAGAAGAGCTTTTCCCTCTTGTGAAAAGGGGAAGGGGTCTTTATGTAGGGTTCAAACAGACACGCGGTGCGTGGGGCTGACCAAGGTCGGCTTTACGCGCCGTAAATGCGTGGGCAATAAATGGCATCCAAGGGTAATCCATTCGCGTTTCTGCAGCAGGTACGCTCCGAGACGTCCAAGGTGACGTGGCCCTCGCGTCGCGAGACCACGATTTCGACGCTCATGGTCCTGGCGATGGTGTTTTTCGCAGCGCTGTTCTTCTTCGGCGCGGACCAGCTGATCAGCTGGTTGCTCGGCCTCGTGCTGAGCGTTGGCAATTAATCGGGCGGAGACGAACATGGCGGCACGTTGGTACATCGTCCACGCGTATTCTAATTTTGAAAAGAAGGTCGCGGAAGACATCGAGCACAAGGCGCGTCAGAAGGGCCTTGAGCACCTCTTCGAAAAGATCCTCGTTCCGACCGAAAAGGTCGTCGAGGTTCGTCGCGGTCGTAAGGTGGACAGCGAACGCAAGTTCTTCCCCGGCTACGTGCTGGTGCGGGCGAACCTGACGGACGAAGCCTACCACCTGATCAAGAATACCCCGAAGGTCACGGGTTTCCTCGGTTCCGACAACAAACCGGTTCCGATCCCGGATTTCGAGGCGGAGCGCATCCTGGGCCAGGTCCAGGAAGGCGTCGAGCGTCCGAAGTCCTCCGTCTCCTTCGAAATCGGCGAACAGGTTCGTGTCTCCGACGGTCCTTTCGCCTCCTTCAACGGGATCGTCCAGGACGTGGACGAAGAGCGCTCGCGCCTCAAGGTCGAGGTCTCGATCTTCGGTCGCGCGACCCCCGTCGAACTCGAATACGGTCAGGTCGAAAAGGTCTGATCGGAGAAGGGGAGGTAACTCCCCGACCCGCGTGGGAGGATGGCGGTCTCTTAAGCCGGACCGTTCAGACGTACCACGCAACCGCAGCCGCCAGCTTCAGGCTGGCATACTGGATCGGGCGACCGGTCTGAAATGAAAGGCAGAGAGTAATGGCTAAGAAAGTTGCAGGCCAGCTCAAGCTCCAGGTCAAGGCAGGATCGGCAAACCCGTCCCCGCCGATCGGCCCGGCCCTTGGTCAGCGTGGCATTAACATCATGGAATTCTGCAAGGCGTTCAATGCCGCCACGCAGGAAATGGAAAAGGGTATGCCGATCCCGGTCGTCATCACCTATTACCAGGACAAGTCCTTCACCTTCGCAATGAAGCAGCCGCCGGTCACCTACTGGCTGAAGAAGGAAGCAAAGATCACCTCTGGCTCGAAGACCCCGGGCAAGGGTGCGAAGGTCGGTACGATCACGAAGGCACAGGTCCGTGCAATTGCCGAAGGCAAAATGAAGGATCTGAACGCCGCCGACATCGAAGGCGCAATGCTGATGGTTGAGGGCTCTGCCCGCTCCATGGGCCTGGAAGTGGTAGGTTGATCATGGCCAAGGTAGCAAAGCGTATTCAGAAGATCCGCGAAGGCGTTGACCCGACCAAGCTGGTCGCCCTGTCCGACGCCATCTCGATGGTCAAGGAACGTGCCGTCGCCAAGTTCGACGAAACGATCGAAATCGCCATGAACCTCGGCGTCGACCCGCGTCATGCAGACCAGATGGTCCGTGGCGTGGTCAATCTGCCGAACGGCACGGGCCGTGACGTTCGCGTTGCCGTCTTCGCACGTGGCGCCAAGGCTGACGAAGCCAAGGCTGCTGGTGCAGACATCGTCGGCGCAGAAGACCTGCTGGAAATGGTCCAGGGCGGCAAGATCGACTTTGATCGCTGCATCGCCACCCCGGACATGATGCCGCTCGTCGGTCGCCTCGGTAAGGTTCTCGGCCCGCGTGGCATGATGCCGAACCCGAAGGTCGGTACGGTCACCATGGACGTCACGGGCGCCGTCAAGGCTTCCAAGGGCGGTGCCGTCGAGTTCCGCGTCGAAAAGGCTGGTATCATCCACGCCGGCATCGGCAAGGCCTCCTTCGACGCCAAGGCGCTCGAAGAAAACATCAAGGCTTTCGCTGACGCCGTCGTCAAGGCAAAGCCGGCTGGTGCCAAGGGCAACTACGTCAAGCGCGTAGCGATCTCCTCGACCATGGGCCCGGGCGTCAAGATCGACCCGGCCACCGTCACGGTCGCCTGATCATGAATTCGGCCGGAGCCTCGCGCTCCGGTCCATCAAGTTTCCGGCCTTTCGGGGCCGGAAATGTCTGGTTTTAAACCCAGACACTCCTGTCCGAGATTGTGGGTGGCCCCCGGGCCTTAATGTTCGCCCTCATGAGACGGGTAAGATCCGTATTTAAACGTCTGATGACGTCTTGAAGTTCGGTTCGAGCCTTATTCGCCTTGTGCCTGGAGCGTGCTCCAAGCAGAGGGGACAGGATCCTCAAGCGTCGCTCGGGGTCCGACATGTTTGGATCCCTTGAGGCAAAGGCAAACCCGGTGGGGCCTGCAGGATTGCGGTCCCATCAACTGGAGACAGACAGTGGAAAGAGCGGAAAAGCGCGAATTTGTCACGGAGCTGAACGAAGTCTTCAAGGCTTCCGGTTCGGTTGTCGTGGCCCACTATGCTGGTGTCACAGTCGCACAGATGAACGATTTTCGTTCGAAGATGCGCGCTGCTGGCGGCACCGTCAAAGTCGCGAAGAACCGTCTGGCCAAGATCGCTCTTCAGGGCACGGAGTCCGAAGGGATGAGCAATCTCTTCAAGGGTCAGACGCTGATCGCATACAGCGAAGACCCGATCGTGGCTCCCAAGGTCGTCATGGATTTCGCCAAGACCAACGACAAGATCGTTGTTCTCGGTGGTGCCATGGGCGCGACCACGCTGAACGCTGAAGCAGTCAAGTCGCTTGCGACCCTGCCTTCGCTGGACGAACTGCGTGCAAAGCTGCTGGGTATGATTCAGACCCCGGCAACCCGCATCGCAGGCGTTGTACAGGCCCCGGCTTCGCAGCTGGCGCGCGTTTTTGCGGCCTACGCAAAGAAGGACGAAGCCGCGTAAGGCGGTTTTTCGCTGTTCAATAATCAAACCAGTTCGAACCGAACTCTAAAGGACTAGTAAAATGGCTGATCTCGCTAAGATCGTAGAAGACCTCTCCTCGCTGACCGTTCTGGAAGCTGCTGAGCTTTCCAAGATGCTTGAAGAAAAGTGGGGCGTTTCGGCTGCTGCTCCCGTAGCTGTTGCTGCTGCTGGCGGCGCTGCCGGCGGTGCTGCTGCTGCTGCTGAAGAAGAAAAGACCGAATTCGACGTTATCCTCGTTGACGCTGGCGCCAACAAGATCAACGTCATCAAGGAAGTTCGCGGCATCACCGGCCTCGGCCTCAAGGAAGCCAAGGACCTCGTTGAAGGCGCTCCGAAGCCGGTCAAGGAAGCCGTTTCCAAGGGCGAAGCTGCTGACCTCAAGAAGAAGCTTGAAGAAGCCGGCGCTAAGGTCGAAGTCAAGTAATATCGGAATGTGGCGGGGGAAGCTCCTTCTCCCGCCCGTTTCCTCCGAACATATTACCCAGGAACCGTCTGAAAACGGTTCCTGGGTAATGGGTTCTCAAGAGGATGGTCTTGACCCGCGCGCCCGGCAAACCGGCCGGCCGTCCGGATCTCGAGACGAGATTGAGTGATCCATTTTTTGACGGAGCCGCCTGGCCAGCGGTCACCGTCTGTTGCAGGCCCGGGTGCAAACTGACAAGGAGCGACGATGGCTCAGACCCTTACCTTTAACGGTCGCAGGCGCGTACGCAAGTTTTTCGGAAAAATTCCAGAAGTCGCAGAAATGCCGAACCTCATTGAGGTTCAGAAGGCATCTTATGACCAGTTCCTCATGGTCGACGAGCCGCAGGGCGGCCGTCCCGACGAGGGGCTCAATGCTGTTTTCAAGTCCGTATTCCCGATCACCGATTTCTCCGGTGCATCGATGCTGGAATTCGTCTCCTACGAATTCGAGCCGCCGAAGTTCGACGTCGACGAATGCCGCCAGCGCGATCTGACCTATGCCGCACCGCTCAAGGTCACTCTGCGTCTGATCGTGTTCGATATTGACGAGGATACAGGCGCACGTTCGATCAAGGACATCAAGGAACAGTCCGTCTACATGGGCGACATGCCGCTCATGACGAACAATGGTACCTTCATCGTCAACGGCACCGAGCGCGTCATCGTTTCCCAGATGCACCGTTCGCCGGGCGTGTTCTTCGACCACGACAAGGGCAAGTCCCATTCGTCGGGCAAGCTCTTGTTTGCTGCCCGCGTCATCCCCTATCGCGGTTCCTGGCTCGACATCGAGTTCGACGCCAAGGACATCGTGCATGCCCGTATCGACCGTCGCCGCAAGATCCCCGTGACCTCGCTCTTGATGGCGCTTGGCATGGACGGCGAAGAAATCCTGTCGACCTTCTACTCGAAGTCCGTCTACGAGCGTGATGGCAAGGGCTGGCGTTTCCCGTTCAACCCGGAAACGCTCAAGGGCGCCAAGGCGATCTCCGACCTCGTTGACGCCGACAGCGGCGAAGTCGTCGTCGAAGGTGGCAAGAAGCTCACCCCGCGTCTGCTGCGTCAGCTGACCGAAAAGGGCGTGAAGTTCCTCAAGGCTTCCGACGAAGACCTGTTCGGCAACTACCTCGCCGAAGATCTGGTCAACATGTCGACCGGTGAAATCTACATGGAAGCCGGTGCGGAAATCGACGAGAAGTCGCTGCCGCAGATCTTGGAAGCCGGCTTCGAGGAAATCCCGATCCTTGGCATCGACCACATCAATGTCGGCGCCTACATCCGCAACACGCTCTCGGCCGACAAGAACGAGAACCGTCAGGACGCTCTGTTCGACATCTACCGCGTCATGCGTCCGGGTGAACCGCCGACCATGGAATCGGCTGAAGCCATGTTCCAGTCGCTGTTCTTCGACGCCGAGCGTTACGACCTGTCGGCCGTTGGTCGCGTCAAGATGAACATGCGTCTCGACCTCGACTGCCCGGACACCGTTCGCGTTCTGCGCAAGGACGACATCCTGGCCGTGGTCAAGATGCTGGTTGAGCTGCGCGACGGCAAGGGCGAGATCGACGACATCGACAACCTCGGCAACCGTCGTGTTCGCTCCGTCGGCGAGCTGATGGAAAACCAGTACCGTCTCGGCCTGCTCCGCATGGAGCGCGCGATCAAGGAACGCATGTCGTCGATCGAA
This sequence comes from Allorhizobium sp. CTOTU50464, assembly GCA_032102365.1. GTDB lineage: Bacteria > Pseudomonadota > Alphaproteobacteria > Rhizobiales > Rhizobiaceae > Allorhizobium. The sequence goes on along the minus strand of DAMDHD010000039.1, from coordinate 11,107 downwards.
ATCGACACCGTCATGCCGCAGGACCTGATCAACGCCAAGCCGGCTGCTGCTGCCGTCCGCGAATTCTTCGGCTCCTCGCAGCTGTCGCAGTTCATGGACCAGGTGAACCCGCTTTCGGAAATCACCCACAAGCGCCGTCTGTCGGCTCTTGGACCGGGTGGTCTGACCCGCGAGCGCGCAGGCTTCGAAGTCCGCGACGTTCACCCGACCCACTACGGCCGTATTTGCCCGATCGAAACGCCGGAAGGCCCGAACATCGGTCTGATCAACTCGCTCGCAACCTTCGCCCGCGTCAACAAGTACGGCTTCATCGAAAGCCCGTACCGCAAGATAGTGGACGGCAAGGTCACGACCGAGGTCGTCTACCTCTCGGCAATGGAAGAAGCCAAGTACTACGTGGCCCAGGCCAACTCTGAACTGACGGCCGATGGCCAGTTCGTGGAAGAGTTCGTCGTCTGCCGTCACGCTGGCGAAGTCATGCTGTCCCCGCGCGACACCATCAACCTGATGGACGTCTCGCCGAAGCAGCTGGTTTCGGTCGCGGCCGCTCTCATTCCGTTCCTGGAAAACGACGACGCCAACCGCGCGCTCATGGGCTCGAACATGCAGCGTCAGGCCGTGCCGCTTCTGCGTGCCGAAGCGCCGTTCGTCGGTACCGGCATGGAGCCGATCGTTGCCCGTGACTCCGGTGCTGCCATCGGTGCCCGTCGTGGCGGCGTTGTCGACCAGGTCGATGCGACGCGTATCGTTATCCGCGCCACGGAAGATCTCGATCCGGGCAAGTCCGGCGTCGACATCTACCGCCTGCAGAAGTTCCAGCGTTCGAACCAGAACACCTGCGTCAACCAGCGCCCGCTGGTGACGGTTGGCGACATCGTCAACAAGGGTGACATCATCGCGGACGGTCCGTCGACCGACCTCGGCGATCTGGCTCTGGGCCGCAACGCGCTCGTCGCGTTCATGCCTTGGAACGGCTACAACTATGAGGACTCGATTCTCATGTCGGAGCGCATCGTCTCGGAAGACGTCTTCACCTCGATCCACATCGAGGAATTCGAAGTCATGGCCCGCGACACCAAGCTTGGTCCGGAAGAAATCACGCGCGACATTCCGAACGTTTCGGAAGAAGCGCTGAAGAACCTCGACGAAGCCGGTATCGTCTACATCGGTGCCGAAGTTCAGCCGGGCGACATCCTGGTCGGCAAGATCACCCCGAAGGGCGAAAGCCCGATGACGCCGGAAGAAAAGCTTCTGCGCGCCATCTTCGGTGAAAAGGCCTCCGACGTTCGCGATACCTCGATGCGCATGCCTCCGGGCACCTTCGGTACCGTCGTAGAAGTTCGTGTCTTCAACCGCCACGGCGTTGAGAAGGACGAGCGCGCGATGGCCATCGAGCGCGAGGAAATCGAACGCCTCGCCAAGGACCGCGACGACGAACAGGCGATCCTCGACCGTAACGTCTACGGCCGTCTGATCGACATGCTGCGTGGCCAGATCTCGATCGCCGGCCCGAAGGGCTTCAAGAAGGGCGTCGAGCTCACCAACGCCGTCGTCTCCGAATACCCCCGCTCGCAGTGGTGGATGTTCGCAGTCGAAGACGAGAAGGTGCAGGGCGAACTCGAAGCGCTCCGTGGCCAGTACGACGAATCCAAGTCGCGCCTTGAACAGCGCTTCATGGACAAGGTCGAGAAGGTCCAGCGCGGCGATGAAATGCCTCCGGGCGTCATGAAGATGGTCAAGGTCTTCGTCGCTGTGAAGCGCAAGATCCAGCCAGGCGACAAGATGGCCGGCCGTCACGGCAACAAGGGTGTTGTCTCGCGCATCGTACCGGTCGAGGACATGCCGTTCCTCGAAGACGGCACGCATGTCGACATCGTCTTGAACCCGCTCGGCGTTCCCTCGCGTATGAACGTCGGTCAGATCCTCGAAACCCACCTTGCCTGGGCTTGCGCCGGCATGGGCAAGAAGATCGGTCAGATGCTTGAGGACTATCGCAAGCACCTCGACATCACCGATCTGCGCAAGGAACTGACGGAGATCTACGAGTCGGAAGCCCATGACGAAGTGAAGCACTTCGATGACGAAGCGCTGGTCAAGCTCGCTGAAGAAGCCAAGCGTGGCGTATCCATCGCCACCCCGGTCTTCGACGGTGCGCATGAAAGCGACGTCTCGGCGATGCTGAAGCGTGCGGGCCTCAACCCGTCGGGTCAGTCGACCTTGTACGACGGTCGTACCGGTGAAGCCTTCGACCGTCAGGTCACCGTCGGCTACATGTACATGATCAAGCTGAACCACCTGGTCGACGACAAGATCCACGCCCGTTCGATCGGCCCGTACTCGCTCGCCTACACCCTGCAGGAAATGCTGACGGTGAAGTCGGACGACGTGGCCGGCCGTACCAAGGTCTACGAGGCGATCGTCCGTGGCGACGACACCTTCGAGGCCGGTATTCCGGAAAGCTTCAACGTTCTCGTCAAGGAAATGCGCTCTCTGGGCCTTTCCGTCGAACTCGAGAACTCGAAGATCCTGCCGGAAGAGGGCCAGCTGCCCGACGCAGCCGAGTAAGTTTGACAAAGGCGTGCGTGGTTTTTGCCGCGCACGCCATCCCCGGACTGTCCCGCGGCCAAAATCGGGACGGGAAGGGGAGTTTCGCCGCATTTCGCGGTTATTGTCATTTTGAAGGTCTGGGGCGGCATCCCGGGAATACGCCGCCACCAAGACCTGATCGAGGGCTCCTAGCCCCAAAAGGAGACAGGCATGAACCAAGAGGTCATGAACCTTTTCAACCCGTCGGTGCCGGCTCAGCACTTCGACAGCATCCGGATCTCGATCGCGAGCCCGGAAAAGATCCTGTCGTGGTCCTATGGCGAGATCAAGAAGCCGGAAACCATCAACTACCGTACGTTCAAGCCCGAGCGTGACGGCCTCTTCTGCGCGCGTATCTTCGGACCGATCAAGGACTACGAGTGCCTGTGCGGCAAGTACAAGCGCATGAAGTACAAGGGCATCATCTGCGAAAAGTGCGGCGTCGAAGTCACGCTGTCGCGCGTTCGCCGCGAGCGCATGGGCCACATCGAGCTCGCAGCCCCGGTCGCCCACATCTGGTTCCTGAAGTCGCTTCCCTCGCGCATCTCCACGCTTTTGGACATGACGCTGAAGGATGTCGAGCGCGTTCTCTATTTCGAGAACTACATCGTGACCGAGCCGGGCCTGACCTCGCTCAAGGAAAACCAGCTGCTCTCTGAAGAAGAGTACATGATGGCCGTCGACGAGTTCGGCGAAGACCAGTTCACCGCCATGATCGGTGCTGAAGCCATCTATGAAATGCTGGCCTCGATGAACCTCGAAAAAATCGCTGGCGATCTGCGTTCCGAGCTTGCCGACACCACGTCGGATCTCAAGCAGAAGAAGCTGATGAAGCGCCTGAAGATCGTCGAGAACTTCATGGAGTCGGGCAACCGTCCGGAATGGATGATCATGAAGGTCGTTCCGGTCATTCCGCCGGATCTGCGCCCGCTGGTTCCGCTGGATGGCGGCCGCTTCGCGACCTCTGACCTGAACGATCTCTATCGTCGCGTCATTAACCGTAACAACCGTCTGAAGCGCCTGATCGAACTGCGCGCTCCGGGCATCATCATCCGCAACGAAAAGCGCATGCTGCAGGAATCTGTAGACGCGCTCTTCGACAACGGCCGTCGTGGCCGCGTCATCACCGGCGCCAACAAGCGCCCGCTGAAGTCGCTCTCCGACATGCTCAAGGGCAAGCAGGGCCGTTTCCGTCAGAACCTGCTCGGCAAGCGCGTCGACTATTCCGGCCGTTCGGTCATCGTGACCGGTCCGGAACTCAAGCTGCACCAGTGCGGCCTGCCGAAGAAGATGGCGCTCGAACTGTTCAAGCCGTTCATCTACGCCCGCCTCGACGCCAAGGGCTACTCCTCGACCGTCAAGCAGGCCAAGAAGCTGGTTGAAAAGGAAAAACCGGAAGTCTGGGATATCCTCGATGAGGTCATCCGCGAGCATCCGGTTCTCCTGAACCGCGCACCGACGCTGCACCGCCTGGGCATTCAGGCCTTCGAACCGACCCTGGTCGAAGGCAAGGCGATCCAGCTGCACCCGCTCGTCTGCACGGCCTTCAACGCCGACTTCGACGGTGACCAGATGGCCGTTCACGTGCCGCTGTCGCTCGAAGCTCAGCTCGAAGCCCGCGTTCTGATGATGTCGACGAACAACATCCTGCACCCGGCCAACGGCGCACCGATCATCGTTCCGTCGCAGGACATGGTTCTCGGCCTGTACTATCTGTCGATCCAGAACCAGAACGAGCCGGGCGAAGGCATGGCTTTCTCCGACATGGGCGAACTGCACCATGCTCTGGAAAACAAGGTCGTCACGCTGCACGCCAAGATCAAGGGCCGCTTCAAGACCGTCGACGCCGAGGGCAACCCGGTTTCGAAGATCTATGAAACCACGCCTGGCCGCATGATCATCGGCGAATTGCTGCCGAAGAACGTCAACGTGCCGTTCGACATCTGCAACCAGGAAATGACCAAGAAGAACATCTCCAAGATGATCGACACGGTCTACCGCCATTGCGGCCAGAAGGACACGGTCATCTTCTGCGACCGCATCATGCAGCTGGGCTTCACCCACGCCTGCAAGGCGGGCATCTCCTTCGGCAAGGACGACATGGTCATCCCGGAAACGAAGGCGAAGATCGTCGGTGACACCGAAACGCTGGTCAAGGAATACGAGCAGCAGTACAACGACGGCCTGATTACCCAGGGCGAGAAGTACAACAAGGTCGTCGACGCCTGGGGCAAGGCAACCGAAAAGGTCGCCGAGGACATGATGGCCCGCATTAAGGCCGTCGAGTTCGATCCTGAGACCAACCGCCAGAAGCCGATGAACGCCATCTACATGATGTCGCACTCGGGTGCTCGTGGTTCACCGAACCAGATGCGCCAGCTGGGCGGCATGCGCGGCCTCATGGCCAAGCCGTCGGGCGAAATCATCGAGACGCCGATCATCTCGAACTTCAAGGAAGGTCTGACCGTTAACGAGTACTTCAACTCGACCCACGGTGCCCGTAAGGGTCTCGCAGACACCGCTCTGAAGACCGCGAACTCCGGTTACCTGACCCGTCGTCTCGTCGACGTGGCCCAGGATTGCATCGTCAACCTCGTGGATTGCGGCACCGACAAGGGCCTCACCATGACGGCGATCGTTGATGCCGGTCAGGTCGTTGCCTCCATCGGCGCCCGCGTACTCGGTCGTACCGCGCTGGACGATATCGATCATCCGGTCACGGGTGAGCGCATCGTTGATGCCGGTCAGATGATCCTTGAGCCGCATGTCGTGGAAATCGAGAAGGCTGGCATTCAGTCGATCCGCATCCGCTCTGCTCTGACCTGCGAAGTTCAGACTGGCGTCTGCTCGATCTGCTACGGCCGCGACCTGGCCCGTGGTACGCCTGTCAACATGGGCGAAGCCGTCGGCGTCATCGCTGCTCAGTCGATCGGTGAGCCGGGTACCCAGCTGACCATGCGTACCTTCCACCTGGGTGGTACGGCGACCGTGGTTGACCAGTCGTTCCTCGAAGCCTCGTACGAAGGTACGGTGCAGATCAAGAACCGCAACATCCTGCGCAATTCCGAAGGCAATCTGATTGCCATGGGCCGCAGCATGGCGATCACGATCCTCGACGAGCGCGGCATCGAGCGTTCTTCGCAGCGTGTCGCTTACGGTTCGAAGGTCTTCGTGGACGACGGTGACAAGGTGAAGCGCGGCCAGCGTCTGGCCGAGTGGGATCCGTACACCCGCCCGATGATGACGGAAGTCGAGGGTATCGTGCATTTCGAGGACGTCGTCGACGGTCTCTCCGTGCTCGAAGCCACCGACGAGTCGACCGGTATCACCAAGCGTCAGGTCATCGACTGGCGTTCGACCCCGCGCGGTTCGGACCTCAAGCCGGCGATCGTCATCAAGGACGCGAACGGCAACGTGCTCAAGCTCGCCCGTGGCGGCGAAGCACGCTTCCAGCTCTCCGTCGACGCGATCCTGTCGGTCGAGCCTGGTCAGAAGGTGTCTCAGGGTGACGTTCTCGCACGTTCGCCGCTGGAAAGCGCCAAGACCAAGGACATCACCGGTGGTCTGCCGCGTGTTGCCGAACTGTTCGAAGCCCGTCGTCCGAAGGACCACGCCATCATCGCTGAGATCGATGGTACGATCCGCCTCGGCCGCGACTACAAGAACAAGCGTCGCGTCATCATCGAGCCGGCGGAAGACGGTGTCGAGCCTGTCGAATACCTGATCCCGAAGGGCAAGCCCTTCCACCTTCAGGAAGGCGACTACATCGAAAAGGGTGACTACATCCTCGACGGTAACCCGGCTCCGCACGACATTCTGGCGATCAAGGGCGTCGAGGCACTCGCCTCGTACCTGGTCAACGAAATCCAGGAAGTCTACCGACTGCAGGGCGTTGTGATCAACGACAAGCACATCGAGGTGATCGTTCGCCAGATGCTGCAGAAGGTCGAGATCACCGACAGTGGCGACAGCCAGTACATCGTGGGCGACAATGTCGACCGCATCGAACTGGACGACGCCAACGAGCGCCTGATCGAGGAAGGCAAGAAGCCGGCATACGGCGAACCGGTCCTCCTCGGCATCACCAAGGCCTCGCTGCAGACGCCGTCGTTCATCTCGGCCGCATCCTTCCAGGAAACCACCAAGGTTCTCACGGAAGCTGCGATCGCCGGCAAGACCGACACGCTGCAGGGTCTGAAGGAAAACGTCATCGTCGGCCGTCTGATCCCGGCCGGTACCGGTGGTACCATGACGCAGATCCGCCGCATCGCCTCTTCGCGCGACGACCTCATCCTCGAGGAGCGCAAGAAGGGCACGGGTGCAGATGTTGCCACCCCGATGCTGCAGAACCTCGCTGGCGAAAACGCGCCTGCCGCCGAGTAATCGGCACCGAGGTTAGAAGATCGAAGGCCGTCCGGAGCGATCCGGGCGGCCTTTTTCATTTGGGACTGGGGCAGGGCGCGGGCAGGTTCGCACGCAACGAAAAAGGCCGATCGCAAGCGACCGGCCTTCGATAGCTGAAAATGGGTGTTGAGCTCAGGCGAAGCGGATGATCGCGACTTCGCCTTCCAGCGCGCCCTGATAGGCCGAGGCATGCGGCTCTTCGTCCGGAGCGCCCGTGATCATGCCAATCTGGTCGAGATCGGCCTCCAGGAAGCCTTCCTCTGAGAGGGCGTTGAGCGTCAGGCGAACGGCCGTGTCGTCGTCAGGGGCGGTCAAGAGGACGTGCAGGTCGACGGGCTCTCCACCTTCGGTCTCGTAGGCCTTGGCGATGACGATGAACACCATGGGCTCGTCGCGGTTGTTGTCGTTGTCGCTGTTGATCATGGTGCCGGTCTTCCTGTTGTGGCGGATCGATTCTTCAGTTGGCGGCCGATTCGACCACACGGGGCAGGGTGGTTGACCCGCTCTCAGTACCTATCTAGAAGTTTCCCGTCGCAATCCAAGCCAAATCGTCTCGGACATCAGGTTTTCCCGTGCCGAAACGGCCAGACTCTCGGTCGGGCAGGGGCTTGGGCCATTAATTGTCAGATGTGACTTGACGTTAAGGGGGGAAAACAGTAGTACCCCGGCCATCGGAGCCCATGTGAGGTAGGCTTTTTCGGGACGCCTCGTCCTGAAGTTCATCTCAAACAGGTCTCCAAACGCACGTTGACGACACGAATGCTGCTCGCACGACGCACTCTCGCAGTGCGTCCTCTGTCTTTTGTGGTCCATCCGCGAAAACGGGTCGGGCCACATTTTGCGCATGAAGAAAACTGTGCGGCCGCCGCCGGAAACGGCAACCACCAGGGCCTGAAAGGGCTTGAGACTAGATTTTGCAAGGGATGGGTATATGCCTACCGTAAACCAGCTGATCCGCAAGCCGCGTCAGGCACAGGTAAAGCGCAATAAGGTTCCTGCTCTGCAGGAAAACCCGCAGAAGCGCGGCGTTTGCACCCGCGTCTACACCACGACCCCGAAGAAGCCGAACTCGGCTCTGCGTAAGGTCGCCAAGATCCGCCTGACCAATGGCTTCGAAGTCATCGGCTACATTCCGGGTGAAGGTCACAACCTGCAGGAACACTCTGTCGTCATGATCCGTGGCGGCCGTGTGAAGGACTTGCCGGGTGTTCGTTACCACATCATCCGCGGCGTTCTCGACACCCAAGGCGTCAAGAACCGCAAGCAGCGCCGTTCGAAGTACGGTGCGAAGCGTCCGAAGTAAGCTTCGGCTCTTCATTCATCAGATACCGGCGCTGCGCGAGGTTCTCCGCGTGATAAAGCGTCCCTAACCGTTGAGAGACAAATAGTATGTCCCGTCGCCACAGTGCAGAAAAGCGTGAGATCAATCCGGACCCGAAGTTCGGCGATCTCGTCGTCACCAAGTTCATGAACGCCATCATGCTTCACGGCAAGAAGTCGGTCGCTGAAAGCATCGTCTACGGTGCCTTCGACGTCGTTCAGAACAAGTCCAAGCAGGAACCGATTGCCGTCTTCCATCAGGCGCTCGACAACGTCGCGCCGCATGTTGAAGTCCGTTCGCGCCGCGTTGGTGGTGCGACCTATCAGGTCCCGGTCGATGTTCGTCCGGAGCGCCGCCAGGCTCTCGCGATCCGCTGGCTGATCACCGCTGCCCGCAAGCGCAACGAGACCACTATGGTCGACCGCCTCTCCGGCGAGCTGCTCGACGCAGCGAACAACCGCGGTAGCGCCGTCAAGAAGCGCGAAGACACCCACAAGATGGCCGATGCAAACCGCGCCTTCTCGCATTACCGCTGGTAATCCACCGATTAAATATTGAAAGGCAGTCCGTTATGGCTCGCGAATATAAAATCGAAGACTACCGCAACTTCGGTATCATGGCGCATATCGACGCCGGCAAGACCACGACCACCGAGCGTATCCTTTACTACACCGGTAAGTCTCACAAGATCGGCGAAGTTCATGACGGCGCAGCCACCATGGACTGGATGGAGCAGGAGCAGGAGCGTGGTATCACGATCACCTCCGCTGCCACGACGACCTTCTGGAAGGGTCGCGACGGCAAGATGCGCCGCTTCAACATCATCGACACCCCCGGCCACGTTGACTTCACCATTGAAGTCGAGCGTTCGCTGCGCGTTCTCGACGGTGCCATCGCTCTTCTCGACGCCAATGCTGGTGTTGAGCCGCAGACCGAAACCGTTTGGCGTCAGGCTGAAAAGTACAACGTCCCGCGGATGATCTTCTGCAACAAGATGGACAAGACCGGTGCTGACTTCTACCGCTCGGTAGAAATGATCAAGACCCGTCTCGGCGCCACCGCTGTTGTCATGCAGCTGCCGATCGGCGCTGAAAGCGACTTCAAGGGCGTTGTCGACCTGATCGAGATGAACGCTCTGGTCTGGCGCGATGAGTCCCTCGGCGCTGCCTGGGATGTCGTCGAAATCCCGGCTGACCTGAAGGACAAGGCTGAAGAATATCGCGAAAAGCTGATCGAGACCGTTGTCGAGATCGACGAAGAAGCGATGGAAGCCTACCTGAATGGCGACATGCCGGACAACGACAAGATCCGCGAACTCGTTCGTCGCGGCACGATCGACGTCAAGTTCCACCCGATGTTCTGCGGCACCGCCTTCAAGAACAAGGGCGTTCAGCCACTGCTCGACGCCGTTGTCGACTACCTGCCGTCGCCGCTCGACATTCCCGCGATCAAGGGCATCGACTTCAAGACCGAAGCCGAAATCGAACGTCACGCTGATGACGCCGAGCCGCTCTCGATGCTGGCATTCAAGATCATGAACGACCCCTTCGTTGGCTCGCTCACGTTCGCCCGCATCTATTCCGGCAAGCTCGAAAAGGGTTCGTCTGTTCTGAACACGGTCAAGGACAAGCGCGAGCGCGTCGGCCGTATGCTGCAGATGCACTCGAACTCCCGTGAAGACATCGAAGAAGCCTTCGCAGGCGACATCGTTGCTCTCGCTGGCCTGAAGGAAACCACCACGGGTGACACGCTCTGCGATCCCCTGAAGCCGGTTATCCTCGAGCGCATGGAATTCCCCGAGCCGGTCATCCAGATCGCGATCGAGCCGAAGTCCAAGGGCGACCAGGAAAAGATGGGCCTCGCGCTCAACCGCCTGGCTGCCGAAGACCCGTCCTTCCGCGTCAAGACCGACCAGGAATCCGGCCAGACCATCATCGCTGGCATGGGCGAACTTCACCTCGACATCATCGTCGACCGCATGCGTCGCGAGTTCAAGGTTGAAGCCAACGTCGGTGCTCCGCAGGTTGCTTACCGTGAGACGATCACGAAGCTCCACGAAGAAGACTACACGCACAAGAAGCAGTCCGGTGGTACCGGTCAGTTCGCGCGCGTCAAGCTCGTCTTCGAACCGAACCCGGAAGGCGACGACTTCAAGTTCGAGTCCAAGATCGTCGGTGGTGCTGTTCCGAAGGAATACATCCCGGGCGTTCAGAAGGGTATCGAAAGCGTTCTGTCTTCGGGTCCGCTCGCAGGCTTCCCGATGCTCGGCGTCAAGGCCACCCTGATCGATGGTGCCTTCCACGACGTCGACTCCTCGGTTCTCGCCTTCGAAATCGCATCGCGTGCATGCTTCCGTGAAGCTGCCAAGAAGGCCGGCGCTCAGCTGCTCGAGCCGATGATGCGCGTCGAAGTCGTCACCCCGGAAGACTACGTCGGCGACGTTATCGGCGACCTGAACTCCCGTCGTGGCCAGATCCAGGGCCAGGAACAGCGCGGCATTGCGATCGTGATCAACGCTCACGTCCCGCTCGCCAACATGTTCAAGTACGTCGACAACCTGCGCTCCATGTCGCAGGGCCGTGCACAGTACTCGATGGTCTTCGATCACTACGCACCGGTTCCGTCGAACGTTGCTGCTGAAATCCAGGCAAAGTATTCCGGTCAGAAGTGACCGGGATACCCCGCCCCACCAATTGAATAAGTGAATTTCCCCGGACGGGGACCAGATAATGGAGAGCCGGAAATGGCAAAGAGTAAGTTTGAGCGCAACAAGCCGCACGTCAACATCGGCACGAT
>DAMDHD010000038.1:0-18553 GCA_032102365.1 Allorhizobium sp. CTOTU50464 | reverse complement strand
CCCGCCGCGCCCGCGGCACGCCGCGCATCGCCGGTCGGCTGCTCCGCCGCGTCCGCGATTTCGCCGAAGTGGCGCGCGCCGAAGCAGTGACGCGCGAAATCGCCGATGAGGCGCTTACAAGGCTGAACGTCGACAATATGGGCCTCGACCAGCTCGACATGCGCTACCTCTCGATGATTGCGGTCAACTTCGGCGGCGGCCCTGTCGGCATCGAAACCATCGCTGCAGGCCTCTCGGAGCCGCGCGACGCAATCGAGGACATCATCGAGCCCTACATGATCCAGCAGGGCTTCATCCAGCGCACCCCCCGTGGCCGTGTTTTGACCGCAAACGCGTGGAAGCATCTGGGGATGCAGCCGCCGAAAGATCTCGACGCGGCGCAATTCCGGCTGACGCTCGAGGACGAATAAGGCCGTGTCCAAACGCACCCTTATCACCATCAAGGACGGCAAGCGGCGGTTCAACCATCGCATCGCCGGCCTCGCCTTCCGCGACGGTCATGTGCTGGTGCACCGCGCGACCCACGAAACCTTTTGGACCTTCCCGGGCGGACGGGCGGAAATCGGTGAGACCTCTGCGGAAACGCTGGTCCGCGAGATGCAGGAAGAACTGGGCGTGGAGGCCGTTGTCGGCCCGCTGCTATGGATCGTCGAGAACTTCTTCGACTACGAGGGCAAGGCCTGGCACGAGCTCGGCCTGTACTACCGCATGGAGATCCCTGTCTCCTTTCCTTTCCACGAAAGCGGGATCATCCACCGCAACGAGGATGGCAAGAACAGCCTCGAGTTCAAATGGGTGCTGGCATCGCGGGAGGCGCTGATCGCGCTCGACATCCCGCCCTATTTCATCGCCGACGAGATCGAGTCCCTGCCGACCTCGCCGAAGCATATCGTATGGCACGATGGAGATCTGGACGACAAATGACCGACCCGCGCCGCAGCTTCATCAAACTTGCCTACAACAACAGGCTCACCAATGACCGGCTGCACCAAGCGATCTCCATGCTCCAGCCGGGCGAATTCGAAGCACCGCGCACGGGCTTCTTCCCGTCGATCCAGGCGAGCCTCAATCACATCCTGATTATTGACTGGTTTTACGTGGATGCCCTCGAAGGCGGCAGACTGGGACCGAAAGCCTGGGCCAATCAAATCCCGTTCCCCCATCCCGAAGACCTGCGTAAGGCGCAGGCGGCCGTGGATCAGCGGCTCCTGAACTTCTGTCTCTCGCTTGATATCGACGCCCTGGCGAGCGAGGTTCAGATCCACAGGAGCACCCGCATTCAGACAGAACGGATGGACGATGTCTTGAGCCATCTCTTCCAGCATCAGACGCATCATCGGGGCCAGGTCCATGCGATGCTGTCCGGCACCAGCGTCTCCCCTCCGCAACTCGACGAATTCATCGTTGCCGATGATGCCGCGTCTCGGTCCTTAGAAATGCAGCGGCTTGCGATCACCGAAGCCGAGCTGATGAGGCTGGACAGATCGACCTGACCTGGGCTAGCCACCGGGCCTCAGCATAAGAAGATCGATCGGCAGGACGAGCCATGACGACACTCCAGCACCCGCTCGCGGGCGAAATCATCGACGGCGTGCACCACCTCATCCAGCGCGTCTATTACGAAGACACCGACTTCTCCGGTGCCGTCTATCACGCCCGCTACCTGCACTTCATGGAGCGCGCCCGCACCGACTATCTGCGCTGCCTGGGCGTCGAACAGTCCAATCTCTTCGCGAGTTCGGACGAAGGCCTCGCCTTCATGGTTCACCGCATGGAGATCGACTTCAAGGCCCCTGCCCGCATGGACGACATCGTTACGGTATTGACCCGCACCGAGAAGGCCGGCGGTGCCAAGATGATCCTTGAGCAGGAGATCCGCCGAGGCGACCAGTTGCTGATTGCAGCGAAGGTCATCATCGCCGTCGTCAACCGCCAGGGCAGGCCGCGTCGCCTTCCGGAAGATCTCGCAAGACAGTTCCTCGCCTGACTTCACAAAGCCCTGATCTCCGCCTCCGGTAACCCCTTTTTAACCTTAATCGGGTCTTACTCGACGCTTGGAAGATTGTGCAGCGCACGCCTTCCTTTGACCAAATTTTCATCTCAGAAGCACACTGGGAGCTAAGGCGGGAAAAGGGTTTCGGCGGCTGCGACCGCACAAGTTTTCCACCAGTAGAGCTCATGTCGCCGCCCGGTCCAACCCACCGGGCGTTTGGATTTCGGGGAATTGAAGGCGATGGAACAAGTTGGAATGGCTGCAGCGACGCATGACGTGAGCCTCTGGGGCCTGTTCATGCAGGCAGGCCTGATCGTCAAGCTCGTCATGATCGGTCTTTTGGCCGCCTCCGTCTGGACCTGGGCCATCGTCATCGACAAATATCTGAGCTACGCCCGGGCGCGCCGCCAGTTCGACCAGTTCGAACAGGTCTTCTGGTCAGGCCAGTCGCTCGAAGAGCTCTATCGCACGCTCGCCGAACGCAACAACACCGGCCTTGCCGCCATCTTCGTCGCCGCCATGCGCGAATGGAAAAAGAGCTTCGAACGCGGCGCACGCTCGCCGATCGGCCTGCAGATGCGTATCGATCGCGCCATGGATGTGACCATGGCCCGCGAGTCCGAGACGCTCGAATCGCGCCTGTCGTCGCTTGCGACCATCGGCTCGGCCGGCCCCTTCATCGGCCTCTTCGGCACCGTCGTCGGCATCATGACCTCCTTCCAGGCCATTGCCGGTTCGAACAATGCCAGCCTCGCGGTCGTCGCACCGGGTATCGCCGAAGCATTGCTCGCAACCGCCATCGGCCTGATTGCCGCTATTCCCGCGGTTATCGCCTACAACAAGTTCTCCGGTGAAGCCGGCAAGCTCTCGGCCCGTATGGAAGGCTTCGCAGACGAATTCTCGGCCATCCTGTCGCGCCAGATCGACGAGAAGCTGCAGCCCCGCCAGGCGGCGCAGTAAGGCCCGGAGAGCAGGAGACGCATCATGGGTATGTCGGTCGGATCAGGAAGCAAGGGTGGCGGACGCCGCGGTCGTCGTGGCGGCAAGAAGGCCCTTGTCAGCGAAATCAACGTGACGCCCTTCGTCGACGTCGTTCTCGTGCTGCTGATCATCTTCATGGTCGCCGCCCCGATGATGACCGTCGGCGTGCCGATCGATCTGCCGCAGACCCAGGCCAAGGCGATGAGCAGCGAAAATCAGCCCATCACCGTCTCGGTCAATCCGGAAGGCGAAATCTACCTGCAGGAAACGGCGATCCCGATTGAGGAAGTCGTTCCGAAGCTGCAGGCGATCGCCACCACCGGCTACAATGAACGCATTTTCGTGCGGGCCGATACCGCCGCCACCTATGGCATCGTCATGCAGGTCATGGCGCGGATCTCGTCTGCCGGTTTCACCAATATCGGTCTCGTGACCTTGCAGGAACAGCAGAACTGATCGGACGGACATGAAGGGCAGCCTCTTCACATCCTCGTTTCTGCACACACTGGCGCTCTCGGCGGCGCTGGTGAGCCTCGGCTCGCCTGAAAAACTCGAGATCGCCCCGATGGAAACCCTTCCGGTGGACATCGTCCCGATCGAAGAGTTCACCCAGATCCAGCAGGGCTCCAAGACCGCTCCTCTGGCGGAGACATCGGCTCCCGTCCCGACGAAGAAGCCGCCGATCGCCGAGCCGGCCGAAAACTTCGGTGACAACGAAGTCGATCTCAAATCGCCCCCGACACCCTCACAGCGCCCGGTCGAGCAGGAAGTCGCCGCCGCGCCGAAGAAGGTGGAGACACCCGCGCCCGAGCCTGATCCGCAGGCCAACGAGGTGAAGGAGATCGTCAAGGAAGACACGGCCCCGCCGCCAGAGCCGGAGACACCGCCGGCCGAAGAGGCGCCGCCGGAAGAGACGGTTGCCGAAGAAATCCCCCTGCCCGAGCAGGCGCCGATCCCGGCCGCCCGCCCGCAGCCCGAGATTGCCAAGCCGGCCGAAAAGAAGCCCGCTCCGAAGCCGGATGCCAAGAAGGACACCAAGGTCCAGGAAACGGCGAAGTCGAAGCCGCAGATGGAAAGCGACTTCAACGCCGATGAAGTGGCGGCCCTCCTCAACAAGACCGATGCGGCCGGCGGCGGCGCGAAGCGCTCGACGGCGCCCGAATCGCTTGGCGGCAGCACCAATACCGGCGGCTCGAAGCTCAGCCAGAGCGAACTGGACGCGCTTCGCGGTGTCATCCAGGAAAACTGGCTGATCACGCCGGGCATGGCGGATGCCGCCGATGTCCGTATCCGCGTGACCTTCCGCCTCGATCAGAACGGCGCGCTCGTCGGCGAACCCGAAGCAACTGCCACCGGGGGCTCGCCGTCTGCCCAGCAGGTTCTCATGAGCGGCGCCGTGCGCGCCGTCCGCAAGTCCGCCCCCTTCACCAATCTGCCCCCGGACAAATACGACGCTTGGTCTGAAGTTGTCGTCAATTTCGACCCCAGCGAACTGATGTAAGAGCTGAAAGGCTTGGTAAGCATGAAAACTCTCCTCCTCCGCATTCTGCTGGTCTGTGCCGGCATGGCAGGTGCCTTCGTGGCACCCGCAAACGCAGCCGTTGAAATCAACATCAACCGCGGCAACGTTCAGCCGCTCCCGATCGCGATCACCGACTTCGTCTCTGCCGATGGTATCGGCGCCCAGATCTCCGCCGTGGTCGAAGCCGACCTGAAGCGCTCGGGCCTTTTCGCCCCGGTCAATCGCGCCGCCTTCATCGAGAAGATCCAGAACCCCGATCAGGCACCGCGCTTCCCCGACTGGACCGCACTGAAGGCGGAAGCCCTCGTCGTCGGTCGCATCGCCCGCGAGCCCGACGGTCGCCTGCGCGCCGAATTCCGCCTCTGGGACACCTTCGGTGGCCAGCAGATGACCGGCCAGCAGTTCTTCACCGATCCGAAGAACTGGCGCCGCGTCGCGCACATGATCGCCGACGCGATCTATGAGCGCATCACCGGCGAAAAGGGTTACTTCGACACCCGCATCGTCTTCGTTTCCGAATCCGGCCCGAAGACCGACCGCAAGCGCCAGCTGGCCATCATGGACCAGGACGGCGAGAACATCCGCATGCTGACCAACAGCAACGACATCGTTCTGACGCCGCGCTTCTCGCCGAGCCGTCAGGAAATCACCTACATGTCCTTCGAAGGCCAGCAGCCGCGCGTTTATCTGCTTCAGCTAGAAACCGGCGCTCGCGAAGTCGTCGGCAATTTCCCCGGCATGACCTTTGCGCCGCGCTTCTCGCCGGACGGCCAGCGCGTCATCATGAGCCTGCAGCAGGACGGCAACGCCAACATCTACACGATGGACCTGCGTTCGCGCACGACGACAAGGCTCACCAACACGGCCGCGATCGACACCTCGCCGTCCTACTCTCCCGATGGCAGCCAGATCGTATTCGAAAGCGACCGCGGCGGTCGCCAGCAGCTCTATGTCATGGGAGCCGACGGTTCCGGCCAGCGCCGCATCTCCTTCGGCGACGGCTCCTATTCCACCCCGGTCTGGTCTCCGCGCGGCGACCTGATCGCCTTCACCAAGCAGTCGGGCGGCAAGTTCTCGATCGGCGTGATGAAAACCGACGGTTCGGGTGAGCGCATCCTGACTACGGGCTTCCATAATGAAGGCCCGACCTGGGCGCCGAACGGCCGCGTCTTGATGTTCTTCCGTCAGAACGCCGGTGCCGGTGGTCCGCAGCTCTACTCGATCGACCTCACCGGTTACAACGAGCAGCTGGTCCGCACGCCATCCTTCGCCTCCGACCCGGCCTGGTCGCCGTTGATGGAATAGTGATCGAAAAGAGGCGCATTTGCGCCTCTTTCTCGCCGCAAAGGGCGGTCAATCGCCCTATCCGGCACGTGATTTGACGGTTTGTTAACCACGATTGTTTGAAGCCGGTTAACCGCGATTGGTTATGGTCCGGCAACCCTAACAGAGAATTCAAGGAGACCGGCGATGAGCCGCATTCAATCCCCGGCCAAGAGCCGTCTGCAGAAAATGGCAACCAACCCCGCCATGGTCGCATTTGCCGTGGCCCTCGCCCTGGCAGGCTGCGCCAACAAGAAGAACCTGCCCAACAGCGCTGGCGAACTTGGCCTCGGTGCCGGTGGCGCAGGTGCAGCAACGCCGGGCTCTTCGCAGGACTTCACGGTCAATGTCGGCGACCGCATCTTCTTCGACACCGACTCCACCGCGATCCGCGCCGACGCCGCCCAGACGCTCGACCGTCAGGCTCAGTGGCTGCAGCGTTATCCGAACTACGCCATCACGATCGAAGGCCATGCCGACGAACGCGGCACGCGCGAATACAACCTCGCGCTCGGCGCCCGTCGTGCCGCTGCCACCCGTGACTACCTTGCTCAGCGCGGTGTACCGGCGCAGCGCATGAAGACCATCTCCTACGGCAAGGAACGTCCGGTCGCCGTCTGCGACGACATCTCCTGCTGGTCGCAGAACCGCCGCGCCGTCACCGTTCTCGGTGGCGCCGGCATGTGATCCGGTCCAACCGGCACTCACCATCACGTGAAGGCGGCCTCTGGGCCGCCTTTTACTTTTCTCCACACTTTGGCCGAACTTGGTTGCTTTTTGCAGGCAATTGAGAAAACTCCTGTCGGCGCTGGTTCGGCGCAAATCGTCGCGAAAACAGGAAGAAGGAACATGAACAAACTTGTGATGGCCGCTCTGCTAGCGACGGCCTCGCTGACGGGCCTGCACGGCAGCGCCCACGCTTTCCAGCTGTTTCCGAATGTCCAGTTCGGCCAGAAGGCTCAACCTGCGCCGGCCCCGAAGGCTGAGGTTCAGATGGCCCAGGCCACGGACCCGACGCTGCGCGTCCAGCAGCTCGAGGAAGAAATCCGCGCGCTGAATGGTCGGATCGAGGAGATGAGCTTCCAGCTTCTCCAGATGCAGGAAACCATCCGCAAGCAGCAGGAAGACAACGAGTTCCGCTTCCAGGATCTCGAAAAGAAGAGCGGCTCGCTGACCCGCCCCGTTGACGGTGGCCAGCAGCAGGACTCGGTCGCTGAAATCATCACCGAAACCCCGGACGTCGGCGCAACCGCCGACGCCTCTGGTGTCGGCACGCCAGGCACCGCCCCCGGCGAGCAGACGCTCGGCTCGATTGCGCTCGACGAAAGCGGCATGCCGGTCACGGCCACGCTGAACGAAGGTGCCATCGACAATGGCTCGACCGCCCTGCCCGGCGTCGATACCGGCGTGACGGCCCCCTCGACGACCTCTCAGTCCGCACCGCAACAGACCGCCTCGCTCAATTCCGAAAGCGATGTCTATCAGGTCGCCTATGCCCATGTTCTCTCCGGCGACTATTCGTTGGCCGAGAGCGAATTCCGCGACTTCATCGCCGCCTATCCGAGCAGCGCCAAGATCGCGGATGCCAACTTCTGGCTCGGCGAAGCGCTCTATTCGCAGGGCAACTACAATGAGGCGGCCAAGACCTTCCTCAACGCCCACCAGACCTACAACACCTCGCCGAAGGCGCCGGAAATGCTGCTGAAGCTCGGCATGTCGCTTGCCGCCCTCGACAATACAGAGACCGCCTGCGCCACGCTGCGCGAAGTCTCCAAGCGCTACCCCAAGGCTTCCCGCGCCGTCGTTTCCAAGGTCGCGAGCGAACAGAAGCGCCTCGGCTGCTGATGCCGGCCCCGCTCGCGGCAGGCCCTTCACTGCCCGACCTCTCGCCCGAAGCGGCGATCGAAGCATTCCTTCATTCCCTCCGTCGCCCCAGCACCCTGCTCGTCGCCATTTCCGGTGGCAGCGATTCGACCGGTCTCCTGCTGGCTCTTCAGCGCGCGATCAAGACGCAGCGCTTCCCCCACCGCCACAGTCTGACGGCAGCAACCATCGACCACGGTCTCCGGGCCGGCTCCGCCGAAGAAGCGCAACAGGTCGCCACCCTTTGCCAAAGCCTCGGAATTCCCCACAGCATCCAGTGCTGGACGGATGAAAAACCGCGACACGGGCTCTCTGCAGCAGCCCGCCAGGCGCGCTATCACCTGCTTGCGAGCGCCGCGGACAACCTCGGCGCCGACGTCATCGTGACCGGCCACACCCTGGACGATCAGATTGAGACGGTGGCCATGCGCGCCGATCGCTCGTCCGAGGGCGCTCTAGGCCTCGCCGGCATGGCACCCGCAACGCTCTATGCCGGCCGCCTCTGGATCCTGCGTCCATTCCTGCGGACCCGCCGCACCGCAATCCGCACCTATCTCACCGACCTCGGCCAGCCCTGGATCGACGACCCGAGCAATGAGGATCCCCGATACGAGCGCGTCCGCTTTCGCCAGGCAGCGCCGGCGATCGACCCCGACGCAATCCGGCAAGCGGCCGACCATCGCGCAACTCTGTCGAGCGCCGCGGCCACTTGGCTGGATGCAGCCGCGGCATGCTTCCCGGGGCCAGTTGTGAAGATCGATCTCGACAACGCCCCGCTGCCGGCGCGCGAAACACGCGACCATGCGCTGGCCAGCCTCGTAACAATCCTGGGCGGCAGGTCGCATCGACCGGCAACGGAAAGTCTCGCGCGCCTTGGCTCTGCATTGGAGTCAGGAGGAGATTTTCGCCTGACGCTGTCCGGCACCCTCGCCCTGCGCCGGGGAAACCACCTCTTTCTGCTGCGCGAGAGGCGCGGTTTTTTGCCGCTGTCGGTGCCAGCCTTCGCATCGGCAACCTGGGATGGACGCTTCGTCATCGAAAACCGCAGCGCACAGGAAGTGACCATCACGGCCGGTGCTGCAGCCGTAATTGCAGAAGACCTCCCGGGTGCCGTGCGGTCAGCTCTCTCCGGAAACGCACCCCAAGTCATTGCAGCTGAAGCATTTTCAGGCTCTTCTGCAGACACCGTCGCCATCACGCCGCGGCTTTCGCTCTTCGCCGAGTTCATGCCGGGTTTTGACCAACCCCTGGCCGACGCGATCGGTCGGCTGATCGGCAGGGAACCGACGCCCTCCGTCCCCATTTAAGACTTATTGACGGAAAACGATCTGCGAAGGTCCGATTGCCTTGGCAAGGGTGCGGCGCGATCCTATGTTAGAGGGTAATTCTGCGGGGCTCCGTCCCGCACCACAGGTTCGGGGAGTTCAATGAACCCAAATTTTCGCAATTTCGCGCTCTGGGCGATTATCGCGCTGCTGCTGATCGCGCTGTTCAGCATGTTCCAGACTTCGCCGTCGCAGACGGCCTCGAGCGAAGTGCCGTATTCGCAGTTCCTTCGGGAGGTCGATGCCGGGCGCGTTCGTGAGGTCACGGTCACCGGCAACCGCGTTCTCGGCAAATATGTCGAATCGGGAACCGCCTTCCAGACCTATGCGCCTGTCGTTGACGACAACCTGTTGAGCAAGCTGGAAGCCAAGAACGTGATGATCGTGGCCCGCCCGGAAACGGACGGCTCCTCCGGTTTCCTGAGCTATATCGGCACACTCCTCCCCATGCTGCTGATCCTCGGCGTCTGGCTCTTCTTCATGCGCCAGATGCAAGGTGGCTCGCGCGGTGCCATGGGCTTCGGCAAATCCAAGGCGAAACTGCTCACCGAAGCGCATGGCCGCGTCACCTTTGACGACGTTGCCGGCGTCGATGAAGCCAAGCAGGACCTGGAAGAAATCGTTGAATTCCTGCGCGACCCGCAGAAGTTCCAGCGCCTCGGCGGCAAGATCCCGCGCGGCGTTCTGCTCGTCGGCCCTCCGGGCACGGGTAAGACGCTGCTCGCCCGCTCCGTTGCCGGCGAAGCCAACGTCCCGTTCTTCACCATTTCCGGTTCGGACTTCGTCGAAATGTTCGTCGGTGTCGGTGCAAGCCGCGTCCGCGACATGTTCGAACAGGCGAAGAAGAACGCGCCCTGCATCATCTTTATCGACGAAATCGACGCCGTCGGTCGCCATCGTGGCGCAGGCCTCGGCGGCGGTAACGACGAACGCGAGCAGACGCTGAACCAGCTGCTCGTCGAGATGGACGGCTTCGAAGCCAATGAAGGCATCATCCTGATCGCCGCGACCAACCGTCCCGACGTTCTCGATCCCGCCCTTCTCCGTCCGGGCCGTTTCGACCGTCAGGTCGTTGTCCCGAACCCCGACATCGTCGGCCGCGAGCGCATCCTCAAAGTGCATGCCCGCAATGTGCCGCTCGCTCCGAACGTCGATCTGAAGGTTCTGGCCCGTGGCACGCCCGGCTTCTCCGGTGCGGATCTGATGAACCTCGTCAACGAAGCCGCCCTGATGGCCGCACGCCGCAACAAGCGCGTCGTCACCATGGCCGAATTCGAAGACGCCAAGGACAAGATCATGATGGGTGCGGAGCGCCGCTCGTCCGCCATGACCGAAGCCGAGAAGAAGCTGACTGCCTATCACGAAGCCGGTCATGCCATCACGGCCTTGCAGGTGCCGGTGGCGGATCCCTTGCATAAGGCGACCATCATTCCGCGCGGCCGTGCGCTTGGCATGGTCATGCAGTTGCCTGAGGGCGATCGCTACTCGATGAGCTACAAGTGGATGGTCTCGCGCCTCGTCATCATGATGGGCGGCCGTGTGGCGGAAGAACTGACCTTCGGCAAGGAAAACATCACCTCGGGTGCATCCTCTGATATCGAGCAGGCCACCAAGCTTGCCCGCGCCATGGTCACCCAGTGGGGCTTCTCCGATGTCCTCGGTCAAGTTGCCTATGGTGAAAACCAGCAGGAAGTCTTCCTCGGCCACTCGGTTTCGCAGTCGAAGAACGTCTCGGAATCGACCGCCCAGAAGATCGACACCGAAGTACGCCGCCTGATCGACGAGGCCTATACCGAGGCCCGCCGCATCCTGACGGAGCACCATGACGAGTTCGTCGCGATCGCCGAAGGTCTTCTCGAATACGAGACGCTCTCCGGCGATGAGATCAAGGCGCTGCTGCGTGGCGAGAAGCCGTCCCGTGACAGCGGCGACGACACCCCGCCGAGCCGTGGCTCTGCCGTGCCCTCCACCGGCCGCAAGGACGCCCCGAAGGGCGGCGAGCCGGAAGGTGGCCTGGAGCCGCAGCCGCACTGAGTGCGTGCCCAGATCAAGAGACGAGAAAGGCCATCCTTCGGGGTGGCCTTTTTGGTTTCAGTTGCAGCGATCGTCAGATTCCAGTGGACGAGCGTGGCAGAGGTAACGCCGTGTAATCGTTTTTAGCGCTATTTTACGTGTCCTGTACCGCGTTCTGTGGCATGAGCAGCCAACCAAGGGATCTCCGCGCGATCGCTCGAGACGGCTGACGTCTCGCAGCCGCGGAGTTGAAAAGGACTTGAAGGAACACCTGATGACACGTCGCTACTTCGGCACGGACGGCATTCGCGGCCTTTCCAACCGCTTCCCCATGACCCCGGATCTTGCCATGCGGGTCGGCATCGCCGCTGGCACCATCTTCCGCCGCGGCGGCCATCGCCACCGCGTGGTGATCGGCAAGGACACGCGCCTCTCCGGCTACATGCTGGAAAACGCCATGGTGGCAGGCTTCACAGCCGCCGGTCTCGATGCTTTCGTTCTCGGCCCGATCCCGACGCCTGCCGTCGCCATGCTGACGCGCTCCCTGCGTTGCGATCTCGGCGTAATGATTTCTGCTTCCCACAATCCTTTTGCCGACAACGGCATCAAGCTCTTCGGCCCTGACGGCTACAAGCTCTCCGACGAACTCGAGATGCAGATCGAGGAACTGCTCGAAAAGGACCTCTACGGTCAGCTCGCGTCCCCGAACGACATCGGCCGCGCCAAGCGCATCGACGGCGTGCATGACCGTTACGTCGAATTCGCCAAGCGCACCCTGCCCCGCGACGTCACCCTCCATGGCCTGCGCGTCGCGATCGACTGTGCCAATGGTGCGGCCTACAAGGTTGCCCCTGCGGCTCTTTGGGAACTCGGCGCCGAGGTCGTGACGATCGGCAACGAACCCAACGGCACGAACATCAATCTCGAATGCGGCTCGACCCATCCGGAGACGCTGCAGAAGAAGGTGCACGAGACCCGCGCCGATATCGGCATCGCGCTCGATGGCGACGCCGACCGTGTCATCATCGTCGACGAGAACGGCACGGTGGTCGACGGCGACCAGCTGATGGCGGTCATCGCCGAAACCTGGGCCCAGGACCAGACCCTGCGTGGTGGCGGCATCGTCGCAACCGTCATGTCCAATCTCGGCCTCGAACGCTTCCTCGGCGACAAGGGTCTGACCCTTGCCCGCACCAAGGTCGGCGACCGCTATGTCGTCGAGCACATGCGCAATCACGACTTCAACGTTGGTGGCGAGCAGTCCGGCCACATCGTGCTGTCGGACCATGGCACGACCGGCGACGGCCTCGTTGCAGCCCTGCAGATCCTCGCAGCCGTCAAGCGTACGGGCCGTACCGTGAGCGAACTCTGCCATCGCTTCGAGCCGGTGCCGCAGCTCCTGCGCAATGTCCGCTTCTCCGGCGGCAAGCCGCTGGAAGACGCCGTGGTCAAGCAGGCGATCGCCGATGCGGAAGCCGAACTTGCCAAGTCCGGCCGTCTCGTCATCCGCCCCTCGGGCACTGAACCCCTGATCCGTGTCATGGCCGAAGGCGATGACCGCGAGCAGGTCGAGCGCATCGTCAACGAACTCGTCGACGTCATCGGCAGCGTGCGCAGCGCCGCTGCCTGATCGCCATTTGATTGCTGAAACGAAAAAGCCCGGCTGGTCTGCAGCCGGGCTTTTTTGATGTCGGGTGTCTGACCGCGGATCAGGCCGAAAGCTTGGCCATGACCTCGTCGGAGATTTCGAAGTTCGAATAGACGTTCTGCACGTCGTCATCGTCTTCCAGCGTGTCGATGAGCTTCATCAGCGACTGCGCCTTTTCCTCGTCCACTTCGATCGTATTCTGCGGCTTCCAGATCGCCTTGACGGAGCTGGCTTCGCCAAGAACCGCTTCGAGCGCCTTGGACACGTCGTTGATGTCCTCGAAGGCGCAGTAGATGGTGTGGCCGTCTTCGTCGGAGACGACGTCTTCGGCACCGGCTTCGATCGCCGCTTCCATCACCTTGTCCGCGTCGCCGACCGAAGCCTTGTAGGTGATCTCACCGACATGGTCGAAGGAGAAAGACACCGAACCGGTTTCGCCAAGCGCGCCGCCGGCCTTCGAGAAAGTGGACCGTACGGAAGATGCGGTGCGGTTGCGGTTGTCGGTCAGCGTCTCGACGATGACGGCAACGCCGCCCGGACCGTAACCTTCGTAGCGGATCGCGTCATAAGACTCGGCATCGGCACCGGATGCCTTCTTGATCGCGCGCTCGATGTTGTCCTTCGGCATCGACTGTGCCTTGGCGTTCTGAACGGCGAGGCGAAGTGCCGCATTCATCGCAGGGTCGGGCAGACCGGTCTTTGCGGCAACCGTGATTTCGCGTGCAAGCTTGGAGAACATCTTCGAACGGATACCGTCCTGCTTCCCCTTGCGGTGCATGATGTTTTTAAACTGTGAATGGCCAGCCATGGCACCCCTGATCAGGTCTCTATATTGGGAATGGCCGCCTTATACGGGCGAAACCGGCCCGGTTCAAGAGTCATGAGACCTCTGCGAAGCCCGGGATGAGTGAGGAACATCTCACCCTTGAGTTCGTTGCCTCCACGGCAAAACCCGTAGGAGACAAAACATGGCAAGCTTCACCGAAGCCAAAGAAAATCCCGTAGAACAGCTCTGGGACGAGATCGACGACATCCATGCCGGCATGCTCGGACTGATGGGTGGCAACATGCATATGCAGCCCATGGCTCCGAATGCAGATCGCAGGCGCAACGCCATCTGGTTCTTCACCAAGACCGACAGCCATCTGGTGCAGGCCCTGCGTCCGGGCAGCCGCGCGCATTTCTGTGTCGTCGGCAAGGATCACGACTATCACGCATGCCTCGCCGGCACGCTGACCGAAAACAAGGACCCGGCGAAGATCGACGAGTACTGGAACTCGGTCGTGGCTGCCTGGTACGAGGGCGGCAAGTCCGATCCGAAGCTGACGCTTCTGGAACTCAAGCTGGATGACGGCGAGATCTGGGCCTCGACCGACAGCTCGCTCAAGTTCGGCTGGGAGATCGCCAAGGCCAATATGAGCGACGAGAAGATGCCGGATGTCGGCGTTCACCGCGAAGTCCGCTTTGCCTGAGACTTGGAGGGGTCCTAGACCCCCTGAAGGACGAGGATCAGCGGCTTTCTCGGCAGCGTCCGCATGGACACGGTGAAGCCGCGGTTCTCGGAAATCTGCGTATCGAAACTGTCGTCGAACATCGACAGGAAGGTTTCGATCGGCGGACCACGGCGATGCATGGGCAGGATCACTGCAGAGCGCAGCCGTTTGACGATCCGGCTCATGCTGTCGGCTCCGAGCGTCAATCCGCCATCCACCGGCACCATCAGGATGTCGAGCCTTCCGATTTCGCCGTAATGGGTATCGGTCAGCTCGTGATGCAGGTGTCCGAGATGCCCGATGCAAAGCCCCGCCACCTCGAAGATGAAGATGGAATTGCCGTTCGGCTCCATCTCTCCACCCCAGCTTCTTATATCCGTCGGCACATTGCGCACATAGGCGTCGCCAACGACCAGCCTGTGCTCGATCGGCTGCCCGGGCTCCGCTTCGTTCCAGCCATGCAGAACGGCGCCGATCGCCGGATCCGGATTGAGCGTGTAATGGCTCGAGTGGGCCTTGTTCATCGTCACGACATCGGGGGTGCGCGACGTGCGCAGCCAGCCATTGAAATCGGTGGCAATCGAGATGCCACCGGGAGTGTCGATCTGGAACGTGGAGTGCCCCACGAAGGTGATGACAACGTCCTCTTGCACCTGCGCCAGCGTCAAGGCCGGAGCACCCGATGCGGGCGGCGTGAAGTTCGCATATTGAACGTCGGGGATTTTCTCGGCGATCAGCTGGCACTGGCTGACCTGCGGTCGCGGTGCCTCTTGCGCAAAGGCACTGCCGGTCAACACCGCAAGCGCCATCGTGGACAACATCAGTCTCAGCATCATGCCGCTCCCTGCACCGTATCCAGATCGTGCATGAGAGAATGCGGGAGCGCCGGGAAAGCGTAAAGCGCCCTCCCGGTGGCATGGCGTCACAATGGCGTTATCGCTGGTCTGTCAGGCCCAGAAGGGCGGGATCGTCTCGGCAAGCCGCGGCCCGAGCCTCAGCGGCGCGATCTTTTCCGCGAGCCCCGTGCTGTCGGAGATCTCGACACCGACGCCGCAGATGGTGGCCGGGCCGCTGGCTGCCTCGAAGCGGCCCTTCGGCATCTTGGAGATGAAGCGGTTGAGCGGCTCCTCCTTCTCCATGCCGAGCGAGGAATCGTAGTCGCCGCACATGCCGGCATCCGACATATAGGCCGTGCCGCCGTTCAGGATCTGATGGTCAGCGGTCGGCACATGCGTGTGCGTCCCGACGACAAAGCTTGCACGGCCATCGACGAAATGGCCGAAACACTGCTTCTCGCTCGTCGCCTCCGCGTGAAAATCGAAGACAATCACATCCGCCTGCTCCTTCAGCGGGCAGGCTGCCAGGATGGCCTCGGCGGACTTGAAGGGATCGTCGAGCTCCGGATGCATGAAGACGCGGCCCATGATGTTGGCAACGAGCACACGCGCACCATTGCGGGCGTAGTAGAGGCCGGAGCCCTTTCCGGGCGTTCCGGCTGGATAATTTGCCGGACGAAGAAACTGGTCATGCCGCGTGCAGAAGGAGACGGCCTCCTTCTGGTCCCAGACATGGTTGCCCGTCGTGACGACATCGGCACCGGCATTGATGGTTTCGAGATAGATGTCTTCGGTGATGCCGAAGCCGCCGGCGGCGTTCTCGCCGTTGACGATGACGAAATCGAGCTTCAGGTCGGAGATGAGGCCCGGCAACCGCTCCCAAACAGCCGTACGTCCGGTCTTGCCCACCATATCTCCGAGGAACAGAAGTCGCATTTCGTCCAATCACTCCATGAATGTTCTGAGGCCGCTCTCTGTCAGCACGGCCTCCAGCCGGACGTCATGGGCTTCATAGGGCACTTCTGCCACCTCCTGACAGTCGAATGCAATGCCGATCAGACGCGGATGCCGGCCTTTTTCCCTGAGACGTGCAATCGCACGGTCGTAGTGGCCAGCACCATAGCCGATGCGGTTGCCTTGGGCATCGAAGGCCGACAGCGGCACAAGCAGCAGATCCGGATCGAGAACGGCCGCCTCAGGCCCGGGCCCACGCGTGCCGAAGCCGGTATCGACGAGCTCCGCCCCGGCCACCAGTTCGCGGAAGACGATGGTCTCCTTGTCCATGACCACGGGCAGGCAGAGACGCGCGCCGCGCGCCTTCAGCCGCGCCATCAAAGGCCGAATGTCGGCCTCGGAGCGGATGGGGAAGAAGCCGGAGACGATGGTACCCGGCTCGATGCTGAGATCATCGCCGGCAAGCTCGGCCATGCGCAGGCTGAATTCGAGCCGGAGCTCGGCGGGGATGGCGTCACGGGCGGCAAGCCGCTCACCTCTAAGATTTGCCTTTAATTGGCGTTTTGACATCATGAAACGCTGATCCTGAACGGGCCACCCCAAATCTGGGGTGACAAAAGCCAAAAAATCGAGCAATTGCCCTTTATCAAGTGCCTTTGCAATTCCCTTGGAAAACCAAGGATTAACCCGAAGAGCTTAGACTAAGGTTCGAGTTAATGTTCAAGGGGCATCGCTTCATGCAGCTATTTTCACGCTTCGGCATCACGAAAACGATCACGGCAACGACGGTTCTGATCCTCGTCGCGTCCCTCGGAGCGGTGGCCTGGGTCATTTCCGGCAGCATCGAGACGCGCATTCAGCAACAGGCCATCGCCGGCCAGGATGCAAGCCTGCGCACCGCCGCGACGATCATCGAGCGCGACCTTCCCGGCACCCAGATCACCTGGGCCAAGGACGGCAACGTTGAACGGGTCGTCATGGAGTCGATCCCTACCGAATTTACCGAGCATGGCATGATCGACACGATCGGCCGCATGACCGGCCAGACCGCGACGATCTTTGCCTGGGATGCCGAGAGCAAGGACTTCTGGCGCCGCACGACCAACATCATCAAGCCTGACGGCAACCGCGCTGTTGGCACGGCACTCGGCCAGACCGGCGCCGCCTATCCCTATTCAGTCAAGGGTCAGGTCTATCGCGGCGAGGCCGTGATCCTGGAAACGCCTTACTACACCATCTATCAGCCGATCTTCTCGCCTGCCGGCGACGTCATCGGCATTCTTTATGCGGGTGTGCGCAAGGCTGAAATCAACGGCATCGCCACCGAGATGACCTATGCGATCGGGACAACCGCGCTGATCGTCCTGCTGATCGCCGCGACGCTGATCGCCCTTCTCGTGCGCCGCATCGTCGGCTCGCTGCCGCGCCTCACAGCCGTGGCCGAAAGCCTGGCAGCCGGACAGCTCGACACCTCGGTTCCCGACCAGGACCTGAAGAACGAAGTCGGCGCACTGGCTCGCGCGATCAACGTCTTCCGCGAAAGCGCCATCCAGAAGATCGAAATCGAGCGCCAGGCGGCAGAAGCCGCAGCCCAGGGTGACCAGGAACGTGCTGAGCGCGAACGCGCCAAGGCCGAAGACTCCCGCATGGTTCAGGAAGCCGTCGACGTTCTCGCCGGCTGTCTCAACCGCCTGAGCGACGGCGACCTCACGGTTCGCATCGATCGTCCCTTCACCGGTGACCTCGATCGTCTGCGCGTCGACTTCAACGCCTCGGTCGAGAAGCTGAGCAGCACGCTGTCGGAAATCCGCGCCGAGACCTCCGGCATCGAGGCAAGCTCTGCCGAAATGCGCTCGGCAACGGACGACCTTTCGAAGCGCACCGAGCAGCAGGCAGCCTCCCTCGAGGAAACCTCCGCAGCACTCGAGGAAATCACCTCGACCGTTCGCGGCTCCTCGGCCAAGGCGGATGAAGCGGCCAACATGGCAACCAAGGCGCGCCAGAGCACCGAAAGCTCCAGCAAGGTCGTCTCCGACGCGATCGAAGCCATGAGCCGGATCGAACAGGCATCGAGCGAAATCTCCAAGATCATCAACGTCATCGACGAAATTGCCTTCCAGACCAACCTGCTTGCCCTGAACGCAGGCGTCGAGGCAGCACGCGCCGGTGAAGCCGGCAAGGGCTTTGCTGTCGTTGCGCAGGAAGTCCGCGAACTTGCCCAGCGTTCGGCCAATGCCGCCAAGGACATCAAGGCTCTGATCAACAAGTCGGGCGAAGCCGTCGCCGGCGGTGTCTCGCTGGTCCAGCAGACCGGCAGCGCGCTCGGCGAGATCTCCAACCAGGTGGCCGTGATCAACGACCACATCACCGCGATCGCATCGGCGGCCCGCGAACAGTCCACGGCGTTGAACGAGATCAATGGCTCGGTCAACCACATGGACCAGTTCACCCAGAAGAACGCGGCCATGGTGGAAGAGGCAACGGCCGTCACCCACCGCCTTGCCGACAGCGCCCGCAATCTCGGTGGCCTCGTCGCCCAGTTCCGGATGGCCGGCAACGCTGCGGCCCCGGCACGCACCGTCTCCACCCCGGCCTACACGGC
>DAMDHD010000037.1:0-19487 GCA_032102365.1 Allorhizobium sp. CTOTU50464 | reverse complement strand
CCCCCTAGAGGTCGTCATCCTCGGGCTTGACCCGAGGATCCAGTCACAAGCACACTGCACGCATGGCGGGATATGTCTACATCGTCACCAACCAAAAACGTGGCACGCTCTATATCGGTGTGACCTCCGATCTGGAGCGGCGGATCTACGAGCATCGGGAGGGACAGACGCCGGGCTTTGCGTCTAAATATGGCTGCCGGCAACTGGTCTGGTACGAGGAGCACGACCGCATTGGCACGGCGATCCAGCGGGAGAAGTCGCTGAAGCGCTGGTATCGGCAGTGGAAGATCGAACTGATCGAGGGGTTCAATCCTGATTGGCGCGATCTGTATTACGAGCTGTGAGGGTGTGCATTCCGCTGCCGTTTGGGTGCTTGTGTTTGGATCCTCGGGTCAAGCCCGAGGATGACGACCGTTGTGGGGAGAGGAGGGTATTCTCCTCAGACCTTGTGCTGTGAAGAGGAGGAGGATACCCGCAATTTCCCCAAACTCCGTCATCCTCGGGCTTGAGCCGAGGATCCAGTCACAAGCCCCTGGTGGGTGTTCTCTTGAGAGGTGTTTAGACAACATCGATCTGCAAGTCCGCTACGAGCTTTTCATTGATAGCTGTAGGTAAATGCGCTGAAGAACAGGCAGCGAGCTCGGAGCCGCTGCCTGCCAATTCGTTAAGAGTTCTCAGTGTCGCGCCCGTCAGGTTCGCGCGCGACTCCTTTGAACTTCCCTTCCGACTGCTTCACTTCCATGAAGTGCCCAGTCCGTTCGTCTCGCTTCTGAAAATGTCCGTCCGGTCGCTGAAACTGAGTACGTCCAGTTACAGAGCCACGTCTAAAGTCGTTTCCAGTGTTGCGTGCCATGTTTTTTCTCCTATGGCTGCAAATTGCCGAAGCTACCTCGACTTTGAAACCCGACTTCCCTATGTTCTCCGTGCGACTGGCAAAGGGATATGAGTCTCTTGGCCCCGCGTGGGCTTCGGCCTTTTCGCGGTACACAAAGCCGGAACCGAGAGGTTTCGGCTTTGTCATTTCTACGACCAACTATTTTTGATCGATCTCGTTTTGTTCTGGTTGGCTTTTCGGCCCGAGGTTTCCCCCGGGCCGAAATCTCACTCAATTTTCAGCTGATCAGCTGCACCCGCTGGTCGCCCCGCACGTGTCGCACTTCTCGCAGGTGCCGTTCCGCACCATCGTGAAGTTCTGGCATTCCGAGCACATGTTGCCCGTGTAGCCCTGCGCGATAGAGCGCATGCGGCGTGATGCCTCGAGCTTCTTGGCTTCGGCCTTGGCGCTGGCGGCCTCGTCGGCGGCGGCGTCGGTGAAGACGCTTTCTTCGGCGATCTCCTCGGCGAATTCGACCGCGCGTTCCTCGTAGTCGCGCTTGAAGGACACGACTTCATGGGTGGAGACGGCGGTGGCGACTTCGAGCTTGCGGGCGGTGGCGCCCGTCGAGGCGAATGCGGTGACCGTTGCCGAGGCCTTGGCGGGGGCGGCGGTGGCCGCACCCTTCGGCTCGGCGCTGGCGGCAGCCGGCGTGTGGCTGGAGACGAGCGTCGGCTTGTAACCGCGGGTCAGGCCCTTGGAGACGACATCCGCCTTGCCTTCCTTCATGCCGCGGCCAAGCGCGGTGTTGGAGAAGTCCGAGGTGTCGACATGCGCCAGATCGTGGCGGCCGAGATAGGAGATCGCGAGTTCCCGGAAGACGTAGTCGAGGATCGACGTCGCATTCTTGATCGCGTCGTTGCCGGTGACCATGCCGGCCGGCTCGAACTTGGTGAAGGTGAAGGCGTCGACATATTCCTCGAGCGGCACGCCATACTGCAGGCCGAGCGAGACGGAGATGGCGAAGTTGTTGATGAAGGCACGAAGGGCCGAGCCTTCCTTGTTCATGTCAAGGAAGATTTCGCCGAGGCGACCGTCATCATATTCGCCGGTGCGCAGGAAGATGGTGTGACCACCGATCTTGGCCTTCTGGGTGTAACCCTTGCGGCGGGTCGGCAGCTTTTCCTGCTCGCGCACGACACGATCGACGATGCGCTCGACGATGCGTTCCGTGATGGTGACGGCCTGGGCCGCCATCGGCTGCTGCAGCAGTTCGTCGACGCCGTCCTCGTCATCCTCGTCCTCGATCAGCGAGGCATTGAGCGGCTGGGAGAGCTTCGAGCCGTCGCGATAGAGCGCGTTGGCCTTCAGTGCCAGCTTCCAGGACAGCATGTAGGCGGAGCCGCAATCCTCGACGGTGGCTTCGTTCGGCATGTTGATCGTCTTGGAGATGGCACCCGAGATGAAGGGCTGGGCAGCCGCCATCATGCGGATGTGGCTCTCGACCGAGAG
The DNA here is from genome assembly GCA_032102365.1 of Allorhizobium sp. CTOTU50464. Classification (GTDB taxonomy): domain Bacteria; phylum Pseudomonadota; class Alphaproteobacteria; order Rhizobiales; family Rhizobiaceae; genus Allorhizobium. Next base: position 17,161 of record DAMDHD010000037.1, on the reverse strand, counting down.
ATAACGCTTGCCGATCTTGCCGCAGGGATTGGCGCAATCGAAGACGGGCAGGTGCTCCTTCTTCAGGAAGGGCGCGCCTTCGAGCGTCATCGCACCGCAGACATGGATGTTGGCGGCTTCGATGTCCTTCTTCGAGAAGCCCATGTGCTCAAGCAGGTTGAAGCTCATGTCGGAGAGCTGCTCGTCGGAAACCTTGAGGGTCTCCTTGAGGAAGTCGGCACCGAGCGTCCACTGGTTGAAGACGAACTTGATGTCGAAGGCCGACTTCAGCGCGCCGTTGACGGCTTCGATCTTCTCGTCGGTGAAGCCCTTGGCCTTTAGCGTCGAGGGATTGATGCCCGGGGCCTGGTTCAGGTTGCCATGGCCGACGGCATAGGCGTCGATTTCGGCGATCTGGGATTCCGAGTAGCCGAGCGTGCGCAGCGCTTCCGGAACGGCAGCGTTGATGATCTTGAAGTAGCCGCCACCGGCGAGCTTCTTGAACTTGACCAGCGCGAAGTCGGGCTCGATGCCGGTGGTGTCGCAGTCCATGACGAGACCGATCGTGCCGGTCGGTGCGATGACCGAGACCTGAGCATTGCGGTAGCCGTGCTTTTCACCGAGCTCGAGCGCCTTGTCCCAGGCGGCCGTGGCATGTTCGATCAGAGCCGGATCCGTGCAGTCGGCATGGATCAGCGGAACCGGGTTGACCGACAGACCCTCGTAACCGAAGGCGAGACCCTGCGCGGCGCGGCGATGGTTGCGGATGACGCGCAGCATGTTGTCGCGGTTCGGTGCGAAGCCCGGGAAGGGGCCGAGTTCCGAAGCGATTTCGGCAGACGTCGCATAGGAGACGCCGGTCATGATGGCGGTCAGCGCACCGCAGATGGCGCGGCCTTCGGCGCTATCGTACGGGATGCCGGAGGACATCAGCAGGCCGCCGATATTCGCATAGCCGAGGCCGAGCGTGCGGTATTCGTAGGAGAGTTCGGCGATCTGGCGCGACGGGAACTGCGCCATCATCACGGAGACTTCGAGAACGACGGTCCAGAGGCGGACGGCGTGTTCGTAGTCGGCGATGTTGATCTTCTTCGTCTCGGCATCCTTGAACTGCAGGAGGTTCAGCGAAGCCAGGTTGCAGGCCGTGTCGTCGAGGAACATGTATTCCGAGCACGGGTTCGACGCGCGGATCGGGCCGGCAGCCGGGCAGGTGTGCCAGTCGTTCATCGTCGTGTTGAAGTGCAGGCCCGGATCGGCGGACGCCCAGGCGGCATAGGAGATCTTCTCCCAGAGGTCGCGAGCCTTCAGCGTCTTCATGACCTTGCCGTCCTTGCGGGCGGTCAGGTTCCACTCGCCGTCATTCTCGACAGCGCGCAGGAAGTCGTCCTTCAGCGAGACGGAGTTGTTCGAGTTCTGGCCGGAAACCGTGAGATAGGCTTCCGAATCCCAGTCGGTGTCATAGGTCTTGAACTCGAGATCCTTGTAGCCCTGCTGGGCGAACTGGATGACGCGCTTGATGTAGTTTTCCGGAACCTGGTCCTTCTTCGCGGCCTTGATTTCGCGCTTGAGGGCAGGGTTCTCGTTCGGGTCGAAGCAGGCGCCGTTGTCGGCCTCGCAATTGACGCAGGCCTTCATGATCGCCTTCAGATGCTTGGCGACGATCTTGGAGCCGGTGACAAGGGCGGCAACCTTCTGCTCTTCCTTCACCTTCCAGTCGATATAGGCTTCGATATCGGGATGGTCGATGTCGACAACGACCATCTTCGCCGCACGACGGGTGGTGCCGCCGGACTTGATGGCGCCGGCTGCGCGGTCTCCGATCTTCAGGAAGGACATGAGGCCGGACGAGCGGCCGCCGCCGGAAAGCTTTTCGCCTTCGCCGCGCAGATAAGAGAAGTTGGAGCCGGTGCCGGAGCCATACTTGAAGAGACGGGCTTCGCGGACCCAGAGGTCCATGATGCCGCCTTCGTTGACCAGGTCGTCTTCGACGGACTGGATGAAGCAGGCATGCGGCTGCGGATGTTCATAGGCCGACTTGGACTTGACCAGCTTGCCGGTGAAGGAGTCGACATAGAAATGGCCCTGGCCGGGGCCGTCGATGCCATAGGCCCAGTGCAGGCCGGTGTTGAACCACTGCGGGGAGTTCGGCGCGACGCGCTGGGTGGCGAGCATGTAGGCGAGCTCGTCCTTGAAGGCGGCAGCGTCTTCTTCGGACGAGAAGTACTTGCCCTTCCAGCCCCAATAGGTCCAGGTGCCGGCCAGGCGATCGAAGACCTGACGGGCATCGGTTTCCGAGCCGTAGCGCTCTTCCGCGGGCAGCGCAGCCAGCGCCTTCTCATCGGCAACCGAGCGCCAGAGGAAGGAGGGAACGTCGTTCTCTTCGACCTTCTTCAGGATCTTCGGCACGCCGGCCTTGCGGAAATATTTCTGGGCGAGAATGTCCGCCGCCACCTGGCTGAACTGAGCCGGGACGTCGATGTCGGCAAGACGAAATACGATTGAGCCGTCGGGGTTCTTGATTTCGCTGATGGCCTTGCGGAACTCGATTTCCGCATAGGCGGACTGTCCCGGTTTGGTGAAGCGACGTTCAATGCGCATCTGCCTGTGTCCCTCGATCTAGGGCGCCGAAAATCGGCGCGAGTAATTTCGTTCGGCCAACGCGAAACTGCGCAGCCGCTCACTTGTTCGTCCGTCAGGTGATTCATCCGGAGATGACGACCCTGTATATGGTAGTGATGGTGGCTGCAAACACTAAATATAGTACTAACAGATTATTGCTGCCAGACCCAGACCCCCTGCCGGGCGGTCAAAAATCGCACAAATTTCCTGTTGTCGGCGACGTCGTCAGAACGCCGTTCCACCTCAAAGAAAGCCGCCACAATGTTTGATGAAACCCGGCCTCGTTATGCCCGGTCCAGTCGCCGCCGCAACAGGGTCCATTAACATCGTCCCGACTGATTCCGTCAAGGGGTGGTCTGTGAAGGAAATGTTAACGCTATATGTTGTGGTGATTGATTGTGGATAACGGGCAAAAGAGCGAAGTCACGGGAATGACACGGCTTTCTCGTGTCGTGTGACGCAAGCCCCTGCCGATGCCGCGCCGTCACGCAAAAGTCACGGGGGCGATTTCGTGCCGAAACGATCCGCAAACCGGGCTCAAAGCTAGGCCTTCGGGGCTTTTCCGGCGGGCCGAATCGTCGCTCGAAAAAGCTGGGGATGAGAGCCGGGAAAAATCCTGGGCTTGACAGGAAAACTCCTCGGCCGGGCCGCGGACGCTACCTGATATTGCGGATGCGTAATTCACCCATGCCGCATCAACCAAATCGCAATATGTGAAGATTATTCAGTGGAACCATCAGTATGGAATGACCTCCATGCCCGGCCGCACAAGGCCGCCTGCCAGGATGGCGGGTCGCAGGGAGTAAATCTTCATGAGTATTGCCAATCTCTCCATTCTCAAAAAGATCAGCCTCGTCGTCGTCCTGATGGGCGTTGCCGCCGCGGCGATCGCAGCTGTCGGCGCAAGCGGCCTGTCCTCGCTGGGCTCGGCGCTGAAGGACACCGGCGCCCGCGAAGAGGTGGCCCGTGAGGCCATGGACCTGCGCGTCGACATCATCGCCATCTCCCGCATGACCTATCAGCTGGCGCTGGCTCCGGAGAAGGCGGCGGACTTCGCGGCTGAAACCGACAAGCGCGCGGCCGAAATGCTCGCCCGCCTGCCGAAGATCGCGACGACCGCGAGCCCGGCCGAAGCCCAGATCCTCGATCGCACGAAGGTGGCGCTCGACGCCTATTTCAACCAGATCCGCGAGATGGTTGCCGTCGCCGCGACGCCTGCCGGTCAGGATCTCGCCGTGATGAAGGGCGAGCTGGCCAAGGCGCTCGACGCCCAGAAGACGGTCACGTCAGTGGTCAAGGAATATTCGACCTCGTCTGCCGAAAGCCTGAAGGCCTCGCGTGAAAACGCGCTGGCTGCCTCCGGCTTCACCATGCTGGTTCAGGTCGTGACCGCGGCTGTCTGCATTCTCGCCGGTGTTGCCATCAGCTTCCTGCTTGCCCGTCGCGGCATCGTCAACCCGATCCGCAGCCTGACCGCCGTCATGACGGAAATGGCCTCCGGCAAGCTCGGCAAGGCCATCGAAGGCACCGGGCGCAAGGATGAAATCGGCGAAATGGCTCGTGCGCTGGAAGTCTTCCGCACCAACGAAGCCCAGATGCGCGCCATGGAAGCCCAGGAAGCGGCCCTGCATGCCCAGAGCCGTGACCTGCAGACCTCGATCAGCGACATCGTCGCGGCCGCCGCTGCCGGCGATTTCTCCAAGCGCATCACCAAGTCTTACGAAGATGCGGACCTGCAGCGCTTCGCCGGTTCGGTCAACGAACTCGTCGAAAGCGTCGACCGCGGCATCACCGAAGTCCGCCGCGTTATCGCAGCGCTGGCCGATGCCGACCTGACCCACGACATGAACGGCCAGTTCCAGGGCGCCTTTGCCGAACTCCAGGGCAACGTCAACCAGACCATGGCCGTCCTGCGCCAGACCATGCAGAACATCCTGAACGCCGCGGGCACGATCACCGGCAATTCCGGCGAACTGTCCTCGGCCGCCAACCAGCTGGCCCGCCGCACCGAGCAGCAGGCCGCCTCGCTGGAAGAGACGGCTGCCGCGCTCGAGGAGATCACCACCACGGTGAAGACCTCGACCCAGCGTGCCCGGGAAGCTTCGCACATGGTCGACGAGACCAAGTCGAGCGCCGGCAAATCGGGCGATATCGTCCGCAACGCCATCGACGCCATGGGCCGCATCGAGCAGTCCTCGCAGAAGATCAGTCAGATCATCTCGGTCATCGACGAAATCGCCTTCCAGACCAACCTGCTTGCGCTCAACGCCGGTGTCGAAGCAGCACGTGCCGGTGAAGCCGGTCGCGGTTTTGCCGTCGTCGCTCAGGAAGTTCGCGAATTGGCCCAGCGCTCGGCCAATGCTGCGAAGGAGATCAAGACCCTGATCAACACCTCGGCCGAGGAAGTGAAGGGCGGCGTGTCGCTCGTGCTTTCGACCGGCGAGGCGCTGAAGGAGATCGAATCCCTGGTCAACCGCGTCAACGACCACGTGGTGACGATTGCCCGTGCCGCTGAAGAACAGTCGGCAGCGCTTGGCGAGATCAACACCTCGGTCAACCACATGGACCAGATGACCCAGCAGAACGCCGCCATGGTCGAAGAGACGACGGCAGCGAGCCAGGTCCTCGCCGGCGAAGCCCGCCAGCTGCAGGCGCAGCTCGCCCGCTTCAAGCTCGAAGGTGGCGCGTCGGCCGGCTCTGCGGGCTACCGCACGGCAGCCTGAGTCGTTTCGGGAATTCGCTAACGAGCGAAGTACAGAAGCGCCGCAGAAATGCGGCGCTTCTTTCGTTTGCGCGACGGAACGGGCAAGGTGTCAGAGCATTGAAGTCTGTCCTGGCGCTGCCGCCGATTGGGCCGCGACAGGAAGAGTTAATCGGATCGAGGAGACGCGGAACCATGCATCTGTTGTTGTTGGGCGCCACCGGACTGGTCGGCAGCCATGTTCTTGATCAGGCGCTGGCCGATCCACGCGTGACGGCGGTGACCGCGCCAACGCGCCGACCCTTGCCGCTGCGGCCAGGATTGACTGCACCGATCGTGGATTTCGAGGCGCTCCCGCAGGATCCCAGCATATGGGCCGTCGATGCCGTGATCTGCGCACTCGGCACGACCATCAAGGCGGCCGGATCGCGTGAACGCTTCCATCGCGTCGATCGCGATTATCCGCTGGAGATCGCGCGGCTTGCCAAGGCCCATGGCGCGCGGAGCTTTGTGCTCAATTCCGCAAAAGGCGCCGATGTGAAGTCGCTCTTCTTCTACAGTCGCGTGAAGGGCGAGACGGAGCGGGACATCGTGGCGCTCGGTTTCGACAGCTGCGTGATCGTCCGCCCGGGCCTGATTGACGGACCGCGCCCGGAACCGCGGCCGATGGAGCAGGGGGCGCGGAAAGTGCTTGGCCTGTTGAAGCCGATCCTGCCGCCGACGCTGCAGGCCAATCCACCCGAAGCAATTGCCCGCGCCATGCTCGGGGCGGCGATTGCTGCGCCACGCGGTGTCACCGTCATTCCGTCACAGGACATGCTGTGACGGAATGAGGCGAGAGTCCGTACGTCTATCGTGAGGTTCAGTGTGCGCGGCCGAGAGGAAGCTGGCGGCGAATATCGCTCGCTTCCGGGGCTTGTATGCGCCGATAGCGCGCCTCAACGAAGTTGTAGATGCCGAAGGCTGCAAGACCGACAGCGACCACCGCGTAGATGATCCCGCCGAAGGGCAGTTCCCGCAGCCAGGCCATCGCCTTGGCCATGCCGCCGGCCTGTTCCGGATTGACGTTGAAGGCGGCATAGAGGAAGAGCACGCCGATGATGCCGAAGACCACACCGCGTGCCACAAGGCCGTAGATCGAGATCAGCACGGCCGGCGAATTCTTCTCGGCATCGAGTTCGAGATAGCGGCCGAAGCTACGCTTGATGCCCTTCATGGCCGTCACGATGCCGCCGATGATGAAGCCGATGCCGATGATCCCGGCAAGGTATCGTCCGAAGGGCTGCGACATGACCCAGGCGGCGATGCCTTCTTCTCCACCCGAACCGCCACTGCCATTCGACATCTGCAGGGCCATGAGAATGCTGGTCATCGCGAGACCGGCATAGGTGATGGCGCTGCCGAACAGGGCCGCACGGATGGCATAGCCCTTTGCGTCATCATCCTGTCCATCGGCGTTGGCGAGCGACTGAGCGAGGCGCCAGACGACGAAGCCTGCGAGACCGAGACCGATCAGGCCGATCCAGATCCGACCGAAGGGCTGCTGCAGGAGCGTTTCCAGTACCGAATTCGTGTCCGGCTCCGCACCGGCAAATCCGGAAAACAGCGCCAGTGCGGCAACCATCAGGAAGACGACGCCGCGTGCGCCATAACCGGCGCGCGCCATGAGGTGAAATTTGGACCGCGTATTCATGGGAACCCTCTCCTTGTCTGTGGAGGGAAACTGTGGAGGAGAGGCTGGGTTCCCTCTGGGATCGCACTCTGATGAGGTGCCGCCGGAACCGAAGGGCTGACGGCGTGTTTCCCGCTGAGGCAAATGCCGCGGGAGGATCAAATGGCAGACCTGGGTAGCGAGAAGACGGAAGTGCAGCAGGAGACTGCCTATGGCGCCCAGTCCGACAGCGGGGCGAAGCCGGGATTTGCGCTCTCGGCCTGGTCGCTAGTGATCGGTGGCGTCTTCCTGGTCCTGGTGCTGGGCTGGCTGTTTCTCATCTGAAGCGACACGTCGATCAGAACATAATTCAACCAATCGGTTGACAATAACTGCGCATGCGTTGATATTCAACCATATGGTTGATCTTTCACAAAATCCTCTGGACCTGATCTTTCACGCGCTTGGCGACGAGACGCGACGCCGCATGCTGGCCGCGCTTGTCGATGGCGAAAGGAGCGTCGGCGAGCTGGCCGAACCTTTCACGATGTCGCTTGCTGCCGCCTCGAAGCACATCAAGGTGCTCGAAGCGGCCGGGCTCATCAAGCGTGAGGTCAAAGGACGTACCCATCTCTGCCGACTGGATCCGGGGCCGCTTGGCTCCGCCTACCAGTGGCTGAGCGCCTACGAGCACTTCTGGACCGGCCGGCTGGATGTCCTCGAACGGCTCCTCCGTGCGGAGGATGCCGCATTCCCCCGAAACAGACAGGATGGAGAATGACGATGACACAACGACTGGACATCAACCCTTATGGCCGCGTGACCGAACCGGCGACACTGGTGATCGAACGCTTGTTGCCGGGGCCCGCCTCGCGGATCTGGCGCTACCTCACAGAAGGCGACATGCGTCGGCAATGGCTGGCTGACGGTGCCATGGAAGAGAAGGCGGGCGCGCCTTTCGAACTCGTCTGGCGCAACGACGAACTGACCGATCCGCCCGGCAAACGACCGGAGGGTTTCGGCGAAGAAATGCGGATGAAGAGCCGGGTTCTCGAAGTGCAGAAGGACAAGCGGCTCGTCTTCACCTGGGGCGAAAGCGGCGAGGTGTCCTTCGATCTGAAGGCGGAGGGCGACGAGGTGCTGCTGACGGTCACCCACAGGCGGATCTCGGACCGGGCCAATCTGCTGATGGTCGGAGCTGGCTGGCACATGCATCTCGATATCCTGGCGGCCAGGCTGACGGGAACGCAGTCCGAGCCTTTCTGGGACGGCTGGTTGAAGCTGAAGGACGACTACGACCGGCGCATTCCGGCCTGAAACAGGTCCGCCGTAAAAGAACGAGACCGAAATCAATAGGCCCTCCGCCGATGGCGGGGGGCCTTTCAGATAAGCGCGAGACAGTCAGCTCTTAAGGCTGGGTCGGTGCAGGCGGCGGGCTTGCATCCTGAACGCCACCTTCGGGTGCGGTTGCGGGCACATCCGTCTGCGAAGGTGTGGGCGGTGCCAGCGTGCCGTCGCCGGTATTGGCGGGGGCCTCAGGCGTCGGTGCGACGGCCGGATCTTCGGCCGGCGGTGGCGGAGCCTCGGCGCCTGTCGGGGCCGGCGTTGTGCCCTCGGCTGGAGCCGGGCTGGTGCCGGCAGCGGCCGGAGCGGTGGTGCCGTCGGCCGGGGCTGCACCCTCGACGGCTTCATCCGTTGCAGCCTGCTGTTCGGCGACGGCCGAGCCCGGCGGCATCTGGTCCGTGCCGATCGGTTCAGCGAGCGGCGTTACCCCTTCGGCTGCGACGCGCCAGACGGTGTTGCCGGCATCATCCGCAATCAGCAGAGCACCGGTGCCGTCGAAACCGACGCCGACAGGGCGGCCATGGGCTTCCTCGGCTTCGGCATCGAGGAAGCCGGTCACGACATCGGTCGGGTCGCCGGACGGGCGTCCGTTCTCAAAAGGCACGTAGAGGACCTTATAGCCATTGAACTGGCTGCGGTTCCAGCTGCCGCGATTGCCGACGAAGGCGCCGTTGGCATAGCCTTCCGGCATGGCCATGCCGGTGGAGAAGGCAAGGCCGAGTGCAGCGACATGGCTGGATAGCGCATAATCCGGCTTGATCGCCTGCTCGACCATGTCGGGCCGCGGCGGATGCAGGCGCGGATCGACATGCTGGCCATAGTAGCTCCAGGGCCAACCATAGAAAGCGCCGTCCTGGACCGAGGTCATGTAGTCCGGCACGAGATTGGGGCCGAGCTCGTCGCGCTCGTTGACGACGGTCCAGAGCGCACCGCTGTCCGGGCTGAAGGCGAGACCATTCGGATTGCGAAGGCCCGACGCATAGACGCGGGAGGCACCGGTTTCCCGGTCGATCTGCCAGATGGCGGCGCGGCCCTTTTCGGCTTCGAGCCCGCGTTCGCCGGCGTTGGAATTGGAGCCAACCGAGGCATAAAGGAAGCGGCCGTCGGGGCTGAGCGCCAGATCCTTCGTCCAGTGGTGGTTGATCGGACCGCCCGGCAAGGGAGTGAGCACGCGCGGAGGCGTGGTGATCTCGTTCTGGCCGAGCTGGTAATCGTACGCGAGGACCGCATCCGCCGCGGCGACGTACAGCGTGTCGTCGACGAAGGCGAGACCGAAAGGCGAGTTGAGGTCGGTCAGGAGGTCATGACGTTCATCGACGGTGCCGTCGCGATCGGTGTCGCGCAGGAGCGTGATGAGGTTGGTCGGTTTGCCACCGCCGCCACCACCCGAGGCGACGGACATGATAAAGCCGCGGATGACGTCTTTCGGACGCTCGACCGGTTTGCCGGGCGGTGCCTTGCTCTGCACGACGAGCACGTCGCCGTTCGGCAGCGTGTGCACGGTGCGCGGGTTGGCGAGATCGCGGGCATAGGCAGAGATGGTGAAGCCGTCGACGACGTCGGGCGTCTCGTCCGCACCCCAGCCGACAACCTCAGCAACCTTCAGGTCGGGCACGAGCGACTGGCTCGGTTCGGGAAGAACGGGATCGGGGCCGATCTGGCTCGAGACGTCGAAATCGCCATTGTCATCGCTGCAGCCAGCAAGTGTGAGCGCCAGAAGGGCGGTGGAGGCGAGCGCGACGCGGCGCAGGGTGATTTCGGAGCGGTTCATGGGGTCCTCCAGGCATCGGCGCTACGCTGTTCGGCGGTGAGATAGACGCAGGCGATCATGGCAATCACGGTGACGGCCGATACGAGAAGGCCGTAGGGCACGATCGCCGTCCAGCCGTCGCCGGCGTGAATGAAGCTGTTGAGAATGGCGAGCACCAGCACGGCGAAATAGGCGATGACCGCTGGCCAGCTCGGGCGTAGCGCGCGGGTCGCGGGCCGGGCCAGATCGATCAGCCCGGCGATGATGGAGAGCGCGCCGAAGACGAGGCCGAAGAACAAGAGCCAGTCGGAAAAATTGCTCCACATGAGGTGCGAGGTGCGCCAATAGAGGATGTCGGTGATCAGGGCCAGTGTGAAGCTGACGAAGGGAAAGGGGACGAAGAGCGCCGAAAGCGGATAGGCGTTCGATGCCGTGGGCGGAGAGTGGAGGGTGGCCATCAGTCGATCTCTACCATTGGGGGTGAAACACAAGAGCCATACGGGCGAGGGGCTCTTTTGTTCCGTTCGCTGGAAAAGACTGACGACGAAACCGGGATTGGGTGGTCACGCGAGGAGGCGGATCGGCTGAAGCCAGGACAGGCCAAAGAAAAACCCGCCTCCGGAGAAGGCGGGTCTGAAAGGTCGCTCTTGCTGGACTTGTCAGCCCTTGGAGCCCTTGGCGATCGGCTCCTGATAGGTGAAGCCCATGTCCCAGGGGAAATAGATCCAGGTGTCCTGGGAGACTTCGGTGACGAAGGTGTCGATGGTCGGCACGCCCTTCGGCTTGGCGTAGACGCAGGCGAAATGCGCCTTCGGCATCATCTCGCGGACTTCGAGCGCCGTCTTGCCGGTGTCGGTGAGATCGTCGACCACCAGCACGCCTTCGCCGCCATTGACCGTCAGTTCCGGCGTGATGCCCTTCAGGAGGTTCATTTCGCCCTGATTGACATAGTCATGGTAGGAGGCGACGCAGACCGTTTCGATGAGGCGGATATTGAGCTCGCGCGAGATGATCGCCGCCGGCACGAGGCCGCCGCGGGTGATGCAGACGATGGCGCGGAACTCCTGGCCGAGGCCGGCGAGCCGCCAGGCAAGCGCACGCGCGTCACGGTGGAACTGGTCCCAGGAAACGGGGAAGGCTTTATCGGGAAGAGACATGAGATGCGGGCTCCGCTGGCTGGATGATGGGATCCGCGCCGGACTGCGGCGCCGTCAACCGGATCCTTCCAAGCGGGCCACGATGCGCGGGCCCCGAAACGCGTTTCGCGCGGCTGATACCGCGCGAAGCTCGCCCTTGAAGGGTTCCAGTCTTTGGCCGTTGCTATTAGCGGGAATCCGAAGCCTCTGGCAAGGCCCGTGTTCCCTCCCCAACAGGCCCCGTCATCAGCGGGACAGAAGCGTCAGCGCCGTCATCGAATCGAGCACCGTGCGGGTGACGCCGCCGAACAGCATTTCCCACCAGCGCTTGTTGCCATAGGCGCCCATGACCAGGAGGTCGATGGAGCTGTCGGAGAGGCGGTTCTCGATGGCGATCGCCGGATCGAGCCCGGACTTTTCCGATGCGGTCAGCGTGACATTGACCCCGTGACGCGCAAGCGAAGCGGCAATCTCGGCGCCGGCCATGGCGCCGGTCTGGTTCGCGCTGTCGGACGCATCGACCGTGAAGATTTCGACGACGTCGGCGGCCTTGAGGAAGGGCAGGGCGTCGAAGGTGGCGCGGGCCGCCTCCCGCGAGCCGTTCCAGGCAACCAGCACCCGGCGGATCGGCTTCGGCTCCTTCAGGATATGCGGGATGAGCAGCACCGGGCGTCCGCTCTCGAACAGGAAGCTTTCAAGTTCCGAGCGGGTTTCCGACAGCATGCCCGCTTCGCCCTGGGCGGCAATGACGAGATCGACGCTGCGGGCGCTGTCGATCAATGCGGCGGAGTTGAAGCCCGAGGAGGTGACGAAGCTGCGCCATTGATGGGACAAGCCCTCGCGGCTGCCGATCTCGCGATAGATCTTCTCCACGCCCTCGGTTTCCTGATGCGCCATCTCCTGCAGCGCCTGAACGGTGGCGGGATCCGGGATTTCCATGGGCGCGACCAGCGGCACCATGGCCACGGCCTCGGCATGGGCGCCGATCACATGCGCCTGAAACTGGTTGGCGATGGCGACGGTGAAATCCGTCACCTGCTTCGTGGTTTTCGGTGTGTCCAATATGGCAAGAAGTGTGCGGTAACCCATGGTCGTCTCCTCTTGCGGCCCTTATTTATTGTCCGCATGAGATAACTATGGGTTCCGTTACGTTGTTCCGCCTTGACCGAGGTCAAGTGGGGCGGGGCTTGAGACGCGGGGGAATGCGCTCAGGCCACTTCGCCGGTGCCGAGATCGCGCTTGGCCGCGGCATCCTTTTCCGACCGCAGCGCAGCGATCATCGCCTCGACATCGGCCGCTGCCGCATCGACGATCGCCTGGTCACGCGCCCGAACGATCAGTTCGGTCGAGAAGCGCTGGCCGTCGAAATGCGGATAGGAACCGATCGAGGTTTCCGGATGCGCCTTCTGGATGGTGCCGAGCGCGGTGCCGATATCGCCTTCGCCGAAGGGGCAGGCGATGGAGCGCGACAGCACCCGCTGGCCGGCCGGCAGGGTCTCGATGACATGCGCCATCATCGCCTGGAAGACCTGCGGCACGCCGGCCATGACATGCACATTGCCGATGATGAAGCCGGGCGCGGTCGAGACCGGGTTCGGAATGTGGCGGCTGCCCTCCGGCATGCGCGCCATGCGCTGGCGGGCCTCGGTGAATTCGAGACCGCGGCCCGCATACATGTCGCCGAGCAACTTCATCGCATCCGGGTCATGCAGGCAGGGCACGCCGAAGGCTTTCGACACGGCATCGGCGGTGATGTCGTCATGCGTCGGGCCAATGCCGCCGGAGGTGAAGACATAGGTGTATTTCGACCGGAGCGCATTGAGCGCCTCGACGATTGCGTCCTCTTCGTCCGCGACGATGCGCACTTCCTTCAGATCGATGCCGGCAACCGTCAGGAGATCGGCGAGATGGCCGATATTCTTGTCCTTGGTGCGGCCGGACAGGAGTTCGTCGCCGATGGCGAGCATGGCGGCGGTCTTGATCGTCGAAGTCATGGATGTCGTCCTATGGGATGAGGCAGGCGGGGCTGAAAGACGTTACCGTTTTGTGTCCGGGAAGAGAAGTAAAGGCGGTGAATGATTGAACACTGCGTTCCCTCGCGCGTGACTGGTCGGATCGCCGGAATGCGCTACATCTCGCACATCCATCAGCGCGGCGGGGCCGCATGTTTCAAGGGAGATACGACATGGCGAAGGTACTGGTTCTCTATTACTCGGCATATGGCCACATCGAAACGATGGCTTATGCCGTTGCCGAAGGTGCAAAGTCGGCCGGCGCGGACGTGACCGTCAAGCGCGTTCCGGAACTGGTTCCGGAAGAGGTCGCCAAGGCTTCCTACTACAAGATGGACCAGCAGGCCCCGATCGCCGACCCGAACGAACTCGACCAGTATGACGCCATCATCGTCGGCGCCGGCACCCGTTACGGCACGGTGGCCTCCCAGATGCGCAATTTCTGGGACCAGACCGGCGGCCTCTGGGCCCAGGGCAAGCTGACCGGCAAGCTCGGCTCGATGTTCACCTCGACCGCGACCCAGCACGGCGGCCAGGAAACCACCATCATGGGCTTCATCCCGACCTTCCTGCATCACGGCATGGTCTATGCCGGTCTGCCCTATGCCTTCCAGGGCCAGATGGGCGTCGAGCAGGTCAAGGGCGGCTCGCCCTACGGTGCGTCCACGATCACCGACGGCGACGGCTCGCGCCAGCCTTCGGAGATCGAACTGGAAGCCGCCCGCTACCAGGGCGCCCATGTCGCCAAGCTGGCAGCCAAGCTCGCCTGATCGACGGCAATTCGATGCAGGAAAGGGCGGGGCTTCGGCTCCGCCCTTTTGCTTTGTAATTTCGGTTGAACCGCGGATGGTTAAAATTTGAACTTTTGTTGCAAGGTTTCATTTAACGTTGAGATGCATGCTGTTGGTTGTAAAGCATAACAGGATGCATGCCATGACCGAGCCCGAACGTCGTCGCCACCCTCGTCTGCGGTCCCTCAAGGCCGGCCGCGCCATTCTCCCGGGCGGCCATTCGACCTTTGACTGCATGATTCGCAATCTTTCGCCCGTTGGCGCAAGAGTGACCTTCGAGTCGACCGCCGACATTCCTACCCAGTTCCGCCTGCGCCTCGAAGACGGCACGACGCATGACTGCGCCGTCAAATGGCGCAGGGAGCGCGAACTCGGCGTCGAATTCCTCGATGCGCTGGCAAGTTGAGTGACCGATGACACGGGGCAGGGCGCAGCATCGCCCCGGAACCCTTGACGCGTCCGCCGAACTGACCGAAACAGGGCCCGCGCGGACGTGGCGAAACTGGTAGACGCAAGAGACTTAAAATCTCTCGGCCTTAGGTCATGCGGGTTCGATCCCCGCCGTCCGCACCACTACAAAGAAATCCCTTGTAGTTTCAGATTGTTGATTGATATTAGAGCTTTTCAGACGCCCATCGCTACAAAGGGCGCTACAAAGCATGGTTCAGATGACGACGTTGAGCAAAGCCACAAACGGGGATTGGTTCGCCAGAAAAGCGATTCCCGCTGATGTCCGTGAAGCCTATCAGGCAGCCTATGGAGTTCGCCAAGAGGAGCGCTTCCGTCGATCGTCGTCTCTGCCTCAGGGACATGCCAAGGCCGACTTCAGGGATTGGGATGCTGAGATCACCAGCAGGATCGAAGCGCTCAGGGCGAAGGCGGCTGACAGCGAAATTCGGCTGACGCCTCGGCAGCTCAGTGCCCTATCAGGGCAGTGGTACGCGTGGTTCGTTGACCAGCACAGTGACGAGCCGGGAGAACCGGAAGACTGGGACTCTCGTGATCAGATGCTGACGGCTGTCTACGATCGCTTCAACATCGGCTTTCCCGGTGATGATCGCGAGACAATCGGTGCCGCTGCGAAAAGACACGTTCATGCCAAGCTCGTCGAGATGGGGAAGGTGGAGACGTTCCTCGCGGAGCATTCGCAGAAGCTGGACGTTGAGACACGCAGCGCCTTCCTCGATGTCCTTGAGCTGGAGCTGCCGGCTGCCTTTGGTTCGCTTCGTCGTCGTGCTGGGGGAGACTTTTCGCCTGACGAGAGGCTGGCACGTTTCGCCCTGGCATCCGCTCACACGCCAACCAGAGGGCAGAAGCTGGCTGGTCTGGATTGCTGGCAGGCATTTGAAGCGTGGGTGAAGGAGCGCCAACCGGCACCGGCAACGGTGGACCGCTGGAGAAGCGTCTTCCTCGGACTGAATACCCATTTCGACAGGCGGGATGTTGCCACTATTACGGCTGACGATGCGGTGAAGTGGAAGGACACTTTGGTCACCGAGAAGCGGTCTGGACAGGTGGCCAATGACATCTGGATTACGGCAGCGGTCACCATCTTCAATTGGCTCAAGGAGAACCGGAAGATCAGCGAGAACCCGTTTGCTGGTGTTCGTGTGGCCACAGCCAAGAAGGTGAAGCGTCGCGAGAGGGCATTCACCGATGAGGAGTGGAAGAAGATTTTGGCGGCGTCACTTGAGCCTGCAACCGGTCGTCTGAAGGCACAGAAAGCCGCTGCCCGTCGCTGGGTGCCGTGGTTGTGTGCTTACACAGGATCGCGTCCGGGAGAGATGACGCAGCTCAGAGGAACCAGCGTCCGTCGCGAGGGTGCGATCTGGATTATCGACATCACGCCTGAAGACGGCACGGTAAAGGGTGCGTCCTACAGGAAGGTGCCGATCCATGAGCATCTGATCGAAATGGGTTTCCTTGAGTTCGCTCGATCAGCCGGCGAGGGGCCACTGTTCTACGATTCCAAGGACAAGAGGGCTAAGAGCGACGACCCGACAAAGCCAGTACGTGAGCCGTATGTGATAGCCCGCAACAAGCTGGCGGACTGGGTACGCAAAACCGTGAAAGTTGACGACCTAGACATCAGCCCCAACCACGCGTGGCGTCACACTTTCAAGCGAATGGCGGCACGGCACGGGATGGAGAAGCGCTTCAGGTTTGCGTTCTGTGGACACGAGTCGGATGACGTTGGTGACATCTACGAGACGCCGACGCTGGAGGACATGGCGGAGGAGCTGAAGAAGTTCCCCCGCTACACTCTCGATTGAATTAGCAGTAATCGTCGATGGGATCGTCGTAGCTGTCCCCGGTGAGTTCGCAGTAGCGCTTCAGGGCACCCTGCAGGCTGAAATATGTGGCCTCGCTTCGGTGGTAGTAGAGTTCATCTTCTACCGAGACGTGGGCTACTGCCCAGTGCTTTATGGGATTGTCGGGGAGATGGGTAAGGACGACAAGTCCATCACCGGCAATAGAGTGCTGGACCACCAAGCTTTGGTAATAAGGGTTTTCCCCGAAGACTTTCCCAAAGGCCAGCCCCGCTTCGTACTCCTCCAGCCCGTTCTCAGTGACCTGCAGAGGGCAATACGGAAACAGCGTTGGTACCCGCCAGTCAACCTGAGCTGCGGACGGGGTCAAAGACTCGGTGATTTTCGGTCGTGAAGGCGGGATGATCGTGCTGGTCGAATTGTAGAGCCACGGACCGATTGCTCCCCCTCTCAAAAGAGTGCCGGCGTTAGCCCAGTCTTCTAAGCGCTGTCGTGCGGCGGCAGCCTCCTCTTTGCTTACAGTCCGCATCCAAGAGATGTCGGGGAAATGCTGTTCGTTTTGTACCTTGCTGGGGTTGTTGAAGAACTCCTCGATCGATCCGTAGACCAGTTCAATCCGCCTGCTGGAGATTGGATTGAGCAACACGTTCTCCAGCCGTGAAACCCAGCGGAGATTTTCGGGGCGGTTGTTCGCTCGATTGGTATCGATGTGATCGACGACGAGGGCGGAGTGAGCTGGGGTACCTGCAAAGGCTGAGCAGACAATCCGGTGAACGGGTACGCCCGCAATGTACATGTATCCGGTGAGAGCTGACTGACGACCAAAGGTCCATGCCTTGTCCAGAGGTCGCGATTGACCTGAGACCCGACTTCCCTCCAGATTTCGGGAGAGTCTTGGGTTTTCAATC
>DAMDHD010000036.1:0-19896 GCA_032102365.1 Allorhizobium sp. CTOTU50464 | reverse complement strand
AACTCCATTCTTCCAGAGCCCCAAAAGTCTCAAATTATTCGACGACGGACAAGATGAGGTATCTTTGAGCGCGCGATAGACGCTGGCACGGCCAATGCCAAGTTTCTTAGCTATTTCGGTTGGCCCAATTCCTTCGGATTGAAGACGCCTGACCTCCATAACGTCCACGTGCGGCTTTCGACCCGTATAGACGCCTCTGCTTTTCGCTGCGGCTATGCCTTCCATTTGCCGCTCTCTGCGAAGGTTAGTCTCGAACTCAGCGAACACGCCGAGCATATCAAGGAAAGCTTTGCCGGCCGCCGAGCTGGTGTCGATCGGCTGTTCCGTCGCCTTCAGCGTCACCCCTTTCTGCTTGAGCAGTCGGACGATGTCCTGCAGATCCCCAACTGACCGCGCCAGCCGATCGACCCGCGTCACGACCAGGCTGTCGCCGTCGCGCATGAATTCCAGAAGTGTGTTCAGCTCCTTCCGATCCTGCTTGGTCGTCCCGGATTTCTTTTCCGCTCGGATGACCGTACACCCGGCTGCCTTCAAGGCCGCCTCTTGAATCGCCAGATCCTGATCAATGGTGCAGACCCTCGCATACCCGTAAATTGCCATGAATCGTCTCATTAGGTTCTAGACCTTCAACTGGTAGCGTCTCATAACTACAAAATCAACCCAAATGAGACGCTGATTTGCGTCTCACGGCGATTGTCTCAGGAGGTATACCTTTCCGATCCTGGCTACTTCGGCGTTGGATGAGAGCGTGCTCGCTGGCGGCAGCTAATGAGCCGCTATGCCTGCCCGTCGCCATGAGCGGGACGACTGCTGGATTGGGATGCAGAGCACAGGGTCGCACTTCTTTAGCGGTCTCTCGGCTAAAGAAGGCAACGGTCCGCGAAGACCACCGATGGTGCTTACCTATCTGCGCTCTCTATCAGAGAGCGCCCTTGCCGCAGAACCTGTTCGAATATCTCTGTGATCGCCTGGGAAGAGACTGGAACATCAGTGAATTCTCTTGTGCCCATTGCTATCGCTTCTCCCAAACCTCCGATCTCTGCTTCGAGCTTGGAGAAATGCTCAAGTGGTTGCGGGCGGGTGAGCGATATCTCGCGCAAGAGCAAAGCGTTGAGGTTGACCAATGCGAGAACCTGCTTCGACAGGGTTTCCGTGCGGTCTATCAATGCGATCAGGGCTTTGCCGCTGTCATTGTGGCTGCTCAAGTTTGTCCTCCAGCTTAAAAGGATGGGTGCGGCGACTGACTGATGGGTTACTTAGCACGCTCGGGTCCCCATGCTATTGGTGAAACAAGGGCGTACAGACGAATTAGACCAAAGACTAAATGATTTTTGATAGCTGCCATATTTTAAGATAATGAGAAATTAGGCAATCCTGTTTTAAATGGTCCCACCGAATTCTGCTCTCAAAGGGATCATCATGCCGAGGCTTACCATCGCCCGCCTGCTTCTCACTTTCGCTGCCGTCATCGTGGTTGGGCTCGCGGCATCGATAGGCATCCAGAGCTTCACGCTCTCGCAGCTCAAAGTGAACGGGCCCGTATACGATGATATCGTCGACGGCAAGGATCTGGTCGGTGACATCTTGCCGCCGCCTCTCTATCTCGTTGAGGCGTATATGCTGACAAGCGAAGCTGTCCTCGATCCGAGCAAGGCAGCGCAAGCTTCGGCCAAAATCGCCGCGTTGGCGTCCGATTATGAGAAGCGCCGCCAGTATTGGCAGGCTTCGCAGCTGCCACAGCCGCTGAAGCTGAAGCTCGCGGACGACGTGTTGCTCAAGGGTGATACCTTCTGGAAGGTTTACAACGAGCGCTTTCCTGGGGCTGCGGCATATGCCGATGCTGAGGTCGCGTCTAACGGCATTCGGGAGCTCGGTGAAAAATTCTGGGCTCATGACACTGCGGTTCGCGAACTCGTCCAGATGGCGAACGTTCATTTGTCGCGAAAGGAGGCCGAAGCTGCCTTGACCTCGGTATCGCTTGAGCGCCTGGCAATGCTGGGCAGCGGATTTTCAGTCCTGATGTTTATCGCCGGCATATGGTACTTCCGTCGCAGAGCGATTACGCCCCTGACGAGCATTTCCGGCTACATGAGCCATCTTGCCGGCGGCGACCTTTCCAAGGAAGTACCGTTTGGCAACCGGACTGACGAGATCGGTCAGATGGCGCAGTCGGTTGAGGTCTTCCGCCAGGCAGCACTCGAGCGCCAGCGGATGCGCGAGGAAGCTGAGGGACTGCGTGCTCTTGCCGCGGACGAGCAACAGCGCCGTGCTACCGCAATGGCCGAGCAGGCTGAGGCTTTGTCCCACGTGGTAGAGACGCTGGGCGCCGGTTTGGCCCGCCTTGCTCAGTGCAACATCCGCCATACCATCGACGACCCTTTCACGCCGGATTTCGAGCCGCTGCGAAACGACTTCAATGACGCGCTGGCAGCCTTCCAGACGACGCTTGTGCAGGTCTTGGAGACTACCCAAGCTATTCACGAGAACGGCCTTGAAATGCGCTCGGCATCTGACAATCTGGCGAAGCGCACAGAGCAGCAGGCCGCTGCACTGGAAGAAACCTCGGCGGCGCTCGAAGAAGTCGCGGTCACCGTGGCACAGGCGTCGGAGCGCAGCACCGAAACGCGCAAGCTTGTCGCCGAAGCAAAGATTTGCACGGAGGACTCAGGTCGCGTCGTTCAAAGTGCCATCGAGGCAATGAAGAACATCGAGCGCTCTGCGGCCGAGATCGGTCAGATCATCGGCGTCATCGATGAGATTGCTTTCCAAACGAATTTGCTGGCTCTGAACGCGGGCGTAGAGGCTGCGAGAGCAGGGGAGGCGGGCAAGGGTTTTGCCGTCGTGGCGCAGGAAGTCCGAGAACTCGCACAGCGTTCGGCCGTGGCTGCCAAGGAGATCAAGACGCTGGTCTCCAATTCCGGCCAGCAGGTAAACGTTGGCGTGAAACTGGTTGACGACACCGGCCACGCTCTCGCAAGGATCGACAATTATGTCTCCACCATCGACAAGAACGTCGATGCTATCTCGACTGCCGCTGTCGAGCAGTCTGCCGGGTTGAAGCAAATCAGCATTGCGGTAAACGAGTTGGACCAGATGACCCAGCAGAATGCCGCCATGGTTGAGGAGACGACGGCTTTAAGCCACACGCTCTCAGCTGCTTCGACCAATCTGTCTGCCTTGGTGAACAGTTTCGTGCTCAACCGCCGGGCGAAGGTGCGAGATGGCGGCGAGGGTCCAGCGATCGCCTCATCAAGAACCGCCGCATGATCAAATGACAAATATGGAAGCTTATAGCCTGCTGATCACGTTTTTGGCGCAACTGGGCGTGATCAGCCTCACGCTGACGATATGCTCGCTTGCAAGAGACCGGGTGTATGGGCCGTGGACCCTTACGCGCAGGTTTGCCAGTGGTGCCCTGTTTGGCCTGACAGCGGTCCTCTTGATGAACATGCCGGGAGAGCTGATTGATGGTTTCCGGTTTGACCTACGGATCGTTCCCATTGCGGTCGTCGGGCTTATCGCAGGCCCGATCGGGGCTGCTGTTGCTGCCTTTCTCGCCTCTGCTGGTCGCATCTGGCTTGGTGGCGCTGGCGTCCTGCTTGGTTTGGCGGGGATCTGGCTCGCGTTTTTGGTTGCGATACTCGGTTATTCTTTTGCCAAGCGCGGCTTTAACCGATCGCCCGACGTCGTGACGTTCAGCGCGCTGAACGCCGGCGTGGCATTCTCGGTCCTATTTCTTTTGCCGCCGACCATCCGTGATCAGCTCACACAGCAGAACGCTCACCTCATTCTGTTGAGCCTGAACTTCCTAGGCACCTTGATCTCCACATTCTTTGTGCACATCGACAGGACCCGTCGCGAGCATGCGCAGTTGAATGGGTTACATCGACAGATCGTCAGAGCACTACCAGACGCTTTGAGCGTGAAGGATCTGGATGGCCGGTTCTTGCTGGCCAATGAGGCGACGGCAAAACTGATGGGCGCAGCAGACGCTTCCGAAATGGCGGGCACGACCGACTTCGACTACTATAGCCGCGAGGAAGCTACCCTGTTTTGGGAACAGGAGCAGGCATTCATTCGGGATGCGAAGCCGGTAACGCTTGAGCAGCAATTTGAGCGGAATGGTCAGACCGTATGGCTAAGCACGGTGAAGGCTCCCTACTTTGAGCAGGGGGAACTCAAGGGCATTGTCAGCCACACGTCGGACATCACGGCGCGGAAGGAGCTCCAGGCAGAGTTGATCTCGACCCAAGTCCTGCTTGAAACCGCCATGGCCGAAATGGCTGACGGCCTTGCTATGTTTGACGCAGACGGACGGCTGGTGATGTGGAACCGGCGCTATCTTGAGTTTTTCCCTTACATCGAAGAGCAAAACTGCCATGGCAGAACGCTCGCGGATCTACTGACTGCTGGCGTTATGCGCGGCGACATCAAACTGCCTTCAGGTGCATCACCTCTTTCCTGGGTCCAGGACGAGGTGGAGCGCAGTCAGGCTGCGCAACAGTCGGATCTGAGGCTGAGCGACGGCCGTTGGGTGTCCAAATCAACTCGAGTCCTCCATGACGGGGGCTGGGTGACGCTTTACACCGATATCAGCGAAAAGAAGGCCGCGGTCCAACAATTGGAACAGCTGGCTAGCAAGGATGGTCTGACTGAACTTGCAAACCGCCGCATCTTTGACCGCCGTCTTGCAGAAGCGTGCACTGCAGCTGAGGTTTCGTCCTCGCCACTATCCCTGCTGTTGATCGACGTTGATCATTTCAAGGCCTATAATGATACCTATGGTCATCCTGCGGGAGATGAAGTGCTGCGCCAGGTGGCAGGCGTGCTTCGCTCGGCCTGTCGCGGGGAGCTCGACCTGGTTGCGCGCTACGGCGGCGAAGAGTTCGCAGTTATTCTGCTTGCAACGCCTGAGGAAGCAGCGCACGACGTAGCAAGTCGCCTCGCAGCTTCCGTTCGTATGCTCGATATTCCCCACATGGCCAGCTCGAAAGGTCGAGTGACAGTATCGATTGGCTTGGCAACCGCCAGCGCAGCGGTGAGCGATCCCCAGCAGCTGTTAAAGTACTGCGATGAAGCCCTCTATGCCGCAAAAGCTGCTGGGCGAGACAAGGTCCGCTCCTCTGCTAACGGGGAGCAATCTCATAGGATCAAGCAGCAGGGGTAACCTAAGATCAATTCCACGTTAACCGATTTTTCACCATATTTGACTAAATAAGGTTGCGGTGATCTAAGGCTTTGGGAGCGTGAACATGGCCGTGGTAGCAATGAAGCTAAAGCCCCAATCTCGTCCGACCGAAAGCAACGCCGCGCTTAAGAACGCAGCCAACGTCTTCACCAGTTTATCCAATGCCACCAGACTTGAGGTACTTCTTCGGGTGATAAAGCGGGAATGGACGGTGAACGAGCTGGCGGCTGATCTTGGTATTAGCCAGTCTGCGCTATCCCAGCATCTTGGCAAGCTCCGTCAGGCAGGCATCGTACGGGCCCGTAGAGACAGGCAGTCTATCTTTTATTGCTGCAGCAATGAGCTGGTACTGCGCTTGTTGGCCGAAGCCGGTCTCGTGAAGCGCTGACTGGCCACAGTCATATGAAGCGGCCACTCGACATCCATGAAGTGCTCAAAGCCTTGGCGCATCCAGGACGAATGGAGTTTCTGACGTGGCTGAAGGAGCCCGAACAGGCGTTTGGAATAAGCGCTGCTGAAGCCCAAGGCGGCGTGCCGGCCGGTCGCTTTGAGTTACGGGGACTTTCGCAATCAGCCGCCTCCCAGAACCTGGCAATCCTGCAGCGCGCTGGCTTGCTGAGCTCTCGCAGGATGGGAAGCACGGTTCTGTACCGCCGAAACGAAGAGAGCATCGCTGAGCTAAAGCGATGGCTTGCCGACGAACTCTGAAGCAGCTGACTTTCGGCCGTCATATCGCTGTCATAAAACAAATGCTTAACTGTGGTACGCGGGCGCGGCTCAACCCCAGCTGGACGCTCTTCCCCCAGATCCGTCGCTGCACCATCAGGCTGCGGTCGCCCGCCCCTAATCAAGCAGTCTGATGCGCGCCTTAAACACGGCACCATTCTCGCTCGTCAACGTGAAGGTGCCATCGAGCTGGCGAACTGATCCCTCGATTAGCTTCGTGCCTGTCCCTCTAGCGACTTTAGCGTTGTCGAAACCGGGTCCGTTATCCTTCACCTGAAGCCAGAAGTATCCTGCCTCATCAGAGCTTTGCAGACTGATGTGAAGCTCCGGCTGCTCAATGCCCACAGTCGCGTATTTGAGGCTGTTAGATACGACTTCGTTCACCAAGAGGGCGAGGGCGGTCGCTCGATCGTTGGAGACTTCGGCAGGTTCAAGGACAAAAATATGCGCTACATTGCTGCCGAAAGATGACACTACACTCTTTGCCACAGCCTTGATGAGAAGAGCAGCATCGATGGCGAGATAGCTGTCGTGCTGATAGATCAGTTGATGGACCTCCACCATCGCCTTGATCCTGTCAGTAAGTGCCTGCGACTTCTCGCCAGGAGCGAGATGCAGCCTGACCAATGACATGACGGATTGAAGATTGTTCTTCACCCGATGATGAATCTCCCGGAGCAGAAACTGGTTGCGATCTAAGGCTGTTGCTAGCACGGCACTTTGCTGCTCCTGAGCACGCACCAATGATCTGATCCGCCATGCAGCGCCGACCGAAGCCAAGCAGGCGAGAGCGGTGACGACTGTCAGTATCGTGACGGTGCGCCAGAAGGGGTGCATCAGCAAGGTAAGATCACCCGCTGCAATTGCAACAAACGGTGTGCCCTCGACTTTCCTGTAACCGACGATGCGCTTGACCCCATCAAGCGGCGAGGCTTCGGCGGCGTAGGTCCCGACCGGCGCGTCCTTTAGGTAGCGGGTAAACAGGACGTAATCGCTCATGTCGAGCGGCTTCTCCGCCTTCGGATACCGCGCGACCAGCTGCCCGTCGTCTCTGATGAAGCTGACGGCAAAGTCGCCACCCAGATCAACGGCATTCCAGATTGGCTTCATGATCTCAGCAGATAGCGACAGATTGACGGTCCCGTCGAAGATGCCGTTCTTTTCAAGCCGCCTGGAGAAGACAAAGATCTGCTCATCATTCAACCTGCTAGTGAGGAGTGCGGACACATAATCAGGGGCACCCTCTTTGAGCTTTTTGAAGTAGGCGCGATCCGTGATGTCGACGGGCTTCACATCTGGGTCGGTGGAGAAGCGGGTGTTTCCGTCCGCATCGACGATGTAGACCTTCACGCTCCCCGGAAGTCCCAGAATTGTGCTCTCAACGCTTTCAACGATATCCCGGTAACGGGCCTGCTCGCCTTGTGCCACATCTGCAATGCGTCTCGTGGCTTGTCCCGCGAACTCGGTCACCCATTGTGCGTGAGTGGCTACCACCAAGCTTGAGGAACTGACACGATCCTCGGCAGCTTTCAATGTGTTATGGTAGGATTGTGCTGCCCAGGAAATTGCAAGTGCGAGATATCCCAACCAGGCGACAGCGATGACCAGAGTGGCAAAATCCCGCGCGCGCGTCGGCAAATAGCTTCTCATTCAAACCGTCCGCCGATTTTTGCGATGCTGAGGGAACAAATTCACTTACCCAAAACTAGGGCGTACCCCCCGCGGCATCAAGCGCCAAGTGGAAGGAGCGCAATGATGCCGGCGGCAGCCTGACGAAACCGATGATCTGAATACCGTCGGCCTGCCGAAGGTTTCGGTTGTGGGGTGGCCGATACAGGTTCGGCCGCATGCTTTCGAACTCAGACCACTGGCGACCGCGTGCACTTCCGACGCGGTATAGGGCAAATTTAGCTTTCAACGTTTCTAAATTAAAGTTTGTCATAAAACTGTCATATAACGTTTTCGAGGATGAATAACATGCTGCGGAAAATGAAGGTTGCGCATCGAACGGTGCTTCTGACGGTTGTGGCTGTAGTAAGCTTACTTGCTGTGTGTGGGCTGTTTGTTACTGATCGGACTTTTGCTGATCGACAGCAGGCGCAGATTGACGGGTTCGTAGCGGTCAACGAGACGGTGCGTGATCTTGACAGCATCTTCCTTCAGCTTCGTCGTCACGAGAAGGATTTCCTAATCCGCAAAGACGAGCAGTCTGTTGCCAAGCACCAGTCTACGGCAGCAAGAGCTGAAGAGACAATCAGCGCGCTACAGGCCAACAGCAACACAGCTGCGTTCTCCAGCCTGATGGCCGAGATTAGGAGCGGCTACGAGGCCTACATGGCGGCATTTGCTGAAGTGGCCAATGCCAACCGGAAACTGGGGCTGACACCGTCTGAAGGCCTGGAGGGTGCTCTCAGGGAATCCGTCCATGAGGTGGAGAAGACCCTGAAGGAAGGTGCCAGCCCTGCCGCGATGGTTGAGATGTTGACCCTGCGCCGTCATGAGAAGGACTTCATCTTACGGCGGGACCCGAAGTACCTTGCAAGCCATCAGGAAACGCTGGCGCGCCTCACAGCACTGCCACCTGAAGCCTTTGGCGGTGAGGACAACAAAGCGAGAATTGCCAAGCCGCTCGCATCTTACGGATCCGCCTTCGCCGCTTATGTAGCGGCTGCTGAAGAAGAAGGCGCATTGCGCAAAGGTTATCGGAGAGTTTCGCTGTGTTGGAGCCGAAGCTGACCGACTTCACTTCCAAAGTTGCAACTCAGGTCTCGTTGATCAGGTCAGAGAGTGCTGCCATTTCGGACCGCACCACACTGATCGTCCTTACCGCCGTGGCAGGTATGGTCTTAATCTTGATCGTCCTTGCAACAGCGGTGGGACGGTCGATCTCGAGCGCCGTGATCACCATGGCAAGAACGATGCGCCGGCTTGCCTCCGGCGATCAACTGAAGTCCCTCATGCTGGTGACAGGACCGAGCTCGGAGAGATGGCTACGGCGGTTAATGTCTTCAAGAAGAACGCGCTTGAGCGGCTCCGTCTCGAAGCCGAAGCCCATGCCAACCGGTCCATCGCAGAGCAGGAACGGATTGAGCGCGAAAGGCGCCAGGCAGAGGAAGCCGCTGAGGTGCGGTTTGCCGTCGAGACGATCGGCAGAGCCCTGGGGCGCCTCGCTGAGGGCAAACTGAACTTTCGCATTGATAGCATGTTTGCCGAACGTCTGGATCCGGTTCGCGTCGATTTCAACCAGGCCGTAACGCGGTTGGAGGAGGCGATGCGCCAAGTTGGTCAGAATGCTCAGGCGATCGCTGCTGGATACTCCCAGATCCGATCGGCTGCCACTGATTTGTCAAAGCGAACCGAGCAGCAGGCAGCCTCTGTAGAGGAGACCGCCGCGTCACTTGAAGAAATCACGACGACCGTAGCAGATTCCAGCCGAAGGGCTGAGGAGGCAAGCAAGCTTGTGAATGACACGCGCCGCTCGGCAGAACAGTCTGGCGACATCGTGTCTCGGGCCGTCCTCGCTATGCAGGCAATCGAGGGCTCTGCGAATGAGATCACCAATATCATCGGCGTAATCGACGAAATCGCATTCCAAACGAACCTCTTGGCTCTCAAAGCAGGCGTTGAGGCGGCGCGAGCTGGAGAGGCGGGGAAAGGGTTCGCCGTTGTTGCACAAGAGGTGAGGGAGCTGGCGCAGCGGTCAGCCAATGCAGCCAAGGAGATCAAGGGGTGGCGTCGCCTTAACCGCCTGTTTTAGCCGACTTGATATTCGAATTGTCATGACCGAATTCCCTGCCGCCCACTTCAGACGCCACCGCTTTCCTGCCGAGATCATCACCCATGCGGTCTGGCTGTATTTCCGATTTCCGCTCAGTTTACGCGACGTCGAAGATCTGTTGGCCGAGCGCGGCATCAACGTCTCATTCCAGACCGTCTCGGAATGGGCGGCGAAATTTGGCTTGAAGTTCGCCAATCAGCTCCGACGCCGCTCACGAGGCCAGTTTGCCGACAAGTGGCAGCTCGATGAGATGGTGGTGACGATCAAGGGAAAGAAATACTGGCTGTGGCGCGCCGTCGATGCCAACGGCTACGTTCTCGACGCCCTCTTGCAAAGCCGAAGGAACAAGGCAGCAGCCTTGCGTCTGATGCGCAAACTGCTCAAGGGTCAAGGTATCGCCCCGCGCGTGATGCTGACCGACAAGCTGCGTTCCTATTCGGCTGCGAAGGCGGATTTGATGCCGAAGGTCGAACATCGCTCGCACAAGGGATTGAACAACCAGGCTGAAAATTCCCATCTTGCTGTGCGACGACGAGAGCGGCGCATGATGCGCTTCAAGTCCGCGCGGCAATGTCAGCGTTTCGTCTCCACTCACGGCCAGATCGCCAATCTCTTCCTTCTTCACCGCAAAGACTTGACCGCCGCAGATCGCCAGCTTCGCACTCACGCCATCTCGACCTGGCGGGAAATCGCTTTGTCGATTGATGCGTGAAGTTCAGGTCGAAGAGACTACCGCATCCCAAACTCGGTTAAGGCGACGCCACCGTCTCGGCGCAATCGGCCCCCGCAACCAACAAAATACCATCTCCCGTGCGATAACTTCTGCAAAGCTCCTCACCATAGCGGGCGAGGAGCTTTTGGCGCTTCGGCTCGCGATCGAGATCTCAGCGTTTTCGATAGGGTACAAAGTCCCTATTCCCCTTCGGACCATGAGGGAGATTTTCGTTAGACCAAGCGGCATGGTCTTGCCCCCCCAACTGTCACAGAGTTGAGCCTTGGACACTGCGCGGTCCAGCACGGCTGGCTGCGTTGATCAACAAGAGGGGCGGGGAGACCCGGTTGCATCATGGTACAGCTCAACAAGAACGACCTTGATTTCATTCTGCGTCAGATCAAGATCGCAGAAGCGCATGTCGCAGCTTACGATGCTGGGACTGATCCGCGAGTGGCACTGGAACAACTCGTATCCAGTCCGCTCCTGCCTTATGGTCTGCGCACGGTCGATGGTTCTTTCAACAACTTTCAGCCCGGCATGACGCGGTTCGGTTCTGCCGATCAGCCGATGGTCCGCCTGCTCGATGCGCAGTATTCGACGGCAGAAGTCAATCCGCGCACCGGGAAGCTAACGAGCTACTCCCAGCCGTCGGACAGCGTCTATGACAGCCAGCCACGCATCATCTCCAACCTTGTCGCCGACCAGTCGCTGAACAATCCTGCAGCCATCTCCGCAGCACTTGCTTCCGTCGGGATCACGGGTGCCGACGCGCTGACGATCGTTGGAGAGGTCATGCAGCTCCAGGTTGCCGTCAGTCAGGCGCAGGCCGCAGTGTCGACTGCTGCATCTTCGGCTGCTGCCGCCCGCACCCAGGCTCAGACTATCGTCAACAGTGCGCAGGACACAGTCACTGTTGCCCAGCAGACAGTGACAGCGCTCCAGGGAGAACTGAGCGCACTTGTCAACGCTGCGGCCCAGGGGTCAGCCGCGTCGACAGCGGCGGAGGCTGCCGTTGTCGCCAACCAGATCGAGGTGGGAGCCGCTCAGGCCGATGTCGCCGCCAAGCTGGCGCTGATGCAGGCAGCCGGCGATGCTGCTGCCGCGACCCAGAGCGCAGAAAATCTCGCGCTTGCCAACCTGACGGTTGCAGAAATTGCGCGCAACAACGCTGCAAATGCCTATTCAGCCAATCCGAGCCAAGCCTCGGCCGATGCTCTGGCCCAGGCAACGCTCGCCTACAACGCGGCTCGCACGGCTTATGAAGTCGCACAGCAGAATGACGAGGCCGCCGATGCAGCGCTGGTTCTCACGCAGGCGGCGCATACGGCCGCAGTGACGATCCTGCAGGGGGAACTCGACCAGCAGGTCGACCTCATCGAGGCTGTCGAACTGGCCGAAGCCGGCCAGGCCACCGCAGAGGCTGCAGTTGCTGCCAAGACGGTCGAATTGAATGCGGCAAACGCCGATCTTGCAGATGCCCAGGCCGATCTCGCCGGCGCGCAAGCAAACCTCCAAGCGCTTCCCCAGACCGATGCGGCGGCCGTCGCGATCGCCAATGCCGCGGTAACTGCCGCCAAGGCGGCCGTCATCGCGGAGTTGACCTCGCATGGCGTGGAGATGGATGGGAATAATGTTTTCATCAAAAACATTGCCGCTGATCTTGGCGACACCGCCTCCTTCAACGGGTTCATGACCATTTTCGGCCAGTTCTTCGATCACGGTCTCGACCTTACCACAAAGGGTAGCTCTGGCTCCGTCTACATTCCGCTTCAGCCTGACGACCCGCTCTATGTTGTCGGCAGCCAGACAAACTTCATGGTGCTGACGCGTGCAACAAATGCGCCGGGTGCCGATGGGGTCATCGGCACCGCCGACGACGTTCGCAACCACACTAATGAAACAACGCCTTGGATCGACCTCAACCAGGTCTACACGTCGAACCCGTCGCATCAGGTCTTCCTGCGCGAATATGTTCTCGTCGGCGGCAAGCCTGTCGCGACCGGCCAGATGCTCGAAAGTGCGACCGGCGGCCCGCCGACCTGGAAGGACATCAAGACCCAGGCAGAACTCGTGCTCGGCATCAAGCTGCATGACCTTAACGTGCATGCGGTTCCGGCCGTGCTGACCGATTTCTACGGTGAATTCGTCCGCGGTGCGAACGGCTTCCCGCAACTGGTGACCCCGAATGGTGCGGTAGAGGGCAGGATCAGCGCGCCCGTGAATGCCATGGAGGCGGTCTCAGCCGGCCGCGCCTTCCTGAACGACATCGCCCATGATGCCGTGCCGGGTGAGTATGTGATGACCCGCACCGCACAGGGGCAGGCCGTCTACGCTCAAAAGACGGCCGATGTCGACACGAACACCGGCAACGCTCAGGGACCCGCGAACATGTTCGGCGGCGTTTCGACCTATGACAATGAACTCCTTGACCGCCACTTCATCGTCGGCGACGGTCGCGGCAACGAGAACATTGCGCTGACCGCGACGCATGCCATATTCCATGGCGAACACAACCGTCAGGTCGAGGAGATCAAGGCAAGCCTCATCGCCGGAGGCGACGTCGCCTTCTTGAACGAGTGGCTTCTCACCGATGTCTCGACAATGCCGACCAGCAGCGCCGGTCTTGTCTGGGATGGCGAACGCCTCTTCCAGGCAGCGCGCTTCTCGACGGAGATGGTTTATCAGCACCTCGTCTTCGAGGAGTTCGTTCGCGCGATTGCTCCACAGATCGACCCGTTCGTTTTCTCCAATTCAGTCGAGATCGACAGCGCGATCTTCGAGGAATTTGCCCAGGTCGTCTATCGTTTCGGGCATTCTATGCTGAACGAGAACGTCGACATCCTGAAATTTGCCGGCGGTCAGGTCAGGGCGGAAGAAAAGGGTTTGATCGACGCCTTCCTCGATCCAGTGATGTTCGATGCGCAGGGCGTCGATGCCCATGCGGCAGCCGGCGCGATCCTGCGCGGCATGACCCGTCAGGCCGGCAACGAAATCGACGAGTTCATGACCAGCGCACTGCGCGACAATCTGGTCGGCCTGCCGCTCGATCTCGCGGCACTCAACATAGCCCGTGCCCGGGAAACCGGGGTCCCCTCGCTGAACGAAGCACGTCGTCAGATCTATGAGCAGACGCAGGACACCTATCTGAAGCCCTATGAGAGCTGGGTGGATTTTGCCCAAAACCTGAAGAACCCGCTGTCGATCGTCAATTTCATCGCGGCTTACGGAACCCACAGCTCGATCCTGTCGGCAACGACAGCTGAGGCGAAGCGTGATGCGGCCTGGTCTCTCGTTTTCGGCGGCGATGGCGCACCGTCCGATCGCCTCGACTTCCTCAATGCGACCGGTGCCTGGGCAGGCGGCACCCTCGGCGGTCTCAACAAGGTCGACTTCTGGATCGGCGGTCTTGCGGAAGCGCTTATGCCGTTCGGCGGCATGCTGGGCTCGACCTTCACCTTCGTCTTCGAACTGCAGATCGAGAAGCTGCAGAATGGTGACCGCTTCTACTATCTCAGCCGCACCCAAGGTCTGAACCTGCTCACCGAGCTGGAAAGCGACAGTTTCGCCGACCTGATCCGACGCAACACCGATACTGAAGAGGTCGGCCTGCACATCAATGGTGCGGCGTTCCAGACGGCAGACTATGTCATCGAGATGGATCGGTCGCGGCAGTACAACGAGGGTCTCGGATCAGCCGACCCGACGCGTCCCGCCGATGTCATCTCCGCCATCACGGGGACAACCAGCCTCGTTACGCGTGCCCAGGACTACCTGAAATACAATGGCGGCGAACACGTCGTTCTCGGGGGCACGAACCGATCGGAAATCATCATCGGCGGCGCTGGCGACGACACGCTCTGGGGCGAGGGTGGTGACGACCGGCTGGAGGGCGGCTTCGGCGTCGATCATATTCACGGCGGTGACGGTTCCGACATCATCACCGACAGCGGGACGGATATCGGGGCTGCTGATGTGCTCAAGGGTGAGGCCGGCGACGACCTGATCAATGGCGGTATGGGTCTCGACCTCGTCTTCGGCGGCGACGGCTCGGACATCCTGTCGGGGGGCTCGGAAGCCAAGAGCATCTTCGGTGGCGAAGGTGACGACTACATTCGTGCCGCATCGGGTGGCGGTGGCGTCGTCTATGGCAACGAAGGTAATGACTGGCTGGAAGGCCAGGGGAACATGAACACCCTGACCGGTGACAATTCCGAACTGTTCTTCAACTCCCGTGTCATCGGCCATGACATCATGATCTCGGGCGAGAATGACACGGATTTCGACGCCGAATCCGGCGACGACATCATGGTTCAGGGTATCGGCATCAACCGCAGCAACGGCATGGCCGGCTTCGACTGGACGACCTTCAAGGGCAATGACTACAACGCGAATGCCGACATGAATGTCAGCATCTTCGTGAACCAGCAGAACAACATCCTGCGGGATCGATACGATCTCGTCGAAGGCCTTTCCGGCTGGAAGAACAATGACAGCCTGACAGGTCGCGACGTGGTGATCGGTGGCTATGACGCGGCTGGCAACGCAGCGCAGGTTACCCCTGACGCGCCGATCGAGAGCTTCTCAAACGCGCTGCTTGAGAAGAATGTCGACAACATCACGGGCCTGCGCGAGCTTGTGGCACATCTTCAGCGTTTCACCCTGACCAATCCAAACAATGCCAATGGTGACAGCCAGCTGGCGGTCATGGATACGTCCGATGGCTCCGACATCCTGCTCGGTGGTGGCGGCTCCGATCTGATACGTGGCATGGGCGGTAACGACATCATCGATGGCGACAAGTGGCTCAATGTCCGCATTCGCATCGATGCACCCGGTGGTCCGTATACCGCCGACAGTCTGGCTGGCCCGGTCTACCTGGAAGCCGATCTCGTCAACGGCGCCTTGAAGCCGAACGCGACCGCGCAAAAGGGCGGTGCAACCCTCGATAGCCTGCTCTTCGACCGCACATTCGCACCGAGCCAGCTATCGATGGTCCGTGAGATCGTCAACGGCGGCGGTGCTGCCGATGTCGATACGGCCGTCTATTACGACAATTTTGAGAATTACGAGGTGACCTTCAACAACGACGGAAGCGTCACTGTCGCGCATATCAACCCGACGGCCGGTGTCGTGGATACCGTCTCAGGCCGCAACCTGCAGGCCGAGGGGACGGATCGGCTGTTCAACATCGAGAAGATCCAGTTCGCCGATCGTGTGCTCGACCTGCGCAACATCGCGCCGGAAATTTCGCTCGACGGCTTCGATACGGTCACGCGGGTCTTTGCGGACAATTTCAACACGGCAAATGGTGGCAACAATAACACCGGCACCAGCAACTTCGCGGCGGGATGGATCGAAGCCGGCGACGGGAACAATTCGGTCACGGGTGGAAACGTGCAGATCGACGGGGGCGACAGCAACCAGTTGCGGTTCAATCCGAATGCGGCTGACGGTGCAACGATCACACGATCCCTCGACCTATCGGGTATGCAGTCAGCGACGGTCAGCTTCTTTATCGATGACAATGGCGTATCGCCAGGTTCAGATCTTGTTGCTGGGTTCATCCAGGTCGGGAACGATAATGAACGCTTACATTTCGAGTTTGCTGCTGACGGTGTCAACTTCGTGACTTTGGCGACCTACAATGGAAGCAATGGTGGCAATCAGACGATTACGCTTCCAATGGGAGGTGTCACGAATGCACCGTCCGCAATCCGCTTCCGGCTGGAGGGCACGCTCGATCAGGATGGCTTCCTGAACGCCAACACTGAGCGCTTCATCGTCGACAATTTGACGGTAAATGCGAGCGGTACGCAGCCTGTTACCCCGCCCAACCAGGACATCACCTCTAATTTTCTCGAGGGCCAGGATCCAATCTCCGTCGGATCCGAACCGCTGATCACGGACAATGGCCAAACGCTTGCTTCGGCCCGCGTGGTGCTTACCAATGCGCAGGTGGGTGATAGCCTAGCTGTCGGCTCCCTTCCGAACGGGATCACATCCTCGATCTCACAAGTGGGCGGCGCAATCGTAGTAACACTTGCCGGTGAGGCGACGCTTTCGGCCTATCAGACCGCAATCCAGGCGATCACTTTCGCCAACAGTTCGGACGCGCCCTCCGTCGTTCCGCGTGTCATCGAAGTGACTGTCAATGACGGGCGCCTCGATAGTGCGCCAGCGACGCATACGGTAACGGTGACACCTGTCGATGATCCGATGCTGGCGAACAACGATCGTATCGTGACGAATTTTACCAATGGTTCCGCGTTCATCGTACCCAGCTGGAGTCTGCTCGCCAACGATATCGACCCCGACTCCGCATTGGGGATTAGTGCAATCACTGCCACAAACAGTCTCACAGCCGTCCTTGGGCCAAATGGTGTGACCGTCACGGATACCGGAAACGGTAACAATTCCAATGGCGGAAGCTTTGCCTATCGCGGGACGGGGGCCGATACGGCAACTGTCACCGTTGTCCGCGACACCACCCAGGGCATAGATGGCGGTGACGGCAACGACATCCTGATCGGGGACAACGCGGCCAGTGCGCTGAATGGTGGAGCAGGCAATGACATCATCTTCGCCGGCGGTGGCGATGATGTGATCAACCAGATAAGCAACCAGGGCCGCGATATTGTCGATGGTGGGCAAGGCAATGATACCTATCGTCTGACGGGCGTGCAGGGTGCCGAACGCTTCCGCATCTATGCCGTCACCAACAACCAGAATGCCGCACTTGCCGCCGCGCTGGGTACCGTCTTCCTTCCGACAACCGAAATTGTCATTACCCGCGCTCTGGCGAACGGTGCCGAAACAGTGGTCGCAGAACTCGATAACATCGAGGAAATCGTCATCAACACGCTGAATGTCACCGCCAACAACAACAACGGCGGCCTCGACACCGGTACGAACGGCGGCGACATCATCGAAGTTATCGGCAACTTTGTCAGCACCAGCCTGAACTATTCGACGATCACCATCGATGGGTCAGCTGGAAACGACACAGTCGACATTTCGGCGCTGGGCTCCGCCCACCGCATTGTCTTCCGCTCGAATGGCGGCAATGACACGATCATCGGGGCCTTGCGTCCTCAGGATGTGGTCGAAGTGGCGGCGGATGCCAATCCGGCGGACTACACCGAAACCGACAATGGCGACGGCACGACCACGCTGTCGAACGGCAGTCACTCGCTGACATTCACTGGCGCTGCTCCGACGCTCGTCGAGGCCGGCACCGATCACGGCCATAACGACGAGACGGAGGATGAAGACGAGGATGGCGAAGACAATGGCGAGCTCGTCACGCCTCCGGCCTCCGGTCAAGCACCGGTCACACTGATCGGCACGGCCTCTGCGGATGCGTTGCTGGGTGCAGGCGGCAACGACACGATCCTTGGCGGAGCGGGCACGGATGTTCTTGTCGGCCAGGCCGGTTCTGACATTTTGCGCGGCGAGGATGGTGATGATGTGGTGACCGGCGGTGAGGGAGACGACTTCATCAATGCGGGTCTTGGCGACGACGAAGTCCATGCCGGAGAGGGCGCGGACATCGTGTTCGGGGGAGCTGGTTCCGACCAGATCTTTGCCGGAGCTGGCAACGACACGATCGAAGGCGGTGCGGGTGACGACCGGATCTGGGCTGGCGACGGCAATGACACGGTCATCGCCACGGCCAACGATGGCAACGACACGTATTATGGCGAAGACGGCATCGACACGCTCGACTATGCCGCAAGCAGCGCCAACCTGACGGTCGACCTCGGCAATGGCTTCAACCAGCGCGGTTCAGTCTCCGGCGGCACGACGGGCTCAGATACGTTCTACGGCTTCGAGAACTTCGTCGGCGGCTCCGGCCACGACAAGATCACGGCCTCGACGGCGGTCAATGTCATCGATGGCGGACTTGGCGACGACGTCTTCAAGTTCACTTCGGCGGCGTCGGCGAATGGCGACACGATCTACGGCTTCCACACCGGCGACCGGATCGACTTCACCGGCATGAACCCGGACGGGCCGATGAAGCTGGAGGCGGGCCAGATGATCGATGCGATAGGCGACGTCACGATCACGCACGAGATGCGCGACGGCGAGGAGTTCACGGTCATCCGTGGCAAGACGCTGGACGACAATGCCGGAGACTTCGAACTCTCGCTGCATGGCCGTCACAACCTGACGATCAACGACTTCCTCGGCGTTTCCTGAGGACTGCATGGAAAGACTGTCCGGCCCAGGCGGGGCCGGACAGGCAACTTTGAGTGGGGGAACTCATGAGCAAGCAGTCTAGCTACAAACTCTCGGGGATCGGTACGGTCATCGGGTTCGTCTTCGGCCTGTCGGGGATCATCAATATTCTGGCTCTGACCGGCGCCTTCTACATGCTGCAGATCTATGATCGAGCGCTAACCAGCGGCAGCATTCCGACGCTGATCTGGCTGTCGGTGATCGCCGTCGGACTCTACCTGTTCCAGGGCATGTTCGACATTCTCAGGTCACAGATGCTCGTTCGCTTCGGGTCAAACGTCGACCGCAAGATCGCGCCGCTCGTGCACCGGGTGGTGATCGACATGCCACGCTTCGGCTATTCGTCGGCGGAGGCCTCCGAACGCGGCCGGGACGTCGACACGGTGCGCGGCTTCCTGTCGGGGGCCGGGCCGGTCGCGCTCTTCGACCTGCCCTGGATCCCCGTCTATCTCGTCTTCGTGTGGATGCTGCATCCGGTGCTCGGCATGCTGACGCTCGGAGGGGCCGCCTTCCTCGCCTGCCTGACGATCGCCGCCGAGCTTCTGTCACGGCGGCATGCGAAGGAGATGACGCGGGCCGCGATCCAGCGCAACAACGTCTCCGACAACCATGTCCGCAACGGTGACATCCTCTATTCGATGGGCATGACGGAGCGGGCGATCGACCGCTTCGAAAGCGCCAATCGCCGCCACCTCGACACCCAGACGGCGACTTCCGACATCGCCGGCACCTTTGCCGGGATCTCCAAGGTGCTGCGCATGATGCTGCAGTCGGCAACGCTCGGGCTTGGCGCCTACCTCACCATGAAGGGCGAGATGTCGGCAGGCGCGATCATCGCGTCGTCGATCGTCACCGGCCGGGCGCTTGCCCCGGTCGACCAGGCGATTGCCCAGTGGAAGGGTGTGATCTCGGCGCGGCGCTCCTGGGCACGCATCAAGGACACGCTGGCCGTTCTCGATCGTCCGCCCACGCAATTCGACCTGCCGGCGCCGAGCGAGGACCTCGTCGTCGAGGGCATGACGACGGTTGCGCCGACGACCGGCACGGTGCTGCTAAGCGATGTCTCCTTCAAGCTGACGGCCGGCCAGGCGCTTGCGCTCATCGGCCCGTCTGGCGGCGGCAAGACGACGCTGGCCCGCTCTCTCCTCGGTATCTGGCCGATCCTGCGCGGTTCGGTGCGGGTGGACGGTGCTGACCTCAAGCAGTGGCCGACCAGCTTCTTCACCGAGAATGTCGGCTATCTGCCGC
>DAMDHD010000035.1:0-23532 GCA_032102365.1 Allorhizobium sp. CTOTU50464 | reverse complement strand
AATCCTCTCTTCTCAATTAAGCCAGTTCTGTCTCATGGGCGCTGATGTCGGACAGTTCGCAGGTAAGGCTGTCGCTCTGGACACGAGGTTCTACCTCAATGAAACCGTAGTGACCGCGGGCCCGCCGGCATCAGTTTTGGCCGCGCCAGCCGTTCGGACATGCCTAATGGCGCTAGCATATTCAGGTTTCCGGATGAAAGGCATTTGAATGCTGACAACAGCTTTGGCATGCACTCTATTGCGGAATAGAATCCAAGCTCTACCTGGTCCTCACGGCAACGATTAGACACATCACTCGTCGCATTGCCTTCTTTCCTGATTGGACCCCTTGTCTCTGTAACTCAGCGCTGGCTTAACAAATTGAGGCTTTTTGCGGCTGCGGTTCTTTGACGCTCACGAATTTGTGGGCGGAAACGCCATTTTAACTATGATAGGCGAACTGTGCGAGGAGCCGCCGGAGAGGGTGTGCGCCAACGAAATGGTTTTCAATGATGCTAACGGCCGTCAGGATCGGAGGGATTGCAGCGCTTACGCTCTTGTTGAGCGCATGCGTCTCTACCGTTCTCGACGTTGACGGCAAGGCGACCCAGCCGATTCCCGCTGCGGTTACGGCGGAGATGTCGCGCAAATCGATGTCGCCTTCGGCGCCTATCCTCGTGCGAATCTTCAAGCAGGAAAGCGAGCTGGAGATCTGGAAGCGCGACCGAAGCGGAAGGTTCGCCTTGCTCAAGACTTACCCGATGTGTCGCTGGTCCGGAAAGCTGGGGCCGAAAAAGCAAAACGGCGATCGTCAGGCTCCCGAAGGCTTCTACCACGTCTCCGCCGGGATGCTGAACCCCAATTCCCAATATTACCTGTCCTTCAATCTCGGCTATCCGAACAAGCTTGAAGCGGCCCTCGGCTACACAGGTGAGGCGCTCATGGTGCATGGCGCATGTTCGTCCTCCGGGTGTTTCGCGCTGACCGATGAAGGAGTCGCCGAGATTTATGCTGTCGCGCGCGAGGCTCTGAAGGGCGGCCAAGGATCATTCCAGGTCCAGGCGTTTCCGTTCCGAATGACCCCTCAAAACATGGCGAAGAACCGAAACGATCCGAACTTCACGTTTTGGTCCGATCTCAAGCAGGGATATGACATCTTCGAGGTCTCCCGACGCCAGCCGAAAGTGTCCTACTGCGAAGGACGCTACGTTTTCGACAAGGAGTTCGGTGGAGGTGAGCCGCGCGATGTGCTTGCTCCATGTCCCCCTGCGCTGAACGCGCCAGACGCTCTGGTCGCCGCCAGGACGCAGTCCGATCGCGTCGCGATGGAAGAACTCCTTACTGCTGGCACTGTGCTTTCGGCCCACGCCTATGCCGACGGTGGGATGCATCCGAGTTTTCGTAGGCTGCTCGAGCGTAGCGGCCAATCCGCGTTGGCGAAGCGGACCTCGCTATCTTCCGTTCCAGTTAGCCGGCCGGATGCGGCGATAGCCGACCCGCACTCGCCAGACGAGTAAACCGCGATGGTCCGGACGCTGCTTGCTCTTCTCCTCCTCTGCTTCGTCAGCCTGCATGCCGCATTACCTGCGGCTGCAGCCGGCGAGGAGCCAGCTCAGCTTGTCTCTGTCCTTGGGGATGAAGGCGCTGACACTGGTAGTGATGATGCTCCTTCGCCTGAGGCTACTGCCAAATGTCATGACAGCTGCAGCTGGCTTGCCGAATGGCATGTGCCTGTAGTTCGTGAGGCGCATCCCTCTTCCCCGAATAGACTTATTCACACCCTCCCTCCGGGAGTATTTCCTTCAGTCGTCCCACCGCCCCGATAACGTCAGGAGAGGCGAGACCGATCGCCGTCGCGCTGTTGGCAGTTCTGCCAGACATGATGCGCTCGATAGGTCGTTGCTCCACACCGGCACTGTCTGCACGCAGACACCGGTTCCCGATGACCTTATTGCGAGCGTAACAGTGACCCCAAAAAGCAAACAAGTACAGTTTTCACGTCGACAAATCCTGAGCCTTGGTGCCACCGCCACCAGCGGGTTGATCTTGTCAGCCTGCTCAACCACCGGAAACCTGCCTGCGGAACCTGCGCCGGTCAAACCAGCGGAAGATCCATCCTATATCTCCATGTACCGGGCCATGCCGGAGGAGGATTTTCCGATCCCGGCCGTCGACCTGTCCAAGGTCGACAAGCGCTTCTACAGGCGGCTTGTCGACGATCCGACCGGTGAACGTCCAGGCACGATCGTCGTGGATACGAGAAACTTCTATCTTTATCTCGTCCGCCCAGGTGGCAAGGCGATGCGCTATGGCGTTGGTCTGGGCCGCCAGGGGTTCGAATGGTCGGGCGAAGGCGTCATCCAGTGGAAACAGCGCTGGCCGAAGTGGACGCCGCCGGCGGAAATGATCGCGCGGCAGCCCGAACTTGCGAAGTGGAGTGCTGAAAATGGCGGGCAGCCACCGGGGCTCAATAATCCGCTCGGTGCGAGGGCGCTCTACATTTTCCAGAACGGCGAAGACACGCTCTACCGGCTGCACGGCACGCCTGAGTACTGGACCATCGGCAAGGCCGTCTCAAGTGGCTGCGTCCGATTGATGAACCAGGACATCATTGACCTGTATGACCGTGTTGCCACGCCTACTCCCATCGTCGTTCGCGGCGGCACCCGTTCATTTGTCTGACAGAAGCCGCTTGCCTCTCAAGGGGCTAGAGCTTGCACAACCTTGTCCTCACGAAAGGACCTCGACATGAAACGACGAAATCTGATCTTCGGCATGGCTGCCACCAGTGTGGTCGCCACCTATCCGGCGCTGCTGTCGGCACAGCCGACGCCCGAGGCACTGCTGGCCCCTGGTCCTCTTCCTGAGAAAAGCTTCGGACCTGACGGTGCGCCGGTGACGATCATCGAATACGCATCCCTGACGTGTCCTCATTGCCGTACCTTTCACGTCAATGTGTGGCCGGACCTCAAGAAGAAGTACGTCGACACCGGCCAGGTCCGGTTCATCATGCGCGAGTTCCCCTTCGATCCGCGTTCATCCGCCGGCTTCATGCTGGCGCGCTGCGTGAGCGACGACAAATGGTATCCGACGATCGACCTGCTCTACCGGACCCAGGACAACTGGGCTCGCGTGCCCGACGGGACGGCAGCTCTGAAGTCGACCATGGGCATGACGGGAATGAGCACCGCCGACTTCGAAAAATGCCTCCAGGATCAGGCTCTTCTTGAGAAGGTCACGGCCGTCGCCGAAGGCGGCAGATCGTTCGGTGTCGATTCCACACCGACATTCTTCATCAATGGGCAGATGCAGAAGGGCGCCCTCAGCATCGAACGCTTCAGCGAGATCATCGATCCGCTGGTTGCCGCGGCCAGGCAGTAGGGAGGTTCCGATGACCACCAGGATCAAAAACCGATGGAAAGCCGGCCTGCTCGTCGGCACGACAATCCTTTCGCTGTCGTTGCCACTTGGCTCGGCCGGCCTCGCGCAGGACGCCGGCGTCGTCGGTCGCGTCAATGGCAAGGACATTACCGCAGACGACCTTGCCATTGCCGAGCAGATGTATTCGCAGCAACTCGGCCAAATGCCAGCCGATGCCAAACGTTCCCTTCTTGTCGATGCCCTGATCGACCTGAGGATCGTGGCCGAGGCGGCCCGCGCGGCAAACGTGCCCGAGCAGGAAGCCTACAAAAGACAGCTGGCATTCTTCGAGGATCAGACGCTCCGCTCTCTGTTCCTTGAGCAGCGCGTGGGAGAGGCGATAACCGATGCGGCCGTCAGGGCCGCCTATGACGAGCAGGTAGCGAAGATTCCGCCCGTTCTTGAACGTCGGCTCCGACATATACTGCTTCGCAGCGAGAGCGATGCCCTCGCCGTCATCGACGCGCTGAAAGGGGGTAAATCTTTCGCGGAACTCGCGCAGGAACGCTCGGCCGATGAGGTGTCCAAAGTCAACGGCGGAGACCTCGGCTTCGTGGCCGATGGGCAAGTCGTCCCTGAGATCGATGTCGCCGCGGCGAAATTGCAGCCCGGGGAGTTCACGCAGACGCCAGTTGCCAGCGCGTTCGGCTTCCATGTGGTCCTGCTCGAGGAAACGCGAAACCGGCCAGCTCCGGCGTTCGAAACCGTCGCACCGCAGATTCGGCAATCCCTGGAAGCAACGGAGGAAAGACGGATTATTGCCGAGCTCAAGGCCGGCGCAAAGGTGGAGAAGCTGGTTCCTGACGTAGCGCCACCGCAGGGCGAGGAGGATGGTCATGAGCACTGATGTCGACAACAATTCCAGCGTAGCGTCGTCAGTCTGGATCGGGCGACGGGCATTTTTGATTGGCGCGGTTGGCTTGCTGGCAGTGCCTGGGCAAGCGCTTGCCCAAGGGACCAAGCGCACGTTCAAGCTTGAGGAGCGTTTCCTTCCCCAGCGCATAGTGTCGCCATACGACTACCCGGCAGGAACGATCGTCGTGGTTCCACGCGACAAGTATCTTTATCTGGTCACAGGAGATGGGAGGGCGCGGCGCTACGGTATCGGCGTTGGCAAGGCAGGTCTGGCGTTTACGGGTTCGGCACTCATCGGACGCAAAGCGAAATGGCCGTCCTGGCGGCCCACCGACAATATGATCCGTCGCGATCCCAAGAAGTATGCCCGTTATGCGGGTGGCGTGCCTGGTGGGCCGAACAATCCATTGGGCTCCCGGGCGCTCTACCTCTACCGCAACGGCCGGGACACGCTCTACCGTATCCACGGAACGAATGAACCCTGGACCATCGGTAAGGCTGTCTCGAACGGCTGCATCAGAATGGTGAACGAACACGTGCAGGATCTCTACGAACGGGTGCCGGTCGGAGCTCAAGTCGTCGTCATCTGATGGAAAGACACGTCCTTGTGATCGGCGCCGGACAGGCCGGACTTGCTGCGGGGTACCATCTGCGGGCTGCCGGCGTACCGTTTCAAATCGTCGACAGCCATCGCCGAGTCGGGGACAACTGGCGGACACGCTATGACTCACTCACGCTCTTCACGCCGCGGCAGTTCAGTGCGCTGCCGGGCCTGGAGCTCGCGGGCAACCGGGAGCTTTATGCCACGCGCGATGAGTTTGCAGACTATCTCGAAAGCTACGCGGCGCGGCTACGGCTGCCGGTCACACTTGGCCGGCAGGTGACTCGCCTGTCAAAAACTGACGGCGAGAGTTTTGAGGCACAACTAGACGACGGAAGGATAATCGTCGCCAGCGAAGTGATCGTTGCGACGGGAGCATTCCAGCGGGCGGTGGTTCCTGAACTCACCCACCGATTTGGCGATGGCGTACTCCAGCTTACGACCGAAACCTATCGCAATCCGAACCAATTGCCCGATGGCCCGGTCCTGGTCGTTGGCGACGGGGCAAGTGGACGAGATATTGCGGCGGAAGTGCGCCCGTTCCAACCCGTTTTGCTGGCCGCTGGAAGGTCACGCAAGCTATTTCCCGAACGTGTCTTGGGAAAATCCATCTGGTGGTGGCTCAACCTGCTTGGCGTTCTGAGCGCGCCTCCAGAGTCGCGGATCGGCAGCAAGCTCAAACGATCCGACGCGTTTCCCGACCGTGACAGGAGTACTGAGAGTCTGGCGAGTAGAGGCATAAGAATTCTGCCACGTCTTACCGAGGCAAGCGGTCGAGTGGCGCAGTTTGCCGATGCCACTTCGGCGGATATCCGCATGGTGATATGGGCGGTAGGATATCAGGATGATACATCTTGGCTCGATATCGCTGAAGCCAAGGGACCTGATGGAGCGTTCCTGCATGAGGCCGGCATCTCACCGGTGAAAGGCATATACTTTGTTGGCCGTCCGTGGCAGCGCAACCGGGCATCGGCGCTGATCATGGGAGCGGGTTCGGATGCCGAGCTAATAGTCCAGCGCTTGTTGTCTGATAGGGAATAGATAGTCTTCGCAGCCTCCTTCCTGTGATGCCCCTCGCGTGATCTTCCGGGCCTTCGGAAAAGATGGCAGCAGACGATCCCGGCGAAATGGACCGCGTGCTGCCATCCGGAACCGACTATGTAAGTCGGAAGAGATCAAGCTGCGGGAACGGCCGCAAGGAGTTCATCGAACAGCTTCTTCGCTTTGGGTGGATGTTTGACCGATTTGGCTTCATCCAGATTGCTGGGCGTGCCGACGGCAATAAGCATCACCATGCCCATGCCATA
Organism: Allorhizobium sp. CTOTU50464; assembly: GCA_032102365.1. GTDB lineage: Bacteria > Pseudomonadota > Alphaproteobacteria > Rhizobiales > Rhizobiaceae > Allorhizobium. The sequence continues at coordinate 17,370 of DAMDHD010000035.1, read as the reverse complement.
GTGCGGCGTACACTTCACGCCGTAGACGCCTTCGTTCTCGATAGTAATGGTAATCTGCTCATTCAACTTACCTTTGAAGGGGACTGCGCCTTCGGGCAGCATCCCCTTTATGCTTTCGGCATTGTGTGACTTGTCGGTGGGAATGAACGTGATGGTATCGCCGGGCGACGCAGTCACGAAATCAGGCTGGTAGACCATGGCACCCTTCGTGCCCTTGTTCAGCATCTGGATCTCATGATTGACACCGGTCTGCGCTCGTGCCGGCAATGTTGACAGAGCTGCAATGGCAGTTGCTCCAGACAGAATCTCGCGTCTAGTAAACATATCGAACTCCTTGATGTTGGTATTTTGCGAAACTCGCTCCCCTTCCCGGCTTCTTGCGGCCAGGTATTACTTACGGATGGGAGGTGTTCGGATGCCTTTCCTCTCCCGCCCGTGCATGTGAAATGCGGTAGACTGAGGCTGGAGGAAAATTCCAAATAACAGTCCCAAGCAAATGCGATTCCAGGCCAAGCTTCTCAAGCATCACGCGGGCAACAGGGCACCGCGCTCCATACGTAAACTGATAGAGATTTCCACCGGAAGCGAGCCTGTGCGCCACATTCTTGACAATCCGGAACACCGTGGGCGCAGGCATCGAGAGAAGAGGCAACCCGCTAATGACTGCGTCATACCTGATATCTTTGGCGACGCCCGCTGCAGACAACCGGGCCGCGCTTCCTTGGACGATTCGAACGCTCGGGAAGCGGGCCGAGAGCAGATCGGCAAATCTCTTATCGAGTTCGACAAGTGTCAGTTGCTCTTCGGCAAGACCGCGCCTCAGGAGAGCCTCGGTGAAGACGCCGGTCCCGGGTCCAAGTTCGAGTACGGTGCCCGTGGTTTGGTCGATTGCCTTGGTCATCAAACGAGCTAGCGACATTCCTGAAGGAAGGACGGCTCCGACCATCTTGGGGTTGGAGACCCACTGGCGCAGGAACATGAAGTGCTGCGATGTAGAAAACATCTATCGACGCGGTCTCTCGCCAAGTGGCACCAGACATTGTGCAGGTTGCGGATTGTCGACGTCTGCGACAGCAGTATGGCCGCTGCGAGATGATTTGCGCTGTTGGGTCGAAGTCGCGCCAAAGACTGACGGCCCGAGAGGCCGAGGACTGATGATCGAGACTCTCATTTCTGGCGAACCGCTTTGATTGCATCCGCAAGCGGCTCTTTTCCGACTGCTCCCTCAATGATCTGATCGCCCACAACGAAAGAGGGCGTGCCTGTCAGTCCGAGCCGCTGTGCTAGCGCCAGGTTTGACGCGATGATTGCCTCAACTGCCGGTGTGGCCATTTCCTCCGAGAGTTTCACTCGGTCGAGCCCCATCTCCTCGGTGAGATCCAAGGCTCGATTGGCGTTTATTTGTCCTTGCATTCCCATCAGTCGCACACGGAAATCTCGAGCGGCGGCGGCGCCTGCGATGCGCTTGACGGACAGAGCTACTTTTGCGGCCTCAACGGAACCCGGCCCAAGAATGGGAAAGTCCTTCAAAACTATCCGCAGCTTGGGATCCTCGGCGGCAAGCGCCTCAACATCAGGTGCCGCCCGCTTGCAATAGCCGCAGTTGAAATCGAAAAACTCGACGAGAGCGGCATCCCCGTCCGGGTTTCCCAGGACCACATCGTCCTTCGTTCGGTACAGTGAATCGGTCTCAGCCAATATCGCTTGTGACCTAGCCTCGGCCTGGGCCGCTAGCCTGCGGCTTTCAAGTTCAGTTAGTGCGTCCTCTATGATTTCTGGGTTTTGAACGAGGTATTCGCGGACGATCTTTTCGATCTCCGCACGGTCAACGGATTGAGCGGATGCTGGTGCGAGCGTTGTCAACAGAACGATGGCATAACATCCAAGCTGGCCTAACCGCGCACTCTTCATTGTCCCGCTCCGCAAACGGTTAGTCGAACAATCGGCCCAGAAATGAACCGTGCCTCCGACCATGGTGTCCGCCATGCCGATCATGGTCGCTGTAGTCGCGGCGGTGGTCTTCACGGCAGTCACTTTGGGCATCGCGAGGGGATGCTTGTGAGCGTCCTCGGCCAGCCTGAACCTGCCCGTATCGTGTATCTTCAGCAGCGCTCCGTTCGATTATCTTGTCGAGTTCTCCTCGATCCAGCCAAACCCCTCGGCACTTCGGGCAATAGTCGATCTCAATGCCCTGTCGCTCGCTCATAACGAGATCGATCCTGCAGTGTGGACAAAGAGCGCTTGCGGCTTGGTTGCTTGGTCCCTGCGAATTTAGCAGCATCTCGATCTCCTGGCATGCAAGCGCATTTTCCTGCCTCGCTGTTGCCAAGGTAGGACCTCGAGTAGGTTGAGGTTCAAGTGTATAAATGTCGCAATGGAGCAGCTACTGGTGACCGGGATGTATCGGCAAGCCGCGAGGTAGAGCGACCACGTGACAATCGCGGCAATGCATCAATGTGGGTTGCTTTTCGCGACCCAGACAGCGACCACGGTTCGCAATCATGTGCAGCTCACGATGGACTAGCGGCAGCGGTCCCAAGCGGGTGCCGCTGAATGTCAAGCGAGGTGTCTTTTGCTGAATTGGCGGTCACCCGCTCGATTGTTTCCGCAAAAGCCGGGTATTATTGATCGGTATCATGATAGGAGCGAGCCATGTCGAATCTAGCAGATGTCAAACGCGGAATGACGGTCCTTGGAGCGGATGGCGCTCCTGTCGGTAAGGTTGCAGCGGTTACAGGAGGTCGTATCGCGCTGGAACCCGCAGGCTCTGGACACCATGCAAAGCACAAACACTATGTTCCGGGTGGTCTCGTCGCCCTGGTGGAAAACAACGTCGTGCGTCTGTCTGCGACGGGCGCAAACGCCGTGCTTCTCGATGAAGAGAGCGACGGCTCGTCAGCGGACTAGCATCATAACTGCCTGGAGGCCGGCGGTGCTGCCCCCCAAGCCTCCCCGCTATGATGCAGCCACGCCAGCACCCAAGCCCTCCCTTTGCCGGCCATCCGCACGAAGCCATTTCGATGTAGGGTGCTGCTCGGCAAGCCCTCCAGAAAGGGTGCAATGGTGATGCGATCGGTATATTATCTCTGTGTACGACTGTGATGCAGTATCGAAGGCTGGACGTCAGGATTATCGCAATACTGAAATTGCTCAGTGTGCCACTTCCAAAAGACAAACTTGCCGTGAGGATATCACACGAGCATGGTGACTATTTATAGTCCTTTCGCCGGGAATGAACGAACGTCTGGAAAGACTTAGTTTTTTAGTTTGACGAACGTTTGGCGACCATTGAGTTCGATTTGGCCTGATAGGCATACGCTGTTGTAGATGCTTGGCCTAAACAGGCAATTGCCAGCCGGAGATCACAGCTGCCTGACGTAGCTCTTCAATTACTTCAATGCCAACGATCGCGGCGAGAAACCAGCTGACATCCCGTAGCGACCGAACGAATACCTGCGACTGGACAAGGAGAGTGTCTTCGCTTTCCGGAAGATCGTGTCCCCCGGCGTGGTGTAGCTTTGGCGGTCGCCGTGCTTCCGGACAGAGCCGGGAATGGATCAGCTTGCGGCTGGCAGGCTGATGAGCGGATCATCGCTCATCGTGGCGATTGTCTCAAGTGTCATGTAGCGGGACCGCTGGACGGCCCATTCGTCGTTCTGTTCGAGCAGCAGCGCACCGACCAGGCGCACGATGGCGTCGTCGTTTGGGAAGATGCCGACGACCTCTGTGCGTCGCTTGATCTCACCGTTCAATCGCTCAATCGGGTTTGTCGAGTGGAGTTTGGCCCAATGCTGCTTGGGAAAGGTCATGTAGGCGAGCACGTCTTGCTCGGCACTGTCCATGAGACTGGCGAGTTTGGGCACCTTCGGCCTGATCTGGTCGGCGACGTTGCGCCATTGGGTACTTGCAGCCTCTGACGTGTCTTGGGCAAAGGCCGTGGCGATGAAGGCGGAGACAACACGGCGTCCGCTCTTTCCGGCATGGGCGAGCGCATTGCGCATGAAGTGAACCCTGCAGCGCTGCCAGGTGGCCGAGAGAACCTTGGAGACGGCGGCTTTTATGCCTTCATGTGCGTCAGAGACGACGAGCTTGACGCCACGCAGACCCCGCCTTGTCAGCTTACGCAGGAACTCTGTCCAGATCGCCTCGGCCTCGGATGTGCCGATCTCCATACCGAGCACCTCGCGTCGACCGTCGGTGTTGACGCCGACGGCGATGATGACCGCAACAGAGACGATGCGCCCGCCGCGCCGGACCTTGAGGTAGGTCGCATCGATCCAAAGGTAGGGCCATTCCCCTTCGATGGGCCTGTCGAGGAAGGCCTTCACCTTCTCGTCGATCTCCTCGCAGAGCCGGGATACCTGGCTCTTGGAGATGCCCGACATGCCCATGGCCTTCACGAGGTCATCGACGGATCGGGTCGAGACGCCTTGGATATAGGCCTCTTGGATCACCGCCGTCAGGGCCTTCTCTGCCATGCGGCGTGGTTCGAGAAAGCTTGGAAAGTAGCTGCCTGTGCGAAGCTTCGGAATGCGCAGCTCGACGGTGCCCGCCCGTGTCTCCCAGTCCCGGTCGCGATAGCCGTTGCGCTGGGCCAGTCGGAAGCCATACTTCTCGCCATAACCCGCGCCCGTCTTTGTGCCGACCTCCAGCGCCATCAGCTTCTCGGCAGCGAAGCCGATCATCTCGCGCAGCAAATCGGCGTCGGCGCTCTTCTCAACGAGTGAGCGCAGGTTCATCATGTCGTCGGTCATCGGTGGTGTCCCTCAGGTTGGTCACAAGCAACCCGACCCTACCGGAAAACACTGGTGACCACCGCTACGCCGCCCGCTCCCTACAGCACCTTGGAGGGTGCACTCGCGAGCGGCTTCGCTATCACCCAGCTACACCACTCGGCGGGACACGATCTTCCGGAAAATTGAAGCGAGGAAAGAAACGAGGTACACGAGCCATGTATAGTATGTAGTCGGATCCAAAGAGACTAAGGAGTCTTCTCTCTTCATTTAGGATCACAGATCTATAGTAGGCAAGAAAAAGGACCGCGCTTATCGCCATAAGAGCAATATTCTGTGCCGCAAGACACACGCCGATTAATCCCAGGAAGGAGAAAAAGTAAAGCGGATTTCGACTAGGGTTTAGACTCAATCATAGCCAGAACGCGACGAGGGTAGCCAAGGCGACTGCGGAGAGGAAGTTTCTGGCAAGCTTGTCGTAACGCGTTGCGACGCGTCGGAAGTCTTTCAGTCGGCAGAAGGCGTTCTCGATGAGGTGGCGGCTCTTATAGCGTTCGGCGTCGTATCGGATCGGCCTTGTGCGATTTGAACGGCCAGGTATCACGGGGACGATTGCGGACTGGCGCAGTCGCTTTCGCAGACTGTTGGCGTCATATCCCTTGTCCGCAAGGAGATATCGCGCACCCTTCAGACCAGCCAGCAGGTGTGGCGCGACCGGGCTGTCTGCCGCATTGCCACCGGTCAGCATGAATGCGAAAGGGCGACCGATCACGTCGGTGAGGACGTGGATTTTGGTGGTTTGCCCGCCGCGCGAAGGTCCGATAGCCTGATTTTTCGCCCCCCTTTGCCGCCATGGGCCGAGCGGTGCGCCTTGACGTAGGTGCTGTCGATGGAGGTGCTTTTGGTGACCGCGCCAGACGTCGCGAGCGCCTCGACCAATTCAGTCCAGAACCGTTTGCGAGACCAACGATTGAAGCGGTTGTAGACCGTGGTCGAAGGGCCATAGTCGCCCGGGCAATCGCACCACCGGCAGCCGACCTTGAGAACGTGGATGATGCCGGAGATCACTCGACGATCATCGACCCGGCGAGCCCCACCCTTGTTCCTCGGCAACAGGGGCTCAATGACCGCCCATTGCTCGTCCGACAGCCAAAACAAGCGACCCATTCAAGCCTCCAATCCATTGATTGGGAATCCTGAATCTGATTTGCCGCAGCAAATCAACATGATCAATGGGTTTCGACCCTAAGGGAATATGGTCCGCTTTGGCACAAACTGAGATCTTTTCGTCCACCAATATATAGCGTGCACGACAGTCTTCCAAGAACCGCACCGAACACCAGAAAGAACCCGGTAAACTCGACCAGACTGTAACCTAGCGTTTCAAAACCCTTAGGCTGGGTTGCGATAAGAATCGTCAGCCATGCCGGAGCCAACAACCAGGTTACGAGGGTTCTTTTGCGCTCAATCGGCGTCTTTCCATGCACGGACTTCAACAACGTCTAACTCCACCCACCGCCAAATGTGCGGTAAAAAATATGCGAGCCGATTTGGGTCATGCGCTCCATCGAGCGCGCCCAGCGCGGGCTGACATACGTCGCGTTGTAATGTGTCGATGATGCGACTTCGGGCAAGAAGACCTTTCCTCCAGAAACGGCCATCGCGACGTCTTTTGCAAGGCGGTAAGCACCTCTGTCAGCGATGACATCGGGAATTCCATCGCAAGCGAAGGAAAACTGGCATTTGTTGATCCAGTTGTCATTTTGATAGACGACGTCGCAGACGGTTGCTGGATAAGCAGGGTTTCGAACCCGATTGAGAATGACTTGCGCGACAGCAGCCTGACCCCGGACCTCCTCTCCCCTCGCCTCGAAATAAATCGCGGTTGCAAGGCACTTTTGCTCGGCAGCAGAAAACACGGTCCCAGGCAGGGGCTGCTTCATCCAATCGTGATCGCCTTCGGCGGTAGGCGGAACGAAACGACCCGCTGTCTCATCAGAACCGAGCAATGCAGCGAAGGGATTTGCAGGCGTGTGGAAATCATCCTTTGGAGCATAGGCTGTGGCGAGGATATCTGCCCCATCGTTGGTGACCAGTTCGGCGAGCGCCGTCGGCACTCCGACAAGACGGTCGTCCGCAGGGCTGTGAAAAGTCGATTGGCCCGCGACCATTTCGGGATCAGATTGAGTTGAAAAGCCCCGTAGAAGATATGAGGTGTCCGTCCCTGAGGAGAATATCCATGAGGCCAGTTCTTGCTGGCCACGTGAAGAATCCGATCTAGTCCGTAGTGCGACACTGACAAGTCGCGGCTTCTTCGCCTCTTCAACCACTCTCTGAGACGACAAGGAGAGCCCTTGGCCGTCATGCAAATTGAGGCGTTTGCCGCCGAGAACGAGGTCAAAGTTTCCGTCTTGGGCTGGAATTGCGACGTTGGACAGTCGGAGTTCCTGCAAATGAGAGCAGTCGTCGGCTCGCTCAACATACGCCGCCCAGCGATTTGGGTCGGGGCTGATGCCTAGCTCGGATCTGGTACCCTGGATTCCTGTGGGTGATGCAAAGCCAAACACGAACCAGCTTGCGCCGAGGATTGCGAGCACGCGCCGGTGACCGTTCGAGGATCGTCGCTCGAAAGCGACTTTCGGTTTGGACCGCAATATCTCATTCTCCGGATGCCCCACGCAGAAGAAGAATCGATTGTTAACCTTGATGGAAGGTTAACACTACTGCGACTGCGCGTCGCAATGTCACGGTGGGGTTGGTCAAGCTTCCATTGAACCTCATGTGGCTTGAGCATTTAGACGGTCATCAAAAGCCGTCTGGGATTGTAGTCAACACAAGGAGGTCGACAGGCGTGGCGATCGACGTGTCAGCGGTCGGACTTCTCACCGCGATTGTGGCCGGCGCCATATCGTTCATTTCCCCATGTGTCCTGCCGCTTGTGCCGGGCTATCTTTCGTTCGTTTCAAGTGGTGTCGACCCTGCATCAAAACGCCTTGCGGATCGGATCAGGATTGTCTGGTCAGCGCTCTTTTTTATAGCCGGGTTCTCCACTGTCTTTGTGATTCTCGGCCTCGGCGCGCAGGCGTTCGGCGGCATCCTCCTGCGTTACAGCGTCGAGGCAAATATCCTCGGAGGAGGCTTGCTTGTCTGCTTCGGTCTCGTCATGACGGGTCTGATCAAAATACCTGTGCTCCTCAGAGATTTCAGGCTGCCAGGTCCGAAGACCGTATCGGGGCCGGCGGGCGCCTACACGCTTGGCCTTACCTTTGCTTTCGGTTGGACACCCTGTATCGGTCCGGTTCTCGGTTCCATTCTTACGCTGACGGCGGTATCGGCAGGGAGCGGCGCTATCCTGCTGGCAGCCTACAGTTTGGGGCTTGGAATTCCGTTCCTGATCGTCGCTGTCGCTTTCAGCAGCCTCGCTGCCGGCTTCAAGCGCATTCGCTATGCCGGTCATATCCTCAACATTTTCGCCGGTGGCATCATGGTCGCCATGGGTCTGTTGATGATGACCGGACGTCTCACCTTGATCGCCTTCTGGCTGCTCGAGCGTTTTCCTGGTCTCGGCTACATCGGCTAGGGCTGGTGCAAAGCTGCCTGAATTCGAACCGGATCGGCTCGATTTCGAGCGGAAGGTGGCTCGAACACGCGCGTCATCGGTTCCTCGTTGCCATCCTGGTAGGCGGACTGAGTGGTTTCGGGTTCGCACCCTATTTCATGTTGCCGCTCGCATATTTCGGGCTGTGCGCATTGGCCTTGATGATACTGCAGAGTCGTAGTGTCTTTGCAGCCTTTTTGGTCGGATGGGCCTTCGGCCTGGGTCAATTCATCGTTGGGTTAAACTGGATAACCGAGAGCTTCGCCGTCGAGGCGGAAAGATTCGGCGTGCTGGCATGGCCCGCCGTGATAGTACTTTCCGCATTCTTGGCAGTGTTCCCCGCAATCGCCGCGATGGCGGCTCGATGCCTTGGCGGAAGAAGCTCAGGAGCACTTATCGTCCTTCCGGCCACCTGGACCATGGCGGAGATGGTCCGCGGTGCGATACTGACGGGATTTCCTTGGAACCTCATCGGATACATCTGGGGCTTCAGCGATGAAATCCTCCAAACTGTCTCCGTTGTAGGAATCTATGGCCTCGGGCTGTTCACCCTTCTCGCCGCAACTATGCCGGTCCTGCTCATCGGGAAACTTCGGCTAGGCATCTTGCCCGCCGCGCTCGTTTTCGTGCTGACGCCTCTGGTCGTTTTCGCCGTTCTGTGGTCCGCGGGGAAATGGCGTTTAGACGCTGCCGACGTCGCCGAGAATGGCGAGCGGGTGCGGATCGTCCAACCGAACATTCCTCAGACCCAGAAATGGGAGCCGAGCGAAGCAAGAGGAATTCTCGAGAAGCTTCACGCACTTGGCACGTCCGGTGATGGGTCCCGACCGCTCTATGTGATCTGGCCCGAGACGGCGTATCCTTTTTTGTTTGAAACGGATCGCGAAATTCCTCCAATACTTCTAGCTGCCATACCATCAGGGGGGCTGCTTATCACCGGAGCCGTGAGGGAAGTCGCTGGACGAAGCCCTGAGGACCCTGCCCTCTTGAACAGCCTCCTCGCGCTCGATGACAAAGGAGGGGTCATCGCGGACTATGACAAGGTTCGACTGGTCCCGTTTGGGGAGTTCACCCCTTTCAAAAGTGTCCTTGGCGCCATGAAGATGACAATCGGCGATATCGACTACAGTCCCGGAAGGAGCGATATGCCCATCCAGTTGGCCGGTTTGCCGGCTGCCAGGATTTTGATTTGCTATGAGGCGATATTCCCACGTGTTGCCAATGACAACGCACGATGGATTTTGAACATCACAAATGACGCATGGTTCGGCCTGTCTGCCGGTCCCTACCAGCACTTTCTCGCCGCACGCGTCAGGGCGATCGAGGCGGGTCTGCCGCTCATCCGCGCCGCCAACAGTGGTATCAGCGCGATCGTCGATGGCTATGGCCGGGTGAAGGACTTGCTTCCGCTAAACGTTAGCGGGGTGATTGATGGCGCACTGCCCGCGCCCGTGAAATCTGAGATCGTGTTTGTCAGGCTTGGGAACAAGCCGCTCGTGGCGATAATGGCGCTGCTTGTCGCGGCCGGTGCCATCACGCAGCGAGGATCAGGACGAAACGGATGGACTGCTCGGGTTTCAGTGGACTGAGCCGACCAACGGGGCGTCTCCTTCTCGTATCGAAACCCATCGCCCGGTGTGATTGGTCGCTTGTCGCTTCAGGTAGGTGTAGCCGGTTTCATCCCAGTTCAGGACCGCATCCGTGAGATTGTCGAGAACGACATCTCCAACGTCGGTTCGAACGGTGAGGACAGCATGTCCGTCGCCGTTTGGTCGCCGCAACACTGTAATCAGGAGATTCGAAGCCGGAATGCCATCGTTCATCAAGACGCGTCGTTTTGCCAATGCGTAGTCTTCACAGTCGCCGGCATCAACTGGATAGGTCCAGAACTCTTCCTTCCCGTAAAGTTCGAGATCGCTTTTCGGCTTGACGGCTTGATTCACGGAGATCGTGAGCTCTTCCAGCCGCGCAAGAAGCTTGGCCGACATTGTCAACGGCGTCATGTCACGGGAGCGTATCGCGCATTCCGAAGCGTTGCGCTTGCAAAACTCGTAATGGCCGATCGGTTGCGAAGTCAGCCCTCCGGTCACCATGGCCGACGGATGGGCCCAGGCGCTGCTGCTTCCAAGCGCCCATACAGCCGCAATGCACGCAGCGGCGATCGACTCCCGCAAGGTCACTACCCAACCCCTCGTCCGATCTTAATCGATATTACCAAACTCTTAATGGCTCCCGCGGCTCGCGTCCATCGCCGTTAGGCCACGACTTTGTGAAGAGGCGGCGCACGGGGTGCCAAATTTCCACAGGAAGCTGCAGGTTAGCGATTGAACCTCAAGCAGCTAGAGCAGCGAAGCTCTCATCCTCCATGTGACGGAGGATTGTGGTGAAGCGAACAGGAAATGTCTCTCGAGTTCTCCTCGGTCTCGCATGCGCAGTTTCGGCGTTCTCGATCGATCAACTGTCGAAATTCGCGATCGTCGAGCTCGTCATGCAGCCACCTAGAAACATCCATATTGCAAGTTTTTTTAACATCGTTCTGTCGTATAATAAAGGAATAAGCTTCGGGATATTTTCCAGCTATTTTGAAAACTCTTCGACCATATTGTCCGTCGCAACATCGCTAGTCGTTGGATTTCTTTTTGTTTGGATGCTCTACGCAAAAACCCATGTTCAGACGATGGCGATCGGCCTGATCGTGGGGGGCGCGGTCGGAAACATCTTTGATCGGATGCGGCAAGGCGCAGTTACTGATTTCATCGATCTTCATTTGGGTAGCTGGCATTGGCCGACGTTCAATGGCGCTGATATTGCGATTGTAGTTGGCGCCGCTTTGGTCGTCTTCACTTCGCCGCGATCCCCTCCAGACGATTCTACTCGATAGAATCGTGCCGCGTCGCGACGGAGGGTTGCATGGGTACTGATTGGGCTTTGAGTTTGCATGAGACACAGGCGACCCTGTCGATTCCGAACTGCAGTCGCAAAGGACATTGCCATTGTTTTTTCGTGGCTGTCCGATACGCGGTTTCGCATACGCCATGTGTTCTGATGGTATCGCAGTGTGGAGTTGTTTGGAAAGGACTGAGCTTATGAATGACAGGTCTGCGTCGATCGAAATGATGGACCGTTATTGGCGAGCGGCAAACTACCTGTCGGTGGGTCAGATCTATCTGATGGACAATCCGCTGCTGCGCGAGCCGCTGCGCGCCGAGCATGTGAAGCCCCGGCTGCTCGGGCACTGGGGCACCACGCCGGGTCTTAATTTCATTTACGTCCACTTAAACCGGCTGATCAGGGAGCGCGATCTGGATGTGCTCTACGTCTGCGGGCCGGGACATGGCGGACCCGCAATGGTCGCAAACACCTGGCTTGAGGGGAGCTACAGCGAAATCTACCCCGAAATCGGCCGCGACGCCGACGGAATGAAAAAGCTGTTCAAGCAGTTCTCCTTTCCTGGGGGCGTGCCGAGCCACGTCGCGCCCGAAACCCCGGGTTCGATCCATGAGGGCGGAGAGCTGGGATATGCGCTGGTCCATGCCTTCGGCGCAGCTTTCGACAATCCGGATCTCGTCGTTGCCTGCGTCGTCGGCGATGGCGAGGCCGAGACAGGCCCACTGGCCGCCGCTTGGCACTCGAACAAGTTCCTGAACCCGCGGGTCGACGGCGCGGTGCTGCCGATCCTCCATCTCAACGGCTACAAGATTGCCAACCCAACGCTGCTGGCGCGAATGGACGACAAGGAACTCGAGCACCTTTTCAGGGGCTACGGCTACGATCCGTTCTTCGTAGAAGGCAGCGATCCGATTTCCATGCACGGCCTGATGGCGGCCACGCTGGACGAGGTGATGGATCGCATTCGAGACATCCAGGCGGATGCTCGCGCCGACGGAAGCGTCGTTGCGCGGCCGCGCTGGCCGATGGTTGTTCTGCGAAGCCCGAAGGGCTGCACGGGACCCAAGGAGGTCGACGGTAAAAAAGTGGAGGATTTCTGGCGCTCGCACCAGGTGCCGGTGTCCAACGCGCGCGGCGACGCCGCGCACCGCAAGATCCTGGAAGACTGGCTGCGCAGCTACCGGCCGGAAGAGCTATTCGATTCGAAGGGCGGCCTTCTGCCCGAGATCGCCGCCCTTGCGCCCGAAGGCGAGAGGCGCATGGGCGCGCTGCCGCATGCCAATGGCGGGGTGCTGAGGAAGGATCTCGTCCTGCCGGACTGGAAAACCTTCGCGCTCGACCTGCCGCACCCCGGCGGCAAGACCGCCGAGGCGACGCGCCTGATGGGCGTCTACCTGCGCGACGTCATCAGCCTGAACGCCGACGCCCGGAACTTCCGACTGATGGGGCCGGACGAGACCGCTTCGAACCGGTTGGACGCCGTCTTCGAGGTCACGGACCGGGTCTGGATGGAGGGGATCGAGCCCTACGACATGCACCTCGCCCGCGAGGGCCGCGTCATGGAAGTGCTGTCGGAACATCTTTGCCAGGGCTGGCTGGAAGGCTATCTTCTCACCGGCCGGCACGGCCTGTTCTCCTGCTACGAAGCCTTCATTCACATCGTCGACTCCATGGTGAACCAGCACGCCAAATGGCTGAAGACCTCGGCGGAGTTGCCATGGCGCAGGCCGATCGCCTCACTGAACTATCTGCTGACGTCGCATGTCTGGCGGCAGGACCATAACGGCTTCAGCCATCAGGACCCCGGTTTCGCTGATTTCGTCGCCAACAAGAAGGCCGACACGGTGCGGCTCTATTTCCCGCCGGATGCCAATACGCTTCTCTGGGTGACCGACCATTGTCTGCGAACCTGGAACCGCATCAATGTCATCACCGCCGGCAAGCAGCCCGCGCCGCAATGGCTGACGGCCGAAGCTGCCGAGGCTCACTGCAGGGCCGGCGCAGGCATCTGGGAGTGGGCGTCGACCTGCCCGGCTGACGAGGAGCCGGACATCGTCATGGCCTGCGCGGGCGACGTCCCAACAATGGAGGCGCTGGCCGCCGTCGATCTCCTGAAAACAGCCCTGCCGGACCTCAGGATACGGGTCGTCAACGTCGTTGACCTGATGACGCTGCAGTCGAACACCGAACATCCGCACGGCTTCACCGACGAGATCTTCGATCGGCTGTTCACCAAGGACAAGCCGGTGATCTTTGCCTATCACGGCTACCCTTATCTCATCCACCGGCTGACCTATCGGCGCACCAACCACGACAACCTGCACGTTCACGGCTTCCGCGAGGAAGGAACGACCACTACGCCGTTCGACATGGCGGTGATGAATCAGCTCGACCGCTTTCACCTGGCGCTGGCCACGTTGAGGCGCCTGCCCCGGCTTGCCGAACGCTCCGAGCAATTTGCCGCGACCCTCGAGAGAAGGCTTGAAGAGCACAAGGCTTTCGTCCGCGAGCATGGTGAGGACATGCCAGAAATTCGCAATTGGTCGTGGCCCTACGGCACAGCAACCGAGGCAGGCGACTGATGTGCGACGCGATCCTGGCGCTGAATGCCGGTTTTTCCAGCATCAAGTTTGGTGTCTACGACGTCGGTAAAGCGAATAGGCCTGTGGTGGCGGCGCGTGGGACGCTCGAAATGGGAGCATCACCGCCAAGATGCGATATCAATTTGAAGATTGCACTGTACAAGCCTCGTCAGTGGGACATGAACCAACATATCTCAGCGTTACTCAGCATTTTCGTGGTTACACCCCCAAAAACGCGTTCGGCTAGCGAATTGCGTCCAAAGACTCCGGTCACAATGAGCTCAGCTTGCTCACGCCGAGCTTGCTCGAGTAGGCTTGAGCAAGCGTCTCCAGTGGTATTGGGGATATGCAAATACTGCGCTTTTGCTCCATGACGGCGCAGATGTGCTGCTACTGCATCGAGCCGTTCGCTCGAAACCTCATCCCCCACGCCCACTACTGAAACGCTCTCTGCGCGGACAAGCAGAGGAAGTGCATCATGAACCGCACGGCGCGCCTGCGCCGTGTCCTTCCACGCGACCAGGATGCGGGAGAAGCGAACTTCCCCAAATGAGTGCCCGAGGCGCAGCACCGGCACACCGGCGCCAAGGGCGACGTGAGCCGGGTTCGGCAACACGCTTTCCTCTTCAGTTGACGAATCCGTGATCAGCAAGTCTGCGGTCAGAAGGTGCGCCTGCATTGAAGCGGTAGGTTCGCCAATTCCCGAACACCAGTGGACTTCGTCAGAATCGGCACCGAAGACTTTGTCAACGATGGCCCGGCTGGACGCCAGGGCCCGCTCCATCAACCTGGTCTGCTCTTCGGCCCAGAAAACACTCGGAGCCAAGACGTCTTTCATAGACGTTTTTGGCCATGCATAGGAAGCGACCGAGATTTTGGCATCAAACGCATTGGCCATCTCGCGCGCAAATCGAAGGGTGTCTGTCAGATTGCTTCGCGGACACGCATCGACAACGATCTCACAAAATTTCGTCACGGTTGCAGCTCCAATAAGACTGATCAAACAATATACGTTGACGGTGATCGCGACACCTATTTACCCTTTTTCGATCAGATGGCGGTTTACCCCCTACCTCAGTAGCATCTCAGGTTGCTTGAGATTCAAGCGCGGTCATCTCTGTTTCGTTGCGACAAAAGGACATGCAGAGATACTGATGTCCGAGGCATTGACGGCTCGCTGAGAGTGCCTGTTCGACCGGCAAGGCGCAACGTCACCAACAAAGGCGGCGATCCTATTGACCGGAGGGTGCCGCACAAATCAGGAACTGGCCTCGTCACAGTTGTTCGATCACAACTGCCTGATCGGCACGCAAGGCATTCCGCTTTTCGGCGCCGAGCTTCGATTTTGGGTGTGCTTCGGCTTCGCGACAGTCTGCAATCAAAGGTCTCAGCTTTCTTGGAATTAGGTGGCGTACCCCAGCCTACTCGTGCAGTCTAGTCGGCGTTTAGGCAGCGAGAACACGAAAGCCTGCGGCACGTTCTCCGAAGTGCTGCCCTTGCCAGAAGGGTTGGAACTTGTGCTATCTCGACCCGGCCCACATTTCTTGGGTCGGGAGACGCAGGTTCGGGGGCACAACCCGTCGAATGGTAGTAGGGTACGATTGGCTGAGAGCGTTGCATATCGATCCGATTGATATCGTCAAGATCTGTAAAGAATGCGGCCTTCGCTTGACGGGTCAGCGCCGCGTAATTGTTGAGCTTCTTCAGCAAGCGAGTGATCATCCCGACGCTTTGGAGTTGCATCGGCGTGCGACAAAAGTCGATCCACGTATCGCGCTTTCGACGATCTACCGTACACTTAGCCTTCTAGAGGAAAAAGGTGTCCTTGAGAGGCACGTTTTTGGGAGCGGACCTGCTCGCTTCGAGCGCGCCGACGCGGAACACCATGATCATCTCATCGACGTAGAATCGGGCCAGGTGGTCGAATTTCGGTCCGATGAGATCGAGCGGCTTCAGCAGCAAATCGCGCGGGAGCACGGCTTCGAGATTATCAGCCATAGGCTTGAGATTTATGTAAGACCCTTGCAAAGGCGGAAGCGGAAGTCCTGAAGTCACCAAGTAGAAGGTAGGCAAGCGGTGGCCTGGAGGCGGCAAAGGACTACAGCGTCTGGCTGGAGACCGCATCGGTTTTGCATACAGGAATGATATTGACTCACTGAATCTAGGTTTGATTACGCGGGAGTTCTTCAACATGACAAGCAAGCTACGTCTGGACATTCCGGTACTTCTGCCTGATGTGGACGATATGGCGGACGCTTGCGTCAATCGCCTCACCGCCGATCTTGCGGCTCGAGAGGGCGTTGAAAAGGTCCATATCGTTCCTGCTGAAGCTGAGTTTCCTGCCAGGCTTTGCCTCCATTACGACCCGGAAGTTCTCCCCCTGGCGCGGATCCGCGAGATCACCCAGGCCGCCGGCGCGCAGATCACGAACCGCTTCGGGCATCTGACGTGGAATGTCACAGGCATAGGTCATGAACGTCGCGCCCGTACGGCCGCCGAAAAGCTACGGGTTATGAAGGGGGTCCTCGAAGCGGAAGCGAACGCCGCGGGCACCGTCCATGTCGAGTTCGATCGCGAGGCCACATCTAAAGATGCCATAGACGAGGCACTGCGCAGCCTCGGCGTCCGGCGAACGGGGGAGCCTGCATCCGTTCCGGGAGGCGGCAAGGAGGCGCATGCCGGTCACGACCACCGGTCGAAGGGCGAAAAGCACTCGGAAGGCGACGGCCACGATCATTCGCATGGCAAGTTCCTCGGACCCAATACAGAGCTGATCTTCGCCCTGTCGAGTGGCGCTTTGCTGGGCATCGGCGTCGCCATCGAATATCTGGTTTCCGGCGCGCCGGACTGGCTTCCCACGGTGTGCTTCATCGCAGCCTATTTCTTCGGCGGGTTCTTCACGCTGCGCGAGGCCATCGACAATCTGCGTCTCAAGCGGTTCGAGATCGACACGCTGATGCTGGTCGCCGCGGCCGGCGCGGCAGCCCTCGGCGCGTTCGAGGAAGGCGCGCTGCTCCTGTTCCTGTTCAGCCTCGGCCACGCGCTGGAGCACTACGCCATGGGCCGCGCCAAGCGCGCGATCGAGGCGCTGGCGGAACTCGCGCCGCCAGTCGCGACCGTCAGGCGCGACGGCGAAACCCGAGAGATCCCGGTGGAGGAACTCGTGGTCGGCGACATCGTCGTCGTGCGCCCCAACGAGCGGCTTCCCGCCGACGGCTTCCTCGTCAAGGGCATGACCAGCATCAACCAGGCGCCCGTGACCGGCGAGAGCATCCCGGTCGACAAAAGTCCGGTCACCGACACCGTGGCGGCTCGAGCGCGGCCCGATTCCGTCGACGGCGCCTCTCGCGTCTTCGCCGGAACGATCAACGGTGCGGGCGCGGTCGAGATCGAGGTGACGCGGCGCTCCACCGACAGCGCGCTCGCCAAGGTGGTCAGGATGGTGAGCGAGGCGGAAGCGCAGAAGTCGCCCACCCAGCGTTTCACCGAGAAGTTTGAGCGCATCTTCGTGCCGGTGGTGCTGGCGCTCGCGGTCGTGATGCTGTTCGGTTGGGTCGTCGTGGACGAG
>DAMDHD010000034.1:0-28598 GCA_032102365.1 Allorhizobium sp. CTOTU50464 | reverse complement strand
C
This sequence comes from Allorhizobium sp. CTOTU50464, assembly GCA_032102365.1. Lineage (GTDB taxonomy): Bacteria > Pseudomonadota > Alphaproteobacteria > Rhizobiales > Rhizobiaceae > Allorhizobium. The sequence continues at coordinate 28,597 of DAMDHD010000034.1, read as the reverse complement.
TCGTCAGGCTCATAACCTGAAGGCCGCAGGTTCAAATCCTGCCCCCGCAACCACCGAAACTTGAATCTGCTGCCATTCAAGTCGTTTCCTTGAAAGCTCCTCTGCGTAACCCGCGAGGAGCTTTTGTTTTTTGTCCTCCGTGTCGAGTTCACCGGACAGCTGACGCGCCAGCACATCCTGATCCACCATCGCCTTGAACTTGGCTTCCATGAGCCGTGCGGTCTCCATGGCGGCCAGGATTGAGGCGATGCGGCCATGCACCTCCAGCGCCGCCGGTTGACGGCCCGGTGTACTGGCAATGACGACTTTCTGTATGAGCTGGCGGATGATGCCGATCAGCGGCTGCTTGGTCTGGGTATCAGCGTGATCGCGCATCATGTAAAGCATGGCGTGTATTACCGTGCGGACTGTGTCTTCGTTGATCTCGTCGCGCAGGGCTGCGAGGCGCTCTGCATCGCTGATGGGCTTATCCATGGATGGAGCGCTTGCCAGCTGCCGCTCCAGTTCTTCGCGTTCCTCGTCGAGCCTGTCGAGCTGGTCATCAAAGGCTGCGATGGACCGTCGTCCTTCTGCTGCCCGTTGTGACATCTGGGCGATGATGCCCTCTTGCTCGCGTTTATTGCGCTGGAGAGCTGCTTCAATATCCTTGGCCTGATGGGCAGCAGTCTTCTGCTCCGCGAGTTCGCTCTGCAGGACCTTGTCTACGGTCCGCCGAAAGATATCCATGTGTACCAAGGCTGCAGGAATGCATGTGAGAACACGGTCTTCCAGTTCCTTGCGAAGAATTGTCTTGTGATTGCCGCAGCATTCTCCGCCGAGGATGTCCAGGGGGATCTTCTTTTTATGGTTGGTGCAGCCATACCGACCTGTGGCCATGACGGCGTAAGGTCCGCCGCACTCGGCGCATTCAAGCAGACCGCTCAGGAGATAGCTCGGGCGGTGAGACTTGTTCAACTGATTGGACGCCGTCCGCGCGAACTCTTCGCGCACGGTTCCCTGCTGTCGCTTGACAGCAGACCAGAGTTTGTCGGGGATAATGCGCAGATCCGGGCGTTCGTCCACGACCCAGTCGTCGCTATCATTATGGCGGGCGATCCGGCGTTCCGTGTCCGGATTCTTCCGATACTCGCGCCTATTCCAGACGACTCGGCCGACATAAAGTTCGTTGTTGAGGATGCCTGTGCCGCGGTCGACATGGCCACGGATTGCGGTGTCACGCCATGCAGCCGCGCGCGGGCCCGGAATGCCTCTACGGTTCAGTTCAACTGCGATTGCACTCGGCGACATGCCGCCGGCATACGAGCGGAAAATCTCCTGGACGATCTCGGCTTGTACCGGATCGACTTCGCGGAGGCCCGGGATACGCTCTCCATGCGCATCGTACGCGAGTTTGACCCGGTAGCCATAAGCAAGACATGTGGTGGACTTGCCTCGACGGACCGCGGTCTTCATCCCCTCCCTCGTCCGGTAGCGGATTTGCTCGACGAGCTCCTGGCTGAGGGTGACGCGAAGGCTCATCTCGATATCTGTGACCGAAGAGCCGCCGTGCACCGTCCATAGTTCCGTGGAGTTGTAGCGGAGGCGCTTGAGGAAGCCATTGCCGTGCTCGGCGTCGCGTGAAATACGGTCAACTGTTACGCAAAGAACGACGTCCACTTTGCCATTCTTGATCCGCTCCAACACGCGCTGGATGCCTGGGCGCGTCATGTAGTCGGAGCCGCTGACTGCTCTGTCGGAATAGGTGTCGAGCAGCTGCCAGCCACGGTCTGTGATGAAGTTTTGACACAGTTCGACCTGGGTCTCGATGGACACATCTGTCTGTCGATCCGTCGAGTAGCGTGCGTAGATAATAGCGGTTTTGGCGTTTTTTGCGGTCATGGTACCCCCAATGATCCTCGCCAGTTAGTGAATGGGCTATATCGTCACAAGAGGACGCGTCGCCTGATTCTCGTGCAAACGGTGTTTTATGCAGTAACGGGGGGAGAGGGGACTTGGACGGCAGACGATGTTTGCGATGCGCCAGCTGCCTGCCGCATCGTTCCGTGCGGTTATGATTCCGTCATTTGTGCGTGTCAGTACCGGTCAAATGCACCTTGCGCCGGAAATCCCATTTGCCGTCGACGTATCTGTCGATGAGGTCGCCAAGCGCTGCATCAGAGGCAGACCTGTCAAAGCCCTGCTCGACCAAGGCTTCCAAAATATCGGTCTCGACCTTGTTCATCCGCGCGGGATTGCCTTCCCGCTCGGCGAGTTTGGCTGTTCCGAGGATGAGCCAACGAAGCGCGACGCGGGCGATGTCGTCGCGGCCCGGTCGCCGCAGCCGTCGCTGCTCATCCCGGTAAGCCTGCTGGCGCTCTCGCTGGTCTCGCAGGCGCTGAGTGCGTGATCTCGCCATCTCAGCCTCCCCCCGCAAACGGCGTTCGTCCGGGAATCGGTGATATCGAGGACGCGGAGCAGGTGAAACCGTCATTCCAATTATGGGTGCAGCCGCATACATATCTGCGAGTTTGGGAGTTCTGCATGTCTCTCACCATCCTCTTACATATCGTAGGCCGCTATAGCCGTGCTCAGCAAGCTTGCGAAGCCTAGTCTGTGCTTGCTTTCTCGACATGGGAGCGTCTGGCTCCATGAACACGGATGGCAAGTGTCGATCAGTTCGTAACGGAACCCAGAGCATTCCTTCGTATCCGTCAGCAACAATGCCATTCTCATCGAGGAAGGCTGCAGAAGCTGACTTCGCCTGCCTAGAAATGCTGGTCAAATTTTGCGAGTTAGGGAAAGCAAAGATCAGATCGAAGACATCATCCTGACAGAAGATCTTCTCGTGATGTGGTCGCTCTGCAATCGGTATGCTGCCGTCGAATACAACACACCGGTAAATGTCGATATCGTCGGCTTGCCCCTGCCCGTGACGTACGATCCGACCGTCGAGGCGGATACTGTCACCCCCGAACTCTCCGCAGATATGGTAACGCATTTTGACCAATGCCTCTGTGCGTTTGCGCAGGACCTTCTCCACGCCCCAGTGTCGAGTGTCGTCACGTGGAGGCAGCGCTGGATAGATGCATTGCTTGGAGATCCAGATTGAGATCGGTGGCCCGACAAAGACTGGGTGGCTGACATAGACCGTGCCACGGGCAATTAGGTCGGCAATGTCTTCGAATGACTTTGGATTGGTTTGCAGGGACTGAGGCAGACGTCTGTCGGCCTCAACAATCGTGGTACGAACCTCGTCTGGCAGTGTCCGAGCGTCAAAGACGGGCTCTAGCGGTGCTCCTTCGAGCGCCAGCACACGTGTGCGCTGGCTCGCGCTCAGTTGCGCGAGAAAGTCGGTTTTATTGAACATTTTTGAGATCTTCGTTGAAACTACTAATAGCTTCAGAGTGATTTTGGACCGCGTCAAGCGCCGAAGCTTTGGCCGACGGCGGCCATCATCTTCGCACAACTGTTAACGCCAATTTGCAGTTCGGATTCATTTATCAACCGGCCCGCACCCAGAACACGCCTGGATCGAAATCATCGCGGTTGTGTCTCCGCCGAGAAGCATGCGGGTTACAGCGTGCTGAAGGAGCTAAGGTTGAGATGAGGCTTGGCCAGCGGCTCAGTATTGAAGGACATTGTATACTTGTCGCCGGATAAGTTCGCGAAGGAGCTTGCAGGCTTCGGGTTCCAAATCCGCGCACGCCGTTCTTGCCGGAATCGATGAGACCAATGTTTGAATCGACCCAGTCGACCTCTGAATCGGTAATGTACAAATCATCTTAAGGTGCTATGCCGCACACTAATCTATGACGCTGGCATGCTGCCTCCCCAGCGCATCAGCATGCACCATTTCACATCCTTGCCGATGTGAAACACCGCAGAAGGCAACCCCGACGAATTTGGCCCATTCGCCCGGGGGAGGCCGCTAACGCCGTTTACCCGGATCTGCCCCGATCCCGAGGATCTCGCGCACCTCTGTACCATCGAGGTAACCCCTTCGGTCGAGTTCCTTGGCCAGTCTGAGCAGGGCCTCTTGATGGTGGGTGACGATAGCCGTCGCCCTGCCGATCGCGGCCTCTAGACGCTGGTTGACCCGCACTGCCAGCCCCCGATCGTAGCGAAGGTCGTGCGGTGGGCGTTCGCTCGGCACGTACAGCAGAGGCAAATCCTTTGCGCATCCGAGCACTGTCTCGAGGCGGACGGCGTTTGTGGTTGCGATCTCTAAATCGCTCCCTTCGCTGCCGCCGTGACCAATCAGGCTATTGCCGAACACCTGCATCTCGGCCGCGCGTCCAGCCAGGTAGCAGGCGATCACTTGCATAACCCCTTCCTCTGTCTGGGGCATCACCTCAGGCCATCGCACCGATGTCGCACCCCCGTCACCTCGCCCAGTGGATACCGATTGGACCTCTGCAATGCCCAGCGACGTGAAGACAAGTGCGTGACCCGCCTCATGCACCGAGATTTGCCATCTTACATCTGACGGCACTGACCCAATCTGCTGGTCTAGCACCTCCAAAACATCGCCGTAACGCAGTTTGCGTCTTGCGCGACGAGCAATCCCGCGTGCGTCGCGGATCAGACGCGCGATATCAGCGCCTGTCATCCCCTGGGCGGCGAGAGCAAGATGTTTTAGGGCTGCTGCCTGCCGATCTTTGCGTTGGGAGGAGCGCTTGTCGTTCGCTGTTCGGTCAACGTGTAGCATGGTCAGCTCCCGACTGATTACTGAGCTTTGGGTTGGTTATGCGTGCACTCGCCAGTACCCCGTTGAGATCTGGCCCCAGGTGATGGCGGATGATGCCCTCCAGCGCATCGATGTCGGGAGGCGGGATCTCTATATGCCGCTCCAGTCGCCCTGACCGGCGGATTGCCGGGTCAATCACCGACGGTCTGTTGGTTGCTCCGACCATTACGATACCTTCTGACCTCACCGCGCCGTCGAGGAGTTCCAGCATCCTGTTAATGACTGTGATCCAATAGTCATCGTAGCTGCGCCCTGAACCGCTGTCTCGTCGACCAATCCCGTCGATCTCGTCAACGAATAGGATCACCGGCGTGTGCTCTCTGGCTAGATCGAAAAAAGCGGTCATGCGTTTAAGCACGTCACCCAGGTATCCGGGTTCTAGCCATTGGCCGACGGACGTCGCGATCAGTGGGATCTCAAGCGAGTTGCACAGGGCACGAGCAAACGTCGTTTTGCCGGTCCCAGGCGGACCGCTTAGCAGGAGCTTGGTGCTCATATCGGCCCACGCCAGCTTTTTGGCACGCCAGATGGCAAGATCTGTTTTGAGATCGAGTGCCCACTGGCGTGCCTCGCCGTAACCTGCGAGTTGCTCGATGCAGAGATGCGGTGCGGCTCCTTTGCCGTTTACCTTTGCTGGCCGTTGTGCTGGCTGGATGATGTCAATCGACAGCGTTTTGTCGGCACGGCGGCCGCGTTCTGAATTGCTCAAGGTACGGCTTCGCTCCCCGCTAGCAGCAGTCTGCTTGGCGCTTCCAGCTCCCTCTTCATCGCCCCGGACGTCCGCTTGCTCACGCGCAAAAGTCTCAAGACGACTTAGGATACTGCAAATGGTCCGTCCGGGCTTGATCGCAAGTGCGAGATCGTCCAGACCGAGACGCGCCAACTCTATGGTATATTCACGTGCGGCTTCGTCGACTTTGGCGCGTAAGTGGCCCGTTGCAATCTCGATTGCATGGGTCAGCAGTTGCCAATCTAACTGTGGGGCATCGAGGATCAGATCCGCGCTTGATGTCACGCGATCAGGCCAGGGTTCGTCATCCTCGGCAGCCACCAGGATGGGGCGGCCAGTCGAAAGTGCTTTTGACAGGAGCACACGCCGTTTCTCGGAGTTCTCATGTGTTAGGTCACCATTCCGAAACGTTACAATCGTGCGCGAGTCGTATGGCTCCTGGCACGAATACACGCGCCTGCTCAGCGAGTATCCTCCTCCTCCGTCCCGCAGCCGCATGGCGGGCCCAATGACGCCATGCTCGATCATGAGCCCAAGCGCTTGTTCAAATCCGCGGATGGGCACCCGCAGCAGCAAGACTGGTGCCGGTTTGGACAGGATCTCAAGGACTTTTGCAGCTGTCAGATGTGATCGCCGCACAGCTTCGATGATGCTGAGGACAATGACCGTCTCGGTGATTGCTGGCGGATGTGCGACTGCTCGCAAGAGGCTGGCAAGCTGCTTTAGGTATTGACCATGATCTCCACGATCGTCGTGGAGTTGCGATCGTCCTACGGCTTCCGCGGGAGTTGCCTCAGTCTCAGCGCCGGTCACAGACGCGTCGATGTCGCCGACGATATCCTCGATGACAAGGTCGATGTCATGTCTGCGGACGGTCACCGGTGGCAAGACAGGCAGCAACGCATCCTTTGAAACAGCCCGCAGCAAAGTGCGTCGGTCTGCAGTGGTAGCTCCGGTCAATGGCACAGCCCTTGCCCCAGGCGCATATATGGTAACCGTATGCATCCCGATGGCGCGCTGGTGCGCGCGTAGGATATCGGCCGCGACTGCCGCCCGATATGCGATCCGCAGCGATCGGCGGCTAAGGCGGCTAAGTAAGTATCGCTCGAGACGATCACCGGTCATGACGCATCTCCTCTTCCAAGAGCGACTGCAGCTGCAATAGCCGACGACGGTCAAGCTCGGCGAGGCGCGGACTATCTGGCTGCCAGAAACGGTGATGGCGATAGACGCGTGTAGGTCTGCTCCCCATGTGTGACGTGCCGCGCCATCTATCAGGTAGGCGCGCCGCCTCGAAGATCGCCTCGTCGGTGTCCGGCTCACGATCAAGCCACTGGAACAGCAAGCGTGCAGTGGGGTCGTTCTGCGCTACCAAGTCGCACAGGGCGTCACGGACTGTGCCCGGCAGCGCGATGAGTGAGCGCCCGCGCCGTCTGGCTATCCTGAGCACGAGTGCCGTGACGAGCGCGGTGGTGTCGTCGGATAGCGCCACGTTCGTGTCCTGGGCTGAGCGCGGTCGAAGTAAGCTGCTAGGTCGGCTCGCGCAGCGAAGCCTCAGCGTGCCGAATTGGCGACGTAAGCGGTACACGTTGAAATCAATCACTGGGTAAATCATGGCAAAGCTCTTCCGTGGCCGGATCGCGTCCGGCAAATCTGATAGGATGAAAATTGATGTGTGCCGCTTAGTGCGGTCGCAGTCCGGGCCCGAGCAAGCCGACCTGAATTGACGGCCGAGCTTTCGGGGGACGGCCACGTCGTCTTGCGGGCATCTCCGCGATGCGCTGCTGGGAGGGGTGTGCTTTAGTTGGTGCCACTGCACCCTCCGAAGGGCACGCTGACTTGGCTGTTGCCTCTGCGATTGCCGCTTGCCACTGCTTACGTAGACCGGCGCGGAAGGCGTTCATGCTTTCAATAGCCAGCTGCGACGCACCCTCTATCTGCAGCAGGTCATCGAGGCGAGACAACGGCCAAACGCCATCTGATACATCCGTCGATGTCTTCGATCCGTCAATGATGGCTGTACCGACGGTCTCGACAGCCAGCCTTTGATGGTCGCGCCAGAGTACATCGGGCAACACCAATCCGGAGGCCGTCATTCGCTGCTGTAGTTCCAGCAGTTTGCTCCCGCCGAGGTAACCAGATAGGCTCCGCTTCACGTCGATGATGACCGCGCAGCGGCCAGTGGCGTCAACGACGACTAAGTCGGGATGGTACGTTCCTGCGGAGGGGTTGGAATGCGCCTCAAAGCTTATTCCTTCATAGAGCTTGCGACGATTGCGCTTGATGACCTCGACCGCAGCGGGAAGGACCGGTAGGCGGAGGTCGGTCAGTGTCACCCTCGAGGGATGCGTCGAGGCAAGGGCTATGATGACAGCTTCTAGCAGATGTCCTTCCTGGACAGCGATACTTCGTCCTAAACATGCCAGGCTCTCAGCATCACCTTCAACCGCGGATCGGGCTATTTCGGGTGGCATCGTTGCAGCAATGGCCTGCTCGATCAGCTTGGCAACAGCTTCGGGCGCTGTCGTTAAGACATGCGGGTGCGTGTCGGCGGATGAGCCGAAATGGATTTTGTGCATGGATGGTGTCCTGTCTGATCAACCGCGGATAGCGATGGGCGTTATGTCGAGGGGCGTAGATGCCGCGACGCCGGATTCAGACAGGAGTTCAGGAGATTCAATACGGGGCTTGCCCGTCAGCACGATTTGAATATTACACATGATAGCCCAAGGCCTTTCACGACAAGGTTGAGGGTTAGGCTCTCACCGGTGTTACCAGCACTGGTGGGAGCCGCCTTTGCGTGACATTCGCTCGCCACGCCGGGTACCTATAGATCAGGAGGAGTAACATTGGCAATCTCTGGCCGATTTACTTCTGAAAACATGGTTAACTGAAGATGCGGTTGCCTGGACTCATATAGTCCAAGCTTTTTTTAGGGTGATCGACCCAAATGCAGGTCTGATCTAGGTGTTTAGTCCCGGCATTTGATGGTGCGGATTGAGTTTAAACCGTTTTGGCTCTGTTGCCCAGATTTTGCAGATGTATTCGTAGGGCGTGAGGCCGCGCAGCGTCTTTAGCCGCCGGCCGTAATTGTAGGCGTCAACGAAGTCATGAAGGTGGGCGGTTAGCTGGGCATGGCTGTCGTAGTGGTAACGTTTGACAGTCGCTTCCTTGATCGTTCGGTTCATTCGCTCGACCTGGCCGTTGGTCCAGGGATGCTTGATTTTGGTGAGCCTGTGCTCGATCCCGTTTTCACGGCAACGCATGTCGAACATGTGCGTCATGTAAGTGGCAGTCGGCCCATCGGCGTAGCGCGGCGGGAACGTGAACTGGATACCATTATCGGTCAGGACGGTGTGGATTTTGTAGGGCACGGCCGCGATCAGCGCGACCAGAAAGGCGGACGCCGATGTCCTGCCTGTTTTGGTGACCAACTGGACGAAGGCGAACTTGCTGGTCCGGTCTATCGCTACGTAAAGATAGAGTTTGCCTTCGGCCGTGCGCACTTCGGCGATGTCGATGTGGAAGTAGCCAATGGGGTAGGTCTTGAACTTCTTCTTCGGTTCCTTTTCCCCTGTCACTTCTGGCAATCGGCTGATCTCATGCCGTTGTAAGCAGCGATGCAGCGACGAACGGGTCAAATGCGGGATCGTAGCCTGCAGGGCGTAGAGGCAGTCATCCAACGGCAGCAGCGTGTGTCGGCGGAAGGCAACGACGATCGCCTCTTCTTCGATTGAAAGTGTGGTTGAGCGCGCGTCTCTCGGACCGGTTGGCAGGTCCTTCACCGCTGTGCGCCGCTTCCACTTAGCGACGGTTTTCTGGTTGATCCCATAGCGTTTCGCCAGAACCCTCAGGCTCTCTTGACTATGTTGTATCGCTCGACGGACTGCCTCTGTCGTGCGGGCGCTCCCGTGTAGAATTTGACCCATAGCGCATCCCTCCATTCCTGGCTGAATAATGCACCATCAAATGCCGGGACTAAACACCTAGTCAGCATCTGGCTGCTATTCTGTTGCGAGCAAGCGGGTCATAGCAGCGTGAGCTGTTGTTCCTCGGATGGAAGCGCTCCGTGAGTTTTAAGCGTGTTTATTGCCTCCAGCAGAAAACGCATGCACCGCTCGTCGGTAAGGCCATCCCCTGTCGTGCCCCCTGCGATCACTGGTGTCTCGGAGTAGACCCATAGCGGGCAGCCCTCGCTGGGGAGCAAGATGAGTGTCAGCAGCCCGCTGTTGTGCAGCAGACTCCACTGCTGCCCTTTGAGGTGTCCCGTTCCAAGATGTTGCTTAGCGTCTATATCCAGATCGATCACGTCGAAATCCTGGATCTGCTGCAGAAGGTCGAGGCATTCCAAGCTTAGGTCATAGTCGTTAAAGTCGTTGCACTTCGGAAGGCCAACTTGCTCGTTGTACACCCACAGCCATGAGAGCACATAGGCACCGTTGCGAGTGCGCTCTACGGGAGCGTCGTCATGCACATGCAAGTAGTCGCTCCATCCGACAGCAACCTTTCGGAACAGGGTTGCGTCCCGGTGCGGGATAGCTTGCAGCTTCTTCAAAACCGAGGCCGGTACGGTGTCTTGTGATAAGTGAGCTATTTCCGTTTCGTCTAAATCAATCCACATCGTGGTATTCCGCGTTGATCCTGCTCTTAGGCTCACTGCAAAATCCGTCGGCGGCAATAGCTTCGACCGGCCTGCGATCGCAAAAAAACTCAAGACTTCAGCGATTGCTTCCTGCGGTAAGTGTCCGGACCCAGCCTTGCTCCTGTGAAATGATAGCTTGGCTCTATCGATTGCTCCTCGTCATACTGCCGCTCGCCGTCGGCTATTGACGCCGATCAAAATCTCCACGGACAATTAAAGGAAGGTCAATCAAACAGCGGCATCGCGCCGTGAAGGAATGAAAAGCATGCAAGAAACAGGTTCGAAATCGGGGCTAGCCTCAGATGCCATCCAATTCGTATCGCAGATCGCAAATCTTCCGACGACAGAGGAGTACGCACAGAGGCTGATCGATGAAGAAGAGGTAGATGAAATCGATGCCATCAATCTCGCCTATCGTGACTATGATGGGCGCGAGACAGTCGAAGCGCTGATCCGTGTTGCGCGGCATATTTGCGACAAGCATGATGCAACGAATTCCTGAAAGGCAGGACCCTGGATCGTTAATCTGACATCGTTGGCAAGTGAGCGACAGCGCTGACCATCAATGTAGCTGCGGGTGTAAGTGCCGAGCGGACGCTGTTTCCTCAGCTCGGTTACCTGTTCCAATTCTGCCCCCCAATAGGTGCATCACCTATTGGGGGGCAGAAACATCTTGTATTCTGGGCTACGGATCCACAACGGATCGGAGACGCATGCCGCGCACGGATTGGCTTGCAGTGGGTATGTGCTTGTTATCAAGACAACTGCGACGATTCACTCTCTTCTGGCGCTCAGACAGGCTTCAACTGATCGAACGTCCATTCCTTCCCTTCCGCGCAAACGTACAACAATTTCCCGTCGCGCTGCGCAGTCTCTTGGCTGTTCCAATGGATATCAGTGCCACCCTCGTATTCTGGCTCGCCCGTATCCGGATCAATCCACGAGATCCGGGCAGTTGCGAGCAGGATCTCGGCGGTCCCTATGATTTGGCTACCATTCGGTGAGACGAAGGGTACACTGTAATTATTGTCATCGTTATAGTATTCTGTCATATTTTTGGCCTATCCAAATATTAAACTTTTACACTGGAAACAGTGTATCGCATTATCTTTGTCGGCCAAAATAAAAAATGAATTGTCAGGTTGGTATCCGATAAGGGTTACTTATCGGGGGTCAGCGCCCCCGGGCTCATTTGTATAATGTACGGAACTGTAAGTAGGGTGTAGCTTTCTCTTAACGGATCATTTACCATAAATTCAATGTCTTACGATCTCGCGAAATTGCCCATTCAGAGCCTGCTGCGGCCGATTTCCGAGGCCGCGGTCGCGCTTGCCCGTCTTGACGAGCGCATTGCCCGTTCTCCTGTCGGTGAGGGCTTTCTTGAGCGATCGCACTTCCTCGACGCGCATGCCTCGCTCTGGGTCGACGGTGAACTCGTCCATCTCGAAGACCTCGTCCTGCATGATGCACTCCGCGACATCCGTGCCCCCACCCACGAACTCACCATCGCCCGCGACATCCTGAAAACCCGCCGTCGCATCGCCGCCCATCCCCCCGCCTGGGCTCTCTCTGCTCAAGGCCTCGCCTCCCTCCGCGGCCGGCCGTGGGCCGGTGCATCACTGGGTGGAGACGGGGAGGGGGTGCCAGATGGGAGAGTCGAGGTGCCTGACCCGCCGTCCGGGGTAGGGGAGGCCGAAGATCCTGATACCGACGGTCTGAGTGATGCGTTTGCCGCGATCGATGCGGTGCTTGCCCGGTCGGAGGCCGCGATCGAGGAGGCGAAGAAGCCGGGGCGCGCGAAGAACGCTCCGGAAAAGGATCCCTTCGTCTACGATCTCGACTGGGATGAGGACGAGCGGCTGGAGGAGTGGCAGGCGGTGCTGGCTCGTGCCCATGACCTACCGCCGGTTCTGCTCGCCATCGTAGCGCTCGACGCCTGGAACGAGATCGCCGTCCTCCAGCACGCGCCCTGGCTCGGGCGTTTGCTCGCCGCCTCGATCCTGCGTGAGAGTGGCGTCACCAGTGGCGCCCATCTCGCGGCGATCAATCTCGGGCTCAAAGCCATTCCCGTCGATCGGCGCCGGCATCGCGATCGGGAGACGCGGCTGCTGGCGATCACCAAGGCGCTGATCATTGCCGCCGAGACGGGGCTGAAGGAGCATGACCGGCTGGTATTGGCGCGGCAGATGATGATGCGCAAGCTCGAAGGACGGCGGACGTCATCCAGGCTGCCGGAGCTCGTGGAACTGGTCATGGCGCGGCCGTTGATCTCAGCCGGGATGGTGGCCAAGACGCTTGAGGTGACGCCGCAGGGCGCGCGGCGCATCGTGCAGGAGCTTGGGTTGAGGGAGATGACGGGCAGGGGGAGGTTTCGGGCCTGGGGTGTATTGTGACAAGCAGATAGAGACCTGATATCGTTCGCGGGATGTCGCTGGCCTGATAGTCGGTCAACGTTCTCTGGTTTGTCATCGACCGCGCAATGGCAGGAGAGTATGCGCAAGAACCAGAAAAACGGAACCTTCAGCTTGAGGCGCGTGCCCATATTGAAGTGCAGCAGCTGATCGATAGCAGCGAAATGCCTTTTCCTGTTCTGTCGCTCGACGGCATCTGCTGGATACACGGAGAATTCTGCCGGCGGCTACCCGATGAGCTACTCACCGTCCGCAATCCAGACACGGGCGAAGAAATAAAAATGGTTCCCGGGCAGCTGAGAACACGGCATGAGAAGGTCGGCGAACACATTGCGCCGGAGCCTGACATGATCAGGCCGCTGATCGGGAGGTTTGTCGAGGCGTATTCATTCAAGATGCTTTCCAAGTTGCAGAAGATCATCGGGGTTGGCGCATCTCATCACCGCCTCGCGTGGATCCACCCATTCTTTGACGGCAATGGGCGTGTCTCACGGCTATTTTCTCATGCGCTTCTTCGAGATCTCGGGATCGGTTCAGAATTGTGGTCTGTGTCACGAGGGCTTGCCAGAAATGTCTCCGACTACAAGCGGTTGCTTGCCCAAGCTGATCAGCCCCGCCGCGGAGATCTCGATGGACGGGGCAACCTAACTCAAGCTGGTCTGGCCGAATTCACCGCCTTCTTTCTGACCTGCTGTCTGGACCAAGTCACATTCATGGAAAGTATTCTCAAGCCAGAGGAGCTGTTGAATCGCGTCGAAGTGTGGTGCGCCGAAGAAGTTCAAATGCAGCGGCTTTCAAAAGGCAGCTGGCCGCTGTTGCGTGAAGCTATTCTTGCAGGGGAATTCGCGCGCTCGCAGGTACAATCTCTAACAGGATATCAAGAACGGCAAGCCCGCACCGTCCTATCCGGTCTGCTGGACCGCGGTGTACTCACTTCGCCCAGCTCAAAGGGAAAAGTCCGTCTCGTTTTCCCGGTCGAAATAATCGAGCGATGGCTTCCGCGTCTCTACCCGGCCGTTCAATAGTCGGTCTTAACCGAAAAATTTATGCTTCAGCTTCACGAGTGCTGAGCAGGATTGACGGTCAGAAAGGTTCTTTTACACAAAAAGCTATTTTGACCTTTAAAGTGGCGGTTTGAATGCCTATTGTCTCTCAAGGGTTGTGTTGGGAGGGGCAAAGTGACGGGCAAGCTCATATTCATCGAAGGGCCGGATGGCGTAGGCAAGACAACGACCATCGATAATCTAAAGGCAAAACTGGAGCTGCGGCCCGAGCTCTACGAATTCCTTAGCTTCCCCGGTAAAGCAGTGGGAACCCTCGGGAACCTCGTCTACGAAATCCATCATGATCCCTTGAAGTTTGGCGTCTCAGAAATGTCGGGTCTTTCAAAGCAGGCTCTGCATATTGCAGCCCACCTTGACGCGATCGAGCGCATAATCGGTCCTAAGCTCGATATGGGGACGAACATCGTCTTGGATCGGTTCTGGTGGTCAACACTGGTATACGGCAGAGCGAGCGGAGCAAATCCGAATGCGCTTGTCGGATTGGTGGAGGCAGAGAAAACCCTTTGGGGCGCTAGGAAGCCTGCTTTGGCGATCTTGTTGGATCGCGACGCTCCGATCGAACGTGACGACAAGCTGTCCGAGTGGCTGAAGCTCAGAGCAGCCTATCGCGCTTTGGCCGAGGAGGAACGCCTTTCCTATCCGGTGTGCATTATCGAAAATGCCACATCACATGATGACGCAGTTTCGCAGATCCTCACGGCGATCGATCATCCCAAGGAACATTGAAAAGGGCGCGTCTGAAATTCGGACATTAATGTTTGAATTTCCGACAATTCATGTTATGTTCCGGTTTCAACGCTGCGGAGGGAGTTGCAGATGCCCATAGAACTTGATGAGCCCACAATCACTATTCCGAAATATCCGGCCGATGAAGTCCGGGAGGTCTTGACCGGCGAACTAATCACTTCGGTCAAAGATCTGTCTGACATTCAGGGTATTGTTCTGCCGACGGAGAAGAAGGAGCTTGTCGTCAAGACGCTTCACATCGATTCCCACACGCTTGTTGAAATACTCTGCTCGCTAGACCCGGTTGTTGGTTTCGAAGTCGGCCAGGAAGCGGTGAGACCTGGTGGATACGAGTCTATTGAAGAGGCAGTCATCGACGTGACCGCTCGCCTCGAAAAGCTCTGGGCCGAGCACTATGCCAAGAAGGTGAAGGCATGAACTCGCCGTCGCAGCCAGGGGGCGGCGATGATGCCGAGCGGCTGGCGATGGCAGAGAAGCTGCGCCGTTGCAGGGAATATCTCGGCCTGAATCAAGACGAGGTTTCCAACCATCTCGGCATCCCTCGAAGTGCGCTGTCCAATATCGAAAACGGGCAACGAAAGGTTGACGCAATCGAGCTGCGTAAGCTTGCCCATCTCTATCGCAGGCCGGTCAGCTATTTCACCGGTGAAGTCGAGCAGGAACCGGTTCAAACCGAAGTCCAGCATCTTGCCCGCACCGCTTCCGAGCTTTCGAAAAACGATCTGCAGGAACTCAGCCAGTTCGCAGATTTTCTCAAAAGCCGATCAGCGATGAAGGAGGAGTGAAGATGACGGCGATCGAGGCTGCCATCAAAAAGGCAATCGTTGCTGCGGGGAGGCTGCAGGGAGATTTGAGCATCAGAGATCGCATTGATCGATCACATGGCCAAATCGATGTGTTTGGTGTGCTCGCTCATCTGGACGTGCCCCTACTTTTTCGACCGCTCGAAGGCCTGCTTGGCGCCTTCCTGAACGAGCCTTCACCGGGCGTTCTCGTCACGACTAAGCGTCCGCTAAGCGTACAACGCTTTACTGCCGCGCATGAACTCGGCCACTATTATTTGCGGCACAAGCCCAGCCTCGATGACGAGTCAATCTTGCGCCGAAGTCCGTTCATGGCGTCGCGTAACGCGAACCTGCAGGAGGTTGAAGCAGACGCATTCGCTGCCTCATTCCTGTTGCCGCAGTGGCTAGTCGTTCGGCACTGCAAACGGCAGGGGTGGACAACAGCTGACTTTACAAGCGCGCGGATCGTCTATCAGTTGTCGCTGCGGGCTGGGACAAGTTATGCGGCAACATGCTGGACGCTTGCCCGATACAAGATGCTCTCCCGCTCCCAGGCTAAAGCGCTCAGCGAGATCGAACCGAAGACAATCAAGAAAGCAATTCTCGGTTCGGTGGAGCCGACCAACTATTACGGCGATGTCTGGGAACTAACCGAGGCCGATAGGGGAGAACTTATCCATGGTGGCCCCGGTGACCTGTTCATCCTACGCTTGGAAGAGCACGCCGGCGCCGGTTACCTCTGGCGCGTAGATGAGCTTGATGAACACGGATTTGCTCTGAGGGAAGATACGCGCGAACAATACCACGAAAGTGACGAAGCCGGCGGACCGGTGACAAGGCGGATCGTCGCGGAGTCCAAGCGGCAACAGAATGGTGCGATGCGACTAAGTGAAGCGCGGCCATGGCAACCAAATTCGATTGCCAACCAATATGCGGTTGACCTCGACCTCTATGGACCGGAAAGCGAGGGCTTCTCGCGGGCCGAGCGCCGTTTCCGTTTGGAGGCGGCATGACGCAGCCGGTGATAAAGCATGACCTCCGTCATCTGTTTGGAGAGGTACGCGACCAAGGTCTGCGACCTACCTGTTTGGCGTTTGCGGTTAGCGACTGTCACGCGGCTCATCGTGAGGGATGGGAACCGCTCTCCGCCGAGTTCGCGTTCTATCAAGCGCAGAGACGAGCCGGACTGCCGCCGACGGCTGGTTCAGCACTGCTCCACGTTCTTGAAGCTGTCCGTGAGGATGGGCAACCGGCCGAAGCCGGCTGGCCGTACCTTGCGGATCTGCCATTGGATATCAGCAAATGGGGACCACCGTCCGTTTCGCAGAAATACTTCCGCGCTTCCGAACGCGCGGACGGCTCATTCGCTGAAATCGTTGGCTATCTGTCGATGGGCTCACCACCGGTCCTCGTTCTGACGATCGGGGAGCAGTTCTTTGTCCCGGACAAGCAAGGCGTTGTACGTGCGATCGACGGTGAAGCCGATGTGGCGCGTCATGCAGTTGTTGCCGTTGCATCCGGACAAACCGCCGATGGAAATTGGCTCCTCATACGCAATTCCTGGGGAACCACCTGGGGGATCGACGGTCATGCCTGGATTTCTGAACAATATGTTTCACGCCGATTGCACCGGCTTGCGGTACTGAAGGAGGATCTGAGTGTATCTGCCCATAAAACAGCAGCCTAGTTGCGCGTCGGCTTGGCTACTTGCCGCAAACACCGTCAACGAAGAGCCTCATCATGAGGCGCAGAACGTCATTATTGATGTTGCAGATCCGACGGCAATGACCGATGACGATCGAGAGGTCATTGCCTTGGTCGACCGGCATCTCCGCGATCACAGCAAGTATCCCGTGGAAACGGTGGCCAACACGATCTTCCCCCAGTCTCTTTTCAGCAGGCACGGTAGTCCCGCCTTCTATGACGTCTATAAAGAAAAGGTAATGCCGCGCATCGCCAAGGGCGACTGGGGTCGATATTTCGACAGGATGATATCGTTTCCACTTCAGAAAAAGGGAAAGGACATCAATCCTCTGCGTGACATCGTCGACAAAATGAAAAATCAGGTCGCCGGCGCAAGGTGCTTTCGTAACGTCTACGAACTCACAGTCTACGATCCGATCCGGGACGCCGGGCCCCTCATGAACAGGCAGTGCCTGAGCTTCCTAAGCTTCAAGCTGACCGATGGACCTGACCGAAGACTGCTGCTGACCGCAGTTTATCGCAATCACTACTACATTCAGCGCCTTCTCGGGAATCTGATCGGCCTTGGACGCCTGATGAAATTTGTCGCCAACGAGGTGGGTGTCGAAGTCGGATCCCTCACCATCGTATCCACCCATGCAGATGTTGATTGCCCGTCCAATCGGCGCGAGGACGTCGACGAATTGTTGAAGGAGGCAATGGCGATCGGCAATCTAAGGCTGGTGGCTTAGAGCAAATGGAGCTGAGCGTCCCGAATGGGTTTTGCGCGAACGTGGTAAAACTCTTCGAGTCCGCCGATGAAGTCGCTTTGTCCGCCATAACTCGGATGGCGAACGGCCGTCGCTTCGAGCCCGAGATCGGCCAGGGCTGCTTGAGCATCGCGCCCGATCGCGATCAGGTGTTTTGGCTTCAGTGTGGCAATGAGCGACTGCAAGATTGGCTTGCAGGCCATTCGCTCACTGCGGGTATGGCACCTGTTTGTCATCGGTTCGCCAGGTCCGTGCGGATGAAACGGGAAAACGTTCCAGAGGAAGATCGGCTGCTCGATCGACCGCAGCATCTGCCAGACTACCGTCGCGGTGCGCTCCGCTACAGGTGGTCCCTTCGTGGCTCTTCTCAACGGCTCTGTTCCGAGAAGTTGAGCATGCCAGTCGAGGTGCGCTTCGTCGGTTAAAGCAAGACCTGTGCGCCGCCCGCCCCGATATCCGAGGTCCCGAGCGATCCAGAAAGAATGGACGCCTTTTTCGATCGCGGCATTCAATACGGCCTCGAGGTTCCTCCTGCGGACGGCCGGTGCATCATCGGCATCAAAATCCGGGCACGCGTCAGCGTACGGATTAAACGCGTTATCGAAGTGGTACGAAGCAAGTTCGTCGACAAAGGCAGCAGGTTTCATGGCGCAAGCTCCTGCACGATCATATCGCGTTTGTCCAGATCAAGGATGAGGCGTCCGCGTCGGTGCTGACGCAGGAATCGGTAAGCTGTGTTACCTTTCAGGATCGCTTCTTCCCATAGCCACAGCGGGCATCTTTCCGCCTCAAACCCCTGGACGAAGCCTCTCACAGTCTTCAGCAGATTGAAATCGACCTCATCACGTCCTTCAAAGAAGTCATGCTCCTTGGCCCTTGCGAAGACGTAAGCGGCCACGCCTTCTTCAAGGATGATCGCACGGGCCCCATCTTCTCCGTCATCAACTTTTGTTTTGCTCTTTCTTTTGAGCTTCAACAATGCGCGCGTGACTGGAGACCAGCCTAAGACTGCTGCGTAGGCATAGTGGAAAGCGTCATGAAAGCGATAGAAATCCTCCACGACACTGTTGTCGGTCAATCGATCACCGATGTTGACGCCGTTGCAGCGCTGATAGACGTACTGCTTCGTGCCTGAAATGCGCTCGAAAATCTCAATTTCGAGCTTGCGAGGCAATTGTTCTTCCGGCGGGAACTCGAGGTCGAACAGTGGCGGCGGCGTGCGATCGGTTGGCCAACGATCCTGAGCCTTCTGAATGTTGTGGACCGCCGCCTCTCCCAAGGTGACCCCCGCCTCTGTGGCGGCATGCACCAGATTGCGGAAAATGACTCTTAGCCCGGTGCCAAGGGCGGTGGGATCAAGATGCGATATCGCTTCTCCGTTGTCGTTGGCGAGATTGCCGACGGAATTCGCCAGTTTTAGGAGCGTGCGTGCAAATTCAGTTGTCGGCGCGGCCAGAGGGAGAGTCTTCTGGGGTTGCAGGTTTATGAAGAGAAGCGGCCCACCGGATCCGGTGCCAAATTCATCCGCGATGTCTTCCAGTCGAATCTCTGCGTGCGCCGCAATGACTGCAAGATACCAAAGTGCATCTCCGAATTCTTCTATCACGCCACTTTCATAGGAATCGTAGGCCTTGGAATCGCGTTGCTTCTTTTTTACCTCGCTTAGAAGGCTGCCGGTCTCTCCGAACAGTCCCAGTATCGGCAGGCTAAGATTGGCTCCCTTGATCCGCGTTCGATCTGTTTTAACGGCCAATTCCTGGTATTCGTTCAGTGATAAAGTCGATGCATTCATCGCGAATCCCCCCTCGCAAGGAGAGATTGCCAGATGATCGCGGAGTTCGGAATCCGATTTACTGAACTTATACGTGCTGTGGCTTGTCAGCCACACGTCGCCCGGTTTAGGTTGGATCATCGTCAAACGATTGGGGGCAATAATGGTCCAGGTAGTCTTCGTACACGGTGTTGCGAACAGGAAGAGTGATGAAGGCTTTGATGATAATGTCGTTGCCCGCGATCGCAGGTTTCAGCAAATCGCTTTCCAGTCCGAGGGAGCCAAAATCCGAAACCCATATTGGGGAGAATACGGCGCAGATCCGCAATGGAAACTGGCATCCGTGCCAAAGTTCACCGCGACCTATCAACCCCTGAATATCGGGGCTTCAGCAGGAAGAAACACGACCATTGTTGAGGCGGCAAAAAGTGACTTTCCGGCGGTGGTTGGCGCATTGTCGGTAGTGGCGCTCGCCGAGGCGAAGGCCGATCAGCTCGAAGCCGAAGAAAAATTCTGGGCCGCGGCGGCCCGGTACGCTTCGGGACAGCCCAATCCAGCTTGGCTGCCAACGGTCACGACCGATGCAGAATTCTACGAGCGATTGAGAAAAGAAGCGGAAGCCGGCGCTGCCATCCAAGGCCTTGGGATACTAGACAAGGTCAAGGCCGCCGCCGAGAAGCTCAAGGGCGGCGCCTCAAATCTGGTCAATGGTCCAATAGCCCGGGCGGGACGCGAAAAGATCACGCCAGGCCTTGCGATATTCATCGGCGACGTGTTCCGATATCTGCGCGAGGCGGATCCGCGCCAAAAAATACGTGAGGTCGTCTCGAACGACATCATCGCGGCCGCAAAAGATCTCAAGCAGGGCGAACCGCTTGTGCTGATTGGTCATAGCATGGGAGGCATCATTCTTTACGACCTTCTGTCTGATCCAGAGGCAGTCGCAGAGATGTCGGGGGCCATTGGGCGCGATCTCAAGGTCGATCTCTTCCTATCCGTCGGTTCACAAATCGCACTCTTTGAAGAGATGAAACTGTACAAGGCAAGCTCTGCCGACTACTCCGCTGCGGGCAAGCGTGTTCCGTCGCCCGCGGTCGTGCAAGCCTGGTGGAACGCTTTTGATAAGATGGATGTGCTGTCGTTCGTCACCGAAACCGTGTTCGATGGCCCGAAGGATTTCTCGGTCGATACGGTCGCTGGCGTGCGGGATGCCCATAGCGCGTATTTCCTCAGCGCCATGTTCTATACGCGTCTCAACGTTCGGCTTAAAGAAGCTGGGTTGCTCAAGTGACAACAGTTTATTTGCGGCCACCTGCCGATCACCCGCAGACCCACGTCTTCATTATAGGATGTGGGAGGTTTCTAAGCCTTCGCCCCGATGGCTCAGCAAATGCCGTCGCCACCACGGCCGGCGCGAGGGCGCTTGCGCGCATTCTAATCGATCAAGCAGACGCATTGGTAGCGCCACTGGGTTCGGTCGAAGTTCTGCTGTCCGATGCTACCGCTCAGCCTGGGCAAGATTTGCTGGGCATAGGCCTCCTGCAACATGATCCGCGGCCTGACGATCTAGTGTCGCCAGCAACCGAAGCCAATTACAGGACCGCCGGTGACTTATGGGTAGGCCGTTGCAGGCCCGGTGACCATATGTTCTTTTATATGGCCTCGCATGGCGTGGCCAACAGCGATTCGACTGCGGTTGGCGTGCTGGAGGATGTCAAAAGCGCCGCGCACCGTCCCTGGAGCCAATCCATCAATGTCACCCAGCTTGCGACAGCATTGCCAATCCTCGGGGCGGATGGCTGCTGGGTGTTCCTTGATGCTTGCCAAGAGGTCGTTCCCGAGATCCTGGAACAGGTCAATGGTGTGCAAAGCCAGCCTCTCATTACGTATAGCGTAACTGACTTGGCCAGGCGGCGGACAAGCTCTGTTGCATTGGCAGGTTCGCGCTTGGGAGGAACCGCGTGGGCGCCGACCGATGGTAATCCTCCGTTCTTCACGCAAGCACTGATCGAGGCGTTGCGTGGGGCTGGTGTGGAATTCTTTGCTGGTGAGGGTTGGATGGTGACCGGCTTGCAGATCCTGTTCAATCTGGATCACATCGCAAATGCGGCGCTGAACAATGCGGGTTTGCAGACAGAGTCCCTCACGCAATTCAATCGGAGAGTTAAGCTCCTCCGAGTCGCTGCACCGATGATCCCGGTGGTGGTCAGGACAGCTACGGAAAATCATATGTCCGTTGCCGTTTCTGTTACCGCTTCCGACGGCAACGGCCGGACGTACACGAAGGTTGGTAATGACCTTGCCTGGAGATTTCGCGTGGAGCCCGATCAGGCTGTCTTTACGGCGCAGGCGCAGTTTGCGGGTCCTCACCCTGTTTACCAGCCCGCTTCATTTATCGCCGCGCCGCCGGCGCAGATCGTGGAGCTGACCGAATGACCCAAGGCGAAACACACGTTGTTCGGCTAATCGGATCAAGTCCCGTTCCTTATCGGTTTCAAATCGTGGGTCCACCGGACCGAGGTGTGTTGGCCGAGATCCTCAGCGACGCAAATGGGGAGGCGGAAGCGAGACTCGAGACGGGACGCTATGTTTGTTACGCCGAAAACCTCTCACGCGGCACAGCGGAGACAGCACAATTCGCGATCCTTGACGGCGATCCCAATGACCTGAGCGTCCGTGTTGGAAATGGGAGGCGAGGCGAGGGGCTGCTCTCGCAGAACCTTCGGCCCAGCCGAGCGACTGCCTACCGAGCACTTGGCTCCTTGAGTGGCGTAACGACAGATGATCCGGACCTTATTCCAGTCATCTCGCCCCGGTTCAACAACCTTCGCCTCCAGCTACCAATCTCCGCAACCCTAAGTGATGCATTGGTCGGCACCCCGAAAAAAAGATTCTCGGTTGGTTTGTCTGTCGACACGACGCCTGGGAAACGTGGGGGATGGCGGGCTCTGAGAAGGAAACCTGATGTCCGTGTTCATTCGGATCCACAGAAACTGACATTGGAATTCAATCAGTCTATCGCTCCTGTTGGGGAAAAGGTCCGTATCAGCCTCAGCGTTGAAACCGAACGGGTCTGGCAGACTTATCTACCATTCTTCAGCAGTGGTCTGCGGGCGACGATTTGGTCCGCAGTAGCGGACTTTGGTCCAGAATTGACTCTGCAGGTGAGTGCTGTGGATCCCAGCCTCTCTCTCGTTCTCGCAAGCACCCTCGGATCCTACCCCAGTGGGATGGAGACCGTCTCGGGCTTCCGAGGTCGGGAAACGATGTTCCAGCCGCAGAAAGATCCTTGGGCAGCGATCGCTGTGGGCCTTTCTGCAGTTCGCGCCGGGGAACGCCTCGACGACGCCTTCGCCACACCTTGGCTGTGGTCGGCATTCGACAACGTTTCCGATGCGTATGTCCTTTGGGCCTGGGCAATCGCTGCGAGGGCAGAAAAGCCATCGTCGCAGATCGATGAGCGCTGCCTTCAAGCGCTCAAGAAAGCTAGAAAGCTTGGCCGCCCATACTTTTCGGCAACCGGCGAAATAATCGGCGAAATGCTGAATGCACTCGCACTTTCTTCAACGAGCGCGGACGTTCGATCTCAAGCGAAATCCGAGGCCAGGATCTGGTCAAACCGTGGCCGGGCAAAGATCAGGAACGGACCTTTCTATTCATGGGAGCGTTCTGGTGATAATCTGCGGAGTGGTATACTCCCAAGTGAAACCTATAGTGTTGTAGTATCGGGACATGTGACAACCAACCGGATCGATGTCGCTTCGTGAATGTTCGGTACTGTATCACCAGCGGCCGACACCTTCAATTTCGAGAAGATCGGCCGAGAAGCAAGCTCCGACATGAAAGTCTTTATTTTCAACGCCTTAGTAATTTTTCAAGGGGGTCGACAATTCTAATCCTTTCAACTGCAGCCGAACAGATAGGTGCAGGATAGCTTGCACAAAACCGGCGCAAAGCCTTCACTTAGTCAGTCGAACCGAAGCGCGGCGCTTCCTCGCTTCTTCGTGCATATTTACCGGCGTAGCGGCAAGAACACGATTGATCAACGAGGTTAGAAAGCGCGCGGGGGAGAGATCATCAGGGGTTCTCTCCTCCAGGATTGATACCTTGGGCAAGGCCTTAACTATGCTCTCGATCGTGCTTTCCGGAAGTTCTACAGCCTCATCCTCGGTCGCATCACTTATCGGCTGTGGCCCCGGCTCCAGTATGCCGGGGCTGGGCTCTTCCTTGTCGGCCTCTACCGGTGCCTGATCGCTGGAATAGTCCATCAGCACCAGACAGGTGGCGTGATACGCATCGTCCTCCCGGCCCAGCTTGGACAGAAGGTCGAACAGCCACTCTGCGGTCTTAGGTTCTTTTTCCAGGATGTCTGAGCGGAGCCCGAACAAGAAACCCAAAGCCGCAAGCGGATGGCGCAGGCGAAGGTTCTTGGCGTCGCCGTACGATTCTTCTATGCGGTTAGGCGCATTCTTTCCGTACGACGAGTCCATTCGCTTCGTCGATATCAGCAATTCCGGGCCCGTTACCCAGTCGGTGATGATGACATCAACTTGCTTCAGATAGTTTTTGCCCAGAATTGACGCCGAGGACGACGTGACGCTCGGAATCGACGTGTTCGATGTCAGATGCGATTGAGCCTTGGCTCGAATTGAAGAGGGGAGTGATTTGACAAAGGCGGCCACAGGGGCGGGAAGAACGCGCGGGTTTGAAGGTCTGGGCCACACTTGGTCTGTACCAAATCCAGCCCTGCGAAGCTCGTAGCTGAGCCAAACATCCAGGGCCAGGGCCGGCACACCTGTTTGCGTCCCCACTTTCAGGTGGAGAGGGACACCGAGCAGCAGCGCCAGGGTTTCATAGTCTGGACAGAACTGCGGCTGGCCGTCCGATCCCAAAACCCAAGGGTTGGTGTGTTCTCCGCCGGGAGCGGCGGCTTCAACAATGTGATCGAAGATTTCCCAGGCTTCAGTTTTCGAACTAGGTTTAGCGGCCACTTGCTGACCTCACAGTGCGGCGGTTCGCCAGTTCTGCACGTGCATTTCGGACAGCTGCCAACTGCGGCGGGGTGATATCGATGTCGGCGAAAAGAATGCCGTCAACGATTTGCACGGCATCGAGGAGCCTTCCCTTCTCAAGGAGTTTTGCAACGCTGCGTTTGACCTCGCGGAGCCTCTCGGCACGAGAGGCGACCAAAGTAGGCGAAGGCATCGCCCATATGTCCGCCTCCCTCGGTTCGATCTTGAGGATCCCGCCTCCATAAGCGCGGCCAACCATTTCGGCGTGCAGCAACGTCACAGAGTTCAGGCTGGCCAACGGAAGCACTTGCTTGCCAAGGTGCCTATATCTCTCATTGAGATAGACGCCGTGGACAGAGTTGAGGTGATGGGCATTGGCGGCATTTTCGGTGATACGGGGCGTATCTGCATTCATGCAGGTGAGAAAAAGGTCAGCCGGAGCAATGAGGGGCACGCGATACCACGTTTTGCGAACCCGACACTTATAGGCAGTGTCGACCCCGGTCCGATGCCCATCAGCAATGTACGCAGCAGCTGCCGGCGACGGAGGGTCGCTGGGATAGAAGAGGTGAATGGCACTTCCGCTTTGTCCTAGCTTCTCGAGGTCTGTGTTTGAAAAGGAGAGACCTCTCAAATGAGAGCTCCCGGGCGGGGACACGCTAAGAAGCTCTTCTGGACCCAGCTTAAGCTCGGAGACGCGCTCAGGAGAAAGGGTAAAGTACCTATTGTTCCCGGTCACCATCCCGAGCGTTGTATCGCCCCAGGTCTCCAAATTCGAGAAGAGGCCCTCATCCATTATAGACCGCAGCTGATGGACGACAGCAGCATCGATGAGACTGCTGGTCCATTTGGCAGCGGGGTCGGCTGGTGTCCAACTTTGGCCGGGACCGAGATTGGCAAGGGTCTCAGCGTTCTTTGTCTGACGAATAGTTGCGTGGGAGGTAGGACCCTCAAGATATCCATCGGCAAGAAGAAGCACTACATCTGCTTCGGCTTCAGGGAAAACTTGCTCTTCAAACAGCACAAGCTGGACGTCCCTGAACCGACTGAACAGGAATTTGCGAACCGGGGCGGCATAGTTCACCGAAAGCAATTCAGCGGGGAGGACGAAACCTAGACGACCTCCAGGCTGAAGGAAGGAGGTCGAGTGGATGGTGAAGGCTGCCCAGCTCGACGCAAGCCCGGTGAGGGAGACGCCTTCACGAATGGCGACCTCGCGAGCACGGGCTCGCGCCTCTCCGTTAAAATCCTGATACCTGATGAAGGGTGGATTCCCAATCACCGCATTGAAAGATCGGTTGGGCTCAACGGCAAAGAAATCCGAAAGCTGAATGTCGGCAGTGCCCCCGACATCAGCGACCCGCTGGCGAGCCACGTTTGCGCTATGGGCATGTATTTCCACGCCATACACGAGTGGCAAAGACTTGCGATGGGGGGCGAGTTCACGGAGGCGATCGACCGCAGATACTAGGAACGCAGCATCGCCAGCAGCCGGTTCGAGCACCCGATCGCCGGGTGCGCGAAGCGCCCAATCGGCAATGAAACGCGTGATCGCCGCAGGTGTGAAGAAGGCTCCCCTCTCTTTGCGGAGAATGGGCGTATCAGTAGGATCGCGGTGAGATACAAGCTTCACGTCTGGCTCCCGACTCGGACCACTTTTGGGCCGCTTTGCGTCGGTAACCTATCCTACAGTGATTAATGTCTGTCTACTCTTTGTTCTCCTTTCTAATCGGCTGATCCACCATGAAAGGAAGTTGCGGTGCAGCGGCGGCAAGATTGGGTGGGCCTCCTACAACGGCAGCATCCGCGCCCCACTCCGGATTTTTGGAAATTGCGAGGCATGGGACTGAGCCTGCCTTCTTCTGACCCAGCGAAGGCGAATTGATCTTCTGAAGAAGGCGACTAACCTCCTCGATCGATCCAATCGAGGAGGTTGGCCTGAAACGATCACGCGTCGCTATTTGAAGGGGCGGCGTACTGCGCATACGCGTCGAGCAACATCTGCAGGTATTCGGTGGTGCTTGAGGTCTGCTCACCCAAGGCTGGCCAGTGAAAAGGTATCTTCGACCACATGGTCTCCAACTCAATTTCGATCCCGAGCTGTGCTGCAACCTTGATCGCCTGAGTTGGCTCCTTATGATCCGGCCACAAATCTTCTTCGAGCGAGATCCAAACGTCGTTGTCTTCATCGACGGTGATTTCGGCCAAGAGCGCCCCCAGTCGTTCGCTTATGTTCGTCGCGTCATCTAAGAGTGCGCTTCTCATGAGAAGAACGATGTTACGTTCGTTCAACTCAAGTTTTGGACGGTCGTCGACCACGTGGAATTCAGGTTTGCGAGTGTCCGATTTCGCTTTAGCGCCGATCGGCGGGAGCGACTTGCCTTCATCTTCGCACCAGAACGCAGTGTCGAAAATGTCGCCTGGGGAAGCGCCGCATGCGGGGCAATGCCACAGATTTTGTGCGATCTGATCGCCCGTGATCTTCCCATTGCAGTGTAAGCAAAACCAGGTGTCGGAGTCGCGATCCCACAGTGGGTGGCGAGATCGACCCTTTCCATCGGGCTTTGTCGACCTCCTTGGCCAATCGGTCGAGATTTTGCCGCGGACTTGCGCCATCCGATGATTGGCCAGGCTCAGTGCTTCTTCGAGGAAGTCCGGATCGAATACAGGGGACTGGTCGTCTGCTTCAGCACTCGTCCGCACCGTGGCGCGCGCACTCGGATTCTCTGGAACCGTGATGCTCCAACCGTCTCCTGCGATGATGACGTCATCCAGGGCCAGTTGCAGGCGATAGGCATGACCCCTTATCTGGCTTTGTTCTGCTTGTTCAAGATACTCCCAACGCCGCGTGCTGGCGTCGGCACTTCCAGTCTTGAAATCCGCCGGTGAAACGTGACACGCCACCACCGCTTCGATGCCCGCCACCTGTTCAGGGCTTGGTACCCACCCACTCTTGTTGGCGGTGAACAGTTGTGTCCAATTTGAAAAGCCGAGGTGTATGGCAATGAAGTTCAGCGCTTCGTGTAGCGCCACCCTGCTGGCCCGGGCGTGACGTTTTGCAAGAAGCTTGAGGTGGCTAATTTCTGCTGCTTCGGTCATATTCAGTTCCTGAATTGATCCGACCATGTGCCCGCTAATGGCCAGACCGTGCCTGTAGGCACAGTGTGACAATTCAGAGATGAAACGCTGACATAGCTTTGCGT
Source organism: Allorhizobium sp. CTOTU50464 (assembly GCA_032102365.1). Classification (GTDB taxonomy): domain Bacteria; phylum Pseudomonadota; class Alphaproteobacteria; order Rhizobiales; family Rhizobiaceae; genus Allorhizobium. Next base: position 1,053 of record DAMDHD010000034.1, on the reverse strand, counting down.
GGCGGGCACACCGGCCTGCGTGTAGGCCAACGCATATATGACAAGCGGCCCGCCTTCGGTCAAGTGAAGACCATCGCAGACCGGTTAGTAGCGCGCGTTTTGAGGCCCGTAACTATCTGAAAAGATGGAGAATGCAATCCAGCGGAAAAGTTCGCTTACGGGTCGCAAGATCGAATCCTTTCAAGGCGAAGACGCCCAAAAGGGTATTTTGTTGAGCGATATGCGGCTCGTGCGTCACGACCACTTTGCACCTTCAATTCGGTAGTAGAAGCCATCCTGGCAGACACTTGAAAGCAGATGCTCGCGAGGTGCTATAAGCCTTTTCCGCCACTTGCAGACATAGATATCAGCAAATGAGTTAGTCGTAATGAGCCGCATGGTCGGCGCTGCTGCGGGCTATGCAATCATGACCTGATCAATCTGGGCGGTTACCGATGAATGCGTGGGACCTAACTCGCTGCGGGTTCTATTTCGTCCCGCACTCTTGGCTTCGTAAAGATGCTTGTCTGCTCGTTCATAAACGGTCGTGAAGGCATCGACGCTAGAGATAGCTGTGATGCCCATGCTCGCCGTCACAGGCCCTGCGAGACCCGGAACCGCATTGGCGACGGTCGCAGGGATTGCCTGGCGGCGAAACTCGGCCTGTGCATCCACGTCCTGACCTCGAAGGAGAAGTATGAACTCCTCGCCACCAAGGCGATACGCGCGCACGTTCGACCCTGCCTTCAGTGCGACGGCTACAGCCTTAAGTACCTCATCTCCGGTGCTGTGCCCGTATCCATCATTGATCGCTTTAAAATGATCGAGGTCGATGACTGCCAGCGCGGTGAAACCAACCTCGCGAAGCTGCTCGAACTGCCGCTCGATCGCCCTCCTGTTGAGCAGACCTGTCAGCGGATCGGTATCAGATAGCCGTTCAAGGAGATCTGCCTCGTTGCGCACACGATCTCGCTCCCGCCTGATGGTGACGAAACGTTCTGCCACGCCAAGCGTCGTGAGGGTGGCGTCGCCTTAACCGAGTTTGGGATGCGGTAGTCTCTTCGACCTGAACTT
>DAMDHD010000033.1:0-30563 GCA_032102365.1 Allorhizobium sp. CTOTU50464 | reverse complement strand
GCCAGAAGAGGTGCTGCCAGAGCAGCGGATCGCCGCCGCGCGTCGGATCGAAGAAGGGCAGGTCGAAGGCCCGCTCCACTTCGAGCAGGATCGAACCCAGGATCAGCGGCGGGAAGCCGATCAGCATCATCGCCGCCACCACCAGCATGTACCAGGCGAAGATCGGCATGCGGGTGAGCGACATGCCGGGTGACCGGAGCTTCAGGATGGTGACCATGATCTCGATCGCCGCCGAGAGCGCCGAGATTTCCACGAATGTAATCCCGAGCAGCCAGACATCGGCATTGATACCGGGCGAATAGGGGCGTGACGAAAGCGGCGTATACATGAACCAGCCGCCATCGGGCGCGACGCCGAAGACCAGCGCGAGGACAAGGAAGGAGCCGCCGAAGAGGTAGCACCAGTAGCCATAGGCCGACATGCGGGGGAAGGCGAGGTCACGGGCACCCAGCATCTTCGGCAGGAGATAGATCGCCAGCCCCTCGAAAAAGGGAATGGCAAACAGGAACATCATGATGACGCCATGCATCGTGAAGACCTGGGCATATTGGGCGGCATCCAGGAAGGCGCTGTTGGTCGAGGCGAGCTGCGCCCGGATCAGCATGGCAAGCACGCCGCCGATCGCGAAGAAGACGAGCGCCGTCACCATGAACCGCTTGCCGACGACGGTGTGGTTCACCGCCGACAGTCGTTCCAGCCCGCGGCCCGATCCCCAGACCGCCTCGAGCTCATGATGCAGCCGCACCGCCGTCTTTGGTGTCGTGTACCCGGTTTCGGGTCTGGCATCGGTCATGGGGCGGGCGCTCCTGCGGACAGTGCATTCAGTCTCTGGCGATAGGTTTCGGGCGCATGCGCCTCGACGATGAAGCGCATGCCGGCATGGCCGATACCGCAATATTCGGCGCAGATGCCGCCATAGCGGCCCGGCACATCGGCCTTGATCCGCACCACCGTTTCATGGCCGGGCACCGCATCGATCTTGCCGGCCAGTCGCGGGATCCAGAAGCTGTGCACCACGTCGTCGCTGGTGACCCGCACCTCGACCACGCCGCCCGCCGGGATATGCAGCGTTCCGTCGGTGGTGAGATTGCCCGGCAGATCCGGATAGCGGAAGTCCCAGCGCCACATCGAGCTGCGCGCCTCGACCCGCGCCATGACGGGTTCGCGTTGCCAGGCCCCGATGAGATATTCGCCCTGTGCCATGCCATAGGTCATCAGCGCGACCAGGACCGGGATGGGCAGGAAGAGACCGCCGGCAATCATCCAGCCCTTGGGCGGGAGGCGTCGGCCGAAACCGGGTTTGAAGAAGACCAGAGCCAGCAGCACCAGCACCAGGCCGAGGATGAGGCCGGAGCCGATGAGCATGACCCACCAGAGATCGGCGATCGCACCGGCATAGGGACCGCCCGGCTCCAGCGTCGAAAGATCACCGCTGCAGGACGTCAGCAGCAGCGCACCGAAGGAGACCGCGGCAAGGCGATGGAACAATCGGCCGATGCCGCGCCTTTCCCCCGCAAACGGAGAACCCCCATGGCCGAAACATCTGAGACAGACACTGTTAACCCCGTCATCGAGCAGCTGGAAGAAAAGGACAAGACGTCCGCGATTGCGGTCGCCGGCCATCCGCTGCATGCCATGAGCGTGCATTTCCCGATCGCGCTGGTCTTTGGCACGCTGGCGGTCGATGTCTTCTACTGGTTCAGCGCCGACCCGTTCTGGCTGCGCGTCGGTGTGTGGACGTCGGGTACGGCCTTCCTGGCAAGCGTTGCGGCCGGCATCGTCGGCACGGCCGAACTGCTGCTCGTGGCCGGCATCCGTGCCCGTGCGGCGAGCTGGGCCCATGCAATCGCTGCCATCACCCTGATCTCCGTTGCCGGCGCCAACTGGGGCCTGCGATTGATCGATCCGGATGTCGTCTTGCCCCATGGCATGCTGCTTTCGGTTCTGGCGGCCGTCTTGACGGGTGTTGCGGGCTGGCACGGCGGTAAGCTGATCTTCGATCACGGTATCGGCCTCATGGTGTCGCCCAAGGATTGAGGGGTTCAAGCAGGCGCCCAAGGCCGCCCGGCTCCGACATCACCGCCGGTAGCGCGATCTGCGGCGCCTCCTTGGCCAGCACCAGAACGAGGATCGCCAGCACCACGGCGCAGCAGCTGGCGGTCGCCACCACGAAGCGCCATGCGGGATAGACCTCTCCCTCCTTGAACAGGCGAATGACCACCAGGCCCGAAAAGACGTGGAAGATCGCAAGCAGCCCGACAAAGGCGAGCTTCCAGGAGAACCAGGGCGCAAAAACTTCCCGTGCAAAACTGAGAGCAATGCCGCTCGCGACCGCGATGAAGGCGGCCGGCGAGATCAAGACCACGAAGGCAAACCGCGTCATCCGCTGCATGCGGTAGAGGGCGTCATCGCTCTGAACGAAGGCCCGCTGGACATAAAGGCTCGGCAGGCTGATCAGACCGGCGGTCCAGATGGCGATGGCGGCGATATGCACGAACTTGAGCAAGGCGATCATCAGCGCGGCGCCTCGCTGTCGAAGCTGCGCCCGGCAAACAGGCTGCGCAGCTTCAGGAGAGCCGCGAAGAGATAGGGCAGGGCCGCCGGCACCCACATCAGAAGCCCCGAAAGCTGCTGGTCCGCCAGCGGCGACAGGCCAAAGGGATGCGTCGTGTCGAGATGCGCCGCAAACAGTGGCTCACGCGAAAAGGTGAGGAGCGCGCCGAGCATGCCCATCTGGATCGTCGTGCCGAGCAGCAATGCGACCGAGGGGCCAACGGTGCGCCGCGGCGACAGGATATCGTACCACAGCCAGACCGCCGAACCGATCAGCGTCAGCTCCATCAGCCAATAGGCCGAGGGTGACGAAAGGGCGAAGAGATAGGGACCCGGCGCATGCCAGGTCCACATCAGGATGGTGTGCACCAGGAAGGAAAGCTGCGCGGGGAGTGGCTGCCGCTCACGCGCCTTTGGCGGGATCGACAGAATGATGAGGGGCGCGAGGAAGGTGACGAGCAGGATATGATGCAGGACGCGCGCGGAAAACAGGGCAGATGCCAGCGCGCAAAGCGGCGAGACGAAGGCGACCAGCAGGACGAAGAGCGCGGCAACCGCCGCCATACGCTGCCGTCCAGTGCCGGCCGTGGTGATCAGAAGCACGAAGAATGCGCCGATCGCCGCCAGGAGCGGCAAATCGAAGTTCCAGTCACGCCACAGCATGTCCGGTGTCGGCGCCGGACCGCAGTAGATGTCGAGGTTCATAATGCCTATCCCCGTTCGGCGTTCAACATGTCGGCTGCCACGGCAAACCGGCCTTCCGGCTGCCACCCTGCGAAGGCAACACCCGTGCTGGCATATTGTTCCATGCCGATTGTTCCATTGTTCCCGAAAATTCGGGAACGGCTCAGCCGCCCCGTTCGATGCGCACAGGGACGGACTTGTAGGCCGGCGTTTTCGAGGCCCGATCGTGATGCGTCAGCGGAACGAGTGGATTGAGTTCGGGATAGTAGCCACCGACACAGCCATCCGGCAGATCGAACGGCATCACCTCGAGCCCACCGACCCGCCGGTCGATGCCGTCACCCGCATCCGACACCAGTGCGACACGCTCGCCGACCGTAAGCCCATGGCGTTCGATCTCGCGCGGGCTGATCAGGAGCACGTCACGCTTGCCCTCGATGCCGCGCAGGCGGTCGCTATAGCCGTAGACGGTCGTGTTGAACTGGTCATTGCTGCGCATGGTGATCAGGCTCATCCGGCCCGGCGCGTCCTCATAGCCCGTTGCCGACAGCGCGTCCGGTGTTACGAATTCGGCCTTGCCGCTCTCGGTTTTCCACTGCCGCTCACGCGCCGAGTTGCCGCGATAGAAGCCGCCGGGGGTGAAGATCCGGGCGTTGAAATCGTGGAACTGCTCGGGATAGGTCTTCTCGATCAGATCGCGCACCATCGCGGTATCGCGCGCCCACTGTCCCCAGGGCATTTTCGGGTTTTGCGGCAGGACCGCCTCGGCGATCCGGCTCACGATTTCGATCTCAGACTTCAGGTGCTCGCTGGCCGGCGTGCGCTTGCCGACCGAACCATGCACGCAACTCAGGCTGTCTTCCATCGTCACCACCTGCGGCTTGCCGGTCAAATGGTCCATCTCGCTGCGCCCCAAGCAGGGCAGGAGATAAGCGACCTCGCCGTTGAAGAGATGGCCGCGATTGAGCTTGGTCGCGATCTGCACCGTCATCCGCATGCCCGGCCAGGCGTCTTCCATGGCCTTCTGCTCCGGCACGGCGCGCAGGAAATTGCCGCCAAGCCCGATGAAGGCGTCGATCTCGCCCTTCAGGATCCCCTCGCAGGCCTCGACCGTGTTCAGGCCCTTCTCGCGCGGCGGGTTGAAGTCGAACATCTCGGCGAGCCGGTCGAGCGGCACGAGCTCCGGCTTCTCGGCAATGCCGACGGTCCGCTGACCCTGGACATTCGAGTGACCACGCACCGGCGAAATGCCAGCACCCTGACGCCCGATATTGCCCTTCATCAGGAGCAGGTTCACATAGGTGGAGATGTTCTCGAAGCCGTGCACATGCTGGGTGAGCCCCATGCCGTAGATGCCGATGGTCTTCTCCGCTTCGACATAAACGGCGCCTGCCGCCTCGATGGCGGCGCGGGTGAGGCCGGAAACCCGTTCGATCTCCGCCCACTCGACCGCCCGCACCCGCGCTTCGAACTCCTCGAAACCGACGGTGTGCTCGGCGATGAAGGCCCGGTCGATGACCTGACAATTGTCGGCCTGTGCCGCATCATCGGCGGCCAGCACGTGCTTGCAAAGCCCGAGCAGCACCGCAATGTCGCCGCCCGGTTTGACCTGATGATACTGGCAGGACAGCGCCGTTTCGTGGCCGGTCACCATGGCCGTCGGCTCCTGCGGGTTGATCATGCTTTCCAGCCCCCGCTCGCGCACGGGGTTGAAGGTGACGATCCGACAGCCGCGCCTGACGGCCGCCTGCAGGACATGCAGGAAGCGCGGGCTGTTCGAGCCGGTGTTCTGGCCGAAGAAGAAGATCGCATCACAATGCTTGAAGTCATCGAGCACGACAGTGCCCACCGGAGAGCCGATGACCTTCTTCAGCGTCACCGACGTCGTCTCGTGACACATGTTGGAGCTGTCGGGAAGATTGTTGTGGCCATAGGCACGGGCAAAAAGTGCCCAGCAATAGGATGTTTCGAGGCTCGCCCGGCCGGAGGTGTAGAAGACGGTCTTCTTCGGATCCATGCCTTTCAGCTTGCGCCCGATCTCGGCAAAGGCTTCGTCCCAGGAGCAGGCCACGTAGTGATCGCTTGCCCGGTCATAGCGCATCGGATGCGTGAGTCGCCCAAGCTGCTCGAGATCGTAGTCGCCGAAGGTCTTGAGTTCGCTCACCGTATGACGGGCGAAGACATCCGGCGTGGCCGCGCGGCTCGTCAGCTCCCACAGCGTCGCCTTGGCGCCGTTCTCGCAGAATTCGACGGGATGGTGATCGGCAGGCTTGGTCCAGGCGCAGGAGACACAGGCAAAGCCGCCCGGCTTGTTCTGCTCGAGAAGCGTCGCGAGAGCGCCGGGGCTGACGCCCTCCTTGCCCGCAATCCGGGCGATGCCGCGAAGCGATCCCCATCCACCGGCCGGCCCGTCATAGCTCACCGTTGCATCACCCTTTGCCATCGTCCGCTCCCTTGGAATGTGGTGGTCCGGAAGAAGGAACGACTGGGGGAGGGATTGGTTGCGTTAAATCAGGTCCGAAAACCTACACGAGCCGGTGATCGTCCAAGGGCGTGTTCAGGACAGTTGCGCTCGCCGTTCAGAGACACGGTGGAATCACATTTTATTCCGCCGTCACCATTGTCGACCGGGGGCAAGCCCCTATTCTGCAGACTCGACCTGAAGCCATCGTTGCGATAGCCGAGTATGGCGACCGAGAGTCTGGAGTAAATGATGGCGCCTTCCACGATCTTCTCGCCCACCGAGAACTGCTGGCGGATCGAGAAAGCCGACGAGTTCTCGATCCTCATCGATGCCGACGACTATTTCTCGTCGATCCGAGCCTCGATGATGGCGGCAAAGCGGGTGATCTTCTTCGTCGGCTGGGATTTCGATGCCTCCATCACGCTTGGCAATCCCGATGTCGATGATGGCGCTCCGCGGAAGGTCGGCGAATTCTTCCTCTGGCTTGCGCGCCGCAATCCGGATCTTCAAATCAAGATCCTGCTCTGGAGCCCGGCGCCGCTCGCGAGTTGGGCGCGGCTGTCGAACCTGCCTTATCTCCTGCGCTGGAAGTGGAACCGGCAGATCTCTGTCCATCTCGATGGCAAACATCCGCTCGGCAGCTCGCATCATCAGAAGATGCTCGTCATCGACGATACCGTCGCCTATTGCGGCGGCATCGACGTGACGCTCGACCGCTGGGACACGCGCGAGCACCTGGATGACAATCCACAGCGCCGCCGCCCCAACGGCAAGCCCTATGGCCCCTGGCACGATATCTCGAGCCGCTTCACCGGACCGGCAGCACGCGCGCTCGGCGAACTCTGCCGCCACCGCTGGACCCGCGCGGGCGGCCACGACGTCGCGCCCGTCGAAGCCCTGCCGCCTCCTGGGGAAAAGGCTGAAAACGTCTCCTTCGGCGCCGTCGATCTCGCAATCGCCCGCACCAGTCCGGCCTATCGGGAGGAAAGTGCGGTCACGGAGATCGAGCACCTCTATATCGACATGATCAATGCCGCCGAGCGCGTGGTCTATGCCGAAAGCCAGTATTTCGCCTCCCGCGCGGTGGCCCAGGTGATCGCAAGACGCCTCGCCGAACCCGACGGGCCGGAATTCGTGCTGATCAATCCGGTCATCTCCGACAACTGGCTGGGCCAGGTCGCCATGGATACCGCCCGCGCGCGGCTCGCCGAATCCCTGCGTCGGCATGACGAGTTTGGCCGCTTGCGGATCTACCACCCCGTCACCGTCGGCGGGCAGGGGATCTATGTCCACGCCAAGCTGATGATCGTCGACGATCGCTATCTCCGCATCGGCTCGTCCAACTTCAACAACCGCTCCATGCGCTTCGATCAGGAATGCGACGTGGCCCTCGAGGCGGGCGGCTCGGATCAGAGGGCGGAGAAGATCATAGGCCTCCGCAACGACCTCCTGGCCGAGCATCTGGGCACGACACCTGAGACCGTTGAAGAGACCCTGCGACAGACCGGCTCACTCATTGCCGCCATCGAACGCCTGCGGGCCGAAAGCGAAAGGACGGGCAAGGCCAGGCTCCGACCCTACGAGACGCCCGACATCACTGATCTGGACCGCTGGCTCGCCGATCACGAAATCCTCGACCCGGAGGGCTCGGATGCGGTGTTCGAGCCGATCGAGAAGCGGGGACTGTTTAGAGGAAGGTTGAAGCGACCGAGGCGGCGGAGGAAGGCCGGGTAGACACGATCCTTACAGTGTCCGTCGGAACAATATTCCATCAAATCTCCCGTCTGCAGCCAGCGAAAAACTCCACTCCTGGCGTCCTTTTTCGAAGTCCACGTCGTAGACGTCCCAGCCGTCATCCGTCACACCTTTGAACGTCGCATCTTTCAACGCTCCAAGCCGCTGTAACTCGCCCTGGATAATCTCAGCCTGTTCGCGCGCGATCGCGGCAATCGGTGGCGTCATCTTGGCATAGTCGGGTTCCCCCTGCTGATGCTGGTGCACGAGCTCCTGTAAAAGAACCCGGCTGTTCTCAACGGGACGCTTCTCCCTGATCCTCGCGGCCAGTGTCGCTTCCAAGGTTGCGGCCGCGCCTATATCCACCCGCTCGGCGGTCTCTTCGTGTCCGTTTTGATGCAGCGTGAGGGCCGTGACCATACCCGCTGCATTGCGGATAAAACTGATCTGCGCCGGCACAGCCTTGTAGAAGAACCGGTCGACCTCTTCGGCAAAGAGTTCGAGTTCGACTTGCCCGGTAACACGGGCAAAGAGCCTGTGATCCTCGTGGCGGATGGTGAAGACAACCGTGTCGAGCCGGTAATGTCCCGCATAGTCGGCATAGAGCCTGCCGTCGATCGCCCGCTCCGTGCGCGGCCGCATCTGTTCATAGCGTCGCCAGGCGATGGTTTCGGAGGTTGTTTCGGTCATCGATTGATCCTTTGCGAGTGCGAGCAGGTCGTCGGTAGAGAGGATCTCCCCGGTAGCCATCTTCGTTTGCATGTGATCGATGAGGCTGAGACTCTGGTGAACGCGCGCCATCTGCTCCCTAAGCGCGCTAGACTGGACGGACAGGACGCGCTCAAGATCCGTTGCCTGCCCGGCCAGCAGCCGGCTGATCTGCTCGAGCGTCAGACCGAGCCGCTTCAGCGCCAGGATTTCGGTGAGCCGCGCCAGATCGTGCGCCCCATAGAGCCGCCAGTTCTTCTCTGTCCGCCGTGGAGCAAGAAGACCCGCCGCCTCGTAGATCCTAAGCGCCCGCACGGTCAGCCCGGCGCGCTTGGCACACTGCGCTGCCGTCAGCCATGTGTCCTTTGGTGTCTGGCTTGCCATATCGTCTCCGTCATCGAGTGAGACGGTTGTAGGCTATGACGTGGGGTTCGGCTCAAGAGGAAAAAAGAAAAACGGCAACTGACGAAGGATCCACCCGCGCACTCTAACCGTCAGAGCGACGTCGTGATCAGCTGCGCACGGGGATACGAGTTTTTGGCTTAGTTCCCGACGAGTCATTGCGTGTGGATCTGGCGCGCGACTACGAAATCGCCTCGATCCCCTTGCGGCGAATGATGTTCAGAAGCGCCAGAGCCGGGCCGGTTGGGCGCTTTGCTCCACGCTCAAGCTGGGAAACATAGCCTGGAGTGAGGTTGAGATAGCGGGCAAACACCGCCTGGCTGAGATGGGCTTCTTCACGGAGCTTGCGGATGTCTTCCGGAGAAATCTCCTCATGCAATGGCTCACGATCCCGGCCAAGGTGCCGGATGGTGATCTTCTCGTGCGCTTCGGAACTCAAAATCCCACTCTTGTTCATATCCGCGGCCGTTTCGAGCAAAGCCTCGGTTAGGCGGCTCACCTGCTTACGTCCCGTCATTCACCGACCTCCTGAACAGTTTCATCACGCAGCGCCTTCGCCAACATTGCATCATCTGCTGCAAGCCATGCAGCCCCGATTTCCTGCAAGGTCAGCAACTCGTCCGGCTCGATATTCTCTTGCTCACTTTTGGCGAAACTGTAGAGAAACACTGCCCGATTGCCTTCCCGGTAGGCCACGATCATGCGGTAGCCGCCAGATCGTCCCTGACCGCTGCGTGCCACACGCTGCTTGATAAGACCGCCTCCGAGGTCGGCATCCACCAAGCCGCACTCGGCGCGCACGATCGCTGCACGCAGGCTGGAATCCGCAATCCGCTGCTTTCGGGCGTATCGCACCATCCATTTCGTCATAAGGATCCGCATGCAGGTATCCTAATCCAATGAATTATAGTACGTGGAGCGATAATTTGCAATTCCAGGTCTGGTTCGCGAGAAGGGTGTGCTCCTTTGCTAACCCACCAACCCCCTCAAAACCTCAGCGTCTCGCTCTCCATCGCCCGATCCAGCAGCACCCCATACTCCGCCTTCGGAATATCCACCGCCCCAAATGTCTTCAGATGCTCGGTGGTGAACTGCGTGTCGAGGAGCGTGAAGCCGCGTTCGCGCAACCGCTCCACCAGATAGACGAGAGAGATTTTTGACGCGTTCGTGCGCCGTGAAAACATGCTCTCACCGAAATAGGCGGAGCCGAGGGTGACGCCGTAGAGGCCGCCGACGAGTTCGTCGCCTTCCCAGGCTTCGACGCTGTGGGCATGGCCGAGGCGGTGCAAGGCACCATAGAGGTCCTTGATCTGCTGATTGATCCAGGTGCTCGGCCGGTCTTCGGCCGCTTCCGCGCATTTTTCCATCACCTGGTCGAAGGCGGTGTCGAAGCGGATGTCGAAGGGGGCTTTGCGGATCGCCTTTTGCAGGCTTTTCGAGACGTGGAAGCCATCGAGCGGGATGATCCCGCGAATATCGGGTTCGACCCAGAAGAGTTCGGGGTCGTCGGCCGATTCCGACATCGGGAACATCCCGATGGAATAGGCGCGCAGCAGGAGTTCCGGCGTAATGCTTCGGTCCCTGCTGCGTCGCCCAGCCATGGTCGTTACTTGGCCGAGGTTTCGGCCAGGTATTTTTCCAGCCAGTGGATGTCGTAGTCGCCGTTGGCGATGTCCTGATTGGCCACGAGATCCTGGAACAGCGGCAGCGTCGTCTTGATGCCGTCGACGACGAATTCGTCGAGCACGCGGCGCAGACGCATCATGCATTCGACGCGCGTGCGTCCATGCACGATCAACTTGCCGATCAGGCTGTCATAGTAAGGCGGGATCTTGTAGCCGGCATAGGCACCGGAATCGACGCGAACGCCAAGGCCGCCCGGTGCATGGAAATGCGTGATCGTGCCGGGCGAGGGCACGAAGGTGCGCGGATCCTCGGCATTGATGCGGCATTCGATGGCATGGCCGGAAAAGACGATCTCGTCTTGCGTGACCGAGAGGCCGGCGCCGGAGGCAACACGGATCTGCTCATGCACGAGGTCGATGCCGGTGATGGCTTCGGTGATCGGATGCTCGACCTGCAGGCGGGTGTTCATTTCGATGAAATAGAACTCGCCGTTTTCGTAGAGGAATTCGATCGTGCCGGCGCCCCGGTACTTCATCTTCTTCATGGCATCAGCGCAGATCTGGCCGATCTTCATGCGCTGCTCGACATTGAGGGCAGGGGAGTTCGCCTCCTCCCAGACCTTCTGGTGGCGGCGCTGCAGCGAGCAGTCGCGTTCACCGAGATGGATGGCGTTGCCCGCACCGTCACCGACAACCTGCACCTCGATATGGCGCGGCTTGCCGAGATATTTTTCCATGTAGACGGCATCGTTGCCGAAGGCGGCAAGCGCTTCGGAACGGGCGGTCGACACGGCCTCTTCGAGTTCGGCCTCGGTCTTGGCGACCTTCATGCCGCGGCCACCGCCACCGGCGGTCGCCTTGATCAGAACCGGGAAGCCGATCTGCCGGGCGATTTCCATCGCGTTTTCCGGCTTCACTTCGCCATCCGAACCCGGAACGACGGGAATGCCGAGTTCGACCGCGGTCTTCTTCGCCGTGATCTTGTCGCCCATCAGGCGGATATGTTCGGCCGTCGGTCCGATGAAGGTGATGCCGTGCGCATCGAGGATATCGGCGAACTTGGCGTTCTCAGACAGGAAGCCGTAGCCCGGATGGACTGCGTCAGCGCCGGTGATCTCGCAGGCCGCGACGATCTGGTGGATGTTGAGATAGCTGTCACGCGACGGCGGCGGGCCGATGCACACGCTCTCGTCGGCCAGGCGCACATGCATGGCGTCGGCGTCGGCGGTGGAGTGAACCGCCACCGTCTGGATTCCGAGTTCCTTGCAGGCGCGCAGCACGCGCAGCGCGATTTCGCCTCGGTTGGCGATGAGGATCTTCGAGATACCGCTCATCGGCTTACTCGATGATGACCAGAGGCTCGCCGTATTCGACCGGGCTTGCATCGTCGATGATGATCTCGACGACCTTGCCGGACTTGGGCGAGGGGATCTGGTTCATGGTCTTCATGGCTTCGATGATGAGCAGCGTCTGGCCTTCCTTGACGGTCGAGCCGACTTCGATGAAGGGGCGCGCGCCAGGCGCCGGGGCCAGATAGACGGTGCCGACCATCGGCGCGGTCACGGCCTTGGAGAGGTCACGGCCGGCAGGGGCTGCGGGTGCGGCAGCCGCAGCAGGGGCGGCGGCCGGAGCCGGAGCGGCAGGCGCCTGATAGTTATAGGCCGGCATCTGCATGGCCACCGGGGTGCCGTTGCGCGAAACGCGGATGCGCAGGTCGTCCTGCTCCACTTCGATCTCGGTGAGATCCGTGTCGTTGAGGATGTTTGCGAGATCGCGGATCAGCGCCTGATCGATGCCCGATTTCTTGTCAGCCATGGGTGGATGTCCTGTATTCTTGTTATTGCGTGATGGTTTTCAGCGCCTGGAGCGCCAGGATGTAGCTATGAGGTCCGAAGCCGCAGATCACGCCCTTGCACGCGGGCGCTATCATCGATTTGTGGCGGAATTCCTCGCGCGCATGCACGTTGGAAATATGCACCTCGATCACCGGGATCGGAGAGATCGCCCGGATCGCATCATGAAGCGCAACCGAGGTATGGGTATAGGCGCCGGCATTGATCGCCACGCCCACGGCCTTGTCGGCAGCCTCATGCAGCCAGCTCACGAGATCGCCCTCGTGATTGGACTGGCGGAAGTCGATGGTCAGGCCGAGCTCGGCACCGGCGGCATCGCAGTCCGCCTCGATGTCGGCGAGCGTCTTGCCGCCATAGATCCCGGGCTCCCGCTTTCCCAGCATGTTGAGATTGGGGCCGTTCAGCACGAAAATGGTTTTGCTCATCTACGCTTCCGTCGACTTTCAACCGCCTCCTATAGACCGAGAGCCCCTGTAGGGAAAGCCCTTTGCCGTGATCACGCCCCGCCGTCCCCGGAAATCCGGGAAAGGGTTAAGATCGATAGTGGCGGGAGGAGGGGCCTGTCTCAGCAGGTGGCCTTGCCGCAGGCGCGCACATTGCCGAGCTTGGCAACGAGTGCTTCCTTGCCGACGGCGCCCGGAACGGTCTCGTCACCGATGACATAGGACGGCGTGCCGGTGATCCCCAGGCTGGTCGCCAGCTGATAGGCTTCCTGCACCTGATCGGTGTTGGGGCTTTCTTCCATCTTGGCGCGGATTGCCTCTTCCTGGATGCCGAGCTCGCCGGCAATCGCAATCGCGCTCTCTTCCGAGGCGCGGCCATCCTGGATCATCATCGCGCGGAAGAACGCGCCATACTGTTCGGGAGCCAGTTTGCGCACGGCATCCGACACCTTGTGCGCCGCCTCGCTGTCGGGGCCGAGGATCGGGAATTCCTTCAGCACGTAGCGGACATTCTTGTCTTCTTCGAGCACGGCTTCCATGTCGGCATGGGCGCGGCGGCAATAGCCGCAATTGTAGTCGAAGAACTCGACCACGGTAACGTCGCCCTCAGGATTGCCGATGGCGAGGTCATAGGCCGAGTTGAAGATCGCATCCTTGTTGCTCGAGAGCGCTTCCGCCGAACGCTGCGAGCGGATCTCGTCCTGCTTCTTCTGCAGCGCGTCCTGCACTTCGAGCATGATTTCCGGGTTCTCGATCAGATATTCGCGTATGAACTCGCCGAATTCCTTCTTCTGCGCCTCGTCGAGGGCGCCAGCCGGCAGCGGCATCAGGGCGGGAAGAAGCGCAACGCCTGCGCTGGCGATCATCTTGAAGTTCAGGGCCATGTCTTTCCTTGTCCTTGCCGTCTGCTGTGTCATCTGTCCGTGCCGCATCGGATGCAGGCCGGTCATGGCAGAGCCTAAAGGCTCATGCTTTCGAGCGGAATGGCCTTTTTGCACTGCCTTGTCCACCCTCTCCATTGTGATGCCACGCGCTTTGCGGCAAATGTCGGGCGTCTGATCGAGGAGCTTCCATTGATTTCCATTTCCAAGCGCAGTGCCGTCGAACCCTTCCACGCCATGGACATCCTGGCCGAAGCCACCCGCCGGCGTCAGGAAGGTCGTCCCGTCATCTCCATGGCCGTCGGCCAGCCGGGCCATCCGGCACCGCAGGCAGCGCTCGAGGCCGCCCGAAAGGCGCTTGAAGGTGGTCGCATCGGCTATACCGACGCGCTGGGCATGACCGCGCTCCGCCAGGGTCTCGCCGAGGAGTGTCGACGCCGGCATGGTGTCTTGGTCGACTGGAAGCGCATCGTCGTCACCACCGGTTCGTCTGCCGGCTTCAATCTCGCTTTCCTCTCGCTCTTCGATATCGGCGATGCCGTCGCGATCGCGCGCCCCGGCTATCCCGCCTATCGCAGCATTCTGGCAGCGCTCGGTCTGAAGGTCATCGAAGTCGCCGTCGGCCCGGAAACCGGCTTTACGCTCACCCCGGAGAGCCTGGAGCGAGCCCAGGCCGAAGCCGGCGTTCGCCTCAAGGGCGTCTTGCTGGCAAGCCCCGCCAATCCGACTGGCACGGTCACGACCAAGGCCCAACTGAAAGCCGTCTACGACTATTGTCAGGGGCAGGGGATCACCCTGATCTCCGACGAGATCTACCATGGCCTGACCTATGGCGCAGAAGAGGCGACCGCGCTTGAAATCGGCGATGACGCCGTCATCATCAATTCCTTTTCCAAATACTATTGCATGACTGGCTGGCGCATCGGCTGGATGGTGCTGCCGGAAGAACTGGTCCGTCCCGTCGAATGCGTCGCCCAGAGCCTTTACATCTCCGCACCCGAGCTCTCGCAGATCGCAGCGCTCGCCGCCTTGAGCGCAACCGACGAGCTGGAGCACTACAAGGCCGCCTGCCAGGCCAACCGCGACTTCCTGATGACCCGTCTGCCGGAACTCGGCCTGCCGCTGCTCTCGCCGATGGACGGCGCCTTCTACGCCTATGTCGATGCGAAAGGCTTCACCAATGACAGCATGGCCTTCGCGAGAAGGATCCTTGCCGAGACCGATGTCGCCGTCACGCCGGGCCGCGATTTCGACCCGGTCGACGGTCACCTGGCACTCCGCTTGTCCTATGCCGGCACCATGACGGAGATGGTCGAGGCGACTGACCGCCTGGCCAAATGGCTGCCGAAGAGTGATTAGGCATTGAGCAAAATGGATTCGCGCTCAAGGGCTTGCCGGGATTTCCGGATTCAATCTCGCAAGCCGTTGAATCAGATTGTGAAGGCTTGAGTGGCGGCAGGGCAAGAACGATGACGGTGATGAAGCCGGAACACAGGTTCCACCAGGCCCCGCAGATCGTCACGGCACGCACTCTGATGCGCGCCCATCGTTCGGATGACCTCGACGCCATGGTCGCGCTCTGGGCCGACGAGCGGGTCACGCGTTTCATCACCGGCCGCCCTTCCACCCGCTCCGAGACCTGGAGCCGGCTGTTGCGCTATATCGGTCATTGGCAGGCTCTCGGTTTCGGATACTGGGCCGTCGAGGATCGCGAGACCGGCCGCTATATTGGCGAGATCGGCTTTGCCGACTTCAAGCGCGAGATCGAGCCTTCACTGGGGAGTGTTCCCGAGGCCGGCTGGGCGCTGACGCCGGAGGTCCACGGCAAGGGCATTGCGACCGAAGTCATGTCCGCAGCGCTGGATTGGACGGACGGCCATCTCATCGATCCGGAAACCGTCTGCATCATCGATCCCGAGCACAAGGCATCGATGCAGGTTGCAAGCAAGCTCGGCTATCGATTCAGCCACGTCGCCATGTTCATGGACCGTCCGACCCAGGTCATGTCCCGACGAGGTCGACGCTCGTAAACGCATATCGGGCGCCGCCCGGCTTTCGCTTCGAATGCCCGGAATGCAAAAGGCCCCGCGCGAGCGGGGCCTCCGTCATGTCAGTGATCTCCAGGCGGTTCTCAGAAGAAACCGCGCTTCTGCCACCAGCCGCCCTTCTTGGGCTTGGCTTCCGTCGCGTCTTCCGAGGCCGTCACGGAGGTGACGACGGGTTCGGAGGAGGTCACGTTGGATTCGCGGTTGGCGCGAACCGGCTTGGCCTCGTCGGCAACAGGGGCAGGGGCTGCTGCCGGCTCGGCGGCAACCTCTTCGGTGGCAACCGCTTCCGCAACGGTCGCGGCAGCGGTTTCGACAGGAGCCGCAGCAACCGGTGCCGGTTCCGCCACAGCTTCGGGCTCGGCGCTGGCCTTGGCCTTGCGGGTGCGGCGCGGCTTCGGCTTGTCGGCAGCAGGCGCCTCTTCGGACGTTTCCACGACGTCAGGCGAGCCGGCTTCTACGATCTCGGCAGCAACGGCATCGACCGGCGCTTCGTCGGCGTCGTCGCCTTCGCCACCATTGTCGTCGGATGCTACGATCGAGCCCTCTTCGCCCGGACGATTACGGCGACCGCCACGCTTGCCACGGCGGCGGCGCTTGCGCTTCTGGCCGTCGTCATTGCCGTCACCTTCGCCATCGGCAGAGCGGATTTCGCCGTTGGTGTCGACGGCATCGTCCTCGCCCTCGTCGCCATCCTCGTCATCGGAATCGGCGCCATTGTCGCCGTTCTGCATCTCGGAATGCGGGCCGTTGCCATTCTGGCCGTTCTTGCCACGACGCCGACGGCGGCGCTTGCGCTTGCGGTTGCCCTGCTCGTCGCCTTCGCCACGCGCCTGCTGCTGCGGCGCGCTCTCGGCCTTGGCGGCGACGACGACTTCTTCCTCGTCTTCTTCCTCAGGCTCCGGAACGTAGTCGTCCTCTTCCTCGATCTCGGGCAGAAGCGACATCAGGCTTTCGATCTTCACCGGATTGGCAACGGCTTCGCCGCGCTCGATGGTGAAGTGCTGCGAACCGCCATGCTGCGGCGGCATGCCACCGTCGATGACGATCGACACACCGAAGCGGCCTTCGTAGTCGACGATCGTGTCGCGCTTCTGGTTGAGGAGGTAGAGCGCCGTTTCCGGCGTGGTATGCACGATGATGTCGTGCGCGGTGCTCTTCAGCAGGAATTCCTCGATGCCGCGCAGGACATGCAGGGCAACCGAAGACTGCGAGCGGATGAGGCCGGTGCCTGCGCAATGCGGGCAGACCTGCGTGGTCGATTCCAGCACGGAGGCGCGGATGCGCTGGCGCGACATTTCCAGAAGGCCGAAATGCGAGATGCGGCCGACCTGGATGCGGGCGCGGTCGTTCTTCAGGCAGTCCTTCAGCTTCTTCTCGACAGCGCGGTTGTTGCGCTTTTCTTCCATGTCGATGAAGTCGATGACGATGAGGCCGGCAAGGTCGCGCAGGCGAAGCTGGCGCGCCACTTCTTCCGCCGCTTCCAGGTTCGTCTGGAGTGCCGTGTCTTCGATCGAGTATTCGCGGGTCGAGCGGCCGGAGTTGACGTCGATCGACACCAGCGCTTCCGTCTGGTTGATGATGATATAGCCACCGGACTTCAGCGTCACCTGCGGCTGCAGCATCTTGTCGAGTTGGGCTTCGATGCCCGAGCGCGCAAAGATCGGATGCAGGTCACGATAGGGCTGAACAACCTTGGCATGGCTCGGCATCAGCATCTTCATGAAGTCTTTCGCTTCACGATAGCCCTCTTCGCCCGAGACGATGATCTCGGAAATGTCCTTGTTGTAGAGGTCGCGGATCGAGCGCTTGATCAGCGATCCCTCTTCATAAACGAGGCAAGGCGCGGTCGAGGCGAGCGTCAGCGTGCGGACATTCTCCCACAGGCGCATCAGATATTCGAAGTCGCGCTTGATCTCGACCTTGGTGCGGTTCGCACCGGCGGTGCGCAGGATCACGCCCATGCCCTGCGGCACTTCGAGCCCGCGGGCGATTTCCTTCAGGCGCTTGCGGTCGGTCGGCTGGGTGATTTTGCGGGAAATGCCGCCGCCACGCGCCGTGTTCGGCATCAGGACCGAGTAACGGCCGGCGAGCGACAGATATGTGGTCAGCGCCGCCCCCTTGTTGCCACGCTCTTCCTTGGCGACCTGTACGAGCAGAATCTGCCGGCGCTTGATCACTTCCTGAATGCGATACTGCTTGCGCGGCTTGCGTTGGGCGCGATCCGGAACCTCTTCCATGGCGTCTTCGGCGCCAACGGATTCGATCTCTTCCTTCTCCTCGACGTGATCGTCGTCGTCGTCATCATCGCTGTCGTCGTCGTCACGACGGCCGCGGCGACCGCCGGCTTCCTCCGAAATCTCGTCCATGTCGACCATGGCCGCGATCGTGCCGCCTTCGGCATCGTCAGAGCCTTCACTCGTTTCCTCGGCAGCGGTCTCTTCGGCGGAGGCCTTCTTGGCGCGCGGCTTGCGAACCCGCTTCGGCTTGGCCTTCGCGGCGGGCTCCTCGGCGGCAGCCTCGGTCTCGCCTTCAACGGCAGCGGCCGCAGCAACGTCCGCATCGGCCTCGGCTGCCAGTTCGGCCGCAACGTCGTCGACGATGGCGGAAGCAACAGGGGAGGCGGTGGGGATGCCGATGTCAGGCTGATCCTGAAGAGCCGGATCATTGCTCAGGATCTCGTCGCCCTCGACGTCGTTTTCCTTGCGATGCTCTTCGGCTTCGGCACGAAGCAGCGCCTGACGGTCGGCAAGCGGGATCTGGTAGTAGTCGGGGTGAATTTCGGCAAAGGCCAGAAAGCCGTGGCGGTTGCCGCCGTAATCGACGAAAGCGGCCTGCAGCGAGGGTTCGACCCTCGTTACTTTCGCCAGATAGATGTTGCCTCGGATTTGCTTCTTGTGTTGGGATTCGAAGTCGAATTCTTCAATACGGTTACCGCGAACGACGACAACGCGCGTCTCTTCCTCGTGAGACGCGTCGATAAGCATTTTGTCTGCCATTTAAGCTGTGCTCCTCGGCGCCCTCGGTCGGTGGTCCACCCGCGCGCTGAACTTTAAAGCGGCTGGAACCTAGCGGACTGTGCGCCGGATATAAATGTGGACGCACGGAAGACCGGGTTTGCAGCATACGGACGGACGCCGGGGCTCTATCCGATCCCGGTCCGTTCCTGGTCATGTCAACCTGCTGCAAAGACATCAAATACCGTACGTCAACGACAATGATATGGACCCCTCGGGATCCGATGAATGCTCGGTAAAGAGCTGTTGGTGGAGAGCCACCGATGATTTGCCGACCGTGTCGGCGTGTTGAACCAGTTTCAGGAAAAAATGCGGAGACGGCAGATGAATGTCCGGTTGAACAGGCGCCAAATCCATTGTCTGAGGTTGGCAGCCGTAGGCGGAAACTCTATCCCGTTTGCACTTTTATCCCTCGTTTGCCTTGTATGTTTTCTACGTCACAATAGCAAGAGCAAACGGATTTATGCCATAATGGCAGTGAATTAGGGGAAGTGTCTCATTCCGCGTGATTGCGAGTGAAAAAGCGGTGGCGCACCGCAAATTTGCCAGCCATCGGGTCGTTGGAAAGAGGCATGCGGCGGACAAACGAAGAAAATGGCGCAGCGCGCGGCCTGTGATGCATGTCACAGTCTTGTCGCAGCCATCACGGGGGGCAGGATTTGAGAAGACTTTCGGCGCTGCCCGCGGGGCGAAAACTCGCGCTTTGGAGCCGAATCGTTTTGACGTCGGTTGCGCTTGCGCTTCCGGTGCTTGCGACGACTCATCATGCCCATGCGGTGACCGCCGAACTGCGCGATGATCTCCTGGTCGCATATGGCGCACGCATAGCCGGCGACGAGGCCCGCACGCGCATCGTCCTTGATTTCGACCGTGCCCCGACCATCGAGACCCGCTACATCGCCAATCCCGACCGCATCGTAGTCGATCTGCCGGCCACGGCGTTTGCCTTTGCCGAGGCGGACCTGCAGGCGACCGGCCTGTTCAAGGACATTCGCTACGGCTCGATGGACGCCACCTCGGCGCGGCTGGTTTTGACGGCGGCGCGACCCGCGCGTCTCGCCAAGGCCGAGGTGATGCCGAACGAGGGCGGCAGCGGCTATCGGCTGGTGCTGGATGCCGAGCTCGTGCCCGAGCAGGATTTTGCCGCACTCGTGTCAGGCCAGGCCTGGGCGCGGTCAGCAACGGATGTCGCGACCACGGCGACCGTTCCCGTATCGGCTCCCGCGGCCGATGAATTCGTCATTGCGATCGACGCGGGCCATGGCGGTATCGATGCCGGCGCGACGGGTGCCTCGACCAAGACACCGGAAAAGGACATCACGCTCGCCTTCGCCAAGAGCCTACACGACAAGTTGAAGGACCTGCCGGGCATACGTCCGGTGATGACGCGTGACACCGACAAGTTTCTGTCGCTCTCCGAACGTGTGCTGATTTCCCGGCAGAAGGGCGCAGATCTTCTGATCTCGCTGCATGCCGACACGCTGCGCCAGGCCGATATCCGGGGTGCGACCGTCTATACGATTTCCGACAAGGCTTCCGACCATATGGCCGCCCAGCTCGCCGAGCGCGAAAACTTCTCCGACACGATCGGCGGCGTCGAACTGCCGACCGAAACCGAGCCCGAGGTCGGCGATATCCTTCTCGACCTGACGCGCCGGGAAACCCAGGCCTTTTCGATCTCGATGGCGCAGGCCGTTGTCGGCTCGTTCGAGGGACAGATCTCGCTGATCAACAATCCCCATCGCCACGCGGGTTTCCGCGTGCTCCAGGCGCCGGATGTGCCCTCCATCCTTCTCGAACTCGGCTTCCTCTCCAACAAGGACGACGAGAAGCTGCTGCTCGATCCGGTCTGGCGCGAAAAGGTCGCCGATCTCCTGGTCGAAGCGATCAAGCGCTACCGCCAGCCCGAGTTCGCCAATGGCGGTTAGGTCACAGCGTCGGAGGAAGCTGTGAGCCAGCCGCGGTTACGCGGCTAACGGCCCTATTTTCCTCACATTGTGCCCGTTACTCCGGTATAGGTTGCACGAGGGTCGGCGATATCGAATCGCGGTCCCTTTTGCGTAGGGTCCGCATGTCTTGCCATCCACCGCATGACGTGCAAAACGCCACAGGGTGTGCGAAGCTCTCATGCAGCGCGCGGAACCTGAAGCAGAGCCGGTAGCGGAAACATGATCAGACTCATTGGATATCTCTTCGGATTGGCGTCCGTGCTGGCGCTCGGCGTCGCAGCGGTCGTCGCCATATATCTGAACGGGGTAACCAAGGACCTGCCCAATTACGAAGTGCTGGCGAGCTACTCGCCACCGGTCACCACCCGCATCCATGCCGGCAACGGCGCGCTGATGGCGGAATACGCCCGCGAGCGGCGCCTCTTCCTGCCGATCCAGGCGATCCCGGACCGCGTCAAGGCAGCCTTCCTGTCGGCCGAAGACAAGAACTTCTACAATCACCCGGGCGTAGATATCTATGGCCTCGGTCGCGCCATCCTGGTGAACGTCCAGAACCTCGGCTCCGGCCGCCGTCCGGTCGGCGCCTCGACGATCACCCAGCAGGTGGCGAAGAACTTCCTTCTGTCGTCGGACCAGACCATGGACCGCAAGATCAAGGAAGCGATCCTCTCCTTCCGCATCGAGCAGACCTATTCGAAGGACAAGATCCTCGAACTCTATCTGAACGAGATCTTCTTCGGCCAGAATGCCTATGGCATCGCGGGTGCTGCACTCACCTATTTCGACAAGTCGGTCACCGAGCTGACGATTGCCGAGACGGCATATCTCGCAGCACTGCCGAAGGGCCCGAACAACTACCATCCCTTCCGCCGCACCGAAGCAGCGCTCGAGCGCCGCAACTGGGTCATCGACCGCATGGTTGAGAATGGTTTCGTCGCCCGCGAGGAGGGCGATGAAGCCAAGAAGCAGCCGCTCGGCGTGACGCTCCGCCGCTCCGGCTCGTCGCTCTTTGCCTCCGACTATTTCGCCGAGGAAGTCCGCCGCCAGATCATAGAGAAGTATGGCGACAAGTCGCTTTACGAGGGTGGCCTCTCGGTTCGCACCTCGCTTGACCCCGACATGCAGATCGCAGCCCGCAAGGCGCTCCAGTCGGCCCTCCTGACCTATGACCAGCGTCGCGGCTTCCGCGGTCC
The DNA here is from genome assembly GCA_032102365.1 of Allorhizobium sp. CTOTU50464. Classification (GTDB taxonomy): domain Bacteria; phylum Pseudomonadota; class Alphaproteobacteria; order Rhizobiales; family Rhizobiaceae; genus Allorhizobium. The sequence goes on along the minus strand of DAMDHD010000033.1, from coordinate 9,012 downwards.
GATCAAGCAGATCCCGCTGGAAGGGGACTGGGGAGTGCCGCTTGCAGAGATCCCGACGCTCGCCGATGTGCCGGAGTGGAAGGTCGCCGTCGTGCTCGACGTCGCCGCCGACGGTGTCGATATCGGTCTGCAGCCCGCCAAGGAAGCGGGCGGCAAGGTCGTCGCCGAGCGCGTTCGCGGCCGCATCGCGCCTGACAATATGGAATGGGCCTTCCGTTCCGCGACCGGCGACCGCAAGTCGAGCAAGTCCCCGGTCGGCGTCCTGAACCCTGGTGATGTCGTCTATGTCGAGGCGCTCGAAGAAGGCGGCAGCGCCTATCGCCTGCGCCAGCTCCCGAAGATCCAGGGCGGCCTGGTGGCCATGGACCCGCATACGGGCCGCGTTCTCGCGCTTGCCGGCGGCTTCTCCTATGCGCAGTCGGAATTCAACCGCGCGACCCAGGCGATGCGCCAGCCAGGCTCGTCCTTCAAGCCCTTCGTCTACGCGGCAGCCCTCGACACCGGCTACACCCCGGCCTCGGTCATCCTCGACGCCCCGGTCGAGTTCGTCTCGGGCGGTCAGGTCTGGCGCCCGCAGAACTATGGCGGCGGTTCCGCCGGTCCGCAGACGCTGCGTCTCGGCATCGAAAAGTCGCGAAACCTGATGACGGTGCGCCTCGCCAACGATATGGGCATGAACCTTGTCGCCGAATATGCCGAACGCTTCGGCGTCTACGACAAGATGAATCCGGTGCTTGCCATGTCGCTCGGCTCCGGTGAGACCACCGTGCTGCGCATGGTGTCCGCTTATGCCGTCTTCGCCAATGGCGGCAAGCAGATCAAGCCGACCCTGATCGACCGTATCCAGGACCGTCACGGCAAGACCATCTTCCGTCATGAGGACCGGATCTGCGAAGGCTGCAATGCCGAGCGCTATACCGGCCAGGAAGAGCCAACCGTTGTCGACAATCGCGATCAGGTTCTCGACCCGATGACGGCCTATCAGATCACCTCCATGATGGAAGGCGTCGTCACCCGCGGCACCGCCGCCGGCAAGATCAAGCTCGACCGTCCGGTCGCCGGCAAGACCGGTACCTCGAACGACGAAAAGGACGCCTGGTTCATCGGCTACACGCCGGACCTCGTCGCAGGCGTCTATATCGGCTTCGACCAGCCGGCCCCGATGGGTCGCGGCTCGACCGGTGGTTCGCTCGCCGCGCCCGTCTTCAACGATTTCATGCAGATGGCAACGGCCAACCGGCCGGCGGGTCAGTTCTTCGTGCCGGCAGGCATGAGCTTCATCCCGGTCAACCGCACCACCGGCATGTTTGCGCTCGAAGGCGAGCCGGATACCATCATCGAAGCCTTCAAGCCCGGCACCGGCCCGGCAGACTCCCTGTCGATCATCGGCATGGATGGCTATGCGCCGCCGGAAGAAATCCTGCGTGACTCGCCGCAGGCCAATCAGGCCGTGACCTCGGGTTCCGGCGGCCTGTTCTAACCCTCATCTGACCATCAGTCGCGACCCGGCCCTTTACATCAGGGCCGGGCGCAACTATGCGGAAGACCAGATTTTCACCAGTTTCAGAGGTTGAGAACCGAACGCATGCGCAATGAAATCGAGAATGTTGTCGACGAAATCAAGCAGGCCATAAGCCTGCTGAGGAGGCATCTTTGACTGGGACCAGGCGATAAGACGACTGGACTGGTTGAACAACAAGGCCGAGGATCCGAACCTCTGGAACGACGCCCAGGAAGCCCAGAAGCTGATGCGCGAGCGCCAGCAGCTGGATGACAGCATTGCTGGCGTGAAGCGTCTCGAGCAGGCGATGAACGACAACATCGAGCTGATCGAGATGGGCGAGGAAGAGGGCGACGAAAGCGTCGTCAAGGATGCCGAGGACCAGCTGAAGGCCCTGAAGACGGAAGCGGCCCGCCGCCAGGTGGAAGCCATGCTCTCAGGCGAGGCCGATGGCAACGACACCTATGTCGAAGTCCATTCCGGTGCCGGTGGTACCGAGAGCCAGGACTGGGCCAACATGCTTCTGCGCATGTATACCCGCTGGGCCGAGCGCTCGGGCTTCAAGGTTGAAGTGCTGGAAGTGCATGACGGGGAAGAAGCCGGCATCAAGTCTGCGACCATCCTGGTCAAGGGCCACAATGCCTATGGCTGGATGAAGACCGAATCGGGCGTTCACCGCCTGGTGCGCATCTCGCCTTACGATTCGAACGCCCGCCGCCACACGTCCTTCTCGTCGATCTGGGTCTATCCGGTTGTCGACGACTCGATCAACATCGAGGTGAACGAAAGCGACTGCCGCATCGACACCTATCGCTCGTCGGGCGCCGGTGGACAGCACGTCAACACGACCGACTCGGCCGTGCGCATCACGCATATCCCGACCGGCATCGTGGTCGCCTGCCAGCAGGAACGCTCGCAGCACAAGAACCGCGCCAAGGCCTGGGACATGCTGCGTGCCCGCCTTTACGAAGCCGAACTGAAGAAGCGTGAAGAAGCAGCCAATGCCGAAGCCGCCTCGAAGACGGATATCGGCTGGGGTCACCAGATCCGCTCCTACGTCCTGCAGCCCTACCAGCTGGTCAAGGATCTGCGCACCGGCGTCGAAAGCACCGATCCGGATAGCGTCCTGAACGGTGAGCTGAACGAGTTCATGGAAGCGGCCCTTGCCCACCGCATCAGCGGCAAGGCTTCCGAGGTCGCCGACATCGACTGATCCGCGTGATCGGTCCGGAGACGAAGAAGGCGGAGCGCCCGGCGCTCCGCCTTTTCTTTTGGTGTTCTTATGCGGTGGCTCAGTTGCTCGCCCGCTCGACCCTGATGTCGCCGAGCTCGTCGATCAGCACGGTCCACTCCTCGATGCGATCGCTGTCCGGGGCCGTCCTCAGATAGACGGTGGCGAAGAAGCCGGGGGTGGCGGCAACACCGCTCGTGCTTTCCGGCCGGATGCCGGTGACGTAGGGCTTGATCGCGGCGAACTCCTCGAGCTCCACGCTTTCCACAAGCCGCAGGGCCGCTTCGCCAGCGGCAACCATCTGCAGATGGATCCGGGCCGTCCGGTCCGGCTGGCGGATGGCGATGAGCTTGTAATAGCCGCGCTCGCCGGCCTCCACGGCCGTTTCGACGCCGGGCACGCCTTCCGGCCCCGATTCCCAATAGCCGCCGCTGATCACGAAGGTGGCGGCGAGGGGGAGCTGGTCGATGTCTTCGGCCACCGATGGCGAACTGACGAGCAGCGAAAGGGCGAATGCAGTGGCGGTGACGAGTTTCATCGAAGCCTCAATCGGAAAACTGTTCGGCGATGATCCGATCAGACCACGATCGGTCGGGATCGGAAAGAATGCGCGCCGTCGTTTCCTCCGATTGCGCGATCTCTACTCTCAGAACGGATTTGACCTCGGTATGATCCGCGACCGCATTGACGGGCCGTTTTCCCGGCTCGAGAACCTCGAGAACGACGGTGACCTTGTCCGGCAGCAAGGCTCCCCGCCAGCGGCGTGGACGGAAGGCACTGACGGGCGTGAGCGCAAGCAGCGGCGCTTCGAGCGGCAGGATCGGCCCATGCGCGGAGAGATTATAGGCGGTCGATCCTACGGGCGTGGCCACCATCAGCCCGTCGCAGATCAGTTCCTCGAGGCGCACCTTGCCGTCGATCACCACCCTGAGCTTTGCCGCCTGATAGGACTGGCGCAGCACCGAGACTTCGTTGATCGCCAGTGCGAAGGATGTCGAGCCATCAGCATTGGTCGTTGTCATCTTCAGCGGGTGGAAGGCGTTCTCCACCGCCACCGAGATGCGCTCCGGCAGATGGTCGACCGAGAAATCATTCATCAGGAAGCCGACCGACCCGCGGTTCATCCCGTAGATGAGTTTGCCGCTGTTCATCGTGTCATGCAGCGTCTGCAGCATGAAGCCGTCACCGCCGAGCGCCACGATCACATCCGCATCCGTCGGATCGGTGTGGCCATACAGACGAATCAGTTCCTGGCGCGAAGCCTGGGCTTCGTCGGTGCTGGAAGCGATGAAGGCGAGCGACCGGAACGTGCGAGACATGGCGAGCCCTGATGAAATGTCGCCAAGTGGTACATGATAAATACCTGTAACCACAAGCCGTTTCGCCCCGGAATCGGTTCGGCCCGCCGGTTGTTGAAGCGTGCGGGACGGGCGCTGCGATTCACCATTTACGCTAACCGTCCGGCCATTTTTTGCTTTACCGCAAATCGATTTGCGCCTACACAGCGGCCATTGCCCTTGTAGCTCAGTTGGTAGAGCACCTGATTTGTAATCAGGGGGTCGCGGGTTCGAACCCTGCCGGGGGCACCACTTCTCATCAGAATTGATCGCATTTGCCATTGTCCTCGAGGGCTGTTCTTTGGCATGGTCTCGGCCGAAAGCCGAGGAAGACCCGATGCGCGTACTGACACTGACCGGCCTGGCACTGGCCGCGACTGCAATCCTTGCTCTGCCAAGTCCAGGGCAGGCCGCCGACATCAAATATGTCTGCGAAAACGGCAATTCCCTCATCGTCAGCTTCAGCCAGGACATGGCCGAACTCACCCTTCAGGATGGCACGAAGCAGTCTCTGCCGCAGCAGCAGGCAGCCAGCGGCTTCTGGTATTCGAATGGCCGCTACGAGCTGCGCGGCAAGGGCGACGAACTGCAATTCGCGATCGGCCGGATGGCGCCGGTGACCTGCCGGGACGCGGGCGAGGTGACGGGCCAGTTCGACCGCGCCACCCGCGCTGAAGTCGAGCTTGCGGAAAAAGATACGGGCTTCGACATGAAGGGCAAGCTCACCTGCCTGCGCTACCCGAATTTTGCCCTGAAGGAACTGGATCTCGGCGAGAAGGGCGCGGCCGGCCTCTACATCGCGCCGTCGGAAGGTCCCTGTCAGCTCAATCCGACGCTCGATCGCAAGATCGAAGACGACACTGCCGGCTATCTCTGGGGAGCCGTCGGCCCTTACGCCTTTTTCCGCGGCGCCGATGGCTGGAATGGCGGCATGCCCTTCGTCGTCTACGATACCCGCAGCGGCACACGGCTGATGGATGACGTGGTGGCGGGCGAGTTCTCCGCCCTGACGCTGGTCGATGACGAACTGACGCTGCGCTACCGCAGGACCTACGCCGCCACCTGCTCGCTGCTGGCCCAGCCGGAAAGCTGCGCGGCAACCATCCGCAAGGAGCTTGGCCTCGCCGCGGACCGGTCGCTGCCGGATTGCCGCGCCGCCTATCAACCGGCCATCGGTGCCGATCCCAACGCCGCCAAGGATATCGAAGCCTGGCCGAGCGTCATCGACTATCCCATCGAGCGCAAGCTGACGGCCAATGGCACGTCCTTCGTCGCTGTCGAAGGCGAATTGACCTGCCGCCCGGCCATGTGACCGCCGGGCTGCAGCGTCCGATGACGATCAGTCCTCGGCGTCGAGCCGCACGGCTTCCTGAATATCGCGCAACAGGTCGGGCAGGGCGCTCTGCACCCGGTTCCAGCTCGGCATGAAGGGCGTGGCGTTCGGATTGTCGAGATAGACCTGGCCGGCTTCGATCAGATTGGCAGCGAACAGTTCGACCGCCTGTTCCTCGCGATGGCGATCGGTGGTCAGCCCGTTCATCCGTGCGTCGTGGTAATAGGTCTCCACCAGATCCAGCGCCGTCCGGTAATAGGTCGCCTTCAATGTCCGGAAGGCGTCCTGGCTGAACACGACACCGTCGGTCGCAAGCTTCCGGTAAAGCGCCTTGGTGATGTCGATCGACATGCGCGACAAGCCTTTGGCGGCATCCTCTGGCGAGAGCGGCTGGTGCTTGTGATCATAAGCATCGGCGATGTCGACCTGGCAGATCGACTGGGTAGAGTAGTTGCGCCACATCTCCGACAAGACGCCGATCTCCAGACCCCAGTCCGACGGGATGCGGATGTCGGAGAGGATCTGCGTCTGCATGGCAAATTCGCCGGCGAGCGGATAGCGGAAGGCCTTCAGGTAATCGATATAGGGATGGTGTCCCATGACCTTCTCGAGGCTGAGCAGGATCGGCGTCACCAGAAGCCGGGTCACGCGACCGTTCAGCGAGCGGTCAGCGATCCGCGGATAGTAGCCCTTCGAAAAGACGTAAGGAAAACGAGGATTGGCGACCGGGTAGACGAGGCGCGCCAGCATGTCGCGGGAATAGGTGACGATATCGCAGTCGTGCAGGGCAACCACGCCAGCCTGACGGGCCGCCAGAACATAGCCCATGCAGAACCAGACATTGCGACCCTTGCCCGGCTGGTCGGGCGAGAGATCCTCGGCCTTCAGCTTCTCGTCGACGGCCCGCAGCCGGGGGCCGTCATGCCAGAGGATGGTATGCTTCTGCGGCAGGCGTGAGAAATAGTGCTTGGCGCTGCGAAACTGCTCTTCGCTCGCCTGGTCCAGACCGATGACGATTTCGGAGATGTAGTGAGCCTGGGAAAGCTCGGAGACGATATGTTCGAGGGCGGGTGCCTCGAGTTCGGAATAGAGCGACGGCAGGATCAGCGTGATGGGGCGCGAAGCAGAAAAGACGGTCAGTTCTTTTTCCATCCGCTCCAGCGAGCGTTCCCTGAGATTGTGCAGGGTCGCGACCACGCCGTTCTGGTGAAAATCCGCCATATCTAATCCTTTCGTGAGGAAGTCGGTTGCGGCCGACTCAGAGAAACCCCGTGGCAACGAGTTGATGGATCATGATGTTCCAGCCTTCCGGGCCGGATTGTTCCGAGCGCAGGATAGCACCTTCTCTTTCCCGTTCCGTGACGGGCAGCGCCTTGTGCGCAGGATTGGCAATGATGATGCCACAATCGGCTGCCTCGAGCATGGCCAGATCGTTCGGTGCATCGCCGAGCGCGACCGTCCTCACAGGCTCGACCGAGCCGCGCTGGTATTGGGCGACGACCTGCGCCATGCGCTCGGCCTTGGATGTCTGCGGCATGAGGGTGAAGAAGCGTCCGCCCTGAACCGCCGTGAAGCCTTCCGCCTTAAGCAGGTCGATGAAGGCGCGCTTCTCGTCGTCAGTGCCGGCAAAGCGTCCCGGCTCTGAAAAGCGGCGTTTGCGGGCAAGTTCGGCGGATGCCGGGGCAAGCCCCGTCTCCTGCGCCACACGCGCAACATCCCAGTCTCCAAAGCCCTCGAACTTGGCGCTGAGCTCCTTAGGTAATTCCCTAAGAATTGTCCGCAATCGTCTGTAAGGACTCGCGGTTTCGTCTTCCGAGGCAGCCGCATCCCCGCTCTCGAGGCCGGCGACACCGGCACCATTTTCGACGATCATCGGGTGGGATATGCCGATCGCCTCGGCGATCGGCCGCATCTCCGCTTCCGTCTTGCTGCTGGCGAGGATCACCGGAATGCCGCGTGCCGCCAGAAGATCGAGCGCCGGCCGCGCCGCCTCGAAGGAATAGCTGTTGTGGTCGAGCAGCGTTCCGTCGAGATCGGTGAAGACCAGCTTCATCATCCCTTGCCCGCCAGATGCTGACGGGAGGCATAGAGCGCGATGGCCGCGGCATTCGAGACATTGAGCGACTTGATCGCGCCCGGCATGTCGAGGCGGGCGAGCGCGGAAACCGTCTCGCGCGTCTTCTGCCGCAATCCCTTGCCTTCGGAGCCGAGCACAAGCGCGATCCGATCGCCGGTCAGCGTCTGCTCCATCGGCGCCGGACCTTCCGAATCGAGACCGACGGAGAAGAAGCCGAGCTTGTGCAGCTCACCCAGCGCATCCGCGAGATTGGTCACCTGGATATAGGGGATGAGTTCCAGCGCGCCGGAGGCCGATTTAGCGAGCACGCCCGATTCCGTCGGGCTGTGCCGCTGCGTGGTGATGACGGCGCCGGCATTGAAGGCCACGGCCGAGCGCATGATGGCGCCGACATTGTGCGGATCGGTCACTTGGTCAAGCACCAGGATCAGCGGGCTGTCCTTCAGCGCTTCCAACCGACGGACGGGCAGGGGGCGCGTCTCCAGCATGACGCCCTGGTGGATGGCCTCCGGGCCGAGCACCTTGTCGAGATCCTGCGGTGTCACCGTCTCGAAGGGAATGCCGAGGTTTTCCACAGAGGGAATTTCTAGCCGGACCAGCGCATTCTGCGTCGCCGAGAGCTTGATCAGCTTGCGTTCGGGATTGTCGAGCGCTGCGCGCACGGTATGCAATCCATAGAGCAGGACCTGCTCGGGCGCGAGCTTCGGCGGCGTCCAGTCGGCATTGCTCTTGCGCGGCTTTTGCGGGCCGGGCGTGGGGATTTCGCCGCGCTCACGCTTGGCATCGCGCACCTGTCGGCGCAGCGTCGCATAATGGGTGTCGCGGGCGGTTTTATCGGTTTTGGGATCTTTGGCCATGCGCCCTTATAGCGGCGGGTGAAGGGCGGGCATAGACCCGGCCGGAAAATCCCCTGTGCGTCCGGGCCATGTGTCTGGCCTATGAAACTTTTCGGAATTTTTCGTCAAACTTCGTGTTGACATGAGCCGGTTGGGCCGTCATATACCCGCCGCAGATCAGGGGGCGACGCACTCTGGTCGGGACTACAAAGCTTGGTCGCCAGATCCGGACGAAAGAATGGAGAGATGCCCGAGTGGTTAAAGGGGACGGACTGTAAATCCGTTGGCTCAGCCTACGTTGGTTCAAATCCAACTCTCTCCACCATTCGTCCTCGGATCTGAAAATGCGGGTATAGCTCAATGGTAGAGCAGCAGCCTTCCAAGCTGAATACACGGGTTCGATTCCCGTTACCCGCTCCAGACCAATCGATCTCCTAAGCCTCCGATTTCCAATGATGAATTGCGGCAATATCGCGTTGCGGCAGTCTCCTCACCCTGCGTCAACTGAGGGGCATGGAATGCGCTCGTTTCGGGCGCTGGAAGGCCAATTATTTAACGCTTGCGCATTGCGCATGAAAGCCTTAAACGGCGGGACCAAACCGGTTCGCCGGGGCAACCCCGTTTCGTTCACAGGAAGCATTCAAATGGCAAAGAGTAAGTTTGAGCGCAACAAGCCGCACGTCAACATCGGCACGAT
>DAMDHD010000032.1:0-32898 GCA_032102365.1 Allorhizobium sp. CTOTU50464 | reverse complement strand
GGCGGCTGCGGCTTCCGCCGGCATGTCCTCGATCACGGGCTGCGGACCCGATCCGGCAATCTCCGGCTGGGGCTGCGGCTGCGGCTCACGCTGCCGGCGCTCATGCTGCTGTGCGCGGTTCTGCTGCTGCGGCTGGGGCTGCTGCTGGTTGCCGCGATCGCTGGCCTGGGCGCCATTGTCGTCCGAACCGTCGAAATCCTCGCCGTCGCGCTCGCTGTAATCCTGGCGATCGTTCTGATCGTCGCGATCATCGCGCTGGAAGCGTTCCTGCATCTGCGCCTGGGCGGCCGCGATGATGCGGTTGTAGTGCTCGGCATGCTGCAGGTAGTTCTCCGCCATGACGCGGTCGCCGGCGCTCTGGGCGTCGCGTGCGAGCGTGGCGTACTTCTCTGCAATATGCTGGGCAGTGCCGCGGATCTTTATGTCAGGGCCGGAGCTGTCATAGGTCCGGGTAAGCGGGTTCTGGCCCTTGCGGTTGAAATTGTTGTTTCCACCGCCGCCGCCGCCATTGTTGTTACGCCCCCGACCACGCTTGTTCTGCTGTCCTGGCCTCATAGATGCTTCACCTGAATGTCTTTGTTGTGCTGATAAAGGGCAATGCCATTGGCTCTGGTTGAACCGGACCAAGGATTCACGCGCCGCCGACAGACCGCGCTCTCGCCTTGCTCGCCGCTGGTGAAAGTCGAGTTTACTGAGTTACGCAACAGTCCTGTCGTGCTTCGCCGAGTTCGACAGCGAACCTTTTTCGAAGCCGGCCCAGTCGCGAACGAATCTTCGTTCTTTCCCCGCCGCCCGTTGCGTGCCCGCAAACTATTACGCTTCATTCGGAAATCCAAGCCTTTTTCTCGGTTTCCCGAAATTATCCTTAGCAGACGCAGCAAAACCGCTAATCAAGGTTAAGCGCAAACACGAGGACACGGTCATTGCCGCCATAGTCCCGGCGCTCTTCCAGAAGAGAAAAGCCTGCCAATTCAAAGATTTGAACGACCTCATTCCGTTGATCGAAACCGATTTCGAGCCCGAGCACGCCATGCCTCTCGAGCTGTCCAGGCGCGGCTTCCGCAATCGCGCGATAGGCGTCCAGACCGTCCGACCCTCCGTCGAGTGCTGCCATCGGATCATACTTCACCACCTCGGGTTCCAAGCCAGCGACCACTGCGCTGCGGATATAAGGTGGGTTGGAAACGATGATGTCGAAACGTTCCGGCGTCTGGTCGAACCATGGACCGGGTCTCGTCGCAAAGCGCGCGGACAGTCCGTTGCGCTCAGCATTATCTTGGGCAGTCTTCAATGCGTCTTGTGAGATATCGACCCCGATGGCCTCGGCCTCTAGGCATTCCGATAACAACGCGAGCGCGATGGCTCCGGTTCCCGTCCCAAGGTCGGCGATCTTCGGTCGACGACCTTCACGCACCATAGACCGGAGATGTGGCAAGATCACGTCAACGAGGATTTCGGTATCGGGTCGCGGTTCAAGCGTTCCGGCGGATAGGGTCAGATCGAGCCCGTAGAAGTCGCGGCGCCCCAGGATCCGGTGAACCGGCTCCCGCGCAAGCCTTCGCAGGATCGTCTGCTCGACTTGGTCTACCATCTCGCGCGACACAGGCTCGTCCCCGTGCAGCAGCAGCGCGGTAGCATCGAGGTTCAACAGTCCGCAAACCAGGATCCGTGCATCGGTGGCAGCATCCACCAAGCCGGCCTCGGCAAACCGACGGCGGGCCTCGGCGATGAGAGACTTCGCCGAGGGCGCTCCGGCACTCATTGCGTCTCGCCGAGTTGAGCGAGCTGGCCCGCCTGGTAGTCGGAGATCAGAGCATCGAGCATTTCGTCGAGGTCGCCCTCGATCATCTTGTCGAGCTTGTAGAGCGTCAGGTTGATCCGGTGATCCGTCACACGGCCCTGCGGGAAATTATAGGTCCGGATGCGCTCCGACCGGTCGCCCGAGCCGACCTGGCTCTTGCGGTTGGCCGAACGCTCGCTGTCCATCTTCTGCCGTTCGATGTCGTAGAGCCTCGACCGCAGCACCTGCATCGCCTTGGCGCGGTTCTGGTGCTGCGACTTTTCCGACGAGGTCACGATCAGTCCCGTCGGCAGGTGCGTGATGCGCACGGCCGAATCGGTCGTGTTGACGTGCTGGCCGCCCGCGCCCGACGACCGCATCGTGTCGATCCGGATGTCTTCGGGCCGGATTTCGATATCGATCTCTTCAGCCTCAGGCAGAACCGCAACGGTTGCCGCAGACGTATGAATACGCCCGCTCGCTTCGGTCTCCGGCACGCGCTGCACGCGGTGAACACCGGATTCGAATTTCAGCCTTGAGAAGACGCCCCGCCCGCTGATCGTCGCGATGATTTCCTTGAAACCGCCCGCTTCTCCTTCGCTGGCGGAAAGGACCTCCACCTTCCAGCCCTTGGTCGAAGCAAAGCGCTCGTACATGCGGAAAAGGTCACCGGCAAAAAGAGCTGCTTCCGATCCGCCCGTGCCGGCGCGGATTTCGAGGATCGCGCTCTTCTCGTCGGCGGAATCCTTCGGCAGAAGCAGGATCTGGATCTCGCTTTCGAGCGTCTCGATCCGGCTCTCCACCTCCGGCAGCTCCATATCCGCGAGATCGCGCATCTCCCGGTCGGTCGCCTTGTCGGCAAGCATGGCGCGCAGATCGGCCGCTTCGCCGGTCGCCGCTTCATAGGCGCGGATCTTCTTCACCACGGGCTCGAGCTCGGAATACTCGGAAGCCAGCTTTACATAGACATCGGCTGCCGGTCCTGCCGACATTCGCGCCTCGATCTCGCCGAACCGGCGCTCAAGCTCGCGCATTTTCTCGACAGGAAGCTTCGCCACCCTTTACTCCAAGGTCAGTCGCCAAAAATCAGACGGGGATATTGTGCTCTTCCGCATGGCGGACAAGCAGGTCGCGCACTGACACGCCCGGGGTGTCGTCGTCAAGCGCAGCCATCAGAACCTCCGACAACCGGCCGACATCCAGCCCGAGCAGCATGGCCTTGACCGGGCCGATCGCCGTCGGTGACATCGAGATCGAGCGGAAACCGATCCCGAGCAGCGCCATGGCAGAAAGCGGCTTCGACGCCATTTCCCCGCAAAGCGTGACCGGCGTCTTGTTGCGCTCGGAGGCACGAACGATATCGCGCAGGATCCGGAGGAACGGACGACCCAGCACATCAAAGCGATCCGACACGCGGGCATTGCCGCGATCGACCGCCATGGCAAACTGGAAGAGGTCGTTCGAGCCGACCGAAACGAAATCCACTTCGTCCATCAGCTCATCGAGTTGCCAGAGCAGCGCCGGCACTTCGAGCATGGCGCCGAATTGCAGCTTCTTCGGCAGCTGATGACCGAACTTGGAGATATGCTGGATCTCCTTCTGCATCAGCTCGCGCACCTGCCGGATCTCCGACACCTCGGTCACCATCGGCAGCATCATCTTGAGCTCGGCACCGGACGCGGCTTTCAAAAGCGCGCGCAACTGGGTGCGCAGCAGGCCCGGCCTGTCAAGCGACAGGCGGATCGCCCGCCAGCCAAGGGCCGGGTTTTCCTCTTCCTGGCTGCGGAAATACGGGACCACCTTGTCCCCGCCGATATCGAGCGTGCGGAACGTGACCGGGCGCCCATCCGCCTGCTTCAGCACGTTCCGGTAGAAGCTCTCCTGCTCCTCGCCCTTCGGCATGGTCGACGAGATCATGAACTGCAGCTCGGTCCGGAAGAGCCCGATGCCATCGGCGCCGGAATCGGCCAGTTGCGGCAGGTCGACCAGCAGGCCGGCATTCATCTGCAGCTTGATCCGGTGCCCGTCCTTGGTTACCGGCTCGACATCGCGCAGGGCGCGAAACTGTTCCTGCCGTCGGGCGCGCAGCCGCACCTTCTCCTCATAGGCCTTCTGCAGGTCACCGACCGGGCGCACATGCACCTTGCCGTCGTCACCGTCGATTATGACTGGATCGCCGTTTTCCGCGAGCGCCACGGCACCCGCCGCCTGGCCAACGACGGCAATACCCATGGCGCGGGCCACGATCACGACATGGCTCGTGACGGCGCCTTCTTCGAGCACGAGACCGCGCAGATTAGCGCGCGGATAGTCGAGAAGCTCCGCCGCACCCATGGCGCGCGCAAAGACGATCGCATCGTTCGGGAAACCTTCGGCGGCACTGTGCGGCGAAAAGCCGGTGAGCTGGCGCAGCAAGCGGTTCGCGAGATCGTCGAAATCATGCATCCGCTCGCGCAGATAAGGATCGGTCAGGCGCATCATGCGCGCCTTGGTGTCGCTCTGCACCTTCTCGACCGCAGCTTCCGCCGTCAGGCCGTTATGGATCGCCTCTTCCATGCGCCGCACCCAACCCTGGTCATGGGCGAACATGCGGTAGGTTTCGAGCACGTCGCGATGCTCGCCTTCCATGGAGATCTCGCGCCGCGACAGCATGTCGTCGATCGAGATGCGCAGCGATCCGAGCGCGGTCGCAAGCCTGCGAATTTCAGTTTCGCTGTCTTCGTTCAGCAGGTTGGTGACGACGATGCGCGGCTCGTGCAGCACGACATAACCGAGGCCGATGCCTTCGGAATAGCTGTCACCCTCGATCGTCACGGGACGCGTCAGATCGAGCTCGAGGCCCGGTCGCGTGATCTTCTTGAGCTCGCCGGTCGCAATCATCTCGGCGATGACCATCGCGGTCGTCTCGAGTGCTTCGAGTTCGTCCTCGCGATAATTGCGTTGAGCCTTGTTCTGCACGACGAGAACGCCAAGGCTTCGACCTGCGCGCAGGATCGGCACGCCGAGGAAGGAGTGGTAGATCTCTTCGCCGGTCTCCGGCAGGTAGCGGAAGGCCGGATGCGCCTGGGCATCTGAAAGATTGAGGGACTGGGCAGAGGCGGCGATCGTGCCGACGAGACCCTGGCCCATCTTCAGCTGGGCCAGGTGAACCGCGTCCTTGTTCAGACCTTCGGTCGCGTATAGTTCGAGAACGCCGTCGGAGCGCAGCACATAGACGGAGCACACCTCTGCGACCATGTTGTTCGCGATCTGGCGAACGATCCGATCCAGTCGCTCCTGCGGCTCGAGCGGCTCCGCCATCAGTTCGCGCAGCCGCTTGAGGAGGACGCGGGGACCCGCAGAAAGGTCTCTCATCGCGTTTGTGCTCCACTTCCCATTGGTCAGCGGATTGTTACCCTTACCTTTTCGGGGGTCGGGTCACGCCTGTCCGCTCTCAGGAATCAATTCTTATCCAGACCGTAGCAGGAATGCAAAGTCCGAACCGCAAGCTCGGCATAGGGACCGTCGATCAGGATCGAGATCTTGATCTCCGAGGTGGTGATCGCCTTGATGTTGATGCCCTTGTCGGCCAGCGCCTTGAAGGCGGTCGCGGCAACGCCGGCATGGCTGCGCATGCCAATCCCGATCACCGAAACCTTGACGAGACCCTTCTCGCTCTGGACCACGTCGAAGCCGATCTTCTCCTTGTTGGAGCCGAGAACGGCGAGCGCCTTGTCCACGTCGCCCGAGGGCACGGTGAAGGTCATGTCGGTCTTCGAACCATCTTCCGAGATGTTCTGGACGATCATGTCGACATTGATGTGGGACTCGGCGAGCGGTCCGAAGATCGCGGCAGACACACCCGGCCGGTCGGCCAGGCGGCGCAGCGAAATCTGGGCTTCATCCTTGGCATAGGCAATACCGGTGACGACTTCCTGTTCCACGATCTCTTCCTCATCGCAAATCAACGTACCGGGCGGGTTCATCAGATCGCCCATGCCCGGCGCATCGGGATCTTCAAAGCTGGAGCGCACGAAGGTGCGGACCTTGTGCACCATGGCGAGTTCGACGGAGCGGACCTGCAGCACCTTGGCGCCGAGCGAGGCCATTTCGAGCATTTCCTCGAAGGCGATCTTCTTCAGGCGACGCGCCTTGGGCTCGATGCGCGGGTCGGTCGTGTAGACGCCGTCGACGTCGGTATAGATGTCGCAGCGGTCGGCCTTCACGCCGGCCGCAATCGCCACGGCCGAGGTATCCGAGCCGCCACGACCGAGCGTCGCGATCCGGTTGTCGGGGCCTATGCCTTGGAAGCCGGCGACGACGGCCACCTGGCCCTCGCCCATGCGGCGAATGATGTCGGCGCCATCGATCTCCTGGATACGGGCCGCGCCATGGGCATTGTCCGTCTTGATCGGGATCTGCCAGCCCTGCCAGGAGCGGGCATTGATGCCCATCGACTGGAGAGCGATCGCGAGCAGACCTGACGTGACCTGTTCGCCGGAAGCCACGACGGCATCATATTCGCGCGCATCGTAGAACGGCGAGTCGGCACCGGCCACCTTGGGCATGTTCTGCACCCAGTCGACCAGCTCGTTCGTCTTGCCGGACATGGCCGAGACAACGACGGCCACTTCGTGACCCGCATCCACTTCGCGTTTCACATGGCGCGCGACGTTATAGATGCGTTCCAGATTGGCGACGGACGTCCCGCCGAACTTCATGACGATGCGAGCCATAGACTTGAACCATATGCCCTAGAAAGACGCCGGAAACCCCGGCACAAAAATCACAAGCCTGAGCAGAAAGCCTCAGGTTGCGGGGCTTTTAGTCTATATGTTCCCGGGGCGCAACGGCCACTTGCCCCCCAAACGGTACGGCACATCCGGCCTTTTTCAAGCAGGTAGCCGGCAAGGCTGGGCTATCCCTCCCAGGCACCGACACGCGAAAAGGGGGCTCGAAAGCCCCCTTCGTGATCTTCGTCCATCCGATAAAACCGTTTAGCGGCAGGCGCTCGGATCGCGCTCGCAGCGCTGCTGCATCATGCGACGCAGCGGATGCCGGTCGCGATCGTCCATGTCTCTGGAGTTTTCCTGCCTGCGGCGGTCGTCGTCCCGCCATCTGCGGTCGTTGTCGGCGCGCCGATCCCGATCGCGGTCCTGGTCGCGGTCGCGACGGTCGTCTCGCCAGTCGTTGTCGCGCCAGCGGTCACGATCGCGGTAGAATGGCCGTCCGCGATAATGGTCGTCCCAATAACGTCCGATGCTGAAGGTCACGGTCGGGATACCGAGCGGGCGATAATATTGCGGCCCGACATAGACCCGGCGCTGCGAATAGGTGGTCTGCAGGTAGGATCCCGAGACCCAGCCGCGATAGCCGGCATAGGAGACGTCGCACCAGTTGGCGCTGGAGAGGCATCCCTGAATGTTGACGCGGCTTCCCGAGGGGATCACGATCACGGCAGGATAGCGCGTGCTCGGTCCCGACCGCATGTTCACATTGGCGGTCGAAAAGGCCGTGGCGGCCTCGGCAACCGCCGGCAGGGCACCGGCGGACATGGCCAGTGCTGCGATAAACCAGGTTGTTTTCATAGCTTCTTCTCCTGTAGCCCGGGACAAGGCGAACCTCACCCGTTTGAGCCGACAACGTTTCGCCGGCTCATCCGGTTCCTCGCCAGGCGGGACGCCTGCGACGACCGCGCCCTTGACTTTGCAGGCCATCGGGACGACTTCATGGCCAATTGCCGCAGGAGGTTCCATCATGAGTGCAGAAGCACGCACCACCATCGATCAATCCGAGGTCGACCGCTTTTCCGCCATGGCGGCCGAGTGGTGGGATCCGACCGGCAAGTTCAAGCCGCTGCACAAGATCAATCCGGTGCGCTTGGCCTATATCCGGGAGAAGGTCATCGAGCATTACGGACGCGACCCGAAAAGCGCGCGCCCGCTCGAAGGGCTTCGTGTCCTCGACATCGGCTGCGGCGGCGGCTTGCTCTCAGAACCGGTCGCCCGCATGGGCGCGAGCGTGCTCGGCGCGGATGCATCCGAGAAGAACATCAAGATCGCCATGACCCACTCCGCCCAGAGCGGCGTCGAGGTCGACTACCGTGCGGTCACGGCGGAAGCGCTGGCCGCCCAGGGTGAGACCTTCGACATCGTGCTCAACATGGAAGTCGTCGAACACGTCGCCGACGTCGATTTCTTCCTGTCGACCTGCGCCTCGATGGTTCGCCCCGGCGGCTTGATGCTGGTCTCCACGATCAATCGCACGCTGAAGGCCGCAGCGCTTGCCATTGTCGGCGCCGAATATGTCCTGCGCTGGCTGCCGCGCGGCACGCATCAATATGAAAAGCTCGTCCGTCCGGAAGAAATCGAGCGCCCCCTGTCGGCCAACGGCATGCATATCCTGGAAACCAAGGGCGTGTTCTTCAATCCCCTGCAGAACCAGTGGAACCTCTCGGCCGATATCGATGTGAATTACATGATGCTCGCTGCCCGCCCGGGTCAGACGGCATGAGTTCCCCGCACGACGTCATCGAATGCTGGCTCCGCCACGGCCCTGAAGCCTGGTTCTCCCGCAACGAAGCACTCGATGCCGAAATCGAGGCGGACTACGCAGACCTGCACTTCAAGGCGTCACGCTGCGAGCTGTCGGATTGGGAAGAAACGCCGGAAGGCACGCTCGCCCTGCTCCTGTTGCTCGATCAGTTCCCGCGCAATCTCTTTCGCGGCAGCGCCCATTCCTATGCAACGGATCCGCTGGCACGCACGACGGCGCATCGTGCGCTCGCCAAGGGCTTTGACAAGCCCGTCGAACCGCTCCTGCGGCCCTTCTTCTACCTGCCTTTCGAGCATTCGGAAGAGATGGAAGATCAGAGGTTCAGCGTCTCGCTGTTCGAGAAGCATCGCGACGAGACCGGCGATGCCGAGCCCCTGAAATGGGCGATCGTGCATCTCGAACTGATCGAACGCTTCGGCCGCTTCCCGCATCGCAATGCAGCCCTCGGCCGCCAGACGACGGCAGAAGAACAGGCCTATCTCGACAACGATGGTTTCAAGGGCTGAGCAGGCTCAGACGGGCAGGGTCCCGACACGCTCGAGCAAGTCGGACTGCCCAGGCGCGTTTTCCGCCGCGAGTGCCTTGACCCGCGCCCGGTCGATTGTGAGCGCGCTTCCATCAAGGCCGAAGGCAGACTTGAAGCTGAAGGCCTCCGGCGTGGGGCCGTGATCGGCGAGCATCTCGAATCGCTTGACGGCCTCCTCCCAGTCCGGCCTCCTGCCGGCAGGCACCCAGAAGAGCACCAGCGGCGGCCATTCCTGCACCATATTCCAGTTGCGCGCATGCTTGAGGGCGTCCGCATGCACGCCGGTATAGGTAAAGGCCATCAGGCTTTCGATGTCCTGCCAGAGCGAGAGCGACGACACGCCGGCACCATCGCCATGCTGGGCGAGAAAGCGGGGAAAGACGAGAGGACCCCAACTGCGTGGTCCAGGAACGCCCTTGTATCCGGACCTTGCGACAAAGCCTGCCGCCCGTTCCGCCGCCGCAAAGTTCATCGGCTCCCGTAGGACGAAGCCACGAACGGCGGCACTGTCGGAGGCATCGACATGGATGCCGAAATTGTAAATCGCCAGATGGTGGGCGCCCGCCGTCAATTGACGTCGTCCGGCAGGACCGGCAGCGGCGCGATCTCGATGCCTTCCTCGATCAGCGACTTCACCTCGACGGGCGAAGCCTGACCGATGATGCCGCGCGCTTCCGCCTCGCCGTAATGGATCTTGCGGGCTTCCTCGGGAAACTTCTCGCCGACATCCTCGCTGCTCGCGCGGATCTCGCGGATCGCTTCCTTGAGCTTCACGAAGGCCTGTTTCTGCACTTCGGAAACAGCGAGCGCCTGGGTCTCTTCCTTCTGACGCGCCGTCGAGACTGCTGGCGCCATCAGCACCTTCGACACCTCCGGCGAACCGCACACGGGACAGGTCAGATAGCCCGATGCCTTCTGACGGTCGAAATCGGCGCTTTCGGAAAACCAGCCCTCGAATTCATGCGCTTTTTCGCAGCACAGGGAATACCGGATCAAACCGTGACGCCTCCCTTGGCCAGCACGGGGGCGATGTCGAGCGCGAAGTCGCGACCATTCTTGAGGTTCGGGATCTTCGCCCGGCAGGCCTTGACCGCCTCGAGATCGATCTCGGCAACAATGACGTCCTCACCGGTCCCGCCGGCCGACGCCAGCACCTTACCCCAGGGCCCGACAATCATCGAATGGCCGAAGGTCTCGCGACCGTCCTCATGCACGCCCGCCTGCGCAGCCGAAATGACATAGGCGCCGTTTTCGATCGCACGCGCGCGCAGCAGGATCTCCCAATGCGCTTCGCCGGTCTGTTTGGTGAAAGCGGCCGGCGTCGTCAGGATCTCCGCTCCCGCCATGGCCTCGGCCCGGAAGAGATGCGGGAAGCGCACGTCGTAGCAGACGCCGAAGCCGAGTTTGGCAAAGGGCAAGTCCGCCACCACAGCCCGTTCGCCCGGGCGGTAGACCGCGCTCTCGCGCCAGCTCTCGCCATTGTCGAGATCGACGTCGAACATGTGGATCTTGTCGTAGGAGGTGATCTTCTTGCCGTCGGGGCCGAACAGGAAAGCCCGGTTGGCAATCTTGCCATCCGCGAGCTTGATGGCCGTCGACCCGACATGCAGATGGATGCCGAGCTCCTTGGCAAGCTCCGAAGCCTTCTTGACGATAAGGTCCGTCTCCTCATCGCGCAGCACGGCGGCCAGCCCGGCGCGATCCTTCTGCACGGCACCGGTCATTTCCGGCGTCTGCACATAGATCGCCCCGCGCCGCGCGGCCTCGCGCACCAGGCGCGCCATGGCCTCGGCATTCTTCTCCGGATCGACCCCGGAGCACATCTGGACGGCAGCAGCCTTGAACACCATGATCGGTCTATTCCTTACTGAGCAAGAAGCGGATCGAGCTTGCCGGCCCGGTCGAGTGCATGCAGGTCGTCGCAGCCGCCGACATGCTGGCTGCCGATGAAGATCTGCGGGAAGGTGTTGCGGCCGGACTTGGCAATCATTTCCTCGCGCAGGTCGGGCTTACCGGTTGCGTCATGCTCCGTATAGGCGACGCCCTTCTTGTCGAGCAGCGCCTTGGCGCTGGCGCAATAGCCGCAGAATTGCCGTGTATAGATCGTGACGTCAGCCATGGAATTCTCCACCGGAAAGCATCGGAGGGACAAGGGATTGGACCCTTCATATAGGCCCGGCGAGCGCCCTTGCAAAGGTCAAAACAGTGACATCCGCAGCCCCTGCCTTTTTCAGGGCAGTCGTCGCCGCACTCACAGTCGCCCCTGTCGTGTAGACATCGTCGATCAGCACCAGCCGTTTGCCGAAGATGAGATCCGCCCGTCCCTCAGGCACCTCGAAAGCACCGCGCACATTGAGCGATCGCTGGTTGGCCGTCAGCCCCACCTGTTGCTGGGTCCGCTTGCGCCGCACCAGGGCTTCCGCCAGAAAGGGCTTGCCGGATTGCCGCGCCACATGCCGCGCAAGCTCGGCCGACTGGTTGAACATCCGCCGGAACATCCGCATGCGATGCAAGGGCACCGCCAGGATCGCATCGGCCTCTGCGACTTCCAGCGAAGCCGCCCGGATCATCCAGCCGGCCATCATCGGGGCGAGGTCCACCCGGTCCCGGTATTTCAGGTCATGCACCAGATGCCGCGCCACCCCCTCATGCAGGGCAACCGAGCGGAGCCGATCGAAGACCGGAGGCTGGGCGATTGCCTGCGGTGACACCATGCCCTCGCCGGGATGATGCGCAAAGGGCAGGCCCAGCACCGGGCAATAAGGTTTTTCGATCAGCCGCATCTCCCCCCAGCAGGCCGGGCAGAGCGCGTGATGGCGGGCGACACGGCCATGGCAATGCGCACAGGCGGGTGGATAGACGAGATGAAAGAGCCCGCGCAGAACCGTTCCGGCGTGATGCCGGCTGACGGACGCGCTTTTCTGCACTAAATGAGCCCACATGCATCGACTTTACGCCGCATGCGGCGTCCGGCCAATGCCCGAAACCATGCCGAAATCCCGGGATACCTGCCATGAACGAGCTTTTCGACGAAGCCCTGATCGCCCGCAACCGCGAGCGGGCGCTTGCCCGCAACGGCGCCGGATCCGATTTTTTGCTGGAACTCACCGCCCGCGAACTGGCTGACCGGCTGGCCATCGTCCAGCGCCACTTCGATGATGCGGTCGAGCTCTTCGGCGGTACGGGCCTCACCGCGAAAGCCGCGCTCGCCACGGGCAAGATCGGCGAGCTGCGGCGGATCGAGACCAGCGCGAGCTTCGGCGACGAAAACCATGAGGTTCGCGCCTCGAATTTCGAAAGCGTGCCCCTCGAGCCGCAGTCGGTCAACCTGATCCTGTCGCCGCTGTCGCTACACCTCACCAATGACACACCGGGCATGCTGATCCAGATGCGTCGCGCCCTGAAGCCGGATGGCCTGCTTCTCGCGGCGATCCCGGGCGCCGGCACTCTGGCGGAACTGCGCGAGGTGCTGCTTGCAGCGGAAACCGAGATCTATGGCGGCGCAAGCCCCCGCGTCGTGCCCTTTGCCGATATCAGGGACATCGGTGCGCTCCTGCAGCGCGCAGGCTTCGCCTTGCCCGTCATCGACGAGGAAAGCTTCACCGTTCGCTATGACCACATCTTCGCGCTGATGCGGGACCTGAAGGCCATGGGCATGGCAAACCCCTTGAAGGGCCGCAGCCGACGCCCCGTCTCGCGCAAGTTCTTCCTGCGTGCCGCCGAACTCTATGCGGAGCGCTTCTCCGATCCGGATGGCCGCATTCGCGCCACCTTCTCGATCGTCTTCGTCTCGGGCTGGGCGCCGCACGAGAGCCAGCAAAAGCCGCTCAAGCCCGGTTCGGCAAAGATGCGCCTCGCCGACGCGCTCGATCCTACGAAGCGCATCATCGAGCCCTGAAGGAAAGGTCAGTCGTTGGCGTCTGCAAAGTGGGTTTCGACGGTGTTGAACGTGTTCAGCAGCGATCCCGTGAAGGCGCTATAGCCAGACAGCAGCGCCACACTGATGATGGCTGCAATCAGGCCGTATTCGACGGCGGTTGCCCCGCGCAGGTCGGACATCAACTGACGGAAGAGATGCATTCTGGCTCCTGATGATCTGGACCCGAGATGGTTGCCCCCCGCCCCCGGCCGTGTTGGGTTAGCAGCCGGGGCCGGAGCCGTAGCCGTCGATGATGCAGACGGAGCCGGGCGTTTCCTGAAGCACGCTGCGGCGGATCGTGTACCGCTTGCCGCTGTCGTCCTTCGGGATGGACCCGGTGGTGATCATGTCGAATTCATCCGGCTGAAAGGCCAGAGTTTTGCGGTCGGTCTTGGAAGCAAGCATCGGCGTCAGGACCAACGACAAAGCGATCGCGGCCGTGCCGAAAAGCAGGGCGATGTTCAGGACCCCGGTCCTGCCAGTCTTGATCGAAGACCGCTCTCGGGACCGTGCGGCCTTCCAGAAATCCTCGTTTACCATATTACGCTCCACACACGTATCCGACGCATGAACAGAGCGTATATTGCGGTCAGGGTTATAAACTTTTGATTAACGACAGCGCTACAAACAGAGACTTCTTACAGAAGGTCCTGCAGAACGGGAATGAGCGGTTCGTCCGCTGGCGGCATTGGATAGTCGCGAAGAGCCTTGGCCTTTACCCACTTGATCGCCTGCCCCTCACGGCCCTGCGGAATACCCTCATAGCGCCGGCAGATGTAAAGCGGCATCAGCAGATGAAATGTCTCGTAGGTATGGCTGGCAAAGGTCAGCGGCGCGAGGCAGGCGACCTTGGTCTTGATGCCGAGCTCTTCCTCGAGCTCCCGCACCAGCGTCTCCTCCGGCGTCTCGCCGGCTTCTACCTTGCCGCCCGGAAATTCCCAGAGCCCCGCCAGCGACTTGCCCTCGGGGCGTTGCGCGAGCAGGATCCGGTTGTCGGCGTCGACGAGCGCGCAGGCCGCGACCAGCAGGATCGGCTTCTTGACCTCGGTCATGCGGCAGCCTTTCGCCAGTAGACGTAACGATAGGCTTCCGCAAAGCCCATCTTGCGATAAAGCGCCAGCGCTTCGGCATTGTCGGCGACGACCTGCAGCCAGGCGGTGCGGGCTCCGCGCATCCGCGCCCAGCGCAGTGCTGAACTCAGGATCTCGACGCCAAGCCCCTGTCGGCGACGATCCGCCCTGACCGCAAGCGACAAAATGCCCGCAAGGTCGTTGTCCTGCACGCAGAGTGCGGCCGCAAGCGGCCCTTCGGCCGCATCTTCGATGACGAAGAGACCCGATGGCGGTTTGATGCCGGTGATGATCTCCGCGAGCGCCGGCTTCAGCGTGGGATCGCTGCCATGTACGGCGATATCCGCGTCCACGTACCGCCCGACATCCTGCGTCGGCAGGTGGTCGAGCGTGTCGGGAAAGGTCATGCTCGCGAGATCCGCGGTCATCGTCACCACTTCCTCGAAGCTCTCCCAGCCGTCAGCGGCCAGGAAATCGATGAGCGGCTTCGGCGACAGCGGCGTCTGGCGCACCAGGAGCGGACGCCCGTGCGCTTCGAAGCGCTTGCCCGCCTTCTCGATGCGGATCGCGATGTCGCGGCTGTCCGAGGGATCGAGCGGCACGATGCAGTTCAGCCGCTTGCCCGGATGCCCGCCGGTCAGCCGCACCTGCCAGCTGCCGTCATAGACGACATTGCTCGCCGGCCAGGCACGGAAGCCGACCGCCTCGAGACGCCGGACGAGCGGCAGGTTGGGATCGCTTACCATTGCATGCATTCAGACGTCAGCTCCGATAGTCGCCATTGATGGCGACATATTCCTTGGTCAGGTCGCAGGTCCAGACGGTTGCGGTGCCGGAGCCGAGACCGATATCGACGGTCACCGGGATGTCCTCCCGCTCCATCACGGCCGTTGTCGCCTCTTCCGAATAACCAGGATCGCGCTCGCCGTTGACGGCGACGCGAACGTCGCCGAACCAGATGGCCAACTGGTCGCGATCCGCCATTTCGCCGGACTTGCCCACCGCCATGACGATACGGCCCCAATTGGCATCTTCGCCGGCAACGGCCGTCTTGACCAGCGGCGAGTTGGCGATCGAGAGCGCGATCTTCTTCGCCGCCAGATCGCTCTCGGCGCCCTTGACGGTGATCTCCACCATCTTGCGAGCCCCTTCGCCGTCGCGGACGACCTGCAGCGCGAGATCCTTCAGAAGGTCGTTGAGTGCCGTTTTGAATTCGCCAAGCCGGGCATCGCCCGCGTCGCTCACCTTCGCCTGCCCATCGGCACGCGCAGCACCCGTTGCAAACAGCATCAGCGTGTCCGAAGTCGAGGTATCGCTGTCGACCGTGATCGAATTGAAGCTCGGCTCGACGCCGGCTGAGAGCAGTCCCTGCAGGGCGGCCGGCGCGATATCCGCATCCGTCACGACGAAGGACAGCATCGTCGCCATGTCGGGCGCGATCATCCCCGCACCCTTGGCGATCCCGTTGATGGTCACGGTCACGCCGTCGATCTTGGCACTGCGGGTCGCGACCTTCGGATAGGTATCCGTAGTCATGATCGCCTTGGCTGCCTCGAACCAGAAATCACCCGTCGCGTCCTTGGCCATCTGGTCGAGGACGCCGGCAAATTTCGTCGCATCCAGCGGCTCGCCGATGACGCCGGTCGACGCGAGATAGATTTCGTTCTCCCCACAGCCGAGTGCTGCAGCCGCCGATTTCGCGGTGAGCTCCGTCGCGGCTTTACCCTTCACGCCGGTGAAGGCATTGGCATTGCCGGAATTCACGACCACGCCCCGCGCTACGCCATGCGGCAGGTTCTGCCGGCAAAAATCGACCGGCGCCGACGGGCACTTCGACTTGGTGAACACACCCGCGACGGCAGCCGGCTGGTCGAAGGCCATCAGCAGCACGTCGGTGCGGTTCTTGTACTTGATGCCCGCTGCGGCGGTTGCCATCCGCACACCGCGGATTTCAGGCATCTCGGCATAGGTTTTCGGAGCGAGGGGAGAAATGCTGGAAGACATGGCGCGGCCCGTAATGGAAGGCCCGCAAACTGCGGGCCTTGAGAAAAACAATGATGCGGCGAAGCTTACTGCTGCTCGGCCTTGTTCGCCTCTTCATAGCCCTTGCGCAGGGCTTCGTCGGTGATCTCGATCTTCTGCTCGCTCTTCGCCTTTTCGATGAGGGCGAGATACTTGTCGCGCATCACCAGCTGGCGCACCTGCTGCTCGACGGCTTCGAAAGCCGGCGGCGGCGCATCGCGCTTGTCTTCGAGCAGAATGACGTGGAAGCCGAACTGGGTCTGGACCGGGGTCTTCGTATAGGCACCCTTTTCAAGCGCAAAGGCAGCCTGTTCGAATTCCGGTACCATGCGGCCCTTGGTGAAGTAGCCGAGATCGCCGCCTTCGGTCTTGTTCGGATCCGTCGACTTTTCCTTGGCGATTTCGATGAAGTCCTTGCCGGCATCGAGATCGGCGATGATCTGCTTGGCCTCTTCCTCGGTCTTGACCAGGATGTGGCGGGCGCGAACCTCTTCCTGCTTCGGAAGCGCTGCAATTTCCTTTTCGTAACGAGCTTTGACCTCGTCCTCGGTCACGGCATCGACGACGTTCTTCTTGAAGAACGCATTGTGCAGCTCGCGCTCGGCGATGAAGGCCATGCGGCGCTTGTATTCCGGGTCGTCCTGCAGGCCGGCAGCGGTCGCGTTGGCGGCGAGCAGCTTCACGTCGATCGCGCCCGAGAGAGCAGCAACCTTCTTCTGTTCGTCAGGAAGCTGGGCCAGCTGCGGATCGAGGTTGGCGATCGCCAGATCCAGTTCCGACTGCGTGATCTCCAGGTCACCGACCTTGGCGACGACCGTGGTGTCCTGAGCGAAGGCCGCGCCGGTCAGGGCCGAGATGGAAACGCAGGCGGCAAGCACGATTTTGTTGAGGCGAAGCATGAAAGACCTTTCGGATGGTGAACCGTTTGAAGACCGTTCGAATCGGGCAAAAGATTGTCAGATGCCCGGCGACCGAGGGGATTTGGCACCAGCCTGCGCCGTTGACATCATTCGACCCCCCTCTTATCTGTCACGCAACCTCGCGTCCAGAGTAGTTTCGGGACGCATTGTGCCTATTCGACCGCGCTAATGGTGGTCCGAAAGGTACGTCAACGATATGACGAAGGTCAGAAAGGACCATCGATATGGTCAGTCTTGGTGGACTTGCGCGCAAAATCTTCGGCTCGTCGAACGAGCGTCGGGTGCGCTCCTATGGACCGCGTGTTGCGGCGATCGGCGCCCTCGAAGAAAAGATGAAGGCGCTGTCGGATGCCGAACTTGCCGCCAAGACCGAAGAATTCAAGGCACAACTCGCCGCTGGCAAGACCCTCGACGACATCCTCGTCCCGGCCTTTGCGGTGGCCCGCGAAGGTGCCCGTCGTGCGCTCGGCATGCGTCCTTTTGACGTACAGCTGATCGGCGGCATGATCCTCAACGACAATTCCATCGCCGAAATGAAGACGGGCGAAGGCAAGACGCTGGTCGCGACGCTCGCCGTCTACCTCAACGCGCTTGCCGGCAAGGGCGTGCATGTCGTGACCGTCAACGACTATCTCGCCCGCCGCGACGCCGCCACCATGTCGAAGATGTACGGCTTTCTCGGCCTGACCACGGGCGTCATCGTCCACGGCCTCTCCGACGACGAGCGTCGTGCGGCCTATGCCTGCGACATCACCTACGCGACGAACAACGAACTCGGCTTCGACTATCTGCGCGACAACATGAAGTATGAGCGCGCCCAGATGGTGCAGCGCGGCCATAACTTCGCGATCGTCGACGAAGTGGACTCGATCCTGGTCGACGAAGCCCGCACGCCGCTGATCATCTCCGGTCCGCTCGATGACCGGTCTGAACTCTACAACACGATCGACGCCTTCATCCCGCTTCTGTCGGAAGAGGACTACGAGATCGACGAGAAGCAGCGATCCGCCAACTTCTCGGAAGTCGGCACCGAAAAGCTCGAAAACCTGCTGCGGGAAGCCGGCCTCCTGAAGGGTGAAAGCCTCTACGACGTCGAAAACGTCGCAATCGTCCACCACATCAACAATGCGCTGAAGGCTCACAAGCTCTTCCAGCGCGACAAGGACTACATCGTCCGCAACGGCGAGATCGTCATCATCGACGAGTTCACCGGCCGCATGATGCCGGGCCGCCGTTACTCGGAAGGCCAGCACCAGGCGCTCGAAGCCAAGGAAAAGGTGCAGATCCAGCCCGAGAACCAGACGCTCGCCTCGATCACCTTCCAGAACTATTTCCGCATGTACAAGAAGCTGGCCGGCATGACCGGTACGGCCGCAACCGAAGCGGAAGAATTCGGCAACATCTACGGTCTGGAAGTCGTCGAAGTCCCAACCAACCTGCCGATCAAGCGTATCGACGAGGACGACGAGGTCTACCGGACCTTCGAAGAGAAGTTCAAGGCGATCATCGAGGAGATCAAGGCCGCCAACGAGCGCAACCAGCCGGTTCTCGTCGGCACAACCTCGATCGAAAAATCCGAACTGCTCGCCAACATGCTGAGCCAGTCCGGCTTCAAGGACTTCAAGGTCCTGAACGCCCGCTACCACGAACAGGAGGCCTATATCGTGTCTCAGGCAGGCGTCCCCGGCGCCGTGACGATCGCGACCAACATGGCCGGCCGCGGTACCGACATCCAGCTTGGCGGCAACCTCGAAATGCGCCTCGAGCATGAACTGGCCGAAATGGAGCCGGGTCCGGAGCGCGACGCCAAGGCCGAAGCCATCAAGGCGGAGATCGCATCCCTGAAGCAGAAGGCGCTTGAAGCCGGCGGTCTCTACGTGATTGCCACCGAACGCCACGAAAGCCGCCGCATCGACAACCAGCTGCGCGGCCGTTCCGGCCGTCAGGGCGACCCCGGCCGTTCGAAGTTCTACCTGTCGCTCCAGGACGACCTGATGCGCATCTTCGGCTCCGACCGCATGGACGGCATGCTGCAGAAGCTGGGCCTGAAGGAAGGCGAAGCCATCGTCCATCCCTGGATCAACAAGGCGCTGGAACGCGCCCAGAAGAAGGTCGAAGCCCGCAACTTCGACATCCGCAAGAACCTTCTGAAGTACGACGACGTCATCAACGACCAGCGCAAGGTCATCTTCGAACAGCGCATCGAACTGATGGACGCCACAGACGTCTCCGCGACCGTCACCGACATGCGCCATGAAGTCATCGAGACCATGGTGGGCATCCACGTTCCCCCGAATGCCTATGCCGAGCAGTGGGATGTCGCTGGCCTCAAGCAGAAGGTCGCGGCCACCCTCAACCTCGACCTGCCGGTCGACGCCTGGGCCGCCGAGGAAGGCATCGCCGAGGACGACATCTACAACCGCATCATGGAAGCCGCCGACAAGGCTTATGCGGAGAAGTCGGAACGCTTCGGCCCCGAGCTGATGGCCTATGTGGAGCGCTCCGTCGTTCTGCAGACCATCGACAACCTCTGGCGCGAGCACATCGTCAACCTCGACCACCTGCGTTCCGTCGTCGGCTTCCGCGGCTACGCCCAGCGCGACCCGCTGCAGGAATACAAGGCCGAAGCCTTCGAACTCTTCCAGGCCCTGCTCGCCAACCTGCGCGACGCCGTGACCATGCAGATGTCGCGCGTCGAACTGGTGCGTGAAGCCCCGCCGGCGCCGACCCCGCCGCCGATGCAGGCCCATCACATCGACGCCACGACCGGCGAGGACGATGTCGGCGAAGGCTCGGCCGTCCCAGCCAGCGATCGCGATCCGCAGGATCCGAAGTCCTGGGGCACCGTTGGCCGCAACGAGCCCTGCCCCTGCGGCTCCGGCAAGAAGTACAAGCACTGCCACGGCGCGCTTGAGGCCTGATCTCCAGGCCCTCCGGTTTGAGGCTTTCTCAACCTTTCGCCTGTAGTCTCCGATGATGAGGGGAACCGCGCCGCCCGGCCCGGTTCCCCTTTTCCTTTGGAGGTCGGAATGTCGGCTGGGTCAGCACGGGAGCATCAGTGGGATTCGCTGCGCGCGTTCCTGATGCTTCTCGGCATCCCTTACCACGCCGCCATGGCCTACAATGCCCGCGTCCTCTGGGATATCCAGTCGCCCGACAAGAGCGAGATCCTCACTTTCCTCAGCGGCGTCCTCGTCACCTTCCGCATGCCCGCCTTCTTCATGGTGGCCGGCTATTTCGCGGTGATGATGCTGGAGAAGCGGCCGCCCGTGATATGGCTGCGCGGCCGCCTCACCCGGCTCGGTGTCCCCTTCCTGACCGGCCTCGTCCTGCTTGCCCCGCTCCAGGTCGCGCTGATCGACCTCAACGGCGCAATGACAGGCACCACACCGCTTCCGACAGCGCTTGATCGCGCTGTCTCGGACGTGCTGCATCCGGGCTTCAGCTGGATCATGCATCTCTGGTTCCTGCCCGCGCTGATGGCCTACAGCATCCTGCTGCCATTGGCATGGCGATCGCTTCACCAGCCACCCTTGGCGAGCCTGATGGCACGCATCCATCGCCAGGCTGTCGCCCATCCCTTAATGAGCCTCTCGGTCCTCGCCTTTGCGATCATGTGCTGGGAAGTCAGCGTCCACCTCTCCCATCAGGCCATGCTCTCGCAGCCTGGCACGCTGCCCTATCTCCTCGCCCACGGCATCGACCCCTATCTGCGTTACCTCCCCTTCTTCCTGGTCGGCGCGACCCTGAGAAGGGCACCGGTCATCCGGCAAGCCTTCGTCTGGCAGAAAGGCTGGCAACTCCCGACCATCGCCATCACCACAGCCGTACTGGCATCGCTCCTGCGCGGGCGCGGCAGCGCCGAGATCGAGACGCTTTACAACGCCGTGGACGGTGCCGCCGCCATCCTGGTCAGCCTTGTCGTCATCGGCATAGCCGAGCGCTTCTGGAACCGGCCGGATGCCCGCGTCGACCGGATCGTCGACGCCTCCTTCACGATCTACCTCCTGCATCATCCGATCATCTACGGCCTCGCCACGATCGGGCTCCTGGTCCACTGGCCACCCCTCCTGGAATTCCTCCTGATCTGCCTGGTGACCTTCGTCCTCTCCTACGCAGCACACCGCCTGATCCGCCTCTCGCCGCTTGCGCTCTTCCTCTTCAACGGCCTGCCGATGAGCCGCAAATCCCTGGACGACCGCCGTCCGCAAAGCGGCATCACCACACTTCGTTAACCCTGATCTGTCATCACTGGAGCCCACACCCGATCCAGCGAGAAGTATTGCGTCCGTACCGATGACTGTTCTGGAGACAGCGGAAAAATGGTTGCCCGCGGGCCCGCGTCTGGTCCGTGCGCTCCGTGCCGAAGACGAGACGGCCCGCGCCCAGCGCATGGCTGCGACCGCCTTCGCCATCCGCGTGGTCAGTGCCGGCATCGCCTTCGTTTCGCAGATCATCCAGGCCCGCCTGATGGGCGAGTTCGAATACGGCATTTTCGTTTTCGTCTGGGTCCTTGTGGTTCTCGCCGGCAATTTCTCCTGCCTCGGCTTCCACACCGCCGTCATCCGCTACCTGCCGCAATATGACCTGGAGCGCGCCGAAGCCGAAATCCGTGGTCTCACCTCCACCGCCCGGCTCTTCGCCATGACCAGCGCCAGCATCCTCGCTCTCACAGGCATTTCGGCCCTGCATCTCTTCGGCGACAGCATCGAGCACTATTACCTCGTGCCCCTCTTCCTTGCCGTCTTCGCCCTGCCGATGATCGCGCTCGGCGACGTCCTCGACGGCACGGCCCGCGCCAACCGCTGGGCGATCCTCGGCCTGAGCCCGACCTATATCGTCCGCCCCAGTCTGATCCTGATCTTCATGCTGGGCGCGGTCGCAGCTGGCGCGCCCGCAACCGCCGTCACGGCCATGCAGGCAGCGCTTGCCGCGACCTATGTCACCTCGCTCGGCCAGTTCCTGATGGTCGATCGCCGCCTGATCAATCGCTTCGCCAAAGGCAGCCGCCGGATCGACTTCTCCGCCTGGATCAAGGTCGCCCTGCCGATCTTCTTCATCGAAGGCTTCGGCTTCCTGCTCACCAATTCGGATGTCATCGTCGTCGGCTTCTACCTGCCGCCGGACCAGGTCGCCGTCTACTTCGCCGCGGCAAAGACCATGGCGCTCGTCCAGTTCGTCTTCTTCGCCGTCAAGGCTGGCGCCACGCCGCGCTTTTCCGGCCTGATCGCCGAGAATGACCGCCAAGGCCTGGCGAGCTTTGCCGTTACCGCCGCCCGCTGGAGCTTCTGGCCGTCGCTTGCCGTCGGCGCCATCGTGCTGATGCTCGGCGAACTGTTGCTCGGCCTCTTCGGCTCCGCCTTCACGGCAGGCTATGTCCTGATGGTCATCCTCTTTGCCGGCAACATGGCCAAGGCCCTTGTCGGTCCCGCCGAAATGCTGCTCACCATGGCCGGCCGCCAGCAGCTCTGTGTCGCCGTCTACGCCGTGGCGCTCGCCTGCAATATCGGCCTCAACATCACGCTGATCCCCGCCTGGGGTCTGGCAGGCGCCGCCACCGCAACTGCGACGGCCATGAGCGTCGAGGCGCTCCTTCTGCACCTGGCCGTCCGCCGCGCACTCGGCATCACCGTCTTCGCGCTGGCCACGCCGCATGTACTGACGTCCCGCCCGGAGGCCGTCCACCCATGAGCGATCGCATCTACAACGAGAGCATGAACAGCGACGCCAACCGTCTGGTCGGCAGCCTCGCAGGCGGCCCCGCGGCCCCGGTCGCCGATCTCGAAGTCTCGGTCGGCCGCCCCGGACGGCGGCTCAGCGTCTATCCCGGCCAGATGGGCTACGAGCTTCAGGACGAGCTCGAATACCTCACTTATCGCGTGATGGAGGCCAACGTCTTCTTCGCGCCGCGTTTCCTCGCGCCCGCCATGCCGCGCCTGGAAGAGCGTCAGGTCCGCTTCGCCGTCATCCGCGACGAGGACGAGCGCCGTTCGCGCCTGCGCCTGCTCTTCCCCTTCTCGGTCGAAAAGCCCGGCTTCTCCGTCGGCCCCTCGATCATCCGCGTCTGGGCCAATCCCTTTGGCCCGCTCGGCACCCCGCTCGTCGATGCCGAAGGTGCCGCCGAAACCATCGACAACCTGCTCGAAGCGCTCGCACGGCCGGAAGCGCGCCTTCCCGGCCTGCTGGTCATCCCCGACCTTCGCCTCGAAGGCCGCTTCGCCCAGCTTGCACGTGCCGTCGCCCTTGCCCGCGACCTGCCGCTCACCGTCACCAACGAATTCCAGCGGCCCATGCTGCAGAGCTTCGAGGATGGCCCGAACTACCTGCAGGCGGCTCTCAACAAGAACCATCTGCGCGAGATGCGCCGCCAGTTCCGCCTGCTCTCCGAGCATGGTCCGGTCACCTACAACGTCGCCCGCCAGCCGGACGAGATCCGTCTGCGGATGGAAGAGTTCCTGGCCCTGGAAGCAAGCGGCTGGAAGGGACGCAAGCGTTCCGCCATGGTCAACGACCGCCTGCGCGCAGCCTTCGCCCGCGAGGCGATAACCAATCTGGCCGAAGCCGACGCCGTACGTATCCACACGCTTGACCTCGACGGGCGCGCGATCGCCTCGATGGTCGTCTTCATCATGGCCGGCGAGGCCTATACCTGGAAGACCGCCTTCGACGAGACCTATGCCCGCTTCTCGCCCGGCAAGCTCCTGATGGCCGACCTCACCGAATGGCATCTCGACGACGCCAACATCGTGCGCACCGACAGCTGCGCCGTGCCGGACCATCCGGTCATGAGCCGTTTCTGGCAGGAGCGCGAAGCCATGGGCACGCTGGTGATCGGCCTGAAGCCGAACGCGGACCGCGACGTCCGCCAGGTCGGCGCGCAGTTGCACATGTACCGCAACACCCGCAACATCGCCCGCATCCTGCGCGACAAGGTTCTGAACCGCCGCTTTGGCAACTGAGCGCGCGACGACCAGAGCGGTCCATCTGCCGGTTCAGCTGGCCTTGGCGATTTCCTGATCCCGCAGCAGCCGGCGGATGACCTTGCCGCTCGTCGTCAGCGGAAGCTCGCCCACGAACTCGATCTCGCGCGGATATTCGTGCATCGAGAGCCTGTTCTTCACCCAGTCGCGGATCTCGGCCGCAAGGGCCGGATTGCCGGCAAAGCCGTCCTGCAGCACGACGAAGGCCTTGACGATCTCGGTCCGCAAGGCATCCGGCTTG
Organism: Allorhizobium sp. CTOTU50464; assembly: GCA_032102365.1. Classification (GTDB taxonomy): domain Bacteria; phylum Pseudomonadota; class Alphaproteobacteria; order Rhizobiales; family Rhizobiaceae; genus Allorhizobium. The sequence goes on along the minus strand of DAMDHD010000032.1, from coordinate 8,906 downwards.
CCTATGACGGCCGCCAGCCGCACTGCGGGGTGCCCGATCAGGCAATCCTCGATTTCCGCGGGGCCAATGCGATAGCCGGAAGAGGTGATCACATCGTCGTCGCGGCCGAAGAACTGCACATAGCCCTCCTCGTCCTGCCGGCCGAGGTCGCCCGTCTTCATCCAGTCGCCGACGAACTTGTCCGCCGTCGCCTTCTCGTTGTTCCAGTAGCCCAGGAACATCACCGGGTCCGGACGCCGGATTGCCACCTGCCCCGTCTCGCCGACCGGCACTTCCTGTCCGACGCTGTCGATGATCGCCACCTCGTGGCCGGGCACGGCCTTTCCGATGAAGCCACCCTTGCTCACGCCGAGATGGGCGGCCGAGGAGAGCACAAAATTGCATTCCGTCTGGCCATAGAATTCGTTCGGCACGATACCGAGCGCGGACTTCACCCATTCATAGGTCTCGCGCCCCAGAGATTCCCCCGCAGAGCCGATGCTGCGCAGCACGAGATCATAAGCCTCACGCGGCGCCTCCACGGCCTTCAGGAGCCGGAGCGCCGTCGGCGGAATGAAGGCATTGCGCACCTTCATCTCTGACATGATCCGGAAGGCCATATGCGGGTCGAACTTCTGCGCCGGCGAGGAAACGACCGGAACGCCGAGCATCAGGGCCGGCAGAAGGGCATTCAGAAGTCCCCCCGCCCAGGCCCAGTCAGATGGGGTCCAGACCTTGTCGCCCGGCTGCGGCAGATAGTCATGCGCCAGCTGGAAGCCTGGGATATGACCGGCAAGGACCCGATGCCCATGCAGCGCGCCCTTGGGCGGCCCAGTCGTTCCCGAGGTGTAGATCATCAGCGCAGGTGTGTCGGGACCGCTCGCGGCGATCTCGAAATGGGTGGGCCGGCCATCGACCAGCGCGTGGAAGCCCATGACGTCAGGCCCGGGCCCGTCGATCGAAATCACCGTCTCCAGGGCCGGCAGCCTCGCCTTGATCGTCTTCAGGCGCTGAAGACCGAAGCTGTTGGTCACGATCACCTTGGCGCCGGCATCCCGCAGCCGGTATTCGAGCGCCTCTTCGCCGAACAGCAGCGCCAGCGGAAGCGCAATCGCGCCCATCTTGTAGATCGCCACATGCGCGACGACGGTCTCGAAGCTCTGCGGCAGGAGCAGCGCAACGCGGTCACCGACCAGGACATGGAGATCGGTCAGCGCATGCGCCAGTGCGGAGGATTGCGCGGCAAGCTCCCGATAGGTCATCGAGAGATGTTGGCCGTTGGGGGAGAAATGCTGGAGGCAGACCTGATCCGGCGCCTTGGCTGCCCAATCGTCGGAGACCACGCGTCCGATGTTGAAGTCGGCAGGAATATCCCATCGGAAATCCCGGCGAAGTGCCTCGAAAGTATCGCGCGGCTCAAGCAGCATGGCTGAGGTTCCGGATCGTCATGCTGTCTCTGCTAACATTCATCTCGCAGATGCACAACAACAGGCTGAAATCAGCATGAACGGGGCGGAAATGTTATGTCACGACGCCTGCTTGCATGAAGTCGCGAGCGGGAAGCGATCGAGCAGGCTCGCACGAGAGGGCGAGACCGGCTTGGCAGTCTCAGGCCTTTTTCTGCGCCGCTTCCGCACGCATCACGGCGACAAGCGCCTTAAACTCGCCACCGCGCACCATCTGGGCCGGGGTGCGGCCGCCGAAATTTTCGAGATGATGGCTGCGATACCACTTCTCGGCTACCTCTTTCGATCCAAGGCGCTTGAGCGCGAGCGCCAGGACCAGCGCCTTGGCATCCGCCGCCGAAACGGTGCCGGCCTCGATGGCCGCATCGATACGCGCGATCTGCGACTGGACCGACTGCTGCTTCAGCTTCTGGCGCATGGCCGCGACCTCAGGTGCGACGGGTGCCACGATATTCACCTTGGCTTTGCCGTCTGCTGCCGCCACCGGAGTTGCAAGGACGGGCGCCGCGGCCTTGGCCTTGCGCTTGCCCTTGGTCGCGACGGGCTTCGCCACAGCCTTCGGCAAAAGCGCCGCATCCACGACCACCTGCTTGACGGGCTGGGGGATACGGATCTTGCCGGAAGTGCTCATCGCGTCTGCCTCTTTGGGATGGTGGTGCCCCATGCCGGAATCGAACCAGCACTCCTTTCGGAACTCGATTTTGAGTCGAGCGCGTCTACCAGTTCCGCCAATGGGGCACATGAGCGTCGGTTGGACTGCGCCGGACTATACGAGGGAGGGTGTGACGGTCAACGCCTTTTTCGCGGTGACATCACACAAACCCAAGCGATTGCAGCAGGCAGAAGCTGCCCCGCCATTTACACCGGGCAACGAGGCTCCTAGAACGCAGCAGAACTTGCAGAACGGAACACTCAATGCTTCGCCGCATCTACGACTGGACGATGTCCCTTGCCGGAACCCGGCATGCCGATCGGGCCCTCGCCGGCGTCTCCTTCATCGAAAGCTCCTTCTTTCCGATCCCCCCGGATGTCCTGCTCATTCCGATGGTGATCAGGCGCCGCAGCGACTGGTTCAAGCTGGCTCTCATCTGCACGGCGGCATCCGTTCTCGGCGCATTTCTGGGATATGCCATCGGCATGTTCCTCTTCGAAGCGATCGGACGGCCGATCCTCGCCTTCTACGGCAAGGAGGATGCCTTCGAGCAGGTGGCCGGCTGGTACAACAGCTGGGGTGGCTGGGGCGTTCTCTTTGCCGCCATCACGCCCTTCCCCTACAAGGTGCTGACGATCTTCTCCGGTGCCACCGGGCTCAATTTCATCGTCTTCACCGTCGTCAGCATCATCGGCCGCGCCTTCCGCTTCTTCCTCGTGGCCTTCCTGCTGAAGCTTTACGGCGAGCCCATTCGCCTCTTCATCGAGAAATATCTCGGCCTTCTTTTCACCCTCTTCATGGTGCTGCTGATCGGCGGCTTCTACCTCGTCAAATTCGTGCTCTGAGAGTGTCGCAGATGAATTCCCTTCTCTCTCCCTTCAAGTCCGACGCAGCGCTCGCCGGTCTCCTGACCTTCGGCATGGCGCTGGTCGTCGCCTCGGCGCTCGGCTTCGAGCATATCGGTGGCTACGTGCCCTGTGCGCTCTGCCTGATGCAGCGCAATCCCTATTACATCGGCATCGGCGTCGGCGCCTTGGCTATCCTGTCTGCGGTCTTCCGCCTGCCGCCCGTCGTCACCAAGGTCCTTTTGGTGGCGATCGCACTGCTGATGCTGACGGGCATGGGCCTCGGCATCTACCACTCGGGCGTCGAATGGGGTTTCTGGGAAGGTCCCGCAAGCTGCACCATCGGCGCCACGGGAGGCGATACGCCGGTCAATGTGCTGGAAGCCTTGAATGCCACGAAAGCGCCGTCCTGCACCGAAGCAACGCTGCGCGTGCTCGGTCTCTCCTTCGCAGGCTGGAACGTGCTGACGAGTGCTGCCCTTGCAGCCCTGGCGCTCTGGGGCGTCTTCCGCAAGCCGGCCATCTGAGGCAGGCCAGGGCGGCGCAACAGCGCCGCCTTGTGGGCACGAATGCAGGCCTTAGGGCTGCAGTTCGGTATCCCAGTAAAGATAGTCCATCCAGCTTTCATGCAGGTAATTCGGCGGGAAGAGCCTGCCGTTGTTGTGCAGATCCTGCACCGTCGGTCGGTAGGGTGTCTGGTGCGGATGCATGCCGGCCTGCTTCGGGAGCTTCGATCCCTTGCGCAGATTGCACGGCGAGCAGGCCGCCACGACATTCTCCCAGGTCGTCTCGCCGCCATGGGCACGCGGGATGACATGGTCGAAGGTCAGGTCTTCGGGCGAGCCGCAATACTGGCACTCGAACTTGTCGCGCAGGAAGACATTGAAGCGGGTAAAGGCCGGGTTCCGGGTCGGCTGAACATAGGTCTTGAGGCTGACCACGCTCGGCAGCCGCATCGTAAAGCTCGGCGAGCAGACGGAATGATCATACTCGGCGATGATGTTCACACGGTCGAGGAAGACCGCCTTGATCGCGTCCTGCCAGGACCAGAGCGACAAGGGATAATAACTCAGTGGCCGGTAGTCGGCATTCAGGACGAGCGCCGGCAGGGCCTGGGGAGAAACTGCAATCGTCAAGGCGTGCTCCTGAGCGATTCGGCATCTGCCCTTCTATATTAGGTCCGTTGTTACAGCATTGTGAAGCCTGAATCTTTGAGCCGCATTGCGACCTCTCGGCGCGGGCTCATCGGGGCAGCGCGACACGTCCGGTGATCCGCGCATAATGTGCCCAGAAGAGGCGCGCCGCGACCGATCGGACCGGCGCCCAGGCCTGCGCAAGTTCGGCGACGACATCGGGTGCGGGCCGCTCGCCGGCGAAGAACACGTCGCCCACAGAGATCCTCAGCGCCACGTCTCCCACGGGAAAGATATCCGGGTGGCCGCCGCAGAACATCAGATAAACCTCGGCTGTCCAGGGGCCGACGCCTTTCAGGCCGGTCAAGGCCGCCATCGCCGTCTCGGCCGGCATCTCCGCCAGTTCGTCGAGCCGATAGGGACCGCCGAGATCGGCCTTGGCAGCCGCTTCCAGCGCCTGCGCCTTGCCGCGCGAGAGACCGAAGGTGCCGATCAGCTCGGGCCCGAGCGCGAGATAGTCCTCCGCCAGCGGCCGATTGCCCAGTACCGCCGTCATCCGCCGCCAGATCGCATCGGCGCTCGCCCGCGACACCATCTGCGAAACAATGATCGAGGCAAGCCCCGCAAAGCCCGGCGCCGACAGACGGAGCGGCAGCGGCTGACAGACCTCGGCGATCGGACAGAGCCTGGGATCGCGGTCGAGCAGAAGGGAAAGCCCCGCAGCGAGATCGTCCTCGCATCGGATCGTCGTCAACCCTGTCCCCTTTTCCTCATTCCACTCTCATGCGAAGGAAAAGCATGACCGAACGCGATCGTCAAACCGCCGGCAATGATGCCCCCGTCTTTCGTTTCGCGCCGAGCCCCAACGGCCGGCTGCATCTAGGCCATGCCCTCTCGGCCCTTCTCAATGCCGACATGGCCAAAAAACAGGGCGGCCGCCTGCTGCTGCGCATCGAGGATATCGACCTCACCCGGTGCACGCCCGAACTCGAACAGGCCGTCATCGACGATCTCACCTGGCTCGGCATCCCCTTCGAGCGCCCCGTGCGGCGGCAATCCGAACATTTCCCGCTCTATCGCGAGGCGCTCGAACGGTTGAAGGCGATGGGCCTGGTCTATCCTGCCTTTCTGACCCGTGGCGAGGTGAAAGCCCGCGTTTCTGCCTTTGAACGCGAAGGCGGCCTCTGGCCCCGCGACCCCGATGGCGCGCCGCTTTATCCGACCGAGGAGCGAGAACTGTCGGCAGCAGAGCGGGAGGAAAAGCTGGCGACCATCGATCGCCATGCTTGGCGGCTCGACATGGAAAAGGCGCTGAGCCTCGTTGGAAAGCCGCTCACCTGGCAGGAAACGGGCGACGGCCCGACGGGCGAGATCGAGGCGGACCCTGCCGCCTGGGGCGATATCGTGCTCTGGCGCTCCGATGCACCCTCAAGCTACCACCTCGCCGTCACCGTCGATGACGCCGCCCAGGGCGTGAGCCATGTCGTGCGCGGCCTTGATCTCTTTCATGCCACCGCGGTGCACCGCCTGCTGCAGGAACTTCTGGGTCTGACCGCTCCCGTCTACCACCACCACCGGCTGATCCCGGGGCCGGACGGCCGCAAGCTGTCGAAAAGCCTCGGCGATACGGCGCTGTCGGCGCTGAGGGCCGAGGGCAAAACGCCCTCAGATATTCGCGCCATGGTCGGGATTTGAGATCCCGCCCTCCGGCAGGGTCTTCACCGGCACCACCCGAAACTTCATCAGCGCCGCATTGAATTCGGCACCTATGATGAAGATGGCGCCGACCATGTAGAGGAAGACCAGCACGACCATGATGGAGGCGAGGCCGGCATAGGTGGCGGCATAATTGGCAAACGAGGAGAGGTAGTAGGCAAAGAGCAGCGCCCCGACCAGCCAGAGCGCCAGCGTCAGGAGCACGCCCGGCAGCACATCGATCAGCCGCCGACGCCCGGCCGGGAGCCCAAGGTGGAAGACGACCAGCCCGACGACGAGGAAAAGCACGGTGCCGTAGATGCGCCAGTTGGCGATGATGGCGAGGAAGTTTTCGAGCAGCGGGAAATAGCGCTCGGCGAAGGCGAGCGCCACGGGCACGGCAACGAGCAGCGCGCTGATTGCCGCGAGCACCACGACGGCGCCGAGCACGAAGCCGAAGCTGACGAGGCGAGTCACGTACCATGGCCGGGTCTCGGCCACGCGATAGGCGCGGTTCAACGAGATGCGCAGCGCCTCGACACCGTTGGAAGCGAAATAGGCGGCTGCGAGAACCGAGATCGTCAGAAGCCCTCCGCGCGGAATGGTCAGCACCTGCACCACCTGATCCGACAAGGGTTTTGCGATGGTTTCCGGCCAGGTGTCGAAGATCAGATGCACCGCCGTCTCGGCGAACTGATCCGCACCGAGAAAACTTGCAAGCGCCGTGCCGAAAATCAGGAACGGGAAGACCGCAAGCAAAGCGGAGAGAGCCACATGGCTCGCCATGGCCCAGCCGTCATCCTCGGAAAAATGCCACAAGGCATCGAACACCACCTTGTAGAGCATGCGCAGGGAAGTCGGCATCCGGTCTCCTTCGGACCACTAAGGACGATTGCGGGCTGCGGCCGAATATGGGAAACCCGTCGCGGTTTGCAAAGGAAGAACGAGGTTTTCCCCGTGAAGAGCATCATTGTTACCGGTTGTTCCTCCGGTATCGGCGCCTATTGCGCCGAGGCCTTGCAGCGCGATGGCTGGCGGGTCTTCGCGACGGTCCGCAAGCCGGAAGACCTCGGGCCGCTCGAAGCCAAGGGCATCGAAGCGCTGATCATGGATTACACCGATCCAAACAGCATCGAAACCCTCGTTTCGACCGTCTTCGAGCGCACCGGCGGCCGGCTCGACGCGCTCTTCAACAACGGCGCCTATGGCCAGGCGGGCGCGGTGGAGGATCTGCCGACGGAGGCGCTGAGGGAGCAGTTCGAGACCAATTTCTTCGGCTGGCACGACCTCACCCGCCGCGTCATCCCGGCCATGCGGGCGCAAGGCGAAGGCCGCATCGTGCAATGCTCATCGATCCTCGGCATCGTGCCCTATCGCTGGCGCGGCGCCTATACCGCCTCGAAATTTGCGCTGGAAGGCCTGTCGCTGACGCTCAGGATGGAGCTTGAGGGATCGGGCGTGCAGGTGAGCCTGATCGAGCCCGGGCCGATCGAAAGCCGCTTCACCGCCAATGCGCTGATGCATATTCGCCGGGCCATCGATCTGGAAAACTCTGTTCATGCCGAGGACTATCGCCGCCAGCTGGCGCGACTCGATGGCACAGGCCCGGTAAACCGCCACAAACTGGGGCCCGATGCCGTCTACAAAGTCCTGACCCATGCCTTGACCGCCAAGCGCGCCCGCCCACATTATCTTGTGACCAAGCCGGCCAAGCAGGGGGCCCTGATCAAGCGCTGGCTGCCGGCCGACCTCTTCTATCGATTGATGCGCTCGCTGGACTGACCGGCGACGAACAAAGGCTCATCCCAAGTTATGTCCACATTCACCTATGTCCTCGCCATCATCGTCATGGGGCTTGTTGCCCTCGTCCTCATCCGGGGCCTCTTCAACATGCTGAAGGGTGGCGACGGCAACACATCGAACAAGCTGATGCAGGCCCGCATCGTGCTGCAGGCAATCGCGATTGCGCTGATCATGCTGACGCTCTGGCTGACCGGCGGAGGCCGCTGAACCCATGGTCAAGCTGAACAAGATCTACACCCGCACCGGAGATGACGGCACCACGGCCCTGGTCACCGGCCCGCGCCGGCTGAAGCACGACCTGCGCGTCGACGCCTATGGCACGATCGACGAAACAAATTCGGCAATCGGCATTGCCCGGCTGCATACGGGCGAGATGCCAGAGCTCGACGCCATGCTGATGCGCATCCAGAACGACCTCTTCGACCTCGGCGCGGATCTGGCCGCCCCGGAAACCGGCGAGGTTCTCTCCTACGAGCCGCTGCGCGTCATCGAGGCCCAGGTCGACCGGATCGAAAAGGAAATCGACCAACTGAACGCCGACCTCGACCCGCTGAAATCCTTCATCCTGCCCGGCGGCACACCGGCTGCCGCCTACCTGCACCTCGCCCGCACCACGGCGCGGCGCGCAGAGCGTATCATGGTCGAACTCTCCCGCTTCGACGGCGAGGAGGTCGGCGAGCCGGCACTGAAATACGTGAACCGGCTGTCGGATTTTCTCTTCGTTGCTGCACGGCATGCGAATGATGGCGGCAGGGCGGATATTCTCTGGGTGCCGGGGAAGAATAGGTAGGCGGCTAACGTCTTGAGCGGGGCCCATCTCCCCCCTCGGTGGGGGAGAAAGCGATTTCGATGAATTAGGCGAGCGCAAGCCGCCTAAACATCTGAAATCGCAAGAGAGGGGGTCCGTTCGTCGTGCCACCATCACCGATCCCCTCACCAACAAAATCTGAGGTTTAGCCCTGATCGGGCTAAGCCCTCGATTTTGTAACCTCTCCCACAAGGGGGAGAGGGGAACACCAATTGTCAAAAAACCCAAGCTTCGCCACCGGTCGGGATCATCTCCCTCCGGGTGGGTCGAACTTGTCTCGGACGAGGCGCCAGAAGCAACCTGTCTAAGTAAATATGTGGCTCCTTCCGGCGCCTCGTTCGGCGTCTTTTCCCGCTGCATGCGTCTCTCTGGCAAGGCGGCGACGGTCCTTGGTCCTCGGGTCAGGCCCGAGGATGACCAAGGATTGACCGGGCGCGGGTCCGGCTGCGGCAGTCTCGTCCCGAAGAACTTATCTGCCAGAGCCTGGCCGGTGGCCCGGGAGGTTCCCGCCGGATGGTGCACCAT
>DAMDHD010000031.1:0-34114 GCA_032102365.1 Allorhizobium sp. CTOTU50464 | reverse complement strand
CGGCCGCCGCGGTGGACGTGCGGCACGTGTCGGCGGTGGTGCTCCAACGGAGTAAAAGCAGGAGAAGGCCGGATGGAGACGAAGAAGGCACTGCCAACCTTCACTAGCGATGAAGACGCGGAAAAATTCGTCGCCACGGCGGATCTGTCTGACTATGACCTGTCTGGCTTCACGCCTGTGACATTTGAACTCGTGCGACGCAAAGGTGACGGCTCGGGTGAGCCCCCCTCTGCCCTGCCGGGCATCTCCCCCACACGGGGGGAGAGCGGGTAGACGCACCGGCTCAGCCGACCGTTCAAGGCAACGCGAGCCAAGGCGAAGCACCACTCTCCCCCCTTGCGGGGGAGATGTCACGCAGTGACAGAGGGGGGTAAAGCCCCCTCGCAACAGATGAGGGAGACGTCCCTTGAAACCGAAAGACCAGAATGACAGACGCCACTGATCCCCTCGTCCTCTTCATGCCCTCGGGCAAGCGCGGCCGTTTTCCTGTCGGCACTAGCGTGCTCGAAGCGGCGCGATCGCTCGGCGTCTATGTCGAAAGCGTCTGCGGCGGCCGCGCCACCTGCGGCCGTTGCCAGATCGAGGTCCAGGAAGGCCAGTTCGCCAAGCACGGCATCACCTCGTCCAACGACCACATCTCCCCCGTCGGGCCGAAGGAAAAGCGCTACGCCGAGGTGCGCACCATCCCCGCCGGGCGCCGCCTCTCCTGCTCGGCCACCATCCTCGGCGATCTTGTCGTCGACGTGCCGCCGGATACGGTCGTCAACGCCCAGGTCATCCGCAAGGCTGCGACCGACCGCACCTTCCCGCGCAATCCCGCCATCCAGCTCTGCTATGTCGAGGTCGACGAACCCGACATGCACAAGCCGCTCGGCGATCTCGACCGGCTCAACCTGATGCTGGAAAAGGACTGGGGCTTCCAGAACATCCTCGTGGCCCAGCATCTTCTGCCCCATGTCCAGAAGACGCTGCGCAAGGGCAACTGGGGCGTCACCGCCGCCATCCACCGCGACCTGGAAACCTCGCGCCCCAACATGATCGCGCTCTGGCCGGGTCTGCACAACGAGGCCTATGGCATCGCCTGCGACATCGGCTCGACGACCATTGCCATGCATCTCGTCTCGCTGCTCTCGGGCCGCGTCATCGCCTCGTCAGGCACGTCGAACCCGCAGATCCGCTTCGGCGAAGACCTGATGAGCCGCGTCTCCTATGTGATGATGAACCCTGACGGGCGCGAGGCCATGACCAAGGCCGTGCGCCAGGCGATCAACGAGCTGACGGTCAAGGTCTGCAAGGAGGCCGGCGTCAACCCCGACGACATCCTCGACGCCGTCTTCGTCGCCAATCCGATCATGCACCATCTCTTCCTCGGCATCGACCCGACCGAACTCGGCCAGGCGCCCTTTGCGCTCGCCGTCTCCGGCGCCGTGCACACCTGGTCGCGCGAGATCGATCTGGCCATCAATCATGGCGCCCGCGTCTACTGCCTGCCCTGCATCGCCGGCCATGTCGGCGCCGATGCCGCCGGCGCCACGCTCTCGGAAGGGCCGCACCGCCAGGACAAGATGATGCTGCTCGTCGATGTCGGCACCAATGCCGAGATCGTGCTCGGCAACAGCACCCGCACGGTTGCAGCCTCCTCCCCCACGGGTCCTGCCTTCGAGGGTGCGGAAATCTCCTGCGGCCAGCGCGCCGCCCCCGGCGCCATCGAACGTGTCCGGATCGACGCGCAAACGCTGGAACCCCGCTTCAAGGTCATCGGCGTCGAGCCCTGGTCGGATGAGGAAGGTTTTGCCGAAGCGGCGGAAAAGACCGGCATCACCGGCATCTGCGGCTCGGCGATCATCGAGGTCGTCGCCGAAATGTATCTCTCCGGCGTCATCTCCGCCGATGGCGTCGTCGATGGTGCCATGGCCGCGAAAAGCCACCGCATCCTCGAAAATGGCCGCACCTTCTCCTACCTCCTGCATGACGGCGCCCAGAAGATCACCGTCACCCAGAACGACGTGCGCGCCATCCAGCTCGCCAAGGCCGCCCTTTATGCCGGCATCAAGCTCCTGATGGAAAAGCTCGAGGTCGAAACCGTCGACACCATCCGCTTCGCCGGCGCCTTCGGCTCCTTCATCGATCCGAAATACGCGATGGTCTTAGGGTTGATCCCCGATTGTGACCTCGCAGAAGTCAAGGCCGTCGGCAACGCCGCCGGCACCGGCGCCCTCATGGCCCTCCTCAACCGCGACTACCGCCGCGAGATCGAAGACACCGTCACCCGCATCGAAAAGATCGAAACGGCGCTGGAGCCCCACTTCCAGCAACTCTTCATCGACGCCATGGCGCTCCCCAACAAGGTCGACCCCTTCCCCAAGCTCGCAAGCGTCGTGACGCTGCCGGAGCGCAAGGTGTTGGCGGAAGGCGATGGCGAGGCCGGCGGGCGGAGGAGACGGCGGTCGAGGGAGTAGGAGGCGGGGACGTAGCCACGATAAGCAGATATGCTGTTCACGTCATCGAAAGGCGATCCGATTTTCGAGAGAAGCCCCTCTGGCTGCCCGGCAAACCGTGCAGTTCGCGGTGTTGGCAAGGCACTCGTCCACTACCATGATCAAAGGCCCAGCGCTCATTTTCCGATATCAGGTATCATGGTCCTGAATTTCGCTCGATTTCAGAGAACCAAGCGCTGTACCCCACAAATTGGGTAGGAAGTTTGGCACCACGGCCCAGCTACCGTTTGGCGCCCCTCTCACAAGTACCTCAAATTTGTCGTCGTTGTATATCAGGCGCATCGTTTGGACTCCTGTCCACGAAACATTATTCAGAATGCCTTCGATAGACACGTCTATTTCGCTGATCGCAGGTGCCTCGTCGCGAATACCCAATATTCTCCAATACGTAACCTTGAGATCGCTCAGCTCTTCCCGAAGACGACCCGCCCTATAGCCTATTGACCGAAGAGGATAATCGATCGTCATCTGGGCGAGCCTGCCGAAATTGCGCGTAACTATCGCATCAAGATATGCGGCCGCCATTGCTTCGGGACTGTCCGGCTGAAGATTATGTGTCTCACCTGCGGATGCGAGCGATCGCTCCGAGATTTGGGGGCGGGCGACCCATTCGTCTATTCTGCGCCTGGTGTCTTCTGTAGCCGACACCTTGGCTACAAGTTCCGCCCATGATGGCTGCCGTTGATCCTTCGCAGCCTTCGCAATGCGGGCCTCTTCATCCTCCCGTCGGTCAAAATAGTCGACCATGGTCTGGAGCAAATTGACTGCCTTAGCGGCAACAAAAGCATTGCCGAAATTTGTATCGAGCCCGTGCAGAATGCCGTGTCGATAGGGACTGTCGATCGAGTGCGTGTTGAGTCCCCGTCGCACTGAGCCAAGAACCGCAAGTCCGTCGGATATACCGCCAGGGCCGACAGTCTCTGTATCGAAGACTGGCGCGTCGGCTCCTCCCGAAAATGGGTGTTTGCCAGTCTTGGTTGTGCAAATGCCATCAATGATGATTAAAATGAGTGGTACGGCAGAGAGATAGTCCCCCGCCATCAGACGCTCTTCTGCGCATGTATAGAGATCGTGCCACGCCTCAAACCGCCTCGAATTGAATCGGTGGCCTAACGACGCCAAATTACTTTGATCAAGGTGGTGCGCAACGAGACCCTGTTCCGCAACGGAGTCATCCGGCTCCGCGACTGCGGCTCGTACCGCATCTACCGACAGGCGATCATAGATCGTCCAGCCATGCGGGCCAAAGCGGCTAGCAAATACACGCCGATCCTCCTTCATGCGCTCCACGTCGGCGAACTGCCTATCTAGTTCCTGTGACTGACGTCGCATGTCGGGATTGAACAAACCAAGCAAACAAATCAGCGGACGCATCTGCTGATATTGCTTGGTGATGTACTCGCCAGTAGCAAGCGGCCGGATTTGTTCGGGTTCGTCGGACATTGTCTTAAGATGCTGCGTAGACCTGCAGGACGCAAGTGAAGGATCGTTGTCTGCAAAATATGGCAACTGCCCTAGCGACTACAGGTCCCTCGCAGTTCGAATCGTGATTTTGGTCAAAGATCTGCTATCTGGCCTCCACTGCCCGACAATTTCTCGGTGGCCGAACGCCCAAATCGCCACTTCGCCTCACCCCAAAAACCCCGCCGCATCCTCCACCATCTTCGCCAGCGCCTCCGGCGTGGCCCCGCGCACCGGACAGAAATACCTCACCTTCAAATCCTTGAACCCGCAAAACGCCAAAATCTGCCGCCACATCACCTTCACCCAGCCGTTGCTGAGAAAAACAGTCCACGTCTCCGAGGTGATGACCTCCCTCCCCCCCCCTATAAGATTTTTTCCGGGTCAACGGAGCTTGTTCCCGTCTGGCGCGTTCATCGACGTCGATATCATGGGGCCATCGCTATATGTTCACGGAATTCCTCGCAGACTACCAGGCGCAGATCGCACTGGGGCTGGTCGTCGTGCTGTTTGCCTTCTTCGTCTGGGAGAAATACCCGGCCGAAGTGACGGCCTCCGCCGGTGCGGCCCTCTTCATCGTCCTCGGCTTCGTGCCGGCGGACAAGGCCATGGGCGTCTTCTCCAATTCCGCCCCCCTGACGATCGCCGCCATGTTCGTGCTGACAGGCGCCCTGGTCCGGACCGGCGTGCTCGAACGCGTGGCGGGCCTCGTGCTGGAACGCTCCAAGACCTATCCGAAGCTCGCGCTCGGGGTCTTCCTGCTGACGGCCCTCATCGCCTCAGCTTTCATGAACAACACGCCCGTGGTGCTCGTGCTGATCCCGATCGTGATCCGGCTCGCCGCAGCGCTTGACATCGCCTCCACCCGGCTTCTGATCCCCGTCTCCTATGCCGCAATCCTCGGTGGCACGCTGACCCTGATCGGCACCTCCACCAGCCTGCTCGTCGATGGCGTCGCCCGTGGCCAGGGACTTGAACCCTTCTCGCTCTTCGAGATCACGCCCGTCGGCCTCGCGACCGCCGCGACCGGCATTCTGACCATGCTCGTGCTGGGCAAGTTCCTGCTGCCCGATCGGCGCGATGAAGGCGGCGAACTCGAAAACCAGAACGACGCCGAATATCTGTCGGAACTGACCGTGCTCGCCGATGGCCCATTAACCGAAAAGCCGGTGGGCGAGATTGCCGAATTCAAGCAGCCGGGTCTGCGCATCACCGGCATCCGCTCCAATGGCGAGATGATCCGCAAGGACGTCAATGCGCAGACGCTTAAGAAGGGCGACAGCCTGATCGTGCTCGCCAAATCCGCCGATCTGCTCACCTTGAACAATCTCGAAGGCATCCGGGTCGGACAGCGCCGGGCCATGTCGGGCGAAGGCGAGCGCTCGATCGTTGAAGCCGTCGTCGCGCCCGGACGCTTCTCGCAAGGCATCCGCCTCTCCAGCCTCTCGCTCGGCCGCCGCTTCGGCGTGCGCATCCTCGGTGCCCACCGGCACAAACACGTCCCAGGCCCCGATCTCGGCAATGTCCGCCTGCGCCCGGCAGACAAGCTCCTCCTCGAGGGCACGCCCGAAGCGCTCGACGAACTCTCGCATGAAAGCGAGCTCGTCTCCGTCACCCGCTCGACCGCCCGCGCCTTTCGCCCGACCAAGGCGCCGCTTGCCCTCCTCGCCCTCGGCCTCGTCGTCCTTTTGGCAGCGCTCAACGTCATGGACATCGGCATCCTCGCCATGATCGCCGTGCCCGCCATCCTCATCCTGCGCTGCATCGATGCCGATGAGGCCTGGGGCTCGATCGAAGGCGGCATCCTGATCCTGATCTTCGCCATGCTCGTCGTCGGCCAGGGCCTGCAGGAAACCGGCGCCGTCACCCTCGTCGTCGACACCGCCATGCCGCTGATGTCGGCCGTCTCCCCCTTCGTGGTCCTTCTCCTGGTCTACGCGCTTTCCTCGACGCTGACCGAATGCGTGACCAACAATGCGGTCGCCGTCATCCTCACCCCGATCGTCATTGGCCTCGGCCAGCAGCTCGGCATCGAGCCCCGCGCCCTCGTCGTCGCCGTCATGTTCGGCGCCAGCGCCAGCTTCGCCACCCCGATCGGCTACCAGACCAACACCTTGGTCTACGGCGCAGGCAACTACCGCTTCAGCGATTTCGTCAAGATCGGCCTGCCGATGAACCTCATCGTCGGCTTCGTCTCCTGCTATGCGATCTATCTGTATTACGGGGTGTAAGAAGGCTGAGGGGACGGAAGCGCCACCTTGTCGCCTACTCGTGGCAGCGGCGGCACCCGAAGATCACCGTTCCGGCCATTCCCAGGCCGGAACTTCGATGTTCCTGACGATCGTCTCGCCGCTCTCCTTCTCGAGCGCCAGCATCTGCGCCCCGTGTTCGGCAAGCGCCTCGACAAGGGCCTGGGCGTGGCTGACGACAATGATCTGGCTGCGCAGGCTTGCCGCGGCAATCATGCGGGCCAGCGGTTCAAGCAGGTTGGGATGCAGACTGCCCTCCGGCTCGTTCAGCACCATCAGTTCAGGCGGTCGCGGCGTGTGGAGGGCCGTGGCAAGCGCGATATACCGCAGCGTTCCGTCCGAAAGCTCGGAGGCGTCAAGCGCCCGGTTAAGCCCGCCTTGACGCATGGAGAGGCGAAACAGGCCATTGACGGCTTCGATCTCGACCGATGATCCCGGAAAGGCATCCTCGATCGCACCGTCGAAGGCGGGTCCATCGCCGATTTCCCTCACGGTCTGAACGGCCGGAGCAAGATCGGAGCCATCGGAGGCGAGAGCGACCGTGCGCGTGCCGATCCGGGGAATGCGCGAGGGAGCATCGCGATCGATGCGAAAGTGGTCGTAGAAACGCCAGGCCTTCATCCGCTCGCGCAGGAAAAACAATTCCACCGCGTTCGTTGGGTCGGCGGCGCGCATCATCATGGTCTCGAAGGGCGCGAGGTCGGTGACGACGGGCCGCAGCCGCCCGCTCTTGTCCTGCACGAGAACGGATGCATTGCCCCGCCGGGCAATCACGTTGAGCCTCGACAGTCTCTCCCCGGCCCAGACGGCTTCCGCCTTCACGACCGGATCATAACCGAAGAGGGACCCCTCCTCCCGGCTCGCGCCGGGTCCGGGGATCGGGAGCCCGAGATCGATGGCATAGCCATAATCCTCCGATGCGAAACCGAGGCGAAGCGAGACCGGACCGCGTCCGACATTGCCCTGCATCGGCGCGCGTCCCGAGCGCATCGCGCTGGAATAGCCGGCTCCGCCCGCCCACATCGTCGACCGCAAGCCGCCCTCGGCGGCAAGCGAAGCGATCGCCTGACCCTGGGCAACATCCGCAAGCAGCCGCAGCGACCGATAGAGGCTCGATTTGCCGCTGCCGTTCGCGCCGGTGACCACATTCAGCCGCTCGAGCGGCAGCACGAGGCTGCGCAGCGATCTGTAGCCGGAGACGGCAAGGGTGATAAGTGCCATTAGCTCTTCACTTCAGGGCCCGGAGAACGACAGGCAACGACCGCGTCAGATCGAGCCGAGGTAATAGCCGATCGCCTCCTCCAGCTCGGTTTCCTCATAGCCGAAATGGGACCGTACGACCGCCTCGAGTTTTCGGAAAGTCTTTCCCGCCAGAATGAAATTCGCTTCCGACGGCGAGTCAGCGAGTGCCTCTGCCGCGCGGGCCAGCCGGATGATCAACTCGTGCACGACTTCGTGCTCCGCCATCAGCTTCGCGACGACGGCGCCAAACCTGCCACCACCCGCAGCCTTAAGCCGGGGGAACATGTCCGCACTTTCGATGTCGTGGTGAAATTTCAGCACATGGCATTCCCGGCCGCAGAGCGAACCGAAGGCTTGAAAATTCTCCGCCATGTCGAGGGAAAGCACGATCTGCCTGAGATGCTCAGGAGGCGCATCCCCCGTTTCGATCCGGGCAAGGATCGCGCCGATCTGCGCCATCTCTCTCAGGTGATGGCTGTGGATCTGGGCCAGTTGCCGGCCCTGGTATCGATGCACATCCGTCGCCTCGGGCACCGGCGGTGCCTTCGGTCTTGCAGCTTCATCCAAACTCAGTTCATCGAGCGGTTGGGTCGAAAGATCGGTCATGCCGCTTGATATTGGCCTATGCCAGGCCAAGTCAACGCGATCCAATCGGAGACGGAAACGAGAAAGTTCGCCTCACCCCAAGATCCCGGGCGCCGCCTCGACCATCTTGGCGAGCGCCTCCGGCTTGGCACCACGCACCGGGGCGAAATACTTGACCTTCAAATCCTTGAAACCGCAGAAGCCGAGGATCTGGCGCCGCAGCAGCTTCACCCAGCCATTGCCGTAGATCCATTTGAGGAAGATGGTCGGCGTGTCCGAGGTGATCACGATGCGCGCCTTGCGGCCGGCGAGCAGCGGCTTCGGCAGGGGCTTGCCCTCGATATACTGAAAGCCGAAGCCGGGCAGCAGCACGCGGTCGAAAAGGCCCTTCAGTTGCGCCGGTGCTGATCCCCACCACAAGGGATGCACGATCACCAGCCGGTCGCACCAGATCAGGTGATCGGCGAAAGCCTTGAGATCCGGCTCCCACTCCATCCGCGCGCGATAACCCTGCTTCAGATTGGCGTCGAAGGACAGATCCTCCAGATGCACCAGCTTCACCGTCTGGCCGCGACGCCGGGCATCTGCGGCGATTTTCTCGGCCATGGCTCCGCATAGCGTTTCCCGCGAAGGATTGCCGTTCAGAACAAGAACGCGGGAGGGTTGCGCATCACGCGAGAGGAAAGACATGAGGAACCCTCAAATATTGACCGTGGTCATTTTATGACGTGTAAATTGACCGTGGTCAACGAATATTTGGCGTAGGCTCGGCCAAAAGGATTCGCGCATGAAGCTTCGCCAGACCCGCAGCCGCCAGACCAGAGAACAGATCCTGGCCGTTGCGCGCGAGCTTTTCGCCCGCCAGGGCTTCGATCAGACCAGCATCGATCAGATTGCGAGCGCGGCGAAAGTTGCGAAGTCCAGCGTCTTTGCCCATTTCGGCGACAAGACCAATCTTCTCGCGGCCTTGGGCCTCACCGAGATCGAGCCCATGGCCGAGGCCGGACGCAAGGGCACGGGGATCGACCCGGACGCGCCGCTGGAGGCGCAGATCTTCGCCCTGCTCAAGCCCTGGCTCGACTATTTCTGCCGCGAGCCGGCGTTTGCCGGGCTCTATCTCAGCCAAGCGGCCATTATCAGTGGCCCCTATACCGAGACCTTCATGCGCCTCTGCTTCGAACTCGAAGACCAGATCGTCGATCTCTTTGCCCGCGCCACGCCTTCGCTGACGGCCGAGCAGTCCCGTACCTATGCGCGCGGCGTGCAGGCGCTTTTCCATGAGGTGATCGTCTTTGAAATGTCCGAGGGGCTGAAACATTCGCGACCGAACCCGGCACCACCCCAGGCGCTGCTGTCGACCATGCTCGCCGTCTGGGTCTCCGGGGTCCGCGCGCAGCAGACCTCAAAGGCCTGACACGAACCGCCGCGCAGCATCCGCCAGAACCTCGGGCGCAAAGCCCGAAAACCCGATCACCAGGCCCCGCCGACCGGTGTCCCGCTGGTAGAGCGGCGACTATGCCTTGACGCCGAAGCCGACCGTCCGCGCCATGGCCGCCAGCGCCACGTCATCCTCGACACTCTCGAGATCGGCCACCAGATGCAGCCCCTGCTCGGGCACGGCCACCCGCAGCCTCTCGCATTGCAGAGCCTCGACCAGCGCGTCCCGCGCTGCCCTGACCCGCTTGCGCGCCCGCTTGATATGCGCCGAAACATGGCCGTCGCGCAGAAATTCGGTCAGCGCATCCTCGGCAAGCGTCGAGGGAAAGCGGTCCGTTAGCCGGCGAATGGTCAGTATTCGCTCACGCAGATGTCGTGGCACCACCAGATAGCCGAAGCGAAAACCCGGCGGCAGCGTCTTGGAAAAGGTGCCGAGATAGATCACACGCTCTTGGCCATCGATGCCCTGCAGCGCGCTAAAGGGCGGTCCGGCAAAGCGGAACTCGCTGTCGTAATCATCCTCGATGATATAGGCGCCCGCCTCCCGCGCCCAGTCGATGAGGGCAAGCCGCCTGGCCATCGAAAGCGTCACACCCAGCGGATATTGATGCGACGGCGTCATACAAACTGCCTTGGCATCCGGCCGCGCCGCAATCCCTGCGGCCACATCGATCCCCTCGCCATCGACGGGCACCGGCGTGACGGATAGCCAGGTCCCCTCGAAAAGCTCGCGCGCCGCCGCATAACACGGGTCCTCGATCCAGACGGGATCACCCGGTTTCAAAAGCGCCCTGACCGCCAGATCCAGCCCCTGCTGCGTGCCTGCCGTCATGATCACCTGGTCCGGCGTGCAATTCACCCCGCGCGCCGCCTTGAGATAGGCCGCGACTTCCACCCTGAGCGCGTGGCTGCCGGCCGGATCGTTATAATGGAAATGCCGCGCCGAGGGCTGCGTCAGATGCCGGTTCATCAGCATGCGAAAGATCCGGAGCGTCGTCTCGTCCGCCGTCGAACAGCCGAGCGCGCCGGGCAGCGGCGCAACCGCCTCCTCGACCGCAGCCGGCTCCTGCACCTGCGCTGCCTGCAGGACCGGCACGGCCTCGGCCACGTAGGTCCCCGCCCCTACCCGCGCCTCGGTAAAACCATCCGCGACCAGCATTTCGTATGCCGCAACCGCCGCGCCGCGCGAGACCCCGAAACGTTTCGCGATATCCCGGGTGGTCGGCAGCTTGTCGCCGGGCCGCATCTGGCCGCTTTCGATGAGCCCGCGCAACGCCCGATAAAGCGCAAGCCGCCGCAGCCCCATGGCCGGCAAAATAGGCGTATTCGCTGACCAGTCGGAATTGGTTCGAATAGTTTTGGCCATTATGGATCTTTCTTGGACCAATCACCGCACCTATCCCTGCCGCATCAGCCGTCAGGAGGCAAGCATGAGCGACAGACCCGATCCGCAATCCTTTCCCGTCACCCCGCGCAACCGCGCAAAACGCCTGCATGAGCGCGCGGCTTACGACCGCGACGCCGTCTATGCCGTGCTCGATGCGGGCCTCCTCTGTCACGTCGCCTATGTCATCGACGGCCAGCCCTATTGCACGCCGACCATCCACTGGCGCGACGGCGACTGGCTGTTCTGGCACGGCTCGTCGGCGAGCCGCATGCTGAAGACCCAGAAGGCCGGCATCCCCGTCTGCCTTACCGTCGCCCATCTCGACGGCCTGGTGCTCGCCCGCTCCGGCTTCCACCACTCCGCCAACTACCGCTCCGCCATGTGCTTCGGCACGGCCCATATCATCGACGACCCGGAAGAAAAGGCAGAAGCCTTGAAGGCCGTCGTCGACCGCTTCTATCCCGGCCGCACCGACGTGTTGCGCGAAAACGACCCCCAGGAAGCCAAGGGCACCATGGTGATCGGCATGCGCATCGAAGACGCCTCCGCCAAGATCCGCTCCGGCGGTGTCTCCGACGACCCCGCCGATGTCGATGCCCGCGTCTGGGCCGGCGTCATCCCGGTCGAAACCCGCCTCCGCGCCCCCGAAATCTGCCCCAAGGTCCCCGAAGGCGTGGCCTTCCCCGACCACCTCGCCCATTTCCAGGAAGGTCGTCGGCTGGATGAGGTCTTGACGGAGAGCCAGGTGCTCTACGAAAAGCAGGGCTAAACAGAGCCTCCAAATGCGGGGCCGCCAGATCCGGGAGCCCCGCATGAAAACGCTCTACGTCGTCACCCATCCGCATTCGATCCACCATGTCGAGAAAAAGGTCGGCGGCTGGTACGACACCAGCCTCACGAATCTCGGCCGCCGCCAGGCCGAGGCGATCGCCGCGCGCCTCGCAGACCTCTGCGCCGGCGAGACGCCGCGGCTCACCTCTTCGGATCTCCTTCGCTGCAGCGAGACCGCCGAAATCATCGCCAGACACCTCTCCGTCGCGCCCCGCCTGACGCCGGAGCTGCGTGAAATGAGCTACGGTGTCGCCGAAGGAGAGCCACAAGCTTGGCTCGACGCCCGCCGCTTGCCCGTTCCGGATGAAGGCAGCCTCGACGACGCAGGCGGCATCGAGCGCGCCGAAACCCGACGCCAGACCGCAACCCGCATCTACCGCGCCATGGACGAGATCCTCGCCGACCCGGCCGATTGCCACATCATCGTGACCCACGGCTTCTCGCTGACCTTCGTCATCGCCTGGTGGATCGGCATGCCGATCGAATGCCTTGGGAGAGTGAACTTTCCGGTCAAGTCGGGCAGCATCACGCATTTGGCGGAGAACGCTCAGTGGAAGAGCCGCGCCGTCGTCACGCTCGACGACACGGCCCATCTCGCCGACCTCACCTGATCCGCTACCCCGCCGAGATCCACCCCTCAAGCTTCGCCCGCTGCTCGTCGGAAAACGCATGCGACTTGCGCGTCGTCTGGTCGAAATGCACCACCACCGTTTCGGCCGACGCGCACAGTCGGCCGTTCTGGAACACCGCCTGTTGCATGGAGACCGACGACCGCCCGACCCGCGTCACCCGCGTGCCGATTTCGACGGTGCCGGGCCACAAGACCTCGGCGATATAGTTGATGTCGAGCTTGGCGAGCACGAAGGAGTACCCGTCCTCGAGCAGCGGATCATCCGGGTTGTAGATCAGCTCCACGCGCCCCGTTTCCATGAAGGTGGCAAAGACCGCATTGTTGACATGCCCCTGCCGGTCGGTGTCGCCATAACGCAGCTTGTCGTAAGCCTGGCCTGCAAAATCCTCGAGCCTCAGGGCCTTCGTCTCATCATTCATCCGCACTCAAATCCTGCTACCTGCCGCCTATTCGCCAAAACGCAATTCGGCATTTCCCTAATTCCAGAATTCACCAATTGCTGACAGAGCCGTCCCTCACGCGGCCATGCCGATCATCTCGGCAAAGGCATAGCGCACACTGTCGGCCACCGCCTGGATCGTCTCCGACGTCTCCTTGCCGGTGAGCAGCCGCACCTCGAACGACCCCAGATCCGGCAGGCCGTGCTTGGAGCCCAGCGCCGTCATGTCGTCGGTCAGATAGCTGCGCGGAAGCGGCGCCACCGCCAGATCGGCGATCACGGCGGCGCGCTGCGCCATGGTATGCGCCGAGAGATAGGCGATGCGATAGGGCCGCTTCTCATTGTCGAGCCGCGCTAAGGCATCCGCTCGCCAGCAGCACCCGTCCTCCCAAATCGACACGGGCAGCGGATCGCGCATATGCGCCGTGCCGCATTTCGCCCCCGCCCAGACCAGCTGCTCCTGGTGGATCACCTCGCCCTCATGCACCACCTGCCCCGGCGCGCAATTGACCAGCGTCAGGTCGAGCCGCTGCTCGGCAAGCCGCCGCCTGAGCGCCCCCGACGTATCAACCGTCAGATCGACCATGATCAGCGGATAGAGCTCGGCAAAGCGGCGGAGAATCGTCGGCATGAAACGCTCGCCGATATCGTCGGGCGCCCCGAGCCTGACCACCCCCTTCATCTCCGGCATGCGGAAGCGGCCCACCGCCTCGTTCGACAGCGCCAGCATGCGCCGTGCATAGGGAAGCAGCACCTCGCCGCTCTCCGTCAGCGACACCGAACGTGCATCGCGTAAGAACAGCGTCACGTTCAGCTGCTCCTCGAGCTTCTTGATCTGCATCGAGACGGCGGACGGCGTGCGGTAGACCCGGTCGGCGGCCGTGGTGAAGCTGCCGGTTTCGGCAATCGCCACGAAGGTCCGGAGCACGTCATTATCGAGAAGCGGAAGCGGCTGGCGCAGCATGAGTGTCATGGCGATTGACCTTCAACAAAATTGAACTTGAAGACGATACTATTGCGTTTGATTGAATGTCAATCCGGGTGCATCCTGCTTCTCATCGCATACGATCAGGAGGAGCACGCCATGACAGAAGCCCGCCTTCCCACCCTCTCGCAGCGGCTCTCGAGCCTGATGCGCGACACGAAGCGCCAGTCGATCCGCGAGCAGACCCGCCAGGCACTGGAAGCCCTCGGCCCCGCCCTGCGCGACGACATCGGCCTCACCCGCCATCGGCAATTGATCAGCTTTCAGAATGATAGGCATCAGAAACATTCGTTTGATTGATGGAACAAACAGGATCACAAGAAGACCCGGCCCTGCTTCGGAGTGAAAGACGAGAAGGTAGCGGCCGCTGAACCCGAGAGGATGACGACCATGACCATGGTTTGCTGCGATACCCCGATCCCCCGCGCCGAGCGCTCCCGCACGGCTGCAGCTGCCCTGACGCTCGACGAGCGCGCAAGCCGCGCCGCCGATCGCCTCGCCGCCGCCATGAAGGCCGTGGCGAATGCGATTGCCAGCCACCGTCGTCGCCGGCTCGACGCCGCAGCCCTCGAGGCGCTGCCCTTCGATCTGCGCAAGGATCTCGGCTGGCCTGCCGGCGACACCGCCCCTTGATATCGGGATCTCCCGGCACCCCGTTTGCGACCGCCCCGCCCCCGCCCGGATCACGGCGCGTCGCAAACGGGGCAGTCGCCTGTACGTCTACGCGCATCGCCGCATTCCGTTAAGCCAAGGCTTTTCAACCGGCTACCGGTGACCTCTTAAAAACCACCCGGTTCACGGCGTCGCAGCCTGAAAAATGCCTTGTTATGTCGCCCTTTAGCGATCATCGACAGTTTTGCGACGTCTGGCTTCACGACAATGTCGTAAAACGACAATCGCGGCGATCAATTCAGGCGGAGCATGCCGGAAAACAAGGGAACGGCAGCAAGGACACCGGCACCATCATGAGCAAGCAAATGACGCAGACCAAGAAGCGTTCGCTCGTCTTCTTCCTCGTACCCCATTTCACCCTTCTGCCCTTTGCCGGCGCCATCGAGACGCTGCGCATCGCCAACCGCATGCTGGGTTATGCGGCCTATGAATGGCGCCTCGCCTCGGTCGATGGCCAGAAGGTCTATTCCTCCTCCGGCATCGGCATCGAGGTCAATTCCTCGCTCGCCGACGAGCGCCGTTTCCTCGGCGGCGAAAACCGCCCGAACATGGCGATCGTCTGTTCCGGCATCTATGTCGAGGAGTTCAACAACAAGTCGGTCAATGCCTGGCTGCGCGAAGCCTATAACCGCAATGTCGCGGTCGGCTCGCTCTGTACGGGCGCCCATGTGCTGGCCCAGGCCGGCCTGTTGAACGGCAAGCGCTGCGCCATCCACTGGGAAAACCTGCCCGGCTTCTCCGAAACCTTCCCCCAGGCGGAAGTCTATGCCGACCTCTACGAAGTCGACGGCAATCTCTACACCTGCGCAGGCGGCACGGCCTCGCTCGACATGATGCTGAACCTGATCGGCCAGGATTTCGGCGAAGGTCTCGTCAACCGCGTCTGCGAACAGCACCTGACCGACCGCGTCCGCTCCGCCAACGACCGCCAGCGCCTGCCGCTGCGCGCCCGCCTCGGCGTGCAGAACTCCAAGGTGCTGCAGATCATCGAGCTGATGGAAGCCAATCTCGCAGAACCGCTGTCACTGCTCGAGATCGCCGACGATGCCGGCCTTTCGCGCCGCCAGATCGAGCGCCTCTTCCGCCAGGAGATGGGCCGCTCGCCCGCCCGCTACTATCTCGAAATCCGCCTCGACCGCGCCCGCCACCTGCTGGTCCAGTCCTCCATGCCCGTCGTCGAGGTCGCCGTCGCCTGCGGCTTCGTCTCCGCCTCCCACTTCTCCAAGTGTTACCGCGAACTCTACAACCGTTCCCCCCAGCAGGAACGCGCGGAACGCAAGCTCACGATGTCGAGCAACCGGACCGGGGTGGTGGTGTAAAGACTCTGGCAGGACGCAAGTGTCCGCCGTCTCGCTGCACTAGGTGCGGATCAACCCTGAGACGGGCGTTTCGCCTGTGCGATCTTTCGCTTTAACCGGCTGTCAAAGGACGTTGACAGAAATGTAACGCAATCTATCGCATTTGATCAAGTCGCCTTTTCAGCCTAGTTTCGGGACAGCACGCGCCGCAGTTGAGAGGTACACATGGCAACTTCTAAGCCGGTCACATGGCTGGCGACGAATGAAAAGTACGCGATCCTTGGCCTAGACTGCGAAGCATCACTGAATGAAGCAGTGATGGAGTTGCATGGCGGCTTTCTAGCGTTTACCCGCGAAACTTTCCAATTGCCAAAACACTGGCGAGACTGGCTTGGAGAGATACGTTCTGAAGAGATTGAGGAATTTGGACTGTATTTGGTCGCGAAGCAAAGCTCTCGAACTCCGACCATTTTGGATGGCGAAAACAAGGAACTCAGGACACGGCTGGGACGCTTGTATGCGGGGCTACAATTGGACCGGCGTTTGCACCTGCCGCGCGCGCCGTTCCTAGCCTCAGGTGGATGGAACACCCATGAGGGCGTGGACGTAAGGGAATACTCGTCATTAGATACGACGGGGGCTGGGATTGTGAACGATCTGACGCCGGTGTCTCCGCAGTCACTTACCAATGCAGCGGCAATCGCATCTAGATTGGGTGCAATCATTGGCGACCGCACAACCTCGCACTGGCGCCTGATGCGTTGCCTAAACATATTCCAAGACGCGTGCAGGTCGAATGATGTTCTGGACCGCATCCACCAATTCACCCGCTGCGTCGAAGGACTGATTGCCGCGAAGCAGGGTGAGACTAAACGCTTATTCAAGAGCAGAACAGAACTGTTCGTCGGCCCGAGGCATCATAGTCTCATGGGCGAGGTCTATGATCTGCGAAGCGATGTGGAGCACCTACACGAGAACCGGCACCTCGAAACCTATGACCGAGTGCGTCGTATTCGGCTCGGAGAGTTAGAAGCGATAGCAGAATGGATGGCGAGATCATGCCTGAGCCGGATCATCCTCGAACCTTCGTTAACTCCACACTTCGGCAGCGAACATGCACTTCACGACTTTTGGGCCTTTGATCCAGCGGCGCAACGGGCGCTCTGGGGACCGCCAATCGACCCCACCCATCCTTTGAAAAGCTTCGACTTTGAGCACGTAAGCGATGAAGAGCTAGGCGCATACTAAACGCCATCGCAGTAAGTCGACGCGAACCAAGCGCCGGGCCGGGCCACGGGGGAACCTGCGCGCGCCTGATCAGGGATAGGGTCTCGAAAATGTTCGACCCCAAAAAACATCTCGGGAATAGGCCCACGAGCCGGAGAGCAACACGATAAGCTCCCGATCTCACCGGTTTATGAAACGAAACAGGGACCAGAACGCCAGCATTCCCAAAAACCAAATCATGCTCACTAAGACGACGAAGGCCACGATCTCCGTTTCGCCTCTCACGGCGCGGCTATGCCAAAAGACTGGTGCCCACATCAATGCAATGAACGCTGCTAGGTAGACGCCCCATATGAACCTGACCTTCCGGCTTGAAAGGATACCGAGGGCAATCATTGCTAACAGCGCGAGTGCCGAGAAAACACTGACAGGCCCCAGCGTTAGAAGACGCCAAACCGAAACAAATGCGTCCATGCGCCATCTCCGTTGCAGACATTCTGCCTAGCAACCGCAGGTGAAGCCTCTGTTAACAGCGGGGCACACCGGGGCCTTCCTACCGCAGCCCCTTCAAATCCCATCCGGTCGGGTATTCGTAACGCATCGCGCAACGCAAGCCGT
The DNA here is from genome assembly GCA_032102365.1 of Allorhizobium sp. CTOTU50464. Lineage (GTDB taxonomy): Bacteria > Pseudomonadota > Alphaproteobacteria > Rhizobiales > Rhizobiaceae > Allorhizobium. The sequence goes on along the minus strand of DAMDHD010000031.1, from coordinate 16,554 downwards.
TCGGGGTCGGTGCAATGTTCAGGTCGCAGCCAAGACCCACGGCGAAGCGTGTCAGCAGGTCCGGAAGAGAGACCCCCGGCCCGACCTTCGCGACAATCGCGGACCCGTCATAGCGGCGGCGCAGTTCGCACCGATCGCAAACGATGTAGACCTTCCGGCCCTTCAGTTCTCTGGAAAGGAGCTCACCCCGATACTGCGACATGGTCGGCCTGTGAGACCGCCGCATATGGTCTGGTGTTAGTCGAGTGGTTGCCACCGCTGCTGGATATGGCGCAAGGTTGGGCTTTGGGCAAGTCTGCATGATATGCTGCCTATGATGTCCAAAGGATCGCCATGACGGCAAAGCGCCACCACTATGTCCCTGAAACTCTGATGAAACCGTGGACCCGTTCAGGAGGGCTTGTGCGGGGCTACTACTGGGATCACAGGCGGCAAACTCTGAGATACAAAGAGCTTGGCCCGAAGGCATTCTGTTGCTTGCCCAATCTCTTCACGTTGAAAAGCGCCGCAGCGGTTCCTGATGCGATCGAACGTGAATTCTTTCAAATGGTTGATACTGCGGGCGCGGCAGCACGTGACAAGCTGAATTTCAACGGCGTGAGATCGCTAACAGATACAGAACGGAGTGATTTCATCCGGCTTCTGCTATCCTTGGACACCAGGCGTCCGTCCGTGGTGAAGAAGCTCAGAGAAGGCGGAGAGTTTTTGCGGGAACAGTTGGATAATGACCCGGAAGTCCGACGACTGGCTGCGCGGGAGCGAATTAGCTCCAGACCATCGATCTGGTTCGAGCAGCAGACTGGTGTCCTGTATGAAGATGAGGCGCTGTCGCTAATTCAATCGACCACAGATAACCCAAGGATAGGGAATATCCTGATGAACGCCGGATGGGGTCTTCGTCGGCTCGGACCAACGGCGCCTGAAGTCGTTCTGTCAGATCGCCCCCTCATCCGCTTTGGGTCCACGTTGTCTCTGGACTTCGTCTGGGTTTTGCCACTTTCCCCGAAGCTTCTATTCTTCATTACACCTGACGAAGAGAAAGCGCGGCGGATAAGCAGAGCTTCAGACAAGGTTCTAGTTCACAACATAAACAGTGATAGCGTGGCACAAGCTGACAAGTTCGTTTTCTCAATCGGCGACCACTTTGATCGAAGCTGGCTAGGCAAAAGGATGCGCGCGAAGCCCAAGGCGGAACCAGAGGCACAAGGATCCGGCAACCTGTGAGGGGACGCCGCTCCTTTCTGGAGGTCTACGGTCGGGTTCAAATCTCTCTAGCGCAATTGCGGGGATGTGCGTGCGCAGTGACACTGCTTGAATATGGTTCTGGAAACCACAAAAGCTTAGTTCGGCCCTAGGTACAACTTATGCCCGGAATACCCAATTCGCCCATAAATACCCCCCTCACCCCACCAAACTCCAGAAAAACCGCGCCGACACAAACAGCAGAAACACCGCAAAGCCAACCTCCAGCTGTCGCTTGTTGAGGCTGTGGGCGAGTTTCACGCCATAGGGCGCGACCAGCATGGTGATCGGGAAGATCACGGCAAAGGCGATCCAGTTGACATAGCCGGTGGAAAAGGGCGGCAGGCCCGCCTCGCCCCAGCCGGCATAGATGAAGCCGAAAAAGGCCGGGATCGAGATCAGCACGCCGACCCCCGAGGAGGTCGCGACCGCCTGGTGGATCGGCCGGCCGAAGATCGTCATGAAGGTGTTGTTGAACACCCCGCCGCCAACCCCCATCAGGCCGGAAAAGAGCCCTATCGCCGAGCCGGTCAGGAACCGCCAGGGCTGGCCCGGCAGCTCGGTGCCGAGATGCATGCGGTTGGAGAGGAAGAGCATGCGGGCGGCCAGCACCAGCCCCATCACCGCGAAGAACAGGCGAAGCCCCGCGCTTGAAACATAAGCCGCGACCACGGTCGCAAGCAGCGCCCCGAGCGGCACTGCGATCACCCAGCCCTTGAGCAGATCCATGTCGACCGCCCCGCGCGCCTGATGCGCCCGAAACGACCGCAGCGAGGTCGGCACGATCAGCGCCGTCGAGGTGCCGACCGCCAGATGCATGATCACCTCTTCCGGGATGCCGGCATAGCCGAAGACCTGGTAGAAGACCGGCACCAGAACCGCACGCCCGCCGATCCCGAAGACGCCGGCCAAGAGCCCCGCTACGGCACCCGCCGCCGCCAGCATGGCAGCAAACATCAAGATATCGGCAATCGGCGGCATGGGGGCACTCCGGATCAGGGCGGCCGGTCCAAACGGACGGCCTGAAGGGCGGGACAAGGCACCTGTTGCGGGACCCGATGGAAGGCCGGACCGGCAACAGGGTTGTGATCCCAAAGCCTCTAGGCCCTGCCCGCCCCGCCCGCAAGCCCGCGACCGGCCCCTCCGGTACGGCTTGGACACCGACCGTCATCCCAAGCGGGTCGAACTGGGATGGCCCCGTGCTCACGCAGACGTCAGCAGCGCCTTCCCCGGTCACCCGCCAGACGCGGAGGTCCTTCATTAAAAGAGAATTAGACAATTCCCGAATTAGGAAATTAAGCGATCACGAACCCTAGCGGCAGTTCCGCTTGTCGAGATAGAGCGAACAATCCTTGCCCACCGCCGCTGGAGCAGCCGCTGCCCGCCGCGTCGAAACCGGAACCGGATCCTCCAGGCCGGAATTGCCGCTATCGACCGAAAGCGGCAGGATCCCGCCCTCCTCCGGCATTTCGGCCACCTGCGTCTCCGCCATCGTCGGCTGCGAGGCTCCGCCCGGGCCCGTCACGATCTGCGTCGGCTCGTCGAAACCGATCCCGTCGACCACGGGCTGACTGGTGTTGCCCTCGGCAATCGCCATGGCGCCGCCTTGCGTCACCACATGCGGCTGCACGCCGACAGGGCTCGACGCATCCGCATAGCCGGCATCCGAGAGAGACGACGCCCCGCCGATCCCGAGCTCCCCGTCGATGTTGACGCCACCCTCGGGGATCGCCATCGCGGTCATGCCGGAAGGCTCGGCCCCATCCGCCGCAGCGTCGACGGCAGGAGCCTCGGCCAGATTGGGGGTATTGAGATAATCAATACCCGCGCTTCCACCGTTTTGCGCGGCAGCCGGCGGCGCATAGGCGGCCGTCTCCGGCGAAACCTCGCCAACCCGCCCCACCAGCACCCGCCCGTCCCGGCTGCGGTCGACCTTGCCGATGAGCTGGTCGCCCGCCCGCGGTCCGCCGACATCGGCAAAGGGAATGCGATCGCTGCCGGAACATCCCGACAGCAGCAGGGCCGAAAACGCAGCCACCGTCAGCCGGCGGCCAAGGGACGAAAACACAAGACTCATTTCACCCTCGATGGCCCTGAATGGGACAACTTCCGGCAGCATAGGGCCGTCCGGCTTAATGCGCCATGAACGAAATCGGCAAGCATTGCGGAGCAAAAAGGAAGGGGCCGACGGATTGCTCCACCGGCCCCGGATCTCTTGCCGTCGTCTCGACCGACCATCAGGCCGCCCGGCGATGCCCCGCCGCCGCCTGCGCGGCATTCACCTTCAAACGCGAGAGCAGCTGGCGCAGATTGTAGCTCTCTTCCGCCAGCGACTGGCCGGCGGCCGAGGTTTCCTCGACCATCGCCGCATTCTGCTGCGTCATCTGGTCCATGTGATTGACCGAGGTGTTGATCTCGGCAAGCCCCGTCGCCTGCTCCTTGGCAGCGGTGGCAATCGTGTTGACGCTCTCGTTGACGCGGTTCACCAGCGCCTCGATCTCGAGCAGCGCCTCGCCGGTCGAGCGCACAAGGCCCACACCGGTGTCGACTTCCGCCGCCGATGCGCTGATCAGCGTCTTGATCTCCTTCGCCGCATTGGCCGAACGCTGCGCCAGCTCCCGCACTTCCTGCGCCACGACCGCAAAGCCGCGACCGGCTTCCCCTGCACGCGCCGCCTCGACGCCGGCATTCAACGCCAGAAGGTTGGTCTGGAAGGCGATCTCGTCGATCACGGAGATGATCTGGCTGATCTTCTGCGACGACCCCTCGATGCGCCCCATAGCGTCGACGGCGCTGCGCACGATCTCGCCGGAGCGGTTGGCGCTGGTCTTGGTCTCGGCCACCATCTGGCGCGCTTCGTTGGCCCGTTCGGCTGCCGTGCGCACGGTCGCGGTGATTTCGTCCAGCGCCGCTGCCGTCTCTTCCAGAGCCGCCGCCTGCTGCTCGGTGCGCTTCGACAGGTTGTTCGTCGCCTCGCTGATATTGCCGGCAGAAGAGGTTACGACATCGCTCGTCTGGTTGATCGCCGCAATCACGCTGCCAAGCGAGTCCACCGCGCGGTTGAAGTCGTCCCGCAGCTTTTCATATTCCGAGCCGATCACGCCGATCTGCACCGTGAGGTCACCTTCGGCCAGCCGCTCCAGTGCAGAACCCAGCGCGTTGATCGCATGGTTCTGCCGCTCGGACGAGGTCCGCAGGTTCAGTTCGTTGCGCTCGCGCTCGCCGTTCAGGCTCGCCTGCTGCTCGGCCTCGCGGTCCCGCAGCTCGATGCGATCGCGCACGCTGTCACGCAGCACGACCAGCGTCTGCGCCATGCCGCCGATCTCATCGCGACGCTTGGTATCGGCGATCTCGATATCGACCTTCTCCTCGGCAATATCGCTCATCGACTGCTTCAGGCGGTTGATCGGCTTCACGACACTGCGGACCACCAGAGTGGCGCAGAGCATCATGCCGATTGTGGCAATGCCAATCAGAACGCCATACTGGATCGCCGTGCTGCGAAAGAGTGCTGCCAGATCGTCAGAATAGACGCCGGTGCCCACGACCCAGCCCCAGGGTTCGAAACCGATGACATGCGACAGCTTCTCGACCGGCTCCTCGAAGCCCGGCTTCGGCCAGTAATAGTCGACAAAGCCTTCCTTGCTCGCCTTCACGGTATTGACGAATTCGACGAACAGATGCTTGCCGTTCGGGTCCTTGTTCTGGCTCAGATCCTTGCCGTTCAGCTCCGGCTTGATCGGATGCATGACCATGGCCGGCTGCATGTCGTTGATCCACATGTAACCATCGGGCTGATAGCGCATGGCACCGATGACATCCTTCGCCCGCTCCTGCGCCTCCTCGCGCGTCAGCGTGCCATCCAGCTCCATCTTGTGGTATTTGTCCAGGATCGCGACAGCGTTGTCATTGATCTGCGCCAAACCGATCCGGCGCTCCTCGACCAGCATGTCATAGGACTGAAACAGGCTGTAAGTCAGCGCACCAACAAGGACTGCCAGAGCCAGTGCGACCAGTGCATAGAGGCGCACCGACAGAGACATGATTTTCATTCTTCCACCCCCAAAAATTCCATAATGTCTAAAGTTTGATATTTATCAGTTCTAATTTCCGTAAATGCGCGCCTGCGAAAAATGAGGGGCGCATTTTCATCCACTAAAATTAGTAGTGGCGCCCTCGCTCTGAGGGTCGTTCCTTGGCGGAAATGCAAGAGAAGAGAATCAACGTACCATGACGATTGAGGCGAATACCCCGACGGGCGAACTGACACTGAGAACGCTCGCCATGCCGGCCGATGCCAATGCCGCCGGCGATATTTTCGGCGGCTGGGTCATGGCCCAGATGGACCTCGCCTGCGGCATCCGCGCCGCCGAACGCGCCCGCGGCCGCGTCGTCACCGCCGCCGTTCAGGAGATGGCCTTCGCCATGCCGGTCAAGATCGGCGACACGCTCTGCGTCTACACGGAGATCAGCCGTGTCGGCCGCACCTCGATGACGCTCAAGGTCGAAACCTGGGCCCAGCGATACCTCACCCATGTCATGGAAAAGGTGACCGAGGCGACCTTCGTCATGGTGGCGCTCGATGCCGAGGGCAAGCCGACGCCCGTCCCCTCGGCCTGAACCGCATCAGCGCCCGGCCATCTGCCGGAACAGCGCCTCGCAGGCCTCGTCCATCGGGAAGAACATCTCGATCTTGATGTCGGCCAGCGCGATATCCTCGGCCGTGCCGAATTGCGTCATCGTCGAGCACATCGGATAGACTTGCCCCCCGAGACGGAACCGGACCGTCAGCACCGGTGGCAGGTCGCCGCCGCGGTTGGGATCCCCGTCTTCCGCCACCTGCCCGGTAAGCCCCTGAGCGGCCCGTTCCAGAACCGGGTCGCCGCCCAGATGCGCACTCTCCAGTCGGAAGCGGGCGGCCAGATGCTGCGCCACCTGGACCCAGTTCTCGACCAGTGCGACACCGCGTCCCGGCAGGAGCAGGAAGTCGAGGAAGCTGTCACCGGTGTCGAGCCCGAAACCAGCCAGCATGCCCCGGCCGCTGCCATTGGCGTCCAGCACGCGCCAATGCCGATCGAAGACGAAGGCCGGATAGGGCGAATGCCCCTCGATCATGTGCGCGATCGCCTTGCGCACCGGCTCCATCGCGGCACCCTCGAGAGGGCGGCTGGCATAGGCGGCACGAAATCCGGCTGCGTCCAGCATCAGGTTGCGCTCCGCCCGGGGCACCTCGAGCGCTTCGCCGAGCAGCAGCACCATGCGCCGGCTGGGTTTTGCCCGTCCCGTTTCCAGAAACGCGATGTGCCGGGCGGAAACCTCTGCCGCCAGCGCCAGCTGCAGCTGGCTCATCCGCCGCTTGCCACGCCAAGTTTTCAGCTGCCCGCCGAATTCCGTCGCCATCGCCGGTCTCCCTGTCTTCCGCTGCCACCATGGCATCAGCGCAGTTTTGCCACGCCTGCTTGAGGCCGTCACTTACCTCCGGGGTAATTGCAGCCCCGTCTCGCTCGCTTCAGGCTCTCGGACGTCCAAACAACGAGAGGAATATTGCCATGTCCGCCGATTTCACGCCCACCTGGCTGAAGCTCACCAGCCTGTTCGTCATCCTGCTCGGCCTGCTCGTCGCCGCCGGAGCCCATCCCGCAACGGCCTTGCCGGCCAACATTCTGACCGACATCGTCTTTTGGCCCTTGGATGGCCAGCAGGCGCTCGATACTGAAGCCGCACAAATGCTCGCCGCGATCAGCGGCGGTGTCATGGTCGGCTGGGGCCTCATGATGTGGCTTGTCATCGACCGGCTGTATCTTGCCGATCCCAGGCTCGCACGCCTGCTCTTGGTGGAATCCACTCTGGCCTGGTACCTCGTCGACAGCACGGGATCCTTCGTTTCAGGTGCGATCGTCAATGTTCTCTTGAACACGGCGCTGATGCTCGCGATCGTCGTACCGGCATGGCGCATCGGATCCAGGGCTGCTGTCGTGCAGCCGTGAACGACCATTGGCGAATGGAATGGAAGGGCGCAGCCAGATCGGACTGCGCCCTCTCATCCCTTATCCGCGGAACACGAAGGCTGCACCGGCCGCAATCAGCGCAAAGCCGATGGCGTGGTTGATCGTCAGGCTCTCCTTCAGGAAGAAAACGGAAAAGCCTGAGAACACGATCAGCGTGATCACTTCCTGGATCGTCTTGAGCTGTGCCGCCGAATAGACCTCGGCACCGATCCGGTTGGCCGGAACGGCAAGGCAGTATTCGAAGAAGGCAATGCCCCAGCTCGCGACAATGGCGATCCAGAGGGCTGACGTCTTGTATTTGAGATGGCCGTACCAGGCGAAGGTCATGAAGATGTTGGAAAGCGAAAGAAGCAGGATGGGCCAGAGAGCGGCGGGGGAAAAGCTCGGCATGAGACGCTCGTGTGAGAGGACTATGAAGGTGCGACCCGAGTCGCCCCGGATATCTGCTCATAGCAATATGGAATGAGCATGGTGCAACTCTCTTGCATGCGCCCGGCGCCTATCGAACCGACGATTGCAACCTGAGGAAATCAGGTCGGCGTATCGGGCCCCCTTCCTTTGCGCGTCAAGCGGGCAGGCAGCGGCCGCACTTTAACACCGAAAAGTTGCCGATGATTTCTCGTTAAATTGCGCAAAGCTGCCGTAACATCCCGTTAAGTCGCTCTTGTTATTGAGTATTTATTGCGATCGGTATGGGTTTTGTTTTATGTGGTTGAGTGAGAGCCGAAGCGGCAAGACAATGCCGGCAGTGCTGCAAGCCCAGGTGGCGGACATCGCCGACGGCTATCGCTCCACCCTGGTCCTCAACTTCATCACGCTGTGCGTCAGCCTCTTGATCATCCACCTCAACAATGAGGCAAGCGCCGTCAACCTGGTCTGGTTCGGCTGTGCGCTGGTGGTCGTCTCGGCCCGCGCCTACTGCATGAACGCCTTGACCAGACGCGGCGCGCTGATCTCCGCGCCCCAGACGAGCCTGCGTATCCTCTCCGTCGGCGCTCTCGCGCTCGGCCTGATCTGGGCCGCCCTGCCCTGGACCGTGCCCGCATTCGATCCACTGGGCCGCCACGCAGCCCTTTTCCTGATCATGGGCGGGATGGCCGCCGGCTCAGTGATCAAGCAGATCGGCTACACGCCGCTTGCCCTCAACTATTCGATCCCGATCCTGCTGTCGCTTGTGATCAATCTCCTGACCCTGTGGCGCGCCACCGAGGTCCTGATCGGCGCCTGCCTCTGCCTGATGATCCTGGTCTTCATCCGCCGCAGCATCTGGGCGGAACGCATGTTTGTCAGCAGCCAGGTGGCGCGACACGAGGCAACGGCGCTCGCCGACAGCCTGACGCGGGCAAACAGCGACATCCTGCGCCAGAACTCGCGCCTGGAGGCACTCGCCAATCGCGACACGCTGACAGGACTTGCCAACCGCATGTTCTTCCATGGCCGTCTGGCCGGTGACATCGCCCGCGCCGCCGTCGTGAAGGAAGAGGTCGCTCTCCTCATCTTCGACGTGGAACGCTTCCAGTCGATTAACGACACGCTTGGCCACAGCGCCGGCGACGCCCTGCTCCGCGAGATCGCGGCCCGCCTCTCCTCCATCGTCGAGGATGGCAGCCTGATCGCGCGGCTCGGCGGTGACGAGTTTGCCGTTGTGGTCAGCGGCCCGGAAGCGCTGGAACGCGCCCGCGCACACGCCGCCTCCGTGCTCGAGGCAAGTCGCCGTCCGATCCACTGGCACCAGCGCCAGGCCGTCGTCGGCCTCAGCGTCGGTCTGGCCGCCTATCCGGATCACGCCGAAAACGCCGAGGAACTGCTCGCCTGTGCCGACATGGCGCTTTACGACGCCAAGCGTGGTGACCGCCGCCAGTTGCGCGAATTCGATCCGGATCTGCGCCGCAACGCCGAGCGCAAGCGCATCATCGAACAGGATCTGGAGCGGGCCATCGACACCGGTGCTCTCGGCGCCTGGTTCCAGCCGCAGGTCGACCTGATGACGCGCCGCATCACCGGCTTCGAAGCCCTGGTTCGCTGGCAGCATCCGCAACTCGGCTTCGTCTCGCCACCCGAGATCGTCAATGCTGCCCGCGCGGTGCATCTATCCGAACAGCTGACCGCCCGCATCGCCGGCGACGCCTGCCTTCTTGCCCGCCGCCTGCCCCAACTCGGCCTTGCGGACGTGACGGTCGCGCTCAACGTCTCGCCGCGCGAATTCGCCCTCTATTCCGTCGCCTCCATGCTGCAGCGGGTGACGACCGCCCATGACGTCGAACCCTCGGCACTGGAAATCGAAATCACCGAGGAAGCCATCCTCGATCCGGCGCTGGCCGACGAGCAGCTGAAGCAGCTGGAACAGGCCGGCTACAAGCTCGCCGTCGACGATTTCGGCATGGGCCACTCGTCGCTTGCCTATCTCATCGGCCTGAAGGTCGACCGGCTGAAGATCGACCGCAGCTTCGTCAGGGACGTTGCTCGCAGCGAAACCAACCAGAAGCTCATCTCCGCCATGGTCAGCCTCGGCCAGTCCCTGTCGCTCGAAATCGTCGTCGAAGGCGTCGAGACCCCCGAGGACGCCGCCATCCTCGCCCGCCTCGGCTGCAGCACCGCCCAGGGCTTTCTCTTCGCCCGCCCCATGCCCCCAAGCGCCCTCGACCCCTGGATCGCCGACCACCAGCCCAACACCGAGCTCAAGCGCAAGGGCAAGGCCAAACACCTGTCGGTCGCGTGAGCGGGGATGCGGGTTGCGCCACCTCGCTGCAGCGGCATAGTGACAGCGATGAAGGCGACTCGAGATACCCATGGCGAAAGCAATTTTCTACCATAAGGACGGAAGCGGCTATAAGGACCTCCGCGGCAAGCTCTACCACTTCCCGAAGATGTATCTGTCGCGCGTGCAACAAGCTCAGAACGATTGGGTCGTCTACTATGGCCCGTTGAGCGGCCTGCCGAGCAGGTACTATTCGGGCTTGGCTAAGGTGACTGGCATCAGAGCCGACGACGAATTGCCCGACCATTACTATGCCGATCTCACCGACTACCTGGATTTCGATCGCCCTCTCGACTACCGCGAGAGCGGCGGCTATGAGCACCAGCTCGTCGGTCCAGATGGCGCCGTCAATTCTGGCCGCAGCGTTCAAGCCGTTAGGATCATCAGCGAAACCGAATTTGCCGCCTTGATTACAGCCGGCCTCTCCGACGCCGACGAGTGGCCGCAGCGCGTGGATCCGCAGGAGGAGAGTTCGCCTGAGACCAATCCGCTCATGCATTTCCAGATCGGTGAGGCTGACCAAGCCGGCTACGTCGTTGGCGACTATGACCGGCCTATCATCGCCAGCACAATCAACCGTCCGTTCCGCGACGCGAAATTCCGCCAGCATGTCCGCCGCGTCTACGACCGCACCTGCGCCTTCACCGGACTTCGCCTCATCAACGGTCGTGGCCGACCAGAGGTCGAAGCGGCGCACATCGTTCCCGTCGAGCGGGGCGGCAACGATTCCGTGCAGAACGGCATCGCCCTATCGGGCACTGTCCACTGGATGTTCGACCGCGGCCTCCTCTCCCTTGCCGATGATTTCACAATCCTGCAGTCTCGCCAGTTGAACGAGGACATTTCTCACCTGCTGGTGAAGGACGGCAAGGCCCGCGTGCCAACCGCGCCGCACCTGCGCCCGCACCCGCATTATCTCGGCTGGCATCGCGATAACGTCTTCAAGCACTGACGCCCCTCACCCTCCTGCCACCACGCTGGCAACAACCACCTCTCCCCGTTGCGTTTTTGTTCTGATTTCCCGCCGCAGACCCTTCCCTTTGCCGCTGCCCTTCTCCATATTCCGGCCATGGCCAAGTCTCCCAGATCCTCCGCCCCCTCGAATGCATTCGAGGAAGCCCCGCAAGCTCCGTTCGAAGGCGCGCCGCTCTCCGGCTCGGTTTCGGATTGGGTAAAGCAATTGGAGGCCGAGGCCGAGGCCTCGACCGTCGAGAGCCAGCGCGAACTCGCCTCGAAAGCCGGCAAGCACCGCAAGAAGATCGAGGTGGAGGCGCGCAAGCACGCCGAGAAGGTGGCGCTGGAAAAGGCGCAGAAGTCGGCCGCAGGCCGCAAGCCCGAACGGGCGTCCGAGCCAATGCGAGGCCCCCGCGGAGCGAAGTCGCGCAGCGACGACAGCGTGAGCGCGCAAAGGACCTCCCGCGGCGTCTCGATCGGCGCCTCCTCCGACCCCAAGACCCGCGCCGCAGCAGGCCTCAATCCGATCGCCGGCATGGATGTCTCGCTCGAGGAAGCCCAGTCGCTCGCCACCGGCGCCGTGACCGCCACCGTCGACGCGCTCTCCAAGCTCATCGAAAGCGGCAATCCGCTGTTCAAGAACGGCGAGATCTGGGTGCCGCACCGCCCCGCCCGCCCGCAGAAATCCGAAGGCGGCATCTCGATCCGCATGGCCTCGGATTACAAGCCCGCTGGCGACCAGCCGACCGCGATCAAGGACCTCGTCGAGGGCCTGAATTCCGGCGAGCGCTCCCAGGTCCTGCTCGGCGTTACCGGCTCGGGCAAGACCTTCACCATGGCCAAGGTGATCGAGGAAACCCAGCGCCCGGCCGTCATCCTCGCGCCGAACAAGACGCTCGCCGCCCAGCTCTATTCCGAGTTCAAGAACTTCTTCCCCGACAACGCGGTCGAATATTTCGTCTCCTATTACGACTACTACCAGCCGGAAGCCTATGTGCCGCGCTCGGATACCTTCATCGAGAAGGAGAGTTCGATCAACGAACAGATCGACCGCATGCGCCACGCCGCCACCCGTGCCATCCTCGAGCGCGACGACTGCATCATCGTCGCCTCCGTCTCCTGCATCTATGGTATCGGCTCGGTCGAGACCTACACCGCCATGACCTTCCAGATGCAGGTCGGCGACCGCATCGACCAGCGCCAGCTGCTCGCCGACCTCGTCGCCCAGCAATACAAGCGCCAGGACATCAATTTCATCCGCGGCTCCTTCCGCGTCCGCGGCGACACGATCGAAATCTTCCCCGCTCACCTGGAGGATGCCGCCTGGCGCATCACCCTTTTCGGCGACGAGATCGAGAGCATCACCGAATTCGATCCGCTGACCGGCAAGAAGACCGGCGAGATGAAGTCGGTCAAGATCTACGCCAACAGCCACTATGTGACCCCGCGCCCGACGCTGAACGGTGCCATCAAGTCGATCAAGGAAGAGCTGCGCCTGCGCCTCGCCGAGCTGGAAGCCGCCGGCCGCCTGCTCGAAGCCCAGCGCCTCGAACAGCGGACGAAATACGATATCGAAATGCTCGAGGCGACCGGCTCCTGCGCCGGCATCGAGAACTATTCCCGCTACTTGACCGGCCGTAAACCCGGCGAGCCGCCGCCGACGCTGTTCGAATACATCCCCGACAACGCCCTGATCTTCATCGACGAAAGCCACGTCACCATCCCGCAGATCGGCGGCATGTATCGCGGCGACTTCCGCCGCAAGGCAACGCTCGCCGAATACGGCTTCCGCCTGCCCTCCTGCATGGACAACCGCCCGCTTCGCTTCGAGGAATGGGACGCCATGCGCCCGCAGACGGTCGCCGTCTCCGCCACCCCCGGCAACTGGGAGATGGAAGCATCAGGCGGCGTCTTTGCCGAACAGGTCATCCGACCCACCGGCCTCATCGACCCGCCGGTCGAGGTCCGCTCGGCCAAGACCCAGGTCGACGACGTGCTCGGCGAGATCCGCGAGACCGCGCAGAAGGGCTACCGCACCCTCTGCACCGTGCTCACCAAGCGCATGGCGGAAGACTTGACCGAATACCTGCATGAACAGGGCGTGCGCGTCCGCTACATGCACAGTGACATCGACACGCTGGAGCGCATCGAGATCATCCGCGATCTCCGCCTCGGCGCCTTCGATGTCCTGGTCGGCATCAACCTGTTGCGCGAGGGCCTCGACATCCCCGAATGCGGCTTCGTCGCCATCCTCGATGCCGACAAGGAAGGGTTCCTCCGCTCGGAAACCTCGCTCATCCAGACCATCGGCCGCGCCGCGCGAAACGTCGACGGCAAGGTCATCCTCTATGCCGACCAGATCACCGGCTCCATGCAGCGCGCCATGGACGAGACCGCCCGCCGCCGCGAAAAGCAGATGGCCTACAATCTCGAACACGGCATCACGCCGGAATCGGTCAAGGCGAAGATCTCCGACATCCTGGACTCAGTCTACGAACGCGACCACGTCCGCGCCGACATTTCCGGCGTCTCCGGCAAGGGTTTCGCCGATGGCGGCCACCTCGTCGGCAACAACCTCCAGGCCCATCTCAACGCGCTCGAAAAACAGATGCGCGACGCCGCCGCCGACCTCGACTTCGAAACCGCCGCGCGCCTGCGCGACGAGATCAAACGCCTCAAGGCCGCCGAACTCGCCGCCATGGACGACCCGATCGCGAAGCAGGAGGCAAAGGCAGTGGAAGGCGGTGGCGGAAACCGCAAGCCCGCCGCGAACGCGACCGACTCCCTCCCCCCTGTGGGGAGGGTTGGGGAGGGGTCTGTCGACCAACCCCGCATCTCCCCCTCCGGCCGCAACAAATCCGGCACGCCCGAGGGCAAGGGCAGCTATTTCTCCAAGCCCCATATCGACGACATGGGCCCCGGCACCGACACCGCCGTCCCCCTGCCGAAATCGGGCACGGAAGGCTCCTACTTCCGCAAGAATACCCTCGACGAAATGACCGTCGGCCGCACCGAAAAACCGGTGACCGGCAAGATCCCGGAAAAGCCGAAGCCATCCTCCCCCTTGGTGGGGGAGGATAGTTCGCCCCAAGAGGCGAAGCCGATTGGCGAGGCGAACTTGGTGAGGGGGTCAACCGCCTCCAACGACCCCCGCCCCATCATCCGCGCCCGCCCCGGAGCCGGCTCCTACGAGGACCCGATGGATCAGAAGCGCAAGGGCCGCACCAAGGGCAAGACGGGACGCCCGGGTCGGTGACGCTAAGGCCATGGAGCCGCAAAGACGAGCATTATGAAGTGCGGACGGAAAGGACGATGCTAGCCTTCACTGTTCGACTCTGGTGGTCTGATGACTACTCATCAACCTTCCTTCTGGCTTCGGCAGCTCTGAGCACCGATCCTAGAATTGTAGGTGGAGTCAGTTTGCCCATCTCGCGCCGAACATAAGCCAGATTAGAGCCATCAAGGGCATAGACGTACTTCCGAGCCTGCCCTACCACCAACTTGTTGACCTCGCGGACGATCTTGCCCGCCGGCAGAGAGGCAAACTGCTTAGCGAAATCAACTGTCGTCGCCGCGAGGAACAGCCGCGTTGGGCTTATCGGCAAGGCGTAGTGTCCGGCGTATTGCATCATGCCTTGCGTAAACATTACCGGCCGGTCGGACGTCATCAGTCTCCGTTCTACGGAGCTGGTGTCGATAATCATCCAGTGCATTCCTAGGAAGAGCCTTAAAGCCGGTGGATGCTCGATGAAGGTCGTGATCGCGAACATCGCTGACCGCTCTACGTGAGTGGCATCGTTCTTCACCATCCACTCCTCAAGAGTTCCCGGGTCGTCTTCCTGACGTATTGCGGCGTATTTTGCCTGATATTCCGGCTGAGGGGTCATGATGATGTCGGCGTAGCTCTTCTTGAAAGTCGCAACTTCTTCGGGATTGCGCAGCATCATAGACAAAACGAACCGTGCCCAGGCGTTGCGGGTTCTCACACCGGCGGGTGCAATATCTCCGAGAAGCAGATCGCGGGCATGGACGGCCTCGTCATCGATAGGCGCCATGAAAGCGCTTTCCATCTTATGCTCGTCAGCCGGATCTACACCGGGCAGCTTATAGAGATCCACGGCGTAGCCGGTGGCCTTGCGATGCATGCGCTTGCTGACAAGCACGCCATCCGGCCGCCGTTGGAAGACCTCAATCTTCCCGTCAGCGCCGTCCCATGGCTTGAGATAGAATTTGGGGATGTAGTGGGACTTCACTAAACCTCATCCTGAGATGACGCGTTTGCTCTTGTCGTTGCAGTCAAGTGGCCCTAGGCTTACCTTTCCGGTCATGGATTTCCTTTAATCTCGCGGTCAGCTTCGCCTTTCGCCCTTCAAGAAGTTCTGACATCGCGTCTTCAATAGCCTCGTAGCAGGTCAGCAAATCCTCGAAATCCACGACACCATCGTGGCTTCCCACATTCCCGACCAACCGGAGAGCGTTAAGAGCATCTTCGTGACCTGGCCTTGCGACCTTCAGCAACTCAATACGGTCAAAAAGGTCGAGACGTGCATTCTTGCCGTCGCCCTTCTTCCCCGTACGCTCGATACCAAGCTGATCGAGAAGGTATTCAGTCACGATCCTCAGTTGGTTGGCGCAGGCAGCGTAGTCCGCCCAGAACAGCGCGAACGATCGCGACAGGTGTTCTTTCGACTTCCTATTCAACCCGCTTGGGTACTGAATAATCTCTGGGGCTGGGCACATGATAGATGGCCGATAACTAGTGACCTCATGCGTGATCGGCGTCTCTGTTTCATGGTCATAGTCGTGGTGATATTCCGTGGTGTAATTTCCCGCGACAACCACGATCTCACCGCACAACGGACGATTACATCGCAAAAAGCCTTTGAACCGGCCCGCCTGTAAAATGTCACCTTCGTTGTCATTGAACTTGTTATAAGGTGGCTCTTCCCGCGCAAAACTGCTCGTATCCATCCGAAGAGCCCCATCGTGACATCTGGGGCATTTCATTCGAGCAAATGAACCGTAGCTTTGCCGCCAGATATTGCGCTCCATTCAGCCTCCGAATCAATCTATTGTCTGATCAGGTCGGATTATTATTTGCACAACTTGAGCAAGAGTGCTGCGTCCCCGCAATACTCCTCAATGAGCCTTAGTTCATGGCCGGGCGATATCCTAGATTCTTGCGCTTTAGGTTGGCCGCTGTGGGCTGGCCTTAAACTCCAACAGCTAAAAATGGCGGTCTCGGTCAGAACCTGCCCCAGAATGACGGAGAGCTGAGTAACTACTGGTGTCCTTCTCCACAGTTTCGATCGCAAAACGCGTGAGTAGAATACCTTCATCTCCCACGTCAGGCCGCCATCCTCGTCGTCGGATTTGACTCGAGGATCCAAACACGAGCGCGCCAAGGCCAGACACCCCCGCCAGACTACCGCAAATCGGCGAAAAAAGGGGGACGCCCCGCAGCGATTTGCCAACAAAATCAAACCCCCACACATTTTTTCATCCCCGCCCATTTCCACCCCCGTAGAATCAACGCTGTCCCGCCCTCGGATACACCTGACGATGCGATGTCAGGCGAGGCGGGGCCGGCGC
>DAMDHD010000030.1:0-35414 GCA_032102365.1 Allorhizobium sp. CTOTU50464 | reverse complement strand
AGATTGAAAACCCAAGACTCTCCCGAAATCTGGAGGGAAGTCGGGTCTCAGGTCAGTATACATGCGCTGTTCTCTGCCTTTCCATGGTGACCAGGCATGAAACTGCTGATGACTTCAATTGGATTGTTCTCCAATTTTCGGGATTCGGACAGCTATCCGATTTATCCGCCACCATGCGAAGACCGACAGGAGGAGCATTGCGGCAAGTAAGACAATACTTGCAAAGCCCCAGCCGGTTTCCACCGCCTCCTCTATCTGTGCGCCGAAAACGAAGCCCGCCAAAACCAGGCAGGCGGTCCAAACTATTGCGGATGCTGCATTCAGAACTGTAAACTTTGCCCATGACATTGATCCGAGACCAACCGGAAGCGCGCCGATGGTCCGCATACCCTTGGGATATCTGTAAAGAAAGATGTAGGCCCAGCCGTACTTTGCAACTAGGATTTTCGCGGCCGCATAGGCCTTTTCGGCAAAAGGCCACCTCGTTAACCACGCATCCCCGTATCGTCTCGCGATAAAGAACCGTGCTTCGTCCCCGAGATAGCCGCCGGCAAAGGTCAACGCTAAAACAAGGGACAAGTCCAAAGCTTGTGTTTGAGCCGCATAGCCCGCGAACAATGGGAGACTACCGCTTTTCAGCATGCAGTACGCAAAAAGCAGGATGTAGATCCATGTCCCGTATTCTCGTACTAGATCAGACAAACCGTCCATATCGCTTCACCAAATCAAATCGCAGGGGACAAACAGAAACTCTTTTTGTGTACGATCTACACGATCTATCGGATGTTTTCCTTCGCATGGCCTGCCTGGTGAGTGCACGACCATCGGACATCTGGTTCAGTTTGGCATAGCCCGCGCACGAGCTGAGGCTGCCGTTGTTTTCCGACAGCCTCTACATGACAGCGCCAGGGGAATGCGGATAACCGGAGTCAGCTCCGACATGGCACAGGCCTCGCATGCCTGACCTCACGACTTCAAGCCGCTGAACTGTCGGTGGGGAGACTTCACGGTTTTCTCCGCCTAAGCCTCAGAGAAGCGAGGCAGGCTGGTAACGACGATGGGGGTTTTGCCTGGCACTCGACCATACAAGTCGACCACGTCCTGATTGATCATCCGGACACACCCTGAGGATACCGACTTGCCGATCGTCCACCATTCCGGCGACCCATGGATGCGATAAAGCGTGTCCTCGCCATTCTGGAAAATGTAGAGCGCGCGCGCGCCCAATGGATTCTTGAGGCTAGGAGGCATACCGCCATTGGCAATGCTGTAGGGCGCAAGTTCTGGCTGTCGAGCGACCATCTCGTCAGGTGGCGTCCAGCGTGGCCACTGGCGTTTGTACTGGATGACCCCCTTGCCCGACCATTCGAACCCCTGCCGGCCGAGACCGACCCCGTATCGCATCGCCTGTCCGCCCTCATAAGTCAGGTAGAGAAAGTAATTGGCCGTATCCACGACCAATGTGCCTGGCCGCTCCCCGGTCGGATCACTCACCATCTGGCGGTAGTAGCGCTTGTCGATCTTCTGGTAGGGTATAGCAGGCAGCGGGAACTGTTCGTTTGGAATTGGTCCATAGGTGGTTTCCAGAACCGGATGGGCGATGGGTACGATTTCAGACTGTGTCGTCTCTGCGGTCGTTGTCGAGCAGCCAGTCAATACAGCCGCCGCTGCCCCAGCCCCCCCGATAACGAAGCCTCGTCGTGTCAATTTCCCAGACTGCAATGTATTTCCTCTCGAAGGTTGACGTTCCGGCTTACGAGCCGGTCATCAGATTGCGGATTTTCTTCATGCGAACCTCGCGGGATTCATGCATGTCGAGCGTTCCTTTGAAGCTACCATTGGCGTCCATCATGTACACGCCAGCCGTATGGTCCATTGTGTAGCTTCCATCTTCGGTCGGAACCTTGCGTGCGTAGGCGGAGAAAGCTTTGACAGCCGTCGCTGTTTGCTCCGGCGTTCCCCGAAGGGCAAGGATTCTGCGGTCGAAGGATGTCATGTACTCGTTCAGCAACTGCTGAGTATCTCTCTCGGGGTCAACGCTGATGAATACAACGTTGAAACCGCTCGCAGCGGGCCCGAGTTCATTCATCAGGTCACTCAGCTCGAACAACGTTGTGGGGCAGATGTCTGGGCAGTGCGTAAAGCCAAAAAACGCCAAATACGGCTTTCCCTTGAGGACAGCGTTGTCGATCACTTGGCCCCGGTGCGAAACCAACTCAAATGGGCGACCGATCGCAGGGGTAGAGGACGTGTCTGGCTCACCAAAACGTTTGCCGCCACCCGACTGCAGCAAATAACCTATAATCAGTAGCAATGTGCAGATCGCAACCACACACCACGCCACAAGTCGAAACGCTCTGAGAGCTTTCATTTAATTCCCTGCCGACATTCACCTGAAAAACCCCTTGGAGTACTCCTAATCCCTCTAGTAACTTGAGGTTCAAGGCAAGTGGCGAAGAAAATCGAAATTCTCCTCAGTCGATTCGCTGTCATCCACATCAGACAGAAACGGAAATTCCAGTCGGACAGAAAGCGCCCTTGACCCTCAAGCTACTAGAGGTTTCATAGTGACGAGCATCAACGAGCGACAGGAATGGCAGAGAAGTGGTGAAAACTAACGACGGCGCATGGCTTGCGATCTTTAGCGCGTGGATAATTGCCATGGGTTCTACGCTCGGCGCACTGTTTATCGGTGAGGTCATGGGGCAAGCGCCATGCGATCTCTGTTGGCACCAGCGAGCCTTCATGTTTCCACTGGCAGTGCTGCTCGCCGTCGCCGCTTTCCGCTCTGATGCCCGCGCCTGGATCTATGCCGTTCCGCTGGCAGCGGTGGGATGGTCGATCGCGGCATTTCACAACCTTCTTTACTTCAACATCATCCCCACGGCCATCAAGCCTTGCGGCCAGGGGCCATCCTGCTCGGGCGCGGGTATGCTCCTCTTCGGAACCCTGCCCATTCCGCTCCTGTCGCTTGGCGCGTTTACTCTCATCATCGTCCTACTTCTAATCGTGCGCCGGAGAACACCAGCATGAACAGACGCACTTTCGTTATCGCTTCGGCTTCGGCCGCGATTGCCGTTTTCGCAGGCGGCGCGGCCCTCTATGATGGGCTTACGCCAGAAGCGGAGCCAGCGCCCTCTCCAATGCCGGGGAACAATACCCTCGTCAGAATGCACTCGCCGGTCATGGGGCCGGTTTCGGCGCCTGTGACAATTGTCGAGTTTTTTGATCCGTCATGTGAGGCGTGCCGGGCCTTTTATCCGCTCGTGAAGCAGATGATGACGCAAACCGGAAATGACGTGCGACTTGTCCTGCGATACACCGTATTCCACGAAGGTTCCGACGATGCCGTGCGCATATTGGAGGCCGCGCGCAAACAAAACCTGTTTGAACCGGTCCTAGAAGCGATACTGGAACAGCAGCCTGTCTGGGCCGATCATGGCAGACCAGATCTAGAAAAGGCATGGCAGATTGCGGCGATGGCCGGACTTGATGTCGAGCAGGGAAAGAAGGATGCGGCGTCCCCCGCGATCGACAATATTCTTGCCCAGGATATGGCCGATGTTCAGGCCAACAATGTGAAACAGACCCCGACCTTTTTCGTGAACGAAAAGCCTCTCACAGAGTTCAGTCCGCAAGGTCTTTTCACCCTGGTGAAGGCTGAAATCGATGCCAGCAAGGCAGGATCCTGACCTCGGAGACCGGACCGGAATTCATGAGTGGACATCACCACGATCATGGAGCGGATGCAGGAGACAAGCGTATAGGGGGAGCAATTCTCGTAAACGTGCTCCTTACTTTTGCGCAGATTGCCGGCGGCATCTTCTCCGGCAGTCTTTCCCTGATCGCGGATGCGCTCCACAACTTCAGTGACGCTGCATCACTTGTGATCGCGTATGGTGCACGTCGGATCGCGCGCCGCCCTGCTGACGAAAGAATGACGTTCGGCTATGTTCGTGCGGAAATCGTCGCATCGCTGATCAACTACACGACTTTGATCGTCATTGGGCTCTATCTCGTGTATGAAGCGGTCATGCGGTTCATCACACCGGCGCCGATCGAAGGGTGGACGGTCGTGATCGTCGCTGGCATCGCGCTCGTCATCGATTTGATTACAGCCATGCTCACCTACACCCTTTCAAAAACCAGCATGAATATCCGCGCCGCTTTCTTGCACAATGTGTCGGACGCGCTTGGATCGGTGGGTGTGATTATTGCCGGCACGCTTGTGCTAATATACGGCTGGACATGGATTGACCCAGCGATCACCCTCATGATCGCAGCCTACATACTCTGGCAGGCCTTCACTGAGATCGGAGGATCGATCAAAATCCTGATGATGGCGGCGCCTGAGGACGTAAATGTGAACGAACTTGTTTCAGACATGCGTTCCGTCGAAGGCGTCCAGGAGGTGCACCATGTCCATGTGTGGCGGATCGATGAAGATCACAAGGCATTGCAAGCGCATCTCGTTGTGACGGAGTCATCTCTGCGCAGTGCTGCTGAAGTGAAAGGCGCAGTGCGAAAAATCCTGCGGGACAGACACGGTATCGACCACAGCACTCTGGAGATCGAAACGCCAGAGGACGGTTGCGAAGACGGCCTACAGGTCATCGGTCATAATGTTGTAGAGATCTGAGACTAGAGGCTTTGCACGCACCGTTGACGGATATGCTCAACAATGAAAGCCGCATCGTCAGCCACACCCGCGATCAGACCAGAGGCACGGTTCCGCTGCCATGGACGTCCTACATAGTAGAGGCCGGCAACAGGCGAAATCCCGTTGGAGTGAATTGGGGCAGCCCGAGCATCAACTGCACCTTCGACTTCAATCCAGGGGAGCTCATCGGCATAGCCTGTCGCCCAAACTATGGATCTGATGTTCTCGCTCGATCCGTCGGCGAAACTTGCCCCGCGATCATGGATCGCAGCCAGTCTCGGCTTCAGGATTACCCCCAACCGCCTAAGCGAAGCATCGTCATTGCCACGAACAGGGAATGGATCCTCACGCCTCATCCTTCGCCCGATGATCCCCTGCGCCGATGCACGGAGAAGGCCGAGCTGCCCCAGCCATACCCACAAACTGCGTCCGAGGATCTTCTCCGGTAAAAGTCTGCGCTTTCGCCCGCGTGCAAGCAGCACCTGTTGAAACCCAGCCAACGCGATTGCCACATCCCTTCCACTCGCGCCATCTCCGACAACAAGAACAGGGCCTTTCGCCACCGAGCCCGGATTGCGGAACTCAGTTACGTGCATCTGCTGAATGTCGGCCGGGAGCAATTTCGACAATCCAGGAATTCGCGGTGTCGAAAATGCCCCCGTGGCAACGATGACAATATGACTTGTGAGACGATCGCCGTCTTGCGTTGACGCCACGAAGAGACTGCCTGCCTTCTCAAGTCGGACGACCTTCTTCGAACTGATGACCGGAAGTTTATGGAAGGAAGCATACCGCCGCAGATAGTCAGCAAACTCATCCTTTCCAGCATAGCCATTTGCGTCACCAACCAGGGGCATGTCCGAGAGCGCGCTGATGCTGCGAGGTGTAAAAAGTGTGAGGCTGTCATATCTGTTGCGCCAGCTGTCGCCGATTTTTGTGCCAGCATCGACAATCAAGAATCTCAGGCCCTGCCTCTTCAAGGCATATGCCACAGCGAGCCCGGCTTGACCCGCCCCTATAATCAGGATGTTGGTCCGCATTGTATTCCTCTCAAGCAAGATCGTCGTTACCCATCAACGGCTGGGGAGGTTACGGTTACATTGGGCTCAGGCCTTGCCTCTCGACCAATATGCGAGAAGCTTAAGAGAAACACCGCCACAACGAAAATCGTGAGCACTGCCAACACAATCCAGTTATTGCGTCGTATCTTCTTAATCCGCTCATCGGGCTGGGCCATAATTCAATCTCCTGCCGCACTTGGGGCGGTCACCCCGTCGCCGGACCTGGCCTTCTTCTTCTGGAAGGGGTCAGCCAGCGCCGCATCTGGTCTGCTAACCGGATATTTTGTGCCCGAGATGCGAGCCGCAAGTCGGTCCGGACCCTCTTTCTTAAGGAGTGCGCGGAAACTTGGATGCATCCCGCCATCCACATAGGACGACACCGTGGAGCCGCCGGCCTGTTGAAGCGCAGCCTCAAGCCTTTGGTTTTCTTCGGCCATGCGGGCCATCAGTGCGGGATCAGGAGAAGCGACGCTTGCGGGGCAAGCCTCCAGTGGGTAACGAGGCTCTCCGCCCACGAACTCTTTATTGAACATGTAGCGGCGGCCACACACCGAGACTTTCGGTTGCTGACGGGTCAGTTCGAAAAGGTCGTATCCCTCCTTCAGAGTCCGCCAGAACGACAGGTTTTGATTGTCTTTGTGCAGCGCCATGTTTTCCGTCGTCATCCGGAAAGGATAGGCCTGGACCTGGAACCGCTCCTGTCCCGATGAAAGTGCCCTGGCGACGATTGCATATATCTCACCGACGCCCTGGTCTGTCAGCGCAAAGCAACCGGAAGAGGAGCAAGCACCGTGGACCATCAGCGCCTCGCCGGTATAGCCGAGTGCCGACTCCAGCCTGTTTGGATAGCCGAGGTTAAAAGATACATAGTACTGCGATTTAGGGTTCAGCATGCCTTTGGAGACATGGTAAAATCCCTCGGGCGCTTGGCGATCACCTTCCTTGACCTTGGGGCCTAGCTTCCCTGACCACCTGCACATCGGATATGTCTTTAGCAGTGCGTAGCGTCCGCTTCGGTCGATTTTCCAGACCTCGAGCTCGCTTTCCTGCTTAAAGATCCTGATCAGGACGGGGCTTTCCGCTGCCATCCCCTTCTTTGACATTTCTGCCAGCATCTTGCTCGACAGTTCGGGTGCGCTGCTGGACAGGTCGTCCAGACCCATGTCTGAAACACAACCGGATAGCAAGACAGCTACAAAGGCTCCGATGCAGGCATTCCGCGCGATCAGGAGTGCTCGCTCGTTCAAATTCTGAAACCAATCCATTTCGTCACTCTTCGCGCTTTCAATGAAACCGTGCCGACATCATCAAGAAGGTGCCGAGCGCACCACGGCAGCCGGCAATACAGGAAGGGGGGCACGACCGCACGACGCCGCATCGAACAAGTCCTTAGCCACCGGTCCAAATATAGAACCTCAAGTAACTAGAGCTACAAGGGGCAGCCCCAGGAAATGCTGGATGCTCCTCCCACCTAATCATCTACTCATCTTTGGGCACGGGATCAGGCACAACATCGAGCAGAGATTTATCAACCAGGGGGGTTACCTTCATTGGGGTTGCTCCGGAGCTGCGCATCCGCTCCAGATCTGCTGCAGTCAGGTAATCGAGCTTGGTCATCAGAGTTTTATAGTATGCTTGCAGACCAATCCGCTTGTTCATCCGCTCCACTAGATCTAACCTCAGGGCATCGACCGTGAATTCGGGATCTGTGAGAACCGGTCCGGACACCAGTGCCGCGATCAATTCGTCCGTCAGTTCTGCCTCCGGGCTGGGACTAGCACGCAGTGCCTCGTCATTTGCGGTCAACGTCACTTCTGCAACGACGTATCCGTCCACCTTTTTCTCCCGAATAATCGGGACGGTCACCATCGCCGATTTGACAACCTCATGTTCGGTGAGCCCGGGAGACTGCGCCTCAACCTGTTTGGGCGCCGGGGCCCACTGGAAACCAGCGTAGACAGCAACCAGGCACACCAAGACACACCACGCTCCGGAGAATGCAATCTTCCACATTTACTGATCTCCATGAGGATCAACCGGTGCTACGCCGGAATCCTCCACGGATCGCTGTCCTGCCATCGCATTCAGGCGTGATTGGACAGTGCTCGATCCTTTAGTCGATGAGAGCCGCTTTCAAGCCGCGTGTTGGACATAGTCCAGCGTAGCTGACACTTGTTGACGATCTCCGGGCGGTTTCAATGGTAAGATCAGGCTCGGGGAGGAGGATCAAGGGGATCAATGCCTGCAAAGACACGGAACCGATTTGGTGAAACTCTGTAGGCAGAGAACATTCGTTCCGAAATTGCGGCGCTTTCCTGCAGGCAAGCCAGAAGCTCGTGAGAATGCTCGACCAGATGCTGGCATTTCGCGTGGGTACCAGCAGACGCAGTCCCTTGATGGACGGCTCTGGATATCGTCGCCCCCGAGATGACATCCCGTGCGACTGATCCATGCGGACCCGCAATGGCGACTGCCAACAGCAGTGCCACACACAAAATCCGAATCGATTTTCCAAGCCGCGACATCATCACACGTCACACTAAACCTGTCTGAGATTGCCTGAAGCTGGTGCACAGGCACCGCCGCATAATGGAGGACGCAGACAATAAGAATTGATTTCCCCGTATGTGACCATAGCCTCTAGAGTCGAGAAATGATCGGTTCAGTCGCACGTATCGCAAAAAAACTTGGCATGATCGCTGCGTTTTCGCTGGTGGGATTTGTGTTCGTCAAGGTTGTTTTTGCCGTCGTTTGCTGGGGCATAGGACATGACTCCTTCGAGGCCATCGCGGGCATCGTCTCATCCATCGGCCTTGGGGGCTGGATCGGCATAGAGGCCTATCTGTCGTTCACAAGCTGGCGATCTCATAAAAAAGTGCCTTAATTCGACACAGGCCGATAAAATTGCACTGAATTTCTTTGCGTGATGATCGTGTTCGATCCGCATAACTCGTCCCAAGACACAGGGACGACTTATGACCTCCAGATTTTTGCTCGCAATTCTCGCCATAACGATCATTTCGACAGGCGCTGCCTGGAAACCAAAGGGGGCAACGTTGCATTCTATGCCTGTCGCCGGAGCGACGTCACAACCGATAGGCCACTTTGAATTTTGCAAAAGATACAAGAAAGAGTGCCAGCCGATCGCTGCAGACCGCGCACGCCTGAAGCTCACAGAGGAACTCTGGAATAGCCTCGTTGAGGTCAATCAGGTCGTTAATACAATCCCTGCCATCGAGGACATCGAAATCTATGGTGTCGAGGAATTCTGGAACTATCCGACCACCGCAGCCGACTGCGAGGACTTTGTTCTTCTAAAACGCAAGCTTCTGATGAGACGCGGGATCTCGGCCTCCAACCTGCTGATCACTGTCGTACTCCAGCCGGACGGATCCGGGCATGCTGTGTTGACGGTGCGGTCACAGATGGGCGACTTCATTCTCGACAACTTGCGTGCTGAAATCAGAAATTGGTCTGAAACAGAATATACCTATCTCAAGCGTCAGGATTCTCGCAATCCTGGCAAATGGGTGAAGATCAAGGACGGTCGAGACACAACGGCGGTCAGCGGTATTCGCTAATCTGACGAACCAATTTGGACCGGCCGACTTTGCTGCAGTCAGTCGGGATACGTGGCGAGGTGAAACTTGGCAATGATTGGCCCCCTAGCTCAGATGATGAGCCCCGCCCGCCACTAAACTTTCCTTGATGAAGCAACTGACGCCCAAGTTTGCGCTTGAAGCTCTAGTTGCTAGAGGCCGTATGGCAAAAACCCTGTGAGCGTGAAACCCGCTCGCGGCCAATCTGCCAAAATCGTCGCGCAAGTCAGAGCGTGCTCAGCCTGGAACTGAAAATGCTATTCTCGAACAAACGCCTGTTCAGGCTTATCTTTATCGTCCTTGGGGTTATTGCCATCTGCGTTATCGATCTGTCGGTTAAATCCGTCATGGCCGAGCTTCTGGCAGCCCCAACGGGAACCATTGAGTTGGCCCCCTTTTTCAACCTGACGCTCACCTACAACACGGGTGTCAGCTTCGGGCTATTTTCCGACACCATCGCGTCAGCACCCCGGTTGTTCGCCACACTTCAAGGGGGCATCGTTGTCGGACTCGTCGTTTGGGCAATATTCGCCAACAGTGTCCTGGAGGGAATGGCCATATCGGCAATGGCTGGGGGTGCGAGCGCAAATGTGGTCGATCGCTTTATGCACTTGAGGGTTACCGACTATCTGGATTTCCACGCTTACGGGTGGTCATGGCCTGCTTTCAATATTGCGGATGTGTTCATCGTGTGCGGTGCCATTGTCCTTGTGGCGGCGTCGGTAGTTCAGACCAAAAACAAGCATGCGTCCACGAATTCCTGACG
The DNA here is from genome assembly GCA_032102365.1 of Allorhizobium sp. CTOTU50464. GTDB lineage: Bacteria > Pseudomonadota > Alphaproteobacteria > Rhizobiales > Rhizobiaceae > Allorhizobium. The sequence goes on along the minus strand of DAMDHD010000030.1, from coordinate 25,328 downwards.
GGGTGAGGCGCAAAGAGAAGGCAAAGCCTCAACTCTCAGTTTCTTGGCGGCCTTCATTCGCGATCTGGTTCTCCATGGTGATGATTGGTTTCCGCAGAACCTGGAGCAAGGATCTCAAGCGGGACAGCACGCGAGGTTCCGTTATCAAATTTTAGCGTCATCGTTGCGGCTTTCGGAGGCCCCGAACTTCGCACCAGTGAAATGAAAACTGTGTCCTGATCCATGTCCAGTTCCGCATTCCGGGGTATCACGACGTAGGCATCCGATAGCGGTACCCGTTCGAAGCCTTTGGAATCAGACATCGGGCTCTCGAGTGTAGCGGTCGAATACCCGGCAACCTCGATAGAGACAATCGCTATCTCATCGCCCGTACCGTTGTAGACGGTGACATATGCAGTATCAGTGACCCCGTTGGGCGCCAGTACCAATTCTGCATGCTCGATGGTCAGGGAGTCGTATTTGATTTGATGAGGTTCATTTGTCACGTTAGCCAGGACGCTGCTTTGACCGGCGAAAAGAAATGCAGTGGCTGCCACACACCAACGTTTTGCTTGATTTGCCATTTGTAAATCCTCACATGTGCCGGACCATTGCTATATATCTTTCGGTTCGGTCGGTGATCAGATTTGTGTGATGGTCTAGTTTGCCGCAGTCAACACTAGCCGCGTCTGGAGAGGGAGCGAGCATGCTTACAATTGGAGATCTGTCTAGGACCACCGGTGTCAAGGTTCCAACTATCAGATATTATGAGCAGATGGGGCTGCTTTCGCCGCCAGAGCGTTCTGAGGGCAATCAACGACGCTACTCGAAGACCGAGCAGGAACGCCTCTCCTTCATTCGCCATGCTCGCGATCTTGGACTGACGATCGAAGCCATTCGTGAGCTTATTGAACTCAGCCAACATCCCGAAAAGCCGTGTGCAGAGGCTGACAAGATAGCTGCTGAACAGCTTGTGACAATCCGACAGAAGATCGAGAGATTGAAGAAGCTGGAAGCCGAGCTAGAACGGATCTCAACACACTGCCATTCAAATCAAGTGCGCGATTGCTATGTGATCAGGGCCTTGGCAAACCACGATATGTGCACCACCGAGCACGACTGACTCTAGCATTTCACAGCCCAAATACTGAGTACAAAGCGATCCCAGTTGGTACCCATCTGAATGATCGGGGCGATTAATGGCGAGCTCCAAGTCGCACAGATCGTCCAGACCAAGAGCCTGCATCATCGGTCACAGTCGCCAAGTCCGTGAGGGCTACGTCAGGCGGCCGACCAGCTCGCGGAGTGCTTCAAAGTCCTCCGGAAATATTGGGCTACTCGTTGCGATTGCTCACGATACGAAGTCGACCAACAGCTTCAGGTTCAGCGCAGCGATCACGATTGCGATGATCCAAGCCAAAGCCGACAGCCATAGAGGTGCCTTCATCTCTCCCATCTTATCAGCGTCGGCTGTGAACATCACCAGCGGGAAAACCGCAAAGGACAGTTGGAGGCTAAGCACGACCTGGGTCAAGATCAGAAGCTGGGCAGTGCCGCTGTCTCCGAAAGCTATCGTGACCCCTGCTGCGGGTATGATGGCGATCCCCCGGGTGATCAGACGGCGAAGCCAAGGTGCAAGCTGGATCTTCAGGAACCCTTCCATCACGATCTGACCCGCAAGCGTTGCCGTCACCGTCGAATTGACACCGCAGCACAAAAGGGCGATTCCGAACAATGTCGGTGCGACGGCCAAACCGAGCAACGGGGCTAGCAGACTATGAGCCTCCCCCAGTTCTGCGACCGAAGTCCGCCCGGTTTCGTGGAAAGTAGCGGCCGCCAGAATGAGGATCGAAGCATTGACGAGCAGAGCGAACATCAATGCGACGGTGGAGTCGATCGTCGCGAATTTCAGAGCCTCGCGCTTTTCAGGTAACGTATCGCCAAAGTCCCGCGTCTGCACGATACCGGAGTGGAGGTAGAGATTGTGCGGCATAACGGTCGCACCGAGTATGCCAAGCGCCAGATACAGCATGTCGGGATTGGTGATAATCTCTGTCGTTGGAGCAAAGCCGAGGATCACCTGACCCCAATTCGGATCGGCAAGAGCGATCTGAACCGCAAAGCAGACGGCGATAACGCCGAGCAAAGTTATGACAAGCGCTTCGACCCAACGGAAGCCAAGCTTTTGCAGGTAAAGGATCAAGAATACGTCCAGAGCAGTGATGACCACTCCCAGCTCGAGCGGAATACCGAAAAGGAGGTTCAAGCCGATTGCAGTGCCGATTACCTCGGCGATGTCAGTCGCAATGATCGCTATTTCGGCCAGCAGCCACAGCACCATGGCAACCGGTTTGGGGTAGGCATCACGACAGGCCTGCGCCAGGTCCCGCCCCGAGGCGATGGCGAGGCGCGCGCACAGCGACTGAAGGACGATCGCCATGATGTTTGAAATCAGGGCCACCGTGAGCAGCGCGTAGCCGAAGCGTGATCCCCCGGCCAGAGATGTCGCCCAATTGCCTGGGTCCATGTACCCGACCGCGACGAGATAGCCGGGCCCAAAGAAAGCCATTGCCCTTCGGAAAGTGCCCGCTCGTGCCGCGACCTTGATCGACCGGTGCACATCCGAAAGGGACGCCTCTCCCACCGTTCGTTGCCATCCCCTCACCGGTCTGTCCATCGTCCACCGCGCTTTCAAAGCCCACCGCTATTGCAATTGCAAATCATTCTCATAAAGAGGCTGCGGACGCAAGCCAGTTCGATCGATCCCCACCAATTGGGAACCATTAGGGCTTTATTGACCATAATCGGCTTTACTGATGGTGATCCGAGCGCGGCCGCAATGTTCGCCAGGCCCGAGCTCGGAGAGCCGTCAAGCGTGGAGTACCCAGTGAGCGAGTTGCCAACTTGCGTTAGGCCCTGTTCAGCCGCAGCCTTCCTATCCGAATGCCTCCGCGGCATGGCGACGGTTGCAGTTGCCGTGCTGCTCGCAGTGGCAATGGCGGCGGGTTCGTCCTCACCGGCGACAGCCGCGACGGAAAGATCGCTGAAGCTGTTTTTCACACACACTGGGGAACGTGCGACGATAACATTCAAGCGGGACGGGAAGTTCGATGCCCGTGGACTAGTTCAGATCAACCGCTTTTTGCGCGATTGGCGCAAGAACGAACCAGCGAACATTGATCCCCGTCTACTCGATCTCGTATGGGAAGTGTACCAGCGCAGCGGATCAAACAACTATATTCATATAGTCTCTGCCTATCGCTCACCGGCGACAAACAAGATGCTCAGAGGGCGATCGAGGGATAGTGGTGTCGCGAAAAACAGCCAACACACCCTCGGCAAGGCAATGGATTTTTACATTCCGGGCGTCAAACTGGCCAAGTTGCGATCACTTGCAATGCAGATGCAAGTCGGCGGAGTGGGATACTATCCCGAATCGGGATCTCCTTTCGTCCATCTTGATGTTGGAAATGTCCGTGCATGGCCCCGCATGACGCGCAAGGAACTGGCTCGCATCTTTCCCGATGGAAAGACCATGCACCTTCCCTCCGATGGCCGCCCGCTCCCCGGCTACGATTTGGCAGTCGCCGACTATCGTCGTCGCGTCGGCGCGAAATCGATCGAGATTGCTTCCAGTGCTGGAGATAAAGACAGTAGTTTCGCTCCCGCTTCATCAAACAGGAGCAGCCTGCTCACCGCAATGCTACCGACTGAACGAAGCCGAGCAGAGGACGCGCTCGATCTTCAGACAAACCGGCAGACCATGGTCGGCGAGGCTAGGTCGGAGTTCACCGATTTAAGCGCTTTGGCAATTCCTGTACCGGTTGCACGCCCTACTTCCGAAATGGAAATGCCTAGGGTCGAGGTTGCCTCACTCGGTCCGTCTACCGATCGCACACAGATTGAGAGTTTCCGCCCTTCCGCCATTCTTGATCTGCCGGAGCCGATTGCCTTGATCGCGCTATTTCGGATTACCGCAGCAGACAGAGATGCTGACGAAGAGGCTGATGGTCAGGAAACGCTTATGACATGGGCGCTTTCGGGTCCGGACACCTCAACAGGATTGACAGCGCCCCTCATATCTGCACGACTGTTTGCGATCAGGACTACCCAGATCGCCCCCTAAATCAAGGATCGGAGCCATTGTGCCAGCCTGCAACAAACGTCTCGCGCGTCGATGCTCGAATCTTCGGCGGTGCGTCAGCTTTTAGCAGGGGCCGGCATTTCCAAATCGTTTGAACAGCCTGTCGCGTCATCGAAGCCGGCGGCGATTGCTGCCAGATCTTCCGGTTTGGCATTGAAGCGTAGACCGTGAAACTCGCCGTCTGAGCCAGCCCCACCTTCAATGGAAAAGCCTGAAAATTCGCCTTTCTGCTTTTCTACGTCACTAACTGGACTAGGAATGAGGGTCACCTGGGCGCCGATTGCCCGACCCCGCATTCCGGAGACCGTGATTGGCCCTTTGCTGTCCAGAACGGAAATCTGGATGAGATGACCCGCCTCGACCTTGCGAAGAGATTCGGCAACCCGCATGGCGGTCCGAAGACGGACCTGCTCATCCACGGCCTCTGTGACGATGAACTGCCGGATCCAGGTGCCGTCGCGATCCCGCGCCTTAGCGGTGGCAACTGTCTGACAATCCGCACCGCTCTTCTCAGCCGATAAACCCAAAAGCTCTTCCGGACCATAATAAACTGCCGCCGCACCACCAGCACCGCCGACGCAAAGCGCTCCGAATAAAACTGCCAAGCTGATCCTTAAGATGCGCCGTCTTCGTTCCTGCATGGAGAGAACCTTCGGTGGAAGCCTATGACCAGATCTAACCACCGAAGTCTTGAAACCAAATGAAGCAAAAAGGTTAATCGAGGCCACCTACAGAACACCGCCCTGCAGCCGACCCGCGTTCACTGAGGATCATGGAGTGTGCCCAGCATGTTCCTCCGAACTTGCTGTCGCACCCTTTTGGACGACGAACTCCACTTCGACGGGCCCTGCTTTCTCGAACTGCAGCGTTGCCTTGAATTTTTCGCCCTCCGCTGGGTACCATGTAGGCTTCTCGAACATGATGTGCATGGCACGGGGCTCCAGCTTGACAGTGGAGCCGGCGCTGATTGTGATGCCCTCCTTGACAGGTCGCATACGCGCCACCCCGTCGATGACAGATGATAGGTGGATTTCAAAGCGCTCGGCGACCGGACTGCTTCCTCCAAGAAGGCGATCATCCGTCCTGCCCGTGTTGACGATCGTCAAATACCCGCCGAGAACCGGCGCAACCGCGGGAGCTTTTTGGGACCATGGATGCTTTATCTCCAAGCTACCGACCGTGAAATCATGAGACGATGCGGGACCGGAAGACGTGGTCACGAACGTCAAAGCAAAGAGACCAAAAGCCAGCAGTTTTTGAAATGGCACTGTAAATTCTCCGTATCGTTTGCGGGACACAATTATCAGATTCGAAACAGACCTAGACCCGATAGATCTGACCGGGTTGGCATCACGACAAGTTCAAGGACACACGAGACACCGGCGGTTCAGCGAATAGGACGCAACAACCGCAGGGCATTCATGGTCACAAGGACTGTCGCTCCCGTATCGGCAAGGATCGCGGGCCAAAGGCCCGTGATGCCCAGGATAGTCGTCACCAAGAATACCGCTTTCAAACCCAGAGCGATGGTGATGTTCTGGAAAATGTTGCGCATGGTCCGTTTCGAGAGATCGATCATAAGGGCGACATCAGCCACCCTGCCGTGGAGAACGGCGGCGTCAGCCGTCTCCAAAGCCACGTCTGTTCCACCACCCATCGCGATCCCGACATCAGCAGCCGCTAACGCTGGCGCGTCGTTGATCCCATCGCCGATCTTGCCGACAACATAGCCCTCTTTCTTCAGTTCGCCCACGATCCGCTGCTTGTCTTCAGGCATCAGCTCCGCACGGACCTCAATGCCGAGTTGCGCACCAATGGCCGTGGCGGTCCGCTTATTGTCGCCTGTCAGCATAACCGTCCTTATGCCTGCATCCGTCAGAGCCTTGAGGCCCGCAACTGCATCGCCTCTCGGCTCGTCACGCATGGCAATGGCACCAGCGAGAACATCGCCAATGACCAGTACAGAGACGGTCTTTCCTTCATCGTTGAGAGACGTGATCTTCTCCAAATGAGCAAGTGGAACCGGAACTCGCTCTGCTGCGGCCTTGGGCGAGCCGAAAAAGACCTCAACGCCATCCACGATGGCGGAAACACCCTTGCCGCCGAGCGCCTTCGCATCGGCCCCGGAGGGAGCTACTATGCCCTCTTCCTTGGCCTTGCTTAAGATCGCAAGGGCGAGAGGATGGCTGGATCCCACTTCAAGCGCTGCGGCAAACCGAAGGACGTCTTCACTTTCCCGGCCGAACGGGACCACATCAGTCACCTGCGGTTTGCCTTCGGTAAGCGTGCCAGTCTTGTCGAAAGCAATCGCCGTGAGCTCGCCGAGACCTTCTAGAACGGCGCCCCCTTTGAGGAGCAGGCCGCGGCGTGCGCCCGACGACAGTGATGCAGCGATCGCAGCCGGGGTCGAAATGACAAGTGCGCATGGGCAGCCGATCAGCAGCACGGCAAGCCCCTTGTAAACCCACTCACTCCATATTCCACCCGCAAACAGCGGAGGAATGACTGCCACCAAAGCGGCAACGACAACCACGCCAGGAGTGTAGTATTTGGAGAAACGGTCAATAAAGCGTTCGGTCGGAGCCTTGGATTCCTGCGCTTCCTCGACGAGGCGAACGACACGGGCGATAGTGTTGTCTGCTGATGCTGCCGTGACCCTGATACGCAGAACCGCATCACCATTTACGGTGCCCGCAAAAACAGTGTCGTCGACGGCCTTGCGAACAGGCACGCTTTCCCCGGTCACGGGCGCTTCGTCGATCGAACTTTCGCCTGCAACGATGACACCATCGGCGGAGATCCGATCACCGGGCCGAACCAGTATGATTGAACCAACCGCAAGAGTTTCGGCTGGCACCTCGCGGGTCTCGCTGCCCTCCTCCAGTAACGCCGTCTTTGGAACGAGCGCCGTAAGGGACTTGATGCTGTCGCGCGCCCTTCCCGCGGCAACGCCTTCAAGCAGTTCGCCAACCAGGAAAAGGAAGACGACCGCAGCGGCCTCTTCGGTCGCGTTAATGACCAGTGCGCCAGCAGCGGCGATCGTCATCAGCATCTCGATGGAGAATGGCGTGCCAGCCAGTGCGGCCATGATAGCCCTTCGGGCGATCGGCACGAGGCCGACAAGCATTGCTATCGTGTAGGCGTAGGTCTCGATCGCCGGGACCAGGTACCCAATGCCGTAAGCGACGGCCAGTGATGCCCCTGCCAAGATCGTCAGGCGCCCCTTCTTGCTCGCCCACCAAGGACCTTCGGAAGAACCATGATCGTGACCGTGGAGTCCCTCAAATTTGCCCTCTGCCGAGCTTTTCGATCCGTGGTCGTGTCCAGCGTGGGCGTTGTGAGAAGCTTCTTGGATAGTAGACGATGAGTGCCGGTCGGTTCCTGGGATGGGCACGATCGTGTAACCGAGACCGGAGACCCGCTTTTCGATGGCTTTCATATCCGCTGATTGCCGATGTTTGACCGTCATGGTTCCGGCCGTCACCGACACGGCGACGTCTTCGACAGCGTCTATCCGTCTGATGGCCGTGTCGATCTTGGCGGCACATGACGCACAATCCATTCCGCCGATACGGAAACGTGCCTGCAGGATAGGGGGTGCCACATCATCTGAAGGCGCGACGCGATCGGGCTCATGATCATGCCCAGTGCAATGGGCGCCATGATCCGAATGATCATCATGACTGGACTGTCCGTGCGGCTCTCCATGTAGGTGATCGTGCGTGCAATCCGGTCCGTGTTTATGGACGGGTTTCACAGCGGTTTTGGAAATCTTTGAGATTAGGGAGGCCTGATAGCCGAGGCCCGACAGCTTGTGGCGAATCGTGTCCAGAGCGCTGATTTCTGTGTGCTCGACTGTCATTGTGCCGGCGGTGACAGATATGGACACCTCTTGAATGCCCGGAATACGTCTCACGGCGGTGTCGATCTTGTTTGCACACGAGGCGCAATCCATTCCGGTTACCCGGAAACGAGTTTGTAACGAGTCGCTCACTGGAAATCCTCACATTGTGAAAGATTAACCGTACGACCTCTAGCCACTAGAGGTGCAAGCAGAAAGTTGCGGATCGGCGTGAGCTATTGCTTGCGTCTTGCTGGGGTCGGAAAGGTTAAATGCTGCGCCTCGGGTACCTCAGTGACCCGACAGACTCATTATCCATCGCTGACGGATCGTCCCAAATGACCATTGAGCTTTCATCTAACGAAGAGCCCAATGCACAACATAAATGGCCTTGGCGCCCGTCAGCTCCAGCCGCCGCCTATTGTCCGGTAGAAAATATGCGAACCAATCTGTGTCATGCGCTGCATGGAACGGGCCCAGGAAGGGTTTACGTAGGTTGCGTTATAATGAGTGGACGAAGCGACTTCGGCAAGAAATATCTTGCCGGCAGAGACCGCCATCGCGACGTCTTTCGCAAGCCGAAACGCTCTTCGGTCGATAATCAAATCGGCGATACCGTCACAGGCAAATGAGAACTGACACCTGTTGAACCAGTTCTCATTTTGGTACACTACTCCGCAGATGCTGCCGGGATAGCTGGGGTTGCGCACCCTATTTAAAATCACCTGGGCGACCGCAGCCTGCCCTTTCACCTCTTCACCGCGCGCTTCAAAGTAAATTCCGGTCGCCAAGCATTTTTGTTCAGTAGGCGAGAAAACCGATGCTGGGAGAGGCCGGCTCATCCAAGCATGGTCACCTTCCGTCAGCGGGGGAACAAAGCGACCTGTGTTTGTTTCGATTCCAAGCACTGCGTCAAAAGCACCCTCTGGAGCATGGTAAGCGTCCGTTGGGGTGTAAGCCGTGGCAAGAACATCAGCGGAATCATTTGTGACGAGGGCAGCGAGAACAGGCGGGACACCGGCGAATCGGTCATCTTCGGGACTATGACGCGCTGAAGCGTTTCCTGTTGTAAAATAATCGAAGCTTTGCCTGAGCTCCCCGAATTCCAACTGCGACGCCGATAGCAGCGGCACGAAGCCAGGTTGGACGATCAGTATCCCGGCTGATAGCCCTGCGATATCCCTGCGCGGCAGCCGTGAGGTTTTCGTCAGAACCGCCGATGTCGCAGAAACAAACTCGTGGGTACCCCGCAGCTTAATCCTAGCGCCTTTTTTACCATAGTCCTCGCTACCGTCGGGAAATGCAAAACGATCCGCGGACTGGGGCGGTCGAGGTTCCACCCTCGCCTCCATTTGCGTCCTGCTTGTTTCATAGAAGGGTGGCGGAGACGCAAAGCCGAACACTATCCACGACACGAAAAACAAAGCCAAAGCGGGGTGCTTAGGGCACACGGCTGTTCGCATCCTTGCTTCTCCAAATCCGGTTCAATGCGCGAAGAGGATGATTTATTAACCTTAACTGATTCTTAAAGCCAACTCCTCGTCGGCGTCACAATGTCTCAGCAAAGCAGCGACGTCGCCTCATGGTCAGGAGAACGGACGGATTTGGGATCAGCATGATCGTTTGATCAAGTTAAGCGTGATCATGGGCTTGTAGCTCTAGCGGGATGAGGTTCGAACATCCGTTTATTTGGAAACATGATGAGGATTGATCAATTGACCGAAACAATGCGCTTTCGACTGAGATCTGTAGACGCGCTACGGGGGATGGCCATAGCGGGCGTTGTCGTGTTTCACTTGGTTTGGAATCTCGAGTTTGCAGGCCTTTTGCCCGTAGCCTTGTCAGACAACCCGATGTGGCTGATGTTCGGCCGCACGCTTGCCGGTACTTTTATGCTTCTAGTAGGTGTTAGCCTCGCTTTGGCACACGGGAATAAATTCCATTGGGGTCCGTTCTGTCGACGGATAACAGTCGTGTTGGTGGCAGCATTGACTATTACAGCGGCAACCAGGTTGGCATTTGCCGACAGGTTTATATATTTCGGCATATTGCATGCAATCGTGGCAGCATCTGTCTTAGCTGCCGCCTTTGTTAGAGTGCCGCCTTTGATCAGCGTCAGCGCGGGCGTTGTGACGTTAGGTCTTCCACTTTTTATTTCGGATCAGATTTTCAACTCCAGGTGGCTTGCATGGATTGGGTTTGCGGAAAGCCCACCTCCCAGCAATGACTATGTTCCGATCTTCCCTTGGGTAGGGCTCACCCTGATTGGCCTTGGCCTCGCGAAGTCATGCATCGCTCGAGGATACGACGCACGACTGGCAAAAACAGAGCCCACGGGCAGGATAATGGTCACACTCGGATGGCTGGGACGACATAGCCTGTCCATTTATCTCATACATCAGCCGATTTTACTTCCGATGGTCCTAGGCGGCGCGCGGCTCCTCGAATGAGCATCAGATTTCACGTTGCAAGTGGAAATGGAAGTAGGCGAGATAACGTTCTTTATTGCTTTAGATGGATAAGGAATTTGTTCTGAAGAACATTCTATACGCGTGTGTAGGTCGGCGAGCTATTATTCAACAGGTCAGATGCCTTGCTGCATTCCAGATAAAGCGTGCGCAAACCAAACCACGGAGCGCGCGACACACTCTGGTTAAGACTATCCGTTGTTTCGTCCCGCTGCACAGGACCTTCTCCCTATAAGCCCGGATGTCGTCCGACTCCTCAGCCCCAGCCGGTATGATCGTGCAAATGTTCGCCATCTTCTAGATTAACCATGACATTCAGTGCTGCGCTGGCCACGATTGACTCCTTCCTCATGACATCGTTAACCTTCTGTTAACAATGTAGCGCGAGCTGTCGTTAGCCGGGAGACTGCGATGTCAGTAAATTGGACCATCAGAAATGTGGTGTATGGCTCCTTAGCACTCTCCATTTCAGCAGGCTCAGCCATCCCCGCTACCGCGGAAGCGTCACTCTGGATGAAGACTGGCTCTGTGACGTCGCAGCCCATAGGACACTACGAATTCTGCCTCCAGTACGTGGACGAATGCACCACTAAGTTTAGATCCGCGGCTCCTCCACAGCTGACCCAGCGGGGATGGCAGGTTATCCGCGAGATCAACTCTTCGGTCAACGCGTCCATTGCACCCATCACTGATGAGGACCTCTACGGCAAGGATGAGGTCTGGGTCTACCCCACCAACGCCGGCGATTGCGAAGACTACGCGCTGCTCAAGCGCCGCACACTTATCGAGCAGGGATTTTCGGCAGCTGACCTGCTCATGACAGTTCTATTGAAACCGGATGGCGAGGGCCACGCAGTTGTTACCGTTCGGACGTCTGAGGGCGATTTTATCCTCGACAACTTGGAGGAGCAGGTCCTCTTGTGGAGCAAAACACCCTACACATTCCTCAAGCGGCAAGCGTCGTTCAATAGCGGGCGTTGGGTTACGATCGAAAATGGTGAGGAACTCGCAGTCGGATCGGTCAAGGAATAAGCTTCCATCACTGCTGTCACGAAGAGAAACGGCAACGTCTTTTTGATGTTGGTTCTTTACGTCCTTGGCGCGGAGAATCTTTGAACCCTTACACGAAAGGTCGATGGGAAGCGACCAAAGTGCCCGCTCTTTGTTTCGCGCGTGCAGCGGCAGACAAACTGAGAAATCGACCCCATCGCTCCTGCGGCCAGTCAGGATGAAGGCATGGCCGTCACCGTAGCGGCCTTCTTCCTACTGTCGTCGTCGCCCCTTGGCGACGATCTACCCTTAGTCTTGCAAATGGAGGTTCAACCATCAGCTGGACGCCGAAGAAGGCAAGCACGCTGGACACCCCGTTCCTGGCCACCAACCACCGCAATGGCGTCAATAGCAGACGCACCCAAAAGCGCTGCTACCTGAAACGTCATGCCATCCTACGGTTAGATCTTAGGCCTCACCGCTTGGTAAAGGGTACCAATGCCGCCCCTTCCAACGGACATGACGTCGTACGAAGCGCTGGGGCTGTCTCCCATGCCCAACGACCCCACAGGCATGCCGGGCACGGCGAGGCCCGCAAGATCGGGCCTCTCCGCGAGCAGTCTCGTCACCGCCTCTAGCGGCACATGACCCTCCAGGTAGTAGCCTGCGACCACGGCCGTGTGGCAGCCACGGAGGTCGGTCGGGACATAGAAACGGTCCTTCACGACCTCAATGTCGACCACCTCTTCGGCCTTCACCACAAACCCAGCATTTGTCATTGCCGCAGCCCACGCGTAACAACAGCCGCAGTTGGGGTCCTTGTACACGATCATGCCTTCACCTGCCGCCAGCGCCGTTCCAGTGACGGGCAACGCTGCGACAGCTACTAGGGTGCAGAGGAATTTTCTTCGATCCATCGTAGTTCTCCTTCTCAAAAAGCTTCTGCCGTCACGGAAGCCGGAAACTGGTTCTCCTCGCGTGCTCTCTTCAATCCGTATCCCTTGACCAGCCCGTAGACGGCGGGAATGACGATCAACGTCAGCAACGTCGATGATACCATGCCGCCGATCATCGGCACCGCGATCCGCTGCATGATCTCCGAGCCGGCACCCGTGCTCCAGAGGATAGGCACCAGACCCGCCATGATAGCGACGACGGTCATCATCTTCGGCCGAACGCGCTCGACCGCCCCAACCATGATCGCTTTGTCGAGGTCTTCCTTTTCGAATGCCCTGCCCTCGGCCTTGGATTTGGCCTTCTCGTCCCTGAGCGCGTGGTCGAGATAGATCAGCATGATCACACCGGTTTCGGCCGCCACGCCTGCAAGCGCGATGAACCCGACCGCGACGGCGACGGAAACGTTGAAGCCCAGCCACCACATCATCCAGATGCCGCCGACCAAAGCGAACGGCAGAGACAGCATGACGATCAGTGTTTCGGTCAATGCCTTAAAGTTCAGGTAGAGCAACAGGAAGATCAGCGCCAGCGTCAGCGGGACGACGATCATTAGCCGGTCCTTTGCCCGTTCCAGATATTCGAATTGCCCGCTCCATGCGACGGAATAGCCCGTGGGCATCTCGACGCTCGCCGCGACGGCTTCTTGGGCTTCGGCAACGTAGCCCCCAAGGTCGCGGTTGGCGATGTCTACGAAGATATAGACGGCGAGCTGGCCGTTCTCCGTCCTTATGGTCGTGGCACCGCGCGTGAGCTTGACTTCGGCGACCTCGCCCAACGGAACCGTGCCGCCACCGGGCAATGATACCTGGACGTCCCTCGCGATGGACTGGGGATCGCTTCGGAAAGCCCTTGGGTAACGGATGGCGACGCCGTACCGCTCTCTGCCCTCCACCGTCGAGGTCACGACCTCGGACCCCAGGGCCATTCCGATGACATCCTGGACATCGTCGATCGAAAGCCCATAGCGCCCGAGCGCCATGCGATCAGGGATGATATCGAGATAGTATCCACCGATGACGCGCTCGGCGTAGGCACTCGACGTTCCCGGCACCGCCTTGAGAACGGTCTCTATATCGCGAGCGACCTTCTCCGTCTCGTTCAGGTTGGTCCCGTAGACCTTGACGCCGACGGGCGTGCGTATTCCGGTCGAAAGCATGTCGATGCGGGCGCGGATGGGCATCGTCCAGGCGTTGGAGACACCGGGAAACTGAAGTGCCGCGTCCATCTCCTGTTTCAGACTGTCAGACGTGACGCCCGGCCGCCATTCGGACTTGGGTTTCAGGGTGATGATGGTCTCAAACATTTCCGTCGGAGCCGGATCGGTTGCCGTCAACGCCCTACCCGCCTTGCCGAACACCGACTCGACCTCGGGGAAAGATTTGATGATGCGATCCTGCGTTTGCATGAGCTCCGCCGCTTTTGTCACCGAGAGGCCGGGTAGCGTTGTCGGCATGTACATCAGCGTGCCCTCGTCGAGATCAGGCATGAACTCACTCCCGATATGCTGCACGGGCCAGACGGTCACCCCGAGGATCACGATGGCTACCAGGATTGTCAGGCTCTTGGCCTTAAGGACGCCCGCGATGACCGGACGGTATATCCAGATCAGCAGTCTGTTCAGCGGATTCTTGTGTTCTGGGACAATGCGGCCGCGGACGAACAGGATCATCAGTGCCGGAACAAGTGTGATGGACAGCAGCGCTGCCGCCGCCATCGCGAAGGTCTTGGTGAAGGCGAGCGGTCCGAACAGGCGGCCCTCTTGCGATTCAAGCGTAAAAATCGGCAGGAACGACACCGTGATGATCAGCAGGCTGAAGAAAAGCGCCGGGCCGACCTCGCTTGCCGCCTCGATCAGCACTTCGGCTCGAGGCTTGTCAGGAGGCGCGCGTTCCAGATGCTTGTGGGCGTTCTCGATCATGACGATGGCCGCGTCGATCATCGCACCGATAGCGATAGCTATCCCGCCGAGGCTCATGATGTTCGCTCCCAGACCTAGCGCCCGCATGGCCATGAAGGCGATGAGAATGCCGATCGGCAGCATGATGATGGCCACGAGCGCGCTTCGGATATGCAAAAGGAAGGCGATAGTCACCAGTGCAACCACGATCGATTCCTCGATCAACGTGACTTTCAAGGTCTCGATTGCCGCTTCGATGAGTTTCGAACGATCATAGACGGGCAGGATTTCGGTACCAGCCGGAAGACTGCTCTGCACCGCCGCCAAGCTTTCCTTCGCATTTTCGATGACGGTCAGCGCATTCGCGCCGTCGCGCTGGAGAACGATGCCGCTGGCGACCTCGCCTTCACCGTTCAACTCGGTGATGCCGCGCCGCTCGTCCGGCACCAGCTCGACCCTTGCGACGTCCGAGAGACGCAGCGGGACGCCGGCATTCGATTTCAGGACAATGTTCTCGATGTCATTGATGCCCTGCAGGTAGCCCTTGCCGCGCACCATGAATTCGAACTCGGATAGTTCGATTGTGCGACCGCCGACGTCGCGGTTGCTGGAACGCACCGCGTCGGCGATATCCGACAGCGACACGTTCTGAGCCTTCAGGCGGGCGGGATCGACGACGATGGAATACTGCTTAACGAAGCCGCCGACGCTGGCCACCTCGGCGACGCCTTCGGATTTTGAGACGGCGAACCGCACCACCCAGTCCTGAAGTGACCGAAGTTCGGCCAGCGACAGTTCCTTGGCGATGACGGCGTATTGGTAAACCCAGCCCACACCCGTCGCATCGGGACCGAGGCTCGGTGACACCCCGTCCGGCAGGCGGCTCGCGGCGGCGTTCAGATATTCGAGCACTCGGCTGCGCGCCCAGTAGGGGTCGGTTCCGTCCTCGAAAATCACGTAGACGAACGAAACGCCGAAGAACGAAAACCCACGGACGACCTTAGACTTCGGCACGGTCAGCATCGAGGTCGTCAGCGGATAGGTGACCTGATCCTCGACTACCTGCGGAGCCTGGCCGGGATAGGCGGTGAACACGATGACCTGGACGTCTGAGAGGTCGGGGATGGCATCGAGCGGAAGCGTGCGCAACGCATAGACGCCGCCCGCGATGGAAAGAGCAGCGCCGACGAAGATGAGGACGAGGTTGCGGGCCGACCATGCGATGACGTTGGCAATCATGGATTTGCCTCGTCCTGCGTGAGGGCACTCAGTGCCGCGTTGAGGTTGCTTTCGGCGTCCAGTAGGAAGTTAGCGGAAACAACGACGCGGTCGCCTGCTGCGATGCCTTTGGTGACCTCAGTCATGTCTTCGCCTCGGACACCCAGCGCGACGTCCATCGGTTCGAACCTGCCCTCGCCCTTGTCGAGAAAGACAATCTGGCGGTCGCCCGTGTCGATGATCGAACTGTTGGGAACGGCGACGACCGGGTTTCCCGCTCCCGCTTCAATCTCCACCTCCGCATACATGTTGGCTATCAGCTGTCCCTCGGGATTAGGAAGCTCAATCCGGATCTTTGCCGTGCGGGTCTGCATCTGCACCTCGGGATAGATGAGGTCGACCGTTCCCCGGAAGATCATGCCGGATACGTTTCGGACGCTGACGGAAACGTTGGCACCCATACGAACGGAGCCCAGTTCGTATTCGGGGACGTCGGCAATCACCCAGACCTTGGACACGTCGGCGATCCTGAACAGGATGTCGCCTGCCTCCGCCATCATGCCGCTTACTGCCATGCGCTCAAGCACGACGCCGTCACGCGGTGACGTGTAAATAATGCTCTGCGGCACCTTCCGCTCGGCGGCGATGCTGGTGATGGTTGCTGCCGGTACGCCAAGATTTTTCAAGCGAAGCGACGCGCCGGAGTTAGGGTCAGATTTTGCCCCGTTGCGCATCTCGGCTGCGTATTCCGCTCCGGCCGTTGCAATTTCTTTAGAATAGAAATGAAAGAGTCCTTCGCCCTTCGTTATCCTATCCCCTGTCGTGACGTCGGCGACGTCCTCGACGAATGCGTCGGCCCGCATCGAGATGATGCTGACCATGCGTTCATCGAGCGTGACAGTTCCCGGTACCCGGATCTTCCGGGTGACGGTCGTCACCTGCGCCAACGCCGTCTTCACACCCGTGCGCTGAAGCTTGCCGGGCGAAACCTTGACGGTTGAGCTGTCGCTGACGTCCCCGTCGTAGACAGGCAGGTAGTCCATGCCCATTGAATCCTTCTTCGGCACTTTGGAGGTGTCGGGAAGTCCCATGGGGTTCCGGTAGAACAGAACCTTGCGTTCCGTGGCTCCGTCCCCGCCTTCAGCCATCGGCGTTCCGGCTTCGGTTCCGTCGAAGCTGACGTCTTCGCTCGCCCGGACGGCCGTGAACGGCCGTCCGTCATCGGTGTTCTTCGGCTTGGCGGAATATTCGGCCAGGGCGTCGGGGTGGCTGTAGTAAATCACCGCCCCCGTTCCTTCGGGTTGAGGCACGGCTTCGGCCGCCATGCGCGTGTTGGCGATTAAGCGCTGCAACGCAGCCCCGACGTCATTCTTCCCCGCCCAGTAACCTGCCCCGCCGACGATCGCGGCGAGGGAGATTGCGGCAATGGTGCGCGAGGCGCTCACGGGACGGCCTTCAGGACGATTTCGCCCTTCACAGTCTCAGGCTCGCCCTGAACCTTGGCAGCGACCTGGAAGCGCCACCCGCCTTCCATCGAAAGGTTGGTTATGAAAGCGTAGACGCCAGGTTCCGTCGACGCCAACGGTTCAACGGTCGTGGTCATCATTTCCATTCCATCCGGAGCCATGTCCATGCGGGTGGTGAAGATGACGGCATCAGGAACTGTTTTGCCCGTCCGCTTGTCTACCAGCCGGACCAAGACTGCCGAACCCGGACCTTTTTTTATCTCGGTCTCGACGGCTTGAAATTCGTAGTCGTCGGCTCCGGCAACCAAAGCGGTGGCGGTGCCAAACAGCATAACGCCTGCGAGGACAACGGCCCTCGCGTCGAAAGTAAACTTGTTCATGTTCGATGTCTCGTCCTGACGGGTCTGCGACCTCGTCTTCAGTCAATATGGATCGCCGTCGGTACCGCGAAGACGTAAGGCTACGACTGTGCAGAACCGATAACGTGTTGAATGACCTGCAATCAGACTCGTGGAGGGCGGACGGGCGGGTAGACTAGCGAAGAGACAAGCTCCGCATGCGGATGGACGAGATAGCGATGGGCGCTCCATCCAACTCTCAGCGACGCAGGATGCGTGCTGGCGACCTGGCCGACGATTACGGTCGTGCATAAAAGCACAAGAGGACAGGATTTGGTGCCGCATCCGGGCTTGGCGGGCATCTCATCAGGGCAGCAGGGCATATCCCCGGACATCTCCGTACCCGCCACCTTGTCAGCCTCGGCGGAAACTGATGCCGCCATGACGCTATCAGCCGCACCGATGCTCATTGGACCGACAACGATCCCGAGCAACGCGGTCACGAACAGCAGACGGTGGACTATAGCCAGGAACCTCATTGTTTTACTGTGACACGTCAACGCTGAATCGAGAATAGGCTCACAAAGATTTGCGATGGAGCGCGATGCCCGATTGGGAGTTGAGAGGCGGAGAGTGCAGCGATTTAATTTCAACTTGGTTCGGCAGTCTTTTCTGCTCTTGAGGAGATGCGAACCCACGGCACGTCATTTGCTGTCGCACATTCTGGAGCAGTTTCATCGGCTTCGAGAAGGCAACTCAATCGAAAATGAGTTTGCGACCGAGATCGGAAACTGCGGCAGAGCGGTCATCAAGCTTGCGGATTAGCCACTTCAGCTCCAGATACCATCCCGCCAAGGCCGCTTTCAATGGGCGTGCGACGGGGGTGCCGCTCGCTCTAGTCTTATTCACAGACTGGGGAAACGCCGTTCTCCTTGCGGATGGTCGTGAAAACGATCCCGCGGTTGACGGCCATGGGATGCCTCTCCGTTGTCACGACGTAGCCCCTCTCCGCCACCGTCAAGCGCACCACGCGCGGTGAGCGAGTTCGCGGTTCCCCACACTCGTAACCGCTGTTGAACGCTCTCAAGTGTTTACGAGCCGCCCAGAGATCAAGTCGACCGGCTTCGATTGAACGCACGGCACATCCAGACGTCGATGCTGAATCAGCATTCGAACCGCTCCAGCATCTTCTTCACTTGCGCGTTTTGCAGGCGAAGCTTTCTCACAAGCTCGCCTCTGAGCGCCCTGATTTCCTCATCTAGGCTGGTCTCGTCATTAGACACCGCCAGAACAGCAGGTGGGGCCTTTGACGCGGCAACGACAGGCTTGACTGTCCTGGAGCGTCCCTTACGCTTGGTCGGCGCGGCCTTTGACGTCTCGTTCACGTTGGAAGCGCTATCTGCCGGAGGACCAACGGTATCAGGCAATTGCGGACGGGAGACATCTTTGACCTCGGAGCTCCCCGGCTCCACCGTATCTTGGTGATGATCTACCGCTTGTCCGGACGCGCCATGTGGAGCGGCAAGGCCATCGGCGGGATAGAGCGGTCGAGTGCTTTTGGCTCCCGGCAGATCGACAAGATCCAGGCTCTCTCGAACGAACTGTTTGGCCGAACCCGCAGTCCCAGGCTCTTCCGGAGCTCCGTCCTCGGCTTTTTTATCTGCCGGCCCCTTATGTCGCCATGGCGACACAAGTCCGGCAAGGAATTTCCATGGAGATGCCATTCAATCGGCCTGAACTGCCTCGCTTTTCATTCCGGATGCAGGATACGAGACGCCAGAAAGGTGCACCCTTATGTTCGATTGATCGACATCAATTCGCGAACTGGCGAAAGCGCTTATTCTGGTGTCATCTAAGGGAGAAGGTGATGCGGCGTACTTTGGGGCTACGAAACTGGATTATGGTGACTATCGTCGCTCTGGCAATGACGCCTTTGTTCGTTTCCGCTCCGTCGCATGCTGCTCCGCTGAGCTGTTTGTCTCGAATTGTCCACGCAGGCGGTGGTAGTTACATGCCAGCAGATGACCGGAAGGGCCTGGATCTCTGGGCCAATCGCTGTTGTGCGAGCGCCTGCACGCTCTGTGTTACGTGGTCGTCCCCGATTTCGTCGGCACCTGAAGCCTTGGAACTTGGCCCGATCCTTGTAGTCCGGTCATCCCCATTCCGGGGTCAGATCCCTGCTCCAGGACGTCATCCCCCTCGATCTGCTGCCTGACAAACGCGCCTAATGCGCAATTTTCCTGTCAACCACATGGCCGTTGCAACGGCCGGATCGAGAGAGACATCATGTATCGCAGAGACTTTCTGAAAACGCTCGCCTTGGGTTCCGTGGCCCTGTCCCCCCTCGGCCATGCCTGGGCAAACCCAGGAGCACGAACGAACGAGCTTGTGATTGGTAAACGGACCCTGGACGTCAACGGCAAGGCCGCCTCAGTCTTCGGACTGACCGACAAGGCCGGGAACGCCGGGCTGGTCCTCAACGCGCCCTCGGACTTTGACGTTCTTCTTCGCAACGAAAGCGACGAGGAAACGCTGATCCACTGGCACGGGCTTACGCCGCCTTGGGATTTGGACGGGGTGCCGGGAAACCCGGCTGCGCTGCTTCCGCCTAAGGAGAGACGATCCTACAAGTTTCCCTTGCCGAGAGGCGGCACCCATTGGATGCACGCTCACACTCTGCAGGAGCAGAGCTTACTAGCGGCACCCCTGATCATACGAACTGCCGATGACCTCGCCCGCGACGAGCAGGAGGTGACCGTGCTCCTGCATGATTTCTCTTTCAAGTCGCCCGAGGAGCTACTTTCCGACCTTCAGAGCGGTGGCGGTCATGCCATGCCCTCCGGACACAAGAACATGTCGTCCATGATGAAGATGCATGGTGGACATCAGATGGGCTCCGCAGAAAATTCGGCTGCGCCTCAGATGATGATGGGCATGGACCTGAACGATATCGAGTATGACGCATATCTCGCCAATGATCGGACGCTTGATGACCCCGAGATTGTCAAGGTCGAACGTGGCGGTCGCGTCAGGCTGCGCATTATCAATGGCGCGACGGCAACCGCGTTCACGATCGATACGGGCGAGCTCGAGGGCGAGCTGATCGCTGTCGACGGGATGGACGTCGTTCCGGTCCGTGGCCGACGGTTCCCCTTGTCGATGGGCCAACGGGCCGACATCCGTGTGGCCTTGCCGCCTGCCGACGGGGCGTATCCTATACTGGCTCTGCGGGAAGGGGCCGTTGAGCGCACTGGCGTGATCCTCGCCACCGCCTCCGCACGAGTGCAAAAGCTTGAAACCACTGCGGCAGCCAAGGGCCCGGTTCTTGACCTTTCGCTCGAGCAAAGCCTTCAAAGCCTGACGCCTCTGGCACGGCGCGCTGTTGATCGGCGGTTTGCGCTGATGCTGGGCGGTGACATGGCGACCTATCGCTGGTCCATCGATACCGACAGCCCGATCGAAGTAAGCAGCGGACAGCGCATTCGGATTTCCATGCACAACATGTCGATGATGGCCCATCCGATGCATCTGCATGGCCATCACTTCCAAGTAACGGAAATTAACGGCAAGAACATTTCCGGCGCGATGCGTGACACTGTGATGCTGCCGCCCATGGCGCGGGTATCGATCGAGTTCGACGCAGATAATTCAGGCCGTTGGCCGCTACATTGCCATCATCTCTATCATATGGCGACGGGCATGATGACATTCGTCGACTATGGCCAGCAGGGCTGAGGGAGGGCGAGATGAACAACGCAAATCACCCGCATCACCACCACCACCACGGGCATTCGACTAGTCCGGTAGCCGCTTCGTCCAAGCCTAGCAGTCCGGGCATGGTCAACGCCCAGGTCTACACCTGCCCTATGCATCCTCAAATCCGCCAAACAGAGCCCGGCAATTGCCCCATCTGCGGAATGGCGCTTGAACCGGAAGTGGCGACGCTGGAAACGGGTCCAAGTCCAGAACTGGCGGACATGTCCAGACGGTTTTGGATTGGCTTGGTTCTCAGCATCCCGGTGCTCGCCCTGGAGATGGGCGGCCATCTGACAAACCTGCACATGCTACTGGGGCCACAGACTTCGAACTGGCTACAGTTGGTGCTAGCGACACCTGTTGTCCTGTGGGCGGGCTGGCCCTTCTTCGAGCGCGGCTGGAAATCCTTGGTGACGCGTCATCTGAACATGTTCACGCTGATCGCGATGGGAACGGGTGCCGCCTGGATTTACAGCGTTGTCGCGACCGTTGCGCCGGGACTGTTTCCGGTCACGTTCCGCGCAGAGGGAGGTTCGGTCGCCGTCTATTTCGAGGCTGCTGCCGTCATCACGGTCCTGGTCCTGCTTGGTCAGGTTCTGGAGCTAAGGGCGCGCGAACAGACGGGCGGTGCCATCCGCGCACTTCTCGATCTGGCACCGAAGACCGCACGGCGCGTGCGCGCCGATGGTATAGATGAAGATGTCGGTCTTGACGCCGTGGCTGTTGGCGACCGCCTGCGCGTTCGACCGGGAGAGAAGGTGCCAGTTGACGGCTTGCTTCTGGAGGGCCGAAGCTCCGTCGACGAAGCCATGATTACGGGTGAATCGATGCCCGTCACCAAGGATGTCGGGTCGAAGCTTATCGGCGGGACCATGAACCAGACCGGTGGTTTCGTCATGGAGGCTGGCAAGGTTGGGAGCGACACCATGCTCTCACGGATCGTCCGCATGGTCGCAGAGGCCCAACGCTCGCGCGCCCCCATCCAGCGCCTCGCCGATGAAGTCTCGGGCTGGTTCGTTCCGGTCGTCATCGGAGTGGCACTCGTCGCGTTCGCTGTCTGGATGATCTATGGGCCGGAGCCTCGCTTCGCCCATGCCTTAGTGGCGGCTGTTGCCGTTCTCATCATTGCTTGCCCCTGTGCCCTGGGGCTGGCAACACCAATGTCGATCATGGTGGGCGTCGGTCGCGGAGCAAGTCTTGGCGTGTTGATCAAAAACGCAGAGGCCCTGGAGCGCTTCGAGAAGGTCGACACGCTTGTCATCGACAAGACGGGCACCCTGACGGAGGGACGGCCCAAGGTCACTGCCATTGTCCCCGTCGAAGGGGTATCCGAAGCCGAACTGCTCCGCCTCGCTGCAACCATTGAGCGGGCAAGCGAACATCCGTTGGCGCTAGCGATTGTCAATGCGGCCAGTGAGCGTGGCATCGCTCTGGGAGATGCTACCGACTTTGACAGTCCTGTGGGCAAAGGCGCGACGGGAGTGGTCGAAGGCAAGCGGCTGATCCTCGGCAGCCACCGCATCATGGAGGAAGAAGGTGTCGACGTTACCGCGATGACTGCGAAGGCAGAAGAACTTCGCAACGACGGCGCAACGGTCATCTTCACCGCCATCGACGGCCGCTTGGCAGGTCTCTTTGCCATTGCCGATCCCATCAAGGCGACGACACCGGATGCGGTGAAGGCGCTCATCGAAGACGGTATTCGCGTCGTCATGCTGACGGGCGACAACAAGACGACCGCTCTTGCCGTAGCACGCCGCCTCGGCATCTCGGAGGTGGAAGCGGAAGTCCTGCCTGAGGACAAGAGCAAGATCGTCTCGCGGCTGCGCAGTGAAGGCAGGATCGTTGCCATGGCGGGCGACGGTGTGAATGATGCTCCCGCACTGGCCGCAGCAGATGTAGGTGTTGCCATGGGAACAGGAACCGACGTTGCCATTGAGAGTGCAGGGGTCACCCTTCTGAAGGGAGACCTTCAGGGCATCGTCCGGGCAAGGCAGATGAGCCGCGCGACGATGAGCAACATCCGTCAGAACCTCTTCTTTGCTTTCATATACAACGCCGCAGGCGTGCCTGTCGCAGCAGGCGTTCTCTACCCCGTCTTCGGCCTGTTGCTCTCCCCGATCATCGCGGCGGCGGCAATGGCACTGTCGTCGGTCAGCGTCATTGCGAATTCTTTGAGATTGAGGAACATGAAGATATCACGCAATCAGTGACAGGGCACCATTGCAGTGCTCCCGGTGCCAAGCATCCTCCGCAGATAATGAGCCGCGTGTAGGGAGATCTGCCCCATCTGAGGATGGCGGGAGAAGACAGGTTCTCCCCCGCCATCCTTATTATGCTGCCATGCGCTCGCAACTTTCGGCACATTTACGGCAGATATCAACGCAACTCTGCATGTCGCCCAGTCGTTCGCAATCTTGCGCGCATTGACGACATATTTCCGCACACTCGCGGCACGTATGCCTGTGGTGCTCGGTTCCGATCAACATGAAGTGCGCCGAGGTGCGGCAGATTTCCGCACAGGCCATCATCAGCTTGAAGTGCGTAGGCTCGGTGTGCTTGCCACCAGTTTCAAGACAGTGGCCCATAGCCATTGACAGGCATTCGCTGTAACAAGCGAGGCACTCATTGACACAGGCCTTCATTTCGGGGGACATGTGGTGCATCACTTAACCTCTTTTTCTATCCAAGAGGTGAGTTCCTCGATCTCCTTGGTCTGAGCATCGATGATCTGCTGAGCTGTAGCTTTCATTTCATCGTTGTCACCGTACTGCAACTCGACTTCAGCCATGCTGATTGCGCCCATGTGGTGAGCTATCATTCCGCAGGCGAAGGCCGTGTCCGCATCTTGCTTCATCATCCCCTGCATCATGTTTTGGTGCATAGACATCATGCCTTCCATGGACGCTTTCTGGTGATCATTGAGGTCACCCGTAGGATGTGCACCTTTCCCTTCCATGGGCATATTTCCGCCCATCATCGGCATTTCAGCCATAGAAGTGTCGCTCTTGCACTTTTCCGGAAATGTCGACTGCGCTATGGCGGATCCGAATGGAACCACCATCATGCTGGACATTGAGATTGCGGCTACCGCGCTCTTGACGCAAATGTTCATCTTGAACTCCTTTAAATGGATTAGACGTTGAAGCACTCACACAGAACGAAATCGGGGAGGTGGATCAATCGCCTCGATAAGGAGGAGGGGACGATCGGGATGGCTATTGGTTCGCGGTGGATCGAAGAACGGGTTTGGCAGCGTGGCTAGGGGTGCCACAGGAACGATCGGACAACAGTGCATTTGGGTACAGCACGACCTGCTGTGGTTTACTGTCGCTCCCTCCTCGAAAACCGGCGGGTCCTGAGCAGGGGCTTCCACAATATGGCAACCCGAGGTAGCTGAAGCGAAAGCGGGCACCATAGCGAACATACCAAGAGCGAGCAACGCCGCAGCTATAATCGACAGACTTGTGTTTAGGCGGCCCGAGAGGGACATCCTTCATCCTCCAACTTAGATCCAGTAACATCGCGCTGTTGAAAAGGTTCCAGTCGTGGGTCCATGACGGATTAGCTAGAAACCTCGTCCGTCGTTCCGCTGAGGCCGCGCCTCGCATACAACGAGACCGTCGTCTGATATGTAGCATCTGGCCGAAACAATCTGTTACCTTCGGGTAACAAAACACGGTGCTACGGCATGCTACCTGCACGCAAAGCGCTAATAACGGACTTGCGGAGAGAACACACTTGGATGCCTTAGCCGAAATCCTGATCGTTGACGATGACGGTCAGATCCTGATCCTTGTGGCAAAGTTCCTGAGGGCGAACGGCTTTCGCGTTCACACGGCGCGTGACGGGGTCGAGATGGCCGAGACTTTGAAACGGCTTTCAGTGGATCTCATCGTCCTTGATCTGATGCTCCCGGGCAAGAACGGGCTGGAGATCTGTCGCGAACTGCGCCGTACTTCCTCTGTGCCGATCATCATGCTGACGGCCAAGGGCGACGAGACGGATCGCATCATTGGTCTTGAGGTTGGCGCTGACGACTATCTGCCCAAACCCTTCAATCCTCGCGAACTGCTGGCACGCATCGGCGCGGTCCTGCGCCGTACCCGAGTTACTGGAAACTCCGCGACGGAGCGTGCAGGCAGAAGCTTCACCTTTTCCGGATGGTCGCTCGACACGATGAAGCGGGAATTGACCGCACCGAGCGGTGTGGTCGTGGATCTTGTCCGTCGTCGAATAATTTGAGACTTTTGGGGCTCTGGAAGAATGGAGTT
>DAMDHD010000029.1:0-37026 GCA_032102365.1 Allorhizobium sp. CTOTU50464 | reverse complement strand
GACCCACCCGGAGGGAGATGATCCCGACCGGTGGCGAAGCTTGGGTTTTTTGACAGCACCAGATTTCCCCTCACCCTGAGGTGCCCGACACCGTCGGGCCTCGAAGGGCGAGGCCACCACCCCTGCTCCTCATGCTGAGGCGCCGGGCAGTGCCCGGCCTCGAAGCACGAGGCCAAAGCGCCATCCAAACAGAGGGATGCTTCGAGGCCCGCGCTTCACGCGGGCACCTCAGCATGGGGGCTGCGTTCCCGGAACCAATCTCATTTGAAACTGTTAGGCCCAGACCACACCAACGGAGAGAACATCATGCGCGCCCTCAACCTCATCACACTGCTTCTCGTCATCGTCGGCGGCCTCAACTGGCTGCTGGTCGGCATTGCCGATTTCGACCTCGTTGCCGCCCTGTTCGGCGGTCAGGATACGGCACTGGCGACGATCGTTTACGTTCTGGTCGGCCTGTCGGCCCTGTGGCAGCTTGTGCCCTTCTTCAAGGCGATGCAGGTCGGCGAGACCCATGCGGAAGCCAATATCGGCACGCATCGCTAAGCGAAGCGTCGCCGCCCTTTCGAGACATGGACGCGGGGTCGGCAGTGCCGGCCCTGCTTCCATTTGGGTGAAGACGCAGTCCCAAAAAAGTCCGCCCTCGCCCTGGTTTGCAGGGCTTGCGGCCAACGCTTCCTTAACGGCCTCGCGGTATTTTACGATAGCTTAAAAGACTGGACGGAGACTCAAGCGAAATGTCCAAACCGACCTTCCGCTTCACCCATTACGACCTGAAGGAACAGCGCGCCGGCACGATCATCGAGGTGACGCTCTCGGCGGTCAACAATGTGCGGCTGATGACGCCGACCAATTTCCAGCGGTTCAAGGAAACGCTCGACTACAAATATCTCGGCGGCGTGGCGAAGAAATCGCCGATCAATATCGTGATCCCGGAAAGCGGCCATTGGCACCTGATCGTCGACATGGAAGGCCATCACGGCCTTGCCGAATCCAAGGTCAAGATGATCGCAGCACCGGCCGTCCAGCCGAAGCAGAAGGCGTCCTGAGGCCACCCGCCTCCCCTCGCCCGGATCGGTGCCGCTCAGCCCTTGCGCGCAGCCAGAACAAGATCGGCCGCCCGCTCGCCACTCATAAGCGCTCCATGCACCGTGCCGGCATAATCGCCGCTGACATGCTCGCCGGCCAGCCGAAGCCGTGGCCCCACCGGCGCAGCAAGGGTCGCGTGATCGGCGGGGGATGAACCGACCGCCGGGAAGGAATAGGCACCGCGGGCAAAGGGGTCCCTCGACCAGGCATGCCGGCTCATCCCCTTCGGCGCCGGAACATCCGATCCGAACATGTCGCGCAGAACGGCCGTGATGTCGGCGACCAAAGCCACGTCGTCCATCGCGTCGACGCGGGGCGCATAGTCGCCGCTCGCAACCAGCGTCAGAACCGGCGCATCGTGGATCGCCATGAGGTTCAGCATGTCGGCGAAGCGGCCGCGCTCTCGTCCGGCATAGCCGAGAAAATGCACATCCTCCGGCCAGAATGGCTTGTCGAAGGCAACTGAGACCTTGGCCAGTTGACCAAAGCCGATCGCGGCGATCGTCTTCCGGTGGCTGTCCGGCAAAGCGGGCTCGAAGGTGATGGCCTCGGCCTTCAACACGCCGAGCGGCACGGTGACGATGCAATGATCGGCCTCGACGGTCCCGGCTTCCGTCTCCAAGGTGACGCCATCGGGGCGGTGGCGGATCCTGCGCACCGGCTGGCCGAGGCGGATGTCGAGACCCTGCCCCAGGAACTTCACCAAGAGATCGTAACCCTCACGCAGCACCACATCCGGCCCGTCGAAGGCCTCGCCGGCGTCGAGATGCAGCGCCGAAAGCTGAGCCAGCGGTGCGCCATACTCGCCCTCATAGCTGTCGGTCAAAGCCCAGTTGCCGATCGGCTCCTGCAGGAGGGCCGGATAGAGCATTTCGATCACCTCGAGCAGCGACACCGATGGGTCGCCATCGGCCTCTTCCGCCGCGCTATCGGCCAGCGTTTCCAGATCGTCGAAGACATCGTCGATTTCGAAATCTTCCGGCTCCACGCCGCCCTGCTCAAGCAGCTGCCAGCTTTCCTGGTCGATGAAGAAGGGCGTTGCGCGGGCCTTGGCGGCGAGATCCGCCACCGGGTTGCCGTGATAGCCGTGAATGAAATTGGCGCCGTGTTCGACCGGCACGCCAAGGCTGCGATCGGTGAAGATGCGGCCGCCGATCCGGTCGCGGGCTTCGAGCACCACGACCTCGGCACCGCTTTCGGCCAGACGCGCGGCAGCGGAGAGACCCGCCATGCCCGCGCCGACGACGACGACCTTCAGCCCCTTCCCGGCCCCACTGACGGGATCGGCTGCACTTGCCGGTGGAGAGGCCTGGGCCAAGGCCCGACGCCCCAGGGAGCTCAGCGAAAGGCCCGATGCGGCAGCGAGCAGCAGAAGCCTCCGGCGGAGCGGGTCAGGCCGCATGGACGGCCGCCTCGTCCTCGTCGGGGCTCAGATCCTCGGCGAAGAAAACCCGACCGCGGCCGCCTTCCTTGGAGGCGTAAAGCGCCTTGTCGGCCATGGCCATGATCGGCCGGGCGGCGGCACCGCTTTCAGGTGCGGTCGCGACGCCCAGGCTGATCCCGACATCGACGACCGGTCCGCTCGACAGGGTGATGGGCTGAGAGACCGAGGCGATGATGTGCTGGGCGAGCATGGAAAGCCTCGGCCGGTCGCGGAAGGCATGGACCAGCACGACGAATTCGTCGCCGCCGACACGTCCCACCAGCCCGTTTTCGCCGACGGCCTCCCGCAGCCGCTGCGCAACCACCCGGATCACCTCGTCGCCCGCCGCATGGCCATGGATATCGTTGACGGCCTTGAAGCGGTCGAGGTCGCTCGCAATGACGGCAAAGGGCGCATGCGCCAGCCGTTCCGCCGCCTCGTTCAGCGCCTTGTCGAAGCAGAGCCGGTTGGCAAGGCCGGAGAGCGCATCGCGATGGGCAAGCTCCCGGTTGCGACGCTCGCTTTCTTCCAGCCGCTCCGACAGGCGGCCGATATAGCGGCCGAGCACGAAGCTTGCGGTGAGCAGCAGGCCGCAGAGCAGCACCACCGCCGGCACGACGATGGTCCAGATCTCGGCACCGGGCTCGTAGAGGGCGAAGTCGAAGCTGCCGAGCTTGCGCCCGTCAAGGCTCCTGATCGCCAGCAGCCCGTCGTCGTTCCGATTGAAGCGGAGCTCCGGATATTCGAGTTGCGTGTTGAGATCGGCAACGAGCTCCGCATCGATCGGCCTTGCCGAAATCAGGACGACCGGATCGCCTCCAGGCAGCGCCACCTCGCCATCATCGGGCACGATGGCCATGGCTGAGGTCAGCATCACATCCCCGTCGATCTCGGCGAAACCGAAGGCGGCGATGGCATGAACCTGGGAAGCCGGCACCGGTTTCTGGCCATAGCCGCCATCGATCGTGGTGCGATGGGCATGGTGCTGCCTGATCGCCTGGTCGGCAATCGCCTTCAGATCCTCGCCAGGCTTCAGGTCGCGCGCGGTCAGATCCACCTCGTCCTGCCAGGCCGACATCAACAGGCGCCCGCCCGGACCGACGAGGAAGCTGCGCTCGTGGCCGAAATCATACCAGAGCGAGGAGACGAACTCCTCCACCACATAGGAGGCGCGGAACTTGAGCGTGATGTATTTGACCGAACGGTCCCAGCGCGCGAGCCCGAGCTGGTCGCGGGCAAGCAGGCTCTGGCGGTCGCGCAACACGTTTTCCAGCAGCAGGATCTGCTTCTCGGCCGCAATATCGTCGGCCTTTCGGGAAGCGATGTAACCGACAAAGAGGAGCGAAAGGGCCGACAGCGTGATCAGCACGAAGGCAAAAAGCTTCACCAGCGCCGGCAGACCAAGGCGCGGCACGGCCTTAGCCCCCGGCTGCAAGTGCAAGAATTCAAGCTCTTTCGTCATGCGCAATCCCCTGTATTCGGCCGGGGAGATTACAGGAGAGCGTTTAAAAGCAGCTTAAGCTGAAATGACGATAGGCAATCGGATCAGCCGCCGCCCCGCTCTCGGCGGAGCTTGGACCACCAGTCCAGACGCTTGCGGATCTCGCGCTCGAAGCCCCGCTCCGGCGGATCGTAGAAGGTTTTGCGGCCCATCTTTTCCGGGAAATAGTCCTGGCCGGAGAAGGCATCGGGCTGGTCGTGATCGTAGAGATAACCGTCGCCATAGCCCTCGCCCTTCATCAGCTTGGTCGGGGCATTCAGGATATGCTTGGGAGGCAGCAGCGAGCCGTGTTCCTTGGCAGCGCGCATGGCGGCCTTGTAGGCGATATAGACGCCGTTCGACTTCGGGGCTGTGGCGAGATAGACGCAAGCCTCGGCCAGCGCGAGTTCGCCTTCGGGAGAGCCGAGATAGTCGTAGGCATCCTTGGCGGCGTTGCAGACGACAAGCGCCTGGGGGTCGGCCAAGCCGATATCCTCGACCGCCATGCGCACCAGCCGGCGGCCAAGATAGAGCGGATCCTCGCCGGCATCGAACATGCGGCAGAGATAATAGAGGGCAGCATCGGGATCGGAGCCGCGCACCGCCTTGTGCAGGGCAGAGATCAGATTGTAGTGGCCGTCCTGGCCCTTGTCGTAGACAGGGGCGCGACGCTGGACGATGCGGCCCAGCCCCTCGGTGTCGAAGACCTCCCCTTCGCGGGCGGCACGCCAGACCTCTTCGGCCAGTGTCAGCGAGGCACGGCCATCGCCATCGGCCATGCGGATCAGGCTTGCCCGTGCATCGGCATCGAGCGGCAGCGGCTTGCCTTCGGTCTCCTCGGCGCGCTTCAGCAGGATCTCAATGCTCGCCTCGTCATGGCTCTTGAAGGTCAGGACCCTGGCGCGTGACAAAAGAGCGGCGTTGAGCTCGAAGCTCGGGTTCTCGGTCGTGGCCCCCACCAGAATGACGGTGCCGTCTTCCATGACGGGCAGGAAACTGTCCTGCTGGGCGCGGTTGAAGCGATGGATCTCGTCAACGAAGAGCAGGGTTTGGCGACCTTCCATGCGGCGCAGGCGTGCGCTTTCGAAAACCTTCTTGAGGTCGGCCACACCGGAGAAGATCGCCGAAATCTGCTCGAAGGCGAGGCCCGCCTCGCCCGAGAGCAGCCGGGCGACGGTGGTCTTGCCCGTGCCCGGGGGGCCCCAGAAGATCATCGAGCCGAGCGAGCCCGAGGCGATCATGCGGGCGAGCACGCCATCCTCGCCGGTCAGATGCTCCTGACCGGTGACTTCGGCAAGGTTCTTGGGCCGCAGACGATCGGCGAGCGGGCGACGCTCGGCCATCTCTTTCGACATCTGCGGCGCAAAGAGATCGCTCATCGGAAGATCTGCCGGATGCGCTGGCCATCGCGCTCGATCTCGACGCGCCAGAAGCCAGGATCGCTTTCGCTCATGGTCTGCAGATCATCCACGGAGGCGATCGGCTCTCCATTGACGGCCACGACGATATCTCGCGGCTGGAAGCCCAGGCGGGCCGCCGGCGATCCGCGCACGACTTCGGTGACGACGACGCCAGTCACTTCCGAGGCCATCTTCAGCTCATAGGCGAGGCGCGGCGAGAGATTGCCGGCGCGGATGCCGGCAAAGGGGCTGCGGCCTTCGATGAGCTGGATGTCGCGCGGCCGGGTTTCGGGCGCGGATGCGAGCTGCAGGGCAATCGCCTGCTGCTTGCCGTCCTGCTGGATGGTGAGTTCGGCCGTCTTGCCGAGGCCTGCCGTGGTCAGGCGATAGCCGAGTGCATCCGGATGCTCGACCGGAATGCCGTTGACGGCTGTGACGACCTGCCCCGGTTTCAGGCCTGCCTTTTCGGCCGGTCCACCCTCGACGACGCTGACGACCAGCGCGCCGCGCACGGTCTGAAGGCCCAGGGCTTCTGCGACGTCAGAGGTCACAGGCTCGAAGCTTGCGCCCACATAGGGACGCTCGAAGCTTGCCTCACCGCGGTCGGCGGCATCGAGGAAGACGCGCACGAGATTTGCGGGGATGGCAAAGCCGACGCCGTTCGAACCGCCTCCGCGCGAGAAGATCGCGGTGTTGATGCCGATCAGTTCGCCATTCATGTTGACCAGCGCACCACCCGAGTTGCCAGGATTGATCGCGGCATCGGTCTGGATGAAGAAGCCGAAGTCGCCCTCGGTCACCTGGTTTCGGGCAAGTGCGGAGACGATGCCCGAGGTGACCGTCTGGCCGACGCCGAAGGGGTTACCGATGGCCAGCACGAGATCGCCGACCTCGGTCGCATCGGAATCGCCGATTGGCAGCGTCGGCATGACCTCGTTGGTTTCGAACTTCAAGACCGCCAGATCGAGGCGGTCATCCTTGAGCACGACCTTGACCGGGAACTCGCGGCCATCGGCGAGCGCCACCTTGATGTCGTCGGCGCCGTCGATGACGTGGTTGTTGGTGACGACGACGCCGTCGGCTTCAACGATCACGCCCGAGCCGAGCGAGGACTGCTTTTCCGTGCGGTTCGGCATGCGCTGGCCGAAGAACTGTTCGAAGAAGGGGTCGCCGGCAAACAGGCTGGAGCGGGTCTGGACCAGACGCTCTGCATAGACATTCACGACTGCACCGCGCGCCTGCTTGACCAGCGGCGCGAAGGAAAGCTGCATCTCGATCTGGCTCTTCGGCACCGCCTTGTCCTGCGCCAAGGCTGGGGCGGGGAGCGGCATCATCAGAGCGACGACAACTGCGAGCGGTGTCAGACAGGCAAAACGCGGCATGCGAAGTTCCTTCATGCGATATGGACGTTCTAAACCCGGTTCCTGCGCCGGCAAATAGGCAGAACCAAGGAAGACCGATCGCAGATGGGGATAACGCCTGCCCGGCTCAAGTGCTGACGGTTTCGATGATGCGCGTCATCAGGCCATGGAGCTCATCACGGTAGCCGGTACGGGCCGATGGCGCGCTCTCATTGGACGTCATCGCCACGGTCAACCCGAGGCTCGGCGCGATGTAGAGCATCTGGCCGCCATAGCCCCAGGCATAGTTGACCTGGACCCCGCCCATTTCCTTGAGGAACCAGGTATAGCCGTAGCCATCGCCGTTGAAGACGGAATTGGTGCGGCGGATCCAGCTTTCGCGGATCCAGGCTTCCGAGATCAGCCGGGTGCCATCTTCGGTCACGCCGCCGCGACGATAGAGTTCGCCGAAAGCATGCAGCGAGCGTGGCGTCATGGCCATCTGGTTGCCACCGAGATAATAGCCCTGCGGATCGCGATGCCAGGAGCCGATGCGGAAGCCTTCGAGCGGTCCGAGCCATTCCCGCGCGAGTGCCAGCGTCGGCTTTCCCGAGACCTTGGTGAGGATAACTGAGAGAAGGTGGGTGGAGGCGGTCGAATAGAGCATGCCGCCGCCGGGCTCGTCGACGAAATCGGCGGCGAGCGCGAAGCGGGTCCAGTTGCGGCTCGCGACCCAGCGGCCGTAATTCGGCCCGGACATGCGCTCGAGACCCGACCGCATGGAGAGAAGATGGCCGATGGTGATCTGCGACAGGCGCGGATCGGGATTGGCGGGAAATTCCGAGCGCAGAACGGTTTCAATCTTCTGGTCGACGCCTTCGAGCAGGCCCTTGTCGATGGCGATGCCGACCAGAGCCGAGACGACGCATTTCGAGGCCGACTTGATGTTGGTCGAACCAGTGAGCGAGCTTTCGCCGTAAGCGCGCTCACCGAGTGTCTCGCCGTTACGGGTAGCAATCACGGTTTCCAGAGTTTCGAGCCGCCTTGCCTCCTCCAGAAGGTTTGCGACCCGCGGGCGCATCGCCTCCAAATCCGCAGCCGAACTGGCCGGGGTCACGATCGGCGCGGTCGAGGGCGACGCGCCGGGAGGCTCGGACTGTGCCAAAGCCTTGGGGCCGGAGATGACGGAGACGGCGCCGGAAGCACCGAGGAGGGAGAGGAAGGTTCGCCTTTGCATGGGCTGAAGGTAATGGCTGCGGCGCACAAGGGAAGGCCGAAAGCGCGCGTGCTCACCGCATCGTGAGGATTTTGCCGTTCACGCGTCGCGGAACGTTTGGCGCTGGAAGACCGTTGGTCCAGCATCAGGAAAGGAGACCGATCATGTCCCGAACCAAATCCACCATCTTCGGCCTCGCCGTCCTTGCCCTCCCCGCTCCGGTTGTCACCACCCTGCCCCAGCCAGCCCGGGCTGCGAGTTTCGATTGCCGCACGCCGGGCCTTGCCGCGGACGAGGCGGCGATCTGCCAGAACATCGATCTCAACGACATGGACGTGCGCATGGTCACCACGTTCGAATTGCTGCGCGAAATCCTGCCGATGGGCAGCCGCGGCGAGCTGGAAACGGCGCAGGTCAAGTGGCTCGAACAGCGCGGCGAATGCGGCGGCAATCTCGACTGCCTCGCCGCCGCCTATGCGAGCCGCATGGCCGAGCTTCGAAGCGCTGTCGGCGAGGTCATCAAGATGACCGAAACGCAGGGGCAGACAACGCAATCCAATTAGCGAATTGCCGAATTCTCAAAATGCCCATCTCAAGATCAGAGCCGGCCGCCCTTGGCGGTCGGCTTTTTCCGTGACGGCAGACGTCAGGGTGTGACTATGCCCGCCCCTGCCCTTTCCTCCAACCATGTTACAAACGCCTTTACCGCCGAACGCTTTGCCGCCGCAGGCGCCACCGTCGCGAAATAGGCGGTGCCGAGATCGAGCGCACCGTCGGGCCAGGGTTTGAGGCTGCCGTCGGCGACGAGATGGTCGGTGATCGAATGCCAGCCGAGCATCAGGCCCCGGCCATCGAGCGCGGCCTGGACGGCCTGGACGTAATTGTCGAAGATGTGGGACCGACCGCGGGATTTCGGCAGGCCGCGACGGGCGAGATAATCGGTCCAGCCTTCCCAGTGGCGCGCCTCGACGGTGCGGACATGGATGAGCGGGGCGGTCTCCAGCCCCTCGCCTTTTGCCAGCAGGCTGTCAACCAGAGCCGGACGACCGACGGGGCAGATCGTCTCGTCGAACAAACGCAGCGTCTCGCCATCCTTCCAGGTGCCGCGGCCGTAGCGCAGGACGAGATCGGTGCCCGGCCAAATCTGCGGCAGGTCGGTCGGCGGGACCTGGACATTGACGAAGAGGCCGGGATTTTCCGCGTAGAAGCCGCTCAGCCGCGGCATCAGCCAATGCGTGGCGAAACCCATGGTGCAGGCCACCGTCAGGCTCTGGTCTTCGAGGCCGGTGCTGGTGCGGATCTCCTCGATCGTGTCGGCGATCAGATCAAGACCGTCGCGGGTGGCGCGCGCCAGTTGCTGGCCGGTTTCTGTGAGCCGTGCCGGCCGGGTCGAGCGGTCGATCAGGATGGCGCCGACATGATCCTCGAGCGCCTTCAGCGCCTGGGTGACGGCGGGCTGGGTGACGTTCAGCGCACTTGCCGCCTCACGCATCGAACCGAGCCGGGCGACGGCCTCGAAGGTGGTCAGCAGGCGCAGGGGCGGCAGACGGCTCAACTTAACCTCCAGCTTAACTCAGCATAAGCATAATCCCTCTGTTTTCCCCTGAGAAGTGGGATGATGATCGTCAAATCCGATCCGCTCTCTCGCCAGCCAGACTTAAGGAAAACCGCGATGAATATGCATGTTGCGACCGGGGCCGTCACACTCGCCGAGAAGGGCCTCCATCTGCCGCTCGCCGATGGCAAACAGGCCTATTTCAACTACTACTGGCTACGCGACAACT
This sequence comes from Allorhizobium sp. CTOTU50464, assembly GCA_032102365.1. Lineage (GTDB taxonomy): Bacteria > Pseudomonadota > Alphaproteobacteria > Rhizobiales > Rhizobiaceae > Allorhizobium. The sequence continues at coordinate 27,294 of DAMDHD010000029.1, read as the reverse complement.
GCCCCACGTCCTTCGACAGCAAGACGCGCGAGCGCAGCTTCGACATCTTTCATCAGTCGGAGGCACCGCGCGCGGCGAGTGCGGAGATCGAGGGCGACATGCTCGTTATCCGCTGGGCAGGCGAAAACCATGTGTCGCGCTTTCCGCTGTCGCTGCTGGCGCTTTACACCGAGGGCAAACATCGGCCGGATCCCGCCGACCTGCCGCGCAAGGCCTGGTTCAGCGACCACTATCCCGACATTCCGCGCTTCTCGCAGCCGGAGCTGATGCGTGATCCGAAGAAGGTTGCGGAATGGCTGGAGGCGATGATCGTCGAGGGTCTGACGATTGTGACCGACATGCCCGACAGCAATGAAGGGCTCACTGAGACGGTCAAGCTGATGGGCCATGTGCGGCCGACCTTCTTCGGCGAATATTTCGACGTGAAGACGCATATCAACCCGACCAACACGGCCTATACGGCGAAGGCCTTGGAGCTGCATACCGACACGCCGGCGGAGGAGCACGCGCCGGGCATCCAGTTCCTGCATTGCCGGGCCAATACCGTCGAGGGCGGCATGAGCATCTATTCGGACGGCGTGGCGGTGGCCAATGCCCTCCGGGAGATCGATCCTGAGGGGTTTAAACTGCTGTCGGAAATCGACATTCCCTTCTATTGCGAGCACGACACTTACGACATGCGCTCGCGGCAGCGGGTGATCGAGCTGGACAAGCATGGCGAGGTCTCGGGCCTGACGATCAGCCAGCACATGGCCGATCTGTTCGACCTGCCGCAGACCGTGCTCGACGACTATTATCCGGCCTTCTGCCGCTTCGGAAAGATGCTGCAGGACGACCGCTTCATGATGCGGTTTTTGATGAAGGCCGGCGAGTGCATGGTGTTCGACAATCACCGGATCGTGCATGGCCGTATGGCCTATTCGGCGACCAGCGGCGATCGCTATCTGCGCGGCTGTTATGCCGATCGCGAGGAGATGCGTTCGACCTATCGGGCGCTGACGACGGAAGGGCGGTTCAAGGCATGAATATCGCGGCTTCCGGAAACGACATGCTCGACGATGCGGCGCTGACCACTCTGCGTCAGGATTTGGCGGCGGCCTTCCGGCTCTGCCACCGTTTCGGCTGGAGTGAATCGGTCGGCAATCATTTCAGCGCGGCGGTCTCGGCGAATGGGCGGAAATTCCTGCTCAATCCGCGCTGGCAGCATTTTGCCACGGTGAAGGCGAGCGATCTGCTGCTGCTCGATGCCGATGATCCCGATGTGATGAATGGGCCGAATGCTCCCGATCCTTCGGCCTGGACCGTGCATGGCACGCTGCACCGGATGCTGCCGGAGGCGCGGGTGATCCTGCATTGCCACTCGCCCTATGCGGTGGCGCTCTCCTGCCTGAAGGACCCGACGCTCCTGCCGCTCGACAACAACACGGCGCGCTTCTTCGGGCGGATCGGCTATGACCTCTCGTTTGGTGGCATCGCCGATGCGGCGGAGGAAGGCGAGCGGCTAGCGGAGATGATCCGCGGCAAGGCGGTGCTGGTCATGGGCAACCACGGGGTGTCGGTTGCCGGCGAGACGGTGGCGGATGCGTTTGAGGATCTCTACTTCTTCGAGAAGGCGGCGCAGACCATGGTGCTGGCACTGTCGACCGGCAAACCGCTGGCCGTCCTGTCGGACGAAATTGCGCAGGGCACGTCGGACGGGTGGATCCCCTATCGCGGCATGGCGGAGAAGCATTTCGCCTATCTGAAGTCGTGCCTGGACAAGGAAGATCCGAGTTACCGGGATTGAGGTGGAACGTCAGCCCCGATCGGTCAGCGGCTGGTCGGCTCGTTGCCGGACCATTCGACAGTTCCTGTGGATGGCTGCCTCAGGCGATACCGGCGAAGATCGATGCCGTTGATGAACCTGCGCGCCGGCCCTTCGATAAACAAATAGCTCCCGATGGCACAGCATAGGGCGGCCATGACAAGCACGAAGACGTAGATCAGCCCCATGTCCCGGAACCGGCCAGCTGCAACATAAAATGGCTGCTGCCAAAGATAGAGCGAATAGCTGACGAGCCCGAGAGATGCCAGCGGCCGGAACGAAAGCGCCTCCCTTACCAGTTTCGGAGACACGTCGAGCGCGTTGACACTCCAGGCCAGCAGAAGCGTCGCTGCTCCGTACTTGATGTAACCGGGGGTCTGCTCAGCAAACATCATCAGCGCCAAAGGCAGGGCAAGCACGGTGATTGCCAGGTGCATGAAGCGCCTCAGCTCAAACTCGCGGATCGCAAGAAATGTCGAGGCAGAGATCAGGATCGAGGCGATGCGGACGTCGGTGCGCCAATAGACCAGTTCTTCGCGCTGGCCGAAATACTCGCTGGAAATCACGCCGTTTGCCACGCACAGGATTGCAGCTCCGATCATGCAGTACATCGCCAGCCGCGTCTTGCGACGGGTGAACCAGGCAAGCGCCAGCAGAATGAGATAGCTGTTTTCCTCGACCGAGAGCGACCAGGTATGGGCGAACACCAGGCCGCGGTCGTAGAGCAGCTCGAGATAGCTTGAGGTGAAAGTGAGCGCCGCGACGATGTCGGGTAGCTGTGCCAGCGGCTCGCGTGAGTGCATCAATTCGACGCTCAACAGGGCCGGAATGCTGACGCAGGATACGAAAACAAGCAGGGCCGGGTAGATGCGCGAAAAGCGGCGACGGATAAACTCCAGGGCGTCCAGTTTGCGAACGAACAGGATCTCCGCCATCAGCCTGCCGGACAGGACGAAGAAGAGCTCGACCCCGAATGAACCGAACTCAAGGCCCGGCACCGGGAAGAAATGCCCGATCATCACGGACAGAATGGCCAGCCCGCGCCATCCATCGAGAAAAGCCAGTCTCTCGCTGGTGGGGTTTACGCCGCTCACTGTCATGAACCATCTCCCGGGTGTCCAGGCGATATATTCAAACGGGCGGATTTTCGAAAGTTCAACGTGGAGAGGTGGTTAACGGCAACCCGTCGGTCATGCCGACGGGTTGTCCTATGGAGAAGCCTTATTCCGGCAGCTGGCGTACCGCGCCCTTGTCGGCAGAGGCGGCAAACGCGGCGTAGGCCTTGAGGGCGGTCGTGACGTTGCGCTTGCGCTTTTCGGCCGGCTGCCAGCCGAGCTTGTCCTGTTCGGCGCGGCGGCGTTCGAGCTCTGCCGGGTCGACGACGAGGTTGATCGTGCGGTTCGGGATGTCGATGTCGATCAGGTCGCCTTCGCGCACCAGGCCGATCGCGCCGCCCTGGGCGGCTTCCGGCGAGGCATGGCCGATCGAGAGGCCCGAGGTGCCGCCGGAGAAGCGGCCATCGGTGACCAAAGCGCAGGCCTTGCCGAGGCCCTTCGACTTCAGATAGCTCGTCGGATAGAGCATTTCCTGCATGCCGGGGCCGCCCTTCGGGCCTTCATAGCGGATGACGACCACGTCGCCGGCGACGATCTGGTTCGAGAGGATCGCCTTGACGGCTGCGTCCTGGCTTTCAAAGACGCGGGCCGGGCCCTTGAACTTCAGGATCGATTCATCGACACCCGCCGTCTTCACGATGCAGCCGTCGAGCGCGATATTGCCCTTCAGGACGGCCAGACCGCCATCCTTGGAGAAGGGATGTTCGACGGAGCGGATGACGCCGGTTTCGCCGTCGGTGTCGAGTTCATCCCAGCGCGAGGCCTGCGAGAAGGCCTGGGTGGTGCGAACGCCACCGGGTGCTGCCTTGAAGAATTCGCGAACGGTTTCGGAATTGGTGCGGGTGATGTCCCAGCGGTCGATGGCGTGGCCGATGGTTTCCGCATGCACGGTCGGGCAATCGCGGTTGATCAGGCCGCCGCGATCGAGTTCGCCGAGGATGCGCATGATGCCACCGGCGCGGTGGACGTCTTCCATGTGCACGTCCTGCTTGGCCGGGGCCACCTTCGACAGGCAGGGCACCTTGCGCGACAGGCGATCGATATCGTCCATGGTGAAGTCGATGCCGCCTTCATGGGCAGCGGCTAGGATGTGCAGGACGGTATTGGTCGAGCCGCCCATGGCAATGTCGAGGGCCATGGCGTTTTCAAAGGCGGCCTTGGAGGCGATGTTGCGCGGCAGGACGCTTTCGTCGTCCTGCTCGTAATAGCGGCGGGTGATGTCGACGATCAGGTGGCCGGCTTCGACGAACAGGCGCTTGCGGTCGGCATGGGTTGCGAGCGTCGAGCCGTTGCCGGGGAGCGAGAGGCCGAGCGCTTCGGTCAGGCAGTTCATCGAATTGGCGGTGAACATGCCAGAGCACGAGCCGCAGGTCGGACAGGCGGCCTTTTCGATTTCGTCGACATCGGCGTCGGAAATCTTGTCGTCGGCTGCGGCAACCATGGCGTCAACCAGGTCGAGTGCCACCTTGCGGCCCTGCAGGATCGCCTTGCCGGCTTCCATCGGTCCGCCGGAAACGAAGACGGCCGGAATGTTGAGGCGCATGGCAGCAGAAAGCATGCCGGGCGTGATCTTGTCGCAGTTGGAGATGCAGACCATGGCGTCGGCGCAGTGGGCGTTGACCATGTATTCGACCGAGTCGGAGATGATCTCGCGCGACGGCAGCGAATAGAGCATGCCGTCATGGCCCATGGCAATGCCGTCATCGACAGCGATGGTGTTGAATTCCTTGGCCACACCGCCGGCGGCTTCGATTTCGCGGGCAACGAGCTGGCCCAGGTCCTTCAGGTGGACGTGGCCGGGCACGAACTGGGTGAAGGAGTTGACGACCGCGATGATCGGCTTGCCGAAATCGCCGTCCTTCATGCCGGTCGCGCGCCAGAGGCCGCGGGCACCGGCCATGTTGCGGCCGTGGGTGGTGGTTCTCGAACGATAGGCGGGCATGGGTGTCACCTCGATGGCTTGTTCGCCGTCATGCCTGCACCCTCGGCGCCAAGGCAAGGCGGCCATTTTGGAACTGGTCTAAGCCAAGCGCCCTCACCTGTCACTAGCATCCAAGGGCAAATTGGTACGCCTTGAGCTCACGGAGGGCGTGAATTGGTTCGCATTTTAGTGATCGGCTTAAGCCTGCGGCAAGACGTGTTTATTAGAATTTACCGCGGAAGGAGGCGTCATGATGACCCGCAAACCTGCCCGCGTGATCTTGCTGAAGGATGCCCGTCAGAAGCTCAATCCCGAGCCGGCGCCGCGCTGGAGTCCGTTCAAGGCGCTCTACAAGATGCGTCGCGTCATCTTTTATGGCGGCCTCGGCGTCCTTGCCGTCATTCATTTCGACAAACTTCCCTATTCCTACCTGGTTGTGCCAGCGGGAAACAAGTTGATCGACTACAGCATCACGGGTGCGGTTGCGCCGCATCCCGAGCCGATCGAAGGGCGCTTCGTCACCTGTGCGGGCGCGCAGCGCGTCAACTGCGTCGTCGATGGCGACACCTTCTGGTATCGGGCGGTGAAATATCGGATCTCCGACATCAACACGCCGGAGATCGGCCGTCCGGAATGCGAGCGCGAGCGGCGTCTCGGGATGGAGGCGCAGGTGGCGCTTCTGCAGACCCTGAACGGCGACGGGCTGACCATGGAGCGCCGCGAACGGCGCGATGTCGATCAATACGGGCGAAAGCTGCGGGTGGTGCTGCAGGACGGACGCTCGGTCGGCGAGGACCTGATCGCCCGGGGACTTGCTCATCGGTGGGAAGGACAGAAGCTCAACTGGTGCGGCTGACCACGTCGTCGAAAACGGTGGTTTCTTACAGCCGCGGCCCGCCCGCGCCCTACACGAAATTGTTCCTGTCAGGCTTCTTTTCCCGGCATTGAAACTCTGGTCTCTGAGCGCACGTCATCTATCTTAGTGAGACACAGAGAGCCTGAAGAGGTGCGCCATGCCCGTCTACCATCCGCCGAAGATCGCCAGTTCCGAGATTACCCCGAAGTCGCTCTATCTCAAGCGACGGCAGTTCATGGGCGTTGCGGCAGGTGGCGTTGCCGCCGTCGGGCTCGGACATCATGCCTTTGCGGCGCCGCTTGCCGCGCAGCCGAGCAAATACACGCTCGATGAAAAGCTGACCTCGAAGGAAGACGTTACCACCTACAACAACTTCTATGAGTTCGGCACGGGCAAGGAAGATCCGGCACGCAATGCCGGTTCGCTGACCACGCGCCCCTGGACCATCGAGGTGGGCGGCCTGGTCGCCAAGCCGCAGGTGATCGACATCGAGACGATCATGAAGGAAATCCCGATGGAAGAGCGCGTCTACCGGATGCGCTGCGTCGAGGCCTGGTCCATGGTGATCCCCTGGATCGGCTTTCCGCTTTCGGCCCTGCTCGATCGGGTGGAGCCGCTGGGATCTGCGAAATACGTCGCCTTCGAGACGCTGGTTCGTCCGGAAGAGATGCAGGGACAGGCAGGCATCTTCCAGGCGCTGGAATGGCCCTATGTCGAAGGGCTGAGACTCGACGAGGCGCGCCATCCGCTGGCGATCCTGGCAACCGGCCTCTACGGAGAAACGCTGCCGAACCAGAACGGCGCGCCGATCCGGCTCGTCGTGCCGTGGAAGTATGGCTTCAAGGGCATCAAGTCGATCGTCAAGATCACGCTCACCGAACAGGAGCCGCCGTCCACCTGGAACCGGCTGCAGCCGTCGGAATACGGCTTCTATGCCAATGTCAATCCGGAGGTCGACCATCCGCGCTGGAGCCAGGCGACCGAGCGGCGGATCGGCGAAGCGGATGGACTGTTCGGTGGCGCGCGCATCGACACGCTGCCGTTCAACGGCTATGCCGACGAGGTGGCGAGCCTCTATGAGGGCATGGACCTGACGAAGTTCTACTGATGGCCACTCTTGCACTTCCTGCCCTGCCCGCCCGCTACAAGCCGGCATCGATCTGGGCGCTCTATGCGATCGGGCTCTTGCCCGGTCTCTATGCCTTCTATCTCGGGATCTTCGGCGGGCTCGGGGCCGATCCGGTGCGGGCGTTCGAGCATCTCCTGGGGCTCTGGGCGCTCAGGTTTCTCTGTATCGGCCTGGTCATCACGCCGCTACGCGATCTGTTCGGCATCAATCTCATCGCCTACCGGCGAGCGCTCGGGCTTCTGGCCTTCTACTACGTGCTGGCCCACTTCGCCGTCTATCTCACGCTCGACCGTGGCCTGATCCTGTCGTCGATTGCCGGCGACATCCTGAAGCGGCCCTATATCATGCTGGGCATGGCGGGGCTGATCATGCTGATCCCGCTGGCGCTGACCTCGAACCAGTGGTCGATCCGCCGGCTCGGGCAGCGCTGGAACAAGCTGCACAAGCTGGTCTATCCCGTGCTGATCGTCGCGGTGCTGCATTATGCGCTGTCGCTGAAGGTTCTCGACGCCGAAGTCAGCTTCTACATCGTCGTGACCCTCCTGCTGCTCGGCTATCGCCTCGTGCGGCCGAAGATCATGGAGCGGCGGCGGGCCAAACGCATGGCCGGTGCTGCGCGTTAGGCCTCGAGCGGAGCCGTGCGGGCGAGATGCCGGCGTTCAAAGCCTGCGGCGAGCGCGATGCCGACGGCATAGGCGAGGATATTCCACCAGGAGAAGATGCGCCCCAGAAGCAGAGCGCCTGCCAGCGTCAGGCGGAAGTCGTCGAGCCAGGGGGTGTGGTAGAGACGGCTGAATTCGATCAGCGCCGCCGACACGAGGGACAAGACCGCGAGACGGCCGATCGACTGGCGGTGCAATAGCGTGGCGAACAGGAAGAAGACCATCGCGCCCCACAGCGTCGAGCCACCATATTTGACCAGAAAATAGGGCAGTCCGATCACGTAGCCGCCGAGCCGCAAGGTCACCCCGCAGAGGATGATGACAAGCGCGACCGCCAATCGGCGCATACGCAGTGACGTCGATGCCTTGATTTCGTCCATCAGCGCTTAGTACTGAGGTTGCAACGGAATGCAACAGCGGGGCGCGCGGATGACACTGGTGGCGGAGGGACGCAAGGATATCCTGAGCGCGCTCGATCGACGGCTGATCGAAAACGCGCCGCATCCGGAACTGACCGGCTTCAGGCGCTTCGTTGTCGAATTCGTCATGTTCGGCATCAAGGAGGCCCGCGCCTGCCTCTTTGCCGGGCTTTTCTTCGTCTCGATCTTCGCCGTGCCGCGCGCGGGCCTGTTCGGCATTCCGCGCTATGATGTGCTCCTCATCATTGCGCTTGCCATCCAGATCTGGATGGTTTGGACCAAGCTCGAGACGATGGACGAGCTGAAGGCGATCTGCCTCTTCCATGTTGTCGGCTTCGTGCTGGAGGCCTTCAAGACATCGGGTGCCAATCCCTCCTGGACCTATCAGGACTTCGCCTATACCAAGCTCCTCGGCGTGCCCTTGTTTTCCGGCTTCATGTATGCCGCCGTCGGCAGCTACATCATCCAGGCCTGGCGCCTGCTCGATGTGCGCATCCGGCATCATCCGCCCTACTGGATGGCAACCCTGGTGGCGCTGGCGATCTATCTCAACTTCTTCACCCACCACTATATCGGCGACTACCGCTGGTATCTCGCGGCGCTGGCCATCGGGCTTTATGCGCGCACGACCGTGATCTTCCGGCCCTTCGACCGGGACCGGCAGATGCCGATGCTGCTTGCCTTCATCCTGATCGGTTTCTTCATCTGGGTGGCCGAGAACATCTCCACCTTCTTCGCCATCTGGCACTATCCGAACCAGCTCGGCGCCTGGTCGACCGTGCATCTGGGCAAATGGAGTTCCTGGACGCTGCTGGTCATCATGACTTTCACCATCGTCGCGTCGCTCAAGCATATCCGGGCGACGATCCACATTCCGAAATGAGATAAACGGGCGGCGAAAGATTTTTTTCGCATGCCGTGTCGAAATCGGTTTAGCTCACTCGTTGCGGAGGCAGGATCGCAGGTGCGGTCCGGATAACGAGAGGAGATAAGACATGCGTGTCATGGTGATGGTGAAGGCGACGGAAGACAGCGAAGAAGGCATCATGCCGCCGCCGAAGCTGTTCGAAGACATGGGCAAGTTCAACGAGGAGCTTGTGCAGGCCGGGATCATGCTTTCGGGCGACGGACTGAAGCCCTCCAAGATGGGCAAACGGGTCGCCTTCGACGGGCCGGATCGCCGGGTGATCGACGGGCCATTCGCCGAGACGCGGGAGCTGGTGGCCGGCTACTGGATCTGGGAGGTGAAGGACATGGACGAGGCCGTCGCCTGGGTGAAGCGCTGCCCCAACCCGATGATGGGGTCGAGCGAGATCGAGATCCGCCCCTTCTACGAGATGGAGGATTTCGCCGAGATCGCCACGCCCGAGGGTCAGGCGAGCCATGACCGCGCTGCCGAGGGACTGGCCGCGCAGCAGAAGAACAAGGGCTGAGCTCCGATGGGCAAGATGCTTTTCGTCAATCTGCCTGTGACGGATCTCGCCGCCTCCACGCGCTTCTATGAAGCGCTGGGGGCGACAAGGAACCCGCAATTCTCGAACGAGAACGCAGCCTGCATGATGCTATGCGACACGATCGGCGTGATGATCCTGACGCATGACTATTACGGCAGCTTCACCAAGCGGCCCATCGCAGACGCCAAGGCGACGAGCCAGATGCTGCTGGCGCTGACCGTCGAGGCGCATGCGGATGTCGACCGGGTGCTGAGTGCTGCCACGGCCGCAGGGGGCCGGCCGGATCCGAACCCGCCGCAGGATCACGGCTTCATGTGGAGCCGGTCGGTCGAGGATCCCGACGGGCATGTCTGGGAGATCTTCTGGATGGACCCGGCCGCCGCTGCCGGCGACACGACCGGTGTCGACGCCTGAGGGCGATGCCGATGGTTGACCGCGCGGCGGCCAAGTCCATACTCCGGCTCATGACACGGGATGGAGAAGCGGTCGCGCCCTTGGCTCACCGGCGCGGTGGCGGCGCGCAAGCCGCGGCTCGGGATATCGAGGTGATCTATCGCATGGAACGGGTCCGGCTGATTGCCGGGCTCGCCAAACATGTGGGCGACATCAGCCTGGCGGAAGAACTGGCGCAGGACGCGCTGGTCGCGGCACTGGCCACCTGGCCTGAAAAGGGCACGCCGCCCAATCCCGGCGGCTGGCTGATGACCACGGCGAAGCGCCGCGCCGTGGATCTGTGGCGGCGCCGCCGGATGATGGCGCGGCACGAGGCAGCACTCTCGCACGACATCGAGACGGGACAAACGAGCGACCATGCCGCGATCGAGGCGTCCATCGATGACGCGATCGGCGACGAGCGCCTGTCGCTGATCTTCACCGCCTGCCATCCGCTGCTCTCCCGCGACCAGCGCACGGCACTGACGCTGAAGATCATCGGCGGACTGACGACGGAGGAAATCGCCCGCGCCTTCCTGACGCAGGAGACGACGGTGGCGCAGCGCATTGTCAGGGCCAAGAAGGTGCTGCGAGACGCCGGCATAAGCTTCGAGGTGCCGGTCGGGGCAGAGCGCGATGCCCGCCTCGCCTCGGTGCTCGAGGTGATCTATCTGATCTTCAACGAGGGTTATGCCGCAAGCCGGGGCGACGACCTGATCCGGCCGCAGCTCTGCCAGGAGGCGATGCGACTCGGCCGCATTCTTGTCGGCCTTGCGCCCGAGGTGCCCGAGGCGCATGGGCTTCTCGCACTGATGGAGCTGCAGGCCTCGCGCTTCAAGGCACGGGTGGCCCCGGATGGCAGCGCGCTGACGCTCGAGACACAGAACCGAGGGCTTTGGGACAGGTTGCTGATCCAGCGCGGATTGGACGGACTGGAAAGCGTGAGGCGGCTCGATGGCGAAGACGGAGTCTATGCGCTGCAGGCGGCCCTTGCGGCCGTGCATGCGCGGGCGGCGCGGTTCGAGGATACGGACTGGCGCGAAAGTGCCAACCTGTATGACCGCCTCATCGAACGCGTCCCCTCGCCCGTGGTCGCGCTGAACCGGGCGGTGGCCCATGCGATGGCGTTAGGGCCTGAGGCAGGGCTGACGCTGCTGGCAGAGTGCGAAGATGAACCGTCCCTCGCCGGCTACGCGCCGCTCTATGCCGCCAAGGGGGACTTTCTGATGCGGCTTCAGCGCATGCCCGAGGCGCGGGCGGCGTTCGAGCGGGCGGCCGGTTTCAGCGACAATGCGGTGGAACGGGCATTTCTGCTGGGGAGGGCAGAAGCCTGTATCACAACCTAAATGATGGAGCTATAATGCTGCCTTGTTGTCGGCGGTGGGGAAGGCATGGCGATTGATCGGCCTTTTAGGAGAACAGTTCGTCAGTTCTCAGACGGGGAATACACCGAGGGTGGCCGATGGGGTTACATACGGCACCCGAAATTTTGTGCCGAACCAGAGCATTACATCAGAGCTTATGAACTTATTCAAAAAGATCTGATCGAGCTATTTGACTACGTCGAACCAGACGACCGCAATTTGCCAACCTATTCATTTCGCATACATGAGCTGTTCGTCAGAACATGCATCGAACTTGAAGCGAATTTCAAAGGCATACTGAAAGAGAATGGGTACCAAAAGTCTGGGAACTGGAACATTTTAGACTACCGCAAGATTCAGGAATCTCACTTCTTGTCGGACTACCAGGTTAAATTGCCGCTATGGCGGACGGGAACCAAAGTGCTGACACCCTTTCAGGATTGGACCTCGAACGGCAAACCTACCTGGTATCAAGAGTATCACGCTGCTAAGCATGATCGGCATAGTTCATTCGCAAAGGCGAATTTCGAGAATTTGCTCAACTCTGTAGCCGGTTTGGTCGTCGTGCTGCAGGCGCAATTTCTTGATGGTCCATTTGATACGCAAGCACATCTATCAATCACTCTAGGGCCTAGCGACGGCTACGAGAACGCAATTGGCGGGTACTTCAAAGTCAGGCTCCCAGCTGATTTACCTGCTGGCGACAGGTACGGTTTCAGTTGGCAGTCAATTAAATCCAGCGAAGACCCTTTTGCCGATTTTCCATACCCAAGTTAACTCGGCAGAATTGCTTGTCCGCGAAACGTCAATAACGCAAAAAAGCCGGGTGATCGCTCACCCGGCCTTTTTCATCCTTCCCTTACGGGAGGAAACTTACGCCGCTTCAGCTTCGGCTTCAGCGGCGACGCGGGCCTTGTCGGCTGCGCCCTTGGCGTCAACGTCGCGCTCGACGAACTCGATGACAGCCATGGCGGCGTTGTCGCCCTGGCGGAAACCGGCCTTCATGATGCGCAGGTAGCCGCCGTTGCGGGTGGCGTAGCGCGTTGCGATGGCGTCGAAGAGCTTCTTGACGGCATCGACGTCCTTGATCTGCGAGATGGCCTGACGACGAGCGTGCAGGTCGCCGCGCTTGCCGAGGGTGACCAGCTTCTCGACGATCGGGCGAATTTCCTTCGCCTTCGGGAGCGTGGTGACGATCTGCTCATGGGTGATGAGCGAGGCAGCCATGTTGGCGAACATCGCCTTACGGTGGCTGGCAGTACGGTTCAGCTTGCGGCCGGCTTTCTGGTGGCGCATTGCTATTCTCCTTTGAGTGCAGGCTCTGTCTCAGAGGCTGCCGTTTCCTGACACATACGGGCATTCACCCGCAGTTTGACTGGAAAAGGCAGAGACGGCCCTGCCTTTATCTTTTTCAGTACTGGTCTTCGTAGCGCTTGGCGAGATCTTCGATGTTCTCGGGCGGCCATGCCGGTACTTCCATACCGAGGTGCAGGCCCATGGAAGCGAGAACTTCCTTGATTTCGTTGAGCGACTTGCGGCCGAAGTTCGGCGTGCGCAGCATTTCTGCCTCGGTCTTCTGGATCAGATCGCCGATGTAAACGATGTTGTCGTTCTTCAGGCAGTTTGCCGAGCGGACCGAAAGCTCCAGCTCGTCGACCTTCTTGAGCAGCGCCGGGTTGAAGGCGAGCTCGGTGACGGCTTCCTCTTCGGCTTCCTTCTGCGGCTCGTCGAAGTTGACGAAGACGCCGAGCTGGTCCTGGAGGATGCGGGCGGCAAATGCGACAGCGTCCTCACCGGTGACGGAGCCATCGGTTTCGATGGTCATCAGCAGCTTGTCGTAGTCGAGAACCTGGCCCTCGCGGGTGTTTTCGACCTTGTAGGACACCTTCTTGACCGGCGAGTAGAGGCTGTCGACCGGGATGAGGCCGATCGGAGCATCTTCCGCGCGGTTGCGCTCGGCCGGGACGTAACCCTTGCCGTTGTTGACCGTGAACTCCATGCGGATCTCGGCGCCCTCGTCGAGGGTGCAGATCACGTGGTTGGGGTTCAGGATCTCGATGTCGCCGACCGTCTGGATGTCACCGGCGGTAACGACGCCCGGACCCTGCTTGCGGACAACCATGCGCTTGGCATCGTCGCCGTCCATCTTGATGGCGATTTCCTTGATGTTCAGGACGATGTCGGTGACATCTTCGCGAACGCCCGGGATAGACGAGAACTCGTGCAGAACGCCGTCGATCTGGACAGCCGTGACGGCTGCACCACGAAGCGACGACAGGAGAACGCGACGCAGAGCGTTACCCAGCGTCAGACCGAAGCCACGCTCGAGCGGCTCGGCAACGAGGGTCGCCTTGGTGCGGCCGGAGGAGGAGAATTCCACCTTGTTCGGCTTGATCAGTTCCTGCCAATTCTTCTGAATCATGATTTTACCTTCCGTTCGCCATCACCATTCAATCGTGACGGCCGAATATGAGAAGCACCGGCTAGGCGTGAAAACGCCTGGCCGGCAAAACGAAGAACGATCAGACGCGACGCTTCTTGCGCGGACGGCAGCCATTGTGCGGGATCGGGGTCACGTCGCGGATGGACGTGATCATGAAGCCGGCAGCCTGGAGGGCGCGCAGAGCGGATTCACGACCCGAACCCGGACCGCAAACTTCCACTTCGAGAGACTTCATGCCGTGTTCCTGAGCCTTCTTGGCGCAGTCTTCAGCAGCGATCTGGGCAGCAAACGGGGTCGACTTACGCGAACCCTTGAAGCCCTTGGCACCAGCAGACGACCAGGCAATTGCGTTGCCCTGAGCGTCGGTGATGGTGATCATCGTGTTGTTGAAGGTCGAGTTGACGTGGGCAACGCCCGACGAGATATTCTTGCGTTCGCGACGGCGGACGCGTGCGGCTTCCTTGGCCATGGTCTTACCTTTCAGTTGATCTAAGCACCGCCGTAATGCCAGCGGCTACACCAATCGAGGCAATAGGATTTAGGCAGTAGCCAGTAGTATCCCTACTGCCCACTGCCTATTGCCAACTGCCTCGAAAAAATTACTTCTTCTTACCAGCGATCGCCTTCGCCGGACCCTTGCGGGTGCGGGCGTTGGTGTGCGTGCGCTGACCGCGAACCGGCAGACCACGACGATGGCGCAGGCCACGGTAGCAGCCGAGGTCCATCAGACGCTTGATGTTCATCGCGGTTTCGCGACGCAGGTCACCTTCAACCTGGTAATCGCGGTCGATGGTTTCGCGGATGGAAAGGACTTCAGCGTCGGTCAGCTGGTGAACGCGCTTGTCAGCCGGAAGACCGGTCTTTTCCATGATTTCCTGTGCGAACTTCGGGCCGATCCCGTGAATGTAGGTCAGCGCGATAACAACGCGCTTCGCAGTCGGGATGTTGACGCCAGCGATACGTGCCACGCCTATTCTCCTTGCTTCCAGTTGCCATCCGGCAAGTGGTGTCTCGTTACACGGCCCAAAGGGACCGCAATTACAAATCGGGTTCTCGACAAACCAAAACGATCGAACCCGGTCTCCCAGCGTTTTGGAAGAACGCGCCGATCGCAGTCATGTCGCGAGTTGGCGCGGTCTTTAACGGAATCGATCGACAAAAGCAACCGACCCCGCGAAGATTCTTGGGACTGCCAGGCCTTTAGAGCTTGGCGAGGATGGCTTCGATCTCGCCGGTGACGGCATCGATCTCGCCCATGCCGTCGACCGAATGCAGCTTACCCTTGGCGTGGTAATACCCGATCAGCGGCGAGGTTTCCTTATAGTAGGCCTGCAGGCGGGTGCGGACCGTTTCGCGATTGTCGTCCGGACGACGCTTGAAGTGAGTCGAACCACACTTGTCGCAGACGCCTTCCACCTTCGGCTTCAGGTTTTCGTCGTGGTAACCCGCACCGCAGTTGGCGCAAGTGTAACGACCGGCGATTCGATCCGCGAGGATCTCGTCGTCGACGCGGATCTCGATGACCGCCGACAGATCGAGGTTCTTGCCAGACAGCATGGCCTCGGTGGCATCGGCCTGCACGAGCGTGCGCGGGAAACCATCGAGAATGAAGCCATTGGCGCAGTCGGGCGCATCTATGCGCTCGGAAACGATGGCGATGACGATCTCGTCGGAAACGAGCTTGCCGGCGTCCATGACAGCCTTGGCGCGCTTGCCGACCTCCGTGCCGGCGGCAACCGCGGCACGAAGCATATCACCGGTGGAGAGCTGCGGGATGCCGTGCTTCTCCACGATCCGCTGGGCCTGGGTCCCCTTCCCCGCGCCCGGCGGTCCTAACAGAATCAGTCTCATCGTCCCCTCTTTCCTCCACGCAACTTCGACTTCTTGATCAGACCCTCGTATTGCTGGGCAATCAGGTGTCCCTGAATCTGTGCTACAGTATCAAGGGTGACGCTGACAACAATCAAAAGCGAAGTACCACCAAGGGCTAATGGGATCCCGGTACGCGCGATGAGGATTTCAGGCAGGACGCAGACGAAAACGAGATAGATAGCGCCGACTACAGTGATGCGTGTCAGGACGTAGTCGATGTATTCGGCCGTGCGGTCGCCGGGGCGGATGCCCGGGATGAAGCCGCCGTGCTTCTTCAGGTTGTCGGCCGTGTCCTTCGGATTGAAGACGATGGCCGTGTAGAAGAAGGCGAAGAAGGCGATCAGCGCACCGTAGAGCAGCATGTAGACCGGGTGGCCGTGCTGCAGCGAGGCGATGATGGTCGTCGCCCAGCCCGGCAGGGCCTGGTTGCCGGTGAAGCCGGCCGCGGTTGCGGGCAGGAGCAGCAGCGAGGATGCGAAGATCGCCGGAATGACGCCTGCGGTGTTGAGCTTCAGCGGCAGGTGCGAGGTGTCGCCCTGGAACATGCGGTTGCCAACCTGGCGCTTCGGATACTGGATCAGAAGCCGGCGCTGAGCACGCTCGACGAAGACGATCAGCGCGATGACGGCGATCGCAACGACGATGACGGTGAGAATCAGCAGCGTGGAGAGCGCACCGGTCCGGCCGAGCTCCAGCGTATGCGCAACCGCGGTCGGGAGACCAGCGGCGATGCCGGCGAAGATGATCAGCGAAATGCCGTTGCCGATGCCGCGCGAGGTGATCTGCTCACCGAGCCACATCAGGAACATCGTGCCGCCGAGCAGCGTCAGAACAGTGGAAATGCGGAAGAACCAGCCCGGATCGGCGACGATGCCCTGGCCCGATTCGAGGCCGATGGCGATGCCGTAGGCCTGGAGCGTGCCGAGCAGCACGGTGCCGTAGCGGGTATACTGGTTGATGATCTTGCGGCCCTGCTCGCCCTCTTTCTTGAGCTGCTCGAGGGCGGGGACGACGGACGTCATCAGCTGCACGATGATCGACGCGGAGATGTAGGGCATGATGCCCAGCGCGAAGATCGCCATGCGCTCGACGGCGCCGCCGGCAAACATGTTGAAGAGACCGAGGATACCACCGGACTGGCCCTGGAAGGCGGCGGCATAGGCCTCCGGATTGAGGCCGGGCAGCGGAATATGCGTGCCGAGGCGATAGACCAGCAATGCGGCCAGGGTGAACCACAGACGCTTCTTCAGATCTTCCGCCTTGGCGAAAGTCGAGAAGTTCAGGTTCGAGGCCAGTTGTTCCGCTGCAGAAGCCATAGAATTCTCCGCCAACCTAAACCGGTGACGAGAAACCGTCAGTACCGGAGGCTATTCGTTCAAACTGTTTTTCAGAAAACAGGGCGCGGAGAGAAGTTGCGACGCAACCGCATGCCTCACACCCTTGTTTTCCAGATGACCCGGAGGACAAAACGACGTCCATTCCGTCCTGGGATCGTGAGGCTCACATATGGGAGCAAAATCGCCCGGTGTGAAGCACCCCGGGCGATTGTCTTTCACTTATTCAGCGGCTTCCTTGGCTGCTTCGAGCAGCTTGATGGAACCGCCAGCCTTTTCGATCTTCTCGACGGCGGCCTTGGAGGCGCCGGCAACTTCGATCGTGAGCTTGGCCTTCAGTTCGCCGTCGGACAGGACGCGAACGCCGTCCTTGGCGCGGCGGATCACGCCGGCTGCCTTGAGCGAAGCGGCATCAACCGTTGCCTTGGCGTCGAGCTTGCCAGCATCGATCGCGGTCTGGATACGGCCGAGCGATACGGTGACGTATTCAGAAGCGAAGATGTTGTTGAAGCCGCGCTTCGGCAGGCGACGATAGATCGGCATCTGGCCGCCTTCGAAGCCGTTGATGGCAACGCCGGAACGAGCCTTCTGACCCTTCACACCGCGACCACCGGTCTTGCCCTTGCCGGAGCCGATACCGCGACCCACGCGGATACGTTCCTTGGAGGCGCCTTCGTTGTCTTTGATTTCATTCAGTTTCATGATGACTTCCCCCGTCTCACTTCTCGTCGACGACGCGAACGAGATGCTGGACAGCACGGATCATGCCGCGAACCGAAGGAGTGTCCTCCAGGGTGCGGACCCGGTGCATCTTGTTGAGGCCCAGACCGATGAGCGTCTTGCGCTGCACTTCCGGACGGCGAATGGGCGAACCGATCTGCTCGATCGTGATCGTCTTTGCTTCAGTCTTCTTCGTAGCCTTAGCCATGGTTCAGACTCCTCTTATTCTTCAGCAGCGTTGCCAGAGGCAGCGCGGCGAGCCTGGAGGGTGGCATACTTCAGGCCACGCTGAGCAGCGATGTCCTTCGGATGCACCTGAGCCTTCAGCGCGTCGAAGGTTGCGCGAACCATGTTGTAGGGGTTCGACGAACCGGTCGACTTGGCGACGACGTCCGACATGCCGAGCGTCTCGAACACGGCACGCATCGGACCACCGGCGATGATACCGGTACCGGCCTTGGCGGAGCGAAGGAGAACCTTGCCGGCGCCGTGACGGCCGTTGACGTCGTGATGCAGGGTGCGGCCATCACGCAGGGGAACGAAAATCATGTCGCGCTTGGCAGCTTCGGTTGCCTTGCGGATGGCTTCCGGCACTTCACGTGCCTTGCCATGGCCGAAGCCTACACGACCCTTCTGGTCGCCGACGACGACGAGGGCTGCGAAGCCGAAACGACGGCCGCCCTTGACGACCTTAGCGACGCGGTTGATGGCGACCAGCTTGTCGACAAACTCGCTATCGCGCTCTTCACGGTTCTGACGGTCATCCCGCGAACCACGCTTTTCTTGTGCCATTGTCCTTTTCCTTTTTCTTTTCCGGGTGCAATCGGCAGATTACGCAAAGTTCCACCCTGCCCTTGCGGGTCAAGGTGGAATCCGGTGTGACCGGCTTAAAGCCGGAAATCCACCCGAACGCAAGCCCGGGTGGAAATTCATTTTAGAAGGTCAGACCACCTTCACGAGCTGCTTCGGCGAGAGCCTTGATGCGGCCATGATAGATGAAGGCGCCACGGTCGAAGACGACTTCCTTCACGCCAGCCTTGACGGCACGCTCGGCGACCAGCTTGCCAACGGCAGCTGCTGCTGCGATGTCGGCGCCGGTCTTGAGCTCGCCCTTCAGGCCGCCATCGAGCGTCGAAGCAGCGGCAAGGGTCTTGCCAGCGACGTCGTCGATGATCTGAGCGTAGATGTTCTTCGAAGAGCGATGTACCGACAGACGCGGACGGCCATTTGCCACCGCCTTGATCTGACGCCGTACGCGGTTCGCACGGCGAACAAGTGCTTCTTTTCTGCTTGCCATTTCGCGCGATCCTTACTTCTTCTTGCCTTCTTTGCGGACGATCCGCTCTTCGGCATACTTGACGCCCTTGCCCTTGTAGGGCTCCGGACCGCGATATTCGCGGATCTCGGCGGCGACCTGGCCGACCTGCTGCTTGTTGATGCCGGACACGATGATTTCGGTCGGCTTCGGAACAGCGATCGAGATACCGACCGGCGGCTCATACACGACGTCGTGGCTGAAGCCGAGTGCGAGCTGCAGGTTCTTACCCTGGAGCGACGCACGGTAACCAACGCCGTTGATTTCGAGCTTGCGCTCGTAACCGTCCTTAACACCCTTGAAGATGTTCTCGATCATCGTGCGGGACATGCCCCACTTCGAACGAGCATCCTTGGAGTCGTTGTTCGGCTGTACGACAACGGCGTTGTCTTCGAGCTTCACGGAGATTTCGTCATTCGCGACGAAGAAAAGTTCACCCTTCGGGCCCTTCGCCGTGACCTTCTGGCCATCGACGGCGGCAGTCACACCAGCCGGAACCGGAACGGGCTTCTTACCGATACGAGACATAGTTTTTATCCTGTCTGTTCGCTATGGAGATCCCCTGCCCGTCTTAGAAGACGGAGCAGAGTACCTCACCACCAACGTTCTGTTCGCGAGCCTGGTGATCGGCCATCACGCCCTTCGGAGTCGAAAGGATGGTGATGCCGAGGCCGTTCGCGACCTGCGGGATGGACTTGACCGAGACATAAACTCGGCGGCCCGGCTTGGATACGCGGCCGATCTCGCGGATGACCGAAGCACCTTCGTAGTACTTCAGTTCGATCGTGAGTTCAGACTTGCCATTGCCGTAATCGACCTGGCTGTAGCCACGGATGTAACCCTCGGCCTGCAGAACGTCGAGAACGCGGGCACGGAGCTTGGAGGCCGGAGTGGAAACGGAGCTCTTGCGGCGAGCTGCGCCATTCCGGATACGGGTGAGCATATCGCCCAACGGATCAGTCATCGTCATATTGGCGTCTCCTTACCAGCTCGACTTCACAACGCCCGGCACCTTGCCGGTGTTGCCAAGCTCGCGAAGCGCGATACGCGACATTCCAAGCTTGCGGTAGAATGCACGCGGACGACCGGTGACTTCGCAACGGTTGCGAATACGGGTCTTGGAGCCGTCGCGCGGCAGTTCTGCCAGCTTCAGGGTAGCCTTGAACCGCTCTTCAATCGGAAGAGCCTGGTTCATGATGATCGCCTTCAGGCCGGCACGCTTTGCGGCCTGGCTCGCGGCAATCTTGCGGCGGCGCTTGTTCTTTTCAACTGCGCTTGTCTTCGCCATATCGAAGTTCCTCTTCTACGCTCGTCGTTACGGTTACTGACGGAACGGGAAGTTGAACTCTTTCAGAAGAGCCCGAGCTTCGTCGTCGTTGGTCGCCGTCGTGCAAACGATGATGTCCATGCCCCACATCTGATCAACCTTGTCGTAGTTGATCTCCGGGAACACAATGTGCTCCTTGATGCCCATGGCGAAGTTGCCACGGCCGTCAAAGGACTTCGGGTTCAGGCCGCGGAAGTCGCGAACGCGCGGAAGCGCGATGTTGACCAGGCGGTCCAGGAACTCGTACATGCGGGCGCCGCGCAGGGTGACCTTTGCGCCGATCGGCATGTTTTCGCGGACCTTGAAGCCAGCGATCGAGTTGCGGGCCTTGGTGACAACCGGCTTCTGGCCGGCGATCGCTGCAAGGTCAGCCGCTGCAACGGAAGGCTTCTTGGAGTCGGCAGTTGCCTCACCCACGCCCATGTTGATCACGATCTTGTCGAGCTTCGGGATCTGCATTTCGTTGGCGTAGGAGAACTGCTCCTGCATAGCCTTGCGAATGCGGTTTACGTATTCGGCCTTGAGCCGCGGCTCATACTTTGCCTCAGCCATCGATCACTTCTCCCGAACGCTTGGCTACACGAACCTTCTTGCCGTCAACGACCTTGAAACCGACGCGGGTCGGCTTGCCGTCCTTGTCGGCGATCGCGATGTTCGACAGATGGATCGAAGCTTCCTTGCTGATGATGCCGGCTTCCGCGGTCTGCGTCTGGCGCTGGTGGCGCTTGACAACATTGATGCCACGGACGACCGCACGGTCTTCCTTCGGCAGGACCTGGAGGACTTCGCCCGAACGGCCCTTGTCCTTGCCAGCGAGTACGACGACCTTGTCGCCCTTACGAATCTTGTTCATCGCTCGTCGCTCCCCTTACAGTACTTCCGGAGCCAGCGAGATGATCTTCATGTGGTTCTTGGCGCGAAGTTCGCGCGGAACCGGTCCGAAGATACGGGTGCCGATCGGCTCTTTCTTGTTGTCGATAAGAACGGCTGCGTTGTTATCGAATCGAATGACGCTGCCGTCGGCGCGACGGATGTCCTTGGCGGTGCGAACGACAACCGCCTTCATCACGTCACCCTTCTTCACGCGGCCGCGCGGGATCGCTTCCTTGATCGAAACGACAATGATGTCGCCGATCGAAGCGTACTTGCGCTTGGAACCGCCCAGCACCTTGATGCACATGACACGACGTGCGCCGGAATTATCCGCCACGTCGAGGTTAGTCTGCATCTGAATCATGTCAGGTCGCCTTCTTGTTGTAACCCGAACGGTTGGGCCGAGGCCCCCTATCCGGGCTTATGATAAATTTCTGATGTGCGCGGGAAGACAAATACAGGGTGGTTTCCCATAAGGGACCTTCCGTGCGCTCAAAG
The DNA here is from genome assembly GCA_032102365.1 of Allorhizobium sp. CTOTU50464. GTDB lineage: Bacteria > Pseudomonadota > Alphaproteobacteria > Rhizobiales > Rhizobiaceae > Allorhizobium. The sequence goes on along the minus strand of DAMDHD010000029.1, from coordinate 5,756 downwards.
CAAAAAGAACGCCCGATTCCGAGCGTTCTCAGCCAGTGGCCTGCTTCATACAGATTTCTGCGCAAGGTGCAAGCCCTTGCGCAGCAAGTCCGTAAATTAAGCCTGGGCGGAAATTACCGTCCAGCGCTTGTCCTTGGAGATCGGTGCACACTCCTGGATGGAGACGACGTCACCGGTCTTATACTGGTTGGTTTCGTCATGTGCCTTGTACTTCTTGGACCGGCGAACGGTCTTCTGAAGCAGCGGGTGGGCAAATCGACGCTCAACGCGAACAACGACAGTCTTGTCGTTCTTGTCGCTGACAACTACGCCCTGCAGAATGCGTTTCGGCATATTCTTCTGGTCCTTAGGCCTTGGCTTCTGCCGCCTTCTGGCGGGCAATGGTTTTCACGCGTGCGATGTCACGACGAACTTCCTGAATGCGGGAAGACTTCTCGAGCTGGCCGGTGGCCTTCTGGAAGCGCAGGTTGAACTGCTCCTTCTTCAGCTTCGCAAGCTCGTCGTTCAGCTGGTCGGCGCTCATGGCGCGTACGTCTGCGGCTTTCATCGACTTGATCCTCACTCTGCAATGCGCTGTACGAAGCGCGTCGTGACAGAGAGCTTGGCGGAACCGAGGCGAAGGGCCTCGCGCGCGATCTCTTCCGATACGCCGTCGATCTCGAACATGATACGACCAGGCTTGACCTTGCATGCCCAGTATTCGACCGAACCCTTACCCTTACCCATACGAACTTCGGTCGGCTTTGCCGTGACCGGAACGTCAGGGAATACGCGGATCCACACGCGACCAGCACGCTTCATGTAGCGGGTGATCGCACGACGGGCTGCTTCAATTTCGCGAGCGTTCACGCGGTTCGGTTCCAGAGCCTTGAGGCCGAATTCACCGAATGCCAGATCAAAACCGCCCTTGGCGACGCCCTTGATGCGGCCCTTGAACTGCTTGCGGTACTTTGTACGCTTTGGCTGCAACATTTTCTTACTTCTCCGAGCTTATCTTTCGCCAGCGTTCAATCAAGCGTTCTCGCGGCGACGGTCGCCACGATCACCGCGTTCACGGCTTGCGGGACCCTGGGCATCGCCCTCGAGTGCACGGCGTTCCGATGCCATCGGATCGTGCTCGAGGATTTCGCCCTTGAAGATCCAGACCTTCACGCCGCAGATGCCGTATGCGGTTTCGGCTTCAGCCGTACCGTAATCGATGTCTGCACGCAGGGTGTGGAGCGGCACGCGACCTTCGCGGTACCATTCGGTACGAGCGATTTCAGCACCACCGAGACGGCCGGCGCAGGTGATCTTGATGCCTTCGGCACCGAGACGCATGGCCGACTGAACGGCGCGCTTCATGGCGCGACGGAATGCGATACGACGCTCGAGCTGCTGGGTGATCGACTGGGCAACGAGCGTTGCGTCGATTTCCGGCTTGCGCACTTCAACGATGTTGAGGTGGGTTTCCGAGTTCGTCATCGACGAGATCTTCTTGCGAAGCTTCTCGATGTCTGCACCCTTCTTGCCGATGATCAGACCCGGACGAGCCGAGTGGATCGTGACGCGGCACTTCTTGTGCGGACGCTCGATGACGACCTTGGCGATGCCGGCCTGCTTCAGCTCGTCCATCAGATACTTGCGGATCTTCAGGTCTTCGTGGAGCAGCTTGCCGTATTCGGCGTTGTCGGCGAACCAGCGGCTATCCCAGGTGCGGTTGATCCCGAGGCGGAAGCCAATCGGATTGATTTTCTGACCCATTATGCGGCCTCCCCTTTGGCTTCGACTTCGCGCACAACGATGGTGAGGTGCGAGAACGGCTTTTCGATGCGCGATGCGCGGCCGCGGCCACGAGCGTGGAAACGCTTCATGGTGATCGACTTGCCAACATAGGCCTCGGCGACGATCAGCTGATCGACGTCGAGATCATGGTTGTTTTCGGCATTGGCGATCGCAGACTCGAGCGTCTTGCGAACGGTGCCGGCGATGCGCTTGCGGGAGAATTCCAGGTCAGCGAGAGCGCGCTCGACCTTCTTGCCGCGGATGAGCGCGGCAACCAGGTTGAGCTTCTGGGGGCTGACGCGGATCGTGCGGGCGACTGCCTGCGCTTCGTTGTCTTTCAGCCGGCGTTCGGCTTTTGCCTTGCCCATTGTTACTTCCTCTTCGCCTTCTTGTCCGCACCGTGACCGTAGTAGGTCCGGGTGGGAGCGAATTCACCGAACTTGTGGCCGACCATGTCTTCGTTGACAGAGACGGGCACATGCTTGCTGCCGTTGTAGACGCCGAAGGTCAGACCTACGAACTGCGGCAGGATGGTGGAGCGACGGCTCCACATCTTGATTACTTCACTGCGGCCGCCTTCGCGAACCTTCTCAGCCTTCTTGAGAAGATAGCCGTCGACGAACGGGCCTTTCCATACTGAACGAGCCATTTCTGACTACCTCTCTTACTTCTTCTTCAGGTGGCGCGAGCGCATGATGAACTTGTCGGTCGACTTGTTCGAGCGAGTCCGCTTGCCCTTGGTGGGCTTGCCCCACGGGGAAACCGGGTGGCGACCACCGGAGGTGCGGCCTTCACCACCACCGTGCGGGTGGTCGACCGGGTTCATGACGACACCGCGGTTATGCGGGGTCTTGCCGCGCCAACGGGTGCGACCAGCCTTGCCGTCGTTGGTGTTGCCGTGATCCGGGTTGGAAACGGCGCCGATGGTGGCCAGGCACGAGCCCGGGACCAGGCGCTGCTCACCCGAGTTCAGGCGCAGGATCGCCATGCCGGCATCGCGGCCGACGAGCTGGACATAGGTGCCAGCCGAACGTGCGATCTGACCGCCCTTGCCGGGCTTCATTTCGACGTTGTGAACGATCGAACCAACCGGGATGTACTGCAGGGGCATGGTGTTGCCCGGCTTTACGTCGACGGCCTTCTCAGATGCGATGACCTTGTCACCGGCAGCGATGCGCTGCGGTGCCAGGATGTAGGCCTGCTCGCCGTCCGTGTAGGTCACGAGAGCGATAAAGGCCGAACGGTTCGGGTCATATTCCAGGCGCTCGACGGTGCCTTCGACGTCGAACTTGCGACGCTTGAAGTCAACCAGACGATAGGTGCGCTTGTGACCGCCACCGATGAAGCGGGCGGTGATGCGACCGTAGTTGTTACGACCACCGCTCTTGGTGAGACCTTCCGTCAGCGCCTTGACCGGCTTGCCCTTCCAGAGGCCAGAGCGGTCGACGATGACCAGCTGACGCTGGCTCGGGGTCGTCGGATTGTAGCTTTTCAATGCCATTGTTCTTGTTCCCTACCTCAGACGCCCGTCGACACGTCGATGGACTGACCTTCGGCGAGCGTCACGAGCGCCTTCTTGACGTCCTTCTGCTTGCCGGCGAAGCCGCGGAAACGCTTGGTCTTGCCCTTGCGGACGAGCGTATTGACGGCGGTGACCTTGACGCCGAAGAGGGCTTCGACAGCAGCCTTGATTTCCGGCTTGCTTGCACCCTTGGCGACGTTGAAGACAACCTGGTTGTACTCAGACACCATAGTCGACTTTTCCGTGATCGACGGAGATACGATCACGTCGTAGTGGCGAAGATCCGTCATTTGAACCGCTCCTCCAGAGCTTCCACAGCAGCCTTGGACAGGACGAGCTTGCCACGGCGCAGGATGTCATAAACGTTGATGCCCTGAACCGGCAGAACATCGATGTGCGGGATGTTCGAAGCGGCGAGCTTGAAGTTGCTGTCGATTTCGGCGCCGCCGATGACGAGAGCGTTGGTGAGGCCGAGCGAGGCGAAGTTGCCGACGAGCAGCTTGGTCTTGGCTTCAGCCGCAACCAGGTTGTCGACGATGATCACATCTTCGGACTTCATCTTGGCAGAGAGAGCGTGACGCAGAGCGAGCGCACGAACCTTCTTCGGCAGGTCATGAGCGTGGCTGCGAACAACCGGGCCATGAGCCTTACCACCGCCGCGGAACTGCGGAGCGCGGGCCGAATGGTGACGAGCACGACCGGTGCCCTTCTGCTTGTACATCTTCGAGCCGGTGCGCGAGACTTCCGAGCGGCCCTTGATCTTGTGCGTACCCTGGCGCTTCTTGGCCAGCTGGTAGCGGATCATGCGAGCGATCAGATCTTCGCGGGGCTCCAGGCCGAAGATTTCGTCCGACAGAGAAACCTTGCCGGCGTCCTTGCCCTCGAGGGTCTTGACGTTCAATTCCATGTGCTTGGCTCCCTTACTTCGCCGACTTGACTGCGTCGCGGACGATGATCCAGGAACCCTTGGAACCGGGAACTGCGCCCTTCACAAGGATGAGACCACGATCTTCATCGGTCGAAACGACTTCGAGGTTCTGGGTGGTGACGCGCGTCTGGCCCATGTGACCAGCCATGCGCTTGCCCTTCCAGACCTTGCCCGGATCCTGGTTCGAACCGGTCGAACCATGCGAGCGGTGCGAAACGGAGACACCGTGGGTAGCGCGGAGACCGCCGAAGTTGTGGCGCTTCATGGCACCAGCAAAACCCTTACCGATCGTCGTGCCCGTGACGTCGACCAGCTGGCCGGCTTCAAAATGGCTCGCGGTCAGCTGTGCGCCGACATCGATGAGGTTGTCTTCGGAAACGCGGAACTCGACGAGCTTGGCCTTGGGCTCTACGCTCGCAGCGGCGAAGTGGCCACGCAGACCCTTCGTCGTATTCTTGACCTTGGACGTGCCGGCACCGAGCTGGAGCGCGGTGTAGCCGTTCTTGTCAACCGTACGCTGGGCAACGACCTGTACGTTATCCAGCCGCAGAACTGTTACCGGGATATGTTCGCCGGCGTCGTTATAGACGCGGGTCATTCCCACTTTCTGTGCAATCACACCTGAACGCATTGGTTCATTCCTCTTGAGAGTCGCGGCCGCGATCAGATCTCGGCCTTTCCTCTTTGTTTAAGGATTCCACTCCGGCCCTTCCGAACCTTCGGGTTTCCCGTTTCGAGAAGTCGTTGGCAGGTCTTGCCACGTACCTTCCTTGTTATTTCGGCTCTCGCCGGAATTCCTTCTTAGAGCTTGATCTCGACGTCAACGCCGGCAGCCAGGTCGAGCTTCATCAGAGCGTCGACGGTCTGCGGGGTCGGGTCTACGATGTCAAGCAGGCGCTTATGCGTGCGCATCTCGAACTGTTCGCGGCTCTTCTTGTCGACGTGCGGCGAACGGTTAACGGTGAATTTTTCAATGCGGGTCGGGAGCGGTACCGGGCCGCGAACGCTTGCACCGGTGCGCTTTGCGGTCGAGACGATCTCCCGCGTAGAGGCATCGAGAACCCGGTGATCAAACGCCTTGAGGCGGATGCGGATATTCTGGCCGTTCATTCGACTTGTCCTTGTTTCTTTTCTTGCGTCCCGCATACGCAGAGACAGTGAATTACCATGACTGGCCGGCCCCTAATTTTCAAAAATCACAGGGACACCGAGGGGTGCCCCTGTCACTCTTTCTAGTCATGAGGAGCCCTGCCGAACTCGACCCGTCACCAGGCCTTTGAAAACTGCAGCGCTTAGAACTGCGGTGCAAATCACCGCGCGATTCTGATCGTGGCCGGCGACATACACCGCAATCGGCCTTTCGTCAATCCGGCCAGAGGCACGAATTGGCGACATGCGCATTGTCTGCATGACTGGCTTGCACCAACAAGCAGACGGAAACGAAAAGCGGCCCCGGACACATGGCCCGGGGCCGCTCATTCAACTGTTTACTCGACGATCGAAGCGACGATGCCGGCGCCGACGGTACGGCCGCCTTCGCGG
>DAMDHD010000028.1:0-41766 GCA_032102365.1 Allorhizobium sp. CTOTU50464 | reverse complement strand
GGCGGGCTTGTAGTCGCGATAGGTCTTGATCCAGTTGTAGCAGTTGTCGTCGGTGCCATTGAGGACGTTGGCGGCGCGGACGGCTTCCATCTCCTGTGGGCGGCAAGGGTTCATGATGGCGGACGTCATGCCGGCACCGATGACCATGGGGATGAAGCCGGCATTGATGCCGTGGCGATGGGGCAGGCCGAAGGAGATGTTTGAGAGGCCGCAGGTGGTGTTGACCTTCAGCTCCTCGCGCAGACGGCGGACAAGGGCGAAGACCTGCAGGCCGGCGGAGCCGATGGCGCCGATCGGCATGACCAGCGGGTCGACGACGATGTCATGCGGCTTGATGCCGTAATCCATGGCGCGCTCGACGATCTTCTTGGCGACGGCGAAACGAACATCGGGATCCTGGGAAATGCCGGATTCGTCGTTGGAGATCGCGACGACAGGGACATTGTATTTGGCCACGAGCGGCAGGATGGCTTCGAGCTTTTCTTCCTCGCCGGTGACGGAATTGACCAGCGGGCGGCCCTTGGCGACCTTGAGGCCGGCCTCGATGGCGGCCGTCACGGATGAGTCGATCGCGAGCGGCACGTCGACGAGCCCCTGGACGATTTCGAGCGTCTGGACGAGCAGGCCGGGCTCGGTCTCGTTCGGGTTGACGGAGGTGACGCCGGCATTGACGTCGAGCATGGTGGCGCCGGCGGCGACCTGCTCCAGCGCATCCTTGATGACGGTTTCGAAATTGCCGGCCTGCATTTCGGCGGCGAGCTTCTTGCGACCCGTCGGGTTGATGCGCTCGCCGATCACGCAGAAGGGCTGGTCGAAACCGATGATGATTTCCTTGGTGGCGGATGCGACGATGGTGCGGGTCATTTCAGTCCTCCGGTCGGTGCCGGCTCTCGCACGGCGGGAATGGGATGTGCCGGCAGGTGCCGGGAAAAAACAATGGGGCGGGTTCAGTGCGGCTGGGGATGGGCGGCCTTGGCCGCCATTTCCTGCTGGTCCTGGACGGGATCGGCGCCGATCTCGCGCATACGCTCGGCGGCGATGTCATCGGCGCGGCCGTGCTCGCGTTTCCAGGGGCGGCGGCCCTTGAGGATGCCGGATTCATGCACGATCTCGGCGACATATTCTTCCTGGCGATAGGCCATCACATGCACGCCGGAAACTCCCTCGATCTCCTTCACCTCGTTGATGATGTCGATGCAGAGCTGCTTGCCTTCCTTCTTCTGGTCTTCGGCACCTTCCAGGCGCTTGATGACGTGATCGGGAATGTGGATGCCGGGCACGTTGGAGCGGATCCACTTGGCGGTCTTGGCGGAGGCAAGCGGCCCGACGCCGACGAGAATGAAGCACTTCTCATGAAAGCCGAGATCGCGGACCTTCTTCATGTATTCCCTGAACATGGGCACGTCGAAGCAATACTGGCTCTGAACGAACTGGGCGCCGGCCTCGATCTTCTTGCCCAGGCGATAGGGACGGAAGTCGTAAGGGGGCGCAAAGGGGTTGATAGCGGCGCCCAAGAATACCTTGGGTGGCGTGGTCAGCTTGCGACCGGAGAGGAACTTGGATTCGTCGCGCATCGTGCGGACGGTTTCCAGAAGCGACATGCAGTCGAGATCGAAGACCGGCTTGGCGCCCGGCTGGTCGCCGGCCTGCACACCGTCGCCGGTGAGACACATGATGTTGGCCACACCCATGGCGGCGGCGCCGAGAACGTCGCCCTGGATGGCGATGCGGTTCTTGTCGCGGCAGGCGATCTGCATGATCGGGGCATAGCCCATGCGGGTCAGCAACGCGCAGATACCGACGGAGGACATGTGGCAGTTGGCGCCTGACGCGTCGACCGCATTGATGCCGTCGACCCAGCCGTCGAAGATCTTGGCACGCTCATAGACGTCTTCCGGGTCGGCGCTGTCGGGCGGGTTGAGTTCGGCCGTTACCGCAAACTCGCCACGGCGCAAAACGCGCTCCAGGCGGCCGAGCGAGGAATAGCCGGGCAGGGGATCGAGCGGCAGGTGAACGCCAAGCGGATTTTCGTCGATCTGGGCCATGCTCTTCAGGCTTCCTTTGCCGTATTCTTTTCGCGCTCTGCCGCGGCTTCTGCGGTGACCCGCAGCCAGGAGGATGTCTCGCGCAGCGACTGGTTGACCGGCTTCTGCACCTTCAGGATCGCATCACCTGATACCATGTTGCGCGAGCCGCTCCAGGCCTGGACCCAGACGCAGGGCATGTCCGGCTCGACCTCGCAATTGCCATTGGCGCGCACGCCGCCGCAGGGGCCGTTGCGCAGCTGTTTCGGACAGTTCATCGGGCAGGACATGCCGGTCGAGGACAAGACGCACTGGCCGCACATGCGACAGTCGAAGAGCAGGCCCTTCACATTGCGCTCGACGAAGGTGATCGGCTTTTCGACCCTGTTGTAGCCCAGCTTCTTCCAGACGGGATGGAGGAAGAGGAAGGCGCTGGCGAAATTGCGATAGAACCATTCGAGGAAGCGCGAATTGCGCACGGCCCAGAGGCGGATTGTATAGGAGCGGCGGGCGCGGCGGTTGGGCGACACGCCTGCCGGCGTAAACGCCCCGGTCTTGGCCTTGGCGGCCGGTGCGGCGTTGCCCTTCTTCGGAGGGCCGGGATCGACGAGCACGGGTTCAGCCATTGTCGCGGCCTCCGGCATGGACGAGGGCGACGAGACGGGCCTTGTCGTAGGCGGCCTCGATCTCGGCTGCCGCGGCTTCGGCTTCGGCTTCGAGATCGTCACCGACCGGCACCGGATCGGCCTTGCGCCAATCGGCGAGATAGGCGTCGGTTTCGGCCGCACCTGTGCGCATCGCGGCCATATCGATGGCCTCGGTGAAGCGGAGCGAGAGTTCGCGTTTTGCCGATTTACGTCCCTGCTTGACGATCACCTGAGCGGGAATGTCCCGCCAGAAGACGACGATCTTGTCTGCCATGCCACTCACTCCCTTTGGGGCCAGAATGCACGGGGGGCATTCGCCGGACTGCGCTCTTCACGACGTCGCTTGTCGCCAAAAACGACGCTGCCACGAGTCCCGGTGTTTTTACCAGATGCGTCGCGTCAGACCGCACCAGATCCAGGACCAAAGGGTCGGGGGAAAGCGCAGGGCCGAGGGGCCTTGCGGCGTCTTTGGAGCGAGACGGCCCTTGAGCGCGTCCTCGATCGATTGGCGCGTGACGTCGAGTGAAGCGATTGTGAGCAGCAGGGGATAGGTGGAGATGAAATCGGCGCGTTCGGGCCGCGTTCGAATTTCGTAGAGCGTGCCGCCGGTATCGGTGCCGGTGTCGACGAGATGAAGGGTGGCGCCGAAATTGTCAGCATCGTTTTCGCGCAGCGACCAGTAGCCGCCCATCTGGCCGCGGTAGTTCGGGTTGATGCCGGCATGCAGATTGATGACCGGGCAGGGCATGGCCGAGAGCTGGCGGGCCGACATCAGGCGGGTGGAGACGAGGAGGATCGCGCCGGGATCGAGCTCCTCGACGAGCGCTGCCGTTTCCGGTGCGTTGATCGAGGTGACCGGTTGGATCGGGATTGTTTGCGGAAGTTCACGCTGAAGGCCATGGCGGTCCAGCAGATCGGCAATGCGCCGGTCCGCCAGGCGGCGCAACAGGCGCGCGGCGATCATCGTGCCGAGTTGTCCTGTCGCGTTGATCCAACCGAGGCGCCGCGCCCGGCGGCGGGTGATCTCGCCTTTGCCCTCCGGGTTCTCCAGGATGACGGAGATGTCGAAGCCGCACGCCGCCAGATGCTGGATGACGATGTTGGGGTTCAAGCCGCCGGCGGTCATGACGACCACCTTGCGGCGCGTTGGGCTGTCTCCTGTTTCGGACATCAGACGACGAGCGAGACGACGGCGATCGCGGTGTAGACCACGAAACCGGCAACGGCGAGCGACAGGAGGCCGATCAGACAGCCGACGACGACGCCGAGGCCGTCGCGCTGGGAATGGGCAAAGCCGAGGACGGCGAGCGCAAAGGCCGGCGGCCAGTTGCCGAGCGGGATCGGCAGGAAAACGACGATGGCGAGGATCAGGGCAAAGAAGCCGATTACCCGTTCGACGAAACGGCTCTCGAAGATCCAGAAGCGCGGCACCACCAGTTTTTCGGCCCAGCGCATCCAGGGGACCAGCCGCTTGACGATCGCTTCGAAAGTCTGCGGCTCGACGCCGTAGTCGCTGACGGCACGGGGGAAGAAGACGCGGCCGCCCGGAGACGCCATCATCTGCCAGGCGACGAAAATGAGGGGCAGGCCGAGGATGAAGGTGGCGCCCGGCGGCATGGGCACGAGGTTCGGAAGGGCGAAGACCAGAAGGAAGGCGCCGAAGGAGCGGTCCTGCAGGGCGATCGCGATGTCGCGGATCGTCACCTTGCGGTCCGTCGTCCGGGCCAGCCGGACGAGAAGATCCGAGAGGTTTTCGGGATGCTTGTCTTCACGCGCGGTGGCGAGACCCGCCACCCATGTTTCCGCCCTGTCGGTCATTGCTGATTCTCATGGTTTCTTGTTGACCTGACAGGCAGTGTCGCAAGGGGAGATTACAGCCGGATTAAAGCGGATCCGTGTCCTGTTCACGCTTTCGGGAATGGTGAAAGGAGGGTGAAGACACTCTTTATCAATATACCATATGTGATATAAAGCTTCTATGTGGTCAGTGGAGACGCTGGGGAAGATCGTCGATGATGAGATTGCGCGCTGGCCGGCTGATCTGCGCGCCAGATTGGTGCGGGTTGCAGCTCTGATCGAAGAGGTCGGACTGGAGCAGCTCCCGAGCGGTACGATCAAGCATGTCGAGGGTAGGCTATGGGAGCTCCGTCTCACGGCAAAATCCGGTATATCCAGGGCCATCTACGTGACCACATCGGGCAAACGTCTCGTGATTGTCCATGCCTATGTGAAGAAGACCGAGAAGATGCCCAAACGCCATCTGGAGCTGGCTCGGCAACGGGCAAAGGAAGTGAAATGACGAAAATCAGCGAACTGCACGCGTCCTGGCTCAAAGATGAAGAATATCGTGCTGCTTATGAGGGGCTCGAAGAAGAGTTTACGTTGGTACGCGCGGTCATCGAAGCTCGCATGCAAGCCGGACTGACGCAGGCTGAACTCGCGGAACGGATGAAAACATCACAAAGTGCGGTCGCTCGGCTTGAAAGTGGTCGCGTCAAACCCTCTGCCGCAACTCTCGAGAAGCTTGCCAGAGCAACAGGCACGCGGTTGAAGATTTCCTTCGAGCCTCTCCCGAACTCCTGATTATCACCCTACCTGATTGCCTTGATTTCTCCTCGCTCCCTTGTCAGCTAAACGAGCTGCCTTAAAAAAACGGGAAATCAGAATGAGGAATTCTTCTCACGCAACTGCAGGTCTCGCCGCCGTGCTATTGGCGCTGACCTTGGGTCTCACCTCCTGCGGAAACACGATCCGTGGCGTCGGCGCCGATCTCGGCAATGCGGTGGATGCGACGCAGGATGCAGGGCGCAGCGTCGTCAATTCGGTCCGCTAAAGGGATCGATTTTCTCGACCTCAGGTGGCCGGGACCAGGCTTCGTTCGGCAGCCGCGACGAGTTCCGGCTGCAAGTCGCCGTAACCGGTGAAGCGATATTCATAGTCGAGATTCAGATAGTCGGCGGCCCATTTGGCCTTGGCCTGAAGTTCGGCATCCTCGGTCTGCGCGAGATAGACGATCTTGGTGTAGTTGCCGAAGACCATGTCACGCAGTTCGGGGTGACGATCGAGTTTCAGGGGCTCGATGACGAAGGCTTCGAACTGGCGGGTGATCAGGTCGGTCAGATAGAAGGCGGTGAATTCGCTTTCGCATTCGGCGAGAAATTTTTCCGTGCCGGTGAAGAAGGCGTAGCAATGCGGGCCTGAGAGCCGCTCGATGCCTTCCTCGCGACAGATCCTGTCGACCTCGCCCTGGGTGCCGCATTCGGCATAGCCTAGGAAGATGTTTTCATGGCCGGCAGCCCGGGCTTCCGCGATCTTTTCTCTCAGTGCCGGTGCAATCCTTTCGGGCCAGACATGCCAGATGGCGGGCAGGCATTCGAGTGAGAGATGGTCGAGCCCGTTCAGCGCTTTGACGGCCAGGATTTCACGGGCAATCGCACCGCATGCGATCACGTGAACCTTTTTTGATGTCGCGCGTTGTTCCATCGCAATCCACTCGTTAGCCAGAGAAAAGGTACACCCACATGATGGCGAAAAAACTGACAGCCGGCGCAGCTCTCATCCTCACCGTCTTCGCACTGTCGTCGTGCGGCAATACGATCCGTGGCGTAGGCCAGGACGCTGCCAACACTGTTGATGCGACGCAGAACGCCGCCAACAACGTCGACGCCGCCGCCTCCCGCTAATTGTCAGCGCGCGGGGGACACCGCTTTGAGCGCACCTGAAACAGGAGAGGGAGCATGACGCTCACGACCATCTCAAAGGCCAGTGCCATCTATATGCTGGCGGCCATCCTGTATGCCGGCGGGCATGTTGCCTGGCAGACCATGGCAACTGCCCCTCAGGGCGAGTTCTACGCAGAAGCCGGCCTCTAAGGGCCGGCTTCGCCGTTTCCCAAGCTTCAGGCGCGGGCGCCCATGCTGTTGTGCTTGCGTGCAATGAAATCCTTGGCCGTCTCGACCGCAACGGCGGCATCACGACAATAGGCATCTGCCCCGACAGCCTTGCCGAATTCCTCGTTGAGCGGCGCACCGCCGACAAGCACGACGTAATCGTCGCGAATGCCCTTTTCCTTCATCGTGTCGATGACGACCTTCATATAGGGCATGGTGGTCGTGAGCAGCGCGGACATGCCGAGGATATCGGGCTTTTCCCGCTCCAGCGCTTCCAGATAGTTTTCGACCGGATTGTTGATGCCGAGGTCGATTACGTCGAAACCTGCACCTTCCATCATCATGCCGACGAGGTTTTTGCCGATGTCGTGGATGTCGCCCTTGACCGTGCCGATCACCATCTTGCCCTGCTTCGGGGCGCCGGTGGCGGCAAGCAGCGGACGCAGGATCGTCATGCCGGCCTTCATGGCGTTGGCGGAGAGTAGAACTTCCGGAACGAAGAGAATGCCGTCGCGGAAATCGATGCCGACGATGCGCATGCCTTCGACGAGCGCCTGGGTCAGGATGTCGTAGGGAGCCCAGCCGCGGTCGAGCAGGATCTGTGTCGCTTCCTCGATCTCCTCCTTGAGGCCGTCATAGAGGTCGTCATGCATCTGCTGCACGAGCTCTTCATCGGAGAGTTCGGAAAGAATGATGTCGTCTTCGGCCATGGTGGTGCTTCCCGCTTCTTTTTCAACGCGATTCCGGTCGCGCCGGGCATCAGACTGCCCGATCGAAAGTTAAACCTCAAGTTCGTGAAAAACTCTTTTCGATTACGACGCGGCGGCGGTGAAAAGCGACGGCGGCAGACAAGTGGAGGAAAAAGCCGATGTCTGCATGACGCAAGCCGTTGGCGCATAAAGGATGGTTTCACAAGCGGATTGGATTAGCATAATGGGGGAGAGAAGCAGCGCGATCGAGCGCTCGAGCGAGGAAGCAGACATGGACGATATCACGGCAGAACCGGGCGCAGGCCGCCGCCAACGCGGCGAGGGGCGAGGGGCTGCGGCCCGCAGGGCATCGCGCAGCGGCGGCGGTGCCGGTCCCGCCATGCCTTACATCACCCGCAAGATCCGGACCTACGAGGTTCTGGACGAGGAAGGTCTGGCGCTGATCGAGCACAATGCCGATGTCGTTCTCGAAGAAATCGGCATCGAGTTTCGCGACGACGCGGAAGCCCTGGAGCTCTGGAAACAGGCCGGGGCAGATGTGCGCGGGCAGCGCGTGCATTTCCCGAAGGGTCTCTGCCGCGAACTTCTGAAGACGGCGCCGTCCGAATTCACCTGGCATGCCCGCAATCCCGAGCGCAGCGTCCGCATCGGCGGCAATGCCACGGTCTTTGCACCGGTTTACGGATCGCCCTTCGTGCGCGACCTGGAAGGCAATCGTCGCTATGCGACGCTCGAGGACTTCCGCAATTTCGTCAAGCTCGCCTATATGGCGCCGTCGATGCATTCGTCGGGCGGCACGGTCTGCGAACCCGTCGATATCCCGGTGAACAAGCGTCACCTCGACATGGTCTACAGCCATATCAAATATTCCGACAAGCCGTTCATGGGCTCGGTCACTGCACCGGAGCGCGCGGAAGACTCCGTTGCCATGGCGAAGCTCGTTTTCGGTGACGACTTCGTCGAAAACAACTGCGTCATGCTGAACCTGATCAACGCCAACTCGCCGATGGTCTTCGACGAGACAATGCTGGGCGCTGCCAAGGTTTATGCCCGTCACGGCCAGGCCTCCGTCATTTCGCCCTTTATTCTCTCGGGCGCCATGAGCCCGGTGACGGTCGCCGGTACGCTCACGCAGATCCTGGCGGAAGTGCTCGCGGGTGCCTCCTTCACCCAGCTGATCCGTCCCGGCGCACCGGTGCTCTTCGGCACCTTCGCCGCCTCGATCTCGATGCAGTCGGGTGCACCGACCTTCGGCACGCCGGAGCCGGCACTCGTTTCCTACGGTGCAGCCCAGCTCGCACGGCGCATGGGTCTGCCTTTCCGTACCGGTGGTTCGCTCTGTGCGTCGAAGGTTCCGGACGCGCAGGCCGCGCACGAGAGCGCCAATACGCTCAACATGACGCTGCTCGCCGGTGCCAACTTCGTGCTGCATGCGGCTGGCTGGCTCGAGGGCGGTCTGGCTGCCTGCTACGAGAAGTTCATGATCGACCAGGACCAGCTCGGCATGATGCAGAAGCTGGCCCAGGGCGTGGATCTCTCCGACGACGGCCAGGCGATGGATGCGATCCGCGAAGTCGGCCCGGGCGCGCATTATCTCGGCTGCGCCCATACGCAGGCGAACTTCCAGACCGCCTTCTATCGCTCGCCACTCGCCGACAACAATTCCTTCGAGCAGTGGGAAATCGAGGGCCGCAAGCGCATCGAGGACCGGGCGAACGTACTCTGCCGCTCGTGGCTCGACGCTTATGAGGCGCCGGCGCTCGATCCGGCCATCGACGAGGCGCTGCTGGCCTTCGTCGCCAGCCGCAAGGATTCGATGCCCGACGCCTTCTCCTGAAAGGGTCCCGTTGCCAGGGAGCAAGGCGGAGCCAACAGAGTTGCCGACATGATCCAAGAGGAGGTCTGGCGACCGCATTACAAGATCGAGGGGCCGCGATGAGCGGCCCTTCTTCCGTTCTGGCCGAGATCGAAACGCTGCTGGCCAGGCATGGACTTTCGCCGCGCGGGGTGGTTCGCTTTGGGAGTGACGAGCCGACTCCGCGGTTGCCGGATGGCGGACGGAGCGAGGCGGTGGTGCTGATCGGCGTCGCGGGTGCTGGCATGTGGCCGGTCTTTTCAGCCTGGCGTGCAGCTCAGCCACATTGGGGTGGGCCAGACCCGCTCGATCGCTGGTCTAAGAGCGTCATCGATGCGGTTGCCAAAGAGGTCGGCGCGGCGGCCTGTTATCCGTCAGAGGCGCCTTACCAACCTTTTCAGGCCTGGGCGATCCGGGCGGAGGGTCTCAAAGCCTCGCCGCTCGGGATCCTCATCCATCCGCGCTTCGGGCTCTGGCACAGCTATCGCGGGGCGTTGCTGTTTGGCGACTGGCAGGATGGCGGTGAAGCGGCCGTTGGGTCGGATCACCCCTGCGATCGCTGTCGCGACAAGCCTTGCCTGTCGGCCTGTCCCGTCGGCGCGATCACGGAAGACGGTTTCGACGTCCTGGGGTGCCGGCGGCATCTCGCGACGCCCGAGGGACAGCGCGGCTGCATGGTCTCGGGATGTCTTGCCCGCAATGCCTGCCCTGTCGGTACCGAGCACCGTTATCCGGAGGCGCAGCTCCGATTTCACATGCAGGCGCTGACACTGCCGGATTGATCGACAGGATCGAATGCGGGGATATCGCGCAAGCCGTCTTCACAATGCCTGATATCAGCGGCAAGAAGCGGGCTCAGCAAAGGGCCAATGCGTGCGCAAGATCCTCTCTTTCCTCGGTTTCCTGACCAGCCTGACATTGCCGTCGGTGTCCCATGCGGCATGCGAGGTGCTGCAGGAGGGTGCCCAGAGCTACCTTTCCTGCCGTTTCGACCCTGCCAAGGACGATATCCGGCTGCATCTCGCTTCTCCGGATGGACAGGCCTATGGCGGCTTTGCTTCTCTGCGCCAGCAGCTCTGGGAAGAACGGCGCGTGCTCACCTTCGCGATGAATGCCGGCATGTATCACGATGATCTGTCGCCGGTCGGTTACTTTGCCGAGCATGGCAAGGTGCTGAAACCGGCTGTGACCGGCGGCGGCTGGGGCAATTTCCACCTGCTGCCGAACGGGGTCTTCCTGATCAAGGACGGCAAGGCCTCGGTCATGGAGACCAAGGCGTTCGTGGCGAGCGGAATGGTGCCGGATTTCGGCACGCAGTCGGGGCCGATGCTGGTGATCGACGGACAACTGCATCCGCGCTTCCTGCCGGACAGCGACAGCTTCAAGATCCGCAACGGGGTCGGCGTGGATGCCGAGGGGCGGGTGCATATGGTGGTGTCGAGGGTGCCGGTGCGGTTCTACGACTTCGCCACCTTCTTCCGGGACCGGTTGGGCTGTGCCAACGCGCTCTACCTCGACGGCACGATATCGAGCGTCTTCAGCGCCGAGGACAAGCGCATGGACCGGCTTTTCCCGATGGGGCCGATCCTTTCGGCCAGCATGCCAATCCCGCAATAAGGCCTAGACCGCCGCCTTGGGATAGGCGCGCTCCAGTCCGCCGGAGCGGCTGAGGCCCGTGCGGAAAGCGGCAAAGGCCGGATGCTGGCTCGAGCGGGCAACTTCCATCAGGCGGATCTGCAGGCGTGGCGGGGCGTTGTCGCCGATCCATTCGCCGTTGCGTTCGAGCTTCAGCGTGTTCAGGAATCGCCCCTCGGAGGCGATGTCGAGATAGAGGCAAAGGCCTTCGAGCAGCGCGTCGTCCTGAGCCGGGTTTTCGAAGATCAGCTTCAGGAAGGCCTGATCCTGCTCCTGCATCGAGGCGATCTTGGCGGCGACGGTGTCACGATCCGGAAAGGCGGACATGGGCTTACTCCCTCACATGGTCAAGGCTCCGGGACGCAAGCAGAGCCCACATCCATTAGGACCAGCTACACCACAACAAGTTTGCCCGAGGCTTGTCCCGCCGCTCCGACGTCGCCATC
The DNA here is from genome assembly GCA_032102365.1 of Allorhizobium sp. CTOTU50464. Lineage (GTDB taxonomy): Bacteria > Pseudomonadota > Alphaproteobacteria > Rhizobiales > Rhizobiaceae > Allorhizobium. The sequence continues at coordinate 30,559 of DAMDHD010000028.1, read as the reverse complement.
ACTCGTGGCGGAGTGCGTCGATCGGGTTCATCTGGGCGGCGCGGCGGGCGGGGAAATAGCCGAAGACCATGCCGATCGCGGCAGAGAAGGCGAAGGCGAGCAGGATGATGGAGGGGCTTGCCACGAAGGGAACGGACATCAGGCTGACCGCCGTATAGGCGATGCCGAGCCCCAGCGCGATGCCGACGACACCGCCGAAGATGGAGAGGGTGACGGCTTCGACGAGAAACTGCATCAGGACCTGACGCTCGACTGCGCCGATTGCAAGGCGGATGCCGATCTCGCGGGTGCGTTCGGTGACCGAGACCAGCATGATGTTCATGATGCCGATGCCGCCGACGAGGAGCGAGACGGCGGCGACGGCGCCGAGAAGGCCGGTCATCAGCGTGGTGGTGCCGGTCAGGGTTGCCGCCATCTGGGTCATGTCGTTGACGCTGAAATCATCGTCGCGACCCGCGATGATCTTGCGGCGTTCGCGGAGTAGGCGCTCGACATCCGCCTGGACCTTGGAGGTGGAGACGCCGTCCTCGGCCGAGAGCATGATGCTAGAGACGTCGGAGGAGCCGCCGATGCGGCGCTGGAAGACCTTGAGCGGCATCATGACGACATCGTCCTGATCGCTGCCCATGCCGCTCTGACCCTTCTTGGCGAGAATGCCGGTGACCTGGCAGGCGACGTTGCCGACGCGGATCGTCTGATCGACGGCCGGCGTCGATCCGAAGAGCTTGGAGCGGACCGTTTCCCCGAGCAGGCAGACGGCCTGGCCGCCGCGCTCTTCAGACGGCAGAAAGCTGCGGCCGGAGGCAAGCTCCCAGTTCTGTGCCACGAGGTAGTCATCGCCGGAGCCGATGATCGAGGTCTGGCGGCTCTGGCCACTGAAGATGACGGTCTGGCTGGACTGGTTGATCGCCGCAACGGCGCGCAGGCCGGGGATCTGGTCGCGGATCGCCTCGATGTCGCGGATGGTGAACTTCTTCGCATCGGTGGCCGCACGTCCCGGGCCGAACTGGCCGGGACGGACGAAGAGGAGATTGGTGCCGAGCTTGGAGATTTCGCTGGTCACCTGCGCGGTGGTGCCATTGCCGATCGTGACCATGGCGATGACGGCGGCAACGCCGATGACCACGCCGAGCACGGTCAGAAAGGAGCGGAGCAGGTTGCGGCGGATGGCGCGCAGCGCAAGCTTGATGGTTTCACCGAACATGGGCGAGGGGCTCCTCATTCCGGCTGTCGGACTGGATATGGCCATCGACGAAACGCAGGTTGCGCTTCGCATGGGCGGCGATGTCGTCCTCATGCGTCACCATGATGACCGTGATGCCGTGGTCGCGGTTGAGGCCGGTGATCAGATCCATGATCTCGCGGCTGGTTTTCGTGTCGAGATTGCCGGTGGGTTCGTCGGCCAGAAGCACGGCGGGGCTCGTGACGATGGCGCGAGCGATGGCCACGCGCTGTTGCTGTCCGCCCGAAAGCTCCTGAGTCGTGTGGTTCTCACGGCCGCCGAGACCGACCTGGGCGAGCGCTTTCAGCGCCCGAGCGCGCCGTTCACGCGCATCCATGCCGCGATAGACGAGCGGCAGTTCGACATTTTCCACGGCAGATGTTCGGGCCAGGAGATTGAAGCCCTGGAAGACGAAGCCCAGCATGTGGCGGCGCAGCAGGGTATATTGCGCGCGGTCGAAGCCTGATGTGTCGATTCCCTGGAAGAGATACTGACCCGAGGTCGGCACCTCGAGGCAGCCGAGGATGTTCATGGCGGTCGACTTGCCGGAGCCGGAGGGGCCCATGATTGCCACGAATTCGTGCCGGTCGATGGTCAGGTCGACGCCGTCGAGGGCGCGGATCGTGGCTTCGCCGCGTCCATAGAGGCGCGAGATCTGGCGAAACTCGATGAGCGGGGCGCTGGCCATGAAGCGTCCTTACCCGTTGCGGACGGTCTGGTCGGTGATAACCCGGTCGCCCTCCTTGATGTCGCCCTTCAAAATCACGGTATTCTGGCCGTCGGAGGCGCCGATCTCGATGTTGATGGCCACGGGGACGCCGTCGCGCAAGACCCAGACGGTGCGCTCACTGCCTTCCGGCTCCGGCGCGCTTGTCGGCGTCTGGCGGGGTGGGCGGAAGATGCTGAAGACGCCGCTGCCACCGCCTTCGGTCTCGGCCGGAGTGGTGGCCGGCGGCGCGTAGCGCAAGGCGGCATTGGGGATCAGCAGACCGTCGGTGATCGACTGGACCACGATGTCGGCGGTTGCCGTCATGCCCTGGCGCAGCAGCAGGTCGTCGTTGGCCACGGAAAGAATGCCCTTGTAGGTCACGACGTCGCTCACGGTTTCCGCGGCATAGCGGATCGAGGTGATCTTGGCGGGGAAACGCTGATCGGGGAAGGCGTCGACGGTGAAGCTCGCATCCTGGCCGACTGCGACCTGACCGACATCGGCCTCATCGATCGAGACCTGGAGTTCCATCTGGCGGAGATCGCCGGCGATGGTGAAGAGGGTGGGGGCCTCGAGCGAGGCCGCGACCGTGGCGCCGGTATCGACATCGCGCGAGAGCACGATGCCATCGATCGGCGAGACGATGGTCGCCTTGGAGAGCGAGAGTTTCGACTGCTCAAGGGCGGCTTCCGCCGAGATGACATCGGCCTCGGCGCTCTGGCGTGCGGCTTCTGCGGCCTGGAAGGTGTATTCAGCGGTATCGAGATCCTGCTGGGTGGAGACGCGGCTGGAGACGAGCGTCGTCAGACGGTCGAGCTTGGCCTTGGCCGACTGCTCATCGGCGCGGGCCTTGGAGACCGTGGCACGCGCGGAGGCAAGGGCTGCCTCCTTCGCCTTCAGGTCGGCGCTCAGCTTGTCGGTGTCGAGACGGGCAAGCACATCGCCCTTCTTGACCTCGCTGTTATAGTCGACCAGCACCTCGCGGATCGTGCCGGACTGTTCGGAGGAGACGTCGACCTGCACGGTCGGCTCGACCGAGCCCGTTGCCGTGACGATGACCGTGAGATCGCCGGGCTTCACCTCTGCCGTGGTGTAGCTCACCGTGGTCCCGCCGGCCGACCAGAGATAGGCGCCATAGGCAAGCCCGGCAACGGCCAGGAGGCCGAGGAGACGCAGCCCCCAGCGGGCCCTGGGCCGTGCGGCCTGATCCAGAATCGCCTTCAGCTCTTCGGTCTCGGGAGAGGTTTGCGGTTTCACGTCGTCTTTCACGTCTGCTCCGTCTGGGTCGTCCAACTCGCCGCCATCCTGGGGCAGGCGCGCTCTCAAACCCTTGATCGCGGTCAAGCGCGATCAGGTTCCATGGCTATGGAGATAGACATTCGCAGCGGAAAGGACAGTGAAAGATTGGTAAGGTTGGGGAGGCGGGCGGCCTCGGCGGCGAAACTTGCCACTATGGCGGAAGAGGTGGGATTCGAACCCACGGTACGGTCTCCCGCACGCCGGTTTTCAAGACCGGTTCCTTAAACCACTCGGACACTCTTCCAGTGGGGTGCGTTATGCGCAAAGCCATTCGACTTGGCAAGAGCGATTGTCGCGGGAAAAGGTGGGGAAGGGGTGCCCGAGGGGGTGTGCGTATCCGGCGGCGTCGGGTCGCGGCGCATTAACCGTCGGCTAACCATGATTGCAGCTTTGTGCCCCGCGCGATCATTCAAATTGTGACTTTTCCCATTTTGGTCATTTTTCCACGAGAGTTATTGCGCTGACGTGAGCGAGGCATGGGGGCTTCGCGGATGGGGCGCGATGATTGCAGGCCCTGCTGATGTGAAGTGGGACTGATGCAGTTTTCGATCGCTGGCCGCCTGGCCAATTCGGGGAAGTGGTTCGGGCTTGTGCTGTTGTGCGCCTTTACCGCCTCCTGTTCGACCACCAAGACGGCGGAGAAGCCGAAGCGGTCGAAGGAGTATTTCGCCGAATCGATCTATGGCGTGAAGGCGAGCCCGCGGGTCGTGGCGAGCGGTCCCGTTCCCAAGGGCGGCGGACGCTATATGGTCGGCAAGCCCTATGTGGTGAAGGGCAAGACCTTCGTGCCGAAGGAAAATCCCGATTACGACAAGGTCGGTGTCGCCTCCTGGTATGGGGATGCCTTCCATGGCCGGATGACGGCGAATGGCGAACTCTACGACAAGGAGCATCTGTCGGCGGCCCATCCCACGCTGCCGCTGCCGAGTTATGCCCGCGTCACCAATCTCAACACCGGCAGCTCCGTCATCGTCCGCATCAACGACCGCGGTCCGTTCCACAAGGGGCGGATCATCGATCTGTCGCGCAAGACGGCCGACATGCTGGACATGAAGCACAGCGGGACCGGCGAGGTGCGCGTGCAGTATATCGGGCCGGCGCGGCTCGACGGGCATGACATGCCGTATCTCATGGCGTCCTATATCCGGAAGGGCGAACGCGGACCGGTCATCGATCCCGGCGGTCAGATCGCATCCGGCGTGATGGTGGCCTCGAACGAGGTCAAGACGCCTAATTACCAGCCCCCGGCGGCAACCACCTATCAGACCGCGCTGGCCGGTCCGACACCGAGCGGCAGTGCTCAGCCCCAGACGCTCGATGCGCAATTGCTGATGCAGGGCAGCGCCGGCGCTGCGGGAACCGGCGTGGTTTCCGGCGAGAGTTTCGCGGCCCTGCCGGACTTCGGTCCGACGCCGATGCCGCGGCCGCATCACATCGATGGCTATGACGGCTCCGGCTATGCGGCGGCCTTCGTGGAAGAGCGTTTGGAAACCGGCGCGCTTGCCTTCGATGCCATTCTCGTGCGCAATGGTGGCCTCACCGAGCGCTCGATTCTCTCCTCGGTCGCGAGCGGCGGCATCCGGCTCTCTACAGGCCGCTAAGCCGGTTGGCGGTGCGTCGCGGCGAGAATGCGGGTGTTCCGACACCGAGACTGGCCAGCCGAAGTGTGATCATGCGTATCTTCTCCACCGTCGTCCTGCTTCTGGCAAGCCTTCTGTCGCTTGGGCTTCCGTCCCCTGCGGCATTTGGGCAGACGGCAGCGCCGGCGCCGCTGATCGAGAGCAAGGCAGCGCAGGTCTATCTCATCGAGGCCTCGACGGGCACGGTGCTCTTTTCCAAGAACGAGACGAAGAGTTTCGCCCCGGCGTCGCTTGCCAAGCTGATGACGCTCGAAGTGGTGTTCGATGCGCTGAAGAAGGGCGAGATCCGGTCCGACACGATTTATCCGGTTTCGGAATATGCCTGGCGCACGGGCGGCGCGCCGTCCCGAACCTCGACCATGTTTGCGGCAGTCAAGAGCCAGGTGCCGGTTGCCGATCTCATCAAGGGGATCGCGGTCCAGACGGCAAATGATGGCTGCCTGATCATTGCCGAGGGCATGGCCGGATCAGAGGCGAAATTCGTCGAGCGGATGAATGCGCGCGCAGCCGAACTCGGGCTCGCCGACAGCCATTTCGCCAACGCGACCGGACTTCCGCATCCCGACAACCGTTCAACGCTGGTCGACCTGGTCAAGCTCGCCCGGCATCTGGTCGAGACATATCCGGATCTCTACCAGACCTTCAGCCTCGCCGAGTTCGAGTGGAACAAGATCCTGCAGCGCAACCGCAATCCGCTTCTGCCGATCGGGGCAGACGGACTTGGCACTGGCTTTGCCGAGGAGAGCGGCTTTGCCATCATCGCTTCCATGGAACGAGATGGGCGACGGCTGTTCCTTGGGTTGAGCGGTGCCCAGACCGACAAGGAGCGGACGGAGGAAGCGACGCGCCTCCTCAACTGGGGCTTCGACGGCTTCGAGATGCGCACGCTGTTCAAGCCCGGCGAAGTGGTTGGCGAGGCGAGCGTCTATGGCGGCAATCCCTCGAAGGTGCCGCTGGTGGCAAATGGGCCGGTCGAGGTCTATGTGCCGATCAACAATCCCGACCGGTTGCAGGCCCGGATCGTCTATCGCTGGCCGCTCAAGCCGCCGGTCGCTGCGGATCGGGAGATCGCGACGCTGAACATCCTGTCGGGCGAGCGGCCGCTTGTCAGCGTGCCGCTGAAGAGTGCGCAGGCAGTCGAGGTGGGCACACTGCGCCAGCGTGCCTGGGATGCGGTGATCGAACTCCTGTTCTTCTGGATCTGACGAAAATGCGCATCCTCCGCGTGCTTCACGGTTTCGCTGAAGACGATCTTGGGTTAGAGCCGTAGGCAGGCCCGCAAGGGTGAATTTCAGACGCCTCAGGCGGGAAGTAGGCAAGGCATTGGCGACGGCGCGCGGATTGTTCGTGAGTTTCGAGGGAGGCGAGGGGGCCGGCAAGTCCACCCAGATTCGTCTTCTGGCGGACAGTCTGCGGGAGAAGGGCCATACCGTGATCACCACCCGCGAACCAGGGGGATCGGCCGGGGCCGAAGCGCTTCGCCATGTGCTGCTCTCGGGCGCGGCAGAACCCTTCGGGGTGCGCATGGAGGCTTTGCTGTTTGCGGCGGCGCGCGCCGATCACCTCGACTGCGTGATCCGCCCGGCACTGGCGCGCGGCGAGATCGTGCTCTGTGACCGGTTCGTCGATTCCTCCCGGGTCTATCAGGGCGTCACCGGCAATATCGAGCCACCGCTGATGGAGGCGCTCGAGCGGGTGTCGATCGGAAAGACCATGCCCGACATCACGCTTGTGCTAGACTTGGCCGCCGAAGTCGGACTGCAGCGGGCCAGGCGACGGGCTGGGGCGTTGAGCGAGGCGACGGCGCCGGATCGGTTCGAGAAGGAAAAGCTCGAAGTGCACGAGAAGCGCCGCCAAGGCTTCCTCGACATCGCCAGCCGTGAACCCGAACGCTGCCGCGTGGTGGATGCCTCCTTCGACGTCGACCATATCGCGCGGGACATCCTTTCCGAGGTAACGCTCGCGCTTGCCCGGCAGGGGGGTCGCGCAGCAGACACCGAGCAGGCGGCGCGGTCATGAGCGAGGAAAGGGCAGGGCTGCTCGACGGGGCGATTGCGCCGGTCAGCAATGTGAAACTGTTCGGACATGAGGCGGCGGAAGAGTTTCTGGCGCGCAGCTATCGCTCGGGCAAGGGGCACCATGCGGTGCTGATCGAGGGACCGGAGGGGATCGGCAAGGCCACGCTTGCCTTCCGGTTTGCCAACCACATCCTGCGCCATCCCGAGCCGGCCAGTGCGCCCGAGACCCTGTCCGATCCGGACCCGGATCATCCGGTCACACGGCAGCTCGCCTCCGGTGCGAGCCACAATCTGCTGTATCTGCATCGGCCGGTGGACGAGAAGACCGGCCGGGTGCGCAGCGCGATCACCGTGGACGAGGTGCGCAAGGCGGGTCACTTCTTCAGCCAGACGTCGGGGACCGGCAATTGGCGTATCGTCATCATCGACCCGGCGGACGATCTGAACCGCAATGCGGCGAATGCGATCCTGAAGATCCTGGAGGAGCCGCCGAAACGGGCGATGTTCCTCGTGCTCTCCCATGCGCCCGGCAAACTCCTGCCGACCATCCGCTCGCGCTGCCTGCCGCTTCGGCTGCATGAACTGTCGCCTGAAGCCATGGACAAGGCGCTGGGGCAGCTCGGGCTCGCCATTCCAGCGGACAGGCGGGAGGCGGTTCTCGCGCTCGCCAAGGGGAGCGTGGCGCGGGCGTTGAAACTGGTGAATTATGGGGGCGCCGATATCCTCGATGCCTTCGATCAGATGCTCGCAGCGTCTGGACCCTCGCAGCGCAAGATGATGTTCAAGATCGCCGAGGCGCTGTCGGGCAAGGACAGCGACGTAGCCTTCGGCTTCTTCACTGAACATCTGGGCGACCATCTTGCGGCGACGGCACGGCAGCTGGCTCTTGCAGGCGATCTCAGTGGGGCCGAGCATTTCGCCCGGCTGTCCTCCACGATCAACCAGCAGCTCGGCATCGCCGCGGCTTATAATCTCGACCGCAAGCAGACCATGCTCGACGTGCTCGGCGCGATCGTGCGTTGAACATGCCCGATCGGGGCTCTCCGCGGTTCCTGGTGGCGCTGCAGCAAAACGGATGTTCCTAAAGCCAGCGGAATGTTTTAAGAGCGTTCGACCCCATTTGTTATTGCCGTGCATGGTGGCTGATCCGCGCCGCCATGGTCTGGCCGCAAGACAATCGCACACGACCATCGCAACCGACGAAAAGACAACAAGAAGCCATGAGCGATCCCTACTACATCACCACTGCCATCTCCTATCCGAACGGCAAGCCGCATATCGGCCATGCCTATGAGCTGATCGCGACCGACGCCATGGCGCGGTTCCAGCGGCTCGACGGCAAGGATGTGTTCTTCCTGACGGGCACGGACGAACATGGGCAGAAGATGCAGCAGACGGCGCGTGCTGAAGGGATAACGCCGGAGGCGCTTGCCGAGCGGAATTCCAACGAATTCCGCGAGATGGGCAAGTTGCTCAACTCCTCGAATGACGACTTCATCCGCACGACCGAAAAGCGCCATCACGAGACGGTGCAGGAAGTCTGGCGGCGGATGGAAAAGAACGGCGACGTCTACAAGGGCGGCTATGCCGGCTGGTATTCCGTGCGCGACGAGGCCTATTACCAGGAAGAGGAAACCGAGTTGCGCGCCGATGGCGTGCGCTACGGTCCGCAGGGCACGCCGGTCGAATGGGTGGAAGAGGAAAGCTATTTCTTCAAGCTCTCGGCCTATGAAGACAAGCTCCTGAAACTCTACGAGGAGCAGCCGGATTTCATCGGTCCGAACGAACGCCGCAACGAGGTCATTTCCTTCGTCAAGTCGGGTCTCAAGGACCTGTCGATCTCGCGCACGACCTTCGACTGGGGCATCAAGGTGCCCGGCGACGACAAGCATGTCATGTATGTCTGGGTCGACGCGCTGACCAACTACATCACCGCGACCGGTTACGTCGAAGATCAGAACGGACCGCGGGCGAAATACTGGCCGGCGGACGTGCATATCATCGGCAAGGACATCATTCGGTTCCACGCCGTCTACTGGCCGGCCTTCCTGATGTCGGCGGGCCTGCCTTTGCCGAAGCGCGTTTTTGCTCATGGCTTCCTGCTCAACAAGGGCGAGAAGATGTCGAAGTCGCTCGGCAATGTCGTCGATCCCGTCAATCTGGTGAATCATTTCGGCCTCGACCAGGTGCGCTACTTCTTCCTGCGTGAAGTCTCCTTCGGCCAGGATGGCAGCTATTCGGAAGAGGGCATCGGTACGCGCATCAATGCCGATCTCGCCAATGGCATCGGCAATCTGGCGTCGCGCTCGCTCTCGATGATCAACAAGAACTGCGAGGGTAGGGTGCCGACACCCGGTGCGCTCACCGCAGAAGACGAGACGATCCTGAAGATTGCCGACGAGGCGATCGACATCTGCCGCGAGGAGATGGGCAAGCAGCAGATCCACAAGGCGGTGGCTGCCATCATCAACATCGTCAACGAAGCCGACCGCTATTTCGCGGCACAGGCGCCGTGGGTGTTGAAGAAGACCGACGAGGCGCGCATGGGCACGGTGCTTTATGTGACGGCTGATGTCGTGCGCCAGATCGCGATCCTGTTCCAGCCGATCATGCCGGAAACCTCGGCGAAGATCCTCGATCTCGTGGCGGTCGCCGACGAAGACCGGGTGTTTGCGAAGCTCGGCGCTGCCGGCCGTCTGCAGCCGGGTCAGGAACTCCCGGCACCCTCGCCGGTTTATCCGCGTTACGTCGCCCCGGACGCGGGCAAGGCCTGACACCATGCTGATCGATACCCATTGCCATCTGGACTTCGCCGATTTCGACAGCGAGCGTGACGAGCTTGTCACGCGGGCGCATCAGGCCGGTGTGAAGCAGATGGTGACGATCTCGACGCGGGTCAGGAAGCTTGAGACGCTTTTGGCACTCACGGAGCGCTATCCGAGTGTCTTCTGCTCGGTTGGTACGCATCCGAACAATGCCGGCGACGAGCTGGATGTGACGGCGGACGAGCTGGTGAAGCTTGCCGAGAGCCACGAGAAGATCGTGGCGATCGGCGAGGCGGGGCTCGACTATTTCTACGACACGCAGAAGCCCGAGGATCAGAAGACCGGCCTGATCCGCCACATCGAGGCGGCCCGGCGCACGAGGCTTCCGCTCGTCATCCACAGCCGCAGTGCGGACGAGGACATGGCGGATATCCTGACCACGGAAACAGGGAAGGGGGCCTTCCCCTTCATCCTGCATTGCTTCTCGTCCGGTCAGGCGCTGGCCGACACCGGTGTCGCGCTCGGCGGCTATGTCTCCTTCTCCGGCATCGTGACCTTCCCGAAATCGGAGGAATTGCGCGAGATCGCCAAGACAGTGCCGATGGATCGGCTGCTGGTCGAGACGGATGCGCCTTATCTGGCGCCGAAACGTTGGCGTGGAAAACGCAACGAGCCGTCCTATGTGGTCAACACGGCCGAGGTGCTGGCGGAGGTGAAGGGCGTGAGCTACGCGGAGATGGCTGAGATCACCACCGAGAACGCCTTCCGCTGCTTCTCCAAGATGCCGCGGCTGGCTTGAGGGAGCTTCGATGAAGGTCACGCGCCGGTTCACGCTGCTCGGTTGTTCCTCGTCTCCCGGCGTTCCCAGGATCAATGGCGACTGGGGCAATTGCGATCCCGACAATCCGCGCAACCGGCGCACCCGCGCGTCCTTCCTGATCGAGCAGATGGGACCCGACGGCGGCAAGACGACCGTCGTCGTCGATACCGGACCCGATTTTCGCGAGCAGATGATCCGCGCGAAAGTCGAGCATATCGATGCGGTGATCTACAGCCACGCCCATGCCGACCACCTGCATGGCATCGATGATCTGCGCGGCTATTTCATCACGCAGAAGAACCGGATCCCGATCTATGCGGAGCCGGTGACCATGGCGCGCATCGAAGAGGGCTTCGGCTATTGCCTGAAGACGCCGGCCGGCAGCAGCTATCCGCCGATCATCGCCCCCATCATCATCGAGGCTCTCGATCAGCCGATCGAGATCTCGGGCGCCGGCGGGACCATCAGCCTCCTGCCGCTGAAACAGCAGCATGGTGACATTATCTCGATTGGCCTACGCATCGGCGACGTCGCCTATTGCTGTGACATCTCCGACTTTCCCGAGGAGACAGTTGCGAAGCTCTCCGAGCTCGACCTGCTTTACATCGATGCTCTGCAATACCGGCCGCATCCGAGCCATCTGTCGCTCGAGCAGGCGCTGGGCTGGATCGAGCGGCTCGGGCCGAAACATGCTGTCCTGACCCATATGCATACGCCGCTGGATTACGAGACGGTCATGGGCGAGACGCCACCGCATGTGGAGCCCGGATATGACGGATTTCTTATTGAAAAACAATTGGATATCTAAACTTGATCCTGGGATCACTTCATGTATATGCTCCATCTATCTGAAATATAATATAATTCCTCGATTTAAAGGCGCAGATAGAGCAGGGGGCTCGACGCGGAGTTGGGCGAGGACACTGCAGACCAAGCTGGACAACCTCTAACGCGCATCCCGGCCGGGTCTGGGATCTCAATGCCGCAGGTGTGCAGAATCTCTAAAAAGTTCAATATTTGAAGGTACTTTTGCCGTGACGTTCATGCGCCGCTTCCGGTCAAAACATGCCCAAAGTGTCATTGATTGCTTCCCGGGTTTCGCGCCGATCCTGACCGGGGCGACGCTGCGTGAGCGGTTGATCGGATGTCTCGGCGCGCTCATCGGCATCAGCCTGACGGGCTTCATCTGCAATCTCGCGATCGGCGGCGATCCGCAATTGCCACTGATCGTGGCACCGATGGGCGCCTCGGCAGTGCTGCTGTTTGCCGTGCCGGCGAGCCCGCTGGCACAACCCTGGCCAATCGTCGGTGGCAACACGATCTCGGCGCTGGTTGGGGTGGCGGTGGCGCAGATGGTCAGCGATCCGCTGCTGGCGGTGGGACTTGCCGTTTCCCTGGCGATCCTGGCCATGTCGCTGACGCGCTCACTGCATCCGCCCGGAGGTGCTGCTGCACTGACCGCGGTCATCGGCGGTGCCGCCGTGGCGCGCGCGGGTTTCTGGTTTCCGCTGGTGCCGGTCGCGATCAATGCCCTGATCCTGGTGGGTCTCGGCGTCGTCTTCCACCGACTGGCCGGCCGTCGCTATCCGCATCGTCAGGCACCGGCGCCGGTCAATGTGCACGAGACACGGGATCCGCCGCCGGCTTTGCGTGTCGGCTTTACCAGCGCCGATATCGACGCGGCGGTCGAGAAGTTCAGCGAGACGCTTGATATCAGTCGCGACGATCTCGACGCCTTGTTGCGCGAGGTCGAGCAGGAAGCCTTGTTGCGCAAGCATGGCGCGTTGCGTTGCGCAGACGTCATGTCGCGCGACGTAATCTCGGTGACGGCCCAGGCGACGCCCGAGGAAGCCAGGCGGCTTTTGCTCCAGCACAATATCCGGACACTGCCGGTTCTCGGAGCCGACGGGCGGCTGGTCGGCCAGGTCAGCCTTCGCGAACTTGCGGCGGCACCTGCAGACGCCGAGCGCTTGCCGGTAGCCGCAGCGATCACGGCGAAGGCGGCCGATCCTGTCATGACGCTTCTGCCGCGGCTGACAGATGGGCTCAGCCATATCGTGGTCATCACGGACGAGGAAGGTCACGTGCAGGGCGTGGTTTCGCAGACAGATCTTCTGGCCATCGTGGCGCAAAGCCTTGCGCATGGGACGGGTTCTTAGACGGATAAACGAGGCCTGATGCCAGGTTCAGCAAAGCCTCAAAGCCCGCAGCTGCGGTATTCCATACCTATCCTCTAGTTCCATAATCTATCTTATGCGATCTTTGGATGCAGGGCGGTGGGAGGTGTCGGACTGTCCCCTGATGCCTCAGAGGTCGGCGACGTGCAGGATCGTCTTGGCCGAGATCTCGGTCTCCGAGGGATAACCGAACGCGTTGTTGATATAGGTCACGCCGTCGATCTCCTTGTTCCGGTTGAGATGGCTGTGGCCGTAGAAATGCCTGGAGGCGCCCAGCGCGCGGATGCGGCGCTCGAGACGATCTGTGCCGAGAACCGGAAACAGCGCCTTGTGCTTCTCCGGATAGCGCGCCGGCATCAGGTCGATGCGCGGGACGAAATGCGAGACGCTGAAGATATCGTCGTAGCCCGATGTGTCCGGAAGGACGTTCATGGCGTCGAAGCGTTCGGCGACTTCCGCCGGTGTGAGGCCTTCCCAGTTGCATTTGTAGAAATCCATCCAGCCGCGGCGGATGGTCGAGTTCGGTTCGCCGAAGGAATAATCATACCAGGCGAGCAGCGGGACGATCAGCGTTTTGCCGAAGGCGATAGGGCCGGTCTCAATGCCGTAGTCGCGGCAGAGCGCGTTCAGCGTCTCGAATTTCTCGAAGGAGGGTCCCTTCCCGCTTCGCGACGTCCAGAGGTCGTGGTTGCCGGGCAGGAAGAGAAGCTTGCTATAGCGCGGCACGAGCTCGTCGAAACAGGTTTTCACGAGATCGATTTCATCGGAGAGATCACCGGCGACGATCAAGACGTCATCGGTGAAGTCTGCGCGCGACAGCGCTCGAAGCCAGTCGAGGTTCTGCCGGTAGTCGACGTGGAAATCGGATCCGAGAAAGAGACGCATACTCAGGGGATCCGCTCGGGTTCTGAAGACATCAGAGCCTTCTACTGCATTTTCACGTCACGGCAAGAGAGGCGGAGGCCGGTTGCCTCCGCCGGGCCGCCTCAGTCGACGACGGCGGGCAGAGGCGGGGCCGAGACCCCTTCCCGCCACTCCTCGGCAAGCCTCAGCGGCAGCGTGGCACGGATATCCTCGGCATTGGCGGCAATCGCCAGCTCGTAATCACCCGCTTCGGCGATCCAAGCGCGGGCTTGCGGGTCGAAGTAAGCGAGATCGCGGATCGTGATGGCAAGCCTTGCCGTTGATGTCTCGCCGGCCGGGATTGCCAACTTGGCGAAGGCCTTGAGCTCCTTGACCGGCCGCGGCAGACGGGAAGACTTCGGCTTCACATAGAGCTGGACGAGTTCGGCCCCTGCCCTGTCTCCCGTGTTCGTCACGTCGATTTCGATGGCAATGCCATCTTTGGCCATGTCGAGGCTGGAGGCACGCGGCGCCGACCAGTCAAAACGGGCATAGGAAAGGCCATAGCCGAAGGGAAAGAGCGGCCTGGCGCCATCAGCATCATGGTGGCGGTAGCCGACGGCAAGGTTTTCCGCGTAGACGACATGGCCGTCCTGACCCGGATAGGTTTTCGGGTCGCCCGTGATGGCGGCGTTGTCGGTCAGGCGCTGCGGGAAGGTCTGCGGCAGGCGGCCGCCGGGCTCTGCGTCGCCGAACAGCACATCGGCGATGGCATTGCCCGCCTCCTGGCCCGGATACCAGGCCTGGACCACGGCCGAGACCTTGTCGAGCCAGGGCATTTCGACCGGACCGCCTGTCTGCAGCACGACGACAGTGCGCGGGTTGACGGCCGCGACCTTCTCGATCAGCTCTTCCTGGCGACCGGGCAGGCGCATGTCGGGCAGGTCGAGGCCTTCCGTGTCCCACTCCCCTTCCCGGCCGACAACAAGGATGGCGACGTCGCAGGTCCGGGCCTGCTCCACGGCCTCGGCAATGGCCGCATCCATGGTCGGAAGCTCTGCGCCAAAGCGCACGGCACGGATCTCGATGCCCTCATAGCCTTCCGGCATGGCGCGGTAATCGACGCGGATCTCGTAGGTTCGGCCGGCTTCGAGGGGCTTTTCCACCCGGACTTCAGTGTTGCCGAGACCGAAGAAATTGTCGCCCTTCGCCCAGCCGGTTTCGCCGTCGACCAAAAGTTCGTCATCGACATAGAGCTTGGCGAAACCTGCATTGGTGAGGCCGAAGAGATGGGCGCATGATTCCTCGGCGCGCAAACGGGTGCTGATGCGGGCGGAGAAGTTACGAGGGTCGAGCGAGGCATCCGGCATGTCGAGCCAGAAGAACTGGCTTTCTTCGGCCGAGGAGCGCTGCACGACAGGGCCGGACCAATCGCGGCCATGGAAGAACTCGACCTCGACGTCGCCGCGGATCATCTGGGTCAGGCGGTTGTTGCGGCAGGCCTTCAGATGCATGACGCGATTGGTGCCCGACAGCGCGTTCCGGATACCTTCGAGCGGGCTCAGCTTGTAATGGGCGTTGATCTGCGCGCTGCCGCCGCCCATCACACGCGGTTCGGCCGCATTGGGGCCGAGGACGGCGATGCGATCGAGTGCCGATTTGTCGAGCGGCAGGATGCCGTCATTCTTCAGAAGCACCGTGCCTTCGGCGCCGAGCTTGCGGATGAGCGCGCGGTGCTCGGGGCGATCGACGGCCTTCTCGTCTTCCATTGTCGCATCTTCGAAGGCGCCGACACGCTCCAGCAGCAACAGCATGCGACGCGCCGCGGCCTTGACGGTTTCGGCGGGCACCCTGCCCTCGCGGACGGCTGCGACGAGCTTCTCGCCCCGGTCGCGCGTGGGGCCTGGCATTTCGAGATCGAGACCGCCTGTCACCGATGCCTCGGTCGTATGCGAGCCGAACCAGTCGGACATGACGATGCCGTCATAGCCCCATTCCTCGCGCAGCAGTCTTGTCAGCAGCCAGTGGTGCTCGCTGGTCCAGATGCCGTTCAGCCGGTTGTAGGAGGACATGATCGCAAAGACGCCGGCCTTCTTCACCGCTGCCTCGAAGGGCGGCAGGTAGATCTCGCGCAGCGTGCGCTCGTCGAGATCAGACGACATGGTCTGCCGTTCGACCTCGCTGTCGTTCGCCACGAAATGCTTGATCGTGGCGGCGATGCCCTGCGACTGGACGCCGTCGATATAGGCGACCGCAAGGGCCGAGGTCAGCATCGGGTCTTCGGAATAGCATTCGAAATTGCGTCCGTTGAGACCGGAGCGGTGGATGTTGACTGTCGGCGCCAAGAGGACGCGCGCACTCTTCGTCTTCGCCTCCTCGGCAAGGGCCACGCCCATCTCACGGACGAGATCCGGATTCCAGCTCGCACCAAGGCCGATTGCTGCCGGGAAGCAGGCCGATCTCACGCCGCCGACCAGCGATCCACCGCCGCGCGCGCCGTTCGGACCGTCGGTCACCTTGATCTTGGGAATACCGAGCCGCTCGACCGCCACCGTCGTCCAGAAATCCGCGCCGGCGAGCAGGCTCACCTGCTCCTCGAGTGTCATTCGGTCGAGCAGGTCATCGATCATAGGCAGTTCTCCTCATCCGGCCGTCGCACCAGGCCGGGCATCGTCGCCCGGCAAGCAGTGGCCAACTTTTGATACCTGCTTTTAAGCGGCTTCACTCATGGCTTGTCCAGCCCAGGGGTGTGGGGTGATGGTGCTTTCACTCACGATATCGCGATCATTGACATGAAACCGTCATGGGGTCTTTCCGCCGCGCCGAATCGGCCTATCCTTCTATTTCGACTTCCTGAAACAAGGGGATGATGCGCATGCGGATTGCAATTGCCCTGTCACTCATGGTCGGCCTCTTCGCTGCGCCGGCATTTGCTCAACAGGATGTAAAGGCCGAGGCCGCAGGTCTCGCCAAGGATGTGATCGAGCAGCAGATCACGGCCTTCCTCAACGACGATGCGACGACCGCCTATTCCTTCGCATCGCCGGAGATCAAATCGGTGTTCCCCAATGCCGAGCGCTTCTTCGAGATGGTCAAGAAGAGCTATGGCCCGGTCTATCGGCCCGGCAATTATGCCTTCGGCCGCAATCAGGTCTCGCCCGATGGCACCGTCGCCTATCAGGAGGTGCTGATCTCGGCGCCTGACGGCAAGGACTGGGCCGTCTATTACGAGCTGAAGCGCCAGCGTGACGGGCAGTTCGCCATCAATGGCGTGCGCATGATGCGCGAGACCAACAGCCAGGGCATCTAATTCGAAAGGGTAGGATGCATTAAGCGCCCTGCCCCTTGAGGCATAAGATCAGACCGGGTCGATATCGCCGCGGTTCCACATCTCGATGGTTTCCGCCTTGAAATCCTCGAAGCGGTTTTCGGCGATCGCCTGGCGGATGCCCTGCATCAGTTCCTGATAATAGCTGAGATTGTTCCAGGAGAGCAGCATGCCGCCCAGGGCCTCGTTGGAGCGCACGAGGTGGTGCAGATAGGCGCGCGAGTAATCGCGGGTCGCCGGGCAATTCGACTGTTCGTCGAGCGGGCGCATGTCTTCGGCGTGGCGGGCGTTGCGGATATTGACCTTGCCGCGCCGGGTGAAGGCAAGCCCGTGGCGTCCGGAGCGGGTCGGCATGACACAGTCGAACATGTCGATGCCTTCGGCGACCGACTTCAGAATGTCATCGGGCGTGCCGACGCCCATGAGGTAGCGCGGCTTTTCCGTGGGCAGGACAGGCAGCGTGATGCGCAGCATGTCCAGCATGACAGCCTGTGGCTCGCCGACCGCGAGGCCGCCGACGGCATAACCCTTGAGGTCCAGCTGCTTCAGGCCTTCGGCCGAGCGGATGCGCAAGGCCGGCTGGTCGCCGCCCTGGACGATGCCGAACATGGCCTTGCCCGGCTGGGTGCCGAAGGCGACGCGGCAGCGTTCGGCCCAGCGCAGCGACATTTCCATCGCACGTTCGATCTCGCGCGGCTCCGCGGGCAGCGCCACGCATTCGTCGAGCTGCATCTGGATGTCGCTGTCGAGCAGGCCCTGGATCTCGATCGAGCGCTCTGGCGACATGTGGTGCAAGCTGCCATCGACATGGCTCTTGAAGGTGACGCCCTGCTCGTCGAGCATGCGCAGGCCTGAGAGCGACATGACCTGGAAGCCGCCCGAATCTGTCAGGATCGGGCCGGGCCAGCGAATGAGTTCATGCAGGCCGCCAAGGCGGGCAACACGTTCCGGGCCGGGGCGCAGCATCAGGTGGTAGGTGTTGCCGAGAATGATGTCGGCGCCGCCTTCCTTGACCTGGTCGAGATACATGGCCTTTACCGTGCCGACGGTGCCGACCGGCATGAAGGCCGGGGTACGGATCGTGCCGCGTGGCATGGTGATCTCGCCGAGGCGGGCCTTGCCGCTCACGGCCTTCAGATTGAATGTGAAATTCTCGGACATCGGTCAGTCGTCTTTCCGGAAGAGCAGGCTGGAATCGCCGTAGGAATAGAAGCGGTAGCCGGTCTCGATGGCGTGGGCGTAAGCCGCGCGCATCGTATCGAGGCCGGCGAAGGCGGAAACCAGCATGAAGAGCGTGGATTTGGGCAGGTGGAAATTGGTCATCAGCATGTCGACTGCCTTGAAGCGATAGCCGGGCGTGATGAAGATGCCGGTGGCACCCGACCAGGCGGGGATGTGGCCAGTCTCCTCGGCAGCACTTTCAAGCAGGCGCAGTGAGGTGGTGCCGACGGCGATGATGCGGTTGCCTCGGGCGCGCACCGCGTTGAGAGCGGCGGCGGTCGAGGGCGAGATATAGCCGATCTCCTCGTGCATCTTGTGCTCGGCGGTATCATCAGCCTTGACCGGCAGGAAGGTGCCGGCGCCGACATGCAGCGTGACGAAATGGCGTTCGACACCGGCGGCGTCGAGTTTGGCGAAGAGTTCGGGTGTGAAGTGCAGGCCGGCGGTCGGCGCGGCGACGGCGCCCTCCTCGCGGGCATAGATGGTCTGGTAGTCGGCGCGGTCCTTTTCGTCTTCCGGCCGCTTGGCGGCGATATAGGGCGGAAGCGGGATATGGCCGACGGTGGCGATCGCCTGATCGAGATCGGGGCCCGAGAGGTCGAAGGCGAGCTCGATCTCGCCGGCGTCTCCCTTTTCGGCGACGGTGGCGACGAGGGAGCCCATCAGGCAGGCAGCACTGTCGCCCTGCCCCGCGCCGAAATCGATGCGGTCGCCGGTCTTGATGCGCTTGCCGGGCTTGGCGAAGGCCTTCCATCTGGAGGCGCCGACGCGCATATGCAGCGTGCAGGAGACGGCGATCTCTTCTGCACCTTCGCGGTGGCGGATGCCTTCGAGCTGGGCCGGGATAACCTTGGTGTCGTTGAAGACAAGGGCGTCGCCGGGTCTCAGGTAGAACGGCAGGTCATAGACGTGACGGTCTTCGAGCACGGGATCGGCATCGGGGCGCACCACGAGAAAACGGGCATGGTCGCGCGGGCTTGCAGGCCTCAGCGCAATGTTTTCATCCGGCAGGTCGAAGTCGAAGAGATCTACACGCATGGAAATCGGATCTGTTGTGGCGAGGGACTAAACGCGAAAACCCGCCCGGGTGCCAGGCACCGAGGCGGGCTTGGTGTGGCTTTAAGCCGATCAGGCGTCGGCGGCAACCTTCATCGAGACGATCGAATCGGGATCGGCCACAGGCTCGCCCTTCTTGATCTGGTCGATGACGTCCATGCCTTCGATGACCTGGCCCCAGACGGAGTACTGCTTGTTCAGCCACGGCGCGTCGGTGAAGCAGATGAAGAACTGGCTGTTGGCCGAGTTCGGGCTCTGCGAGCGGGCCATGGAGCAGGTGCCGCGGACATGCGGGGTGGCCGAGAATTCAGCCTTCAGGTCCGGCTTGTCGGAGCCGCCCATGCCGGCACGGCCGGGGTTGAAGCTGTCGCCGCCCTTCTTGCCGAACTTCACGTCGCCGGTCTGGGCCATGAAGTCTGCGATGACGCGGTGGAAGACGACGCCGTCATAGGCGCCTTCACGCGACAGTTCCTTGATGCGGGCGACATGGCCGGGGGCCAGATCCGGGAAGAGCGCGATGACGACCTTGCCCTTGGTGGTTTCCATCAGGATGGTGTTTTCCGGATCCTTGATCTCGGCCATGGTGTTTCTCCTTGGTTGGGGCTTGTCGCCCGGTAGATATCAGTTGCGACCGACGGTGACCTTGACCATGCGGTCGGGGTCGCTGACTTCGCCGTTGCCGCCTTCGCCGCGCTTGATCTTGTCAACATATTCCATGCCCGACACGACCTTGCCAACGACCGTGTACTGGCCGTTCAGGAAGCCGCCTTCGGCGAACATGATGAAGAACTGCGAATTGGCAGAGTTCGGGTCCTGGCTGCGCGCCATGCCGACCGTGCCGCGCTCGAAGGGGACGCTCGAGAATTCGGCCGGCAGGTCCGGCAGGCTCGAGCCGCCGGTGCCGGCGCGCTGCGGGTCAAAACCGTTTTCCATGTCGCCGAACTCGACGTCGCCGGTCTGGGCCATGAAGCCCTCGATGACGCGGTGGAAGGCGACATTGTCGTATTCGCCCTTGGCAGCGAGGTCCTTGATCTGGGCAACGTGCTTGGGCGCGACATCCGGCATCAGCTGGATCACGACCGGGCCATCCTTCAGCTGGATGGTCAGGAAGTCCTCGTTGGACTGGGCCTGGGCAGTGCCGAAGCCGGCGATGGCCAGCAGCAAAGCGGTTGCGAGTTGGACGAGCTTCATGATCACTCCCGTTTTTTGAGATCTGCGGCTCAGCGGCCGTATCTGGAATTGAGGGCGGCCAGCACCGGCGCCGGTACGAAGGCGCTGACATCGCCGCCCATGGCCGCGATCTGGCGGACCAATGTGGCGGTTATGGGCCGGGAGGCGGTCGCGGCCGGCAGGAAGACGGTCTGCACCTCCGGCGCCATGGTGGCATTCATGCCGGCCATCTGCATCTCGTAGTCGAGATCCGTGCCGTCGCGCAAGCCGCGCAGCATGATGCGGGCGCCATGGCGGCGGGCGGCGTCGACGGCGAGATCGGCAAAGGACACGACCTCGAGATCCCCTGCCCGCTCCGGCAGCACGTCCTTGAGGCAGGCCCTGATCAGGTCGGCCCGCTGCTCATAGGAGAAGAGCGGCGTCTTTCCGGGATGCGTGCCGATTGCGACGACGAGGCGATCGACGATTTTCATCGCCTGCACGAGCACATCGAGATGACCATTTGTCATCGGATCGAAGGAGCCAGGATAAAAAGCCGTCGCCATGAGAGCCCGTTCTGAGGTTTCGACCGCCTTTTGTCATGGACAGCCGGATATCGCAAGCGTGCAACTGCCGCGGCACAGTCACCATTTTGCCGGTTCTCCGCCGCGCTTTTGCGCTGAACCGCAGATGAACGGCCTATTCAAGGCTGCTTCAGCCGGAAAGACCTAAACCTCAAAGCATTGCACAACCCGCCAATCCAAAAGGTCGTTCCCATGCTGGTTCTCCTCATCGCAATCGCCATCGCTGCCTCGCTTTTGATCGAGCTCGGACTGATGGTCGTGCGGGACCAGATGGAGGAGCAGCACTTCCTTCGCGAAGATGAACGCCAGATGAACGGAGCGTTCAAGAGGACTTCAGGCGGTGCTTGGTAAACATCTTCCTACACTGTGCGGGAACTATTTCCGCATGCAAGCATTTTACGGCTGCGAATGCCGGCACGCAAAGGACTAAAGCAATGCATGACAAGGTTACCCTGATCAACCTCGTATGGATGATGATGATGACTGCCATGGTTGCCACCTCCGCAACCTTTTACATCAAAGACAGCGGTGACGCTGCTTTCTACGGCCCCCCGATGACGGCCCGCTATCACAGCTTCGGGCACTGATCGGACTTCGGAATTCGCCGCTGGAAACGCAACACAACGCTGAGAAAGAAAGGAAAAGCCATGTTTATCACCCTGTCGGTTCTGGCTGCTCTCATCAGCGGCATGTTCGTTGCCTCGGTCGCTTCGACGATCACGGCGCTCAAGCGCGAAAACGACGATTTCCGGGCCATGATGGAACGCCGCAAGGCATTCTGAGACCCCTTTTAAAGGCGGTCACAGTCGGTGGATCCACACGCCGGCCCCAATCAAGACCGCCACGACAAGACCACATCGAACTTGATGCAGACCTCCAGCAAAAAGCCCGCGCGGACAATGTCCGGCGGGCTTTTCGTTTGGCTCTGTGAACTCTTGAGGCTGCCCTTCAGGCAGCCCCTAGATCATTCCGTTGCAGCGTCGCCATCGGCTTCCGGTGCCGGGGATGCAGTCCCCTCACCCTCTGCGCCTTCGACGGCCTCCACCACTTCCTCATCGTTTTCAGGCTCGCTGATGCGTTCGACGGACACGACCTTTTCGTCCTTGGCCGTCGAGAAGATCGTCACGCCCTTTGTCGCGCGGCTCGCGATACGGATACCGTCGACG
The DNA here is from genome assembly GCA_032102365.1 of Allorhizobium sp. CTOTU50464. Taxonomy (GTDB): domain Bacteria; phylum Pseudomonadota; class Alphaproteobacteria; order Rhizobiales; family Rhizobiaceae; genus Allorhizobium. Next base: position 8,562 of record DAMDHD010000028.1, on the reverse strand, counting down.
GGAACGCGGATCAGCTGACCACCGTCGGACACCAGCATCAGCTGGTCCTTGTCCTCGACCGGGAAGGCAGCGACGAGTTCGCCGATCTCTGCGGTCTTCGAGGTGTCGGTGGCGCGGATGCCCTTGCCGCCACGGCCCGATGTGCGGAAGTCGTAGGACGAGGAGCGCTTGCCGAAGCCCTTTTCCGAGACGGTGAGGACGAACTGTTCGCGGGCCTTCAGCTCCTGATACAGGTCTTCCGGCAGCTCGCCTTCCGCACCCACATCTTCGCCGACGAGAGCGATGTCTTCCTCATCGACGCCCATGGCGCGACGTTCGGCGGCCGAGCGCTTCAGATAGGCGGCGCGCTGCCACGGCTCGGCATCGACATGGGCCAGGATCGTCATCGAGATCAGGCGGTCGCCTTCGGCCATGGTCATGCCACGCACGCCGATCGAGTTGCGGCCGGCAAAGACGCGCACTTCATCGACCGGGAAGCGGATGGCCTGGCCAAGTGCCGTCGTCAGGAGCACGTCGTCGCGGTCGGTGCAGGTCTCGACGCCGAGGATCTGGTCGCCTTCTTCCTCGAGCTTCATGGCGATCTTGCCGTTGCGGTTGACCTGGATGAAGTCCGACAGCTTGTTGCGGCGGACCGTGCCACGGGTCGTCGAGAACATGACGTCGAGGTTTTCCCAGCTCGTCTCGTCCTCGGGCAGCGGCATGATCGAGGTGATACGCTCGCCGGGCTCCAGCGGGAACATGTTGATCATGGCCTTGCCGCGCGAGGTCGGGGTGCCGATCGGCAGACGCCAGACCTTTTCCTTGTAGACGATGCCGCGCGAGGAGAAGAACAGGACCGGCGTGTGCGTGTTGGCAACGAAGAGACGGGTTGCGAAATCCTCGTCCTTCATGGCCATGCCGGAGCGGCCCTTGCCGCCACGACGCTGGGCACGATAGGTCGTCAGCGGCACGCGCTTGATGTAGCCGGCATGGGAAACGGTCACTACCATTTCTTCGCGGGCGATCAGGTCCTCGTCGTCCATGTCAGGACCGCCGTCGACGATCTGGGTGCGGCGCGGGGTACCGAATTCGTCACGGATCGCGGCGAACTCGTCCTTGACGATCGTCTGGATGCGGACGCGCGACGAGAGGATGTCGAGGTAATCGGCGATTTCGGCACCGATCTTGTTCAATTCCTCGTCGATTTCATCGCGACCGAGGGCCGTCAGGCGGGCGAGGCGCAGTTCGAGGATCGCGCGTGCCTGCTCTTCCGACAGGTTGTAGGTCAGGTCGTCGTTGATGCGGTGACGCGGATCGTCGATCAGGCGGATCAGCGCTTCGACGTCCTTGGCCGGCCAGCGGCGCGTCATCAACTGCTCGCGGGCGGTGGCCGGGTCCGGCGCATTGCGGATGAGCTGAATGACTTCGTCGATATTGGCGACGGCAATCGCCAAACCGACCAAGACATGCGCGCGCTCGCGCGCCTTGCGCAGCAGATACTTGGTGCGGCGGCTGACGACGTCCTCGCGGAAGGCGACGAAGGCCCTGAGCATGTCGAGCAGCGTAAGCTGTTCGGGCTTGCCACCGTTCAGCGCCACCATGTTGCAGCCAAAGGAGGTCTGCAGAGGCGTGTAACGATAGAGCTGGTTCAGGATGACGTCGGCATTGGCGTCTCGCTTCAGCTCGATCACGACGCGGTAGCCGTCGCGGTCGGATTCGTCACGCAGATCGGAGATGCCTTCGATGCGCTTTTCGCGCACGAGTTCGGCCATCTTCTCGATCATCGTCGCCTTGTTCACCTGATAGGGGATTTCGGTGATGATGATCTGCTCGCGGTCGCCGCGCATCGGCTCGACGCGGGCCACGCCACGCATGACAACCGAACCCCTGCCCGTCTCATAGGCCGACTTGATGCCGGAGCGGCCGAGGATCATGGCGCCGGTCGGGAAGTCCGGTCCCGGGATGATCTGCATCAGTTCCGGCAGTTCGATGGCCGGATTGTCGATGAGCGCGGTGCAGCCATCGAGAACTTCGGTCAGGTTGTGCGGCGGAATGTTGGTCGCCATACCGACCGCGATGCCGCCGGCACCGTTGACCAGCAGGTTCGGGAACTTGGCGGGAACGACCACCGGCTCCGACATGGTGCCGTCGTAATTGTCGCGGAAGTCGACCGTCTCCTTGTCGAGGTCGTCGAGCAGCGCGTGCGAGACCTTCTGGAGACGGCATTCCGTGTAACGCTGGGCGGCCGGCGGGTCACCGTCGACGGAACCGAAATTGCCCTGACCGTCGATGAGCGGCATGCGCAGTGACCAGGGCTGCGCCATACGGGCCAACGCGTCATAGATCGCGGCATCACCATGGGGGTGATACTTACCCATGACGTCACCGGTGACGCGGGCGCTTTTCACGTATTTCTTGTTCCAGTCGAGCCCCAGCTCGTTCATGCCGTAGAGGATGCGGCGATGCACCGGCTTCAGGCCGTCGCGCACGTCAGGCAGCGCGCGGCTCACGATAACGCTCATGGCGTAATCGAGATACGACCGCTGCATTTCCTCCATGATGGAAATCGGCTCGATGTCGGACGGAAACTTGCCGCCGCCGGGAGTGCTTTGCTCAGTCAAATCAGGTCACGATCTCTGTTCGGAATCACTGCGGAATTTATAGCGGAACAGGCGCGGGAGCGCCAATTTTGCACCCGGTTATAAACAGGCTTTTGCGGCTGCGGAAAGGCATTTTCCTCAATATCTTGGGGCAAAAGCTTGCAAGGCCACCAGCGCTTCGGCTTTATGGGCGCCTGCACAGGAGAAAACGACGCCATGGCCATGTCCGATACGATGATCAGCGCCTTCACCACCCTGCTGGTCACCGTCGACCCGCCCGGGCTTGCGCCGCTCTTTCTCGGGCTGACGCAGGGGATGACACGGGCGCAGCGCCAGCAGGTGGCCGTGCGCGGCTCGGTGATGGGCTTTGCGATCCTCACCGTCTTTGCGCTGTTCGGCGCCAGCATTCTTGGCGCGCTCGGCATTTCCATGGGCGCCTTCCGCATTGCCGGCGGATTGATGCTGTTTGCGATCGCCTTCGAGATGATCTTCGAGAAGCGGAATGAGCGTAAGGAAAAGACGACCGGCGACGCGATCACCAAGGACCACATCCACAACCTCGCCGTCTTCCCGCTTGCCATCCCGCTGATCGCCGGTCCCGGCGCGATCTCGGCGACGGTGCTGATTTCCGGCACGATGGACGGCTGGGTCGGCAAGCTGCAGCTGATCGCCGTGATTGCCATCGTGCTGGGCCTCGTCTTTGCCTCGCTCTATCTTGCCGAACGGCTCAATCGCTTCCTCGGCGTGACCGGTCGGGCGCTGCTGACGCGCCTGCTCGGCGTGCTTCTTGCGGCACTTTCGGTCCAGTTCGTCGTTGACGGTGTGAAGTCCGCCTTCGCGGGCTGAGGAGCCACCGATGTCCCAAGACGCCGTTTTCAGCCGCTGGCGATTCATTCTCAGGCAATTCAGTCGGCGGCTTTGGGTCCGGGCGAGTGCGATCGGCGCGATCGGCGTTCTGGCTGCCGTTCTCGCGACCGTTGCCGAGCGCTTCGTGCCCTTCGATATCCCTGGCACGATGAAGGCGGATTCGGTCGACACCATCCTCAACATCATCGCTTCCAGCATGCTGGCGGTCACCACGTTTTCGCTGAGCGCCATGACCTCGGCCTATGGCTCGGCGACCAGCAATGTGACACCGCGGGCAACCAAGCTTCTCATCGAAGACCCGCTGACGCAGAACGTGCTCTCGACCTTCGTCGGCTCCTTTCTCTACGGGATCGTCGGCATCGTGGTGCTGCAGACCGGCGCCTATGGCGATCAGGGGCGCGTCATCCTCTTCGTGGTAACGATTGGCGTCATCGCGCTCATCGTCTTTCAGCTGCTGCGCTGGATCGATCACCTGACGAAACTCGGGCGCGTCGGCGAGACGGCGAGCCGGATCGAGCACGCGGCAGAGCGCGCGATCGAGGCGCGGCGCAACAATCCCTATCTCGGCGGACGGCCGCTGGTGGCGAGTACGCGCACGCGGTTCGACGGCATGACGCCTGTCGAGGCCAATACCATCGGTTATGTGCAGCATCTCGACATGCAGGCGCTGTCGGCACTTGCCGACCGGATCGACGGCGAGATCTATATGGTCATCAACCCCGGTGCCTTCGTCTATCGGGACAGCGTGATCGCCTATATCGATGCGCCGCCCGTCGAGAAGAGCGAGGACATGCCCTCGCCCGAGGACACGCTGCGGGGCGCGGTCACCATCGGCCCTGAGCGCAATTTCGACCAGGACCCGCGCTTCGGTCTGGTGGTCTTGAGCGAGACCGGCCAGCGTGCGCTGTCGCCTGCCGTCAATGATCCGGGCACGGCCATCGACATCATCGGCCGCGCAACGCGGCTCCTCACACGCTGGGCGGAGCCGATTAAGGATCAGGATCCGCAGTTTTCCCGCGTCTATATTCCTGCATTGACCGCCGAGGATCTTTTCGAGGACGCGTTCATGACAGTGGCGCGCGACGGGGCGCAGCAGGTGGAGGTTCAGCTGCGTTTGCAGAAAAGTCTGGCCGCTCTCGCGCGTCTGGGCGACGCCGATTTTCGCGCTGCCGCCCGCCGTCAAGCTGCCCTCGCATTGTCACGTGCCGAGCAAGCCTTGCCGGTCAAGGCCGATCTGCAGCGATTGCGGGACGACCTGATCTCCTAACCGAGGCTTCAGCTCGTTGGATGAGACGCACTCCCTCGACAGTCGCAAGAGAGATCGCCGCCGCGCAAACACCCCGAGGCGCGCCGCTCATTTTCGGCAGAGATTCGGCAGTTTCCTGTCTGGTTCAGCCAGCAAGATCAGTGAAGGCTTCGCGTCGCTAACGGGAGGCCCTGAACCATGGCTATCAACAGACTACACACTCATTCGGCACGGTCTTTGTCCGACCTCCCCTCACCCGCGGGGTTGCCGCTGATCGGGCATCTGCATCGTATCGATCCGCTCAAAGCACACATCACTTTCGAGGCTTGGGCGAAAGAACTCGGCCCTGCCTACACCATTCGACTAGGGCGAGAGAGGGTCGTCGTGTTCACCGACAGCCGCCTCGCCCGCGATGTCCTCCAGGATCGCCCCGCGGGTTTTACGCGGGGCAGGCGCATCCTACCAGTTGCTCGGGAAATGGGGTTCGAGGGGGTGTTTGCTGCTGAAGGAGCCGATTGGGCGATGCAGCGGCGCCGCACCGCCGAGGCTTTTCTCCCGGCCCATCTGCCTCGCTTCCTGCCGGTCATTTCGGAAATTGCCGGACGGCTCCTCTCCAAGCTTGCGCGGATGGCGCGTGCGGGTGAGATCATCGATATCGGACGGGAGCTCATGCGCTTCACCGTGGATGTCACCTCAGCGCTGGCCTTCGGCCAGGATCCGCGAACGATCGAGGGCGATGGCGATGGGATCCAAGCCGCGATCGCCGAGATATTTCCGGTTTTCATGAAGCGTGTCATGAGCCCTTTTCCCTACTGGCATTACGTCAAGCCGCCGTCTGAGCGTTGCGCCGACGCCGCCCTCGAACGGGTGAAGCGCCATATCGAAACCTTGATCGCGAGGCAGAGCAGAGGCTTGCTGAGCGGGGCGCCGATGTCCCACCCGACAATCTCCTGGAAGCGCTGATCCTCGGTGCGCAGGAAGGCGGAGAGAATGAACTCTTGCGGGTCTCGGCCAATGTGCTGACACTGCTTCTCGCTGGTGAAGACACGACGGCCCATACAATCGCCTGGGCCGTCTACTACATCGCGCAGGACCAGAGCCTGCAAGACCGCCTCCATGCGGAGTCGATGGCGGCAAATTCCAGTGATGGGCCCGTCTCGACGATGGAAGAGATCCGGACGCTCGCGCTTGCCGAGGCCTGCGGCATGGAAGCGCTGCGGCTCAAGCCCGTCGTGCCGTTCCAGTCTTTCGTCGCGCAGCGCGACATGGTTCTCGGCGATCTTGTAATTCCTCGCGAAACCATGCTGTTTTTCCTCAACCGGCCGTCCTTGCTTGATGCCGACCACTTCGCCGATCCGCTGAACTTTCAGCCCCAGCGCTGGTTGGCACAGGCAGACGAGCGCGGACCACGCCGCGCGCATGATGCGCGCGCCTTCCTGCAATTCGGTGCCGGTCCTCGGGTCTGCCCTGGGCGCAACCTGGCGATGTTGGAGATCAAGCTCGTCCTTTCCATGCTGCTTCGTCAATTCAAGCTCGAACTTGCCGTAGCCGCAGACCGGATTGAAGAGGTGCAAGCCTTCACCATGGGTCCGAAGAGCTTGCCGGTTCGACTGATCCCGCGGGGCCAAACGAGGACGGCCACTCTTCGGATGTAGACCGGTGCCTGCCCATTGGGCCATGGACGCTCAAACCAGAGCGCACTGGCCGATTGCGGCAAGTTTGCTAACATGAGCCGCCTGTCCGAGGGAGGAGAGACGCTGGGGACCATTCGCGACAAGCTTTCGAGATTGCGGGAAGCGCGCTTCGCCGGTCGAGAGCGGGAGATCGAGGTCGTTCGGACCATGCTCTCCGGCGAGACCGACCGGCAGATCGGCTTCGTGCACGGACCGGGCGGCATGGGCAAGACAACCTTTCTCGATGCCTGCCTGCGCCTCCCCGAGGCAAGGATGTTTTGCACGATCAGGATCGATGCCCGCGATCTCGAGCCGACACCAGCCGGGATCGAAGACGCTATGTCTTCCCAGCGCGAAGCGCATTCGCGTTTGGGGAAAGACAGGCTGCTGGTGGTCATCGATACCTTGGAACGGCTGGCCTCACTCGAATTTTGGCTTTTCGACCAGTTCATTCCTACCTTACCGGAGGACAGTATCGTGCTGCTCGCCAGCCGTCTGCCGCCGTCACGTGCGGTGCTGCGAGATATCGGCTGGCACCAGATGGTGACGGAGATTGCTCTGCCCGGCCTCTCGATCGACGAGGCACGTGCGCTGCTGTTCGCTCAAGGCCTCGACACCGGGCTGATCGAGCCGCTCTACAGGGTTAGCGCGGGAAACCCGCTGGTGCTGGCGCTGGGGGTGGAGCACTTGCGCCGTGGCGCTGCTCTGCCGCTCGACATTGCCGGAGAGCAAAAGCGGGTCATGACATCTCTGATCGGCTATTTGCTCGAGGACCTTCCGAGCCATCGGCATCGCACCGCCCTGCAGATCCTGGCCTCGGCGCGGATCGTCGACCGTGAGATGCTCGCGGCCATCTGCAGCGACCGCGATGCCGGGACGCTTTATCAGTGGCTGTCGTCCCTGCCGTTTGTCGAGCAGGGCATGACAGGACTTGTCCCCCATGATCTGGCCCGCGAGGCACTGCAGGCGCTTTGTCTTGACCCTCGCCCGGAAGAAACCGAAGACCTCCGCTTGCGACTGATGATGCATGTGCATCGGGCGATGGTGCGGCACGGGTCTGCAGGGCGGCGGGCGCTTAGCCGGGACTTCGTTTTTCTCGCCAAGACGACGACGCTTGGGCGCTTCCTCGACTGGGACAGTTTCACCAGCCAGTATGTCGACCGCTACGATCCAAGCCTCCGCGATGTCATCATCTCGATGACGCGGCAGACGCTGGGGACGCAGCACGCCGAGATTGCCGGCCACTGGCTCGACCAGCAACCGGAAGGGTTTTCCGTCGTGCGGGCGCAGACTGGAGACGTCGAAGGTTTCTGGCTGCTGCTGGATCTTCTAAAGGTCCGCGACAGCGACGGCGATATCGACCCTCTCGCCACCCGTCTGCGGGACATTGCCGAACTGGAGGCCAAGCCGGTGGACGGCGATCTGGCGCTCGCCTTCCGGCTCTGCCTGCACGAGGCCAGCTACGCGATCCCCAATCCCAGCTTCGATCACGCTTCGCATGCAGCAGCACTTCTCTGGTCGACGGAACCGCGGCTGGTGTGGAGTGCGGTCTGCAGTCCGGAGCCCGACAGGCTCGCACCCCTCTTCCGCTCGATGTCGCGGTTCCACTGGCATCAGAGGCTGGAAAGCGCCGAAATGGAATTCGAGGGCGGGGCGATCGGCACTTACAGACGCAACTGGCGCGAAGAGCCGAACCCGCTCTGGCATGTCCTTTCCGAGCGCCCTGCAAACAGCATGCTTGCGCGGGAGCAGTTGACCGAAGGCGTCCGGCAGGCCCTCAAGAATTTTCGACGTGACGACAGGCTTCTTCAGAACAGGCTTCTCTGCCAATCGAACACTGGCGCTTCGCCCGTCTACGCCTCGGCCGATGCTCTGCGCCGACACCTCCTCACCGCGATCAACGCTCTTTCGTCAGATCCGCGCGACGCCCGCTTCATGATGGCTTTGCGCAAGACCTGGATCGAACCCGGAGCGCCCCAGGAACTGGTCGCCGAGGAACTGGGACTGCCGTTCAACACCTATCGCTATCAGCTCAACAGAGGCCTCGAACGGGTCGTCGACTGGCTGATCCAGAACGACAAAGGCCCGGCGAAACCGGGCCTCGATCTGTAAGGTCTGACGGCAGCCTCAGAACGGGATGTCGTCGTCGAGATCGCGCGAAAAGCCGCCGGAGGGGGCGCTGCCGCCGCGGCTGGCG
>DAMDHD010000027.1:34944-50572 GCA_032102365.1 Allorhizobium sp. CTOTU50464 | reverse complement strand
TTGATGTGACGGACTCTACCAAAATCTGGAGGAAGTTCAGGGTCTCAGGTCACACTTGCGAGCTGAGTGAAAGTTGACAAGGCTGCGCCGCTTTCCGGGGCGAGTATCATCCACTTTCAGCAGCTTCCTGAAGCGGTTGAACCGTTTGCCAAACGTGTCGCCTGGATCTCGCAATTCAGCCACCTCGTCGAACAGCCAGTCCTTTGGCTGCTTGCCCTCAGTACGTCGAGTGACAATCTCTTTCAGCGCGGGATGGATCGGAACTTTTCGAGCCGCTGCCTCGGTCTTGCCCTGTTGGATATCGAAGACATTGTCATGAACTTCCTCGACCCAAAGTGTCAGCACCTCCGCTTGCCGCATCCCGGAGAGGCAGGAGATCATCAGCGCATCCCTCAACAAGGGCTCCCACTCAGGATCGATGCCCTTGGGGAAGGGCGCGTATAGCAACCTTTTCAGCTCATCCTCGGTGTATGGCCGTTCTTCCTCTCGCTCTCCGCGCTCCACGCGGCGCTTCTTGCTCGCAACTTCTTGCCCGGCCCACGGACTGTCTTTCAGTTCCCCTTGCACGTGGCCGCGCATGAGCAGATATTCCCAGTACCCGCGAAGCGCCGTCATGTGCTTCTTCGCGGTGCTGCGATCCATCTGTTCAATAGCTTCGGTGACATACCTGCCCGCCGTTCGCCGGTTGATGTCGGGCAACCGAAGTTTTTCCGCGAGGCACCAGCGGGCGAAGCGGTTCAGGACGCCCCTTCGTTCAGCGGTCGTTTTAGGTGCTAGCTTGATTGAGGCCAGGTAGGCTTCGAAGTAGTGGTCAACAGGATGGTCGCCGCTCAGTGCGCGAGTGAAGCGTTCTCTCGCCTTTGCCTTCAGTGAGCGCTCCTCTTCTTCCGCCGCGAGGACGATCTCATGCAGAGCCTCGTTGTCTCCTTCTCGTCGGGTGACGCTGATGACCTCGCGGTAGATCCGTCCGCGCTCCTCAGCCATCTCTTCATCTGAACTGATGACCTGCCCCGACTTAACGCGGGCGAAGAGAGTGCGCACTTCACGTTCGAGAATGTCGCGTTGAGCCATCGCCTGTTTCAGGTCGCTTGTGCCGAGGCTCTGTAGGTACATGGTCTTGCCGCTGAAATAGTCACGACAAGACGCGGGGATTGCCATCCTGAACCACCAGGTTTGCCCTCTCAGGTCCAGTAGTCGTTTTGATCCTTTGCTGCTTTTTCCTGCCATTCTGACCAATCATTCTGCCCAATGGATGAGGTGGAATAGCCAGCATAAACAATAATTTCAAGAGGGTAGCACCCGAGATCGTCGATCCCGCTTAGCTCCACCAAACCCTGCCCGAAGTGAACTTAAGTTTCTGCAGCAATTGGCGATTGGCTGGCCCCCGACGAGCCGTCGATTGGCTTCCGTTGTTTCGAAGCTCGCAGATGACGCCGCGAACCCTCACCGCTGAAACAGCTCCACCCGCTCGCCGCTTTCCGACAGGTCGATCTGGAACCAGTCGATGATCTTGCAGATGTCGAGCTTCACCTCGCCGTCGCGCAGCTTCAGATGCAGCTTGTCCTCGCTGACATGGAGCGGAGTGCCGATGTAGAGGCGGTCATTGCCGGAGTCGTCCACGGTATCGATGGCAAATCGCATGGGGTTCCTCCCGAAAAATTCACAAGGCAATGGATGACAGTGGCACGAGGGTTTAGTAACGCCTCCTTGAGCGAAGCTGGTCTCCTCTCGCTGAGGTCGGCATGAGAGATGGCCCGGGAGAACCGGGCGGGGAGAATGCCCGTTGTTCGTTGTTTCCAAGGTGTTCTGGAACCTGGTCCAGCCTCTGTCGCTGGTGTTCCTGTTCGCGGCCTTCGCCCTTCTGCTGATCGGCCTCAAGCACCTCCGGCTGGCGGCCGCAGCCCTGTCCTTCGCCCTCGTCGTGCTCTTTCTCACGCTCTATACGACGCTCGGGTCTTTCCTCCTCCAGACGCTCGAGGCCCGGTTTCCCCGGCCAGTCGGAGACCCGCCTGAGCTTGCCTGCCTGATCGTGCTCGGCGGCGCCTTCGAGACGGAAGTCACCACGGCACGGGGCGGGATGGATCTCAATCAGGCGGGGGATCGATTCGTTGAGGCACTGCGTCTCGCCATCCGATACCCGGAGGCAAAGATCCTGGTGTCCGGCGGAGACGGCTCCCTGAGCGGCATCTATGAAGGCGATGCGGCAGCCTCGATCCGCTTCTTCGAAGCCTTCGGAATCTCCCGCGATCGGCTGATTGCCGAGACGACATCGAGAAACACCGACGAGAATGCGCAAAACAGCCGTGAACTGCTCGCGTCGAACGGTCTCGACAAGTGCCTGCTGATCACTTCGGCTTTCCACATGCCGCGTTCCGTCGGGCTGTTTCGCAAGGCAAACGTCGAGGTCACGCCCTGGCCGGTCGATTACCGCACGGCGGGCAACATCTCCTTCGCGCTCGATTTCACCCAGCCGACACTGAATACCCAGCAGATGTCGACCGCGGTTCGCGAATGGGTCGGGTTGGTGGCCTACAAATTGATGGGCCGCATCGATGCGGTCTTCCCGGCGCCGTAAGGCGGGGTCACTTCTTCGAGATCGTCAGGAATTTCGTGCCGCGCACGCGCACCGTCATCGCACAGGGCTCCTGGCCTTCTTCCCGCTCGCAATAGCGCGGGTGCATCTTGAGCACGAAGACCATGTTGCCGAAGCGCTTGATGAAGTCATAGGAATACATCTGCGCCGTGGCGATCATGAAGTAGCCGCCTTCCTTCACCTGGAGGTAGAAGTTGAAAGGGCAACCTTCCGCCGTGCAGTCGGGGCCGCGCACGCCGTCGCAGACGATCTCGCTGCTGTTGGTCACCGCGTCCTTGATGCCGTCATTGTTGATGTCGATGCGGTCGATGAAGCCGCTGCCATATTGCACGGTGTCGCAGCGCTCTGCGTAGTGGTTCTTCTCGTATATCTCGGGGTCGCTCAGCAATTCCTGCTGGGCAACGGCAGGCGCGGTCGCCAGGCCGGTCGCAACGACGAGAAAGAGACGCAAGAAGAAAGTCACGGGGATGGACTCCAGATCGCATTCTGTGCTGAACGAGGCGTAAGTCTAGCGCCAGCGTCTTGCCTCACCCTTAACGGCATGCTGCAAATCTGGCCGGCACCAAGCCTGCAACAAGGGAAGAAGTCATGTCGCTCCTGTCATATCTCGACTATGCGGGGATCGCCCTGTTTGCCGCGACCGGCGCGCTGGCGGCCTCGCGCAAGCAGCTGGATATGATCGGCTTTCTGTTCTTCGCCGTCGTCACGGGTCTCGGTGGCGGTACGGTCCGCGACATCGTTCTCGGAAGAGTGCCGGTTTTTTGGGTGTTGAACCCGGATTACATCCTGGTCTGCTGCGCGGTCGGCGTTCTCGTCTTCTTCACCGCCCATCTGGTCGAATCGCGCTATCGCCTGCTGATCTGGCTCGATGCGATCGGCCTCTCGGCCTACTGCGTGATGGGTGCGGCGAAGGGGCTGGCAGCCACAGGTTCGCCGACCATCGCCATCGTCACCGGCACCTTGACCGCAAGCCTCGGCGGCGTCCTGCGTGACCTCTTGGCCAATGAACCCTCGGTGCTGTTGCGCCCGGAAATCTACATCACGGCCTGCCTTGTCGGCGCTGCAGTCTTCACGGCGGCCAATGAATTTGGCGCGCCGCTCTATGCGGCCTCGGCCATTGGCGCTTTGGCGGCCTTCATCATCCGGGGCGGCGCTCTGCATTTCGGCTGGACGTTCCCGACCTACAAGCACAAGCCTGGTCGGCATCCGGACGAAGTTATGTAAGGGAAGATTTAGCCTCAGCCCTGCTTGGGGCGCAGACGGATCACCACATCGACATGCGCGATTTCCATGCCTTCCGGCGCGGGTGGCAGGTTGTCGATGCTGATATTGTTCACCGGGATGTCGAGCACCTTGTTCTCACCTTCAACGAAGAAGTGATGGTGGTCGGAGACATTGGTGTCGAAATAGGTCTTCGAGCTTTCAACCGCGAGAACGCGAATGAGGCCGGCTTCGGTGAACTGGTGCAGCGTGTTGTAGACGGTCGCGAGCGAAACCGGGAAGTCGGCGGCCATCGCCTCTTCGTGCAGCTCTTCCACGGTCAGGTGGCGGTCACCCTTCGCAAACAGAAGGCCAGCCAACGCAATGCGCTGCTTCGTCGGGCGAAGGCCCGAGCGGCGCAGTTTCAGTTCGATACCCGTTTGGCAGGTTGCCATCGTCAAAGACGCACTCCAGTCATTGCGTGTCATGCAGGCGCATCCACAAGTGTCGATATAACTGCAAAATCAGGCTGATTCAATAGTTGCGGTGGGCAGAAGCCCTCAGCCGCCTGCTGTTCGGCGGTTTTTGACGCCGCGGGTCTGGTGATGCTCTTTTCCTTCCTGTATGCGACGATGCTATGAGGATGAGGCCGATCAGGCCTCAGGGAACCGGCGGATCGCCTGCGGGGCTTCAATTTGCCACCGTCTTGCTCTATTGGGTCCCGGGTAAGTGAAGCAGAGGGGGGAAGAAGAAGAACAATGGTTACGAGACAATCCAGCTACAATTACGACGAAATCCTCGCTTGCGGCCGCGGTGAACTCTTCGGCGAGGGCAATGCGCAGCTCCCCCTGCCGCCGATGCTGATGGTACACCGCATCACCGACATTTCCGAAACCGGCGGCGCCTTCGACAAGGGCTATATCCGTGCGGAATACGACGTTCGTCCCGATGACTGGTATTTCCCCTGCCATTTCCAGGGCAACCCCATCATGCCGGGCTGCCTCGGCCTCGACGGCATGTGGCAGTTGACCGGCTTCTTCCTCGGCTGGCTCGGCGAGCCGGGCCGCGGCATGGCGCTCTCCACGGGCGAAGTGAAGTTCAAGGGCATGGTGCGCCCCGAGACCAAGCTTCTCGAATATGGCATCGACTTCAAGCGCGTCATGCGCGGTCGCCTCGTACTTGGTACGGCAGACGGCTGGCTGAAGGCCGATGGCGAAACTATCTATCAGGCAACCGACCTGCGCGTCGGTCTGTCGAAGGACAAGACGGCCTGAACCGGCCCGGTCCGCACCTGAAGTTCATATAGAAGGTCTGAGAGATGAGACGGGTTGTAGTAACAGGTCTTGGCATCGTGTCCTCCATCGGTGCCGATGCCGCCGAAGTCACGGCGTCGCTGCGCGATGCCAAGTCGGGCATCACCTTTTCTCCCGATTTCGCCGAACACGGCTTCAAGTGCCAGGTCTGGGGCAAGCCCAACCTGGACCCGACCGATCTGGTCGACCGCCGTGCCATGCGCTTCCTGTCCCAGGGCGGCGCCTGGAACCATGTGGCGATGAAGCAGGCGATCGCAGACGCTGGCCTCGAAGAAGGCGACTACCAGCAGAATGAGCGCGTCGGCATCATCATGGGCTCCGGTGGTCCGTCTACCCGTCAGATCGTCGAAGCCGCCGATATCGTCCGCCAGAACAACAGCCCGAAGCGCATCGGCCCGTTTGCCGTGCCGAAGGCCATGTCGTCGACGGCCTCTGCCACGCTTGCCACCTGGTTCAAGCTGCACGGCGTCAATTACTCGATCTCGTCCGCCTGCTCGACCTCGGCGCACTGCATCGGCAATGCCTATGAGATGATCCAGTGGGGCAAGCAGGACATGGTCTTTGCCGGCGGCCACGAGGATCTTGACTGGTCGATGTCGAGCCTCTTCGATGCCATGGGCGCCATGTCGTCGAAATACAATGACACGCCTGCAACGGCCTCGCGCGCCTATGACGTCTCCCGGGACGGTTTCGTCATTGCCGGTGGTGCCGGCGTTCTGGTTCTGGAAGAGCTGGAGCATGCCAAGGCCCGCGGCGCCAAGATCTATGCCGAAGTCGTCGGCTACGGCGCGACCTCCGACGGCTATGACATGGTGGCTCCCTCAGGCGAAGGCGCGATCCGCTGCATGCGCCAGGCACTTTCCACCGTCACTGGCGATGTCGACTACATCAACACCCACGGCACCTCGACCCCGGTGGGTGATAGCAAGGAAATCGGCGCGATCCGCGAAGTCTTCGGCGACAAGATCCCGCATATCCAGTCGACCAAGTCGCTCACCGGCCACTCGCTCGGTGCGGCAGGCGTGCAGGAATCGATCTACGGTCTGCTGATGATGCAGGAAAAGTTCATCGGCGAGAGCGCCCACATCACCGAGCTCGATCCGGAGTTCGAAGGTGTGCCGGTCGTGCGCAAGCGCATCGACAACGCCAAGATCGATACCGTGCTGTCCAATTCCTTCGGCTTTGGCGGCACCAACGCCACGCTCGTCTTCCAGCGCCACAACGGCTGATCGGCAGACGCTTGAAACAAAAAGCCTGGCGCGTTGCCGCGCCAGGCATTCATCCGAAGTGGTCCGCCAGCCGTGGGAGTACGGCTTACTTCGGTTGATGGGGGTCGGTATGATCGATAACGCCGATCAGCATGGCGAGGCTCACCGCATGCATCAGATTGGTGGCTTCCAGCTTTTCCTGGGCACTCACAAGCGCCTGGTTCACCTCTTCGCGCGACAACACCAGAACATTCGCTGCTTCTTCTGACCGCTTGCCTTCAGCTACCAGCTGGAGACAGCGGATTTCACGGTCTGTAAGCGCGGAGAAACTCGGCTCTTGTCCGATTGCCCGCATGGTATCGGTTTTCATGATGATCTTTGCCGCAAGGAGAAAAGCGTCATGGCCTCGCCATGTCGTCAGGCGGCGCTCATACCATTGAGGATGTCGGAAGGTCGTTGACCGCGGGCGACAAAGTTTTATCCGCAGGCGCTAAAACAGCGGCAGCGACAACGTGCGAGCTGTTCGGGTAGGGATATTAGGGACGATCATCCGCTCCCTGTCAACCTCACCGAAGTCTCAAGCCGATTTCCGCTCGCGCACCTCGGTTGGTGTCGAACCGAACCAGCGCGTCACAGATCGGGTGAAGGCGCTCGGGGCGGAATAGCCGAGCCGGTAGCAGATCTCGGAGATCGGAAGCTCGCTTTCGGTTAAAAGGTTGAAGCTCACCTCCTTGCGGATCCCGTCGCGCAATTCATTGAGGCTGGTTCCTTGAGCGGCCAGCCGCCGCTGGAATGTCCGCTCGGACATGCCGAAATGCGGTGCGATGGCCGAAAGCGGAAACTCTTCGTCGGAGACATGCAGCAGCAGATAACGCCGCACCTGGTCCATGAAGTCGGCAGCTTTTTCCGGCAGCGCGGGACGCAGGCTGCGGCACTGCAGATCCATGAGTTCGAACAGCCGGCGGTCGCCCGTCGGGTTTTGTGCTTCGAGGAAGCCGCGTGGAAAATGGACCGAATTCATCCGCGCCCCGAACCGCAGCCGACGCGCCAACAATTGCCGGAAGGGTTGGGGATTGCGCGGGGCAGGGCGCTCCAGTTCGATCTCGACCCCTTCCACGCCTGCAAAGACCTTGGCCCGCTGCATGACCAGGCCGACGGACATATCGACATACTGGTCCCGCTTCACGATGACAGGCGCAAACGTCCAGGCGAGATGGGCACCGCTCTCGTCGAGTGTCAGCCGCGAATAGCTGGTATGGGTCGCATACTGGATGTGGTCGTCGAGGAAGCGCACGAAGTCGAGGCCGGTCGGCGCTGCCATCAGGCCATAGCCGAAGGGGCCGGTCGAACCCGCCTCGTATCTTGGCACGCTGGTGAGCGCGAAGGCTTCATCATCGGCCAGCAGCGCGCAGGCCTCCAGAAGCCGGCACAGGCGGTCCAGACTGATCCGGGCAGTCAGGCTCTGGAAGACGTCGGGATTGATCTCCAGCGCCTTGCAGATCGGCTTTATGTCGATGCCATAGGATTGGGCATGCTCGACCACCGCCGAGGCGAGGCCGGCCACGGTGGTCAATTCATCGGTGAGATTCCGAGGAGGCATGAGACCGCTGGCGCCAGAAGTGAAGCTGATGGCGTCAGATGCTAAGTCAATGGCGGCGCAGAGTCGAGGCCGCAATAAGGCAAGCCTCGGCCCCGGCGTTCACGATCGCGCGTGTCAGCGCTTGGCCCAAAGCACCTTGAAGCGGGCATTGCGGCAGACTTCACCATGCTGCTTGAAATGCTGTGCCAGCACCGGCTCGTAGGGCAGGCCGCGGTTTGCGACCATCAACAGGTCGCCACCGCCGCGCAGCGACTCGCCCGCCGCCTTGATCATGGCCGCGCCGATGGAAGGTTCTGCGGCATGTCCCTCGTGGAACGGCGGGTTCATGATGACGAGATCGTATTTTTCCTTGGGCGGCTCGGTACCGAGATCCTGCCAGAAGAAGCGCGCCGTCAGGTCGGGGCAGTTCTTTGCGAGGTTGCGCTTGGCGTGCTCCAGCGCTTCGTGGCTCGCCTCGAAAAGATCGATGCGGTTGGTGCGCGGTGCGGCCTCGGCCAGCATGACTGAGAGATAGCCCCAGCCTGCGCCGAAATCCGCGGCATTACCGTCGAAATTCACCGGCAACCGGCTGGCAAGCAGCTCGGAACCCTCGTCGGCATGGGCATGCGAGAAGAGGCCGGAGCGCGTCTCAAAGCGACCGTCGACCATCACGGGCTTTGCAGCCAGCACCGCAACCAGCGAATTGACCTCCGACGGCACGGTGAACCAGACGGCGACACCGTGGTATTTCGGCGTGGATTGAGGCTCCAGACCAAGGCGATCGAGTTGCTTGCGCAGGGAAACGATCCCGTCTTCCTTCGCGCCGGCGATCAAAACGATCCCGCCTGCCTTCACGCGCTGAAGCGCCTCGGCGACGCGATCCTCGTTGACCCCCTTGTGCTTGCCGCACAGGATGAGCGCGCCGTCATAACCATCGCCGTCCACCGTCGGAACCGGCTGCAGATGGCTTGCCTCGAGACGCCGGAATTCTGGGCGGAAATCCTGCACCACGGTAAGCTCGGCGGCAAAGCCCTCCGGTTTCGCAAAACCGGCTTCCGCACCGAGGAAGAGATAGCGGCTCCCGGCTTCCGGCAGGGCGACGGCTTCCGTCACGAAGGGGTGGAACAGGGTCTTCAGGGTCTCGCGGCTCATGGCTCGGTCTTCTCTCTCGGCGAACAAAAAAGGCGCGGGAAATCTCCCGCGCCTCGGATCGGGTACGACGACCGCTTATTCAGCGGCTTCGCCGTCTTCCTTCTTCTTCTCGGCAACGATTTCCTGGCCGGTGGTCTGGTCGACGACCTTCATCGACAGGCGAACCTTGCCGCGCTCGTCGAAGCCCATCAGCTTGACCCAGACCTTGTCGCCTTCCTTGACGACGTCCGAGGTCTTGGCAACGCGCTCGGAAGCGAGCTGCGAGATGTGCACGAGGCCGTCACGCGAACCGAAGAAGTTGACGAAGGCGCCGAAGTCGGCGGTCTTCACAACGGTACCTTCGTAAATCACGCCAACTTCCGGCTCGGCGACGATCGAGTGGATCCACTTGCGGGCCGCTTCGATTTCCTTGCCGGAGGACGAGGCGATCTTGACGGTGCCGTCGTCCTCGATGTTGATCTTGGCGCCGGTCTTTTCGACGATCTCGCGGATGACCTTGCCGCCCGAACCGATCACTTCACGGATCTTGTCGACCGGGATATTCATCACTTCGATGCGCGGAGCAAATTCGCCGAGCTGGCCACGGCTTTCCGAAAGGGCGTTCGCCATTTCGCCGAGGATGTGCTTGCGGCCGCCCTGGGCCTGGGCAAGCGCGACCTTCATGATCTCTTCGGTGATACCGGCGATCTTGATGTCCATCTGCAGCGAGGTGATGCCGTCGGCAGTACCGGCGACCTTGAAGTCCATGTCGCCGAGGTGGTCTTCGTCACCCAGGATGTCGGAGAGAACGGCATAACGTTCGCCTTCCAGGATCAGGCCCATGGCGATACCGGCAACCGGCTTGGCCAGCGGAACGCCGGCGTCCATGAGAGCGAGCGAGGTGCCGCAAACGGTGGCCATCGAGGACGAGCCGTTCGACTCGGTGATCTCGGAAACGACGCGCACCGTGTAGGGGAACTGTTCAGCCGACGGCAGCATCGGACGGATGGCACGCCAGGCGAGCTTGCCGTGACCGATTTCGCGACGACCCGGCGAACCCATGCGGCCCGTTTCACCGACCGAGTAGGGCGGGAAGTTGTAGTGCAGCAGGAAGCGTTCCTTGTACATGCCGGTCAGGCTGTCGACATACTGCTCGTCTTCGCCGGTGCCGAGCGTGGCGACAACAATCGCCTGCGTCTCGCCGCGGGTGAAGAGAGCCGAACCATGCGTGCGCGGCAGGATGCCGACTTCCGAAACGATGGCGCGAACCGTTTCCAGGTCACGACCGTCGATGCGGCTCTTGGTATCCAGGATGTTCCAGCGAACGATCTTGGCCTGCAGGTGCTTGAAGACAGCGCCGATGACTTCGTTGGAATACTTCGGCTCTTCACCTTCCGGGAAGAAATGCGCCTTCACCTTGGCCTTGACGGCGTCGACGGCAGCGTAGCGATCAGCCTTCTGGGTGATCTTGTAAGCTGCGCGCAGTTCGGTCTCGGCGATCGAGAGCATTTCGGCTTCGAGAGCGGAATGGTCTTCCGGTTCGAATTCGCGCGGCTCCTTGGCAGCGACTTCGGCGAGCTTGATGATCGCGTCGATGACGGGCTGGAAGCCCTTGTGGCCGAACATGACGGCGCCGAGCATGATGTCTTCGTTGAGTTCCTTGGCTTCGGATTCAACCATCAGAACGGCGTCCTGCGTGCCGGCAACGACGAGGTCGAGAACCGACTCGTCCATCTCGTCGAGATGCGGGTTCAGCACGTATTCGCCGTTGATGTAGCCGACGCGGGCGCCACCGACCGGGCCCATGAAAGGAACGCCAGAAAGCGTGAGCGCGGCCGAGGTGGCAACCATCGACAGGATGTCGGGGTTGTTCTCGAGGTCATGCTGGATGACGGTGACGACGACCTGCGTGTCGTTCTTGTAGCCTTCCGGGAAGAGCGGGCGGATCGGACGGTCGATCAGGCGCGAAACCAGCGTTTCGTTTTCCGACGGACGGCCTTCGCGCTTGAAATAGCCACCCGGGATCTTGCCGGCGGCATAGGTCTTTTCCTGGTAGTTGACGGTGAGCGGGAAGAAGTCCTGGCCCGGCTTCGGCGCCTTTGCCGAAACGACGGTGGCGAGAACCACGGTCTCGCCGTAGGTCGCGAGAACGGCACCATCGGCCTGGCGGGCGATCTTGCCGGTTTCCAGCTTCAGCGGGCGGCCTGCCCACTCGATTTCGACGCTGTGCGTGTCAAACATATCTTGTCCTTCATATGCGGACGTTCCTCCTGCCGATGAGGCAGGGTTGGTCGGTCTGCAATGTGCTGACGCATCACGGGCAAGACAGTGGGAGGCTTCTGGCGCGGCGTCTGCCGCAATTGCATCCTCAAGGATGCGGAAGCGTCCAACAATCCTGCCCCATGACAGGTCATCGGTTGTCGTCGACAGATCCGGCTCATCCGGCCTGTCGTTCGTTCCGGGCGATTGTCGCGCGGAACCGGTCGCGGGTCTTCATGCCTGACCCGGAAAGGCAACCGGCGGACCTTCGTCGAGGAAGGTCCGCCGGGAAGTCCTTAGCGGCGGATGCCGAGGCTGGCGATCAGCTTCGTGTAACGGCCTTCGTCCTTCTTCTTCAGGTAGTCGAGAAGCGAACGGCGGCTCGAAACCATGGTCAGAAGGCCACGACGCGAGTGGTTGTCCTTCTTGTGACCCTTGAAGTGTTCGGTCAGGTTGTTGATCCGCTCGGTGAGGATAGCAACCTGGACTTCCGGCGAACCGGTGTCGCCTTCGGCAGTTGCGTATTCCTTGATGAGGGCAGCCTTGCGCTCTGCAGTGATCGACATCGGAAATCCTTTCTGGATAACGGGAAACAAAAGACGCCAAACGCCGGGATGTCGTCCAGCATTGGCCGTGAATGCGGGCACCCGAAGGGCCAGCTGCCGCCGCCTATACTCTATTCCCTCAAGAAAGGAAAGAGTAGGCGGCGGGATGGGTCAGGCGAAGACTCGGCGCGGATGGAATTCGCCGCCGGCAATCTCGCCGATGGCAATCAGCTTGCCGCCGGCAAGCGCCACGGCTTCCGGTTCAGCGACCGGTGCATGGCGCCCACGCACGATGATCGGATTGCCCATCCGCAGGCGATGTGCCTGGTCGTCGGTGATCCTGAGCTGCGGCAGGGCAGACAGCGCCTCGGCCGTGTCGACCAGGAAGGCGTCGAGCGCCTCGAGCCGCGCATCCCGGTCTTCGATCGCCTCAAGGGCGACGAGTTCGGCGAGCGGCACCATCATCTCCTCGGCAAAGGGCGCGACGAAGGTGCGGCGGAGCGACGAGATATGGCCATAGCAGCCCAGCTCACGGCCGAAGTCGCGCGCCAGCGAGCGCACATAGGTGCCCTTGCCGCATTCCACTTCGAAATGCGCCTTGTCCGCTTCGCAATTCAGCAGCGTCAGGCGGTGAATTTCGACTTCGCGCGAAGGGATTTCGACCGTTTCGCCGTCACGGGCAAGGTCATAGGCCCGTTCGCCGGCAATCTTGATCGCCGAGAACTGCGGCGGGATCTGGCTGATGATGCCGGTGTAGTTCGGCAAAAGCGCGCGGATCGCCTCTTCGCTCGGGCGCTGGTCCGAGCTCTGCGTGACCTCGCCTTCCAGATCGTCCGTCGATCGCTCCTCGCCCCAGGTCACCGTGAATTCGTAGATCTTGCGACCGTCCATCACGTAAGGAACGGTCTTCGTCGCATCGCCAAGCGCGATCGGCAGCATGCCGGAGGCGAGCGGGTCGAGCGTGCCGGCATGGCCGGCCTTCTGGGCATTGAACAGCCACTTGATCTTGCCGACGGCTTCGGTCGAGCCGAAATCGACCGGCTTGTCGAGGATCAGCCAGCCCGAGATCGGGCGGCCCTTCGGCTTGCGGGGTTTGGACATCTGGGGTCTTTTCTTCAGTCTTGATCGTCATCGGAGCCGAGGTCGCGCTGGACCTCCGGCGAGCGCAGCAGCGCATCGATCTTCTGGTAGTTGTCGAAGCTCGTATCGTCACGGAAACGCACTTCCGGCATATATTTCATCTGGCGCAACTGATTGCCCAGCCGTCCGCGGATGAACTTGGCGTTCTTGTTCAGCGCGGCGATCACGCTGTCATGGTCCTTGACGCCGAGCGGCGTCACATAGGCGGTCGCGATCTTCAGGTCCGGCGACATGCGGACTTCGGAAATCGAAATCACCGTCTTTTCGATCAGATCGTCGCGGACTTCGCCGCGCTGCAGGACCTGAGTGATGGCGGCGCGCACCTGCTCGCCGACGCGCAGCATGCGCTGCGAAGGTGCCGATGAGGTTGCTTTGGTCATGGTCTCGTTGCCTTTCGCATGCGGCGGCCAGAGATCTGTCCGTCCAGGTCATGCCGTGTGTTCTGGGTTCGGCTGGTGCCGAAGATCGCGATCTCCATAAACAGCGAGCGCCGGAAAATCCGGCGCCCGAAGAGATCTTGGGTTCGAAACGCCTGAGATCAGAGCGTACGCGTGATGTGCTCCACGCGGAAGCACTCGATCGTGTCGCCGGCGCGGATGTCTTCGTAGTTTTCGAAGGCCATACCGCATTCCTGACCCATCGGCACTTCCGAGACTTCGTCCTTGAAGCGCTTGAGCGTCTTGAGCTTGCCTTCGTGGATGACGACGTTGTCGCGCACCAGGCGCACGCCTGCACCACGTTCCACCTTGCCTTCGACGACGCGGCAACCGGCGACCTTGCCGACCTTCGTGATGTTGAACACCTCGAGGATCTCGGCATTGCCGAGGAAGGTTTCGCGACGCTCCGGAGAGAGCAGGCCCGACATCGCCGACTTCACGTCATCCACCAGATCGTAGATGATGTTGTAGTAGCGGATCTCGATGCCGGCACGCTCGGACGCGGTGCGCGCCTGAGCATTGGCACGGACGTTGAAGCCGATGATCGCGGCGTTGGAGGCCTCGGCGAGCGAGATATCAGACTCCGTGATCGCGCCTGCACCCGAATGAACGATGCGAGCCCGAACTTCGTCGGTGCCAAGCTTTTCGAGGGCTGCAACGATCGCTTCGACAGAACCCTGC
The DNA here is from genome assembly GCA_032102365.1 of Allorhizobium sp. CTOTU50464. Classification (GTDB taxonomy): domain Bacteria; phylum Pseudomonadota; class Alphaproteobacteria; order Rhizobiales; family Rhizobiaceae; genus Allorhizobium. Next base: position 36,486 of record DAMDHD010000027.1, on the reverse strand, counting down.
ACGTCGGCCTTGATGACCAGCGGGAATTCCTTGAAGCCGGTATCCTGCAGCTTGCTCATCATCTGCTCGAGCGAACCGCGCTGACCCGACTGGCGGGCAGCTGCCTTGTCGCGGGCGAGACGCTGACGATACTCGGAGATCTCGCGAGCACGGCTCTCGTTCTCGACCACGGCGAACTTGTCGCCGGCAGCAGGCGTACCCGACAGGCCGAGGATCTCGACCGGCATGGCAGGACCCGCTTCCTTGACGTGTTCGCCCTTGTCATTGACGAGCGCGCGGACACGGCCCCACTGATCGCCGGCCACGATGATCTGGCCGGGCTTTAGCGTGCCCTTCTGAACGAGGACGGTCGCGACAGCACCACGGCCGCGGTCGAGCTGCGCTTCGATGACGGTACCTTCGGCAGTACGCTTCGGGTCGGCCTTCAGGTCGAGAATTTCAGCCTGCAGAAGCACGGCCTCGAGCAGCTTGTCGAGGTTGAGCTTGTTCTTCGCCGAAACCTCGACGTCGAGCACTTCACCACCCATGGATTCGACGAAGACTTCGTGCTGCAGAAGCTGCTGGCGAACCTTGTCCGGGTTTGCCTCATGCTTGTCGATCTTGTTGATCGCCACGATGATCGGCACGTTGGCCGCCTTGGCGTGGTTGATCGATTCGATCGTCTGCGGCATCACGCTGTCGTCGGCCGCCACCACGAGGATCGCGATGTCGGTCGCCTGGGCGCCGCGGGCACGCATCGCGGTAAACGCGGCGTGGCCGGGGGTGTCGATGAAGGTGATCTTCTGGCCGTTCTGTTCGACCTGATAGGCACCGATATGCTGCGTGATGCCACCGGCTTCACCGGCTACGACATTCGCCTTGCGGATGGCGTCGAGCAGCGAGGTCTTGCCGTGGTCGACGTGACCCATGATGGTCACGACCGGCGGACGGGTGACCAGTTCGCCTTCGTCGTCCTTGACGTTGAAGATGCCTTCTTCGACGTCGGATTCCGAAACGCGCTTCACGGTATGGCCGAATTCGGTTGCGATGATTTCAGCGAGGTCGGCGTCGATGACGTCGCCCGGCTTCATCATCTGGCCTTCCTTCATCAGGTACTTGATGACGTCGACGGCGCGTTCGGACATGCGCTGCGACAGTTCCTGAATAGTGATCGTTTCCGGCAGGATGACCTCGCGCATGACCTTTTCGCGCGTTTCCTGCATCTGGCTGCGGCGGAACTTCTCCTGGCGACGGCGCATGGAGGCGAGCGAACGGCCGCGCGATGCGCCGCCTTCGTCGTCGACAGCAGCGCTGGTGACCGTCAGCTTGCCGCGACGGCGATCTTCCTCGGCCTTCGGACGGGCAGGGACCTTGGCCGGAGCCGGGGCCGCGACCTTGCCACGACCCGGAAGGCCGCGCGGCGGGCCGCGATCGTCGTCCTCGTCGTCTGCCTTGCGGCCACGGGCAAAGCCCGGAGACGCCGGAGCCGACGGCGCTGCAGGAGCGGCGGGACGCGCAGGCGCTGCCGGAGCAGCCGCAACCGGAGCCGGCTCGGGTTCGGCC
>DAMDHD010000027.1:249-34799 GCA_032102365.1 Allorhizobium sp. CTOTU50464 | reverse complement strand
TGGCTTCTTCGACTTCGCGGGCCTGAGCTTCGATCAGGGCGCGACGACGGGCCTCCATTTCACCGGCCGACAGGTCGTGCAGAACGGCGCCACGCGGACGCTCGGGCTGACGCTGCGGCTGCGGACGCTGCGGCTGCGGAGCTGGCTGATGAACGCGTGCGGCCGGAGCCGACGGCTGTGCCGGAGCCGGACGCGGTGCCTGCGGAGCAGGGGCTTCCGGAGCACGGGCGGCCGGTGCTGCGATGGGGGTAATGGGCTTTTCGTCGAGTGGGCGGGTCGGGCGGCGCTTTACCGTCTCGACAACGACCGACTTCGTACGGCCGCGCCCCATGTCCTGGCGCACGGTACCCTGGCTCATCCCCGAGGGCTTCAGGGTGAGAGTCTTTTTCACGCCGATTGTCTTGTCGTCTTTGTTGTCGGTCATTCCGTTCCCGTTCCTTCGAGCGGGGCCGGATGCCGAGCATCAGGCCACGCCGTTCACATACTGTCCTAAACCACGGAGGCCGACCTGTGCCGGTGACCGCGTCATTGTGATTTCGGGCCAGCGCCCGATACCTGCGGCTGAAGGCCGCGATAGGTTTCGAGCAGAGTTGCGCGCTTCACTACACCCTCACCTGCCTGCCCTGCAAGCACGCAAGCATGGATAAAAGCATTCTGGCCCATCTGCTCTTCCAATTCCGCCCCGGTCAGAAGGTGAAAGGCGGGAACCTCCGCCTCTGCCCCCGTTCCGAGGTGCCAGGCCTTGCGGGCCTGGTCGATCTTTCTCACGCCATCTGGTGCAGCATCCAGAGAATGGAAGACTGCAATGGCTTCACCGCTCCGCACGGCCGCCTCGACCTTCGCAGCACCGTTGATGAACTGGCCTGCCTTGCGCGCCATGTTCATCATGCCGATCAGCTGCGCGACCAGGAGGCGGTCGACCACGGACCCAAGGTCCGGATCCGCCTTCACATCCCGTTTCAGTGCCCGGGCGAAGAGCTTCTTCGCCACGGCCTTGTCGACGGCCTCGCGGCTGGGGCTGACCCAGCAGCCCCGACCCGGAAGCCCCCGCTTCAAATCCGGGACGATCGTCCCGTCGGGTGCCGCCACGAAACGCAGAAGCGTCTCCGGCGATCCGCTCTCGCGGGTGACGATGCACATCCGTCCATTCACGCCGGAGAGGTCGAAGTCGTCTTCGGCCCCCGTCGCGTCGGGCGTCTGCGCGGCCATCACGTGGCCTGCTCGGCTTCTTCGCCTTCGAGTTCGGCTTCAGCTGCTTCGGCTTCGGCCGCGAGGTCTTCCTCGGTGATCCAGCCCGCTGCGAGGCGCGCCTGAACGACCATGGCTTCGGCTTCGGCACGCGAGATGTCGAACTTCGAGAACAGCCCCTCGAACTTCTTCGTCTCGCCGTCCTTGCGCTCGCTCCAGCCGACGAGATCGTCCGCGGCGCAGCCAGCGAAGTCCTCGATCGTCTTGATGCCGTCTTCGCCGAGCGCGACCATCATCTGCGAGGTCATGCCGTCGATCTGGCGCAATTCGTCGGCCACGCCGAGTTCGCGGCGCTTGGCATCCATTTCGGCCTCGATCTTCTCGAGGTATTCGCGAGCGCGGGTCTGGATTTCCTGCGCCGTGTCTTCGTCGAAGCCGTCGATCGAAGCGATTTCGTCGAGATCGACGTAAGCCACTTCCTCGACCTGGGCGAAGCCTTCCGATGCCAGCACCTGGCCGACCATCTCGTCGACGTCGAGCGCGTCCATGAACAGGTTCGTGCGCTCGTTGAATTCCTTCTGACGGCGCTCCGATTCCTCGGCTTCCGTCATGATGTCGATGTCCCAGCCGGTCAACTGCGAAGCCAGGCGGACGTTCTGACCGCGGCGGCCGATGGCCAGCGACAGCTGCTCGTCCGGAACCACGACTTCGATCCGCTCTGCATCTTCGTCGAGAACGACCTTGGCGACTTCTGCCGGCTGCAGGGCGTTGACGATGAAGGAAGCCGGATCCTGGCTCCACGGAATGATGTCGATCTTCTCGCCCTGAAGCTCGCCGACAACGGCCTGAACGCGCGAACCGCGCATACCGACGCAAGCGCCGACCGGATCGATCGAGCTGTCGTTCGAGATGACGGCGATCTTGGCGCGCGAACCCGGGTCACGGGCCACCGACTTGATCTGGATGATGCCGTCGTAGATCTCCGGCACTTCCATGGTGAAGAGCTTCACCATGAACTGCGGATGGGTGCGCGAGAGGAAAATCTGCGGACCGCGCTGCTCACGACGGACATCATATACGTATGCGCGGACGCGATCGCCATAGCGGAAGGCTTCCCGCGGGATCATTTCGTCACGGCGGATGATGCCTTCGCCACGGCCGAGGTCGACGATGACGTTGCCGTATTCGACGCGCTTGACGGTGCCGTTGACGATTTCGCCGACGCGATCCTTGAACTCGTCGAACTGGCGGTCACGCTCGGCTTCGCGCACCTTCTGCACGATGACCTGCTTGGCCGACTGGGCAGCGATACGGCCGAAATCCATCGGCGGCAGCGGGTCAGCGATGAAGTCGCCGAGCTTGGCGTCGACATTGCGGTCGCGGGCGAGTTCAAGCGCGATCTGCGTCGAATAGTCCTCGACCTTCTCGACCACTTCCAAGAGGCGCTGCAGGCGGATTTCGCCGGTCTTCGAGTTGATGTCGGCGCGGATGTTCGTTTCCGTGCCGTAACGCGAACGGGCAGCCTTCTGGATCGCGTCGGCCATGGCGGCGAGCACGATTTCGCGGTCGATCACCTTTTCACGGGCAACGGCATCTGCGATCTGCAAGAGCTCGAGCCGGTTAGCACTGACTGCCATGTTTAGGTCTCCGTCTTCACCCCCGGGGCCTGGCCGCGAGGTCTTGGGTCAAACGTTATTCTTCGCTGTCGTCTTCGTCGTTCTGGTTCGCGGCCTGCGCCTTGGCGAGCTTGTCGGCACGCAGCGCATCCCGGATCAGATCGTCCGTCAGAATGAGTTTGGCTTCAGCGAGCGTATTGAAGGGGATCGTCACCTTCGGCTCCTCGCCATAGGCCACCTGATCGCGTTCCAGTGTGAACCCGTCCTGGGTCACATCGGTGATCTTGCCGCGGAAGCGCTTGCGATTGTCGACCAGGATCGAGGTTTCGCACTTCACCAGATGTCCCTGCCAGCGGCTGAAATCCGACTTGCGAACCATCGGGCGATCGATGCCCGGCGACGACACTTCCAGATGATAGGCCTTGTCGACCGGATCCTCGACGTCGAGAACCGGCGAAATCGCCATCGATACGGCTTCGCAATCTTCGACGGTCATCGTGCCGTCGGTGCGTTCTGCCATGATCTGCAGCGTCATTCCGTTCTGGTTCATCATGCGCACGCGAACCAGCTTGAAATCCATCGCGACGAGCACGGGCTCGATAATTTCGGCGATCCGACGGTCAAGGCCCGTCTCGATGATGATCCGTGCTTCGCCGGGTTCCGGCTTCGGCATGTCTTCGGACAATCGTTTTACTCCCGATTGGCTGCGATCGCCAATAAAAAAGAGCGGGTCCTTCCGGGCCCACCCTTCATCTGTCGATCAAGAATTTGAAGCTCATATAGCCGACCACCCCGACTTTTGCAAGCTTTTCGGGAAGGGTTGAAAACAAACTTGCCATTCAGGCGTTGCGCAAGGCAAGCTCCCACCCACCGCAGACGTGACCGGATCCGGTTGCGGACAGAAAAGTTTCAGACATGTCTCCGAACGAACGTCGCTCGCCCCTCCTGCCACTCCGCAACGAGGCTTACCGCCGGATCTGGCTTGCCAGCATCTCGTCCAATCTCGGCGGTCTGATCCAGGGCGTCGGTGCCGCCTGGATGATGGCGTCGATCTCGACCTCGGAAAACATGGTCGCGCTGGTCCAGGCCTCCAACACCGGCCCGATCATGCTGCTTTCGCTGATTGCCGGTGCCATTGCCGACAGTTTCGATCGCCGCCGGGTGATGATTGCCGCTCAGCTCTTCATGATCCTGGTGTCGGCGCTGTTGACGCTTTTCGCCCTGCTGGATCTGATCACGCCCTGGGCGCTTCTTGCCTTCACGTTTCTGATCGGCTGCGGCACGGCCCTCAACAATCCGTCCTGGCAGGCCTCCGTCGGCGACATCGTTCCGCGCGGTGATCTGCCCGCAGCCGTCTCGCTGAACAGCATGGGCTTCAACATCACCCGCAGCGTCGGGCCGGCGATCGGCGGCATGATCGTGGCTGCCGCCGGTGCGGCGGCAGCCTTCGCCGTCAACACGCTCTCCTACTTCGCCATCATCTACGCGCTCATCCGCTGGCGTCCCAACATCCCGAAAAACCCCTTGCCGCGCGAGCAGCTCGGCTCGGCGATTGCCGCCGGTCTGCGCTACGTCGCGATGTCGCCCAATCTCGGCAAGGTTCTCTTCCGCGGCTTCGTCTTCGGTCTTACGGCGACCGCAATCCTCTCGCTGCTCCCCATCGTTGCGCGCGACCAGCTGATCGGTGGTCCGCTGACCTTCGGCGGCCTGCTTGGCGCCTTTGGTCTCGGCGCCATCTTCGGCGCCTTCGCCAACCAGCGTGCCCGTGAACTTCTCTCAAGTGAGGATATCGTCCGCGCCGCCTTCGCCGGCTTCGCGGTTGCCGCCGGTGTCACGGGCATCAGCACCTCGATCTGGATCACAGGGCTCGCGTTGATGGTCGCCGGTGCCTGCTGGGTGCTCGCGCTTTCGCTCTTCAACACTGTCGTGCAGCTTTCGACGCCCCGCTGGGTGGTCGGACGTGCCTTGTCGCTCTACCAGACAGCCACCTTCGGCGGCATGGCGACCGGCAGCTGGCTGTGGGGCAGTGTCGCCGAGAATTACGGTTCGGGTCAGGCTCTGGTCGCGTCGAGCCTCTTGATGATGGTCGGCGTCTTCATCGGCCTCTTCCTGCCCATGCCGGCCTTCGCCACGCTGGACCTCGACCCCTTGAACCGCTTCAACGAACCATCCCTCAGGCTCGACATTCGCCCCCGCAGCGGTCCGATCGTCATCCACGTGGATTTCGAGATCGCCGACGAGGACGTGCCGGAATTCTTGCGCGTCATGGTCGAGCGCCGCCGCATCCGGCTGCGCGATGGCGCCCGCAACTGGGCGCTGATGCGGGATCTCGAAAATCCCGACATCTGGACGGAAACCTATCACGTGCCGACCTGGGTCGATTACGTCCGCCACAACCAGCGGCGGACCAAGGCCGATGCCGAGATCACCGACCGCCTGCTCGAACTCCATCGCGGCGACCGGCCGCCCAAGGTGCACCGGATGATCGAGCGCCAGGCCATCCCGCCGGCCGATGACGTCTTCCATCAGCCGCATATCGACCATCACTGAAGTCGAGGATTACCGAAGCTTGGCCTTGAGATCGGCACTCGGATAGCAAGTGGGCTTCATCCCGTTCTTCGCCTGCCATTCGCCGAGCGAGCGGCGTGTCTTGAAGCCGGGCAGGCCATCGACCTTGCCGACGTCATAACCCTGTGCCACCAGAGCCTTCTGCATGGCCAGCACGTCCGAGCGAAGCATCTTGCCGACATCGCCCCAGGATGCCTTGAAGGCACCGCCGCCATAGGCGATCCGGTCGGCGAGATTGCCGATGAACAGCGCATAGAGATCGGAATTGTTGTATTCCTTGAGCACGTAGAAATTCGGCGTCACGAGGAATTCCGGGCCATAGGTCCCGGCCGGCACCAGCATCATCGCCGGCTGCGAGCTTTCCGACGAGGGAAAGGCGCGGCCGGAAATGCGCGTGAGGCCGCCGTCTGCCCAGGCAGAGACGGGCTTTGCCCTGTCCGGCCCCTCCTGCGCACAGGAAACGCCATCGGGGATGGTGATCTCGTAGCCCCACTCCCGGCCCCGCTGCCAGCCGCTCTTCACCAGATAGTTGGCGATCGATGCCAGCGTGTCCGGCACCGAGTTCCAGATATCGCGCTTGCCGTCGCCATCGAAGTCCACGGCATATTTCAGATAGCTGCCCGGCATGAATTGCGGCTGCCCAAGCGCGCCGGCCCAGGAACCCATCAGCCGGTCTGCACTCACATCCCCGCTTTCGACGATATGCAGCGCCGAGATCAGCTCCTGTTGGAACATCGGCTTGCGCGTTGACATGAAGGCCTTGGTCGCCAGCACGTCGATGGCCGAATGGGGAAGCTTGGCCCGCCCATAGCCGGATTCACGTCCCCAGATCGCAACGATGATCGAGCCTGGAACGCCATAGGTCGCCTCGACCTTGCGCAGCGTCGACGCATGCTGGCTTGCAAGCGTGCGCCCTGTCGCGGCCAGGCCCTGCAGGCGCTTTTCATTGAAATAGGAGGCCGGCGAGCTGAACTCCGCCTGGCTTTGCGTCCGCTCTTTCGGCGGCTCGGTGCCGGGCGGCACGAGATCCGGAAGGTCCCAGTCGAGCTTTACGCCCTGAAGTGTCCTGTCGAACACTTGCCTGCTGATCCCGCCTTCCTGGGCGGCACGCCAGAGATCGCTGGCAATCCATTGCCGGAATTGCGCTTCGACAGCGCTGCGCGAGACGGCTGCGGCCGGTGAAGCGAGGCCTCCAGCCAGAACGAGCGAAACGGTGGTCAGCAGCCAGCGCAGTGGCTTTCGAAGTCGTGCCATCGATCTTTCCTCCCGGAATACCGTCAGATCGCCGTCCGCGCCCTCAGCGCCGCAGACAATGTGCCCTCGTCCAGATAATCGAGCTCGCCGCCGACAGGCACGCCATGGGCGAGCCGTGTGATCTTCACGTCGAGCCCCGTCAGGTGGTCGGTTATATAGTGTGCTGTGGTTTGTCCCTCGACGGTCGCGTTGACCGCGATGATGATCTCGCGGATCCCGCCCTTCGACACCCGGTCGATCAACCCCTTGATGTTGAGATCATCGGGTCCGATTCCGTCGAGCGGCGACAGCGTGCCCCCCAGCACATGATAGGCGGCATTCATCGCGCCGGCCCGCTCCAGCGCCCAGAGATCGGAGACATCCTCGACGACGATGATCACGGACTGGTCGCGCTGCACATCGGTGCAGACCGTGCAGGGATCGACGGTATCGACATTGCCGCAGCAGGAGCAGATCTTCACCTTGTCATAGGCCTCGCCCATGGCGTGGCCCAGGGGTCCCAGGAGCTGGTCCTTCTTCTTGATCAGATGCAGCGCCGCACGCCGCGCCGAGCGGGGTCCAAGCCCCGGCACTTTCGCCAGAAGCTGGATGAGTTTCTCGATTTCGGGTCCGGTGACTCGTTTTGCCATGGCGGCGTTTCTAGCCCATATAGACGGCGAACGGAATCGCCGAAGGGTGCGTCACATGAAAATCCTCGCCGTCTGCCTCGGTCGACCCGAAATCCTGCCGGGGAAGAAATACAAGACAGGCATCAACAAGCTCGCCATCCAGGGTCCTGTTATGGTCGATGCCGAAGGTCTTGTCGGCGACGCGATCCTCAACCGCAAGCATCATGGCGGCGTCGACCAGGCCGTCTATATCGAGGGTTCCCTCGATCTCGACTGGTGGGAGGCCGAGCTCGGTCGGGATCTGGCCTTCGGCACCTTCGGCGAGAACCTTGTCATCGAGGGCCTGGAAAGCGCCATGCTGGCCGCCGGCGACAGGCTGGCGATCGGCGAGGTCCTGCTCGAGATCACCTCTGCCCGCATCCCCTGCGCCACCTTCGCCGCGAAGATGGGCGAGCCGACCTTCGTCAAGCGCTATACCCGCGCCGCCAGGCCGGGCGCCTATGCGCGCGTGCTGCAGGGTGGCATGGTCGAGGCTGGCCAATCCGTCGAGTTCAAGCCCTGGAGCGGCGACCGCGTCACAATGCGCGAGATGATGGCAACCTTCGGCCGCAGGCTGAGCGACACCGATCGCGCCCGTTATCTGGCGGCTCCGGTCCACTACAAGGTGAAAGACGCAATCCGCGCCGGCGAGATGTGAGCCTCCGCCGAAGGTCGTAAAGCGGCCGGCTTTACCAGGCCGAGCCATCTCGCCATCATGCTGCCCGCCTGGAGGGATGATGGAGCCAAGACAGATAGAACTGACGGCCGCCGACGGTGTCCGGCTGACGGGCCACTGGTGGCGGTCGGACGGAGTGACGCCGATGGGGACCGTCATCGTCAATCCTGCCACCGGCGTCCACGCCCGCTATTATCACCGCTACGCTGCCTACCTGGCTGCGAACGGCTTTTCGGTCCTGACCTATGATTATCGTGGTATCGGGCGTTCTCGCCCGACAAGCTTGCAGGGCTCGACCTTCACCTGGCGACAATGGGGAGAGCAGGATTTCGACGCAGCCCTGCGACACGCCCTGGAGGAAGACGAGACCGGACGGGTCCTTGTCGTCGGCCACAGCATCGGTGGTTTCCTGCCTGGCTATTCGCAGAGCATGGACAGGGTTACGGCCATGCTCTCCGTCGGCGGCCAATATGGCTACTGGGGCGACTATCTGCCGGCGCGGCGCCTGCCGCTTGTCCTCAAATGGCATGTCGCCATGCCCGCGATCACCTTCGCCTTGGGGCATTTCCCGGGAAAGCGCCTGGGCTGGCTCGAGGATCTGCCGAAAGGGGTCGCCTATGGCTGGGGGCTGCAGCAGGCCAGGGCGGAGCAGGGGCTCTTAAGCGACGCTGCCGAAGCCATGCGCGAGCGCTTCGCCAGCGTCACGTGCCCGCTCCTCAGCGTCACCATGTCGGATGATGAATTTGCGACCCCAAAGGCCGTCAATCGGGCCATGCGCTATTACCGCCGCGCCCCGGTGACCAAGGTGCTTCTCGCACCACAAGACCTCGGCTTCGCCCGGGTCAGCCACTTCGATCTCTTTCACGCCCGCCATCAGGATGGCTTCTGGCGCCAGAGCCTCGTCTTTCTGCGCGAGGGAGAAAATCCGTGGGGCAATCGGGTCTATCTCTGACAGACCCGATCACCCTCCTTGAGCAAAGAACTGTTTGATCAGAAAGGGAACTTCATGCCCGGCGGCAGCGGGATGCCGGCCGTCAGCGCCGCCATTTTTTCCTGCGCCTGGGCTTCGCCCTTGTCCTTGGCGTCCTTGTGAGCAGCAACGATCAGGTCTTCGAGGATCTCGACTTCGTCTTCCTTGAAGAGCGACGGATCGATCTTGAGGCTGCGCATCTCGCCCTTGCCGGTCAGCACCACGGTGACCAAGCCGCCGCCGGACTTGCCCTCGATTTCGAGCGAGGCGATTTCCGCCTGCATCTTCTCCATCTTCGACTGCATTTCCTTGACCTTGCCCATCATGCCCATGATGTCGCGCATAACCGTCTCCTTGGATTGTTGTCTTGTCTGCGGGAAGGGCTTGCAGCCCTAGAATTCGATGTCGTCGCCCGGCAGGATGTCGCCCTCGGCGGATTCCGCCGCTGCCGGCGGGGCCGCGACGATGTCGTCATCCTCGATGGCGGCTGCCTTGATGCGCACGTCTGTCACCTTGGCGCCGGGGAAACGGGCGAGGATTGCCGCCACATCCGGATCCTGCCGTGCATCGACGAGGCGCGCCTCGCGCGTCGACTTCTCGACTTCGACCAGTGTCGGCGCACCGGCCTCGTTGGACAGCGTCACCCACCAGTTGATGCCCGTCCACTCGCTGAGCTTCATCTTCAGCTCGTTGACGATCGTCGGCGGGCATTGCGATTCGAGGCGAATTTCCAGTCGACCCGGCTCGATCTTCACCAGATGCACGAACTGGCGCAGCTGGGCCCTGAGTACGGGTGCGCGGTTCTTCGTGCAGAGATCCGCGATATCATCAAGCGTCTCGACCCGAACGCCGGGTATCGGTGCTTCCTCGACCCTGGGCTCTCGCCGCTCCATGGCCTGAGGCAGCGCATCGCCCGCCGGCACGCTCTGCAGATGGGCAACCGGCTGGCTCAGCGCCGGGCGCGCGCCGCTGTCTTGCGCGGGCTGTCCCACGGCCTGCACCCGCATCGCCATCGAAGCCCCACCGCCGCCATTGGGGCGAGGTGCAGACGGTGCGCGATCGCCGCCACCCTCGCCATTGGAGAGCTCGAGCAGGCGTCGCGCGGCATCTTCGGGTGAGGGGAGATGCGCGGCATGCGCAAGGCGGATCAGCACCATCTCGGCCGCACCTGCCGGTCGCGACGAGGCCTCGGCTTCCGGAATGCCCTTGAGCAGCATCTGCCACATGCGCGACAGTGTCGTCACGGCCACGCTGTCGGCGAGTTCCGCACCGCGCACGCGCTCGACCTCGGACAGCGAGGGATCCTGGGCTGCGGAAGGGATGTATTTGAGCCGCGTCACCAGATGGGTGAAGTCGGCAAGATCGGTCAGCACCACCGTCGGGTTGGCACCCGCCTCATACTGACTGCCAAATTCGGAAAGTGCTGCCGTCACATCACCGCGCACGATGTGGTCGAAGAGGTCGACGATACGGGCGCGGTCGGCAAGACCCAGCATGGCGCGCACGGCATCGGCATGCACCATGCCGCCACCATGGGCGATGGCTTGGTCGAGCAACGACAGGCCGTCACGTGCCGAGCCTTCGGCGGCGCGTGCGATCATCGCGAGCGCCTCTTCCTCCGCCTCGATGCCTTCCTTCGATGCGATCGTCGAGAACAACCCGACGAGATCACCGGCACTGATCCGGCGCAGGTCGAAGCGCTGGCAGCGGGAAAGAACGGTGATCGGAACCTTGCGGATTTCGGTGGTTGCGAAGATGAACTTCACATGCTCCGGCGGCTCTTCGAGCGTCTTCAGCAAGCCGTTGAAGGCTGCCGTGGAGAGCATGTGCACTTCGTCGATGATATAGACTTTGTAGCGCGCCGACACCGGGCGGTAGCGCACCTGCTCGATGATCTCACGGATGTCGTCGATACCCGTATGCGAGGCGGCGTCCATTTCGATCACGTCGACATGCCGGCCTTCCATGATCGCTTGGCAGTGTTCGCCGGGGATGCGAAGGTCGATCGTCGGCTTGTCGATCTCTGGTGTCTTGTAGTTCAGCGCGCGCGCCAGAATGCGGGCCGTGGTGGTCTTGCCCACCCCGCGCACGCCGGTCAGCATATAGGCCTGCGCGATGCGGCCGGTCTCGAACGCATTGGTCAGCGTCCGCACCATCGGCTCCTGGCCGACCATCAGGTCCGTGAAATCCTTGGGGCGATATTTGCGGGCAAGAACGCGGTAGCCGCCGGGGGCGGGCTTGGCCTCTGCAGTCGGCTCGAAATCGCTCATCGCGTTGCCAGCTTCCCCGTCGCCCGCAGCCGGGCATGGCACGGCCCGTGTTGGAAACAAAGGCCGGAAATGAAGATGAGGTGGGAGGCTGGCACGATGACCCGTGCCGCGCTCGTTAGGGCTGCTTCCTTCCGGACCTGACCCAGTTGGCGAGTGGCTCGTCCACCACCAACCTCCCGAGGAGACATATCGGCAATAACGTCGCCAAATGCAAGCCAAGCGCCAAAAAAACTGCTAGCCTTTGGTCAAAGCATTTCGGAGAGAAACACCGTGCAGCCCTTCATCCTGGATGAGCGTCTTGGCCGAGACAGCGAGTCGATCCTCAAACTCGGCCTCTGTGACCTCAGATTGGCAAGGGATAGCCGCTGGCCCTGGCTGATCCTCGTGCCGCAGCGGCCTGATGTCTCGGAGATCTTCGATCTGACTCCGCTCGATCAGGCCGTCCTGACTTTCGAGCAGGTGACGGTGGGAGCGGCACTCAAGAAGGCGACGGGCGCGGAGAAGATCAATATCGCCGCAATCGGCAATATTGTGCGGCAGCTTCACGTCCATGTCGTGGCCCGCTCCGAGAACGACCCGAACTGGCCCGGCCCGATCTGGGGCTTCGAGAAGCCGGTTCCCTATGAGGAAAAGGCCTTTCAGGCGATGAAGAACAGGATCCTTGAAGCATTCCAATGAAGAATTCCATTTTCCTCAATCGTGCTCCCCATCTCGAACCCAGCGAACTCACGGCCTTCTCGGGCAACAAGCTCGACCGTGACAGCGAGCACCGTGATGAGACCACGCTCGAAACCGCGCTGAAGGTCGAGGGCACCCATATCCTTGCCTTTTCCGGCACCCAGCTCGTCCTGAAACACGATGGCCAGGTTCTCGACCCGCTGTTTGCCCCCTACGAGCTCGCCGAGCTTCAGCCGAATTTCGACGATGCGATCCTGCTCGGCCATCAGGCCTCGGGCGAGCCGCGTCTCGCCGTGCCCGTCAATGTGGCACCGGAAGCACTTGCCGCGCATTACAAACCGGCCGATCCCCGCGCGCTGTTTCGTGACGCCCTCGTCGGGGACGAATTGCTGGGCGAAGTCGCCCAGGCGCTCAGCCTCCTGCGCTGGAATGCCGACAACAAGTTCTGCGGCCGTTGCGGCGGCACGATGGAAACCCTGATCGGTGGCTACAAGCGCAGATGTACCGCCTGCAGCCACGAGATCTTTCCGCGCACCGATCCGGTCGCGATCATGCTGGTCGTCGATGAAAAACAGGATCGGTGCCTGATGGGCAGAAGCCCGCGCTTTCCAGCCGGTATGTATTCCTCGCTTGCGGGCTTCGTTGAGCCGGGCGAGACCATCGAAAACGCCGTCCGGCGCGAAACGCGAGAAGAGTCGGGCATTACCGTCGGCCGCGTCCGCTATCACGCTTCCCAGCCCTGGCCGATGCCGCACCAGCTGATGATCGGCTGCTACGGCGAGGCGACCACCGTCGATATCACCTTCGACACTACGGAACTGGAAGATTGCCGCTGGTTCACCCGCAAGGAGATCGGCGCCATGCTGTCGGAAGGCTCATACGACGGGCGGTCGCTACCGATCCAGGGCACCATCGCCCGCAGGCTGATCGAGGACTGGTTCGAGTGGCGGCACTGAGCCGTCTCCCACCTACGCAGATCAGAGCTTGCCGCGCATTTCATGCGCCTTGTAGACGCCGAGGATGCGGACCTTTTCCGAGAAGAAGCGCAGTTCTTCCAGCGCCCGCTTCACCGGCGCGTCCTCCGGATGTCCCTCGATATCGGCATAGAACTGGGTCGCGATGAATTTGCCGCCGATCTGGTAGCTTTCGAGCTTGGTCATGTTGACCCCGTTCGTCGCAAACCCGCCCATCGCCTTGTAGAGCGCTGCCGGGATGTTGCGGACATTGAACACGAATGTAGTGATGAAACGCTCGTCGTCACTCACCCGTTTCGGATCGTCCTCGTCACGCGAGAGCACGACGAAGCGGGTCACGTTGTTCTCGGAATCCTCGACATTCTCGGCCAGGATATCGAGCCCGTAGAGCGACGCTGCAAGCCGCGGCGCAAGCGCTGCCATCGTGCGGTCGGCCTTTTCCGAGACGAGCTTGGCAGCGCCGGCGGTGTCGCCGGCGACGACCGCCTTCCAGCCATGGCTGCGGATGATCTTGCGGCACTGGCCAAGCGCATGGATGTGGCTGTGCACGGTGCGGATCTCATCGAGCTTCACGCCCGGCAGCACCATCAGCTGGAAGCGGATCGGCATGAAATATTCGCCGACGATATGCAGGCGCGACAGCGGGAGCAGATAGTGGATGTCGGCAACGCGACCGGCCAGCGTGTTCTCGATCGGGATCATCGCGAGATCCACCTCGCCCGTCTCCAGCGCGACAAACGCGTCCTCGAAGGTCGGGCAGGGCAGGGGCTCCATGGTGGGGAACATGTCGCGGCAGGCCATGTCGGAATTGGCGCCGTAGTCGCCCTGGAAGGAAATCTTGTTCGTTGGTGCCAAGGGATCAGTGTCCTGCGTTTGAGGATGCGGAAAGAATGCGGCGCGCCTTTTCGAGATCGGCGGGCGTGTCGACGCCGAGCGGCACGGTCTTCACCACCTCGGCATCGATGCGCATGCCGGCCTCGAGCGCGCGAAGCTGCTCGAGAGACTCCCGTCTTTCGAGCGTCGACGGCGAGAGCGAGACGAAGCGTTCGAGCGCTGCGCGGCGATAGGCGTAAAGCCCGATATGGTGATAGAGCGGCCCGGCACCGTAAGGAGCGGTCGCACGGGTGAAATAGAGCGCCCGCAGTCTGTCGCCGGAAATCGGCGATCCCACGACCTTCACGACATTCGGATTGGTCTTTTCCTGCTCGTCCTCGATCTCCATCGTCAGCGTCGCGATGTCGACGGACGGATCTTCGAGCGGCCTCAGTGCGGCACGGATCGTCTGCGGATCGATGGTCGGCAGGTCGCCCTGCACATTGATGACGATTTCCGCCTGTCCATCGGGGTCGACCTTGGTCAGCGCCTCGAAAATCCGGTCGGAACCCGACTGATGGTCCGCTTGTGTCATGACCACCTCGAAGCCCGCGGCTTCCACGGCGTCGAACACTTGGCTGTCGTCGGTGGCGACGATGATTCGCCCGACCTCTGCTTCCTGAGCCCGTTTCGCGACCTGCACGATCATCGGCAGACCGGCGATATCGGCAAGTGGCTTGCCCGGAAGTCGAGTGGATGCCATGCGGGCCGGGATCAGGACCAGGGTTTTGGCAGTTCCGCCTTCATTCATGTCCATAACCCCTTCAAATCACCGAACAGAAGTGTCAAAAAGTCCCAGTTGCGGGACCATAATCGTGTTGCAAGTGTTATGCAAAAGACATAGGTTCCGCGCGATTTCAAGATCGTCCGGTTGCTCATCGGCCGGCTGCACGGGGAGCTTTGCAGATGAACTCTTATACCAACATGGGCGTGGGTGCCTTTCTCGGCACCGTCTTCGTCCTGATGTCTGTGTCGATCGCTTCGGAAGGCATTTTCCACTCGGAAGCACCCGAGCAGGAAGGCTTCGCCATTGTTGCCGAAGAAGCGGGTCCGGCAGAGGCTGCACCCGAGGTCGCCGCAACGCCGATCGCCGTGCTTCTCGCCAGCGCTGATGCGGGCGCAGGTGAAGCCGTGTTCAAGAAGTGCGCGAGCTGTCACACCGTCGACAAGGGCGGCGCCAACAAGGTTGGCCCGAACCTCTATGGCCTTGTCGACCGCCCGATCGCTTCGCATGAAGGCTTCAGCTACTCCGCTGCCATGACCGAATTCTCCCAGGGCGGCTCCGTCCTCTGGACCTGGGAACACCTCAATGAATTCCTACTGGCGCCGAAGCAGCACATCCCGGGCACTGCCATGGGCTTCGCCGGCCTCAAGAAGGATGACGAGCGCGCCAACCTGATCATGTATCTGCACACGATGGCAGACAGCCCGGTTCCGCTCCCGACCCCGGAGGCCGCACCGGCAGACGCCGCAGCAGCCCCTGCAGACGCAGCGCCGGCTGATGCCGCTGCCGCTCCGGCAGAGGCCGCCCCGGCTGAGGCTCCGGCCGAAGCTGCTCCGGCCGCTCCGGAAGCACCGGCGGACGCAGCGCCCGCGGCCCCCGCAGAACCGGCTCCGGCCGAGCCTGCTCCGGCACAGACGACGACGCCGTAATTCGGTCGTTTCGATCTTCTTCGCAATCTGCGCCCGGCCCTTGCGGCCGGGCGTTTGCGTTTCAGAGCAGCAGCAAGGCCCAGAGCGATACGGTCACCACCCCGGCGGCTGTCGATAGCGTGATGACAGAGGCCGCCAGCCCTTGGCCGACGCCGAAGCGGCTTGCAATCAGCCAGGCATTGATGCCTGTCGGAACCGACGAGGTGAGCACCAGTGCCGCAGTCCATTGCGGGGAAAGGCCAAGCAGGGTCGACGCGAGCCACACCACCGCAGGCATCAGGGCAAGCTTCAGGAGCGAAATGCTGGCAGCGATCCGGACATTGCCTGCCAGGCCATATTTGTTCAGCGTCATGCCGAGCGAGATCAGCGCTGCCGGCGCCGCCATGCCGGCGACCTGTGCGACGATGCCGTCGATCAGCGCCGGGACAGGTGTGCCCACGACCTGCAGGAGGATGCCGCCGAAAAGGCCAATGATCAGCGGGTTGCGGATAAGGTTGCCGCCCACCTGTTTCGAAACGGCAAGAATGCCGGCCGCCTGTTGGCCACCGCTTTTCTGCTCCGCCCGTTCCATCGCGAGAACCCCCGCGATCATCATCAGTGGCAGATGCACGGCAAGCAGGATCGACATCGCGACAATCCCGTCCGGACCGACCGTGCGCTCGACGAGTGGCAGACCGATGAAGACATTGTTGGCAAAGGCGGAGGAGACACCGGCGAGAACGCCGAGCTTCTCGTCTCGACCGAAGAGGCGCGTCGCAACCAGATGGCCGATCGTCCAGGTGACGAGAACGCCGGCGAAATAGGCGATCCAGAGTCGGAAGGGCGATGCGCCATGGAAATCGGCATTGGCGATCGTGCGCAAGAGCAGCAGTGGCACCGCCACCTTGAAGACGAAGTCTCCAAGCCCGTCGCCGATCTCCGTTGCGAGGATCTTGAGGCGGACCAGCGCCCAACCGAATAGTATAAGAATGAAAATAGGAAGGACGTCTTGGGCAACAGCAGTCATGAAACGACTCAAGGTGAGGGCAAGGACAAAAGCCTTCTTAGGCCGCCCGCCGCTCACCGCCAATCCGCCAGAAACGACAAAAGCAGGCCACTGCCTGCTTTCACGCCGGCCTCATGCCGGTCGAGATAGGCCGCCAGTACATCCGTGGTCGGCTTTCCCGTAACGGACCGGTTATGGTCCACTTGGACGCCCAGGGGAGATGGACGTCTTGATAATGATTCATAAGCTTTCGATGTAACGGCAAGATGACGTTGATCGGCTTGCCCCTTCCCATCGCTGGAAAAATCACTATGACCGTGGGGCACGCAAATGGAGCCCCGGACCTTATGAGCCAGTTCGATGTCCTGACGATCGGCAATGCCATCGTCGACATTATTTCCCGCTGCGACGACCAGTTTCTGATCGACAACGCCATCACCAAAAGCGCAATGAACCTGATTGACGCCGAGCGCGCCGAGCGGCTCTACGGTCTCATGGGCCCCGCCGTGGAAGCATCCGGCGGCAGCGCCGGCAACACGGCGGCCGGCATCGCCAATTTCGGCGGCAAGGCAGCCTATTTCGGCAAGGTCGCCGAGGACCAGCTGGGCGAGATCTTCATCCACGATATCCGTGCCCAGGGCGTGCATTTCCAGACCCGCCCGCTGGGCAGCCAGCCGCCGACCGCCCGCAGCATGATCTTCGTCACCGAAGACGGCGAGCGCTCGATGAACACCTATCTCGGCGCCTGCGTCGAATTCGGCCCCGAGGATGTCGAGCCGGAGGTGGTGGCGAAATCCAAGGTCACCTATTTCGAAGGCTATCTCTGGGATCCGCCGCGCGCCAAGCAGGCGATCCTCGATTGCGCCCGCATCGCCCATGACGCAGGCCAGGAAATGTCGATGACGCTGTCCGACAGCTTCTGCGTCGGCCGCTACCGGTCGGAGTTTCTCGACCTCATGCGCTCCGGCACGGTCGACATCGTCTTCGCCAACGAGCAGGAAGCCCTCTCGCTCTACGAGACGGAT
This sequence comes from Allorhizobium sp. CTOTU50464, assembly GCA_032102365.1. Classification (GTDB taxonomy): domain Bacteria; phylum Pseudomonadota; class Alphaproteobacteria; order Rhizobiales; family Rhizobiaceae; genus Allorhizobium. Next base: position 17,422 of record DAMDHD010000027.1, on the reverse strand, counting down.
GATTTCGCCCAGGCGCTCGATCTCATTTCGAAGGATTGCAAGCTCGCGGCCGTGACCATGGGTGACCAGGGTGCCGTGATCGTCAAGGATGGCGCCCGCATTCGCGTGCCCGCGACCAAGGTGCAGACAGTGGTCGATACGACCGGCGCCGGCGATCTCTTCGCCGCAGGCTTCCTCTTCGGCTACACCAACGGTCGAAGCCTCGAGGATTGCGGCCATCTCGGTTGCTATGCCGCAGGTGTCGTCATCCAGCAGATCGGGCCACGCCCGATGATGTCCCTCAAGAACGGAGCCGCGGCGACCGGCCTTATTTGAAGGCCTCGCCGGGATAGGCACCCCAGATCTCGGCCTGCGACACCCAGCCACTGACCCCGCCGGCTTCGGCCTGGCACCAGTTGCCGTTGCATTCGCTGAGCTTCAGCAGGACGCCGGGTTCGAGCTTGGCGATGACGGCTGCCGAGGAGTTCGAATCCCGGCGCATCATCACATAGACATTCTCACCCTTGCCGCGCATCCAGGGCGCGGCAACGGCGGTGCGCTCGCCGGTCAGCAGTGTCTGGTTCACCCAGCCCTCGGTGCCGTCGGCATCACGGATCTGTCGCCAGTTCTCGTATTCGCGGATGATTTCCACCGGCAGACCCGACTTCATGTAGCGCCAGGAAACGGCGTAGTCGGTGCTTGGGCCGATCCGCAGATTGACCTTCTCGGCCTTGAGGCTGACGAAGCGCGGGAGCGGCAGACCGCTCGAGCCCTTGGTCGTGGATTGTGCATGACCGGCGATCGGGCCGGCCACGAGAGACAGCGTGAGAACGCTGAAGGCTAGGCTGACGCGGCACAGGTTATGAAACATGGTCATTCCGGGCTAAGCTATGGAAATGAAGTGCTTTCTGACCGCCCCGGACCGCCTCGCGCATGTCCGGGACAAATCCGCCGCGACCCGACGAGTTTTGTTTGTCTTCGCCGACGGGTTTGGTAGAAATTGCCTTCCTAAGGAGCGAAGTATCCCGCGACTTGGTTAACGAGTTCTGAAGAAGGCATCGATCCGGCCCATGACGAACAGGAAAAGACCAACGGTCTATATCACGCGGAAACTGCCCGATGCCGTGGAAACGCGCATGCGCGAGCTGTTCGATGCCGAGCTCAATGTCGATGACAAGCCGCGCACGCGCGAAGAATTGATCGCAGCCGTCAAGACGGCGGATGTGCTCGTACCTACGGTTACCGACCGAATCGATGCAGCTCTCATCGCAGAGGCCGGACCGCAGCTGAAGCTGATCGCAAGCTTCTCCAACGGCACCGATCATATCGACATCGATGCGGCTGCGAAAAAGGGCATCACCGTCACCAACACGCCGAATGTCCTGACCGAAGACACGGCCGACATGACCATGGCGCTGATCCTCGCCGTCCCACGCCGCCTCGTCCAAGGCGCACGCGTGCTGATGGACAAGCCGGGCGAATGGGAAGGCTGGTCGCCCACCTGGATGCTGGGGCGCCGCATCTGGGGCAAGCGCATCGGTATCATCGGCATGGGCCGCATCGGCACGGCCGTTGCCCGCCGTGCAAAGGCCTTTGGTCTCTCGATCCACTACCACAACCGCAAGCGCGCCAATCCGGCCACCGAAGAAGAGCTGGAGGCGACCTATTGGGACAGCCTCGACCAGATGCTCGCCCGCGTCGATATCGTCTCGGTCAACTGCCCGTCGACGCCGGCAACCTTCCACCTTCTTTCGGCACGGCGTCTCGCCCTGCTGCAGCCGACCAGCTATGTGGTCAACACCGCCCGCGGCGACATCATCGATGAGGATGCCCTGGTGCAGGCCCTGCGCGCCGGCAAGATCGCCGGTGCTGGCCTCGATGTGTTCGAGAACGAACCTGCGGTCAATCCGAAGCTGGTGAAGCTCGCCAATGAAGGCAAGGTCGTGTTGCTGCCGCATACGGGCTCGGCGACGATCGAAGGCCGTATCGATATGGGCGACAAGGTGATCATCAATATCAGGACCTATTTCGACGGTCACCGCCCGCCGAACCGCGTCCTGCCGAGCCGGAGCTGAGGCTCAGGCTCAGGTGAGCCGCTTCTGCATCTCGATGTAGGTGGGGCGCTCATAGCCGGCATGGCTCTTCTCCGCCGTGCGGACAAAGCCCCAGGCACCGAAGCGCCGGTGATTGCCCGTGAGCTCGATCCGCGTCTCCAGCCGCAGGGCAGGCTTGCCGAGGTCGTGGGCAATGGCTTCCGCTTCCGCCAGAAACCGGCCCCCGATCCCCGACCCTTGTGCCTCGGGTGATACCGCCAGCTTGCCGACATAGAGGAAATCAGGCTCGGGCCGCAGAAAGGCGCAGCCGACGAGCCGCCCTTCGACCTCGGCCACCAGACCGATCTCGTCCCTGGCCTTGTCCTTGAGCGATGCAAGCGTCAATCGATGCGCCGACGAAGGCGGGTCGATCACGCCATCCATATAGGCAAACGATCCCATGATGAGCGCCAGGAGTTCCTCATAGCGCGAAAAGCTGTCGTCGATCCGGCTGATCGTCACATCCATCGTCATGCCCGTCTTTTATAGCGCACCGTATCGAAGCGCGCTGCCAGTCCATCATACATCAGCAACCGCCCGACCAGCGGCTCGCCGATCCCCGTGATTACCTTGATCGCCTCCATCGCCATCAGCGTGCCGATCACACCGGTCAGCGCGCCGATCACGCCCGCTTCCGCACAGGCCGGTATCAGGCCCTCTGGCGGCGGCTCGGGAAAGAGATCGGTATAGCGGGGGTAAGCCTGTCCGTCGGGGCCGCTTTCATACGGCTTCAACACCGTCACCGTCCCGTCGAAGCGCCCGACAGCGCCGGTCACCAGCGGCACGCGCGCAAGCTCCGCCGCATCCGCTGCCGCATAGCGCGTGGAAAAATTGTCGGAGCCGTCGATCAGCAATGTGTAGCGCGGCAGATGATCCCGCGCGAAACCGGCATCAAACCGATCCTCGTAACTGACGATACGGCAATGCGGGTTGAGCCGCGCGATGGCCTTAGCCGCGCTCCCGGTCTTCTTCTCGCCAAGCGTTCCGGTATCGTGAATGACCTGCCGCTGCAGATTGGAGAGCGACACGCCGTCGTCATCGACGATCCCGAGCGTGCCGACGCCAGCGGCTGCCAGATACTGCAACACAGGCGACCCCAGCCCGCCGGCCCCGATGACCAGCACGCGTGCGGCCTTCAGCAATTGCTGCCCATGGCCACCCACCTCAGGCAACAGGATGTGGCGGTGATAACGGGAGAGTTCGTCTGGGGAGAGCGGATCCATGGCGCCTACCTTGCCACCAGGCCGTTTGGAAAGAAAGCGCGGTCAGCCATCGATCTGCCCGTCCCTGACGGTGACAAACTGCGCCCGATCACCCAGCGCCGAAAACATCGCCTTGTCGGTCCCTGTCATGAACGCCTGCCCGCCCAGCGCATCGATGCGCGCAAAAAGCGCCGCCCTGCGTCCTTCATCGAGATGTGCCGCGATTTCATCCAGCAGCAGGATCGGCGCGTAACCGGTCATGGTCGCCACCAGCCGTGCATGTGCGAGCACGAGACCGATCAGGAGCGCCTTCTGCTCGCCTGTCGAGCAGCGCTCGGCATCCATGTCCTTCTCGATATGCCGGACGATCAGATCTGCCCGGTGCGGCCCATCCAGCGTCCGTCCAGCCGCCGCGTCCCGATGGCGAGATTGCGCGAGGATCTCGATATAGCGCTCTTCGAATTCGAAAGCCGGCAGATCGGCGAGTTCGTCGAGGAAACCCGTGAGCGCAAGCGAGGCGGAGGGGAAGGCCGAGGTGTCCCGGTCGGCCTCGATCAGGCCGGAAAGCAGCCCGAGCATCTCGCGCCGTGCCGCCGCCATGGCCACGCCGAGCGCTGCCATCTGCTGCTCGATCCCCGAAAGCCAAGTCGGATCGAAGCGGCCTTCCGAGAGAAGCTTGTTTCGGCTGCGCATGGCCCGCTCGAAGTCGCTGGCCCGCCGGCCATGTGCCGGATCGAGCGAAAGGACCAGCCGGTCGAGGAAGCGGCGTCGATCGGCCGAAGGGCCGGTAAACAACCCGTCCATCGCCGGGGTCAGCCAAAGAATGCGCAGGTGATCCGTCAGTTCGTCCACCGACTTGGCCGGCGCGCCATTGATCCGCAGTCGACGGACGAGATTGTCCTCTTCCGTCGTTTCCGTACCGGTGCCGATATCGGCCTCGCCCGCCATGCCGTCGATCGCCGCAAAGATCGTGAAGCTTCCCGAGGCGCTGAGCCGTGGAATGTCCGAAAGAACGGCCCGGCGCAGCCCCCGTCCCGGCGAAAGGAAGGAGATCGCCTCCATGAAATTGGTCTTACCCGCCCCGTTGTCGCCCACCAGCACGACATGCCGCCCGTCCAGCGCAAGGCCTGCCTGCGCATAGTTGCGGAAGTCCGTCAGTTTCAGTCGGTGGATCTGTGTCTTCTGGGTCATGAGCCGGAATCGTTGTCGCCTTGAGCTAGGCCGATTGGTTGGTGAAGGCAAGGCACAAGCGTGCTTTCGGCTCTATCTCTGCGCCTGCGGCGCTTGGCGGCATGAAACTGTTTCCAAGCCGCGCTAGTTTGATGACATCGCCGCCGATCTGGAGCCAGGCCATGCCCCTGCATTCCGATGATCTAACCCCCGAAGAAGCCCGCCGTGACCATTGGGACATGCTGGGCTTTCTCGCGCTCAACGCAACGCTCGGCGCCACCCTCGGTTTTGCCGTCGCCTTCGGCATTGTCTGGTCCGATCTCGGCGGTGTCGGCACCTCGCTCTCCCGCTCGAGCCACCCGATTCTTCCGACGGTCATGATGGCCGTCCCCCTGGCCTTGACTTTCGCCGCCGCCGTGACCGCATCCGCCGTCATGACCATGCCCTACCGAAAGAAGAAGCAGCTCTGACCTGACCACAAGTCGGTGTTTGACCGCGCCTTCGTCTTGCGGCATCTAGGCGGCTTGAGAGACGATGGAGAAGAGCCATGGACACGCAGGAAGAGCGCATCACGCGTCTCGAAGAGACCGTCGCCCATCAGACGCGCGTCATCGAAGAGCTGTCAGACCAGCTGGCCGAGCAATGGAAGGTGGTCGAGCAGACCCGCGCGAAGCTCGATCGCCTGACCGAACGCTTCCTGTCGCTGGAAGAGCAGTCGCTGGAAGCCCCAGCCGTCACCCGCCCGCCGCATTATTGAGCGCCGTTGCGCTCCGTTGCAAAGCCGGTCAGTACCGCATCGACCAGATGCGTGATCTGCGCGCGGGACGGGTCGAGCCGGCCGGTCAGCAGCCGCTGCCAGCAGAAGCTTGAGAACAACTCCATGATCAGCGGAATGTCGAGCGTGTCCCGGATCTCGCCGCGCGCCACGCCGCGCTCCAGGATCACGCCGCTCGCCCGACAGCGCGTCACGGCATAGTCGCGCAGCGCTTCGAGCGCTGCCGGATCGCTCTGCGCCTCGGCGACGATCGAGCGAAAGACTTCACCCCCGCTCGTTTTCCAGAAGCCGAGCAGTGCCTCGAGAAAAGCGATCAGATCCCCGCGCGTGGCGCCTGTGTCGGGATAGAAGGTCTCGCCCTTCTGGCGATGATAGACGTCGAGAAGAAGTGCTGCCTTGGAGGGCCACCAGCGATAGATCGTCGGCTTCCCGGCCTTTGCGCGCCGCGCGACTGCCTCGATCGAGAAGGCGGAAAGCCCCCCTTCAGTGAGGATGTCGGCTGCGGCCGTCAGGATCGCATCCTCGCTGGCGGGGTTGCGTTGCGCGCCGATCGATGTGCGCTTTGTGATGTCGCGTGCAGTGTTCGTCACAGTCGATGCTCCTTCGTCCGAGGTCTAGCAGAAAATACTATTGAACGAAACGGCCCGTTTCAATATAAACGAAACGTACCGTTCTTATGGAGCCTCCCATGTCCGATCTCTCCACATCCCGACCCATCCCATCGAAGCACCGGCTCGCCATGATCATGCTGCTCGTCATCTATCCCTTCGTCACCGGCATTCTCTATGTCCTGATGCCGCTGACCGAGGGTTGGCCGATCTGGGCCCGCACGGCGCTGCTTGCGCCCATCATGGTGATCTCGATCGTCTACGGCATCGCGCCGGCAATCCAGAAGCATTTCGCGTGGTTCATCCTGCGCCAGCCCAGACTGCTCGCCTGAGCCCATGCAAAAGGGGCGGCCCTTCAGGACCGCCCCTTGCATAATCACCCCGGCTTCGCCGCACGTCAGTCGCTGAGCGTGTCGAAGAAATCCTTCATCCGGGCAAAGAAGCCCGTCGATTCCGGATTGTTCTCCTTGGACGACAGCTGCTCGAACTCCTGGAGGAGTTCGCGCTGACGCTTTGTCAGCTTCTGCGGCGTCTCGATCTGGATCTGGATATAGAGATCGCCGACCTGCGTCGAGCGCAGCACCGGCATGCCCTTGCCCTTCAGGCGGAACTGCTTGCCGGCCTGCGTGCCTTCCGGAACCGTCACCCGCGACTTGGTGCCATCGAGCGTCACCACATCGAAGGTGCCGCCGAGCGCCGCCGTCGTCATCGAGATCGGCACGGAGCAATAGAGATCCGCGCCGTCACGCTGGAAGAACTCATGCGGCTTCACCGACAGGAAGATATAGAGGTCTCCCGCCGGACCGCCACGCAGTCCTGCCTCGCCTTCGCCCTGAAGGCGAATGCGCGTGCCGTCCTCGATCCCGGTCGGAATGCTGACGGACAGCGAGCGCTCTTCCGTGACGCGGCCCTGGCCGTGGCACTTGGTGCAGGGATCGGAAATCGTCTGGCCGCGACCGTGACAGGTCGGGCAGGTCCGTTCGATCGAGAAGAAGCCCTGGGCGGCGCGCACGCGGCCCGAGCCCTGACAGGTCGTGCAGGTCTTCGGCTGAGTGCCGGGCTTGGCGCCCGAGCCGGTGCAGACGTCGCAGGTGATCGAGGTCGGAACCCGGATCTGCGCCGTCTTCCCGGTGAACGCCTCTTCGAGGCTGATTTCCATGTTGTAGCGCAGGTCTGCACCGCGCTCGCGGCCGCCGGTCGAGCGGGCGCGACCGCCACGGCCGCCGCCCATCATCTCGCCGAAAATGTCCTCGAAGATGTCGGAGAAGCCGCCGCCGGCAAAACCGCCGCCGCCACCGAAGCCGCCGCCGCCCATGCCGCCCTGTTCGAAGGCGGCGTGGCCGAAGCGGTCATAGGCCGCGCGCTTCTGGGGATCCTTCAAGGTCTCATAGGCCTCGTTGATCTCCTTGAACTTCTTCTCGGCTTCGCTGTCATCCGGATTCTTGTCCGGGTGATATTTCATGGCCAGCTTGCGGAAGGCGCTCTTCAGCTCCTTCTCGTCCGCCGTCCGGCCAACCCCGAGGGTCTCGTAGAAATCTGCTTTTGCCATGGTCTTACAAAGCTCTCAAAGCTTTCCCAACGCTCGTGTGGCTGCCCGTCGCCTTGCCGGCCTGCTTGTCGCAAGCCTGCATGTCTTTCTGGAAATCGGACGCGGCGGAGATCGCATCCTGCATCAGAAGCTTGCGCGCTTCGCCTTTGCTGATGAGGCCGTCGGCAGAGGTCACGGCAGCAAAAGCCAGGGAATGCGCAGCCATGTCACAGGAAGAGACTTCGCCACCGTTCTCGCGCCGCTGAAGCGCTGCTTCGATGATCCTGCCGAGTTCATTGCCAATGCGGGAAAGGGAATTGCTGTCCTTCGCGGAAATCGCCTTGGCCACTCTGGCCTCGGCGGCGCTCACCTGACGGTGAACTGCGCTGACCTGCCCCCTGTCCTGTGCCATGGCACCGGTCGTCAGGATCAACGAAAGTGCGGCTGGCCCGAAGGCCAGCCAGGTCTTGGAACGGCGTCCGAAGTGGCCCTGCATCAGGCCGACTTCTTCGCGTCTTCGTCCTTCACTTCTTCATAGTCGGCGTCGACGACGTTGTCGTCCTTGCCACCATCCGTGTCGCCTGCACCGCCTTCGGCCTGCTGGGCTTCATAGATGGCCTGGCCCAGCTTCATGGAAACTTCCATGAGCGTCTGGGTCTTGGCCTGGATGTCGTCGGCATCCGGCTCGGAGGCTTCGATCGAACCCTTCAGGGCAGCGATTGCATCCTCGATCGCCTTGCGGTCGGTTTCCGAAACCTTGTCGCCATACTCCTTGACCGACTTCTCGGTGGAGTGAACAAGGCTTTCAGCCTGGTTCTTGGCTTCGACCACGGCACGACGCTTCTTGTCGGCCTCGGCATTGGCTTCGGCGTCCTTCACCATCTTCTCGATGTCGGCGTCGGAGAGACCACCGGAGGCCTGGATGCGGATCTGCTGTTCCTTGCCGGTGCCCTTGTCCTTGGCCGAAACCTGAACGATGCCGTTCGCGTCGATGTCGAAGGTGACTTCGATCTGCGGAACGCCACGCGGTGCCGGCGGCAGGCCAACGAGGTCGAACTGACCGAGCAGCTTGTTGTCTGCAGCCATTTCGCGCTCACCCTGGCTGACGCGGATGGTCACGGCCTGCTGGTTGTCTTCAGCGGTCGAGAAGGTCTGGCTCTTCTTCGTCGGGATCGTCGTGTTGCGGTCGATCAGACGGGTGAAGACGCCACCGAGGGTCTCGATGCCGAGCGACAGCGGGGTCACGTCGAGCAGGAGAACGTCCTTGACGTCGCCCTGCAGAACACCGGCCTGGATCGCTGCACCGAGGGCAACGACTTCATCCGGGTTCACACCCTTGTGCGGCTCCTTGCCGAACAGCTGCTTCACGACTTCCTGGACCTTCGGCATGCGGCTCATGCCGCCGACCAGAACCACTTCGTCGATGTCGGCTGCGGAAACGCCGGCATCCTTAAGGGCTGCCTTGCACGGTGCGATCGTGCGCTGGACGAGGTCGTCGACCAGGCTTTCGAACTTGGCGCGGGTCAGCTTCATCGTCAGGTGCTTCGGACCGGAAGCGTCCGCCGTGATGAACGGCAGGTTGATTTCGGTCTGCTGCGAAGACGAAAGCTCGATCTTGGCCTTTTCGGCGGCTTCCTTCAGGCGCTGCAGGGCCAGCTTGTCGCCCTTCAGGTCAATGCCCTGGTCCTTCTTGAACTCGGCTGCGAGATATTCGACGAGACGCATGTCGAAGTCTTCACCGCCAAGGAAGGTGTCGCCGTTGGTCGACTTCACTTCGAAGACGCCGTCGCCGATTTCCAGAACCGAGATATCGAAGGTACCACCGCCAAGGTCGTAAACGGCGATCGTCTTGCCGTCCTTCTTGTCGAGACCATAGGCAAGAGCAGCCGCGGTCGGCTCGTTGATGATGCGCAGAACTTCAAGGCCGGCGATGCGGCCGGCATCCTTGGTGGCCTGGCGCTGCGCGTCGTTGAAGTAGGCGGGAACGGTGATGACGGCCTTCTCGACCTTTTCGCCGAGATAGGCTTCCGCCGTTTCCTTCATCTTCTGAAGAATCATGGCCGAGATCTGCGAAGGCGAATAACCCTTGTTCTGGGCTTCGACCCAGGCGTCACCATTGTCGCCCTTGATGATCGGGAAGGGAACGAGGCCCTTGTCCTTCTCAACGGTCGGATCTTCGTAGCGGCGGCCGATCAGGCGCTTGACGGCGAAGAGCGTGTTGGTCGGGTTGGTGACGGCCTGGCGCTTGGCCGGCTGGCCGACGAGGCGTTCGCCGTCGTCCGAAAATGCCACCATGGACGGCGTGGTGCGTGCGCCTTCCGAATTCTCGATGACCTTCGCATCCTTGCCGTCCATGACGGCGACGCAGGAATTGGTCGTTCCAAGGTCGATACCGATTACTTTTGCCATGTCATATTCTCCTTGAAGCAGGCCATCGGAACCCCAATCAGGCATTCCTGACAGCCCCTCGACGTGGATGGTCTGGGATACACTGCAGCGCCGCTGCGGTTATGTCGCGTATATAAGAAGCGGTTTTTCCGACTGCAAGGCTGGAATTCCGCCGAAAACCGGTAAAAAAGAACAGATTGGCGCCACAGCTTCACGTGTTTCGCAGCACCTCGCAGTCCTTGTCGACCGGCTATGCTAAAGCGCCGGCCTTGCGTCAGGCCGACGATGATCAGCTGCCCTCATGTGGGCGCTATTGCCCGAGGATCAAGTCGAGAAGTGTGGTGCGCCGCGTGCCCTGTCCGCCGCCGACCTCGCCCGGCGGAACTGGACCGGCCGAGCCTGTCACATCGCCGGGTGGCACGGGCTCTGCAGGATAGTCTTCGGCATAGACCGGGTCGCCGGAATAACGCTCTTCGCCACCGCCCTGGAACACGTCGGAGATGATGGTGCCGATGGTCGCCGGCTCCTCGACCGGTGCCGGCTCGATGAAGTCGCCACCGGGCAGTGGAGCAGGCGCCAGACCCTGATGGGCGGCCGTCATGAAATCGTGCCAGGCCTTGGCCGGCAGACCGCCACCCGTGACCTTCTTCATCGACTGGCCATCGTCATTGCCGAACCAGATGCCGGTGGTGAGGTTGCTGGTATAGCCGACGAAGAGCGCATCGCGGAAGGATTGGGTCGTGCCCGTCTTGCCCGCAGCCTCCCAGCCTTTCAGCTGCGCCTTCTTGCCGGTCCCGTGATCGATGACGCTGCGCATCATCAGGTTCATCGCCGCAACGACATTGTCGTTCAGGACCTTCGGAGGCTCCAGGTAATTGTTCTCGTAAAGCAGCGTCCCGTCGGACTTGGAGATCCGCCGCACGATATGCGGTGTCGCCTTGTAGCCGCCATTCATGAAGGGCGCATAGGCCGCCGTCAGCTCGAGCAGCGAGACCTCGGACGTTCCGAGCGCGATCGAGGCATTGTTCTGCAGTTCCGATTCGATCCCCATGCGATGGGCCACCTTGATCACCTGATCGGGACCAACTTCCATCACAAGCTGGGCGGCAATCGTGTTCAGCGATTCAGCCAGCGCCTGCGTCGCCGTCACCTGTCCGCGATACTTCTGGTCGTAATTCTCCGGCGTCCAGGAGCCGATGCGGATGGGGGCGTCGTTGCGCAAGGAAGTCGGGCGAAGCCCGTTCTCCACCGCAGCGGCATAAACGAAGGGTTTGAAGGCCGAGCCGGGCTGGCGCTTCGCCTTGACCGCACGGTTGAACTGGCTTTCGGCATAGTCGCGTCCGCCGACCAGCGCCCGGATCGCCCCCGTGCCGTCGATCGAAACGAGCGCCGCCTGCGAGGCATTGACCTTGTCGCCTTCGGTAGCCAGCGATTCCGTCAGGGCGGCCTCCGCCTTCTTCTCCAGCGTCATGTCGATCGTCGTCTCGACCACGATGTCCTCGGTCACCTTGCCGATCAGCATGGTCACCTCGTCGCGCACGAGATCGGCGACATATTGCCCCGCACCGCTCCAGTAGCGCTTGGCCTTGGTCGGTGGCTGCGACATCGCCGTCTTGATCTCGTCCGCGGTGATATAGCCTTCTTCGAGCATCGCCTGCAGCACGACCTGAGCCCGCGCTTCCGCGGCTTCCGGATCGCGCGCCGGCGACAGGCGTGACGGGGCTTTCAAAAGGCCTGCGAGCAGGGCCGCCTCGCCGAGGTTCACGTCCCGGGCGGACTTGTTGAAGTAGCGCCGTGCCGCAGCCTCGACACCATAGGCATTCGAACCGAAAAACACCCGGTTCAGATACATCGCCATGATCTGATCCTTGGTGTATTTCTGCTCCAGCCAGAAGGCGAGCAGCACTTCCTGCACCTTGCGCTCGATCGTGCGCTCGGGCGAGAGGAAGAGGTTCTTCGCAAGCTGCTGCGTGAGCGTCGAGCCGCCCTGCACCGCGCGGCCGCTGGTCAGGTTGGTGACGATGGCGCGCGCCAGGCCAAGCGGGTCGACGCCGAAATGCGAATAGAAGCGCCGATCCTCGATCGCCATGACGGCCTGCGGGATGAATGGCGACATTTCTTCGAGCGGCAGAGCCTCGCCGCCGGTCGCGCCGCGATTGGCAATGACGGTGCCCTCGACAGACACGATCTTCATGTTCGGCGGGCGCTCGGGGATGGACCAACTGCTGGCGCTCGGCATCTGAGAGCCGTAATAGGCGATGAGACCGACAAGGCCGATCCCGCACCAGATCGACAGCACGAAGCCCCAATAGATCAGGCGGCCGAGGCCGAACCCGCCGCCGCGGCTCTTGGCTTTGCTTTTCTTCTGGCCGCCGGACTTGCCGCGCTTGGTCGACGCCGCCGCCTTCTTGGCCCCGGTGCGCACCGGTCGGCCGCCCACGACACGATCATCCGCATCCAGCCGGAAATCCTCGTCCTCGCGCTCGTCGTCGAAGCTCGGCTCTATACGATCGCGGGATTTTCCTCGGCTCACCATTGCCGTGATCTTGCTCCAGATAGTCGTTGTGCGCAGCCGACAGACGGCAGGCGCAAAAATGGCTTCAAGAAATTCGGTCGATCAGACCGGCGCCCGGGCGGATGACCGCGCAATTGCACAGTAAATGCGGCGATTTAAGGGGTGGTTAAAGCCCGGTAAACAAGCTCTGAACCCTGCGTGACCTCATTGGCAGAGATCGGCCCATTCCGCGCCGACGAGACTTCTCATGCGCTCCGGCGCGATCTTCACGGCGGCATTCGTCGCGCCGGCCGCAGGCACCACCTCGTCACAAGCCTGAAGCGACAGATCACAATAGATCGTGAGCGGCGAGGGCAGGCCGAAGGGGCACACACCACCCACCGGATGGCTGGTCGCCTCGACCACGGCGTCAGCATCGAGCATGCGCGGCTTGACCCCAAAGCGATCCTTGAACTTGCGGTTGTCGAGCCGCTTCGTGCCCGCCGTCACCACGAGCACGACATCATCTCCGATCCTGAGGCAGATCGTCTTGGCGATCTGGTCCGGCTCCACGCCATGCGTCTCGGCAGCAAGCGCAACGGTAGCCGAGCTCGCTTCGGTCACGATGACGGAGATGTCGGGTGCATTTTCGGAGAAGAACTGGCGAACGGATTGAAGGCTCATGGACGAAGTCTAAACGGAGCATCGTGCGCATTTCAAGCGCCTGCCTCTTGAAAGCCGGATGGAGACATCCCATCTCTCGCTTAGCATGCGATGAAGCGTTTCAGGTGGGCCTGTTTCAGGAACTTTAAAACGCTTAACCGGTTGTTAAGCATCCAGCGCGATCATCAAGGTCCGGGATGCGGTTCGCGAAGGTGGACCAACATCCGAGATATCGCATGGCACGTTTCCGTCACTGACCACGGATGTACTGGCAGGAAGTCGTTGAAACGTAAAGGAAAGGCCGGTTTTTGACCGGCCTTTTTGCTTTTCTGGTCTTAAGTGTTCGCCAGCGCATCCATGATGCGGATCCACGAGCGAATGCCCCTGTGGAACGAGTTGAGGTCGTACTTCTCGTTGGGCGAATGGATGCGGTCGTCGGTCAGGCCAAAGCCGACCAGCAGCGAATCCATGCCGAGCATCTTCTGGAAATCACCGACGATCGGAATCGAGCCGCCCATGCCGATGATCACGGCGGGCTTCGGCCACTCGTCCGACAGCGCATTCTTCGCCTTGGTCAGTTCCGGCGAGTCATAGGAGAGCTGGATCGCCGGCGAGCCGCCGTGCTCGTGGAATTCCACCTTGCAGTCGGCGGGAATGCGCGCCTGAACGAAGGCGCGGAAGCTCTCGCGCACCTTGGCCGGGTCCTGCGCGCCGACGAGGCGGAAGGAGATCTTGGCCGAAGCCTTGGCCGCAATCACCGTCTTGAAGCCTTCGCCGGTATAGCCGCCGATGATGCCGTTCACTTCCGCCGTCGGACGCGCCCAGGTCAGTTCCAGCACGGAACGGCCCTTCTCACCCGCCGGGACAGACAGGCCCACTTCCCCGAGGAAGCTTTCCGCCGTCCGCCCCAGGCTCTCCCAGGAAGCCTTGATATTGGCAGGCGTCTCTTCGACACCGTCATAGAAGCCGGGCAGCGTGACCTTGCCGGTCTCGTCATGCAGGTCGGCCAGGATCTTCGTCAGGATGTGCACGGGATTGGCCGCCGCGCCGCCGAAGAGGCCCGAATGCAGGTCGCGGTCAGCCGCAATGACAGTGACTTCTTCGCCGACCAGACCACGCAGCGCCGCAGCGATCGCCGGCGTCTCGCGGTCCCACATGCTGGTGTCGCAGACCAGCGCGAAGTCGGCCTTCAGCTCGTCGGCATTCTCAGCAAGGAAAGGCTTGAGCGACGGCGAACCGGATTCTTCCTCGCCTTCGAACAGGATGGTGATCTTGACCGGCAGCGAACCCTTCACCGCCTTGTAGGCACGGCAGGCCTCGACGAAGGTCAAGAGCTGGCCCTTGTCGTCGGACGTGCCGCGACCGGTGATCACCTTGCGGCCGTCCTTCTCCTTGATGGCCGGCGCGAAGGGATCGTCTTCCCAGAGATCCAGCGGATCGACCGGCTGCACGTCGTAATGGCCATAGAAGAGCACATGCGGCGCATCGGCCTTCTCGGCCGCGTGATGCGCCACCACCATCGGATGGCCGGGCGTGTCCCTAAGCGAAGCATCGAAACCCAGTTCGGTCAGCGCCGAAACCAGCCATTCGCCGGCCTTGCGGCAGTCGGCCTTGTAGGCCGGATCGGTCGAGATCGAGGGAATGCGCACGAGATCGAACAGGCGCTCGAGGCTATGCGGCAGGGCCTCGTCGGCCTTGGCGAGAATGGGGGAAAGATCGGTCATGGTCATGTCCTGCAAATTTGAAAGTGCGGCGGACGATAGACCAAAGCTCCTGATGTTTCGAGGCTGCGAGACCGCGAATTTTTCTCAAACCTGGATCAAATTCCGCTCACAGCTTGCGCGCATTCGCGATCGCCCAGCGGATATATTCCTTCAGCAATTCCTTCTCGAAGCGACGGAAACCATGAAAGACGGCCTGCTCGGCCTCGTCAGCCGCCGCAAGCGCCTCCTCGCGCATGCCGCGGGCCTTGTCTGTCAGGAAAATCTGCTGAGCTCGCTTGTCGCGGGGATGCACGCGCCGCTCGATCAGACCGTCGCGTTCCATGCGGGCGAGGGTATTGGCAATTGTCGCCTGCTCCACATCGACGCGGTCGAGCAACTGCCGCTGCGTCAGCCCCTCTTCTTCCCAAAGTTCCAGCAGGATCGGAAACTGACCGGGTGAAAAACCGAGTTTCGCCGCACGCGCTTGCAGCGCCCGTGTGAACCCGCGCGCCAACTGGCTCGCCAGCCATGTGGCGGATTCGGAGCGATCAGGGGTCGTGCGGTCATGGGCCATGGCACTCGACGCGTCGTCGTGGATTCGTCAGAGGGGAATGATCGCATGCGATCCATTTCCGAGGCTGACTAATTTTGGGTTCTGATGAGAAGGGGGTGGAGGCCGTCGTGGCTTGAGGCGGGGACTGCCACGACGGCTCCGAATATGGGGACAAAGGCCCGGAGAGGGGGATAAGGCCTTTGCCCGAGTCTGAAGCGGCGGGGGACGAGCCTCTTTCAGACTACGGCGTGATCAGTCGCCGATGACTGAGATTTGTGATCCGGAATGTGGTTTTTCAAGGGAAGCCGGGATTACAAATCGGTAAGCTTTTCGTGATGTTTGGCGGCTGATCCGATGAACGATCATCGCTTCCGCATAGCCGGTGATTTTGCCGCCTTCTGGCCAAACCGTCATGGACGTTTCAGCCGCCTCGCGCTATCCATGCCGACATGAAAAAAGGCGATCACCTCTTCCTCGTCGACGGCTCGGGTTTCATCTTCCGCGCCTTCCACGCCATCCCGGCCCTGAACCGCAAGTCGGACGGCCTGCCCGTCAACGCGGTCTCCGGCTTCTGCAACATGCTGTGGAAGCTGTTGCGCGATGCCCGCAACACCGATGTCGGTGTGACGCCGACCCATCTGGCGGTCATTTTCGACTATTCGTCGACGACTTTCCGCAAGGAGATCTATCCGCTCTACAAGGCGAACCGCTCGGCCCCGCCGGAAGACCTGATCCCGCAGTTCGGCCTGATCCGCCACGCGACCCGCGCCTTCAATCTCCCCTGCATCGAGACCGAAGGTTTCGAGGCGGATGACATCATCGCCACCTATGCCCGTCAGGCAGAGGCCGTCGGCGCCGATGTCACCATCGTCTCCTCCGACAAGGACCTGATGCAGCTCGTCACCGCGAACGTGCATATGTACGACGCGATGAAGGACAAGCAGATCGGCATCCCCGACGTCATCGAGAAATGGGGTGTGCCGCCGGAAAAGATGATCGACCTCCAGGCCATGACCGGCGATTCAACCGACAACGTGCCGGGCATTCCCGGTATCGGCCCGAAGACCGCCGCCCAGCTTTTGGAAGAGTTCGGCGATCTGGAGACGCTGCTCGCCCGTGCCGATGAGATCAAACAGGTCAAGCGCCGCGAAAACATCGTGGCCAATGCCGAGCTTGCCCGCGTCTCGCGCCAGCTCGTCGAACTGCGCACCGATGTGCCGCTCGACATGAAGCTCGAGGACCTGGTGCTCGAACCGCAGAATGGTCCGAAGCTCATCGCCTTCCTCAAGGCCATGGAATTCACCACCCTGACGCGCCGCGTGGCAGAAGTCTGTGACTGTGACGCAGCCGCCATCGAGCCTGCCACTGTGCCGGTCGAATGGGGTGATGCCGCCCGCGGTCCCGATCTCGATGCCGGCGATGCACCCGCATCGTCCGCGACCCCGGCAGCCGCCGCCACGACATCCACGACCCCGGCGGCCGGCCCCAATGGCAAAACCCCCGGCGATCTCGCGGCAAGCCGCGCCAACGCCTTTGCCGGCAAGCCGCTCGACACCGGCAGCTATGTCACGATCCGCGATATCGAAACGCTTGAGCTCTGGATCTCCGCTGCCCGCGAGACCGGCCTCGTCGCCTTCGACACCGAGACCACGTCGCTCGACCCGATGCAGGCCGAACTCGTCGGCGTCTCGCTCGCCATCCAGGACAATGTCCTGTCACCCGGCTCGACCGATATCCGCGCCGCCTATATCCCGCTCACGCACAAGACGGGCGTCGGCGATCTTCTCGGTGGCGGTCATGCCGAGGGCCAGATCCCGATGAAGGAGGCGCTGGCCGCCTTGAAGGACCTGCTCGAAGATCCTTCCGTCCTGAAGGTCGCGCAGAACCTGAAATACGATTACCTGGTGATGAAGCGCCACGGGATCACGCTTCAGTCCTTCGACGACACCATGCTGATGTCCTACGTGCTCGACGCCGGCAAGGGCAATCACGGCATGGACGGCCTCTCGGAAAAGTG
>DAMDHD010000027.1:0-239 GCA_032102365.1 Allorhizobium sp. CTOTU50464 | reverse complement strand
CGCCGATTCCGTACAAGGATGTCGCCGGCTCCGGCAAATCCTCCGTCACCTTCGATCTTGTCGACATCGATCGCGCAACCGCATATGCCGCCGAGGACGCCGATGTGACTCTGCGTCTCTGGCTGGTTCTGAAGCCGCGCCTCGCTGCCGAGGGTTTGACGCGCATCTATGAGCGGCTGGAACGCCCGCTGGTGCCGGTGCTCGCCCATATGGAAGAGCGCGGCATCACCGTCGATCGC
>DAMDHD010000026.1:0-55776 GCA_032102365.1 Allorhizobium sp. CTOTU50464 | reverse complement strand
GCGCCAGCAGGTTGGTCTGGAAGGCGATCTCGTCGATCACGCCGATGATGTTGGAGATCGACTGCGAAGATTGCTCGATGGCACTCATCGCGTCGATCGCAGAGCGCACCACTTCGCCGGACCGTTCGGCGCTTTCCTTGGTGCGGCTGACCTGTTCGCCTGCTTCTTCCGCGCGCTGGGTCGATTCCTTGACCGAACGCGTGATCTGCGAAAGGGCCGCGGAGGTTTCTTCCACGGAGGCTGCCTGCTGCTCGGTGCGGCGGGCGAGATCGTCGGCTGCGGAACGGATCTCGTTCGAGCCGTTTTCGATCGTGGTCGCGTTGTCGCGGAAGGAGATCATCGCGGCGCGCAGCTTTTCGATGGAGTCGTTGAAGTTGCCGCGGATCTCGTCGAGTGCAGGCGAGAAGGGCTTTTCGAGGCGAACCGTCATGTCGCCATCGGACAGTCGGGCAAGGCCGGTGCGCAACTCGTCAACGACGAAGCGAATTTCTTCTTCGCGCGCCTTGTGGCCCTTGGAGCGTTCGACCCGTTCGATCTCCTCCTGCTCGTAACGAGCTTCGGCGGCCTTTTCGAGCTCGACCTTCTTGCGATTGCTTTCCAGAAGGACGGCGAGCGAGCGGGAGAGGTCACCGAGTTCGTCGGCGCGGTCCTTGTCCGTCAGCTCGACATCCAGCCGGCCCGCGGCGATTTCGGTCGTCTGGCCGATAACGCGGTTGATGCGGCCGATGAAGCGGCGGGCGAGCAGCCAGCCGACGACGATCAGGATGAGTGTGGCGCCGGCGATGATGAGGCCGGAGGTCCAGATGGTCTGCGACAGGGCCCCGAGGACTGTGGCGCTCGGAACGGCAACGACGACATTCCAAACGGCGCCGGGGAAGGGTTCGATCGGCACGGCGATCGCCATGCGCTCGACGCCATCCTTGTCAACCATCGTGCCGACGGAGCCGGGAGATTTCAGCAGGCTTTCCCAGGCGGAGGCATCAAGGCCGCTGTCCTTCAAGGCCTTGCCCATGGCCACCTTGTCGGGGTGACTGACGAAGGCGTTGGCAGAGGAGAGAAGGGCGACATAGCCGTCACCCAGCGGCCGCTTGGCGGCGAGATCGGCAGCGGTCTTGTCGAGATCGATGTCGGCGCCGACATAGCCGATCGCCTTGCCGTTTTCCATGACCGGCACGGAAATGGTGGTCATCAGGACGTCCTTGCCGTCGACAGGATAGACGTAAGGTTCAAGCAGGACGGTTTTGCCGGTCTTGACGGGCAATTGATAATAGTCGCCCGCACCGGGTTTGTCGTAGTCAACGAGGACGTCCGTCTTGATGGTCCCACCGGCGCGGTAGATGTAGGGCACGAAACGCCCCGTCTGATCGTGCGCGGGTTTGCCGACGAAGTCTGCATCCTTGCCGTCGAAGGCATTGGGTTCCCAACCCGTGGAGAGACCGATGGCACCCGGAAAGCCCTCGAGCGTCTTCGTCAGGACGGCCATGACCACGTCGCGGTCAGCAATCCCCTTTTCGCGAAGGGCGGAGACGGAATAGTCGAGGCCAGCCACCATTTCATGGGCGACACTCAGGGTCTGATTGACTTCGGCCGCAGCTTCGGACGCTGCAGTCTGCATCTTGTCGATGCCGGCGCCGCGAATGGTGCCGTAGCTCAAGCCCACCAGCGTGGCTGCGACGCCTATCGTGGTGACAACACCCAGGCCGACGGTCGAGAAGATGTTCCGGCTGGTGGCGGATTTGAATAACATGGGCCGTTCCCTCATTAGCCTATGACTGCAAGGCAGCGGACAAGCGCCGCTGCGCCGGTATCGCACCGGCCTTTGGGGCAGACTTTAGCTCCCCATGGTTAAGTAGATATTTATATTCGGCGAAGCCGTTATGCCGTGCTGCTCTTGATCGACGGGAAAATCGGCCGGAAGCTCATTGCCAATCCATGCGAGTCGGGCCGGGGGAGTGTCGATGTTCAAGGAGTATGTGGACCATGACGGATTGGCGCTGGCCGATCTGATCCGACGCGGCGAGGTCTCGGCGGACGAGGTGCTGGAAGCCGCCATCTCCCGGATCGAGGCGGTCAATCCGCAACTGAACGCGGTCATTCGTCCGCTTTTCGACCGGGCGCGCCAAAGAGTGGCCGCCGGACTGCCGGACGGGCCATTCTGCGGTGTGCCCTTCCTGGTAAAGGACCTCCTGGCGCAGATCGACGGCGTGCCGACCGGCAATGGCAATCGGCTCTGGGCTGCCCGGGTTCAAGAGGGCAACAGCGAGCTGGTGACGCGCTGGGAGAGGGCGGGGCTTGTCATCGCCGGACGGACCAATACGCCGGAATTCGGACTGACACCCTATACGGAGCCTGGCGCCAACGGCCCGACGCGCAATCCGTGGGATCTGAGCAGGACATCCGGCGGCTCGTCCGGTGGCTCGGGAGCTGCGGTCGCCTCGGGCATGGTGCCTATCGCGTCCGGTGGGGACGGCGGCGGATCAATCCGCATTCCGGCCTCCGCTTGCGCCGTCTTCGGCATGAAGCCGACGCGGGGGCGAACCCCGGCGGGTCCGTTCATCGGCGAGGCATGGTCGGGTTTTGCTGTCGAGCATGTGCTGACGCGGACGGTGCGTGACAGCGCTGCGGTGCTTGACGTCACCCATGGAGCGGATCCTGGCTCGCCGCATCCGCTGCCGGTTCATGCGGGGACTTTCCTGGAAGCGTCGCAGAGGACGCCCGGCAGACTGAAGATCGCTGTCTCGCGCGAACCAATGCTCGGCAAGGCGGTATCCCCTGAGGTGATCTCCGCCTTTGACGGCACCGTGAAGCTGCTCGTCGATCTCGGCCACGAGGTGATCGAGGCAGCGCCGCCGGTGGAGCGTGAGGCATTCTCCATGGCATTTCTGACGGCGCTTGCCGGTGAGCTGCGCGCCGATATCGAATTCACGGCGAAGACCTTCGGCGTGAGGATCAGGCCCGGCGACTATGATGCCTCTTCCTTCGGCATGGGTTTGCTGGGGGAAGGGGTCACTGCCGGTGATCTCATCGCCGCCCATCGCTATCTTGGGCTTGCCGCGCGCTCGGTCCTCGGCTTTTTCGAGAATGTCGACGTGTTGATGACGCCGGTGCTCTCCACCTTGCCGGTCAAGATTGGTGCGCTGCAGCCGAGTGCTTTGGAAAAGAAGCTTCTGACGGTGCTGGGTTACATCGGCGGCGGTCGGCTGTTGAAAAAGCTCGGGATTGCCGAACAGCTGGCCGCACAAACCTTCGAGTTCATTCCCTGGACTCCGATCTTCAACGTGACTGGCCAGCCGGCGATGTCGGTGCCGACAGGCTGGTCGCCGGAGGGGCTGCCGATCGGCATGCAGTTCGTCGGGCGTTTTGCCGACGAGGATACGCTGTTTTCGCTTGCCGGACAGTTGGAAGCGGCGCGGCCGTGGAAGGACCGCCGTCCGCCCCTTTGATCAGAGCCCCGGTACGACAAGCACCTTCACCTCGCCCGGTTGTGGCGGTTGGCGCACGACCTCCGGCGCCTCCTCGAGCGAGACCTTGCGCGAGATGAGCTTCTCGACCTCGATCCGGCCGGAGGCGATGAGGTCGGCGGCACGGCGATGGGTGAATGGGTTGAGGAAAGAGGTGACGAGCTTGACCTCGCGGAAGAGCAGGTCGAATGGCTCAATCTCGACCTTGTCGCCCTGCGCCATGACGCCGAGGATCACGGCTGTGCCGCCCGGACGCACCAGCTTCGTCGCCTGAACCAGGGTTTCCGCGACGCCGGCGCATTCCAGCACGACATCCACGCCGCCGGGAACGAGGCCGTGTTCGCCCGCGATCTGGGCGATCACATCGCCCGCTTTCGGATCGACACTTGCCGTCGCGCCGAGTTCCTCGGCAAGGCTGCGGCGGCTCGCCTGGCGCGTGACGAGGATGACCGTGGTTGCGCCAGCCAGCCGGGCGAGCTGCACCGTCAGGAGGCCGATGACGCCGCCGCCCAAAACGACGACGGAGGAGCCGGCCTTGATCCCGGCAAGGTCGATGCCGTGCAGGCAGCAGGCCAGCGGCTCGCAGAAGGCGCCATGCATCGGATCGAGATCTGCGGGGAGCAGGAAGGCCTGTTTATGGGGAATGACGACATAATCCGCGAAGCCGCCGTCGCGGTGGATGCCGATGGCTGTCAGGTTTCGGCAGAGGTTGACGCGGCCATTGATGCAGTGGCTGCAACGGCCGCAGGCAATGTTCGGGTCGCCAGTGACGCGGTCGCCCACGTTAAACCCCGAGACTGCGTTGCCGACCTGTTCGATGATGCCGGAGAATTCATGGCCGAGGGTGACGGGTGGCGTGCAGGGAAATTCGCCGTGGAATAGGTGCCTGTCGGTTCCGCAGACGCCGCAGGCTTCGACGCGGACGAGGAGTTCATCCGTGCCAGCTTCGGGCTTTTTCACCTCTCGCGTGAACAATTGCCCTGTCGCCTCCAGTCGCATCGCCTTCATGTGTCACTCCTCCCAAAGTGCAGTCTTTCGGCAAGACTGGCATGCGCGGCGATGCCTGCCAAGCGGTCATCACCGGCTGACTTTCTGGCCACTCTAGAGAAAGTTTCTGCGGGCGTCTCGACGGCGCCGGGGTCTGCTTCTAGATAGTTCAAGCAACGACAATCAAAGGGACATCTCTGATGATCACCGTGCATTACCTCGACAACTCGCGCGCCCATCGCATTCTCTGGCTGCTCGAGGAGCTCGGTCTCGACTATCAGGTGAAGGTCTATCACAGGACGAAGGACTATCTGGCGCCGAAGGAACTCAAGGCCGTGCATCCGCTCGGAAAGTCGCCGGTGATCGAGGACAATGGACGTGTGGTAACCGAAAGCGGCGCGATCATGGAATATCTGATCGAGACCTGTGGTGGCGAGGATCTGCGTCCCGCTGCCGGCACCGATGAGCGGCTGCGATACCGGTACTGGATGCATTACGCCGAGGGTTCGGCCATGCCGCTCCTGGTGATGAAGCTCATCTTCTCGCGCATTCCCGGGCAGGTGCCCTTCTTCATCCGCCCTGTGGCGAAGATGATCAGCCAGGGCGTGGCAGGCAAGCTGATCGATCCGCAGCTCTCGGACCATCTCGATCTCTGGATCGCCGAAATCGGCAAGGACGGCTGGTTCGCCGGCAAGCAGTTCTCGGCCGCGGATATCGCCATGAGCTTTCCCGTCGAGGCGGGCCTCACCCGGATCGCCGAGGGCAAGGATGTGAGCGCCCTTAAGGGCTGGATCGAACGGATCCGCGCAAGACCGGCCTATCAGCGCGCACTGAGCAGGGGCGGGGAATACGGCTACGCCAAGAGCTGAAGAGGATCAGCTCTCGCCGATGCGATCGCGGACGTGAGCCGCAAAGCTGCGGCTGACCGGTACCTCGGCACCCGATTTCAAGACCACGTGCAACCGGCTGCCGCTGTTCTTCAGCCCAGCCACATGATCGACTGCGACCCAGTGGGAGCGGTGGGTCTGCACACCGGGGATCGAGTCGACCTCCCGCAAGGCATCGGAAAATCGCATCAGGACCAGCTGCCGGCCCTTTGTCGTCGTCACAACCGTGTAGTGATCCTCGACCGTCAGATGGACCAAGGGTGCCCGCAGCGCCGGCTTGAGCCGCGCGAGAAGCGGAGGTGGCTTGTCTTCCGTCGGTTTTGGCTCCGGATCCTTAGACCCCCTGCTGCTGACGCTCGCCGATGGGGCGTTCGACATCGTCAGATGTGACAGCAGACTGAACAGCACAGACAACGGCAAGCGGACGAGGAGCTGTCGGCCATAAGAGGCAAGATCTAGTTCGGATCCGGCCCAGGACCAGCGTATTAGCTCAACGACCGCCGCAACGAAGGGTGCAGCCACCAGGGCGGTCGCTGCCAGCAGCAATGCTTGGCTGCGCAGATGTTGGCCAAGCCAATGATCAGCAAGGGTAATGACGAGGATCGCGACGGTCCATGCTGCTCCGTGCAGTAATGTCCAGAAAGCAGCACGCTCGACAAGACCCATGTCTTCGATCGTGCCGGAGGGACCTATGGCGATGAAGATGGCGACCACGATCGCAAAAGTCGCCCAGAGACGGGGCGAACGGCCCAGTCTCGTCCATTCACGAAGCGCAGACTGCAAGACGGAGCTATTCACGCATTTCTCTCGACATTCACGGCAAAGCATTGGTGGCGCCGGCGCAAAAGCGCGATCAGCGGGAAGCCAAACATTGAAACCGCGAACCCGCTCAAGGCAAGTCCCATGTCGCTTTCCCTTCTCTTACAGACCCCTGTCGCCATCCAAATCCACGTCGTATCTGCATTGCTCGCCTTGATCCTCGGCGCGGGGCTCTTGCTTGGCCGCAAGGGAACCAATGTCCACCGTATCCTCGGCCGGATCTGGATCGGTGTGATGGTCATCACGGCCATGTCGAGTTTCTTCATCTCCTCTCTGCGTCTCTATTTCGGTTTCAGTCCGATCCACATCCTTTCCGTCTTCACTCTGGTTGGCAGTTTCCAGGCGATCACGGCAGCGCGGGCAGGCCTGATCGCCGAACACCGCCGGCATGTCGGCAACCTCTACAGCTTCGCCCTGCTGACGGCTGGGGCTTTCACGCTCCTTCCAGGACGATTGATGCATAAGCTGATCTTCGGGGAGGGCCAGGGGCAAGCGCATCTGGTTGCCATTGGCTTGCTCCTGATCCTGGTGCTTTTCTTCCAGTGGTGGCTGAGGCGAGACGCGGCGGGTTATCAAGCCTGACTGGCTAACGACCGTTCATCGTCACTGGTGTTAGGGAACAGTTGGGCTATCTTCTCATTGTCTGGGGCAGATAAGAGAGGGACAGCACCATGGAATGGCGAGGCCGTCGGCAGTCGGACAATATCGAGGATCGGCGTGGGCAGTCCTCGCGGGGCGGGTTTGGTCGCAATCCCTTTGGTCGTTCCGGCATCCAGATCCCGATGGGCGGGCGACGCGGTGGCGGACTGAGCTTCGGAACGATCATCTTCCTCGTCGTCATCTACTTCGTGCTGAAGGCCATGGGCATCGACATGCTGCAGGTCCTCGGCGAGGGTAATGTCGGGGGTGCAGGCTCCGGATACGAGCAATCGATCGGGCAGCGGCCGGCAGGCCAATCGAGCGACGATACCACCGCCTTTGTCCGCACCGTTCTGGCGGAGACGGAAACCACCTGGAATGCGATCTTCTCGGCATCCGGCGAGCAATATCGCGAGCCGACGCTGGTCCTGTTCAGCGGGGCCACAGCCTCCGCCTGCGGTCAGGCATCGTCTGCCACTGGCCCCTTCTATTGTCCCGCCGACAGCAAGGTCTATCTGGACACCGAGTTCTTCGATCAGCTTGAGCGGCAGTTCGATGCGGCCGGCGATTTCGCACAGGCGTATGTGATTGCCCATGAAGTCGGGCACCACGTGCAGAACCTCACGGGCGTTCTCCCGGAATTCAACCGCCAGCGCCGGTCGATGGGCCAGCGCGAAGCGAACCAGATGTCAGTGCGTGTCGAGCTGCAGGCGGATTGTTATGCCGGGATCTGGGCCAAATCGGCCGACAAGGAAGGCATTCTGTCCGACGGCGATCTGGAGGAGGCGCTGAATGCCGCGCAGCAGATCGGCGACGATACGCTGCAGAAGCGCAGTCAGGGGTATGTCGTGCCGGATGCCTTCAACCACGGCACCTCCGCACAGCGGATGAAGTGGTTCAAGCGCGGTTACGACAGCGGCAATGTGAGCGCCTGCGACACCTTCTCAGGCGCCATCTGACGCGCCGGAGCGGCTAGCGGATCGCAAGCGCCGTCAGCCAGAGGCCGAGGCCGAAAACGGTGTGTGCGGCCAGATTGAGAGCCCGGACCTTGTTCGGGCTCGGCGTCTTTGCCGCCGCCCAGCCGAGACCGAGGCCGGGCTGCAGCAGGAACCAGCCGGCGACGACCGTGACGATCCCCCAGATGAAGGCTGGCAGCAGCGTTGGGTTTGCAAACCAGGCCGGCCCGACAAGAAAGGCGAGCATGATGCCATCGGCGTAATGAGCGATCCAGCCGAGTGCCAGTTCGCGGTCGTGGGGCTGCGCATCCGCAATGCTGTCGTGAAAGACCCGACCCGAAGTCAGATGATAGAACCAGCGTCCGACCGGGGCCCACTTCGCTCTCGGCTGGCGAAAAACCGTCGTCAGGATGACGGCCCAGAGATCCATGGCAAGCGTCGCGCCGATGCCGATGAGTGTGCCGCGCCAGATCAGATCCATCATGCCGTTGTCATTCGCTCCCTTAGTATCGCGGAAGACTTACACGCGATTCTTGATCATCGCCAAGGTCAGCTGGTGCCATTCCCGACCGATCCTATCGGCTGCTCATTCCGAATAGCCGTGGACTGCCTGATTTTTCATCAAACTTGCTGATGTATCGCGCAATAATTCTGCAGCATCATGATTCCGGCTTGCCGCCGTGCCTGCGCGCGCTTATCCCTCTGCGACATGCCGCTCACCAGTATGCTCTGGAAGCGGCTTTTTTCGTTGAGACCTAAGCCATGCACACCGATGTCGTCACGCTCGAAACCCCAAGCGCCGCTCCCGTGGGAGCCGGTAGCTGGATGTCGCATATTCGCGCCACTCTCTCGCTCGGCATCCCGCTGATCGGCGCGCAGCTGGCACAGCTTGGCATTCACACGACGGATGTCGTGATCGTCGGTCAGCTCGGCGCTGTGCCGCTCGCCGCCATGGTGTTGGCCGGCCAGTTCTTCTTTACGATCTTCGTTTTCGGCTCGGGCTTCTCCATGGCGGTCATGCCGATGGTGGCGCAGGCCTATGGTCGGGGCGACGTGGTCTCCGTTCGGCGTTCGATCCGCATGGGCATGTGGGTGTCCATCCTTTACGTCGTGGTCATGACGCCTCTGTTCTTCAATGCCGAGAGGATCCTGCTTGCTCTGGGGCAAAAGCCGGAAGTGGCAGCACTTGCAGCCAACTACGTCTTCATCAGCCAGCTCGGGCTTCTGCCGGCGTTGCTGTTTGCCGTCCTACGTTCGCTGGTCAGCGCCACGGGGCGGGCACGCATCGTACTCTGGGTCACGGTCGGCATCCTCGTACTCAATGCGATCCTGGCTTATGCGCTCGTGCTCGGACATTTCGGCCTGCCGGCGCTTGGCATGACCGGTGCTGCAATCGTTGCCGTCATCGTTCAGTGGGTGAGCTTCGCGGCGATGGTCCTTTATATCCAGACCCGCGACGAAACCCGGCGGTACGAATTATTCGTGCGCTTCTGGCGTCCCGACTGGCAAGCCTTCCGTGAAGTTCTGTTCCTGGGGCTGCCGATCAGCGTCACCGTGCTTGCCGAAGTCAGCCTGTTCAGTGCCGCTTCCTTGCTGATGGGGCGGATCGGGACGATCGAACTGGCAGCTCACGGCATCGCCCTGCAACTGGCCTCCATCGCCTTCATGATCCCGCTTGGTCTCGCCCAAGCCGCAACCGTCCGGGTGGGACTTGCGCATGGACGCGGCAATTACCCGGAACTGGTGCGGGCCGCCATTACAGTCCTTGGCATCGCCGCGATCCTTTCGCTGTCGGGAGGGATCCTTTTCCTTGCCGTGCCGCAGCAACTCTCGGCCGCCTTCATCAATGAGAATGCGCCGGCTGCAGCCGATGTGCTGGCTTTCGCGGGGCCGCTCGTCATGGTCGCCGGACTTTTCCAACTGGTTGACGGACTGCAGGCGATTGCCGCGGGACTGCTTCGCGGGTTGAAGGATGCCCGGGTGCCAATGATTCTGGCGCTCGTCGCCTATTGGCCGGTCGGCTTCTTCCTCGCTTGGCTCATGGCCTTTCCGCTTGGGATCGGCGGCATCGGCATCTGGTATGGTTTCTGCCTGGGGCTCGCGAGCGCTGCCTTCATGCTGAGCCTGCGCTTCTACCTCAAAGTCCGACATGAAATGCAAACGGCCCGGGTCTGAGCCCGGGCCGCGTCATTTCAGTCTTGTGAACGAGGCTCAGCGTTCGGCCAGTGCCGGTTCGCCCTTCGTCTCGCGCACCATGTTGATGAAGCGGCGGAAGAGGTAGTGGCTGTCCTGCGGGCCGGGCGAGGCTTCCGGGTGATGCTGCACCGAGAACACCGGCTTGCCCTTGAGGCGGAGGCCGCAATTGGTGCCGTCGAATAGTGAAATATGAGTCTCTTCAACGCTTTCCGGCAGCGACTTCGAGTCGACCGCGAAGCCGTGGTTCATCGAGACGATTTCAACCTTACCCGTAGTGAAGTCCTTCACCGGGTGGTTGGCGCCGTGGTGCCCCTGATGCATCTTCTCGGTCTTGCCGCCGAGCGCGAGGCCCAGCATCTGGTGGCCGAGGCAGATGCCGAAGACCGGCTTGTCGGTCTGAACCAGGTTCTGGATAACCGGAACGGCATATTCGCCGGTTGCGGCCGGGTCGCCGGGGCCGTTCGACAGGAAGACGCCATCCGGGTTGAGCGCCATGATGTCTTCGGCCGATGTCGTTGCGGGAACCACGGTCACCTTGCAGTCGAGACCGGCGAAAAGGCGCAGGATGTTGCGCTTCACGCCGAAGTCGACGCAGACGATATGGTACTTGGCATCCTCCGGGCCGAGCGTGGTGTGACCCTCTGTCCAGTTCCAGTCCTTTTCGCTCCAGACGGAAGACTGGCCCGAGGTTGCGACCTTGGCGAGGTCGAGGCCAACGAGGCCGCTCCATTCCCGAGCCTCTGCCTTCAGGGCTTCGATGTCGAAGACGCCGTTGGGGTCATGGGCGATGACGGCATTCGGGGCGCCGTTTTCGCGGATCCAGGCGGTGAGCGCGCGGGTGTCGATGCCGGAGAGGCCGATGATGCCGCGGCTCTTCAGC
The DNA here is from genome assembly GCA_032102365.1 of Allorhizobium sp. CTOTU50464. Lineage (GTDB taxonomy): Bacteria > Pseudomonadota > Alphaproteobacteria > Rhizobiales > Rhizobiaceae > Allorhizobium. The sequence continues at coordinate 44,951 of DAMDHD010000026.1, read as the reverse complement.
CATGCGTCGAGATGGCTTGCGGCACGATAATTTGAAGGGTCGGTGATGTCGGCCTTGAAGATCGTGCCGACTGCGCCGTGGCGGGCTGCCGGCGTCAGGTCCTCGATGTCTTCGTCATTGGTGCCGACATTGCCGATATGGGGGAAGGTGAAGGTGACGATCTGGCCGAGATAGGAGGGATCGGTAAGGATTTCCTCGTACCCTGTCAGCGCCGTGTTGAAGCAGACCTCGGCCTGGACCTTGCCGGTCGCGCCGATGCCATGGCCTTCGATGACGGTGCCGTCGGCGAGAACGAGGAGGGCGGTCGGCTTGCGGGTCGTCCAGGGGGCTGTCGCGGTCATGGTCGTTCCTTGTTCGCCCGCGTGCCGGCCCCTTGTCGGAGCGGTTTCGCAGGACCATTTATGTTGCAGATCGAGGGCGCGCGAGGTCGCGCGTTTTCAGCCCTGATGACAATTTGCGTGCAGGTGCCGAGCAATAGACGGATCGCGTGGCGAGGTCAATTCCGGATGCGTTTAAGCGGCGGATTTCTCCCAAGCCATTTCAATGGTTTGCTCAATTCGTTTGCACTGCAGCAGATGTCTGGCTATGAGAACCACTCAACGAACACGGAAAAGCCACAATCGCTAACGGCGGGACAGGCTCTTCCCCGGAGAAGAAAATGATACGCGACACGCTCGCCAACTCACTGAAAGAGGCCCTGAAGGCCAAGGATATCAGGCGGACCTCGACCGTTCGTCTGATCCAGACGGCGATCAAGGATCGCGACATCGCCAATCGCGGCACCGGCAAGGATCCGGTCAGCGATGACGAGATCATGCAGATCCTGATGAAGATGATCAAGCAGCGAGACGAATCCGCGAAGATCTATGCCGAGAACGATCGGCCGGAGCTTGCCGCGCAGGAGCGCGAGGAAATCGTCATCATCAAGTCCTTCATGCCCGAGCAACTGCCCGAGGAAAAGGTGCGCGAACTGTGCGCGGCCGTCATCAGCGAGACCGGTGCCCAGGGCCTGCGCGACATGGGCAAGTGCATCAACACGCTGAAGGAACGCTATCCGGGTCAGATGGACTTCGGCAAGGCGTCCGGCGTGGTCAAGGACCTGTTGAAGTAAGAGCCTGCGACTGGATTGAATTGAACGGACGCCGCCTTCGGGCGGCGTCTTGCGTTTCAGGATTTCGATCGCTTCTGTTCGTCGACGAAATGACGCAGTACCGCGTTGATGCGGGTCTGGTAACCTTTGCCGGTCGCCTGGAAGAAGTCGATGATGTCTGGGTCTAGGCGGATCGAGATCGCCTTCTTCTTGTCCGGAAACACCATCCTGGCGTTGGACCAGTCGATGTCCATGTGGTCCTTCCAGTCGGGATCGTCGCGCATCGCGCGTTCGATATCCTCGTCAGTCATGGCATCGACCCGAGCCCAGTCTGTCAGGCTTTTTTCCCCGCGGGCTCGCTTTTCCAGAATTTCAGCGATTGTAGTGCGCGTGATATTCTCTTCGCTCATTTTTTCTCGCAACGCGGGCGGATATGATCCGACAGACGTTTCCTCTCATGGTGTAGATCGCGGTAATCAGCCGGCCGCTTTCCGGGCAAGTCGCAAGAACTCTGAGTTCACCATGCGCCGAGTTCAGGGTTTCAAATCGAGGTCCAGCCAGCGCCAAGACCACATCATCGAAATCGATGCCATGCTTCTGTCGATTGCTGACACGCTTGGCCTCGTCCCAATCAAAGGACCATTCTTCCTGAGGAATGTCGTCCAGACTTCGCATCCATGCGGCTCTCGTCACCTGCAGAGATAATTGTATATACAGACGTCATGACATTCAAGTGCTGTGAATAACGGGCACTCCGCGCGAAAGCCTTGGCGCTGCGCTGCCGCGGCGCCTATATGGAGGATCAGCTTCCCAGGGATACCCATGCGTTTTTCCAGCGACTTCCTCGACGAGATCCGTGACCGCGTGCCGATTTCGGCCGTGGTCGGTCGCCGTGTGACCTGGGATCGCAAGAAAACCAATGTCTCGCGCCAGGATTACTGGGCCTGCTGCCCGTTTCATGGCGAAAAGAGCCCGAGCTTTCACTGCGAAGATCGCAAGGGCCGCTATCATTGCTTCGGCTGTGGCGTTTCCGGTGACCATTTCCGTTTCCTGACCGATCTAGAGGGCCTGAGCTTCGTCGAAGCCGTGCAGCAGGTCGCCGACATGGCGGGTATCGCGATGCCGCAGCCGGACCCGCAGGCGGAGCGCCGGGAGCGGGAACGGACCACGCTGCAGGACGTCATGGAAATGGCAACGCAGTTCTTCCAGGATCAGCTGCAGACGGCGAGCGGCGCGCGGGCGAGAGCTTACTTGCGCGAGCGCGGCCTGTCGGGGCGGACGATCGAGACGTTTCGCCTGGGATACGCGCCTGAAAGCCGCAATGCGCTGAAGGAGTATCTCGCCGGAAAGGGTGTGCCGAAGGAGCAGATCGAGGCCTGCGGCCTGGTCGTGCACGGCCCCGATATTCCTGTTTCCTATGACCGTTTCCGCGATCGCATCATGTTCCCGATTCTGTCGTCGCGCGACAAGGTCATCGCCTTTGGCGGACGCGCCATGGCGCCGGATGCCATGGCAAAGTATCTGAATTCCAACGAGACCGAGCTCTTCCACAAGGGCAATGTGCTCTACAACTTCTCCCGTGCCAGACGGGCGATGCAGGGTGCTGGCGGAGCCGATACGCTGATCGCGGTGGAAGGCTATATGGACGTGATTGCCCTCTATCAGGCAGGGGTCGAAAACGCCGTCGCCCCGCTTGGGACGGCGCTTACCGAAAACCAGCTGCAGCTGATGTGGAAGACGACGCCGGTGCCGGTGCTCTGCTTCGATGGCGATGGCGCTGGGCAGAGGGCAGCGTTTCGCGCGGTGGATCTGGCGCTGCCGCATATCAAGCCTGGCCAGTCGCTGCGCTTCGCCATGCTGCCCGATGGCAAGGATCCGGATGACCTCGTCAAGCAGGACGGCCGTCAGCCTTTCGACCGTGTGCTGTCCGAAGCCCGCCCGCTCGCCGAAATGGTCTGGATGCGTGAAACGCAGGCCGGTGGTTTCGATACGCCGGAAAAGCGCGCCGAACTTGAGGCCAAGCTCAAGCAGGTCGTCAATGTCATCGCCGACGAGAATGTCCGCCGCCACTATCAGCAGGACGTGCGTGACAGGCTCTATGCCTTCTTCCAGGGCAGCCAGCCAGGGCGTGGCGAGCGCGGCAGTTTCCAAGGTGGCGGCCGCGGTCAGGGGCAGGGCGGTCGCAATGGCGGACGCCCGCCGGGACCTGTCGCCTCCAGTCGCGGCACGATCTCCGACCGTTTGGCGCGCTCAGGCCTGGTGCGCGGTGCGCTCGATCAGCCGACGCTGCGCGAAAGCGTGCTGGCGCTCACCATCGTCAATCATCCGCAGCTGCTTGAAGACGAGTATGATGAGATTGCCGCGATCGACTACGAGCATGGTGGATTGCAAAAGCTCTGGTCGTCGCTGCTGACGGCCGTTGCGGAAGCGGGGTCATCCCTGACGCGCGAAATCCTGATCCAGAAGCTGGAGGCGCATGGACACGGCACCTTGCTGCGTGGTCTCGATCAGCAGATCCGCAATGCAAGGCTCTGGATTGCGACGGAGATTGCCGCGGCAGAAGACGCCCGCGAGGGCTACCGGCAGGCGCTCGCGCTCTACAAGCGGGCGAGGGCTCTGAAGCGTCAGCGTCAGGAACTCGAGCGGGAAATTGCCGAGGCAACCGAGACGGACGATGCCGGCCGCATCGAGCAGGTGATCAGCGCGCTGCACGAAGTTCAGCTCGAGGTGGCGCGGATGGAGAACCAGGAAGCGATCATCGACGGCTTTGGCGTGATGTCCGGCCGGGTGAAGGGACCAGCGACCGGTCACGGCTGATGTAATCGTTTGCATAAATCTGTTGCACTGCGGCGGCAAATGGGGGATTCAGATCCTGTTCCATTGTAGCCGGAAACAAGAGTGGCGCAGAACGAGTTCGATTTCATAGCCCGGAACGGGCGCAAACTCCGCTCGTTCTGGCGTTTGCCGAATGCAGTCTGGTGGGTGGCAAGAATTGGGACGGCCGGCTATCCGCCACGCGTCAGGCGCAGGCTTGCGGTGACCAACATCATTGCCGCGATGGTCAGCCTCATGACCATCCCTTATATCCTGATCTACGCGCTTTATGACTGGTACGGGCTCTTGCCTGCGATCATCGCCTTCTCGCCACAGATCGCGCTCTATGCCGTCACGCCCTTCTTTCATCGCTTTGGCCAGACGTCAGCGGCTCTTTATCTCTGCACCATCTGGCTGATCTTCGGGATCGGCTATTGCATGTTCTTCGGGCGGGAGTCGGGCCTGCATTTCTATTTCCTGCCCGGGGCTGCGGCGTCGATGCTGGTGTTCGGGCCGGAGCGTCTCATTCTTTCGGCCTGCGTGACGATCGTGGCGATCATTGCCTTCCTGATGACGGAGGTGATGTTCGTGGCGCCGCTCGATTTCATCCGAGTCGAGCCGGTGTTTCTCAACACGCTCTATTACCTGACGGTGTCCTTCGCCTTCCTCTTGATCTTCACGACCTCCTACTTTGCCTTCAAGGAAGCGTCGCAGGCGGAGATGGCGCTCGAGTCCGAGCATGAATTCTCCGAACGGCTGCTGCAGAACATCCTGCCGCAGGCCGTGGCGACACGGCTGAGGGCTCACCGAACCCAGTTGGTTGCGGACCAGATCCCGTCCGCGACGATCCTGTTTGCCGATATTGTCGACTTCACGCCGCGGGCCGCGCGGTGGGAGCCGCAGCAGGTGATCGCCTTCTTGAGCCGCGTCTTCAGCCAGTTCGACGCGATCGCAAGTGCGCATGGGCTCGAAAAGATCAAGACGATCGGGGATGCCTATATGGTCGCGGGCGGACTGCCTGAAGCCAAGCCCGATCACGAAGCTGCCGTGGCGCTGATGGCGCTCGATCTTCTCGCCTGCTGCCGACGTATCTCGGAGCAGGTGGGGGAACCCGTCGAAGTGCGGATCGGGCTTGATACGGGGCCGGTGGTTGCCGGCGTTATCGGGCCGAACAAGCTGCTCTACGATGTCTGGGGCGACACGGTGAACACGGCCGCGCATATGGAATCACATGGGGTGGCAAGCCGCATTCAGGTTGCCGACTGCCTGAAACAGAGGCTTGAGGACCGCTTCGAGTTCGAGTTGCGCGGCGACATCGACGTCAAGGGGAAGGGCGCCATGCGCGTCTGGTTCCTGACCGGCGTCAGGCAGGATGCTCTCGTCGAGGCCTGAGGCTGTTCCTGCCGCTGATACCCCTTGTTTCTCCGGCGTGACGTCCTACATCTGCGAAGATCGGTGATAAAGGCGCCGTAATACGGCTTGTTTTGTTGATTTTCCCGATCCAGCCTGCGGAAAGGCTTGACGCCAGGAAAAATTGTGGGAATCACCAATCCAAGCACACAAGGGTGAAGTGGGTTCGGACGGATCTCTGGTATGATGACCGGTCATGCAGACAATCGAGGTTTCAAGGCTGCGACCGCAATGCCCATAGTTAATCAGGAATTAAGCAACACTCCGTTAGGTCAGTGACAGCTATCCGCCCGGGTGAGTGGTTCGTCTCCCATTCCTCCGGCGACCAGCAGCATGATCAGACGTCAGGGAAAGCGACTAGATAAATGGCATCGAAAGTCAAAGAAAACGAAGAAGCCGACAGCGAACGCGACGGCGCGCCGGACGGTCCGCTTCTCGATCTTTCCGATGACGCGGTCAAGAAGATGATCAAGGCCGCCAAGAAGCGCGGCTACGTGACCATGGATGAGCTGAATTCGGTTCTGCCGTCCGAGGAAGTGACCTCGGAGCAGATCGAAGACACCATGGCGATGCTTTCCGACATGGGCATCAATGTCATCGAGGACGAAGACGTCGATGAGGCTCAGGCCGGCGACGACGATTCGGAAGAAGAGAGCGAAAGCGAAGGCGGGGAGCTTGCTCCGACCGCCGGCACTGCCGTTGCCACTGCCAAGAAGAAGGAGCCGACCGATCGTACCGACGACCCGGTGCGCATGTATCTGCGCGAAATGGGTTCCGTCGAGCTCCTGTCGCGTGAAGGCGAAATCGCGATCGCCAAGCGCATCGAGGCTGGCCGCGAAACGATGATCTCGGGCCTCTGCGAGAGCCCGCTGACCTTCCAGGCGTTGATCATCTGGCGCGACGAACTGAACGAAGGCACGACGCTGCTGCGCGAGATCATCGATCTCGAGACCACCTATTCCGGTCCGGAAGCCAAGGCTGCGCCGCAGTTCCAGAGCCCGGAAAAGATCGAAGCAGACCGCAAGGCTGCCGAAGAGAAGGAAAAGGAGCGCGCCAAGCGTCGCCCGCAGGCCGCCTCCGGTGACGACGACGACATCACCGCCATCGGTGGTGAAGGCATGCCGCCGGAAGAAGAGGAAGAGGACGAGGACGAGTCGAACCTGTCGCTGGCTGCGATGGAATCGGAACTGCGTCCGCAGGTCATGGAGACCCTCGACCTCATCGCCGACACCTACAAGAAGCTGCGCAAGCTGCAGGACCAGCAGGTGGAGGCTCGTCTTGCCTGCGCCGGCACGCTGTCATCCGGCCAGGAGCGTCGTTACAAGGAGCTGAAGGATCAGCTGATCACGGCGGTCAAGTCGCTGTCGCTGAACCAGAACCGCATCGACAGCCTTGTCGAGCAGCTCTACGACATCTCCAAGCGTCTGATGCAGAACGAGGGTCGCCTGCTGCGTCTCGCCGAAAGCTATGGCGTCAAGCGCGAAGCCTTCCTCGAGCAGTATCAGGGCGCCGAGCTCGATCCGAACTGGATGAAATCGATCGCCAATCTTTCCGGCCGTGGCTGGAAGGAGTTTGCAAAGGAAGAATATCAGACGATCCGCGACATCCGCGGCGAGATCCAGAATCTTGCCACCGAAACCGGTATCTCGATCGCTGAATTCCGCCGCATTGTTTCGATGGTCCAGAAGGGCGAGCGCGAAGCGCGTATCGCCAAGAAGGAAATGGTCGAGGCGAACCTGCGTCTCGTCATCTCGATCGCCAAGAAGTACACGAACCGCGGCCTGCAGTTCCTCGACCTCATTCAGGAAGGCAATATCGGCCTGATGAAGGCGGTCGATAAGTTCGAGTACCGTCGCGGTTACAAGTTCTCGACCTATGCGACCTGGTGGATCCGTCAGGCGATCACCCGCTCGATCGCCGACCAGGCCCGCACGATCCGTATTCCGGTGCACATGATCGAAACGATCAACAAGATCGTCCGCACATCGCGCCAGATGCTGCACGAGATCGGTCGCGAGCCGACGCCGGAAGAACTGGCCGAAAAGCTCGCCATGCCGCTCGAAAAGGTCCGCAAGGTCCTGAAGATCGCCAAGGAGCCGATCTCGCTCGAAACCCCCGTGGGTGACGAAGAAGATAGTCACCTCGGCGATTTCATCGAGGACAAGAACGCGCTTCTGCCGATCGATGCCGCGATCCAGGCGAACTTGCGCGAGACGACGACCCGCGTTCTCGCCTCGCTCACGCCGCGCGAAGAGCGCGTGCTCCGTATGCGCTTCGGTATCGGTATGAACACGGACCATACGCTGGAAGAAGTCGGTCAGCAGTTCTCGGTTACCCGCGAACGCATCCGTCAGATCGAGGCGAAGGCGCTCAGGAAGCTGAAGCACCCGAGCCGTTCGAGGAAGCTTCGCTCGTTCCTCGACAGCTGATGCGAGCTACAAGATTTCAGAAGAGAACCCGCCGGAGCGATCCGGCGGGTTTTTTGTCTTCCATCAAATCGGTGTGGTGGGATGCGCGATCAATCCGCACGCCGCTTCCATGGCCTTGTCCAATGTTGCGATCGGTAACCCGTTGGTGACTGCCACGGCGATGTGCAAGCTGTCACCGGCGCGAAGGCCGAGTTCCGCCCGGTCGCAGAGCCGTGCAGCCGCCTGGTAGTCGGACGGCGCCACCGGCAATGTCAGCAGTGAGCGCGAGACCAGGCGGTTGAAGGCGGCCAGGACGAGCGCCTTCTGCGAAATGTCGAGTTGCGAAGTCCGATGTTTCAAAGAGAGAGCCGAGGAAAACTCGGTGATGGTCCAGCCGCTTATATAGAGCGCTGCAGCCCGTTGTTGTCGCAGCCAGGCTGTTATCCGATCCGTGGCCGGTTCGCGCGTCAGAAGTGCCACAAGGACGGACGTGTCGAGATAGGTCATCAGTAGCGGCCTTCCTCCCGCAGATGACGCGTTGTGTCGGGAGCAGTCTCGGGCAGTTGATCAAGGACAGTTTCCAGCCAGTCAACGTCGACAGGCTCACGCGGGTGCTCCGCAGGTCCAAGTCGCGCCACGGGTTTCCCGTGACGCTCGATCTCGATCGTCTCGCCCTTTTCTGCCTTTCCAACGAGTTCGCTCAGATGCGCCTTGGCGGTTGCGATATTGACAGTTGTCATGGCTGCATCTCCGACCTGAGGCTTATGACTAGAAATATGGTCATGATAACCTTATCTCGAGTGCCAGAAAAGATATGGTTGGAATTAGGAATGCATAACGGCCTCGCGCCACCTCCCTTTTCGCCGCAATCGTCGCTATGGATCATGCCATGACGGAAACCAGGAAGACAGGCTGGCAGCGCTTCGGGGGAGGGCTTGCCCTTTCGCTGCTGCTGCATGGCCTTGCAGTGGCAGTCTTCCTATTGAGTTTCGACAGCCCTGAAGACTTCTCCCAGGAGGAACAGGCGATCGACGTGACGCTTGTAGCGCCGCCGGAGCCGGAAGAACCGGAGCCGCAACCAGAGCCCGAGCCCGAGGCTGAAACGCCGGAGGAGGCGGCCGAGCCGGAAGTCGCGCCACCACCTGCGCCCGAATCCGAGCCGGAACCCCAGCCGGAACCACAACCAGAGCCGGAGCCTGAAGCTCAGGCGCCGGAGGCGGAGGTGCCGGATGTGGCGGAGGTTCCGATCCCGGTCTTGAGGCCCGTGGTCCGGTTTGGTGAGGAGGATCGCGGTCCCGAACTCTCCCGAGGCACCGATGCCGAAGTCGCGGCGCCGGAGGAGACGTCGCCGGCAGAGGAGGCGGAAACGGCAGAGGCCGCGCCGACGGTGGCACAGCCGGAAATCGCCTTGCCTGAGGCTCCCCCCGCCGAATCTGCGCTCGCAGAAGCGGCTGAGGTTACCAGTGAGAGCACCGGCGAGGCGGAGGCAACGGCCGATGAGGAGGCAAGTGACCGCCCTTCGCAGGCCGCCGTGCAGGAGGCGCAGCTTGAGCCGCGGGAGGTGACCGAACTCTTCTCCACGGCGATTTCGGGCGATCGGGCTGCGATGACCGCCATGGCTGGACTGACGCGTCAGGAGCGCGGTGACCAGTTATGCGGCACCGAGCTCAGCCAGCAGCTTCGCAACGGCTCGCCCGCCTATATCCCGTATTTCCTGCCGATCCTGCGACTGCAAGAGGGCAATGTCATCGACGTGCCGCTGGCGGCTTTCCGCGAGGTCAACGGTGCTTGGATCAACATTGCGGTCCGGTGCGAGGTCAATGACAACGCGACTGAGGTGGTCAGCTTCTCCCTGTCGGTCGGCAAGACCGTCCCGCGGTCCGAATGGGCCGAACGCGGATTTCCCGACAGTTGATCCCTAGATTGACTAGCCGAGCCTGTCTCTGATGACGGCCATGAAGACGCGTGCACCGATTGCGGTCAGGTCATCCGGATAGTCATAGTCGGGATTGTGCAGGGCAGGGTGGTTCTCGCCGGCACCCAGGAAGAACATGGCTGAGGGGCAGACGGCGCGTAGCCGGCCGAAATCCTCCGAAGCGCGCATGGGGAGATTGCCTTCGTCGAAGGGCACGCCTTCTGTCGTCAATGCCTTTTCGAGATCGGCCACGGCCTCCGGTGCGTTTTCGCAGTGGAAGAAGATGTCGTGGTAGCTGATGGCATGATCGAGGCCTGCCTCCTGCGCTGCTCTGACCACCAGGTGTTCGGCCCTTTCGCAGAGCTCTTCCATGCGATCGTCGATGAGCGTGCGCAATGTCACCCAGATCTCGGCGTCACCCGGCGCAATGCCGAAAGCCTTCTCGCCCAGTGCCGCGTGGGTGACTGTCGCCAGGGTAAAGTCGGTCGCGGGCGGGCCGCCATGAGACAGCGCCGTCAGGGCCGGCATCAGGCTGGAGATGGCCGCCATTGGCGAGACGCCTGTCTCCGGTTGGGAGGCATGGGCCGTCTTGCCAGAGAGCCTGATCTTCATGCCGCGCGAGGCACAGTTGACCGGGCCGGCCTTCAGTGCCACCTGACCGAAGGCGACGCCCGGCATGTTATGCAGCGAATAGGCGAAATCCGGCTTGATCTCGGAGAAGTTGACATCGGCAAGCACGGCGGCTGCACCGCTGCCGTCTTCCTCCGCCGGCTGCCAGAGCAGCACGACACGGCCGCGAGCGACCGGCTGGCGTGACAGGCCACGCGCAAGCGCAAGCAGGATGGTCGAGTGACCGTCATGGCCGCAAAGATGGCCCTTGCCCGGGACCGTCGAGCGGTGAGCGGCTTCCGACTTCTCCTCGATAGGCAAGGCATCGAGCTCTGCGCGGAAGAGGAGGGTGGGGCCCGGGACGCCACTGTCCAAGATGCTCGCCACGCCGTGGCCGCCGAGACCGGTTAGAATCTTGGAGGGGGCGAGAGGACGAAGCGCTTCGGCGACGCGTCGCGCCGTCTCACGTTCCTCGCCAGAGACTTCTGGGTGGCGGTGGAGCTCATGCCGGAAAGCCTGCAATTCGATGGCGTCTCGGTTGGTCAGGAACATGCGTTTCTCCTCCTCTGGTCCGCCGCCCGTATTTATCGGAAGTCGCCACCTCGCCCAAGGGTTCTCAGGACAATCTCACTTAAGGAGCTTGATGGCGATCGACGCCATGATCAGCGCGATGACTGCGTCCAAGATCCGCCAGGCCATCGGTTTCGCGAAGAGGGGTGCCAGCAGGCGTGCGCCGAAACCCAGGGTGAAGAAGAAGCAGAATGAGGCCGTCATGGCACCGAGGGCAAAAGCCACTTCGTGTCCTGCATAGCGGGTCGAGATGGAGCCCAGCAGCACCACGGTATCGAGATAGACATGCGGGTTGAGCCAGGTGAAGGCAAGGCAGGTGAGAAGCGCTGTCCGCAGACTGGTTTCAGATGCTTCCCCGGCGCGCATGCTGTTGCCCCCGGTCCAGGCGGAGTGGGCGCTGCGAAGGGCGTAGGTGAGCAGAAAGGCTGCGCCGCCGTAGCGCAGGGCCGGCTCCAGCCAGTCGAGGCGGGATAAAACGGTGGCGAAGCCTGCGACGCCTGCGGCGATCAGAATGGCGTCGGAAATCGCGCAGGTCAGGACGAGCGGAAGAACATGTTCGCGCCGCAGACCCTGGCGCAGAATGAAGGCATTCTGGGCGCCGATCGCAAGGATGAGGCTCAGGCCGAGGAAAAAGCCGGCGGTGGCGGCAACGATCATTATGGTCTCCTGTCGTGTGCCGCTTTGACTAACTTCCATAGAGACATTAGAAAAGATCATAGATCTTATCCTGGATAAGGAATTCTAATGTTCGATCCGGCCCAGCTTTCGGCTCTGGCTGCCGTGCTGCGCAGCGGCAGCTTCGAGCGAGCGGCGCAGATGCTGCATGTCACCCAGTCGGCGATCTCCCAGCGGGTGCGCCAGCTCGAAGAGCAGGTGGGCACGCCGCTCATCATCCGCTCCCAGCCCTGCCGCGCGACAGAGGCTGGAGAACGCCTGTTTCGCCATGCGGAGGAACTGCAGCTTCTAGAGCAGAGCGTGCGCCGCGATCTTGGGCTGGCAGGGCAAAGCGAGAATGAGACGCAGACATGGCCAACGCTTCGACTGGCGGTGAATGCCGACAGTCTGGCGACCTGGTTCGTGCCGGCCATGGCTGCGGTCGAGGGCGTCCTCTTCGATCTCGTCATCGATGACCAGGATCACAGCGCCGAGTGGCTGCAGCGCGGCGAGGTGCGGGCAGCAATCAGCGGTTCGCCCAAGGCTGTCCAAGGATGCGACCGCCGACCGCTTGGTGCGCTGCGTTACCTTGCTACCGCAAGCCCCACCTACATCGAGCGCTGGTTCGGGGGCGGCAATATCGCGCCTGCCGATGTCAGGGTCGCCCCTGTCATCACCTTCAATGCTAAGGATCGTCTGCAGACGCGCTGGGCCGAAATGGCGCTTGGTACGACAGTGACCGGGCCTTCCCACTGGCTGCCGTCGAGCCATGCCTTTGTCGACGCCGCCATTGCCGGTCTGGGCTGGGGCATGAACCCCGAACCCCTGGTTTCAGGCGCGCTTGCCGAGGGACGCCTGTGTGAGCTCGTGCCCGGGCAGCCGCTCGATGTGCCGCTCTACTGGCATGTGAGTCGTTCAATCTCGGCAGCCCTGAAGCCGCTGACGGCGTCGGTGAGCCGCGCTGCATCGGCTGTTCTGCGTCCGATCGGGTGACGTTCGTGGGCGGTCGGGCACATCTTGCCGCAGGTCACGCCGGGCCTATGTTGAAGACAAAGAAGGAGAGGCCCATGCCACTGGACGAGCAGGTACTGACCGTTATCGATGCCCTCAATCGCCACGACTTCGAAGCGCTGCTCGGCGCCTTTGAAGAGGAGGCCGTGCTCGATCTGCCGGATGGCATTCGGGTGATTGGGCATTCGTCCTTTCGGGATACGCTGGCGGCCTATGTCCTACGGCATGACATCACCTTGTCCGACCACGTGATCATGGCCGACAGCGCCGGGTTCCGCGTCGCCGTCGAGTGCACCCTGAACGGCTCGGACCGGCGGGATATCGACGCCGGCGAAAACGGCGAGGCAGGACCCTATGCGCTGCCGGCGGTGATGGTGCTGGAGCGGGAGGGCGAACGCTTTTCCCGCCTCAGCCTCTATGCCGGGACACGCCCCTGACGGAAGACGCGGTCATTTCGCCCCGAGATGGGCTTCCAGAACGGTGACGATCATGGCGTGATCCTCTTCGGATTTGAGGCCCGAAACGGTGATTGCGGCGACGACGCCCGTGCCTGCAACGCGAACCGGGAAGCTCCCGCCGTGATCGGCGTAGTCCAGCGGATCAAGTCCGATTTCGGCAGAGAGTGTCCGGCCACGGCTGCGGTTGAGTTCTCCGACGCGCAGGGATGCCTTGTGCATGCGCAGCGTCACATTGCTCTTGCGACGTGCCCAGTGGTCATTGTCGGGTGAAGCGCCGGGGAGGGCCGCATGAAACAGCGTCCGGTCCGGGGTGCGGATGTCGATGACGACCGGCGCCTTGTCGGACAGGGCCAAATCGATCAGCCGTTGGCCGATCTCGAGTGCCACCATTTCGTCGAAGCTCTTGAAAACGAGCAGGCTTTCCTGCTTCTCGATGGTTTCGATCAGGCTCATTGGTCAATCGTCCTCCCTTGTTGCGGCGAGACTATAGAGGTGAGTGGTGACTGGCTAGGGCAGAGAGTGGTTCTCCCCGCACAAGCTTTGAAGGGTTTCAAGACATGGCAATGCTGCGATTGGCGATATCCACGCGGGGACAGGGGCTCTATGAGTTCACCGACGCGGCACGCGATTTCCTGCGGGGCAGCGGGGTGAACGAGGGGGTCATGACGGTCTTCGTTCGCCATACCTCCTGCTCGCTGCTGATCCAGGAGAATGCCGATCCTTCGGTGCAGACGGACCTCAAGGCCTTCTTCCGACGTCTGGTGCCGCCGACCACGGATCCGGCGATGGACTGGATCATCCACCGCGACGAGGGGCCTGACGACATGCCGGCCCATATCAAGGCTTCGCTGTTGCCCGTTTCCTTGTCCATTCCCTTTGCCGAAGGTCGGCTGCTGCTCGGGACCTGGCAGGGCATCTATCTCTTCGAACACCGCGACAGTCCCCATCGCCGAGAGGTCGTTTTGCATGTCTGATGCCTCTCTACCTCCGACGCCAAAGTGAATGCTTCCTGAATGCCGGATTCGGTCTGCATTCAGACGGTCTCTCCTATCCTCACATCAATCGCTCGAAACGGCGGGATGGAAACGACGGCGCCGGGATGCGCCCTTCAAGGAGAGAGAAAATGTTCGGCATGCTTCGCAAAATCGGTCTTGCTGCTCTGGTCTCGGTGGTGGCGACGACGGGCCTCACGTCCACGGCGTCTGCCGATGGTTTCGGCTGGGGCGTCTATATCGAAGGTCCGCGTCATGGCGGCCATGGCTGGGATCGCCCCGGTCACCGCCCGGGTTGGGATCGTCCCGGCTGGGATCGTCCGCGCCGGGGTGAATGCCGTCCGCACCACGCGGTCGAAAAAGCGCGCTGGAACGGCCTGCGTCGTGCGTTCGTGGCAGATGTGACGCCGCGCCGGGTTGTCGTCGCCGGCGTTCGCCATGGCGGCCGTGACCGCATGGTGTTTGCCAATGTCCGCGGCTGCCCGGTCATCCGCTACTGACGAGATGGCTGCGGCGCTGACCGGCTTTTGCCCGAAGGCTTGAGCTTAGATCGCCCGTCGCCCGGGCCATGCAAGAAGGGGCAATCAAGACCCCGCTAGCATGGCCCGATCTTTTTTATATCGGCATTCCCTAATGCCTTGAAGACGCCCGAATCGATCGCCATATCGCGGTCAACCCGCTGGTCCGGGCCCCTCTGGCAAAAGCTACCGGCGCTTTTGCGATGTCGGACCGTTTCGACACCGCTGCCGGTCCAGGGACCAGTCCATGAGACGCCACCATTCCATCCAGATTTCTCCGGGGCGCTTTCCTGCGCTCGATGACGCCTGTGTGCGTCCGGGGCAGCCGAAACCGCGCCTGCAGACGCCGCGTGACATGGTCACCCTTGCCATGCGTCCGGAGGGCATCCGATGATCGCCGACTGGATTGCATCAATCTTTGCCCTCTTCGTTGTCGATCCGATCGAGGCCGATATCCGTCAGCGGCTGGAAGAGATGCGGGCGCCCGTCGAGGTTGTCACGCAGGCGGGAGACTGTCTTCGCACGACCGGCCCCTTGCTGATCGAACGCGCGACGGGCGATCTCTGGTGGGCGGGCACCACGGTGGTGTCTCTCGCGACTGGCTTTACGAGCCCAGCCGAATTGCTCGATGCCGGAAACCCCACTTGCGCCCCGATTGCGAGCTATCTTTTGTCTGCCGAAGCGGAAGCCTGATTGATGATTGAGGAGGAGATCCAATCCATGCCCTTGAGTGTTGCCACCACCGCCAGCGCCGTCCATCCGCATGAGGAAGACGGGCTCGGCAGTATCCGCGCCCGCCGCAACCTGCTTGCCGGATACTGGGCCGGCTCGCTGATCGGTTTTGCCGGCGAGGACCTGGGCCGCTATGCGCGCGACCTGCACATGGTCGATCACGTGGTGAGCGGAGACAGTGACGTCATCTCGCGCCTTTCGCGCGATCTTGCCACCGCCGGTCACAATTTCAGCAAGGCCGATATCGAGGCTGCCCTGCGCCGATTTCACGCGCAGGCCCTGAAGGATACCGGCTGCACGGAATAAGTGCGCCCAACCCTTCAGCCCGTTCCAGTTACCTTGCAAGGTGCTGCCACGCTTTCTCCAAAGCGGGCGGCACCTTTTTGCGTTGTCGATGCCGGAAACTCGACGTCTGCGTCACGCACAGTTGATCCCGCCAGACGTCAATTCCATCAGTCTCGGCGCATATGCGTTGTTTCCGCCGCGCAACGCGCTACACTCCCTCCTGTCAGCATGAACACGCTCGGGGAGGAGCAATTCTATGAGACGCATGTGGCCGGAGGAACTGAGCGCAATTCTCGATAATGCGGAAGAGGTCACGCTGGAAAGCCCTGGGCGGCAGCGCGATGATGGCACCCATAGCGAAGCCATCCGTCGGCAGGCGTTGAAGGTGCGGATGACGCAGGCCGATTTCGAGCGCGTCTGGCCGCTCGCCGAGGCAAGGTACCGGCTGCAGGGCCGGTTTGCCGGCAAGGCCATCACCCTGATCGTCAACAATCCCCATTATGGCCCCTGGCACCCGGCCGATGGCGGCACGGTCGACACCGTCTCGGACAGTGGCAGGGCCTATTCGACGCGTTACGTCGTTGCTCATTTCCTGCTCGACGATGTTCGCGAAACGGTCGACGCCTGATTGATCCGTGGCGGGCAGGCCTCCGCTTACGTCGGCCGGTCCGTCACCTGTTAAACCCTGGCAGTTTGTTTCAAACGCAGTTTCAATGTCACTCTCCGAGGAGAGCGTGGCCTTCCGACGCGGCTGACTGCCCGCCGGACGCGGACTGCTCTCATTGTCTCGGAACAATCTCCTGCCTTCTGCCCTTTCCCGACATCGGGAGGCGCAGGAATGCCAGGTAGCGATATTGTTAAAGAAGATGTGGCCGACTTCGTCTCACGGCTCGAGCCGATGACCGATGACGAGGTCTTCGCCGTGATGAAGGAACTCGAGGACCGCAGCGAAGCGGGGCAGGGCGACACGGACGAGATCCTGTCGCGGATTGCCCTCGTCGAAGAGGAGCTCGATCGGCGCTTTCCCGGTCAATTGCTTGCCCCTTATCTCACCTGGAAGAAAAGCCGATCCACGATTTGACAGTTTCCAAGTCCCGGTCAGACTGGCTGTCACGCCTACGACCATTCCATTCTCCAGAGCCTTCCGCCCCGGCCGGCCCCTCAGACACCAGGACGTCCCATGAGTTACACAACCAAGCTTTCCCTGACGGTCAATGGTCAGTCCCACGACCTCGACGTTGACAACAGGACGAGCCTGCTCGACCTGTTGCGCGAGCATCTTCATCTCACCGGCACGAAAAAAGGCTGCGATCACGGCCAATGCGGTGCCTGTACAGTTCTCGTCGATGGCCGGCGCGTCAATTCCTGCCTGACACTGGCGGTGATGCATGACGGCGACAAGGTGACGACGATCGAGGGACTGGGAGAGCCAGGCGACCTTCACCCGATGCAGGCGGCCTTCGTGAAGCATGACGGCTTCCAGTGCGGCTACTGCACGCCGGGACAGATCTGTTCCTCCGTCGCCGTGCTCGAGGAGATCGCAGCCGACATTCCAAGCCACGTGACGGGCGACCTGACCGCAAAGGCGGCGCTCACCGTCGACGAAATCCGTGAACGCATGAGCGGCAATATCTGTCGTTGCGGTGCCTATTCCAACATCATCGATGCCATCACCGAAGTGGCGGGAACACGCGCATGAAAGCCTTTACCTTTGAACGCGCCACCTCGATCGAGGCGGCCGCACGCGTCGCTGCGTCCAATCCGGATGCCAAATTCATTGCCGGTGGCACCAATCTTCTCGACCTGATGAAGCTCGAGATCGAGACACCGACGCATCTGATCGACGTCAACGATCTCGGTCTTGCCGAGATCGAACAGACGGAGGAGGGCGGTTTGCGGATCGGCGCCATGGTGCGCAATACAGATCTTGCCGCCCATGAGGCGGTGCGCCGCGATTATCCGCTGCTCGCAAGTGCGCTTCTGGCTGGCGCCTCCGGGCAGTTGCGCAACAAGGCGACTACCGCCGGCAACCTCCTGCAGCGGACTCGCTGTCCCTATTTCTATGACACGAACCAGCCCTGCAACAAGCGTCAGCCCGGAAGCGGCTGTTCCGCGATCGGCGGCTTTAGCCGACAGCATGCCGTGGTGGGCGTGAGTGATGCCTGCATTGCCACCCACCCGAGCGACATGGCGGTTGCCATGCGGGCTCTCGATGCGGTCGTTGAAACCATGACGGCCGATGGCGGCCGCCGCATGATCCCGATCGAAGAGTTTCATCTTCTGCCGGGTGATACGCCGCAGGTCGAGACCGTGCTGAGAAAGGGCGAGATCATCACCGCAGTGATCCTGCCGCCTCCCGTCGGCGGTCGGCAGATTTACCGCAAGGTGCGCGATCGCGCGTCCTATGCCTTCGCGCTCATCTCGGTCGCCGCCGTCATCCAGCCCGACGGTACCGGCCGGGTGGCTCTCGGTGGCGTGGCGCACAAGCCCTGGCGGGTAAAGGAGGCGGAAGCCCATCTGCCTGAAGGGGCTCGCGCCACGGCGTCTGTGTTGCTGGCAGAGGCACGACCGACGGAGCAGAACCGATACAAACTCGATCTGGTGGAGCGCACTCTTGGCGCCGTGATCGCCGAGGCAAGGGGATAAGGCCATGAAGTTCGACAAACCCGCATCCACCAATCCGATCGACACGCTCAAGGTCGTTGGCCGACCGACGCATCGCATCGACGGCGCGCTGAAGACGAGCGGCCGAGCGACCTATGCCTACGAACATAACGAGCCGTCCCTGCGCTATGCTTACGGTTATCCTGTTGGGTCGGCGATTTCCAAGGGGCTCATCACCTCCATGAATGTCGATGAGGCAAAGAGTGCCCCCGGCGTCCTTGCCGTCGTGACGACGCTCGAGGTCGGCGAACGCGAGAAGGGCGAATACAACA
Organism: Allorhizobium sp. CTOTU50464; assembly: GCA_032102365.1. GTDB lineage: Bacteria > Pseudomonadota > Alphaproteobacteria > Rhizobiales > Rhizobiaceae > Allorhizobium. Next base: position 26,549 of record DAMDHD010000026.1, on the reverse strand, counting down.
CCGCAAAGCTCTTCGGCGGAGCTGAGGTCCAGCATTACCATCAGGCGATTGCGCTTGTGGTGGCCGAGACCTTCGAACAGGCGAGGGCGGCTGCATCACTGGTTAAGGTCGAGTATGAGGAGCAGGCCGGCGTCTATGATCTGACCGAGGGGATGAAAACGGCTGAGAAGCCGAGCGAAGACGATGAGCCTGATAGTGGACATGGCGACTTCGACAAGGGTTTCGCCGAGGCCGAGGTGACGGTCGACGCCTATTACACGACGCCCGACCAGTCGCATGCGGCCATGGAGCCGCATGCCTCGATCGGGCTTTGGGAGGGCGATCAGCTCAAGATCTGGACCTCGAGCCAGATGATCGACTGGTGGCGCGGGGATCTCGCAACCTTCCTGGACATGGACAAGGAAAAGATCCATTTGATGTCGCCCTATATCGGTGGCGGCTTCGGCGGCAAACTCTTCCTGCGGGCCGATGCTGTTCTCGCCGCACTCGGCGCGAAGGCGGCGGGATGCGCCGTCAAGGTGGCGCTGCCGCGGCCGCTGATCATGAACAACACGACGCACCGCCCGGCGACGATCCAGCGGATCCGGATCGGCACGACTGCGACCGGCAAGATCCAGGCCATCGCCCATGAAAGCTGGTCGGGCGATTTGCCGGGTGGCAAGCCGGAGACGGCTGTGAACCAGACCCGTCTCCTCTATGGCGGCGAGCACCGGATGACGGCCATGCGTCTCGCGACCCTCGACCTTGCCGAAGGCAATGCCATGCGCGCGCCGGGCGAGGCTCCGGGCATGATGGCGCTGGAAATCGCAGTCGACGAGATGGCGGAGAAGGTCGGTATCGACCCGGTGGAGTTCCGGATCATCAACGACACGCAGGTCGATCCCGAGCATCCCGAGCGGCCGTTTTCCCACCGCGATCTGGTCGGCTGTCTGAGGCTCGGCGCCGAGAGGTTCGGCTGGGGTGACCGCGGCCTGCCCGGCACACGGCGTGACGGGAACTGGCTTATCGGCACAGGTGTGGCTGCCGCATTCCGCGACAACCTGCTGGTGCCATCAGGGGCGCGCGTACGCCTTGAAAAGAGTGGACGCGTGACCGTCGAGACCGACATGACCGATATCGGCACGGGCAGCTACACCATCATTGCGCAGACAGCGGCGGAGATGATGGGCTTGAGCGTCGACGATGTCGATGTCCGCTTGGGCGATTCCCGCTTTCCGATTTCCGCCGGTTCCGGCGGTCAGTTCGGTGCCAATTGCTCGACAGCCGGCGTCTATGCGGCTTGCGTGAAGCTGCGCGAGGCGGTGGCGCAGACGCTCGGCTTCAATTCCGACGAGGTGGTCTTCGAAGACGGCAAGGTGCGGGCGGGCAACCGCTCGGTCGCCCTGTCGGAGGCGGCCGCTGCCGAGGAACTGGTGGGTGAAGATACGATGGAATGGGGCGACCTTTCCAAGACCTACCAGCAGTCGACCTTCGGGGCGCATTTCGTCGAAGTCGGTGTCGACGTCTATACCGGCGAAACCCGGGTGCGCCGCATGCTGGCGGTGTGTGCCGCTGGCCGTATCCTCAACCCGATCACGGCGCGCAGCCAGGTCATCGGTGCCATGACCATGGGGGTGGGCGCGGCGCTTTCAGAGGAACTCGCCGTCGATACGAAGCGCGGCTTCTTCGTCAATCATGATCTTGCCGGCTATGAGGTCGCGGTTCATGCCGACATCCCGCACCAGGAGGTCGTCTTCCTCGATGAGACCGATCCCATGTCGTCGCCGATGAAGGCGAAGGGCGTTGGCGAACTTGGCCTCTGCGGCGTGCCGGCGGCCATTGCCAACGCGATCTACAACGCGACCGGCGTGCGCGTGCGTGACTATCCGGTAACGCTGGACAAGCTGATCGGCGGCTTGCCGGAGGTGGCGTAAGCGAAGGGGTCACGATTGGGAAGTCGTGTTTTTTGAGCGGCCGGGCGGACTATTTCAGGTCTGCCCGGTTCTGCGCTCAGCGTTCTGCACCCGGGGTTGAGGGGGCGACGAGGTTCGAGCGCTTGCGGCTCTGATACTCACCGCGCGCTTCGTTGATGAGCGATCCGTCTTCCATAATCGTCTGACCACGAACGAGCAGCCGTACCGGCCAACCTTGAAGCTCGAGCCCCTCGTAAGGCGTGTAATCGGCGCCGTGCTGGAGGATCTCGTTGGTCAGGGTGACCTTCTTCCTCGGATCCCAAAGCGCGATGTCGGCGTCCGATCCGATCGCAATCGTGCCCTTCTGCGGGTACATGCCGTAGAGCTTCGCATGGTTGGTAGATGTGACGGCCACGAAATGGTTGATGTCGATCCGGCCTTTCATAACGCCTTCGGAAAAGAGGATCGGCAGACGGGTCCCTACGCCGGGAATGCCATTCGGGATCCAGCGGAAGTGACGCTTGCCCTTCTCATTGAGCTTGCCTTCCGGATCGTCGAAGCGGAAGGGGCAGTGGTCGGAGGAAAAGAGGTCGAAGACGCCCTGTTCGATCCCCTCCCAGCAGGCGTCCTGGCTCGCCTTGTCGCGCGGTGGCGGAGAGCAGACATATTTGGCGCCATCCAGGCCTTCGAGGTCCAGATCATCCGCTGTCAACATCAGATATTGCGGGCAGGTCTCGCCGGCAATTTTCCGGCCGCGCTGACGGGCCCGGCGAATTTCTTCCATCGCCTCGCGGTTCGAGACATGCACGATGACGATCGGGACATCGACGATTTCGGCAAGCGAGAGCGCGCGGTGGGTCGCCTCACGTTCTGCCGCGACGGGTCTTGTCGTGGCATGATATTTCGGCGCGAGTTTCCCCTCTTCCTCGTGGCGACCGATCAAATAGCGGATGGCGTCTTCGTTCTCGCAGTGGACCATGACCAGCGCGCCTGTGCGGCGTGCGGTGTCCAGCGTTGCCAGGATTTCGTCATCGCGCAGACGCAGACCCTCATAGGTCATGAAAACCTTAAGCGATGTGTAGCCATCCTCGACAAGCGCCGGCAATTCCTGGCCGAGCACCTCCGCCGTCGGATCCGTGATCACCAGGTGGAAGGAGACGTCGACATGGCACTTGCCCTCGGCCTTCGCGTGATAAACCTTGAGTGCCTCGCGCAGGGACTGCCCCTTTTCCTGCATGCAGAAGGCAAGCACGGTGCTGTTGCCGCCGATGGCGGACGAGCGTGTGCCGCTGTCGAAGTCATCGGCCATGACGATGCCGTCGCCGGAGGGCTGGTCGAGATGGACGTGGCTGTCGATACCGCCGGGGAGCACGAAGAGGCCGGTGGCGTCTATGACGTCATCGGCTTCCGTCAGGCCGGTCGCAAGCGCCACGATCCGGCCGTCTTTGATGCCGACATCGCAGACGAAGGTATCGCTCGCTGTCACCACCGTTCCGTTGCGGATCACCGTATCGAAGCGCATCCCGTCCATCCTTTCGTGTTGGGCCTCAGCTGGCCTTTGCCATGCCCGCTTCCCCGGCCAGAATGCGGTCGAGTGCAGCCGTGAAGCGATCGACTTCCTCGATCGTGTTGTAATGCACCATGGAGACGCGCAGCATGCCGCCATGGTCGGTGAGGCCGAGATATTCGGCAAGCCGACGTGAATGGAAATCACCGAAGCGCATGGCGATCTTTTCCGCGTCCATGGCCTTGCAGAGGTCGGCCGCCTCGCGTCCATCGAAACGGAAGGCGATCGTCGGGACGCGCTGGCTCTCCCTGTTCACGGATTGGCCGACGATCATGCAGTCGTTGCGCGAGCGCAGATAGGTCAGCAGGCGTTCAGTGAGTGCGTCTTCCTGGGCCGTGATGGCGCGATATGCGGCCTCGATCTTCTGCCTGATAGAGCCGGTCTCTCCCGCCTGTTCGCCGAGAGAGACGAGGTAATCAACGATCCCGCAGGTCGAATAGGCGAGCTCGTAGTTCGGGTTGCCGGGCTCGAGCTTCCCGGGGACTTTGTCGTAGCCGTAGAAGTAGTGATAGAGCGGGTCGAGCGCGAGGAGCAGGTCGTATTTGCCGTACATCAGCGCGTAATGCGGCCCATAGGTCTTGTAGAGGCTGAAGACATAGTAATCCACGTCGAAGGCCTGGACGTCGACGGCGCGATGCGGAGCATAGGCGACGGCATCGACGCAGATCTTTGCCCCACGGGCATGGACGAAATCGGCGATCTCGCGGATCGGATTGATCGAGCCCAGGAGGTTCGAGCAATGGGTGACGCAGACCAGCCTGGTTTTTTCGCTCATCAGGGCGCCGAGATCGGCAAGGTCGAGCGTCAGGGTCTCCTTGTTGAGGGGCCAGATTTTCAGCACCACGCCGCGTTCCTGCAGGCGATCCCAGGGGCCGATATTGGATTCATGATCCGAGACCGTGATGACGATCTCGTCACCCGGTGACAGCTGGCTGTGCATGGCGCGCGCCAGGTTCTGCAGGAGTGCGGTCGTCGAATTGCCGAAGACGATTTCTTCGGGGCGGTTGGCATTGACGAGATGCATGGCGGCTGTGCGGGCCTCGTAGAGGGCTGCCGCTGCCGCTTGCGAGATCTCGTAGGAGCCGCCGATCTGGACATTCTTTTCATAGAGGAACGTGTTCATGCGCTCGACAGCGCTCTTGAGGATCTGCGATCCACCGGCATTGTCGAAGAAGGTCCATCCGCGGGAGAGCCCCGGGAACTGGCTTCGCACATAATCGAGATCGAGCGCCTTCTGGTCTTGGGTCGCCATGGCGGGGTGTCCTCCGGTCTTGTTCTTGTTCAGTGGTTGAGGACTGCGCGCAGGAAGCCGCGCGTCCGTTCGTGTTTGGGGCTGTCAAAGATGTCTTCCGGCGGCCCGCTTTCGACCAGACGGCCGCCATCCATGAAGATCACCCGGTCGGCAACCTGGCGGGCAAAGCCCATTTCATGCGTCACGACGATCATGGTGACGCCGGATCCTGCAAGCTTGCGCATCACGTCGAGCACTTCGCCCACCATTTCCGGATCGAGTGCCGATGTCGGCTCGTCGAAGAGCAGCACCCGTGGCTCCATGGCGAGCGCCCGGGCAATGGCAACCCGTTGCTGCTGACCGCCGGAGAGCTGTCCGGGAAATTTCTCCGCCTGCTCTGAAATCCCGACGCGGGCGAGAAGATCGCGCGCCTTGCGCTCGGCTTCCTTTTCCGGCGTGCCGCGGACCCGCATGGGAGCGAGCATGACGTTTTTCAGAACCGTCATGTGGGGAAAGAGATTGAAGGACTGGAAGACCATGCCCACTTCCGCACGAACCTTGGCAAGGCTCGGGCCTGGCTCAACCGTGATGCCATCGACCGTGATGCGGCTTTCCGGCGCGAAGGCTTCCAAATGATTGATGCAGCGGATGAGCGTCGACTTGCCCGAACCCGAGGGGCCGATGACGCAGACGACTTCTCCCTCGGCAATGTCGAGGTCTATGCCGTGCAGGACGGTGAAGGTGCCATAGGCCTTGGTGAGGCCGCGGATGGAGATGAGCGGCGCGTTGGTGGCAGTCATCAGCGTTTCCCCCGGCTGAAGTGTTTTTCAAGGCGCGAGACGACCGCGACCATGGGCCAGAGAAGGGCGATATAGATGAGAGCGGCGCCGATCAGCGGGGTCGGATTGGCGGCAAGCGCCTGGGCCTGGGTGGCCTGCTTCAAGAGATCCGGCATGGCAACGACGGAGGCAAGGGCCGTGTCCTTCATGACGTTGATGCAGTTGTTCGTCAGTGGCGGAATGACGATGCGGATTGCCTGGGGCAGGATCACGTCGACCATGGTGTGGCGGTTGGAAAGGCCAAGTGCTGCGGACGCCTCAAACTGCCCGTGCGGGATGGCTTCGATGCCGGCGCGGAAGATTTCTGCCGTATAGGCCGCCGAGACCAGAGAGAGCGCCGTGACCGCCGACAGGAAGGGCGAGAGGCGAATGCCGACAAAGGGAAGCGCATAGTAGACGACGATCAAAAGCACCAGCAGGGGGATCGAGCGGAAGATGTCGATATAGATCCGGATGAGGAGCTTGATGAAGGCGGGCGCATAGAGGCGCGTGACCGCGAGAAAGAGACCGCCTGCCAGGCCGACGAGAATGCTGGTGACGCCGATCTGCAGGGTGACCACGAGACCCCAGAGAAGAGCCGGAAGGCTGTTCATGAGGACGTCGAGGTTGAAGAAGGTATTGATGAGTGTCATGCCGGACCGGCTCCCATGGCAGGCCGGCGGAACTCTTGCGCTCCGCCGGTTGCGTTTCGAGCTTACATGGCCTTGGGCATGTCGAGGACGGTGACGGTCGAGGTGGTGTCCTCAGCCTTGGCGCCGAACCAGGTTTCGTGCAGCTTTGCGATGAAGCCTTCCTGCTTGAGCGTGGTGATGACGGTGTTCACCTCGGCTGCGAGCGGATCATCCTTGTTGAACATGATCGAGTATTTTTCGCCGGTCGGGATACGCTCGACCACCTTCAATTCCGGCTTGTCCTTGACGTAGTAGAGAAGGGCCGGGATGTCGGAGATGTAGCCATCGATGCGGCCGGCGACCAGATCGAGCATGGCCGGCTGGAGGCCTTCGAAGCGGCGGATCTCGCCGAGCTTGTACTCGCCCTTGTTGGCTTCCGCCCACATGTCGCCGGTCGAGCCGGTATCGACGCCGACAACCTTGTCGCCCATGTCCTTCAGACCCGTGATGCCGGAGGCGGCAGTGACCGTGAGCGACTGGTCGCTGTCATAATACGGTTGCGCGAAGGAGACCGATTCGAGACGTTTCTCGGTGATGGTGATCGAGGAGATCGCCATGTTGATGCGGCCCGACTGAACGGCCGGGAAGAGGCCGTTGAAGGGCGTGTTGACGAATTCGACCGTCTTGCCGAGGCGCTTGGCGATTTCGTTCACGAGATCGACCTCGAAGCCGGTGACCTTGCCGCTGGCGTCTTCGAATTCCCATGGGACATTGCCAATATTGGCACCGACCGTCAGGTCGGCGGCATGGGCGCTGGTCGAAAATGCGGCGATAAGCCCGGCAAGGAGCGTCGCCTTGAATGTGGTGGAGCGTGTCATGAGAGTTCCCCTTGTTTTTTGAACGTGACTCAATCTACATTGGTCTAACTGGTCAGACCAGTCAGGCCAAACAAGCATGCTGCTTTCCGCTTGGCAAGGGGCGGCCGGAAAAAATACACTTGCCGCTTCGAGACAGGCCGCCGGGGAAGGGACCGCATGTTCAACAAGACGCTCGTGCCGCAATCGGTGGCACGCGAGATCCAGGGCATGATCCAGTCCGGGCAGCTGAAGCCGGGCGAGAAGATCCCGTCACAGCGGGAGTTTTCGCAGAAATTCGGGATCAGTCGTGCATCCCTGCGGGAGGCGCTTCTGACGCTGGAAACCCTCGGGCTCCTGAAGACGGAGGCGGGCAGGGGGACCTTTGTCGCAGGCCCCTCAGTCTCCGATACAGGGGTGAGTGGGCATATGGCGCCCTGGCGCTATTCGGACAGCTATTCCGTCTTCGACGTTTTCCAGACGCGCATCCTCTTGGAGGGGGAAATCGCCAGGCTGTCCGCCGGGCGCCTCACGCAATTGCAGCTCGACAAGATGGAGCGGGCGACGCAGACGATGGAGGACTGCTGGGCGAACCAGGATCTGCTCGCCAATGTCGAGGCGGATCTGGAATTCCACGGCGTCATCGTGTCGGCCTGCTCCAATGCCATGCTGAAGGCACTCTATCAGACCGTGCGCGACCAGGTGACCGAGACGCAACGTCAGCCGATCCCGATCACCGATCCCGAGCGCATGCGCGAATCGATCGGCGAACACCGCAAGATCATCGCGGCCCTCAGCGCCAATGACGGGTTGCGGGCAAAGCACGAAATGGAAACCCATATCCGCAACACCGCCCGCTGCGCCGGACTGGAGCCTTGAACCCCTAATTCGCCGTTGGATCGGCGCGCGGTGACAGCGGCTTGTGACCGAGTGATCGGACTTTTCCGCCGAGAGGGTAAAAACCGTCATATTCGCTCTTGCACGGGGGGGGAGTTGCCGCTATGAGACAGCCCGCGCCACAGAGCGCTGACCGATGTGACCGGAGAGGTGGCTGAGTGGTCGAAAGCACCGCACTCGAAATGCGGCATACTCGCAAGGGTATCGTGGGTTCGAATCCCACCCTCTCCGCCATTTCTTCAGTAAAGTGCTGATTTTCTTCGATAAATTTTGGCAGATTGTGTCTGGCCCGCCAGTCAGCCCGCCACGGCGTTTGGCCAGAGTTTTTTCTGCGATCTCCACAAATAAAAATTCAAATCACCCACTTGCCAATCGATACGTCGTTCGACTACTTGAGATTCATTGTCTAACCAACCACTGCGCAAGACGTGCGGGGTCCTCAACAAAGGGACACCTATGTCTGCTGATCCGCAGTTGGGCCTATTTTCTGGCCTTGGTACCTCCGAAGCTACTCCGTCAAGCGATGTAGCGACGACACCTGCAAACTCTCAAGAAACCGCTGCCGCAAGTCCTGCTGCTCTCTCTGAGAGCACGCCGTTCTCACGACAGCTTAACACAAGAGGCGCTGATCCTCAGCGCAAGAGCAAGAATGTTTCGCCGGCCCAACCGGGCGCTGAAGAGCGCTATCTGTCCGTGCAGGACGTGGCGCGCCGCTATGCTGTCAGTATCCAGACCGTCTGGCGCCATACGAAACAGAATCCGGCATTTCCAAAGCCAATCAAGATCCTCAACGGCTCGACCCGTTGGCGACTGAGCGATGTCCTTGCGTTCGAAGTTTCGCGCGGGGAGGCTAGCCGATGAGCGCGCCTATCACTCCTCGCAAGAAGCGTCGCAATCTACAGAGTGACCGGAAGGCAAGGTGCCATCAGCTCTACTCCAGCGATGATGTCATCAAGCTCTATGAGATCTCACGCAATACGCTCACGAATTGGATCGCCGAGGGACTGCCTTTCGCCGATGCCGAGATACGACTTTTCCGTGGCAAAGATCTGAACGCCTTTCATGCGCGTCGCAGAAAAAGGGCTTCAGGCCCGCCATTGGCTCCGTTCATGGCCAACTGCTTTGGCTGCAAGGGCACTCACTCGTTTATAGACGGGGACATCTCTATTCACCCCGGTAGGACCCCGGGGATGTTCCGCGCTTCAGTCACCTGTCCACACACGGGAGTACCGGCCAACAGGTACGTTTGCAGTGAAGAGATGGATACGATCCGTAAGCTGCGTGAAGCCAATCCCGGATGCGAGACTCGCGACTAATATGTTTCGCTAGTTCACTCCGGCTTTGTGCAAATCGGGCGGTCTCGAATCCGGGGCCGTCTGACCACCCTCCTCATTTCCCAAACATGGAGCTCGCGCCGCAACAATTCTTTCCCGAGCCAGAGGTCCAACTTTGGCAATGCAAACCCATGCGGTCTCGATAGATCGCATTGAATTGAAAGTCAGACATATGCATGTTTCCAAGACTAACGCCTCCATCGTCTATCTCTATCAAGGCGAGCTGAGGCACGGTAAGGGTTTTCACCTAAAGACCGTCAACGACATCCTCCGACATATCTGGCAGTTCGAGGAGCATACGGGATCAGTCGACTTTCGGGCCGTGACCCGAAGAATGATCGAGGAGTTTAAGGACGAGCTCATTGGCCGGTTAGACAAGACTGGCAAAGAGGCCCTCTCCGCGTCGACCATCGTCCATACCTTCGGAAACCTGAAAGCCTTTTTCTCGTGGCTTTCCAACCAGGAAGGTTACAGACGATCAATCAGCGGCCAGCTGTACAACCACTTCAACTCCCCACGTCAGCTTGTAGAACTGGCTGGAGCTGCCGCCCCGAAGTTTGTTCCGAGTGCTGATCAACTTCGAACAGTGTTAGAGGCAATGCCAGCGGTCGCGCCGGCACAACGGCGGGACCGTGCAATGCTGGCGGCGCTCTTCCTGTTTGGTGTCCGCGATGGTGCATTAATCTCGCTTCGCCTGAAACACATCGATGTCGAACGGAAGCAGGTGTTCCAGGATGCGCGAGAGGTAAAGACCAAGTTCAGCAAGACGAGTTTTGTTGACTGGTTTCCGGTGGGTGACGACATAGAACGCATTGTCATCGAATGGATTGACGAACTGAGGCGCATGGGTGCCGGAGACGATGACCCTCTCTTTCCGACGGCACCATTCAAGCCGTGGATTGGCCGGCATAGTATCGAGCTGGAGTTCCTTACGACAGCTGCCCAGGTCCGAAAGGTCTTGCGCAAGGCAGCCGCTGCCGCAAGTGTTCCGTACTTCAAGCCCCACGCAGTTCGCTCGACCGTCGCCAAGCTCTGCGATGAGTGGGCCTCGTCATTGCGCGACATGAAGGCGCTGAGCCAGAACCTGGGACACGAGCAGATCAGCACGACATCGAAGTACTACGGTGATGTCGAGCCCGACGTGAAGCAAAAGCTGTTTCACCAAATGCGAGAGAAGCAGAAGAATCCTACTGCTCGCGATATCGGTGAGCTCGCGGAGCGCGTCAGCCTTGAAACACAGGATGTGGTGCGGAAGATTCTGCAAATGGATTTGGGCCGCAATTGACGTTCAGATATGCGTGGCGCTACCATTCTGTCGCCACGCATCACATGCGGCTTGCAATAAACTTGGGACATGCCGGGCCTAGCATGCCATCCGTTGGCAGGACTCCCTTTTCCCTACGACCAAGTCACTAATCTATCCCGATATGCGCGGCTCATCCACAAACTCAGATCAGGACGATTGCGTCAGGTTGATTAACTTTGTCTGGATTGGGACTCCAGAATGGGCATGCAGGCCCAGAAACGCGCGATTGGCCGCCCCGCTTTTGATCAAGATGGTCGCAAACCTCTGGCCAGGTACCACTCAGCTGTAAGAGCGTGCAGAAATTCTTACTCGTCAGTTCTATCAAGATAGGAATGATGAAATTGCCACACTTCAGCATGCGCCCTAGCTCTCTGTTGGCTGCTGGCTGCCTCGATCCTGCGCGAGGGCGCCGTTACCACCGGCGGACATCTTGCGGCGATCAATCTCGGGCTGAAAGCTATCACTATCGATCGGCGCCTGCATCGTGATGGCGAGACGCGGTTGCTGGCGATATTATGGGCGCTGACGGTTGCCACGGAGACGGGGCTGAAGGAACATGACCGTTTGGTTTTGGCGTGGGAGCTGGTGCAGCGAAAGTGCTCTGATCCCCAAAAACTGGACCGTTCATAATTGGAGTTTTCCGCGATAGCCTCCCGGCAGGGAGACGGAGCGGAAGCATAAAGGCATCGAAGTTCTCGGACGCCCAGAAGGCGTTCATTTTGAAGCAGGGCGACGGCGGCGTGCCGGTGGCAAAGATTTGCCGGAAGGCGGGGATCAGCCAAGCGACCTATTTCAATTGGCGCAAGAAGTATGCGGGTCTGCTGCCCGACGAGATGCGCCGATTGAAGGCTCTGGAAGATGAGAACTCCAGGCTCAAGAAGATTGTCGCCGATCTGACGCTGGGCCGCGAGATGTTGCAGGACGTTATCTGGCGAAAGCTCTCAGGCCTGTCCGGGAGCGCAAGCTGATCGACGGGATGCTGGTAGACTGAGGCATACGCCTATCGCCCCGTCTAGGGTCTTTCACTGTTTGGTCCGAGTTGCATGCCCAGCGAACTGCTGGGACTGGCGCGACGTGGGCCCGTCGATCGCCGAGCTACGGCGGTTTGTATTATGCAACACACCAGGGGCACCCGCATTGAGCGCAGTTCACTGATGAAAAGTTCATCCATCACGACCAGCTTGACGAGGCGAGAGCCGTTTTTGAACGTACTGATAGAAAATATATTGTAGACACTCCAAACTGACCCCTTTAGAAGGGCGCGATCAATCAATCGCCTGGGGAATCGCAGCATGACACGTGGGTCCCTGCTGATCGTCGGGGGGGCCGGGCTGCTTGGTCAGGCCACCCTCAAGCTAATCCGGCCGAACTTTGACGTTTCAGAACTGCGCCGGCACAATAGCGAGCCGACGGAGGGCGGAAACGTCTATCGCGTCGATCTTTTCAATACGAAGCAACTGGCAGAATATCTAACCGTCAAACGAACTGTCCTTTTTTTTCCTAGCTTCAGCACTCCATCCGAGTCTCCCGCCGATCCTCGGCATGAGCTTCGTGTCACAGCTATGGCGTTAGTCAGTCTAATCGAGGCCGCAGCGTTGGCCGGCAGCGTTCCTCACATAGTGTTTTCGTCCACCGCGGGTGCAATGTATCCGGATTCGTCGATCGCGTGCGATGAAGCTACCGTACCTGCGCCTATGTCGAGCTACGGCCTCGGCAAACAGATCTCCGAGGATATACTAAGATTTTATGCGAGGGTAGGAAACGTTACCTATACCATTCTGCGCTTTTCTAACCTTTACGGTCAGCCAGCTCGCCGCACGGTGCGACAGGGGGCTGTCGATCTATTTCTTGACAATGCCATCAGCGGCAAGACGTCATTAGTCTGGACGGAAAGATCGAGTACGCGAGACTATCTATTTGTCGATGACGCAGCCCGTGCTGTCGAACAGATACTGATCCATCCGGATCTATCTGTTAATTCCACCTTTAACGTCGCGAGTGGTTTGTCCATCAGTATGGGTGATGTGCTCTCTATCGTCGATGACGTAACTGGCGGGCGACATAGGTACACAATCGACAAGGGCATTTTTAGCGGACCTAAAAATGTGGTAATCGACGCGTCGCGTTTTAGGACGACATTCGCCGGATGGCAAAAGCCTGTATCAATACGCGACGGCGTCAAGCTCGCATGGGACCGCAAACTGGCGGCTCAAGGCGCAAACATCTATGCTACCCAAGATATTACTGCAGAGAGCGGCGTATGAAAGTTAAAGACGTTATTCGAGGTCGGCGAGAGATCAGCGCAGGTCGTGCCGCTAAGCCGAAGGTATCGATTGTAACACCGACTTATAAGCGCAACCTTGAGGGTTTGTTGGCGCCTTGTATTGAATCTGCCCTTGCACAATCGTTTTCGGACCTGGAACTGATCATCATCGACGACGGCTCGTCGGATGGGACGGAAGACACCGTTCGCGGATATGCAAAGCATGACGACCGAATTCGTTACTACCGGCACGACCAGAACAGCGGCTTGCCCGCCGTTCGTACCAACGAAGGTGTAATGCTATCTCGCGGCGAAGCCGTAGCCTTCCTGTTCGACGACAACGTGCTGACCAAGGATTTTATCGGCAAAGCGTATGAAGTGTTGTCTACTTCGGAAATTGATGTGGTGCATAGCAATGTACACATGCTCGGACATGGCGGCGCCGATTTTACTTTGGGCGACTGGCCTTTCTCACTTGAGCTTCTTGGCAATTTAAATACCATTCCTAACGGCGGGGTCCTGTGCCGGAAGGACTTTTTCGATCGTTACGGTCTTTATGATCCTCACATACTGCTCCGTCGCATCTGTGATTGGGATCTGTGGCTGCGATCGGCTCACTTAGGGGCCAAATTCCAGCATCTCGACTTTGTTGCCGCCACCGAGCACGGCTTGGTTTCTGAGAATTCGATCGGAAACACTATCGGCTGGGACGTCAAGATCGCCTATGGATACATGTTTGACACAAAGCGTTACGCTGAACGGGCAATAAGTTTGCGCCCCTCCGCAATAGGAGATTTCGATGTTCTGGATACGCGTCCGGTCCTGCCTTATGTTCGCAACTCGCGAGAGTGGCGGGATGTGGTACAGCAGGTGTATAAGCCGTTTTCCGACCGCAACCCCGATGCCAATAACTACACTCTTACGCTAACCAATCGCACGCAGCTCGATCACTTCGGCTTCAGCTGGGCCGAGTCGCCTTCGCCCAGCGCGGGGCGCCGTCGCACACTTTTGGTCAGCAACACCTATAACGAGCACGTTCAGCGCTGGGAACAAGCCTTGGCTGAAGCTCAGAACATTTGCGTCCACACTCCGGAGTGGCAGCTGTCTGCCATTCCCGTCGATAGCGTCGACCTGCTCATACTCGCTGATGCCTGTGCCCCTTTCATTGCGCAGTTCGTGCAGAAGTTTGCCGATGCAGGTGTTCCAGTTCTCTACTCCAGTCACTACGGCTTCATGTCGGCGGAGGAGCCAAGGTCTGGCTATCAGCAGTATGCGCCGATCAAGAAGGTGCTGGGGGCAGACATGTATCTGCCGGGCGAAAATGTACCGTTTTCGGCAGATCAATGTGTTTGGGCGCGTAATCTACTTGCCCAGGCGACTGCCGTTGTCGTGAATGCCGAAAGCAACGCGGAACTTCCCGGAGATTGGGTCATTGCCGCACCGCCTGTGCCCTCGGATGAGTGGTTGCGCAACGTCGCGACGACGGTGATGTATGCGCGCACGAGGAAGCAGCGTAGCCGTATTCGGCCCAAGGCTGTAGTGGCGCTAAACAGCGAACTTCTTTCCGGCTCTGAGGCGTATGGGATAATGATCGCTAAGGGCCTTAAGGACTCTGGCTTCGAGGTGGAAGTATGGATCGCTGATGACCCGGTTTACGGCATTTTTGACAGCGCGCTGGCGGACCGGTTGTCAGATCTGGACTTGGCCCCGTCGCGTTCGGCGCCATACAAACCAGGCCCCCAGTTCTTGGCTCTCGATACGCAGGTCAAGCGCGACCAGGCTGCGGCATTGAGCAGCCATATCCGCGACAGCGGACCAGACCTCATCGTCTGTAGCGGCTTCATCCCAGTCTTCGCTTGGGCTGACCGTCAGCACGCCAAACTGTTCATGTGCCTGTTCCAAGCTTCAGCCTACGATCCAGCGAGCCTGAGCCAGCTGTATGGGCGAATTGATGGCTGGATATGTGACAGCCAGTGGTCACATGACAAAATCGCCCAGGTGCTTCCGACGCGCTCCGGCGTAGCTCGCTCAACGGTGCCAAGCTTGAAGCATGTCGACGGCGAGCGCCCACAGGTTTCTCTACAGCTGCGCATTGCTGTTGGAGGAACATTGCAACCGCGCAAGGGGCAGTTGGAAAGCGTCAAGGCTCTCCACCTGCTGCGTGAACGGGGTCACGATGCCATTCTCAACCTCTATGGCTACGCCCTACCAGGGCTCGACTGGTACAAAAAGGAGATTGAAAAAACCGTTTTAGATCTCGGTCTTGCTGATCGGGTCAATGTATTCGGACTTACCAGCCTAGATGCCCTGGCAGACGATAATGACATAATCCTGTCCGCGTCGTCGGACGAAAGCGTGCCCCAAACAGTGGCGGAGTCTATCGCACGTGGGTTGATCCCCGTAGTGGCGTTGTCCGGGGGTATAGATGAGCTGGTCGTAGACGGCACTAACGGCTTTGTAGCTGAAAACCACGCTCCAGAGCAATTGGCCGCGGCGATCGAGCGCGCCATCTGCGCCAGGGACGAATGGCCAGTTCTGCGCAGAAAGTCGGCAGAGATACTCACTAAATTTACCAGTGAAAAAGCCAATACGGTGGTGCTTTCGCTGCTTCTCAAAGCTATGCAGCCGTTACAGATGCCAAGTTTCGATCTGACGCCTTGTGCAGGATTGCCGTCGCTTCTGCCAAATTCGGAGCGGAGAGAACGATTGGAGAGACTTCAGCAGCTTAAGGCGAAACTGTCTGAGTACAACAATAGCGCATTGCGTTAACAGCAGCACTCCTGTAATTGAACAGCCCACATTTTGTGGGTGTTTCGCAAGGCTCCCTGGGAGGACGTTAATGACGATATTAGTAACTGGCGGTTGCGGCTTCATTGGCTCGAACTTCATCGTGGATTGGTTCGAGACCGTAGGAGAGCCGGTCGTGAACGTCGACTGCTTGACATATGCCGGCAATGTTCACAACCTTGCCGCCGTAGTTGGCCGTTCTGACTATAGGTTCGCTCAGGTCGACATCCAAAACTATGAGGCAATCCTTGACCTGCTCAAGACCCACTCGATCCGAGCCGTCGTCAATTTTGCTGCCGAAAGTCATGTTGACCGTTCAATCAGTGGTCCCGAGGCGTTTTTCCAGACAAACGTGATAGGGACTCTCCGTCTCATTGAGGCAAGTCGGCAGCACTGGAGTACTCTCGATGGTCCGGAGAAGGAAGCCTTTCGGTTCCTCCACGTATCGACCGACGAGGTATATGGATCGCTGGACCCGCACGCAGCGCCCTTTACCGAGGAACACCAGATCCAACCCAACAGCCCTTACTCAGCCAGCAAGGCGGGATCAGATCACTTGGTGCGCGCCTATGGCGAGACCTACGGCTTACCGGTACTGACGACTAATTGCTCCAACAATTACGGGCCGCATCACTTCCCGGAAAAGCTTATTCCGCTGGTGATCAACAACGCTCTTCAAGGCAAACCTCTACCAGTCTATGGCGACGGCCTGCAAGTCCGCGACTGGCTATATGTTCGTGACCACTGCACGGCCATCCGCGCGGTGCTCGAACGTGGCCGGATCAACCAGGTCTACAATGTTGGCGGCGGCAACGAGAAATCTAATATCGAGGTAGTAGAAACCATATGCAATCTGCTGGACGAGCGCTCTCCTCGCAGTGACGGCGCTTCCTACCGGGAGCAGATCACATTCGTGAAGGACCGCCCTGGCCACGACCGTCGCTATGCAATCGACTCACGCAAGATCAACTCCGAACTGGGTTGGCAGCCCTCGGAAACCTTTGAAACCGGCATACGAAAAACGATTGATTGGTACCTAAAGAACCAAGACTGGGTATGGCAGGTGACGAGTGGCGAATACCGCAACTGGATAGCCAAGCACTATGCCTCCGCTTAGAGCCTAGTGACCGTAGCACGCATTTTCAACACGCGGCCCAAGGGGCGTATTTATTGACAATTCTTCTTCTCGGCAAGAACGGTCAGGTAGGCCGGCAGCTACAGCGCTCTCTCGCGCCCGTCGGAGATCTGAGGGCCGTCGATCGTGCTACGCTCGACCTGGCGCACCCGGAATGCATCCGCCCATTTTTGGATGCGCTGCAGCCGCGAATTATTGTCAACGCAGCGGCATACACCGCCGTGGATCAGGCAGAACAGAACAGCGATCTAGTTAATTTGATAAATTGCGAGGCCGTCGATATTCTGGCAAGGGGCGCTAAGGATCTCGACGCATTGTTCGTTCACTATTCGACCGACTACGTGTTTGACGGAGAACTGGACAGGCCCTACCGGGAAGACGATGCTACCGGTCCGCTGAATGTTTACGGCCAATCCAAGCTTGCCGCAGAACGTCGGGTAGCCGAAAGCTGTGCAGATGCCTTAATTTTCCGCGCGAGCTGGATTTATGGGGATCAGGGGAAGAATTTTCCCACAACGATCCTCCAGCAAGCACAAAGCGGCAGGTCACTCAGAGTCGTGGCGGACAGTATCGGCGCGCCCACGGACGCCGCGCTGATCGCCGATGTCACTGCCGCCAGCATAGTCAAGTACATCAAGGGCGGGATGGCTCCCGGCTTGTCCATTTATCACCTAGCAGCCGCGGGTGAGACCAGTTGGTTCGACTATGCTCGTTTCATAATTGGCTGTGCACAGAAACAGGGACTGACTCTCACTTTGGACCAGGATGATGTCTTGCCGATCCTACAAAAAGATTTTAACAATCCGGCACAGAGGCCCAAAAACAGCCGCCTCGACACCACCAAGTTGCGCACTGAGCTCGGCATTGACCTTCCCGACTGGACGGTTGGTGTCGACCAGTTTGTGAAGCGGCATGGTCAGGGAGAACAACGTGAAGTATAGAGGCATAATTTTAGCCGGGGGAGCAGGAACCCGGCTGCATCCAGCAACCTTGGCTGTCTCGAAGCAATTGCTGCCAGTGTTCGATAAGCCGATGATATACTATCCGCTGACTACACTTATGTTGGCCGGTATACGCGATGTTTTGATCATATCCACGCCAGTTGACACGCCCCGCTTTCAGAGCCTCCTCGGGGACGGATCGAAGTGGGGAATGAACCTGCACTACGAGGTCCAGCCAACGCCAGCCGGCCTTGCTCAGGCGTATACTATCGGGGCGCGCTTCGTCGGCACAGAGCCTAGCGCCCTGATCCTTGGCGACAACATCTATTACGGGCACGATCTTCCCCGGCTGCTCGGCGCCGCCCGTATGCGCACGGACGGCGCCACTGTATTTGCCTACCGCGTTACCGATCCGGAGCGTTATGGCGTCGTGGAATTTGATTCAACCGGAAAGGCCATTTCTATCGAAGAGAAGCCCAAGATTCCCAAGTCCCACTATGCGGTGACCGGTCTCTATTTCTATGATGGAAATGCGACCCAACTAGTCAAGCAGGTTCGCCCGTCACCCCGCGGCGAATTGGAAATAACCGACTTAAACAACATCTATCTCAACCAGGGGCTGCTGTCGGTCGAGACTATGGGGCGAGGCTTTGCCTGGCTGGATACAGGCACACATGAGTCTTTGCTTGAAGCGGGGCACTTCATTTCCACTATTGAGAAACGTCAGGGGCTCAAGATCGCTTGTCCCGAAGAAATCGCCTGGCGCAACAAGTGGATTACGGACGAGCAGTTGTTGTCGGTTGCTGAACCGTTGGCCAAAAGTGGCTATGGCACCTACCTTAAAGCCCTCGTGACACAGGAGGGGGATCGTTGAGTTTCAGCCCTCTCGCCATACCCGATCTGCTACTCTTCGAGCCCAAAACCTTCGGTGACGATCGTGGATACTTCTACGAGAGCTACAATAAGAAGGAATTCGACGCCGCAGTGGGCCGCGAAGTTGTATTCGTTCAAGACAATCGCTCGCACTCGCTCCAAGGAGTGCTGCGCGGGCTCCATTACCAGGTGAAGCGCCCGCAGGGAAAATTTGTGTCCGTGACTCAGGGCAGTGTGTTCGACGTCGCAGTCGACATTCGTCGCAGTTCACCGACATTCGGCAAGTGGGCTGGCGCTATTCTGTCTGCAGAGAATCGGCGATCCCTATGGATTCCAGAGGGATTTGCCCATGGCTTTTATGTGCTTTCCCCTAGCGCCGACTTCCAGTACAAAGTCACCGACTTTTGGTCTGGAGAACACGAGCGCTGCGTTCGGTTTGATGATCCCGAACTCGGCATAACCTGGCCAGCACTTGCACCCCAGTCGGGCGCTAATTTTTCTCCCATACTGTCCAGCAAGGACCGTGCGGGGCAACTTCTCCGCGACGCGGAATATTTGTGAGAAAACCAAATGCCAATACAGCTTTTTGTACCTAACTTTCGTATCGACGAGTGTCTTGAAGCCATCCGGGAGTGCCTGGAAAAAGGCTGGACCGGCCTCGGATTCAAGACCGTTGCTATGGAAGATGCTTGGAAGGATTATACAGGCCTCCCGTTCGCACATTATTTGAGCTCCAATACTGTCGGTCTTCATCTGGCGGTAGAGATGTATAAGACTAAATACGGCTGGGAGGACGATGACGAGGTCATCACGACCCCTCTGACATTCGTGTCATCGAACCACGCTATCCTCTACGCTGGGCTCAAGCCAGTATTTGCCGACGTAGACGAGTATCTTTGCCTCGACCCTGAATCGGTGGAGTCTCGCATCACACCGCGCACGCGCGCGATCATCTACGTCGGGATGGGTGGAAATACCGGGCAATACGATGCCATTCGCGCTCTGTGCACGAAGCATAACATAAAACTGATTCTTGACGCGGCGCACATGTCAGGTACGCGCCTTAATAACAGGCATGTCGGCCACGACGCTGACGTCACCGTGTTCAGCTTTCAAGCCGTGAAGAACCTGCCCACTGCCGATTCGGGCATGATATGCTTTAATGACGCTGACGATGACGCACGGGTTCGTCGGTTGAGCTGGCTTGGTATCAACAAGGACACCTACGCCCGCACCGCGGCACAGGGCGCCTATAAGTGGATGTATGACGTGGAGGAACTCGGCTACAAGTATCACGGCAACTCCATCATGGCTGCTATCGGCTTGGTGCAGCTCAAATATCTCGATCAGGATAACGCCTACCGTCGGCAGATTGCGTCTTGGTATCGTCAGGCGCTCGAAGGCAATGATAACATTCGCGTTGTGCCAACCGCTCCTGGTTGCGAAACCTCTCAGCATCTTATCCAGATTCGCGTCAAGAATCGTGACCAGTTGATGCTGGCACTGAATGAGCATGAGGTGTTCCCCGGTGTACATTACCGCGATAACACCGAATACAAGCTCTATGCTCACGGAGCGGGGACCTGCCCGAAAGCCGCAATGGCTAGCCAGGAAATCGTTTCGCTGCCGATTCATATGCGGTTGAGTAAGGCAGACGTGGATATGGTCGCCGATTTGGTAAGTCGCTACGCCCAATGAAAACCGTGTTGGCACCGCTTGATCACGCGGGTATCAGGCTGCGTCCACTAGAGCGCGGCGATCTGTCTTTGACATTGGCATGGCGCAATCGAGATGACGTGCGCATTTGGTTCAAAATGTCAGAGGTCCTTAGCGAAGAGCAGCATCGGGGCTGGTTCGAAAGCTACCTCGGCAAACCCGATGATTATGTTTTTATAGTCGAGGCAGATGGCCGGCCAGTTGGGCAAGTGGCTCTGTATTCGATCAATAAGCTTACTGCGAGCGCAGAGATTGGCCGCTTCATTGTTGCACCAGGTGAAGGAGGCAAGGGTCATATCCGCGTCGCTATCGAAGCACTCTTTGGCCTGGCCCGCGAACATTTAGGCCTGTCACGTATCCATCTTCAGGTTTTTGCGCATAATCAACGCGCCATTCGCCTATACGAGAAGCTTGGTTTCAAGCTCGACCGGACGTCCGAGAACATGCTTGAATATTCTATGAGTATCGAACGATGAGCGTCACGGATCGGCAACTTCTGGCTGATATTGGCAAATCGCTCCGGCTGGCTCGCGTTTGGCTCTTTCTTGGTCGTCAAGACCTGCGCGCACGGTTTCGCCGCTCGTTCATTGGGCCTCTATGGATCTTGGTCAACCTGGGACTATTTGTAGGCGGCGCTGGGTTGGTCTACGGCGCTTTGCTCGGCCAGCCCATGAAAGAGTTCTTACCGTTCCTGACGGCCGGGTTTGTCATATGGGGCTTTCTATCCGCTACGATTGCTGATTCCGGCCATACGTTCGCTATTGCTGAAGGCTACATTAAGCAGTTCGTCTTTCCTAAGCAGGTCTATCTTCTGCGCACGCTTGTATCGAGTGCCGCTGTGCTGGGTATAGGCATGCTGGCGCTGTTCATACTACGGCTAGTCACTGGATCGTTCGGTGTTATGGGCTGGGTGTACGCTACACCCGGCATATTGCTGCTTCTTGCTGCCGGGCTAGCGCATATTTGCCTATTTGCCTATCTTGGCGCTAGATTTGTCGACCTTCCGCATGCGCTGGGGGGCGTCCTTCAGGTTTTTTTCTTCCTGACACCTATTATCTTCCCCGCAGAAGCCCTGCATGAACGTGGTCTTGACTTTATCTACCGGTTCAACCCGCTGTACTATCTCATAGAGATCGTCCGTGCGCCCATCCTGACCGATACGTTTGCTGCACCCCACGCGTACTTGTTCGCTGTCCTGTATGTCGTGGCAGTGTTTGCGCTGGCTTATCTCACGGCTCGCAGCTTAGACAGAGAGTTGGTGTTTCTCCTATGACAAAGGCCACGATTCAACTTGACGATGTTAGCCTTCACTTTTCGGGGCGAGCCAGCCCAAACAATCTTAAGAGTTGGGTTGTAGATCGGTTGCGCCCGAGCAAGGAACGGCCGGACAATTACGTGGTAAAGGCGCTACAAAACGTCTCACTTACCGTCAACGAAGGTGAGCGTGTTGGACTGATTGGCCTGAACGGCGCCGGCAAGAGCACTTTGCTAAAGGTTATGGCGGGGATCTATCCGGCCACACACGGGGTCGCACGCACCGTAGGTCACGTGTGTCCGATGTTCGAGTTCGCCACCGGTTTTGAGATGCTTCAGACGGGGTATGACAATATCCGCATCAGGGGGTTGCTCCTTGGCATGTCACCCGCCGAGATCGAGCAGAAGCTACCGGAAATTGCTGCCTTTACGGAGCTAGGGGAATTTCTGGACTATCCCCTAAAAACATACTCGGCCGGCATGTTTATTCGCCTTGCGTTTGCAGTTTCGACCAGCATCAATCCAGAAATTCTGCTGATCGACGAGGTCATGGGCGCAGGTGATATTCGGTTTGCCGAGAAAGCTAAGAAGCGCATGCTCGAATTCATGGAGCAGGGCAAGATCCTCGTGTTCTCGTCGCATAGCTTCGAAATGGTCAAGAGCTTTTGCACCCGGACTATTTGGCTACAGGCGGGTCATGTCGTAATGGATGGCCCATCCGACGATGTAATCGCGGCCTATAGGGCAAGTGAGCATCCGCACGTCGCCGCCTGAAGCTAAGAACTGTACTTTTGGCTAATGGTGTCGGACAGATGACATTGCATGGCAAGAAGTAGATGAGCGGCTACTTGGCCCACTGCGATTGGAGAGCGTTATGTTGAGATTAGACCTGGGTTGTGGTGCTGGGAAGGCCAAAGGTTTCGTTGGGTTCGATAGGTTCCCTCTACCGGGCGTGGACATCGTTGGCGATCTGGATAAACCCCTGCCGTTCGATACTAACTCCGCTGATCTAGTCTATGCCAGCCATTCTCTCGAGCACGTTCCCAATATTATGGGGACTATGGCAGAAATTTACCGCGTGCTTCGCCATGGCGGTCAGTTATGCATCGTGGCGCCTTACAGTGAGCAGAAGCTCAATATTGCTAATCCATATCATGTTGCCGCATTCAATGAACATACCCCACGGTTCTGGACCAATCATCCGACGGCCAGCCTCGATCAGATTGAATATGACCACCCCCACGCGCCTCATTGGGGAATCGCCAATTCCGACCATTCCACGCCAGCCATGGACTTCAGACTGGTAAACATGGAGTTTTTCTACTTCCCGCGTTATCTCGGCTTGGCAGAGACCGAGAAGCGGGCAGCACGGCAGAGTCGGATCGACGTCTGCGACCAGGTCATGTATCACTTGATAGCTTGGAAACCAGATGAGGCAGATTCAGGCGAAAGTTTCGAACAACTTCTGGCAAGTTTCACTCCTTATGTTCCCCACCATGTGCTGGCGCGCCGTGCCGCCGATAAAGAGCGCGCACGCGAAGGCTTCGCGGCGAGGACTTCAGCGCGCGGCGTGGCCACCGCTTCCTCTGAGCCCTCAAGTGATCTGGGGGCAACCATGAATTGCGAAATTCGAGAGACGTTCCACGTTAACGAGCAGGCTCACGACGTCGCACGGACGGGCAACGATGACCGCATAGTCGAGATTGTTGCACCCCTAGTTGATATGCGGCAACAGGGCATAGGCGCTAGCGAAGCCCGGTTGGCCGAGGTTGCGCAGAGCCTATCTGCAACAGTAGCAGCATTGCAAAACGAGAACGCACGTTTTGCTTCGCTCCGCAAGGAAATCGAGGTGAGTGACGAGCTGACGGCCGAATACAAAGCTGATAACGAAGAGCTTAGGCTTCACATTGACCGTCTCGAAGCTCACATAGCCGCGTCCAGGATACAGCAGGAAATAGCCTACAGTACGCCGACGAGTACCTTCTCGTCACAGCTTTTTTCAGTGTACGACGAGCTATCGGCATACCGGCAATCCCGTGCACAGCGTCTTGCAAGCTACGTGCGTACAGACAGCCTGTGGCGTGACGTCTCGCCAGCGTTCTCTGTGCTAAAAGAATATACTGGGCGTCATCTCCGCGGGACTGGCTACCGGCTAACGATTAGCGAGGACCTGCGGCTGCATGACTATCGCGAGTACCGCATGCCAATGGGATCCAGCGCCATTTCGGAAATTGCGCTTGCTATCAATCCGATTGGCTCGACTACCGGAAGTGTCGGAGTCGAAATCGTGTCCGCCGAGCGTGCCATCGTTGCACAGGCTTCGGTCGATCTTAGACACGTGATGGTAGATCGGCCGACGGTCTTTAGATTGCCCACCACCCTTTCGCTCACTCGAGGCTGGTACTTGCGCGTCTTTGTCCAACACACGACTGCGCCGGTTGCCATTTACGAACTCGCCGGTCCTGCTCTGTGGCGCCGTCGGCAAAGCCGCCGAGCATTTGTCAGTGTTCAATAAAGATGACGTCGTCTGAAGCGGTTAAGCTTCTGGTGATCGCAGAAGCCGAGATAGCGTCGACCCACTTGTTGATGCAGGTACTCCATGCCGCCAAGCCCCTTGGCATCTCGGCGGATCTTGTGGTCGCGTCGCAATGGAAAGACCGTGTGCTTCCAAGCGATGTCACTCCGCTCTTTGCCCGATGCGGCGATCCGTCAGTGCTTCCCTACGCACGTAGTCTGGTGCGAAGCGGTCGATCCTATCTCTATTATCTCGATGACGATTTCTGGGGGCTCGATCCCGCTTCGCCGCTGGGTGCCTATTACGCACAACCAAAAGTTCGCGCCAGTCTCAACTATTTTTTGCAACACGCGGCAATGGTGCTTACCAACACCGACCAGTTGTCTATCCATCTACGACAGCATACCAGCCGGCCGATTGTTCAGGTACCAACCTACTTCAAGTTTGACCTCATCGAAAACGTTAACCCCGAACGCACGCAGGAGATTAGGATTGGCTTTGCCGGCAGCATCGGTCGTGACGCGGATCTCGAACTGATAAAGCCGTCGATAGGCCCCGTCCTAGCCAGCCATCCCGACACAGTATTTGAGTTCGTGGGGACCATGCCACGTGGCGTTCAGACGAATGATCGCATCCGCTTCTTTCCCACGATGTCCGACTACGATAGCTTCATCCGCTTTCAGGCGTCGAGGAACTGGTCCATTGGTCTAGCCCCGTTGCTGCCAACAACATCCAACAGTAGTAAGACCGACAATAAATTCAGGGAGTATGCCGCCTGCTCGATTGCTGGCGTCTACTCTAACTTTGGTCCCTACCCGGCCCGGGTGACCCACGGCGTCGATGGCTTGTTGGTTAGCGATGGCGGTTGGACCGACGCACTACTGACTCTCATTGCCGAGCCTGATCGCCTAATGCGCATGCGGCAGAAGGCCCGCGCTACTGCGTTGGTGCGTTACGAGCTCGATCATGCCGCGGGCGCTTGGACGCGAGCCATCCAACCTTACATTGTTCGCTCCGAGTCGATTCCGACCGTCGATCTGGTGCGAGTTCGACGGCAAGGTTGGCTGCAGAGAATGCAGTCGCTGCTATTGCGATTGCAACTGGCGTTCAAGGAGGGCGGAACGCGTCTGGTGCTGGTAAAAGCAAGGCGGTGGCTCGGCGTCAGATCCGGCAGGCAGGGAGACGCATCATGACACCGCGAGTATTAGCTATTGTCGTCACCTACAATCCCGAACTTAGTCGATTGACCTCCCTGCTAGACAGCCTAATCGGGCAGGTGGACGCCACAATCGTGGTCGACAATGGCTCAAAATCTGACGTCGGCGCATTTCTTGCCGATCGGCATCTGACTGCGGAGCACTATGTGGGGCTGGCCTTCAACCAAGGAATAGCGGCCGCCCACAATTGCGGCATCGCTTTCGCTCGCGAACGCGGATTTCGCTATGTGATCTTGTTTGATCACGACAGTGTAGCCAATCCGGGCATGATAGGGTTGCTCGTCCAAGCCGCTGAAGCTCGGTCGGCAAGGGGTGAATTGGTGGCTGCTATTGGTCCTAACTTGTTTGACGAGCGCCTGGGCAGGGGCACCCACTTCGAGCGTGCTCGGCGAGCCGAACCCGAAGACGGCCTGGTTCGCGTCGATCACGTAATCTCCTCGGGCTGTCTAATCCCCATTGCGGCGCTCGACAGGGTTGGAGACATGCGCTCGGAACTTTTCATCGACTACGTAGATACGGAGTGGTGCCTGCGTGCCGGCGCACGGGGCCTGCATTGCTACGGCAGCGTCCACGCCAAGATGTCACACGAGTTCGGCGAGCCCATGTATGTATTCGGTCATGCTTTTGCCGCACATACGCCAATGCGCCACTACTATCTATTTCGCAATTCTATTTGGCTCTGGCGCCAGAAGTGGGTACCAATCCATTGGCGTTGCAGCGCTGGCCTCAGGACGATATTGCGCTTAGGCTTCAGCATCGTTTTCGCTAAACCGCACATGGCACAATGGAAGATGATGTGGCGCGGCCTCAGAGACGGCATACACGGCCGGCAGGGCATGGGCCATGAGTAAGTGCTGCGTCCTTACAGCCAACTACACTTCCGGCACCGTCTTGACTGAACCGCACCGATTTACCATGCTGCGGCTATGGCTGGGGCGTCCAGCATAGCGTGAAATCGTTCTTCTGCGTCGGCTGGCGGGATACTCCAGAGGAGCTCCAGAAGAAGGCGGTAGTTGAACCAGTCAACCCATTCCAGTGTGGCGAGCTTCGCGGCTTCGGAGTTGCAGCACGGTCCTCGCCAATCGATGACCTCGGCCTTGTAAAGACCTTTCCTCGTTTCGGAGAACTGGCTCGGGAAATCCGGACAGCGGGGATAAGTGGAATTTCTGGCTGACTTCGGCTTAGATGCCATGAACAGGAGATGCCATGATAAGACGACCGCGCCGGCACCACAGCCCGTCTTTCAAGGTAAAGGTGGCGCTCGCTGCGATACGGGGTGAGCAGACGCTGGTGGAATTGTCCCAGCAGTTCGATGTG
>DAMDHD010000025.1:40553-56122 GCA_032102365.1 Allorhizobium sp. CTOTU50464 | reverse complement strand
AGCCCTGATCGGGCTAAGCCCTCGATTTTGTAACCTCTCCCACAAGGGGGAGAGGTGTCGATGAGGCTGCCGCGCGTTCCTTCTCCCCCCGCTGTGGGGGAGAAAGCGAAATCGAAGGTTTAGGCGAGCGCAAGCCGCCTAAACTTCAGATTTCGCAAGTGAGGGGATCGGTTACACAGGCACCGGACCAAATGGACGCTTCGAGGCCCGCTGGCGCGGGCACCTCAGCATGAGGGCGGAGTGACACCTTACGTTGTTTTGCATAACCGCCCAAGGAGTGTGCCGATGACGCCGAAATCCCTGGGGCGGCGGATGAGGGATCGGGTGACCGAGACGGAACGGGCTGCGTCCGTGGTGATCGGCGAGACGGCGGCGGACGCCGAGGCGCTGGCCGGGAATGGCAGGAGGACTATAGCCGCTTTCGAGACTGTTGCCACGACGATCGCGCCCAAAACCTGGGCGGCGGCGGGGCTTGATGCTCCGGATGCTGAGAGACGGCATCGGGCGCGGGATATGAGGATGGCGGCAGGGGCGGTCGGGCATGGGGCAGGTGTCGCCGCCCGCGCTGGTGTACCGCTCGACCTCGCAACGCTGACCCCTGCCGATCTCGCCTTTCTCGCCCGCGACTGGAAGCTTCTGGCGCGGCCCGAGCAATGGCCGCCGGAGGGGGACTGGCGAAGCTGGCTGATCCTCGGCGGGCGCGGATCGGGCAAGACGCGGGCAGGCGCCGAATGGGTGCAGGCGCAGGTGCTGGCGGCGGGCAGAAGGACGGATCTGCGCATCGCGCTGGTGGCGGAGACGCTCGGCGACGCGCGGGAAGTGATGATCGACGGGGCCTCGGGGCTGTCGCGGATTGCAAGGCGGATGCGGCCGGAGGTGGAGATTTCGAGGCGGCGGCTGGTCTGGCCGAACGGGGCGATCGCGCAGATCTTTTCCTCCGAGGATCCCGAAAGCCTGCGCGGGCCGCAGTTTCATCTCGCCTGGTGCGATGAGCTCGCCAAATGGAAACATGCCGAGGAGACCTTCGACATGCTGCAGTTTGCGCTGCGGCTGGGCGAGGATCCGCGCCAGGTGGTGACGACGACGCCAAGGCCGGTGCCGCTTCTGAAGCGGCTGATGGCGGACGAGGCGACGCGGCTGACGCGGATGGCAACCTCTGCCAACGCGGCGCATCTGGCGCCGGGTTTTCTGGAGGCGCTTGCCGCCCGCTATGGGGGAACGCGGCTCGGGCGGCAGGAGCTCGACGGCGAGCTGATCGAGGACCGGCCGGATGCGCTTTGGAAGCGCGCGCGGCTCGACGAGATCGTGGTGAAACTGGCCGAACCCTTGCGGCGCATCGTCGTGGCGGTCGATCCGCCGGCGGGTGGGGTAAGCGCCTGCTGCGGCATCGTGGTGGCGGGGCTGAAGGAGAATGGCCAGGCGGTGGTTCTGGCGGATTGTTCGGTGGAGGGTGCTGCCCCGGCGGGCTGGGCGCGGGCGGTGGTCTCGGCTTACAGGCGGTTCGAGGCGGACCGCGTGGTGGCCGAGGTGAACCAGGGCGGCGACATGGTGCGCGCGGTGCTGGAAGGCATCGAGGCGCGGCTGCCGGTGACGGTGGTCCGGGCGACGCGCGGCAAGTTTTTGCGGGCCGAGCCGGTCGCGGCCTTGTACGAGCAGGGGCGGGTTCTGCATGCGGGGCGGTTCGTCGCGCTGGAGGACCAGATGTGTGATTTAGGCCCGGAGGGATTGTCGAACGGGCGCTCGCCGGACCGGCTCGATGCGCTGGTCTGGGCGCTGACAGCGCTGATGCTGGAGGGCGGCGGCGAGCCACGGATACGGGGGGTGTGAGGGGGGGCTACCAACGGAACTGATCCCCTCACCAACAAAATCTGAGGTTTAGCCCTGATCGGGCTAAGCCCTCGATTTTGTAACCTCTCCCACAGAGGGGAGAGGGGACGGTGCCGCTGGCCTCGCGCCCCCTCTCCCCCCACTGTGGGGGAGAAAGCGAAATCGAAGGCTTAGGCGAGCGCAAGCCGCCTAACCTTCAGATTTCGCAAGTGAGGGGATCCGTTCAATGGGCAGCCGATCCCTCACTCGCCCGAATTGCGCAGCTCCGACAGAATGTGACGGCAGACATCATCGAGATGCTGCAGGATCTCGTCGTTCCAGAAGCGCAGGATGCGAAAACCTTCGGCGCGGAAGAGGGCGTCACGATGAAGGTCGTGGAGGCTGTCGCCATGCTGGCCGCCATCGACCTCAATGATCAATCTGGCTTCGAAGCAGACGAAATCGAGGATGTAGCCACGCAGTGGCACCTGGCGGCGGAATTTGGCACCGCAGAGTTGTCGGTCGCGGAGCGCGCGCCAGAGCATGGCCTCAGGCAGCGTCGGGTCTGCGCGCATCTGACGCGCCCGGGTGCGAGCAAGGGGTTTTGGTTCGTGGCGCATGGGATTGGCCCGTTGGATTGGGTCAGTATGCGCCTTTGGATTGTGGTGGCAAGAGGGTGGTGTGCCAATGAGACAGATCCCCTCACTTGCGAAATCTGAAGTTTAGGCGGCTTGCGCTCGCCTAAGCCTTCGATTTCGCTTTCTCCCCCACAGAGGGGGGAGAGGGAATGCGGGGCGGGCGGCGGCGACTCCTCTCCCCTTGTGGGAGAGGTTACAAAATCGAGGGCTTAGCCCGGTCAGGGCTAAACCTCAGATTTTGTTGGTGAGGGGACCAGTTTAGTGAGCACAGAGCTCAAACAAAAAACCGGCGCCCTCTCAGGCGCCGGTTGATCATGCAATGCGGTGGATCGGTTTACTTGACCGACGGGGTCGGCTGGGATGGCTGGCGGACCTGACGCCATTCGTTTTCGAGGCGCTGCAGGACATGGGCCGGGATCGTGGCCGGGGCGGCGGTCTTGGGCGAATTGGTGGTCGTCGTCTGCATGTCTTCCCTCCTCATGCTGGAAGTGTCGGCTTCCAGAACGTCTGCGTGGGCGGAAAGTTCCACACTGTTAAAGCTTTGTAAATGTGAACGGAACGCGCTCTAAACGATTGAAATTTCTTCAATCGTTTTAGTTTTCAACTTTTTTTCCTGGAAGCCCTCGAGCGCCTGATGGCCAAGGGCCGCCACCGTCTCCCAAACGAGGATCTGATCATGCGGATCGACCGGCGAATCGTCTTCGCGGGGCTGCGCCATGCCGTCTTCGGCGGGCGGTTGACCCAGGGGCAGGTGGAGGGGATCGAGGCGGTGCTGACGCGCTTTTGCGCCCGCGGCTGGGCTGATCCGCGTTGGCTCGCCTATATGCTGGCAACCGCACATCACGAGACGGCCGGCACGATGCAGGCGGTTCGCGAGACGCTGGCGGCGACCGACGAGGAGGCCGTGAACCGGCTGGAGCGGGCCTGGCGCGGTGGCAAGCTGCCGACGGTAAAGACACCTTATTGGCGGCGGGATGCGGCGGGGCGGAGCTATTATGGGCGGGGGCTGGTGCAGATCACCCATCGCGAGAATTACGCCAAGATGAGCCGGGTGACCGGGCTCGATCTTATGGCAGAGCCGGATCTGGCGCTCAGATTGGACGTCTCCGCGACCATTCTGGTGGTTGGCATGACCGAGGGGCTGTTTTCGGGCGCAAGGCTCTCCGATTACTTTTCGGGCACGAAAGCCGATTGGACAGGGGCGCGAAAAATCGTCAACGGCACGGATCGGGCAAAGAAGATCGCTGTCACGGCGAGGACGTTCGACGCGGCCATCCGCGCCGGGCTGGTGGTGTGAGCGGGCGCATTGAGCGGTGGCGCCGGCGGTGCTATCGGCTGTTGCGCTGCAACAGGTTTTGAGGTGCCCCATGATCCGCCACATCGTCTTCTTCACCGTGAGCCCCGAACATCTCGAGGCTGTCCGGGCGGGGCTGTCGATCCTGACGGAGATCCCGAGTGCTGCGCGGCTGGAGATCGGCACCAATGTGAAGACCGACGGCTTTCACCGCAGCATCGACCTCGTGGTGTACGGGGAATTCGAGGATGAGGCAGCCCTTGCCGCCTACAAGGCGCATCCGCTGTATGAAGAGAGCATCCGCCGGGTGAAGCCGCTGCGCGAGGAGCGATTTGCGGCAGATTATGTGGTGGAGGATGCGGTGCGGGGGCGGCTGTGAATGGCCTCTCAGGCCGGGTTTAGCAAGGGCTCCAATCGGTCTGCAAGCAGGGACGGATCGTCCGTTCCGATGATCAGCGCCTCGATCACATATTTCAGGTGCTCCTGCTGTTCTCTATCGAGAACCAGATTGTAGCCGTTGATGGCGATGAAATAGCGGCCCGAAAGCCACGCTGTCCGCTTGTTGCCCTGCTCGAAGGCATGTGCCTTGCCGATTGCCTGGACAAGGCAACTGGCGAGCCAGGAGACGGAGGATATCTGGCGATACTCTGCCTGGAACCGCGGACGGTGCAGCGCACCTTCGAGGGCGAGGCGGTCGCGCAGATAGTGGTTCTCCGAAGTGCCGCGAAGCAAACGTCTGTTGATCGCAATCACATCCTCGATTGCAATCCAGAGGGGTTCGCT
Source organism: Allorhizobium sp. CTOTU50464 (assembly GCA_032102365.1). GTDB lineage: Bacteria > Pseudomonadota > Alphaproteobacteria > Rhizobiales > Rhizobiaceae > Allorhizobium. The sequence continues at coordinate 51,601 of DAMDHD010000025.1, read as the reverse complement.
CATGTGGTCACTTGGCCAAATGATCCAAGATGATCTTGTCGGTCACGAGCAGGTCTTCGACGAAATCGTCGACCTCCGGAGGATTTGACACCGGCTTAGCAGCCTTTGCCAGCTGTGCGCCGGGTACGACAGCCGCCTGCGCCCGGTCAGCGCCGGGTCCGGCATCGATCTTGTTCGTTTTCGAGCGCGGGGTCATGGGAGAAATATAGAGTAGCTTCGAGTTTATTGCCAGATGCGGCCTGGCGGAGGTGGAGCTTGGGCTGCCCCGCTGCGGCAGGCGATTTGCGGAGCAGCGGGGCGCCCGGTTCAGCTCTGCTTCAGCACGACTTGGCCGAGATCCGCAGCATGGGCCTCAAGCGCCGCCATTGCTTCCGGCCAGCTGGCCGCGTCGATGGCAAGCGCGGTTCTCAGCCAGGCGACCGTCATGCGTTGGGTGACGGCGAGGCGTTCGGGATCTTCGTCGTCGGTTTCCTTGGCATCATAGCCGGCAATGCCGCCGAGGCCGTGTTTGCCGCCGAAGAGGGTCAGCAGCGCTTCGGCGCCGGGCGCATGGCGATAGGGATCGACATGCCAGTCGGCGCCGCGGGGTGTCAGATGCGGATTGTCGTCGGCATCACCGGCGACAACCAGGGTGCAGGTCGTGAGTGTCGAGAAATCCGGGTTGAGCGTGGTGTAATTCTTACGGGCGTGATCGCTGAGGCTGTCGCCGCCGAGGCCGGGGGCGGCGAGAAGCACGCCGGCCTTGATGCGCGGCTCCAGATGGCGGACGCGGGTCACGGCTGGGTCGGCGGTGTCGGTAAGGCCGGCGCCGAGCAGCATGCCGACGGTCTGGCCGCCGAGGGAATGGCCGATCGCCGCGATGCGGTCATGATCGAGCCGGCCAGCGAGGATGGGCGCTGCCTCTTCGATGGCGGCGAGACTGTCGAGGATCAATCTCATGTCGTCGAGCCGCGACTGCCAGAAGAAGGGATAGCCGGGTGCTGCCTCGCCCAGGCCCGCGACCTTGGAATTGGCATGGGTCGGCTGGATGACGACGAAGCCATGAGCGGCGTAGAAATCGACAAGCGGGCCGTAGCCATCCTTGGAGGGAATATAGAGCGAGGGGCCGTGTCCATGGGAGAGCAGGATGATCGGGAGATCGTTTCCGCTCATGGGGGCGGTGACGCGCAGCTCCAGGGGGCGGCCACGGTCTGGCGCGGGCAGGGTGATCGGGTTGATGGTGATGGTGGTTTGCGGCGCGAGCGAGGGAATGGCGCGGGCCTTGGTGACGAGATCGTTCATGGGAAGCCTCCGGGGCTGGATTTAAGCGGGCGATCGGGCTAGGGGTTAATCGGAACGCTGTTCCGAATGCTGGATCGATATACGGAACGGCGTTCCGTTTAGCAAGGGCTGCGCGAATTTTTGGCGTGCGGCAGGAGAATGCGCATGGGTGATGAGGCCGAGAAACACCAGGAAAGCGCACCGCAGGAGGAGATGCCGCGGGTGCGCGCCGACGCGCGGCGCAACGAAGATGCGCTGCTGGAGGCGGCCAAGGCGATCTTTTCAGAAAGCGGCGTCGATGCTCCGGCACGCGAGATAGCAAGCCGCGCCGGCGTGGGCGTCGGCACACTCTATCGCCGCTTTGCCACCCGTGCGGATCTGGTGATCGCGGTGTTCAAGCGCGAGGTCGATACTTGCACGGCGGAGGCGGCCGTGCTGGCCGAAAACCACCCGGCCGGCGAGGCGCTCACCCTGTGGCTGCGCCGCTATACGAGGTTCATTGCGACGAAGCGCGGGCTGGCCCAGGCTCTGCATTCCGGCGATCCGGCCTTTCAGGGTCTGCCCGACTATTTCCGTCAGAATTTCGAGCCGGCACTGACACGGCTTCTGGACGCCGCCGTTAAGGCGGGTGTGGTTCGGCCCGGGATCGAGCCGTATGAACTGCTGCGCGCCATCGGGAACCTGGCGTCGATCAAGACTGAGGCCTCGGACGGGGAGACGCCCGTGATGGTCGAGCTTCTGATCGACGGTTTACGGTCTGGCGCCGGCAAGGACATGGCTGGCTGAAGCAGTCAGATGAAACTGAGAATGTGCGCAGACGAGGCCCGGGCCGACCTTTGAAGGTCGTCTGATCCGTTTTTCATTCCTGTCGAGGACATCCCATGAAACTTCCCTTCCGTCTGCCCTGGGCTGAAGCCCGGGATCGAGCCGCCATGCCTGAGGAGAAGGCGCTCACTCCCCGGCCCGGAGCGGCGCTGGCGCTGATTGCGGGGGAGGGCGAGGCGCGATGGACGGGGAGGTCCTATGCGGCGCTGTCGCGCGAGGGCTTCATGAAGAACCCGGTGGCGCATCGCTGCGTGCGGCTGGTGTCGGAGGCCGCCGCCAGCATCGCGTTCCTTGCCTATCAGCGGGAGACCGAGCGACCGGAGCATCCGGCGCTGGCGCTTCTCGCCAGGCCCAACGGCGCGATGACGGGCGCGGATTTTCTCGAAACGCTCTATGGGCAGCTGCTGCTTTCGGGCAATGCCTATGTGGAAGCGGTGGCGGCCGGCGGGCGCGGTTCGGAGCGGGCGGCGGAATTGCATCTGCTGCGGCCGGATCGGGTGAGCGTGGTGACAGGCGCCGATGGCTGGCCGTCGGCCTATGACTATCGCGCCGGCACCAGGGCCAGGCGGATCGCGCTGAACGGGCTCTTGCATCTCAAGCTTTTTCACCCGCTGGACGATCACGAGGGGTTCGCGCCGCTCGCTGCAGCGCAAGTTGCGCTTGATCTGCACAATGCGGCGGGGCGCTGGAACAAGGCGCTCTTGGACAATTCGGCACGGCCTTCCGGCGCGTTGGTCTATCAGCCCAAGGAGGGCGGCAATCTCTCCGCCGACCAGTATCAGCGGCTGAAGACCGAGCTCGACGAGGGCTATTCCGGCCCGATGCGGGCGGGGCGACCGCTGCTGCTCGAAGGTGGGCTCGACTGGAAGTCGATGGGGCTGTCGCCCAAGGACATGGATTTCGTCGAGGCTAAGAATGGGGCGGCCCGTGACATCGCGCTCGCCTTCGGCGTGCCGCCCATGCTGCTCGGCATTCCCGGCGACAACACCTATGCCAATTACCAGGAGGCGAACCGCGCCTTCTACCGCCTGACCGTGCTGCCGCTGGTGACAAGGACCGGGGCGTCACTTTCGGTGTTTCTGGGCGATCTGACCGGCGAGGCGCTGCGGCTGGTGCCGGATCTCGATACGGTGGCGGGGCTGGCGACGGAGCGGGATGCGCTCTGGGCGCGGGTGGGGGCGGCGGCGTTTTTGACGGACGAGGAAAAGCGGGAGGCGGTGGGGTATTGAGGGGCTCTTTACCTCTCCCCCCCTGTGGGAGAGGTTACAAAATCGAGGGCTTGAGAGCGATCAGGGCTAAACTTCAGATTTTGTTGGTGAGGGGACCGGTGAAGATGGCACCTGGGTTGGGGCGCGCGCGCCACTCTGCTGGACGGAAGGGTGGGGTGTCACGGGCGCAGTGGCAACTGAACGGATCCCCTCACTTGCGAAATCTGAAGTTTAGGCGGCTTGCGCTCGCCTAAGCCTTCGATTTCGCTTTCTCCCCCACAATGGGGGAGAGGGAGCGGGCCGCCCAGCACTGCGCCTATTGCTGCTTAACGAGTTTAGATCCTTCAGCCCTTGTCGTTTTCGCCCGTTGACGGCGCCGGCGAGAGCAACAGTGGCGCGACAGAAAGCCGGCGGCTGATCATAGCGATCACGGAACGACGCAGTTCATGCAGGCGGTGGCCGAGTGCGGTCATCTCCGCTTCGAGTTTGATGTCGCAGGCTTGAGCACCCTTGCGGCCGTAGAAGACATAGGCGAGCGCGATCGACAGCATGGCCATGAGACCGGCGGCGATCAGCACGTCGGAGAGGAAATGCGCGCCGAAGGCAATGCGGTTGAGCGCGGTCAGCGCGGCAAACAGGCAAAGCAGCACGAAGACGCAGCGACGCCAGACAACAGGCACGAAGAAGGCGAGCGGGACGAGGCAGACGACGACGGCGGCTTCGCCCGAGACGAAGGAGCGGTCGTCGAAGAAATCGCCGCCGAAGGCCCAGGCATGCACGAAGAGATCGTCACCACCGAAGTCGATGGTGCTTCGCGGGCGCGGGCGGTCGAAGATCGGCTTGAAGATGCCGTTCACCAGAAGTGCCGGGCCGAGCAGGAAGAGGCTGGCGAAATAGAGCGTGAAACGTGGCGGGAAAAGCGACGGCCGCGAGGGATAGATGAGTTTCAGCACGAGGCCGAAGACGAGCACGATGGTGAGCGTCAGCGGGAAATACTGGCCGAAGGCGCGGAAGGTGTTGAGCGCGGTCATCCTGCTCGCAGGAAATCCGCGGCCTTCGACATAGAACAGCCGGCTGACGGCGATGTCGATCTGCGGGAAGGTGACGAAGATTGCCGACACGGTCAGCGTGACAAGCAGCGCGATGAGAAGCGGTTTTTCCTGAAAGGTGCCGCGCGGCGCGCGCACATCCTGCGTGACATAGACCATGACCATCCCCCGATGTCCTTGAACCCATGCCTTTGATCGCCCGGCACGATGAAAGCCGTATGACGATTGCATTGTGGTTTTGTGGCAAAGGGCGGGACGAACGGCCACTTCCAGTTCTGCTTGAAGGGGCTGAATCAGTCTCTGAAGGCCGGGCGCCAAGCGATTCAAGCGACTCAAGAAACGGGTGACGCGGGCAGGGCCTCGCAGACGACGGATGATGGGAAAAGAGACGCCGGCCGCAGCCTTTTCGGGCGGGATCGTACCGGCCGGCGCCGATCCAGAAGCTAACCGCGAAAGATGAACAAATGACTGATCTCGGCCATGACGGCGGAGTGACTTCCGCACGTCTGATCGGTGCTGTCGCGGGCTCCGCGATTTCGCTGGTCTACCTGCTTCCCAAGCATCGCCGTGAGGCGGCGGTGCGCTTCCTGACCGGGGTCGCCTGCGGGCTGATCTTTGGCGGCCCGACGGGTGTCTGGGGCGCGACGCGGCTTGGTCTGGAGGGTCGGCTGTCGCCTTCGGAGGTGATGCTGGCAGGCGCCACGCTCGCTTCCTTCACCGCCTGGTGGGGGCTGGGGCTGCTGGTGCGGCTGACCGGCCGGGCGGGGGAGAAGGTGAGATGACATGGGTGGCTTCCGTATGGAGAACAGCCCCTCATCCGGCTGCCGCCACCTTATCCCCGCAGGCGGGGAGAAGGGCATCGGGGCCGGCGTCTTGCCTCCTTCTCCCCGTTCACGGGGAGAAGGTCCCGGCAGGGGGATGAGGGGCAATCCCGGGGCATCTTTCTTCCAAACGGGATCACCCCCACCCGCCGCGTTGCGGCGACCTCGCCCTCAAGGGGGAGGTGGGTGCAAGCACAATCAACATCACGAGGAGACGGGCCCATGCAGGCTTTGGAAACGGAGGGTAGGCCGCGGTTTTGTTATGCCGGGCTGACGCTGAAGGGCGTGGCGGGCGACGGGCGGTTTTCGGGTTATGCGAGCCTGTTCGGCGAGGTGGATCTCGGCCGCGATGCGATCGAGCCGGGGGCCTTTGCCGCATCGCTGACAAAGCGCGGGGCGGGCGGTGTGCGCATGCTCTACCAGCATGATCCGGCCGAGGTGATCGGCCGCTGGACTGATATCCGCGAGGACGAGCGGGGGCTTTATGTCGAGGGCAAGCTTGCCACCGATGTGGCCCGTGCCCGCGAGGTGCATGCGCTGATGAAGGCGGGCGCGCTCGACGGGCTGTCGATCGGCTTTCGCGCGGTGAAATCCCGCAGCGACCGCAAGAGCGGCGTGCGGCGCATTCTGGAGGCCGATCTCTGGGAGATCTCGGTGGTGACCTTTCCCATGCTGCCGACGGCCAGGGTCTCCAATGTCAAGCACAGGCGGTTCTACCGCGACAGGGAAACCGAGCTCGTCCGGCTGATGCGCCGGGCGGCCCGGTCGATGGCGAAAAATCACTTCACGAAAGGATGAGCGACATGGAAGAGGCGATGACGGCAGGCGAAGGCATGATGGGAGCGGCGGGCAAAAATGCCGCCACTGCGGGTGGGGCAGGCGGCAAGCGCGGCGAAGGCGGGCCGGCCAGGCTGGCACCGGAGGTGAAGGCGGCGCCCGATACGGTGACGGCGGCCTTTGCGGAATTCATGACGGCATTCGAGGCCTTCAAGGAAGCCAATGACGAGCGGCTGGGCGAGATCGAGGAGAAGCTGTCGAGCGATGTCGTGACCCGCGACAAGGTGGAGCGCATCAACAAGGTGATCGACGAACAGAGCCGGCTGCTCGATGAGCTCGTCTTGAAGAAGCGCCGTCCGGCGCTGGAACGGCCCGGCCGCGACGAGGCGGGGCTTGCCGCACACAAGGCGGCCTTCGAGGCCTATGTGCGTCGCGGCGACGATCAGGCGCTGCGCGATCTCGACCAGAAGGCGCTTTCGGCGGGGGTCTCCGGCGATGGCGGCTATCTGGTGCCGCCGCAGGTGGACGAGGAGATCGGGCGGAGGCTGAGGGTCATCTCGCCGATCCGCTCGCTCGCGACCGTGCGGCAGGTCTCGGGCGCAGTTCTGAAGAAGCCGTTTGCTGCCTCGGGCTTTGCGAGCGGCTGGGTGGCCGAGACTGCGGCACGCACGCAGACCGGCACGCCGGAACTCTCCGAACTCGCCTTCCCGACCATGGAGCTCTATGCCATGCCGGCGGCAACGCAGGCGCTGCTCGACGATGCCGCCGTCGACATCGAGGCCTGGATCGCGGCCGAAGTCGACATCGCCTTCGCCGAACAGGAGGGCGAGGCCTTCGTATCGGGTGACGGTGTACTGAAGCCGAAGGGCTTTCTCGCCTATGACCAAGTCGACGACGCCGCCTGGGAATGGGGCAAGATCGGCACGGTTGCCACCGGCGCGGCCGGGGCTTTTGCGGCAAGCGGAGCCTCCGACGTGCTGATCAACGTGGTCTATGCGCTGAAGGCGGAGCACCGCCAGAACGGCAGCTTCGTGATGAGCCGACGGACACAAGGGGCGGTGCGCAAGCTGAAGGATGCCGACGGCAACTATCTCTGGGCGCCGCCGGCGCGCGCCGGTGATCCCGCCTCGCTGATGAGCTTCCCGGTGGCGGAATCCGAGGACATGCCTGACATCGCGGCCAATGCGACGGCAATCGCCTTCGGTGATTTCCGGGCGGGGTATCTGGTGGTCGATCGGGTCGGGGTGCGGGTGCTGCGCGATCCCTATTCGGCCAAGCCCTATGTGCTGTTCTACACGACGAAGCGCGTCGGCGGCGGCGTGCAGGACTTCGAGGCGATCAAGCTGGTGAAGTTCGGGGTGTGAGGGTTTGACCCTCCCCTTGAGGGGGAGGGTCGGAGCGAAGCTCCGGGGTGGGCTGAAACTGCGCCGGACTGACGCCCGCTCACCCCCACCCACCGCTTTGCGGCGACCTCCCCCCTCAAGGGGGAGGGGGGGTGGTGGCCGCCCTCGCTTTGCCATGTTGCCCCTCATCCGCCTGCCGGCACCTTCTCCCCGCAGGCGGGGAGAAGGGCGAATGCGGTTGGCGGCGGTGCCTCCTTCTCCCCGTTCACGGGGAGAAGGTGCCCGAAGGGCGGATGAGGGGCAGTCACCTAGGACATCAGCGCATTCTCAAACTGTAGGACACCCTCATGACCATCATCGAACTCACTTCACCTGCGGTGGAGCCGCTGACACTTGTCGAGATCAGGGCGCATCTCAGGCTCGAGACGGAGGAGGAAGACGCGCTGCTTGCCGCACTCGCCATCGTCGCGCGCGAGCATATGGAGCGCGAGACCGGGCTGGTTCTGGCGGCGCGGGATTTCAGGCTGTGTCTCGACGACTGGCCGGCGGACGGGATCGTGACGATCCCGCGTGGGCCTGTGCGGACGGTCGCTTTGGTGACGGTTTACGATGGCGACGGCGAGCCGCAACTCGTCGATCTTGCCGGGCATCTGCTCGATGGCGAGGCCCGTCCGGCAAGGCTCTGGCTGCGCGCGGTGCCGGAGCCGGGACGGGCGATGAACGGGATCGAGATCGAGTTTTCCGCCGGCTTCGGCGAGAGCGGGGCGGATGTGCCGGAGACGCTGAAGCGGGCGATGTTGCTGCATGTCGCGGCGATGTTTGCGACCCGCGGCGTGGTCGCGGCCGAGGCCCAGCCGGCGGTGGTGCCGCCGGGCTATGACCGGCTGATCGCGCCCTTTTGCCGGCGGGGGCTCTGAAAATGGCGCTTCTCGATATCGATGCCGGCCGGCTGACGGCGCGGCTGGTGCTGGAACGACCGGAGGCGGTCGAGGACGGCCAGGGCGGGGCGGTAACGGGGTTCGTTGACGTCGCGCGCGTATGGGCGCTCATCGAGCCGCGCGGCTTTGCCGAGGCGGAGAAGGGCCCGGGGCTCGTGTCGGAGGTGACGCATCATGTGACGATCAGGGCACGCAGCGATGTCGTCGCCGGCCAGCGGTTCCGCAAGGGCGCGCGCCTGTTCGACATCCTGGCCGTGCGCGATCCGGATGAGACAGGGCGGTTCCAGGTCGCGCTCTGCCGTGAGGTGACGGGATGACCGGGGCGCGAGAGAGGACGGCGCTGGAGGAGACAGGGATGCTGCTCGGCGACTTGCTGCGACGCGCGATGCGGGAGCGGCTGGCGCGGCGGTCGGAGCAGGGTGGATCGGCGGAAAACGATCGGCAGTCCGTTGAACGGGGCCACACAGGGCGCGGTGATGCAGAGAGCGGACAAGCCATTTCGGATCGCTGAGCGCGATGGTGCAGGCGACGCGGCTTTGTCACTCTGTGCGGCCCCTGAAGCGCGTGCAGTCGAACGCAATTCAAGACGGGAAGTGTGAAACATGACCAATGCAGTCAATGCCTTGCTGGCGGCGCTTCAACAGGCGGTGAAGGCGGATGCGGCGCTGATGGCGGTGCTGGGACCGCAGGGGATCAGTGACCGCACGGTTCGGCCGCAGCGCTTTCCGGCCGTCATTGTCGGCTTGGTCGAGGCGCGGGATTTTTCGACCGGCGAAGCGGACGGGGCGGAGATCCTGCTGACGCTCGAGGGCTGGAGCGCGGTGTCGCGCCGCGAGGCCGAAGCGCTGGTTGCCGAGGTCAGGCGGGTGGCGCACGGTTTGCCGGAGACGATGGACGGGTTTCGGCTGGTCAATTTCCGCCACCGGCGCACGGTCAGCCGACGCGAGGTGAAGGCTGGACTGTTTGTCGCGGAGGCGAGCTTTCGGGCGGTGGTGGAGTGAGGGCTCCACGCGTTGAGACTTCATCCTGAGGTGCCCGCGCAATGCGCGGGCCTCGAAGGATCCAGTCGTGGTTTCTCAGTGGCCTCGATCCTTCGAGGCCGGGCTACGCCCGGCACCTCAGGATGAGGGGCTGATGATGGTCGAGCCGGCGCCTTCCACCCGCCCCCGCCTTGCGATCACCGCGAGCGTCAGGATGGCGATGAAGCCCGTGGCGGCAAGCAGGGTGGCGAGGACGAGGCCGGCATGGATGCCGGCGCGATCGATGACGGCGGTCATCAGCACCGGGGCGGTGGCATTGGCGAGGTTTTGCGGAAGGGAGAGGCGGGCCGACTGGCGGGCGAAGCGGCTGGCCGAGAAGAAGGCGAGCGGCATCGTGGCCCGTGCCAGCGCGCTGACGCCGGAGCCGAATCCGTAGAGCGCGGTGAAGATCAAAAGGCTCGACGGCGTGCCGGAAAAGAAGATCAGCAGGAGCGTCGAGGCGGTCAGCATGGCGCCGCCGGCAAGCCCGGTGGTGATGGGCGAGGAGCGTTTGCCGAGCACCAGATCGAAGGCGCGGGCGGAAATTCCGAAGACGGCGCGCAGCGACCCGAGCTGGAGCGCGAGCGCCGGCGTGGCGCCGGAGAGTTCGAGAATATGCAGGAGCTGTGGCGAGAGCCCGAAGGTCATCAGGCTGGAGAGCGAGCTCGACAGGGCGATCAGCAGGAAGGCGGCAAGCGCCATGCGCTGGCTCAGGGCGAGCGGCTCGATCGCATCGGCGGCGCGGTCTTCCTGCGAGCGGGTGATGGCGATGCGTCCGACGGCGAGATGCACGGGCAATGCGATGAAGACTTGCGCGGCGGCGGCGGCAATGAGAGCACCGCGCCAGCCGAAGGCTTCGCCCGCGAGCGTCAGCAGCGGCCAGCAGACGGCCGAGGAAAGGCCGGTGAAGATCATCAGGATGCCGATTGCGCGGCGGGCACCGTGACCTTCGCGTTCGACGACGGCGGCGAAGGCCGGCACGGTGAGCGCGAAGGAGCCGCCGGCCCCGAGGATGAGCCAGGCGATGGCATAGGTGACGAGGCCAGTGGAGAGCGAAAGGGCGACGAGGCCTGCGGCCATCAGGACGGACCCCATGGCGAGCACGCGGGACGCCCCGTGGCGACCGATCATCCGGCCGGTCCAGGGCCCGAGAAAGGCCATCACCAGCATCATCACGGTGAGCCCGGCAAAGGCCATCTCATTGGCGAGCCCGAGCTCGGCGGCCATGGCACGCCCGAAGACCGCCGGCATCTCATAGGTCGTGCCCCAGCCGAGGATCTGCGAGACCGCGAGCGCGGCGACAAGGAGAGTGCGGGAGAGGTTCATGCGGAGACTCGAGACGGGGAGAGGCGAAGCGGCGGGTGGCTTCTTCTAGGCCGGTTGCCGGGTGGACGATAGGGCGAAATCTTGTGGGGGGCAGCAAGCGCCGACCGATCTCCCGCCTTTCGGCGGAGAGAGCGAAATCGAGGAATTGGCCCGATCAGGGCCGAACCTTGAGTTTTTTGCACGAGGGGGGCTTGGCGGGGGAGCGCCAAGGGAACGTTGCCCCTCTCTTGGAAAATCTGAAGTTTAGGCGGCTTGCGCTCGCCTAAGCCTTCGATTTTCCGTTCTCCCCCACAAGGGGGAGATAGGGCGCCGTGTTGGCCTCGACCCTTCGAGGCCCGACGCGGTCGGGCACCTCAGGGTGAGGGGACATGCAGGCGTTGGCCTCAACCCTGCCCTTCAAGGGGGAGGGGCGAACCGCAGGTCCGGGGTGGGGTGACCGGGTCCCGGAACGCGCAGCGCTTGACGCTGGTCACCCCCACCCG
>DAMDHD010000025.1:0-40543 GCA_032102365.1 Allorhizobium sp. CTOTU50464 | reverse complement strand
CCACCCGCCGCTTTGCGGCGACCTCCCCCCTCAAGGGGGAGGTGGGTGGTTACCCTGAGCGTCTCGTCCCAGCAGCAGTAACAATCACATCATCAAGGAGAGACGCCATGGGCGCGCAGAAGGGCAAGGATCTCTTGCTGAAGGTCGAAGACGGGGCAGGCTTTGTGACGGTGGCGGGATTGCGGGCGAGGCGGCTCTCGTTCAATGCGCAATCCGTCGATGTGACCGACAGCGAAAGTGTCGGGCGCTGGCGGGAGCTGTTGGAAGGAGCCGGTGTCCGGCGGGCGGGGATGACCGCCTCCGGCCTGTTCAAGGATGCGGCGTCCGATGCGCTTATCCGGGCGGCCTTCTTTGGCGGGTCGATCCTGACCTACCAGGTGGTGATCCCGGATTTTGGCACGGTGACGGCGCCGTTCCAGGTGACCGCGCTCGACTATGCCGGCAATCACGACGGCGAGGTAACCTTCGAGATCGCGCTGGAATCGGCCGGTGCCGTTTCCTTCGCGGCGCTGTGAGGCGGCCATGCGGGGATATGGCGCAGACGAACGGGCGGAGCCGATGACGGTGAGCCGCGCCAACCGCCATCGCGGCGAGGTCGAGGCGGTGATCGATGGCGAGCGGCGGATCCTGTGCCTGACGCTCGGCGCACTGGCCGAGCTGGAATCGGCCTTTGGGGCGGAGAGCCTGACCGATCTTGCCGCACGCTTTGCCGGCGGCAGGCTAAGAAGCGCGGATCTCACGCGCATTCTGGCCTGCGGCTTGCGTGGCGGCGGAAACCGGCTGTCGGATGCCGATGTGGCCGAGATGGCGGTCGAGGGCGGGGTGGCGGGTGCGGCAAAGGTGGTCGGCAAGCTGCTCGCGGTGACCTTCGGCGCGCCGATGGTTAAAGCCGGCCTGGACACGTCGAGACCGGGCGAGGGTCGCACCTCCCCTTGAGGGCCGCAGGCGGGCAAGAGATCAGGCGCGACGTGCGGCCCTTCCCCTGGGAAAGCGCCATGACGCTCAGGCTCTCCCGCCTGCGGCTTTCACCCGAAGTGTTCTGGCGCCTGAGCCTGCCGGAACTGGCGGCGATGGCGGGGGCGTTTGCTGACCAGAGCGGGCTGACGCGGCGCGAGGTCGAGATGTTGATGCGGAGGTTTCCGGATTGAACCTGGGCGTGGGTAACGTGAGGAACGAAGCTTGGCGCCCCCGTTGGACCGGCGGCTCACGGCGATGGTTCACCCCCACCGGCGCGTTCCGCCCGACCTTCTTCCCAAAGGGGGAAGTGGTGGCACGAGCACCGGGGTCGCCTCGGGGTTAAGAGGACTGAGCGGCGAGCAGATCGTGCAATGCAGTCAGTCGTTGAACGAAGGCCGGATAGGCACGCTGGAGCCGCTGCACGTTGTCGACGACCTTTTCGGGCCTGAGGTCGAAGCCGTATTTGTGACGGACGAGGTGACGAAAGCCCTTGAGCTCGGTCAGATCGATATGCAGATCTGGCGGCAACAGCGCTGGCCTGCGGCCTGAAATCTCCGAGGCCATCTGGTCGAGGACATCCTGGTGAACTGTCGGCCCTGAGGGTGCAGATCCGTCGAGATCACGGGCAAGGCTCATGAGGATGTCCTCGATGCCATTATAGACATTGTGCACGCCGAGCGAAGCCGCCGAGACGGCCCCCCAATCCCCATCATCAACATCCTGGCGGTGGCGATCGAAGAAGTCTGCGAGCTGACCGAGTTCGCGTTCGCATCGCTCGAGCCTCTGCGACAGCCTGGAGAATTCAGCCAGCGTGAACGGCGTCATGCAGGAGCTCTTCTACCCGGGCAGGGTCAAGATCGGTTTCGAAGATGAGGTCATAGTCGATGTCGGCTCCCCGCAAGTGGGATGCAACGAGCTGTTCGGCGCGCAGACGGCGCACGGGGTCGAGCCTTCCACGGACCAAGAGGTCCACATCCGAATGGAGCCGGAATTCGCCGCGCGCCAGGGACCCGACGGGGGTGATCTCGAAGTCCTGCCGAGCTGCGTCGAGCACAATCTCGTTGACCAGACGCTGCGCAAGCGCGCGTCGAGGTTCGAGCCTTTCGGCAATCAGCCTTTGCATCTGGTTCATCGGTCGTTCTCCTAGCATCACCCTAGCGCAAGCAAGACCGTGCCGGAAGTCGCCTTCGTTTCTCCAGTCTCCTCGATGCTGGAGAGCCGCCTCGCACCTTTATGAAAGGAAGATCCCATGACCGATGACGATGTGCTTGACCTGTCTGTCGATCTCGATGCGGGCGCGGCGCTGGCCGTGCTGGAGGACCTTGAAAGCCGGTCCGCGAGCTTTGGCCGGGCGCTGACGTCCGCCTTGCGCGGTGCGACCACGGGCGGCAAGGGGCTGGAGGAGGTCTTGCGCAGCGTTGGCATGCGGCTGACCGATATTGCCCTCTCGGCAGGTTTGAAGCCGCTGGAAGGGCTGCTGGGTGACGCCGCCGAAAGCGTGATCGGCAGCCTGAGTGCCGGTTTCGACCGGATGTCGGGCGCCGGCGTGACGGCCTATGCGGCGGGCGGCGTGCCGGGGCGGGTCATGCCTTTTGCCGCTGGCGGCGTGGTTGCGGCGCCGACCTATTTTCCGATGTCGGGCGGAATGGGCCTGATGGGCGAGGCAGGCGCCGAGGCGATCCTGCCTCTGAAGCGGGGTGCCGACGGGGCACTCGGCGTGGCGGCGGAAGGCGGCAGTGGGACCACGGTTATCCATTTCCAGGTGACGGCGAGCGATGCCGCGAGTTTTGCGAGAAGCGAAGGCCAGATTACCGCCATGCTGGCTCGCTCGGTCGGGCGCGGGCGGCGGGGGCTTTGAGGTTGGCGGTAGGTGGTAGGCAGTAGGCGCTAGGCAGTAGGGAATGGGGAAGCTAGTCCTTCGAGGCCCGCGCGGGGCGCGGGCGCCTCAGGATGAGGGCGGTTGCGGCGGATGGTTGGTCACGGGTGTTCGGTTCTGGACCCGGCAAGGTAACCAGCCAACTTATGAGACGACCTGTCTCAGGCGATGACGTCCAGATCCGTCTGACGAAACTCGTCGGCGGTGGCGAGGATTGGAACGCCGTGAAATTTGGCGCAGGCATAATGCAGGCAGTCGCCCGGGTTCAGGCCATGCCGGCCGCTACGGTAGCGATCGGCGGCCAGCAGAGCGAGCTTCGTCGTGTCGGCGGCGGTTGGCAGATCACGGACGCCGATGCCGCGTGCATCGAGAAACTCGCGCACCAGACTTTCAACGGTCGGGATCGGCAGGTTGAACTTGTCAGGGCGGGCGAGGCCGAGCACGGTTTCAAGAACGGCCACCGGTGAGGTGAAGGGATCACTGGCTCCGGCCAGCGCCTGCGATACGCGATCGGCTTCCGGCTCGTTCGACAGAAGCGCAATGATGGCGCATGCATCGACGAACATCAGCCCTTGTCCCACAGGGTATCGAAGGCCTCGCGGGGAAGCGGCTTCTGCGCTTGCTCGTCGAGCACCACCTGATGCTTGGCGCGGAGGCGGGCAGCCGTCTCGAGCGGCGTCTCGGCACGGCTGCGCCGGTCGATCGCTTCGCGCATGGCGATGACGATGGCGTCGGTGATGCCGACGCCGGCCATCTGCGCGAACTGCCGTGTCAGCGCATCGGCCTCCGGATTGTTGACGTTGATGGCCATTTCGGCTCCATGTAGATTTTCTCGTCTCACAATGTAGATCAGGCTGGCCGTTTTTCCAAGGTTGTCCCGCCGGATGCCTTCGGGTTCTGGCGCCTATGCAGGCGGTTCTCCGACAAAATCCATCAAATGGAGGAAGGCATGGCCTTTCACGAACAGCGTTTTCCGCTGCGTCTGTCGCTGACATCGAGCAGCGGGCCGGGGCGGCAGACGGATATTGTGTCGCTGTCGAACGGGCGCGAGGCGCGCAATCGGCGCTGGCGGTTTTCGAGGCGTCGCTACGATGTCGGGACGGCGGTGCGGTCGGTGGCCGATCTCTATGCTGTCTTGGAATTCTTCGAGGCACGAGGCGGGCAGTTGCATGGGTTTCGTTTCCGCGATCCCGTCGATGGTTCCTCCGCGCGGCCGGGCGAGGCGGTGACGGCGCTCGACCAGTGGATCGGCACGGGCGACGGCGAGACCGCGGCGTTTCAGCTGGTGAAGGCCTATGGCGATGGCGCGGCGCTGGAGCGGCGGCCGGTGGTGAAGCCGGTGGCCGGGTCGGTGCGGATTGCGATTGATGGCGTCGAGGTGACCGAGGGGTTCACCTGCGATGCGGCGACCGGGATCGTGACCTTCGCAGCCGGGCATGTACCGGCCGAGGGTGCCGAGATCCGCGCGGGCTTCGACTATGACGTGCCGGTGCGGTTCGATACCGACCGGATCGAGATCGATCTCGAAGCCTTTCGCGCCGGGCGCATTCCCTCCATTCCGCTGATCGAGGTGATCCCATGAAGCGACTTCCGCAAGCGCTGGCCGCGCATGTGGCGACGGGCGAAACGACGCTGTGTCGTGCCTGGCAGTTGACCTGCCGCGATGGCTTCAGGCTGGGCCTGACCGAGCACGACCAGCGGCTTGTCTTTGACGGGACGGTATTCGAGCCGGGCACGGGATTTGCCGCGACCGAGGCAAACAGCGCCAGCGGGCTCGCCGCTCCCGGCGCGGAGGTGCGCGGCGGGTTTTCGAGCGAGGCGATCACGGAAGCCGATCTGGCGGCCGGGCGTTATGACGGGGCACGGGTTGAGCTTTTTCTCGTCAACTGGCAGGCGCCGGAGGACCAGCATGTGCTTGTCACGGTCCAGGAGATCGGTGAGGTGAGCCGGGCGGGGCCGGGCTTTTCGGCCGAGCTCAGGAGTTTTGCGCACCGCCTGCAGCAGCCGGAGGGGCGGATCTATAACCGGCGCTGCGATGCCGATCTCGGCGATAGCAGATGCCGGGTGAACATGGCGGTCGCGAACCGCCGCGTTTCGGCTGTGGTTGCGCAAGTGCTCGCGGCAGACCATGTGGCGGTGTCGGGGCTGCCGGATCTGGCCGAGGGGCATTTCCGGCTGGGCCATCTGCGCTTCGATGCCGGCCTGCTTGCCGGGCGGCGGGTGGCGATCGAGGAGAGCGGGGGGGCGGAAGGCGGGCTGGTGATGCTGAGGCTCTGGCTGCCACTGGAAGCGCGACCGGCGGCTGGCGATGCCGTCACGCTCACGGTCGGCTGCGACAAGAGTTTCGCCACCTGTCGAGAGAAGTTCGGCAACCAGCTGAATTTTCGCGGGTTTCCGCATATGCCGGGCAGCGACTTTGCCTATTCCTATGTCAGCGGCGACAGCACCCATGACGGCGGGGTGCTTTATCGGTGACTGCCTAAAAACCCTCCCCTTGAGGGGGAGGGTCGGACCGGTGGTCCGGGGTTGGGTGAGCCTGGCTTGCTCCTCTTCGGGTAACCCCCACCCGCCGCGTTGCAGCGACCTCCCCCCTCAAGGGGAGATACGGGCGCTGGCGCCCGGCCCATCTTCCCCCAGCATGAAAGGATTGCATCATGAAGATCATCTGCCCCGACGGAGACGGCTATTCCTACTATGTCCAGGCGGTCGACGAGACCCGGTATGCGCGGGTGAACGGCGTCGAGACGTTTCTGGTGAAGGCCGGCGACTACTGGAACGGGCCGGACGGCAGCGATGCGCAGAACTATCGCGAGCGCTGCGAGGCGCGGGTAACGACGGAGGATGCGGTCGGCTCCACCTGGCGCTATGCCTTTCACCTGAAGATCCCGGAGGACTATCCGGAATTCAGCCCGAAGCAGACGCTTGGGCAATGGCATAACGGCTCCTATGACAGCGTCTTAAACCGTTACGAGGAAGGTGTCTTCACCATCTGCCTCAACAACAAGGAGACGGGCGTGTTCGACGAGACCGAGGTCACCGTCACCAAGGGTGTCTGGAACACCTTCAGCTATACCTTCACCTGGCACCCGACCGCCGGTGCCGTGGCAGCGTCAGTCAACGGGCGCACCGTGCTGCGGCGAAGCGGGTTTGCGCTTCTGCCGGCGGCGACGACCTCGGTCTATTTCAAGTATGGCATCTATCGCAACATGGCAGCGGGGCTCGTCGGGCCGGATCAGCAGGTGAGTTATCGCCGGGTAAGCCGGGCGGCGGGGTGAGGGGGTAGTGACTTGCGAACACCCTCCCCTTGAGGGGGAGGGTCGGACCGGAGTTCCGGGGTGGGGTGACGACCGCCTGCTCCTCAAGTTCACCCCCACCCGCCGCTTCGCGGCGACCTTCCCCCCTCAAGGGGGAGGTGGGTGACCGCGGACCGGGCGCCGGGCAAGCAACTTCGCCAGTTGCGGATTCGGCAGGATGTAACGGCCCCTCATCCGCCTGCCGGCACCTTCTCCCCGCGCGCGGGGAGAAGGCCGAGACCGCTGGCACTGGCACCCCCTCTCCCCGCTCGCGGGGAAAGGGCAGGGTGAGGGGCAAGAGCCGCGAATTCAACCTAGGTGGCGGCTTGGCATCGTCCGGGGCCTCGACCCTTCGAGGCCCTCGCGGTGCGAGGGCGCCTCAGGGTGAGGGGCGATCGCAGCGCGCAGGCTCTTCGCCGCTGCCCTCGGGGCGGTTGATCGCTGCGTCGTCAGTTTCAAACCTGTCGCTTCGCAACCCTCACCTCCCAACACACCGGAGCCTCCCATGTCCATCAATGCACAAGTCGTGGCGGTGGCCGGGAGGTGGATCGGCACGCCCTATCGGCATCAGGGGGCGGTGAAGGGGGTGGGGTGTGATTGTCTGGGGCTTATTCGCGGGATCTGGCGGGAGCTTTATGGACAAGAGCCGGAAGCGGTGCCGGCCTATGCGCCCGACTGGGCGGAACGGGGCGGCGAGGAGCGGCTGATGGCGGCGGCGGCGCGGCATTTTTTGAGCGTGCCGTCCTTTGCGGAGAGCCGGCCGGGCGATCTGGTGCTGTTTCGCTTTCGACCGCATCTGGCGGCGAAACATGCGGGGATTTTGGCCTTGCTGCCTGCGGAGTGTTGCGGCACCGAGGGCGCTGCATGCCTTGAGAGAGCCGGCGCCGTGCCCACCCCTGATGCCTTTATTCACGCTTACGAGCAATCGGCGGTGACGACTTCGGCACTGGTACCGGGGTGGCGGCGCAAGATTGCGGGCATCTATCGCTTTCCCGAAAGGATCTGACGATGGCGACCATTCTTCTGCAGGCGGCGGGGGCAGCCCTTGGTTCGGTCTTTGGTCCGGTCGGGGCGATCATCGGGCGCGCGGCGGGGGCGCTGGCGGGCAGCGTGATCGATCGCAGTCTGCTGGGCGGAACGCGCGAGGTGAATGGCGCGCGGCTCTCCTCGGCGCGGCTTGCCGGCGCGAGCGAGGGGACGGCGATCCCGCGGCTCTATGGCACGGCAAGGCTTGGCGGCACGCTGATCTGGGCGACGCGCTTCGAGGAGGAGACGGTTACCGAGCGGACCGGCGGCAAATCCTCCGGCGGCACGCGCACGACGACCTATCGCTATTATGCCAATCTGGCGCTCGGGCTTTGCGAGGGGCCGATCGCGGGTGTGCGGCGCGTCTGGGTCGACGGGCGCGAGCTCGACACGACCGAGATCGAGATGCGGGTCTATCGCGGCACGGAAAGCCAGCCGGTCGATCCGCTGATTGCGGCCAAGCAGGGCGGCGGCCGGGCGCCGGCCTATCGCGGGCTGGCCTATGTCGTCTTCGAGCGGCTGCCGCTCGACGATTTCGGCAATCGCATTCCGCTTCTTCAGTTCGAGGTCATCCGGCCGGTGGGGGCGCTGGAGGAGAAGATCAAGGCAGTCACGATCATTCCCGGAGCGACCGAGCATGGTTATGCGACCACACGGGTTTCGGATGCACCGCGCGAGGGCGAGAAACGCTGGCTGAACCGCAACACGCTGGGTGCGTCGACCGACTGGCAGGCCTCGCTGGATGAGTTGCAGGCGCTTTGCCCCAATCTCGAAAGCGTGGCCCTGGTGGTCGCCTGGTTCGGCACGGATCTGCGGGCGGGAAGCTGCCGGGTGCTGCCGGGTGTCGAGGTCGGCTATCGCCGCGAGGAGAGCCGGGCCTGGAGCGTGGCAGGCTTGTCGCGCGATGAGGCCTATGTGGTGTCGCGCCATGCCGGTGGCCCGGCCTATGGCGGCTCGCCAAGCGACCAGAGCCTCATCGAAGCGATCCGTGACCTGAAGGCGCGCGGCTTGAAGGTGACGCTCTATCCCTTTGTTCTGATGGACATTCCCGCAGGAAACGGTCTGCCCGATCCCTATGGCAGGGCAGAGCAGGCGGCCTATCCCTGGCGCGGGCGGATCACAGCCTATCCCTCGGGCGCCGACAAGACGGCGGCGGCGCGGGCGCAGGTTTCGACCTTCGTCACGCGCAGCGAGGGCTACCGGCGGTTCATCCGGCATTATGCGACGCTGGCGGCCACGGCCGGCGGGGTGGACGGGTTCCTGCTGGGCTCGGAACTGAAGGGGCTGACGACGCTGCGCGATGAGGTCAACGCCTTTCCTTTCGTCGAGGCACTGGTGACCCTGGCCGGCGAGGTGCGCGACATTTTGGGTGGCGCAACGGCAATCTCTTATGGAGCGGACTGGAGCGAATATTTCGGCCATCAGCCGGCGGATGGCTCGGGCGATGTCTTCTTCCATCTCGATCCGCTCTGGGCGAGCCCGGATGTCTCTGCTGTCGGCATCGACAATTACATGCCGCTGGCCGACTGGCGGGATGACGATCTGGAAGAGGCGAGCCCGGACGGGTTTACGGGTGCTGACGATGCGGAGGCTTTCGCCCGCATGCTGACGGCCGGTGAGGGCTATGACTGGTTCTATGCCAGCGAGGCGGACCGGCAGGCGCGGGTGAGGACGCCGATCACCGATGGCGCCTATGGCAAGCTCTGGGTGTTCAGGTCCAAGGATCTCGAAAGCTGGTGGGGCAACCGCCATCATAACCGGATCGGCGGGGTGGAGCAGGCAAGCCCGACGGCGTGGATGCCCGAGATGAAACCCTTCTGGTTCACCGAGCTCGGCTGCGGCGCGGTGGACAAGGGGGCGAACCAGCCGAATGTCTTTGTCGATGCCAAATCGGTGGAGAGCGGCAGGCCGTATTTCTCCGCGGGTCAGCGCAGCGACAGCCAGCAGCGGCGGTTTCTCGAGGCGCATCTCGACCACTGGCAAAGCAGTGACGCGCCGGAGGGTATGGTCGATTCCGAGGGCATCTATGTCTGGACCTGGGACGCCCGGCCTTTTCCCGCCTTTCCGCAGAATTCCGGGCTCTGGGCCGACGGGTTGAACTGGCGCACCGGCCACTGGCTGAACGGGCGGCTGGGCACGGCGACGCTTGCCGATACCATCGC
This sequence comes from Allorhizobium sp. CTOTU50464, assembly GCA_032102365.1. GTDB lineage: Bacteria > Pseudomonadota > Alphaproteobacteria > Rhizobiales > Rhizobiaceae > Allorhizobium. Next base: position 31,229 of record DAMDHD010000025.1, on the reverse strand, counting down.
CGCGATCCTTCGAGATCATGACTTCGCCGATTTCGACGTGTCGGGAGTGGCGGGCGATCTCGGTGGTTACGTGAAGGGGGATCTGACTTCGGCGCGCGATCTGATCGAGCCGCTGATCGAGCTCTTCCAGATCGACGTGATCGAAGAGGGCGGGCGCTTGAAGTTTCGCACGCGGCCGACGGCGAGCCTGCCAGCGCGGGAGATCACCGTTTTGGCCGACCTCGCCGACCAGCCGCTCTGGAGCGAGACGCGCGGTCACGACAGCGACTTTGCCTCGGAAGCGCTGGTGACTTTCTATGATCCGGCCGCCGATTATGCCGAGGCGAGCGTGCGCTCGCGCAAGGTGGAGGCGGCGACCGAGCGGCAGCTTACCCGCGACCTGCCGGCGGCGATCCCCGAAGAGACGGCGCTTGCCGCGGCCGAAGGCTGGCTACGCGACAACCGGCTGGCGCGGCGCACCGTGCAACTGGCGCTGGGGCCAGGGGAGGTGGCGGTCGAGCCGGGGGATGTGCTGCGCTTGCCCGACGGGCCCGAGGGGCGATTTCTGGTGCAAGGGATCGAAGACGGTTTCGAACGGCGGCTGACGCTCAGGGCCTTTGCGGGAAGAGTGTCTGCACCGGTGGTAGCCTTAGAGCCGGACCGTTTGCCGGATGGTGGCGGTGCGCAGGGTTTTGCGCCGGTGGTGAGATTCCTCGATCTGCCAAGGCTGGAAGGCGCAAGCCATTCCGGCGATGCCAGTGTGGCAGCTTTCGCGCGCCCCTGGCGTCGGCTTGCGGTGTCGAGTTCGCCGGAGGCGGAGGCATACCGGCTGAGGCTGACGCTGGATCGTCCGGCCACGATCGGGCGGTTGGCGGAGGCGTTGGGGCCGGGGCCCGTCGGACGCTTCGATCCGGGGAATGCAGTCCTGGTCGATCTCATCGGCGGGGCCTTTGTCTCGGCGAGCCGGATGGCCGTGCTTTCGGGCATGAACCGGCTGGCCGTCCGCGCGGCACATGGTGGCTGGGAGGTCTTGGGCTTTGCCGAGGCCGAGGAGGTGGCGACGGGCCGCTTTCGTTTGACAGGGCTACTGCGCGGACTGGGCGGGACGGAGGATGCGACCGCTGCCGGGGCGGTGGTCGGAGCCGAGGTCGTGCTGCTCGACGAGGCGGTGCGATCGCTGGGGCTGTCGAATGCCGAACGGGGCGCGGCGCAGAACTGGATCCTGGAGCCGATGGGGCTGGTGACGGAGCTGTCGGGACCCTTTGTCTTCGACGGCGGCCTGCGGCCCGAGACGCCGCTTTCGCTGGTGCATGCGCGGGTGGTGCGGCTGGTGTCGGGCGATCTGCATATCTCCTGGATCCGCCGCAGCCGCATCGAGGCCGATGCCTGGACTGAAGGGGAGGTGCCGCTCGACGAGGCGGAGGAGCGCTACCGGCTGGAAATCATGAATGGCAGCGCCGTGGTCCGCACGGTGGAGGTCGGCGAGGCGGAGTTTGCTTATGCGGCTGCCGATGAGCTGGCCGATTTCGGAATGCCGCAGACGGTGCTTGGCTTGCGCCTGCGCCAAATGGGGCGGCTTGCCGCCGGTCTGCCGCTGGAAGCGGAGGTCACAGTTCGATGATGATCAACGAAGAGGAGAGGAACATGCTAGAGATGAAACCCTGGTATCAGTCGAAGACCGTCTGGGGCGCGCTGATTGCGATGGCGGCGCCATTGTTCGGCCGCGCTGGGCTGGAGCTGGGCGGCGCCGAGCAGGCGGAAATCGCCGATGCGCTGACCACGCTCGCCGGCACACTTGGCGGGCTTCTGGCGCTTTACGGGCGGCTGACGGCGACGAAGGGCGTGGGCGGTTGAGGGGCGGCACCTTTACGACGTAAGGAATTTCCATTACCTTGGGCGCGATCAAAAGGGTCAGATCCATGAATACGATCATCCGCAAAGTCAGCACCATCACCGACAAGGGACAAACGACGATCCCGAAGCCCATTCGGGACGCGCTGGGGGTGGGTTATGGCGGTCGGATCGCCTTCAGTCTGGATGAGAACAACCGGGTCATCGTCGAACGGGATGATGCGGACGAGCAAGATCCGGTTCTCGAAGGGTTTCTCGATCTTCTGGCCAGGGATATGGCGGCAAGACCTGAGGCCTTCGAGGAGATCCCGTCCGGCCTTAGAGCGCGGATGGAGGCTTTGACCGCTGGCGCGGATGTGGATCTCGATGCCCCGATCAAGGGTGAGGTCGATCTTTGAACGATGGAGACCGTCAACGGCTGGATCATCCGTACTCACCCGCTGTTCCTTGACCAATTGGAGCGATTGACCGCTGCCGTTGAACGAGAAGCGCGGAAGAAACCGGGCACTTTCCGGTCAGGCGCCAATTTCAAGCTTCTCAGTGCGCTCAACAAGTTGGTCTTTGAAGTCATTCCGGCCGACCCGACATTGGCCATGTTCCGGCAGGGCGGGACACTGGGGGCTGAGCGCAAGCACTGGTTCCGTGCGAAGTTTGGCGATGGCCGATTTCGGCTCTTCTTTCGCTACAATTCGGCTGCAAAGGTCATCGTTTTCGCTTGGGTCAACGATGCAGAAACGCTGCGCAGCTATGGCTCTCGCAGTGACGCCTATGCCGTCTTCCGCGGCATGCTGGAGGACGGAAACCCGCCGGACAGCTGGAAGGAACTGCTGGATGCGGCTTCAAGTGATGTCGCTACGAGGCGCTTGGAAGCCCTGACTGAGGCCTCGGCCAAGCTGGACAAGAACAACCCGTGAGATCGGGTTCTGCCCGCTTCACCCACAAGATTACGCGGCATTCATTTGCCATTCAGACGCCTTGCGGTACATAATTTGCCGAAGTGGACGTCATCCAAGAAGTAGCAGCAATGGCATCTTTCATGAAATACACGGGCCTGGCACTGGCCTTGACCGTGGCGGCTTTGCCGGCGGGCGGGAGCGATGCCGTGGCGGCGGACTGCAGGGCGGCGGCGGCGCGCGTCGTGGCCGAAGTGGGCGGACAGTTGCTTTCCGTGCGCGAATCGGGCGGTGAATGCGTGATTGTCGTGCTCGTTCCGGGCAGTGGCAGCGAGCGGCCGCGCAAGGTCACCATGCGTGTCGCACAGTGACCGTGGCCGCGTGACTGTGTCGAAAGCCTGACTCTCCGCCGATCAAGGGGTGAACCGCATGCGCATTCTCGTCGTCGAAGACGATGTCAACCTGAACCGCCAGCTCGTCGAAGCCCTGCAGGAAGCAGGCTATGTGGTCGATAAGGCCTTCGATGGTGAGGAAGGTCATTTCCTCGGCGACACCGAACCTTATGACGCCGTTATCCTCGATATCGGCCTGCCGGAAATGGACGGCATTACCGTTCTGGAGAAGTGGCGTGCGGCAAGCCGGGTGATGCCGGTTCTGATCCTGACGGCGCGTGACCGCTGGTCGGACAAGGTGGCCGGCATCGACGCCGGGGCCGACGACTATGTGACCAAGCCCTTCCATGTCGAGGAAGTGCTCGCCCGCATACGGGCGCTGATCCGCCGTGCAGCCGGTCATGCCTCCTCCGAAATCGTCTGCGGCCCTGTCCGGCTCGACACCAAGAGCTCCAAGGCGAGCGTCGAGGGCGTGACGCTGAAGCTCACCTCGCATGAATATCGGCTGCTCTCCTACCTCATGCATCACATGGGCGAGGTCGTCTCGCGCACCGAACTGGTCGAGCATCTCTACGACCAGGATTTTGATCGGGATTCCAATACGATCGAGGTCTTTGTGGGACGTCTGCGCAAGAAGCTCGGCGTCGACATGATCGAGACCGTGCGCGGCCTTGGCTACCGCATCCAAGCGCCGGCGAAATGAAGATCCGCTCGCTCACCGCGCGCGTCCTGCTGCTTGCCACCCTCTGGTCGGCACTCGGTCTGGTGACGATCGCGGTGGCGATTTCGGCCCTTTATCGCCAAGGCGTCGAACGCGGCTTCAACAATCTGCTGCGCGCCCAGCTCTACAATGTCGTCAATTCCGTTTCGATCGGGGACGGCGAGAGCCTGACCGGCTCTCCAGCGCTCGGCGATCTTCGCTTTTCTCAACCCGCCACGGGGTGGTACTGGCTTGTCGAGCCGCTCGGCAATTATGCGACGGCGCCGCTCGCCTCCGCCTCGCTCGGGGTCGCCAATCTGGCGGTGCCCGATGTGGAGGTGACGCCCTTCGACCAGAATTACGAGCGCTTCTACGAAATGACCGACGAGGCCGGAAACGCGATCCGCGTCGCCGAGACCGAGGTCGTGCTCGATGACCAGGGGCGGGCGGCGCGCTTCCGTGTGTCCGGAAATCTTCAGGTCATCGAAGACGAGATCGCCTTCTTCACCAGCCGGCTTTATGCGGCGCTTGCCGTCGTCGGCATCGGCGGCTTGATCGTCAATGGTCTCGCCATTCTCTACGGCCTGAAGCCGCTCGACCGGGCCCGTCGGGCGCTGGAACGCATTCGGCGGGGCGAGGCCGAGAGGATCGAGGGGGATTTCCCGAGCGAAGTCCAGCCACTCGCCAACGAGATCAACGCGCTGATCGACAGCAACCGACGCATCGTCGAGCGCGCCCGCATGCAGGTCGGCAATCTCGCGCATTCGCTGAAGACCCCGATTGCCGTTCTCGTCAACGAAGCGCGAACCCTCGAAAGGCAGCAGGCCGAGGTGATTTCCACCCAGGCCGAGGCCATGCAGGCGCAGGTCACGACCTATCTGAACCGCGCCCGCATCGCCGCCCAGCGCGACAGCGTTCTGGCGCGAACGGAAGCCCAGCCCGTGCTGGAGCGGCTTGTGCGGGTGATGCGCAAGCTGAACACGGAGGTTTCCTTCGAGCTCGACATGGCGCCGGATCTGACCTTCGCCATGGAGCAGCAGGACGTGGAGGAAGTGGTCGGCAATCTACTGGAGAACGCCTCGCGTTTCGCCCGCTCCAAGGTGGTCACGCGGGTGACGGTGACGACCCGCGATGACGACGTGACCGATGGCCGGCGGGGATGGATCGAAGTGCTGGTCGAGGACGACGGTCCGGGACTGGCGCCGGAGCAGATCGGCGAAGCGCTGAAACGCGGCCGCAGGCTCGACGAGAGCAAGCCGGGCACCGGCCTTGGCCTCTCCATCGTCAAGGAGATTTCCGGGGAATATCAAGGCGCCTTCGGACTTTCGCGGGCCGCGATCGGCGGTCTTCGCGCACAGTTGATCCTACCGGCTGTGACAAAGGACACTGCGTGATTGATTTTCCTGTGAAATTACATAGGTGTACAGGACCGGCTCCGGTGGGTTGACCTTCGTCTCCTCCGAATACGGGACATTCGCCTTCGGGCAGCAACGATCGACGGGATTTGGAACGGCCTGATGGGTGTGAAGCGCTTCGGAATTCTGACAGCCACCGTTCTGGTGTCTCTCGCGCATGCGGGCTGCACGACCTCGGGTGGCGGACGCACTGTCGCTGCCAATTCCGCAGTCTATATCGCAGCTCTTCAGGGCGGCATCGTTGCGCGCACCGGCGTGAAGCTCTCTCGCAGCGAAACCCAGCGGGCGCTGGAAGCGGAATATCGCGCACTGGAAGCCGCCCCCGGCGGCCAGCCCGTCACCTGGGCCGGCGGCGATGTGCGCGGCGAGGTCGTTGCGGCCGCACCGTATCAGGTCGGTCAGCAGAACTGCCGCCAGTTCACCCACAAGGTGGTCAGCGGCGGTCGCGAACTGCAGGCGCGCGGCGCGGCCTGCCGCAACCCGAACGGCACCTGGACGCCGCTGAGCTGAGGCTAAGGCCCGATTTTTTTCGATAAAGCTGACATGTTGAGCTGTCACGCCCACTTGACTTAGGTCAAGGCTGGGCGGGTTATGCAGACTTAGACAATTCTTGCGGCCAAACGCCTCAACTTTGCGTCAAGGGAGGTTTGGCTGTTGGAATGCACCCGTCCTTGCCGTAATTGAGTTTCATGTTGTTCTGGATCATCTCCGCCCTGCTGACGGTCGTTGTTGCCGTTCTTCTGTTGTCCCCCCTGATGCGGGCTTCGGCCCGCGCGACGCGTTATGACGAAGGGGAGGCGGCGGTCTATCGCGATCAGCTGCGGGAGCTGGAACGGGACAAGGCGGAAGGTTTAATTTCGGCCGAGGATGCCGACTATGCCCGCGCCGAAATCGGCCGGCGCCTGCTTGCCATCGCGGGCCGCGAGAAAGCAGGTGAGGAGGGGGCCGAGGTCGCTGCTGAAGCGCCCGCGCCACGCCGCCGCTATACGCTCTCCCAGGCCTTCATTCTCCTCTGTCTTCCCGTCATCGGGCTCGCGGGCTATCTCGAAATCGGGAGCCCGGGAACGCCGGATGCGCCGCTGGAGGCGCGCATCGAAAATCCCGGCGAAGATGTCGATCTGCTCGTTGCCAAAGTCGAGCGGCATCTGGCGACCAGCCCTGACGACGGTACCGGCTGGAATGTGCTGGCGCCCGTCTATTTCCGCGTCGGGCGCTACGCCGATGCCGAGCTCGCTTACCGGAACGCGATCCGGATTCTCGGACCTGATGTCGAGCGCATGAACGGGCTGGGCGAGACACTCGTGCTGCGCAATGACGGGATCGTCACCGACGATGCCCAGATGGCCTTCCAGGCGGCGCTGAAGCTCGAGCCGAACAATCCGCGCGCCGATTTCTATCTGGCTCTGGCACTCGAACAGTCCGGCCGCCGCGCAGAGGCGCTCGCCGCCTTCCAGGATATCGCCAAGGCCTCGCCCCCGACCGCGCCCTGGATGCCGCTGGTCAACCAACACATCGCAGCTAACAGCGCGGGCATGCCGCTCGCGAACCCGCCGGCTGAGACGGCCGCCGCCGGCACCGCGCCGGCCAATCCCGCAGCACCCGGCAATCCCTCTGCAGAAGATATCGCCAATGCTCAAGCCATGTCGGAGGCCGATCGCGGCGAGATGATCCGTGGCATGGTGGCAAGCCTTGATGCGCGGCTGAAGGAAGATCCCAACAATTTTGAAGGCTGGATGCGGCTTGTCCGCTCCTATGCCATGCTGAAAGACAAGGAAAAGGCGGAAGCCGCGCTGCAGGATGGCCTTAAGGCCTTCCCGGCCGCAGGCGCCGAGGGCCAGCAATTGCTCGCGATGGCGAGGGAGCTTGGCCTTGATGTCGAGGAGGTGAGCCAGTGACCCGTAAACAGAAACGCCTGGCCGTGATTGCAGGCGGCATGGGCTTCATCCTGACCGCCGTGCTTCTGGTGATGTTCGCCTTCGGCCAGTCGATCGCCTATTTCTACGTGCCCAATGATCTCGCGCAATCCGATGTCCAGCCCGGCACCCGCATCCGCCTTGGCGGACTGGTCGAGGCAGGCTCCGTGGTGCGCGGCGAAGGCTCGACCGTGACCTTTACCGTGACAGACACGCTGAGCCAGCTGCCGGTGACCTATACGGGCATCCTGCCGGATCTCTTCCGCGAGGGGCAGGGCGTTGTGGCCGAAGGCCGTTTCGAGGGCATGGACAAGGTCTTCGTGGCCGATACCGTGCTCGCCAAGCATGACGAGACTTACATGCCGAAGGACGTGGCCGACCGTCTGAAGGCGCAAGGGGTGGAACTCAGCGGCAAGGAAGAGATCCAATGATCATCGAGCTTGGCCATTATGCCCTGGTGCTGGCGCTTGCGACCAGTCTGATCATCTCCGTCCTGCCGGTGATCGGCGCAAGGCGGGGCGACGCCGCGATGATGGCGGTGGGGACGACCGGTACCTATGCGCTTTTCCTGCTCGTCGCCTTTTCCTTCGCCGTACTCACTTATGGCTATGTCGTCTCCGACTTCTCGGTCCAGAACGTCTACCAGAACTCCCACTCCTTGAAGCCGATGATCTACAAGATCTCCGGCGTCTGGGGGAACCATGAGGGGTCCATGCTCCTCTGGGTGCTGATCCTCGCCTTCTTCAGCGCCATGGTCGCCTTTTTCGGCACCAACCTGCCGGACCGGTTGCGGGCGAATGTTCTGGCCGTTCAGGCCTGGATCACGACGGCCTTCACGCTCTTCATTCTCCTGACCTCGAACCCCTTCATCCGTCTCTCGCCGATCCCGGCGGAGGGCCAGGATCTCAATCCGGTCCTGCAGGACATCGGTCTCGCGATCCATCCGCCGCTGCTCTATCTCGGCTATGTCGGCTTCTCCGTCTGCTTCTCCTTTGCGATTGCCGCCCTGATGGACGGCCGCATCGATGCGGCATGGGCGCGCTGGGTGCGGCCCTGGACGCTGGCCGCCTGGGTGTTCCTCACCGCCGGCATCTCCATGGGCTCCTACTGGGCCTATTACGAGCTCGGCTGGGGAGGCTGGTGGTTCTGGGACCCGGTCGAGAACGCCTCCTTCATGCCCTGGCTGGCCGGCACGGCGCTGCTGCATTCGGCGCTTGTCATGGAGAAACGCGATGCCTTGAAGATCTGGACCGTGCTGCTCGCGATCATCGCCTTCTCGCTGTCGCTGCTTGGGACCTTCCTGGTGCGCTCTGGCGTGCTTACCTCCGTGCATGCCTTCGCGACCGACCCGACGCGTGGTGTCTTCATTCTCGGCATTCTCGTCATCTTCATCGGCGGGGCCTTCACGCTCTTTGCGCTGCGCGCGCCGATGCTGAAGGCCGGCGGGCTGTTCCAGCCGATTTCGCGCGAGGGCGCGCTCGTCCTCAACAACCTGATTCTGACCGTGTCCACCGCCTCGGTGCTGATCGGCACGCTCTACCCGCTGCTCCTGGAAACGCTGACGGGTGAGAAGATCTCGGTCGGTCCGCCCTTCTTCAACATTGCCTTCGGGCTGCTGATGATCCCGCTGCTCGTGGCGGTGCCCTTTGGGCCGTTCCTTGCCTGGAAGCGTGGCGATCTCTTAGGCGCGCTGCAGCGGCTCTATGTGGCAGCCGCACTCTCGCTCGTGCTCGGCCTTGGTCTCTGGTATGCGCAGAATGGCGGTCCTGTCATGGCCGTTGCCGGCCTGGCGCTCGCCTTCTTCGTCATGGGCGGGGCCGTTGCCGATCTCTGGTACCGCGCCGGCTTCGGCAAACATCCGCTCTCGACCGCCTGGAGCCGCTTCAAGGGCCTGCCGCGCTCGGCCTTCGGCACGGCGCTGGCGCATTTCGGCCTCGGCGTGACCGTGCTCGGCGTCGTCGCCGTCACCACTTTCGAGACGGAAACCGTCGTGGAGATGAAGCCGGGCATGACGGCGGAGGCCGGCGGTTATGTCGTGACCTTCGACGGCATCCGCGCCGCGACCGGTCCGAACTACACCGAGGACCAGGGGCACTTCACCATTCGCGAAAGCGGCGTGGAAGTGGCCGACGTCTGGTCGTCGAAGCGGCTCTATACGGCACGGCAGATGCCGACGACGGAAGCCGGCATTGTGACCTTCGGTTTGAGCCAGCTCTATGTGTCGCTGGGAGATCCGATGGCCGATGGCGGCATTGTGGTGCGCATCTGGTGGAAGCCGTGGATCCTCTGCATCTGGTACGGCACGCTTGTGATGATGGCGGGCGGGATCGTCTCGCTGTCGGATCGCAGGCTGCGCGTCGGCGCGCCGAAGCGGGCCAAGGTGGCGGCAAAGCCGACGCTGGAGGCTGCGGAGTGAATAAAATGAAGAACCCCTCCCCAACCCCTCCCCACAAGGGGGAGGGGCTTTGGCGCCGCGTGCTGCCTTTGACGGCGAAACGAGCGGCGTCCGCACCTATTCTCCCCCCTCGTGGGGGAGATGGCCGGCAGGCCAGAGGGGGAATCCGGGCCGCGTTTTTGATGCTGGTCCTTCTTCTCACCCCCATCCACGCGCTTGCCGTGAACCCCGACGAGGTGCTTGCCGATCCCGCGCTCGAACAGCGGGCACGGGCGCTGTCGGCGGAATTGCGCTGCATGGTCTGCCAGAACCAATCGATCGACGATTCGAACGCCGAACTGGCCCGCGATCTTCGCATCGTGGTGCGCGAGCGGCTGGTGGATGGCGATACCGACGAGCAGGTGCTCGACTATGTCGTGTCGCGCTATGGGGAATTCGTGCTCTTGAAGCCGCGGCTCAGTGTCCGCACGATCGCGCTCTGGGGCGCGCCGGCAGCGCTCGCGATCATCGGGCTGATGGTGGCTGTGGTCTATACCCGCAGGCGCGCCTTGCAGCCGGTGGCGAAGCTTTCGCCGGAGGAAGAGGCGCGGTTGCGGAGAGTGCTGGAACGGGATCAGGGCGCTTCGTAATCATCTTCATCATCAAGCGGCAGTTCAGGCGCCCGCTCGCGACCATGTCGGATGGCCAGAATAACGATGGTTTAGGCTCCAACCTCATAGTAAATGAGGTAATCTCGCAGCACGAAACGCCGGACGCCGCGAAGCGGTAGGTCGGTGGCTTCCGAGCCCATAAGGGGAAACTGTGCGAGCGTTGCAACGAACTGTTCGACGTCGTGCAGCAAACGCTCGCCTGCTGCCCGATTTCTTTCTCTCAAGTAGTCTGCTTCCCGGGCGAGATATGCTCTGGCTCCAGGGGAGAAGACCACTTTCACGCCGCGGCACCCTTCAGGATAGCGTCCAGTTCGACGAGCACGTCATCGGCGTCCGTCCCTTGACCATCGGCAACCGCCTTTCGTGCCTGCTTGATCTCGAGAATCTCGCGGCCCTCCTGGGCGAGATAGGCTTTCAGCGCTCGGACCATGACCCAACTGCGACTACGCTCGCAGGCGCCTGCTACGGCTTCGATTTCCGCCAGAAGGTCGAGCGGTAGCCGAAGCGTGATCGGATCCGACAAATTCTGTTTCGACATCGTTTTCTGCTCCATTTGTAATACGGAAGATAGCGCCGGTCAGGATTTGGGTCAAATGATGCCAAGCTTACCATGAAAGATTACGAAGAATTCATCTGCCGTACAGTTCGTCGTAACGTGACCCTCTCTATATCTCACCTCATCCACCGCTTCCCAACCGCCGGGTTGTCCGGCGGCTCCAGTCAGAAGAACAGATGAAGGTAGATTCCATGTCTGAACATAACGGTCGCTCCCTCAAGACGATGCTGAAGACCTCCACCGCTGCCGGCCTTGCTGCCGTCATGCTGGTGACGGCCGCTCCCTTCGCCGCCGTTCCGGCGCTTGCTGCTCCCGTCGAAGTCGATGCGCCGCAGGTGCCGAGCTTTGGTGATGTCGTGCAGGCCGTGCTACCGGCCGTCGTATCGGTCCGCGTCCAGTCGAACGTCCAGCCGGCATCGAATGACGAAAGCAACTTCTCCTTCAATTTCGGCGGCCGCAGCTTCGAAGACCTGCCGGATGACCACCCGCTGAAGCGCTTCTTCCGCGAATTCGGTGGCCCGGGCATGGAAGGCCCGCGTGACCGTGGTCCGCGTGCAGAGCGTGGCCCCGGCCGCCTGCGTCCGACCGCTCAGGGCTCCGGCTTCTTCATCTCCGAAGACGGCTATATCGTCACCAACAACCACGTCATCGACGACGGCCAGGCCTTCACCATCGTGATGAACGACGGCAAGGAATATGACGCCAAGCTCGTCGGCAAGGACAGCCGCACCGACCTCGCGCTGCTGAAGGTCGACTCGCCCAATACCAAGTTCACCTATGTAAAGTTCGCCGACGACGAGAAGGTTCGCGTCGGTGACTGGGTCGTGGCTGTCGGTAACCCCTTCGGTCTCGGTGGCACGGTAACGGCCGGTATCATCTCGGCCCGCGGCCGCAACATCGGCTCCGGCCCTTACGACGACTACCTGCAGATCGACGCCGCCGTGAACCGCGGTAACTCCGGTGGCCCCGGCTTCAACCTGAACGGCGAAGTCGTTGGCATCAACACCGCGATCTTCTCGCCCTCGGGCGGCAACGTGGGTATCGCTTTTGCGATCCCGGCCTCGGTTGCGACCGACGTCATCGCCAAGCTCAAGGAAACCGGTACGGTTTCGCGCGGCTGGCTCGGCGTGCAGATCCAGCCGGTGACGGAAGACATCGCCGATAGCCTCGGCCTTGCCGAAGACTCCGGTGCGCTCGTCGTGGCACCGCAGGCAGGCTCTCCGGGTGAAGAGGCCGGCATCCGTCAGGGTGACGTCGTGACCGCCGTCAATGGCGATCCGGTCAAGGATCCGCGGGATCTCGCCCGCCGTATCGCAGCCTTTGCGCCGGACACCACGGTCGATGTGACCCTGTGGCGTGATGGCAAGGCGACCGAAGTGAAGGTCAAGCTCGGCGAATTGCCGGCCGACCAGGCAGCAAGCGCCGAAACCGAGAACAACGCCGCCCCGGCTCCGGAAGCCGAGCAGGAACTCTCGGGCCTCGGTCTCTCGGTTCGCCCCGCAGATGGTGGCAAGGGTCTCGCGATCGTCGACGTCGATCCCGAAAGCGAAGCCGCCGACAAGGGCCTGAAGTCCGGCGAGACGATCACCTCGGTGAACAACCAGGAAGTCTCGTCCACATCCGACGTCCAGAAGGTTCTGGACCAGGCCAAGAAGGACGGCCGCACCCGGGCGCTCTTCCAGGTCGAATCGGAAAACGGCAGCCGCTTCGTGGCTCTCCCGATCAGCCAGGGCTGATTGTGATCTGACAAGGGGCGCCGGCGGTCTTGGACCGGCGGCGCCCTTTGTCGTTTCTGGCGGTCGGTGACCGTCATTAGTCAGGAAAGGACGAAGCATGGGGATCGCGGAACACGGACAGCCGAAGTCCGGCGAAACCGGCTATACGGTGGCGGAAGCCGACGCTAATGTCGCTCGTATGAAGATACTTGTCATCGAAGACGACCTGGAAGCCGCAGCTTACATGACCAAGGCCTTTCGTGAGGCCGGCATTGTCGCCGATCACGCAAGCGATGGTGAAAGCGGCCTCTTCATGGGCACCGAAAACACCTATGACGTCATGGTGGTCGACCGCATGCTGCCGCGCCGCGATGGCATCTCCGTCATCAGCGAGCTGCGCAAGCGCGGCATCGACACGCCCGTTCTGATTCTGTCGGCACTCGGCCAGGTGGACGACCGCGTGACCGGCCTGCGCGCCGGCGGCGACGACTATCTGCCGAAGCCCTATGCCTTTTCCGAATTGCTCGCCCGCGTCGAGGTGCTTGGCCGCCGCAAGGGTAAGCCCGAGCACGACATGGTCTATCGGGTCGGCGATCTCGAGCTCGACCGGCTCTCCCACGAGGTGAAGCGCGCGGGCAAGGAGATCCTGCTGCAGCCGCGCGAATTCCGCCTGCTCGAATATCTGATGAAGAATGCCGGCCAGGTTGTGACGCGCACCATGCTGCTCGAAAACGTCTGGGACTATCACTTCGACCCGCAGACCAATGTCATCGACGTGCATGTCTCGCGGCTACGGTCGAAGATCGAGAAGGACTTCGACCGGCCGCTTCTGAAGACCGTGCGTGGCGCAGGCTACATGATCAAGGACGAAGGCTGACATGCGGCTGAAGTCCCGTCTCGGGGTGCTGGCGAAGTCCACGGCCGTCCGGCTCTCCGCTCTCTACATCCTGCTATTCGCGCTGTGCGCGGCTTTCCTGGTCTTCTACGTCACCGGTCTCGCCGAGCGTATCCTGAGCAACCGGACGCGCGAGTCGCTGAAGCAGGAGGTGACCGAGATCCAGGGCGCCTTCGAGCGCGGCGGCATCAACCAGCTGCTGCGCACCATGGAGCGCCGCGCCCGCCAGCCGGGGGCGAACCTTTATGTGATCGCAAGCCCGAATGGCGAGATCCTGGCGGGCAATGTCGCCTCGCTGCAGCCCGGCGTCTTCGACGAGGAGGGCTGGACCAATTTCCCCTTTCGCTACCAGCGTTATACCGACAGCGGCGGCGTCAAGCGCCACCTGGCCACTGGCCATGTCTTCGTTCTGGAGAATGGCATCCGCGTCCTCGTCGGTCGCGACCTCGGGGAGCCCGGCAAGCTTCGGCAACTGGTGCGCCAGGCCCTGATGGTGGCGCTGCTGATCATGGGTGTCGGCGCCGTGGTCATCTGGTTTGCGATCGGGCGCAATGCCTTGAAGCGCATCGACCGCGTCTCGGCCGCCAGCCAGAAGATCATTTCCGGCGACCTCTCGCAAAGACTGCCGGTCTCCGGCTCAGGTGATGAATTCGATCGCCTCTCGTCTTCGCTGAACGGCATGCTGGGGCGGATCGAGCAGTTGAACGAGGGCCTGAAACAGGTCTCCGACAACATCGCCCACGACCTGAAGACGCCGCTGACGCGCCTGCGCAATAAGGCCGCCGATGCGCTGAACGAAGACGATGCGCAGGCGAAGAGGGCAGCGCTCGAGACGATCATCGCCGAATCCGACCAGCTGATCCGCACCTTCAACGCGCTTTTGATGATCTCCCGTGTCGAAGCCGGTTCGATTGCCGCTGAACTGTCGGAGATCGATGTTTCCGCAATCGCCGCCGACAGCGCCGAACTCTACGAGCCGGTGGCGGAAGAGGCAGGCCAGGTAATGATCTGCGAGATCGCGCCTGGCCTCTCGGTCCGCGGCAATCGCGAACTGGTGGGGCAGGCGATCTCCAATCTGATCGACAATGCCATCAAATATGGCAGCCAGGGCGAGACCGGCTCCGAGATCCGCGTGCGGGTATCCAGCGGCCCGCAAGGCGTCGAGATCGCCGTCTCCGACCAGGGCCCCGGCGTGCCGGAGGACAAGCGCGCCGAGGTGGTGAAGCGCTTCGTGCGTCTCGACAAGAGCCGCTCGAAGCCTGGCACGGGCCTCGGCCTGTCACTGGTCGAAGCGATCATGGCACTGCATGGCGGACGGCTGGTTCTGTCCGACACGCGATCGGATCCGGACAACCCCGGTCTGACGGTGACCATGGTGTTCCCAGGCATGAAGCCTTGAGCGGAACCACGCTCATTCGGCGGCATGCGTTCTCATCGCAGATCTTTGGTGTAACCTGACCCGGTTTGAGATTCGCAAGAAATCTCGACCGGGAGAGGAGACACTGATGGGGAACGGCAGGACGAGCAGATTGTCCGAGGTGGCCGACGGCGTGATCCGTCCGCTGAACCAGACGGAACTGAAGGCGGCATCCGCGCTCCTCAAGGACCTCGTCAAGCAGCAACCGGGCCTTGCGGAGCATCTGGCTGCCGACGGGCCGCTGCGCAGCTTCGTTCTCGCAGCCTTCACGCTCTCCCCCTATCTGCGCGACATTGCCAATCTGAAGCCCTCGCTTCTGCTGGACGCCTTGGCGTTGCCGCTGGAGCCGCAGATCCTCGATGCGGTGGAAGACGCCCGCCGGGCCTGGATGCCGGATGAAGCCGGCGTCGTGCCGGGGGAAGCCGAGGTGATGACCCGGCTGAGACATGCCAAGCGCAAGGTGGCCTTTCTGACGGCACTGGCCGATCTCGCCCGCGTCTTCATGGCCCGCGACACGACAGCCTGGCTGACGGCGGTTGCCGATGCGGCGGTGGCAGCAGCGATCGATCATCTGCTGCTTGCAGGCCACGAGAGCGGCAAGCTGACGCTGAAGAACCGCGAGAATCCGGCGGAAGGCAGCGGGCTCGTGGTGCTCGGCATGGGCAAACATGGCGCCCGTGAGCTCAACTACTCCTCCGACATCGACCTCGTCATCTTCTACGATCCCGACACCGGCATCCTGAAGGAGCCGGACGATGCCATGGAAACCTATGGCCGCATGATGCGCCGTCTGGTGCGCATCCTGCAGGAGCGGACGGCCGATGGCTATGTCTTCCGTACCGACCTTCGTCTGCGGCCCGATCCGGGTTCGACGCCGCTTGCGGTGCCGGTTGAGGCGGCTCTGATCTATTATGAGGGCAGGGGGCAGAACTGGGAGCGCGCCGCTTTCATCAAGGCGCGGCCGGTGGCTGGCGACTTGAAAGCAGGCGAGGGCTTTCTGCGCGAACTCGTGCCCTTCGTCTTCCGCAAATATCTCGACTATGCGGCCATTGCCGACATCCATTCGATCAAGCGCCAGATCCATGCACACAAGGGCCACGGCGCGATTGCGGTGAAAGGCCATAACGTCAAGCTCGGGCGCGGCGGCATCCGCGAGATCGAGTTCTTCGCCCAGACGCAGCAGCTGATTGCCGGTGGACGCATGCCGGACCTGCGCTGCCGTCCGACCGAGGAGGCGCTGAAGGCGTTGGCCGCGGCGCGCTGGATCGACGAGCAGACGGCTGATGAACTGATCGACTGCTACTGGTTTCTGCGCGATATCGAGCACCGCATCCAGATGGTGCATGACGAGCAGACCCATGTGCTGCCGGAAACGGAGGCAGAGCTGAAGCGCATCGCCTTCATGCTGGGCTTCATCGACACGACGGCCTTCTCCCGCGCGCTCGAGACAACGCTGCGAACGGTAGAGAAACGGTATGCCCGCCTCTTCGAGAAGGAAGAGGGCCTGTCGAGCGCCACGGGCAATCTCGTCTTCACCGGCCAGCAGGACGATCCGGATACGCTGAAGACGCTGAAGGCTCTCGGCTTCGAGCGGCCCGAGGCGATCTCTGGCGTGATCCGCACCTGGCATTATGGCCGCTACCGCGCCACCCAATCGGTCGAAGCGCGCGAGCGGCTGACGGCGATGACGCCGGACCTTTTGAAGGCCTTCGGCGAAAGCCGGCGGGCCGACGACGCGCTGCTGCGCTTCGACAACTTTCTCTCAGGACTGCCGGCGGGCATCCAGCTCTTTTCACTGCTCGGCAACAATCCCGCCCTTCTCGACCTGATGGTCAACATCATGGCGGCCGCCCCTCGGCTTGCCGAGATCATCGCCGAACGTCCGCATGTCTTCGACGGCATGCTGGACCCGAGCCTGCTGGTCGAGCTTCCCACGCGTGACTATCTCGGCAAGCGGCTGAAAAGTTTCCTTTCCAGCGCAAGGCATTACGAGGAAATCCTCGACCGTCTGCGCATCTTTGCCGCCGAACAGCGCTTCCTGATCGGCATTCGCCTGCTGACCGGCTCGATCGGCGGCGCCCAGGCGGGGCATGCCTTCACCGACCTGGCCGGCCTTGTCATCGACGAGGCGCTGAAGGCGGTGATTGCGGAAATGGAAGCGGCCCATGGCAGGATCCCCGGCGGCCGGGTGGCGCTGGCCGGCATGGGCAAGCTCGGCTCCTACGAGCTGACGGCAGGGTCCGACGTCGACCTCATCCTGCTTTACGAGCATGACGACGACGCATCGGAATCCGATGGCGCAAAGCCGCTCGATCCCGTGCGCTATTTCACCCGTCTCACCCAGCGGCTGATGGCGGCCCTTTCGGCGCCGACGGCCGAAGGCGTGCTCTACGAGGTCGACATGCGGCTTCGCCCCTCCGGCAACAAGGGGCCGGTCGCCACCCGGCTGCGCTCCTTCGCCCGCTATCAGCGGGAGGAGGCCTGGACCTGGGAGCATATGGCGCTGTCGAGGGCGCGCATGATTTCAGGTGACCAGAGCCTGATCGAAGAGGCCGAGCGCATCATCGAAGAGGTGCTGGCGGCCCCGCGGGATCAGGCAAAGACCGTCAAGGACGTGGCCGAGATGCGCGCGCTGATCGAAAAGGAGAAGCCGCCGAAGGACATCTGGGACCTGAAGCTCATTCCCGGCGGCCTGATCGACATCGAATTCATCGCGCAGTATCTCGCCCTCATCGCCCCCGGCAAGGGGCATCGGGTCCGCACGAACGAGCTCTCCACCGCCGATGCGCTGAAGGCACTGGGCGCACTGATCGATCCGAACGATCTCGACACCTGCCTGACAGCCCTGAAGCTTTACACCGATCTCTCGCAGGTCATCCGCCTCTGCATCGACGGTCCCTTCGAGCCGGGCAATGTCCCGGCGGGTCTGACGGACCGGGTGGCGCGCGCCGCTGAGAGCCCTGATCTGAAAACCGCTGAGGCCGAGGTGAAGCGGCTGTCGAAGGCGGTGCGGAAGGTGTTTTCGAGGGTGGTGACGCGGTCTTGAGGGACGCAGCGGCCGGCAAGGTCAGGCCGGGCGGTTGGCGATCAGTCTCAAGGGCTTCATCGCAAAACCGACAAGCAGGTTGAAGGTCGGGCGGTCGAGGAGGAAGACCAGGAGCGCCACGATCGGCCAGACGGCGCAGGCGAGAATGAAGGCGGTGAGCCAGTCGTCGACGGTCAGATGCGCAAAGGTTGCCGCGGCAAGCAGCGCGAAGGGCAGGGCAAGCGGTCCTGCGACGCGTCGCAGGATGCCGCTCAGCGTCAGGTGACCGCCGAAATCGAAGAGCGAGCGAAGGGCTGCCGCGCATGCTGCGCCAACAATGCCGAACTGCATGGTGAGCAACACGAGCACGCCGGCGAAGGGCAAGAGCAGCCCCAGATGCAGCTTGGCGATGAGGTCAGGCCGGTGCTGGCTGTGGATCAGCCAATAGGGCGCAAAGATCAGCGAATTGAGCCAGATCGAGGTGACGAGGATCGTCGCGGGCAGACGCGCCCGCTCGGCAAAGGCCTCGCCGAGCCAGAGCGTCAAGAGCGGATCCATCAGCAGGATCGTCGAGGCGCAGATGCCGCCATAGAGCAGGGCGGTGACGATCAGCACGCGCGCGGTCAGGGCCTTCGCCTCTTCCGATTCCGAACTCGCAAGCCGCGGGAAGATGGCCCGGGAAATAGCGCCGGGAATGATCTGGCTGCGCGAGATGAGGTTCAAGGGCACGGCATAATAGGTCACGGCGGCCACCCCGAAGAAGCGGCCGATCATCAACTGGTCGAGTGAGCCGAGGATCGGCGTGAGCACCGAGGAAATCGTGACCCAGCCGCCATAGGAGAGAAGCCGGCGGGCCCGGTCCCGGTCGAAATCGCGAAAACGCAGCGGCCCTTCGATGTGGTTGATGGCGATGAAGATCGCGAGCATCAGGAGCACGCGGGCGAGTACGGCACCTGGAATGACCGTGCCCAGATCCGGGGAGACGAAGACGGCAAAGGCGAGTGGCAGGATCTGCGCGAAGATCGCGCCGGAGACCTGCAATACGTTGGCGAGCGCGAAATTCTCCCGCGCCTCGATCGCATCGATCCCGGCGCCGTTCAGGATGACGAGCGGCAGAAGGAGCGCGATCCACGGCATGGCCGCCTTGACCTCGCCCTCGATCTCGGCCGGCACCTGCACGACGCCGCCGACGATGTAGGAGCCGAGCAGATAGAGCAGGAAGGCGCCGAAACAGGTCATCGACGCGTTGATGGTGAAGGAGGTGACGATGACGCGCGCGCGTTCTCGCTGATCCGATCGGTCGAGCCGGGCGAGCGCATTGATCGTGGCGGGCGCGAGGCCAAGCTCGAGAAAGCCGAGATAGGCGATCATCACCCAGATCAGCGAAATCACGCCGTAACGGGCGTCGCCGACATAATCGATGTAGACGGGAACCGTCAGGATCATCACCGGAATCGGCAGGAGGGCGCCGATCAGGTTGATGATGAAATTGACGTAAAGCCGATTGCGCGGCTTACCTTCGCTGGCCATTGCGGTCCCTGTCTGTCCCTCCGGTTTCCACCGGATTGTCCCGACCCTGTCATGGACCGGGGACCCTTACGGATGGGTAAGTCCGGCCGCGCAATCGGCAGGAAGGGTTAAGGGCGGGTAAACGGGGCCGCCCTTACGCGCTGCGCTTCAGGCCCTGGGCGACGACGACATCCGGGATGCGCAGCGACACGACGGTGCCCTGGCCTTCGCGGGAGCGGATCTTCAGCGAGCCGCCATGGAGGGCGACCAGGGAACGGGAGATGGCAAGGCCGAGGCCGGAGCCGCCCTTGGACTTGGCATACTGGCTCTGCACTTGTTCGAAGGGATTGCCGATCTTGCCGAGCGCGCTCTTCGGGATACCGATGCCGGTATCGACGATGGAGACGAGGACGGCGCCTTCGACCTTGCGGGCGCGGAGCGCAATCCGTCCGCCCTCATCGGTGAACTTCACCGCATTCGAGAGAATGTTGAGCAGGATCTGCTTGATCGCGCGGCGGTCGGCGACGAGCGAGAGGCCGCAATCGACGCGCTGCTCGACGGTGATGTTCTTTTCTTCGGCCGGGATCGCGGTGAGACGCATGCTCTCCTCGATCAGCGGGCAGAGGTCGATGGTCTCGCACCGGATCTTCATCTGGCCTGCCTCGATCTTCGACATGTCGAGGATGTCGTTGATGACGTTCAGGAGATGTTTGCCGCTCTCGTGGATGTCCTTGGCATATTCCTCGTATTTCGGCGAACCGACAGGGCCGAACATGCGGGCCAGCAGGATCTCCGAGAAGCCGAGAATGGCGTTGAGCGGGGTCCGGAGCTCGTGGCTCATATTGGCGAGGAATTCCGACTTGGCCTTGTTGGCAGCTTCTGCGCGCTGCTTCTCGGCGAGATATTTTTCGTTGGCGTCGGAGAGTTCGGTCTTCTGGCGCTCAAGGATCTTCTGTGAGGCGGAGAGGTCGCCGATGGTGGCCATCAGGCGGCGTTCCTGCTCGCGCAGACGCTCCTGGTGGCGCTTCAGAAGCGTGATGTCGGTGCCGACAGAGACGAGACCGCCGTCACGGGTGCGACGCTCGTTGATCTGCAGCCAGCGCTCGTCGGCGAGCTGCACTTCCGAGGTGCGGGAATTGGTGCCGTCATCGGCATCGGCGATGCGGCGCTGGATGATCGGCTTGCCGGCGGCCGCGAGCACCAGAGAGCGTTCCTTGCCCGGCACGAGTACGTCGTCGGGCAGGCCATAGACCTTCTGGAAGTGGCCGTTCCAGGCAACCAGCTTGTCGTTCTTGTCCCAGAGCACGAAGGCTTCCGAGGTGCATTCGATGGCGTCGGCGAGACGCTGGTCCGCTTCGGCATAGCGCTGGGCGAGGCGATGCTGCTCGGTGACGTCCATGGCAATGCCGATGACATGCAGGTCGCCGGTGCTTGAGGAAATGATCTGGGCGCGGGCGCGCATCCAGACATAGTGGCCCTGGGCATGGCGCATGCGGAAGATCTGGTCGATGTGGCGGGAGCTGCCACGACCGACGGAGCGGGCGAGCGCGTAGAGATTGCCGTCATCGGGATGCATCAGGCGGGCGGCATCGGCGAAAGCGAGCGGCTCGGTCGAGGGGGCAAGGCCCAGCATCTCATACATCGAGCGCGACCAGACGAGCTTGCGGCTTTCGAGATCGAAGTCCCAGAGACCGCAGCGGCCGCGCGCCAGAGCGGTTTCGACACGCAGATTGGATTCGAGGAAGGTGTCATCCGCTTCGCGGGCCCGCTTCACCTGGTAGAAATAGGCGTAGAGGATGACGAAGAGAATGACGGTGATGCAGGTGAAGAGGGTGACATTGAGCGAGAGCTCGCGGCGCCAGAAGTCTTCCACCGCCTGTAGCGAATGAGCCGCGACGATCATGGCGCCGTCGGTGCCGACAGGCGTGAAGATTGCGTGATGCGGGATGCCGTTGAGATCGGTCTCGATCGCGCCGGTACGGCTGCCGGATTTGCGGATGGTCATCACTTCCGGCAGGAGGCTCGACAGCATCAGGCCGACCTGGGCGGCGGCCTCCGGAGAGGAGCCGAACACGCGGCCGGCCGGATCGACCAGCAGCACGAAGGCGCCATTGGCGAAGTGCTCCCGGTCGAGGAAGGTGGAGAGCCGCTTCTCGGCTTCGGCGCGGTTGCGGGTTTCGAAGAGGGCCTGGTGCTCGCCAAGCGCCGCATTGACGGTGGCAGCAATCAGCGCCGTCGATTGGCGAACCGCACTTTCCATGCGCTGGTGTTCGCTCATGATCCCGATCGTGCGGGCAAGCGCCACGACGGCGAGAAATGCGAGAATGAGGATCGGGATGGCGCGTCGCAAGGCCGTCTCGATGCGCCTTGAGCGGGCCGTGGCCCGGCTCTGTCCCGAATGAGACGCTCCGAACAGGGACCGTCCCAGCCTTGCGAAGAATTCACCCATGTCCGAAAATTTGATGCGCAGCCGCTCATCGGCTGCGGTGACCCGCCGCGCGTCCAACATCGTCCCTGCCTCTGTCCCTCGTGTGATTCGCAGCGCCGCTTGCCCGAATCTGACGCCAAGGAATCATGACCGATTCGCCTTGTCCAGACCGGGTGCGTAAAGAAAATATTAACCCATTGCTCCGACTCCGCTTTTTTATTGGCGTATCGGCAAGAGGCTGAATCTGATGGAGAATCCGGGCGTGGTCAGAGGCTGATACTGGTCCGCAGAACGAAAGAAGGCGCCGATTTGACCGGCGCCTTTTCGTCTGATTTGCGGCTTCGTCAGCCCTTGAGAATGCGCTCGACGATGTCGCGGACGTCTGTTGACAGCGAGGCCGAAGCTTCAATGGTTGCAAGGGCCGCACGTGCCTTGTCGGCGCGCCCGGATTCGAGCAGGCGCCAGGAGCGCATCGCGGTCAGAAGACGGGCGGCAAGCTGCGGATTGCGCGGGTCGATCGCGAGGATCTGTTCGGCAAAGAACTGGTAGGCCGCACCATCCGCACGGTTGAAGCCGGTCGCATTGCCGAAGGCGAAGGTGCCGACGAGCGAGCGGACGCGGTTCGGATTGGTCGGCTGGAAATGCGGGCTCGTCATCAGCGCCTTGACTCGTTCGAGGCTGGCAGCCCCCGGGATCGTGGCCTGGATGGTGAACCACTTGTCGAGGACCAGCGCATTGGAGGCGAAGCGGGCTTCGAAGGCGGCGAGTGCCTCCTTCGTTTCCGCCGCATCGGGGAAGCGGTGGGCAAGGATGGTGAGAGCCTGCGACAGGTCCGTCATGTTGTCGGCGCGGGCGAAGGCGTCAGCAGCCAGTGCCGGCGCGTTCTCGGCGATCGACAGGAAGGAGAGGGCGATGTTCTTCAGCGCCCGCTTGCCGGCACCTGCGGCATCCGGGGAGAAGGGGCCGGAGGCCGAGTGGGCGGCATGGAGCTTGCGGAAGACCTCAGCACCCGCCGTCGCGATCGCCGAGAGCACGGCCTGGCGGCCGGCATGAATGGCATCCGGATCGTTGTTGCCGCCGAGTTCGCGTGCGATGTCGGCTTCGCTCGGAAGTGTCAGTGCCTGGGCGCGGAAGGCGGGCTCCAGCGCTTCATCGGCAGCGACCGCGAGCAGGACGTCGACGAAGGCAGAGTTCGCGGCGACGGAGCCACCGTCACGCGCGGTCTTGGCCGCGTCCGTCAGGACCGGCAGCGCGAGGTCGGTGATTGCCTGCCAGCGCGCGAAGAGGTCGCTGTCATGGCGGGCGATGTGGCCGAGATCCTCGGCGCTCTGGGCGAAATGCAGGGTGACCGGGGCCGAGAAGCCGCGGTTGAGCGACACCACCGGGCGGCTGCCGATGCCGGAGAAGGTGAAGGTCTGGGCGCGCTGGGTGAGATGCAGCACGTCGCCGGTGACATCGCCACCCGCAATGGCGGAAGCCGAGGCTTCCGAGCCGTTTTCGGAAATGAGCGCGAAGCGCAGCGGAATGTGCATCGGCTCCTTGCTGCTCTGGCCGGGGGTGGCCGGGATCATCTGCTCCAGTGACAGCGTCAGCGTCTTGGCGCTCGCGTCATAGGTGGACGAGACGGTGATCTGCGGCGTACCGGCCTGATGGTACCAGAGCGAGAACTGGGTCAGATCCTTACCGCTTGCGTCTTCGAAGCACTTGACGAAGTCTTCGACGGTCGCGGCATCGCCATCATGGCGCTCGAAATAGAGATCCATGCCCTTCTTGAAATCGTTGCGGCCGAGAATGGTCGCGATCATCCGGGTGACTTCCGAGCCCTTCTCGTAGACGGTCGTGGTGTAGAAGTTGTTGATCTCGCGATACTTGGTCGGGCGCACCGGATGGGCGAGGGGGCCCGCATCTTCCGGGAACTGCTCCGAGCGCAGATGGCGGACTTCCGCGATGCGCTTCACCGAGCGCGAGCGCATATCGGCCGAGAATTCGTGGTCGCGATAAACGGTGAGGCCTTCTTTCAGGCAGAGCTGGAACCAGTCGCGGCAGGTGATGCGATTGCCGGTCCAGTTGTGGAAGTATTCATGCGCGATGATCGCTTCGATATTCGCATAGTCCTGATCGGTCGCAGTCTCGGGATCGGCCAGCACATACTTGTCGTTGAAGATGTTGAGGCCCTTGTTCTCCATGGCGCCCATGTTGAAGTCGGAGACGGCGACGATCATGAAGATGTCGAGATCATATTCCCGGCCGAAGACCTCTTCGTCCCACTTCATCGAGCGCTTAAGCGCGTCCATGGCATAGGCCGCGCGCGGCTCCTTGCCGTGCTCGACATAGATCTTCAGCGCCACTTCGCGGCCGGACATGGTGGTGAAGGTGTCTTCGACCACACCAAGGTCGCCCGCGACGAGCGCAAAGAGATAAGACGGCTTCGGATGCGGATCGAACCAGGCGGCGAAATGCTTGTCCGGGCCGAAGCCGGCGCCACCGAGGAAGTTGCCGTTAGAGAGCAGGAGCGGGTTCGCCGCTTTGTCGGCGATGATGTTGATCGTGTAGACGGCGAGCACATCCGGACGATCGGGGAAATAGGTGATGCGGCGGAAGCCTTCCGCCTCGCACTGGGTGCAGTAGATGCCGTTCGAGCGGTAGAGGCCCATCAGCTGGGTATTGGCCTCAGGGTTGATCATCGTGACAACGGTGATCTCGAAGGGCGTCGCTTCAGGCAGATCTCGGATCGTGAGGCTCTCGGGCGTCGCAGTGTAGCGCGCCGGATCCATCTCGATCTGGTCGAAGAGCAGGCTCGTCATGGTGAGGTCGTCACCATCGAGCACCAGCGGCGCAGTCGCATCGACACCTTCGCGGCGATGGAAGATCAGGCGGGCTTCCACCTTGGTCTCGGTCGGATCCAGTTCGAAGGTCAGATCAACCCGTTCCAGAACGAAGTCGGTGGGGCGGTAGTCTGCCAGATGAACGATCCGGCCCGTATCTGTGCGCATAATATGTCCTGGTCGCTGCGGGGTTGGCCACCACGGCGCAGGCTTGAAGATGCCTAGAGCCGAACGGGGTCAAGTTGCGGGCGATGATTGCAGCAATTTCTGAACGATTGTTAAAACACGAGTTATTTTTACGATGCGCTGGCGGCAAGAAGCGGATTTCATCGCTCGAACTGCGTCAATCGCGCGCGAAGTCCAAGAATAGTCGGACAATTGATCTTGCGAAATCTCTTGCGCGGCTGTGACGCGGCTCACTTCAGCCGCAGCTGCTGGCGAAGCTCATCGTCGCTGTCCATGCCCTGGATGATCACGCCCGACCAGCCGAGGCCGTCGTAATCCTCATATCCGAGCGTCTTGGCGAAGGCGACGATGGCGCCGCTCTGATCATAGTAGCTGCCCTTGGCAAACTGCTGCGGATTGTTGAGCGCGAAATGGGTGTAGATCCGCTCCGGACGCGATGAAGCGATCACCATGTTGCTGCCGTCGAGCAACAGAACCTCTGTCTTCTCCGCAATCTGTGGCGGCAGGTTAGCTTCCTTCTCGACGATTGCCTGACCCTGAGCCTGCCAGTCGAAATAGACGCCGAGCGTGCCGAGAAGCGCGCCATCGCTGCGGCCGCCCGCGCGAATGCCGGTGGCATAGACGAGCACGTCGCGATTGTCGTGCAGGGGGCTGCGCTTGACCGTGTCGACGACGTAGTCGTCGCCGCTCTGGCAGCCGCGCGCAGCTTGAAACCAGGCGTCGCCCGAGAGGTCTCTGTCCTTCAGGCTGCGGTGGTAGCGCGGATTGGCGGAGGCGATGACCTTGCCCTTCGTGTCGGTCATCACGAGATCCAGATAGACGGTGTAGAACCGGTTGATCACGCCGAGACGCGCGGCGGCATGCTGGGCGCGGTCGGCGGACGGCTGTTCGAGAGCTTCCCACAGCGCGCTGTCGGTCGCCCACCAGCGGACGTCGGCCGTGCGCTCGAAAAGATTGCGCACGATGAACTGGACGAGCGTCTGCGCGAGATCGATGAGCCGGACGCCTTCCATCTGCTCGACGAGATCGTCTGCCATGCTGCGGCTCTGCCGGATGCGTCCAAGCACGTTCTGCTGGAACCGTTCTGCCGTCTCGTTGGCACCCTGCGCGAGGCGCTGGACCTCGTTGGCGACCACCGCGAAACCCTTGCCGGCCTCACCGGCGCGCGCGGCCTCGATCAGGGCGTTGATCGCCAGAAGCCGGATCTGCCGAACGATATGGGCGTTGTCGGCGCTGAACACTTCGAGGTCGGATCCGATGCTCTCCGTGACGAGGCGCATGGACCGGGGCGTGGCGCGGATCTCTGAAATCGGATTGGTCTGATAATCGGCCTGCGGCATGGCGCCAAACCCCGGTTTGAAAAAGACGAACCTGAAAAGTCGGCAGCACGCTGCCGGATAAATATGACTTATTAAGAGGAAATATATTTTCCCGCATTAAACGAGCAGTTAACGCTTCATGGCGGGAATCCCGGGGGTTTCAGGCCATTTCTGGGGCCAATACCGCGAAAATCCGCACTTGCACCCACCGGGCACCCATGCAACCTAGGTCCGGTCGAGTCAGATGCTTCGACCTCTTCGACATCATCCCGAGGCGCTTGTCCGCGCCTGCCCGCATTCAAGACAGTCGTGACCATGGCCTTTGCCGATCCCAATCCCTTGCGCGGCATCGTGCTGAAAGTCTGTTCGGTCACGGTCTTCGTTGCCATGCAGACCTGCATCAAGCTTGCCGGCAACGGCATCCCGCCGGGCCAGATCAGCTTTCACCGGTCCGCTTTCGCGATCCTGCCGATCGTTGCCTATCTCGCCTGGCGCGGGGAGCTCAGGGTCGCCATGCAGACCGACAACCCCTTCGGGCATGTGAAGCGCGGCCTGCTTGGGGTCTGCGCCATGGGTGCGGGCTTCTACGGTCTTGTGCACCTGCCGCTGCCGGATGCGATCGCCATCGGCTATGCCATGCCCCTAATTGCCGTCGTCTTCGCCGCGATCTTCCTGAAGGAGACGGTTCGGCTCTATCGCTGGACGGCCGTTGTGATCGGGCTCGTCGGCGTGTTGATCATCTCGCTGCCGAAGCTGACCCTGTTCGGGGAAGACGGGATGGGCTCGGAAGCTGCCGTCGGGGCGGTCGCCGTTCTGATTTCGGCAACGCTCGGGGCAGGAGCCATGCTGCAGGTCCGCCAGCTCGTGCGCGAGGAAAAGACCTCGACCATCGTCCTGTTCTTCTCCCTGACGGCAGCCTTGCTGTCCGCGCTGACCTGGTTCTTCGGCTGGGCGGATCTGTCCTGGCGGGCGCTGGGCCTTCTGGCACTCGCCGGCTTCTTCGGCGGGCTCGGCCAGATCTTCCTGACCGAAAGCTATCGCTTCGCCGACGTCTCGACGATTGCGCCCTTCGAATACTGTTCGATTATCCTGGGCTCGATTGCCGCCTATGCGCTGTTTTCAGAAGTGCCCACCGCAACGACCCTGATCGGCGCGGCGATCGTGGTTTCCGCCGGCATCTTCATCATCTACCGCGAACACCAGCTCGGACTCGAGCGGCGGGCTGCCCGCAAGGCGTCGACACCGCAGGGCTGAAGCTCAGCGCCCGGGCTCGATTTCAAGCTCCAGCTGCTCTTCCGGATCGGGCTCAGGCTCGGGCAGGGGGGAGGCGTTGTCCGCGCCCTGCATCGGCAGGATGGTTGCCTGGAAGTCGGCCTTTTCCTCCGGCGTGACAGCGTCGGGACGCCGGGTGATGCGATAGGCCGCATAGCCGGCGTAGAGGGCGAAGGCCAGGCCGAGGAAACCGATGAGCGCATTCGGGCCAAGCCATTCCATCAGCGTGCCGGCCATGATCGGGCCCGTCACCGTGCCCATGCCGTAGAGGATCATGATGGCACTGGAGAGCGTGACATATTCATGCGGCTCGGCCAAATCGTTTGCATGGGCGACGTTCAGCGAATAGACCGGGTAAAGCACCGTGCCGACGAAGAAGCCGGCGACATAGAGCGCCGTCGGCTCGTCTGCGCCAAAGCCGATCATCAAGCCGCAGGCGCCCACGCCGAATAGGCCGGAAGCGATCATCACGAGGCGGCGGTCCATGCGGTCCGAGATGCGTCCGATCGGCACCTGGGAAAGCGCGCCGCCGGCAAGGAAAGCGGCAAGCAGCGTGGCACCCTGCGCGGTGGTCATGCCGATCGTCTGCGAATAGACGCCG
Organism: Allorhizobium sp. CTOTU50464; assembly: GCA_032102365.1. GTDB lineage: Bacteria > Pseudomonadota > Alphaproteobacteria > Rhizobiales > Rhizobiaceae > Allorhizobium. The sequence continues at coordinate 3,293 of DAMDHD010000025.1, read as the reverse complement.
CCGAGGCTGCCCCAAGTGCCGGAGAGCGCACCCGACAGAAGCGAGCCGAAGAAGGCGATCGGCGAGCGGCGATAGAGACGCTTCAGATCGAAACGCGCTTCGGCGATCGGGCTGGGGGATTGGGCGGTGGACAGTGCCACCGGGAAGAGCGCGAGCGAGAAGATCAGCGCGCAGATCATGAAGAGTTCCGGCCCGTTCACATCGCCTAGCGGCACGATGTATTGCCCGCCGATCGAGCCCACCAGGCAGGTGACCATATAGACGGAGAAGAGCGCGCCGCGATTGTCGTTGGTGACGCGCTCGTTGAGCCAGCTTTCGATCAACAGATAGGCGCCGGCAATCGCAAAGCCGGACAGGCCGCGGAAGATCATCCAGGCCCACCACTCGACGACCAGCGCGCAGAGCAGGATCGAGACGGTGAGGATCGTGATGAGGGCGCCGAAGACGCGCACATGCCCCACCCGACGCACGAGGATGGGCGTGACGACGCAGGAGACCGTAAAGCCGAAGGTGTAGCCGGTGGCGATGACCGAGATGATGAAGGTCGACCAGCCCTCGTTCAGCGACCGGATCGGCAGCATGTAGCCCATGAGGCCGAAGCCGGCCATCATCATCAGGGTCGACAGCATCAGGGTGGCGATCGAGGCGAGACTGGACAGCATTGGGCCTCCCGGAAGCAGTCTGGACAAGAATAGTGCCAGCATCGCCAGCCGTTTGAAATGTCGAATACGACGCGACGGGGCGCAATGCGAATGCAATCTGCGACTTGAGCAGGGGTAGCGTAATAAATTATTGAAACATCGCGAGGAATTCGTTTACCTTGACAACTGTCACAAGATGAGAGGCCTCGGACGAAGGGACGGGGTCCGCCAAAGGGATCGAATGGAGCCGACACGGGCGACGACACGGCAGACCGCTTGCAGGCCAGAGCGCCTGCGCGTGCCGTTTGTTTCCGCCGTCGCAGATAGCGCAATCAAGTCCGGGAGCGTGTCATGACGCTGTCCGTCTCGGAGATCGTCGGCCATCCCCAATTCGTTCCGGCCCTGCGCGCCTATGCGGCCAAGCTGCGCGGCCAGTTCGACCAGAGCCCGCGTTTGTCACGCATGCTGGCTTCGCATCAACGCTGGCTTCTGAGCCAGGCGGCCTTTGCCTTGCAGCTCGAATACGACCCCTCGCAGCCGGGAAGCGGGCTCACCACCACCAATCTCCGCGAGATCATCACCTCCAACAATGCGGCTAGCCGCAACACGGTGCTGAACTTTCTCGATCAGCTGCTGAGCTACAAATTCGTGCGTATCGTGGGCGATCCCAATCGTCGTCCAAAGCGCTACGAGGCGACGGAGCTGCCGACCCAGGCCATGTATCAGTGGCTGATGACCAATTTCGAGCTTCTCGATCACCTTGATGGCGGGGACCGGGCCGCCACGCTTGCCGCGCAGCCGGAGCTGTTCAAGCTGATCCAGCCGCAGGTCGCCCGGCGCGCCTGCCTCAATCCGAGCTGGCTGGAGCCGCCGCCGCGCGTCGCGCTGTTCCTCTGGACGGAAGCGGGCGGTCTCGTCATGGACGAGCTTGTGCGCCGTGCCATGGAACTCTCGCCCGATGGCGAGGGCTACAATATCGGCCGCATCGACGCGCGCGTGATGGCCGAGCATTTCATGATCTCGCGGACCCATCTGCAGCGTCTCTTCCGCCGTGCGGTGGAAACGGGCTGCCTGCATTGGCCGGACGGCGACCGCAATCACTGCATCCTGCGGCGGGACTTCCTCGACGAATATTGCAAGTGGCAGGCGATCAAGTTCTCGATCATCGACTTTGCCCATGAGAAGATCTGCGGGCCTGTCCGCCTGGGAAAGCATGATCCGCGCCTCGGCGTGGCACGGGAAGCCTGAACCTCGAAGAGGGACGAGGTAGGCGAGCTTCCGTTGTCTTCCAGCGCAATCACACACAAAAAGGCCCGCAGCGATGCGGGCCTCTTCGTATCTGAAACATGTCTGAGAGGATCAGAAGCCGAGCGGCTGCAGAGCCCGCTGCTCGCCACGATCCTGCGCCTGCTGACGCTTGCGGGCGGCCTGGGAGAGTTCGGCCGATGCGTTGACCGCTTCGCCGATGTGATGCACGGCCTGACGCAGGCTGCGGACGGGATGAAATGAGATCATGGTCGTGTCCTCTGCTTTTGACGCATGGCAAATTCGATGACCGTATTAGTTCATCGATGAACCGTTGTTGCAATGCACAATGCGGAAGGGCTGCTATGCAGGCGAAGCAGAACGGCGCGCAGATTGCTCCGCGCAGACCGGATCAGAGACGGCTTTCGGTAAAGCTGGCGGCCGGGCGAGCGATGCGGCCGGCATGACCTGCGAATCGGGCGCTGAGCTGCTCGACAGCAACGGAAGGGCTGGACCGATTGTAGGGGCTGCCGGTACGGCCATGATCGCCGGCGAGACGCAGGGTCTCGAACTTGCAGTGAATGGGGCGGGTCCGAAGGCTCACGACGGTATTCCTTGTAAAGTGTACCTCCCACTTTGCCGATCGAATATCGCAGTGCAGCATAGATTCGGCAAGCAGTCCGACTGCGGGCCTGCCATGCATCAAGTGCATGGCAGATTTCATAATTCGTTTACATTGCCTGAAATTTAGCCGTTCGATGGGGTCTCGAGCCGCTCGGAGAAGGCGAGCAGGTCCATCCAGGCCAGCGCCTTGCTGGCCGGTGCGGCGAGCAGTTCCTGAGGGTGCAGGGTGGCGAGCGCCGGAACCGTATGGCCGCCCGCGCCGATGTCGCGCCATTTGCCACGCAGGGCGTGAATGGTGCCCGTCTCTCCGAAGAAGAAGCGGGCAGCGAAATTGCCGAGAACGAGCACGAGGCGTGGCTCCACCAGCGCAATCTGACGCTCGATGAAGGGTCGGCAGATGGCGGTCTCCGGTCCTGATGGCATGCGGTCGCCCGGCGGACGCCAGGGGATGACGGTGGAGATGACCACGCTCTCGCGGGTCTGGCCGATCGCCGACAGCATGCGATCGAGCAGCAGGCCGGCGCGTCCGGAAAAAGCCATGCCTTCGCGGTCGTCGTCCGCGTTCGGCATGGGGCCGATCACCATGATGCCGGACGTGCCTGCGCCCTGGGCGGTGATTGTGGACCGCGCCGACGTCTTCAGGTTACAGCTCGTGAAGCCTTCGATGGCGGTCTTGAGTTCCGCGAGCGATCGCGCGCTTTCGGCCGCGAACCGCGCTTCCGCAATGGCGTTTTCGTCCGGGATGGCCGGCAGGGCGGAGCCTTGTGCGGGCTGGGCGCGGGC
>DAMDHD010000024.1:0-58224 GCA_032102365.1 Allorhizobium sp. CTOTU50464 | reverse complement strand
AATCCTCTCTTCTCAATTAAGCCAGTTCTGTCTCATGGGCGCTGATGTCGGACAGATATTGCCGACGAGGTCGTCCGCGCGGATGTCCACCGAGGCGTAGTCGATCCAGGTTTCCGGATAGCCGATCTTGTAGGAGAGCTTCTCCAGCTTCTCGAGGGCAGCCTTCTTAGTTTCCGGGGCCAGCCAATCTCTCGTCTGCATGCGGTTCTGGAAGATCTGGTGGACCCGCTCCACCATGTCCCGTGCTTTCGCCTTGGTGTCTTCGGTGAAGTGGCGCTCGACATATAGGCGCGAAACCGGATGGCCGAGATTGGACTGCAGGGCCGATTGCACCAGCTCCGACCGGGGTGGAAGTCGATCGATGCCGTAGACGATCCTGTTCCACGCCTTCGAGGTCGCATCGAAGCGGGTGCCGAGATACGGCTTGAAGTGGTTGATCACCTTGACCTTCAGATAATCCTTTATGTCCCCGATCGGGCGGTCCTTGAGCATCTTTTCAAGGGCGGCCAGATAGCGCGGCTGGGTGAGGACAATCGTGTCAGGTGGCGCGACGTCGACAGCAGCCAGCACCTTGCTGAGATCAAGGGTGGGGACCTCCGCCTGGATATCTGCGAAGCTTTTCGGCTGATAGCTGTTGGCGGGGTTCATGGCCTCGACGGGCGTCAATGTGGCCGAATGCAGCTCCCGTTCGAGATCGGCGACCATATCGACCACCGCCGTCGCGCGCGCCTCAACGTAGCCGGCGGTTTCAAGGACCTGCCTCAGATTGGCGCGAAGCGCGACGTCGAGTTCCGAGCCCGGCGGTACGTCGTAGAGGTTTTCCTGGTTGAAGATCAGGGATCCCTCGACAAGGAAGAGAGCCGTTTTCGTTGTATCGGCCTGGTCGGTCGACGGAACGAGGCCGATCAGAGCCACCTCACCGGCGACGGTGATGTAGCGTCCGAGATAGGTCGCAAGATCGTCCATGCTTGCTATAGCATCGATCCGCGCCAATTCCGGCTCGATCGGCGTGATGCCTTTCGCGTCAAGCGCTGGGGTGTCCATGTAGGCATTGTAGAAGGCGCCGACCTGCTGCAGCGGGCTGCCCTTTTCTGCTGTCGCCGATTTTTCGCCGGCCTCTGCCATCAGGATCTGCATCTGCGCAGTCAGTCTCCGACCCATGAAGTCGAAGGTATCGATGCTGACGCGATCGGCCGGCCGCTCGACGCGGTCGAGCCACCCGCCTGCGGCATAGCGGTAGAAATCCGTGCCCGGATCCACGGAGGGATCCATGTTCGTGATCGAGAACGACAACTGGTCCGGTCCGATGTCCGGCACCGGTACCGGGTCGGCGGCCGATGCGGCCACGGATGCCGACAGGTACAGAAAGGCAAGCGAAGGCAGGCGCAGCATGGAGTTCCCTCTACGGTCGAGCATGACAGATGCCATCAGGTGGCTTTTGCCACCTCTTGCGCTCAAGGCCGGTGCCGGAAGGCCGGCACCGTCATCGGTCCGATCAGAGCGAACCTTCGTTCGTCAGCGACATCACGTTCGCGACCACACCGCTGTTCGAAACGAGGCAGCGCCAGGGTGCCCGCGTCGGACCGACGCCGACGGTCACCTGCGAATTGGCTTCCGAGAAGATCATCTCCGTGATCTGCACATCGCCGTTGTTGGTGGTGTTCGACACGGCGGCGAGGCAGGCACTGCGGGCCGCTGGCGGAACGCTCTCGTCCATCAGGGGCTGGGTCGACGCCATCGGCGGCATTTGTGAACTGCCATCCGAGGTGCAGCCGGACAGGACTGCGGCTGTGATGCAGATCATGCTGGTGGTGACCAGGTACGTCTTCATGCCTTCTCCCCCCATTTGTCGTTGTGTCTGCCCTACCGTTCGCGAGCCTCTCAGTTGCTCGCTTCGATCAGAAACCGACCGGCCGCCCAGCCGGATGCGCTGCCATCGGGGCGCGAAACACGGCACCAGCGCGTCTGGCCGGTCATCCGGCATCCGCCGTTGCGCAGGATCTCTCCATTGACCACCCGGGTGACGATCGGGCTCTGCGCCGAGGGCCGCGTTCTGATGTTCAGGGCATCGCCCGGTGAGATGCCGGCCACTTGAAAGAAATCCGGCCCGCCCGAAAGGCCGTCGGCAAAGTTTGGCTGGGGCGGCGCGATCGGTCGGCCACCCGTCACTTCGATGCGAAGCGTAAACCGCGCCTGCTCGTTGCGACGCGCGGCATTGCGCATCAGGTAGACCTGCACGACGTAGTCGCCGCTATCGGGAGCGATGATGTCGGCAAAATCGCCCGAGATCGAGCCGTTGAACAGCGCGTCGCCGCCGCCGGGGCCGAGGATGTTGAAGTAGTTGCTGCCGTTGGAGCTGTCCATCGTGACGGCGAGACGCTGGCCACCCCGGACGTTAATCCGGTAATTTGCGCCTTCATAGCCGCGCACCGTGCCACGGATGACCGTCGAGCTCTGGCCTCGGCCGAATTCGACGCGGACATTCCGCTCCTGCGCGACCGCCGTCTGTGGCCCCGCATCGGCGACGACAAGAAGCGCCGCCGCAATCACTCCACCCAAGAACGCACGCCACCGACGCATCGGACATCTCCCGTTGGGAAGGCTTAGAATGGCTGCCTTGCAACCTTCCGATGTCGTCAGACTGGCATGCTGAAAGCTTGCGAACCAGTGAATTAAATTAGTCTAATATGAGAAAGTCTCATGGTTGCACCAGCTTCAGGGTCTCCTTCTGCGCGCATCGCTGGGATTTGCCGAGCTCCAGCCTGAACCAGCGCATCAACGCGTCCAGAGCAGGCTCGGTGCGGCGGCTCTCCTTGATGCAGAGGTGGTAGTCCTCGTGTGTCGGGAGCTTGGCGGGATCGAGAAGTATCAGCTGTCCCGCATTCAGTGCAGGTTGTGCGAGGAAGTCCGGAACGAGTGCTGCTCCGAGATCCCGACGCACCATGTCGAGCGCGATCACGTAATGCGAGGCAAACAGCCATCGGCAGTCGAGCGGCAGGAGATCGGCTCTTCCGGTATAACGGGCATAGGCCTGCCAGTCGCTTCCGATCTTGCCGGGTTGCAACTCGGTGGTGATGTAGCGGAAGCCCTTCTTTCGTGCCGCGACCGACGAGGAGACGACCGGAACGAGATTTTCCGGCCAGAGCAGTTGTGCATGGTAACCGCGATCTCGCGGCAATGTCGTCACGAAGGCATCGCCCGAGGCATCGGAGAGCTCCGGATCCTGCGCATACATCAGGATCTGCAGATCGATGTCTGGATGGGCCTGATAGAAGGACTGAAGCCGCGGCACGAGCCAGGCCTGAGCGAAACTGCTGCAGATCGCAAGCCGCACCCGATCGCGGGTGCCGCCGATGGCCTCGGCCAGCGAGCGGTCGATTTCGGCGAAAGCCGGCTGCAGGCGTCGCGCGAGGTCTCGGCCGGCATCCGTCAAGGCGATGCCGCGGCCCTGTTTCTGGATCAGCCGTTCTCCGACGATTTCTCCGAGCAGACGCAACTGGTGGCTGACGGCGCTTTGGGTCACTCCGAGTTCCTCCGCTGCCGCTGCGACGGAGAGATGGCGAGAGACCGTTTCGAACGTGTGCAAGGCCCTGAGGTTATGCCTGAAATCCATCGCGTGATCCTTGAGGCGGCAACCAGCTCTAAATCCGGCGCCCTCCACCCAGCCGCAGGCAAGAGTGGATGCGCCTGAAACTAACGTTTCATGAGGATTGTTTAAAATTCAAGAGAGAAACTCATTGGACACCCGCAGGCGGCCCTGAAATGCTCGCTCCCGTCGAAATTGTGAACGAGAGATCGACCATGGGGAAGGCAGACGAGGGCAGGCGTCTTTTTGTGAAGGGGATGTCGGCGGTCGCGCTTCTTGGCAGTCCCGTCGCACTCCTGGCCGGGGAAGTGATGAAGGAGGTCGCGGCCTTAAAGCCCGGAGAGTTCACCTGGCATCCCGAGCGGCAGCGGACCGGGCCGGTGGCGATCGTTGTCTCCCTGTCGGAGCAGCGCGTGCACGTTTACCGCAACGGCATCCGCATCGCCGTCTCAACCTGCTCGACCGGAAAGCCGGGTCATGAGACGCCAACCGGCGTGTTCGTGGTCCTGCAGAAGGACAAGCACCACAAATCCAGCACCTATGACGACGCACCGATGCCGAACATGAACAGGCTCACCTGGTCCGGCATCGCACTCCATGCCGGCAATCTGCCCGGTTATCCGGCCTCGCATGGCTGCGTCCGTCTGCCCATAGACTTTTCGGAGCGCCTGTTCGGCATCACCCATCTCGGCACACCGGTGATCATCTCGGGCGCTGCCACCGACCCCTTTGACATCATCCATCCGGGCATGGTGCTCGGCGCATATGCGGCCCGCGAGTTCGAGGGCGCGGTCGCGGCACTGCACGGCAAGGAGCGCCCCAGCGACTGGACGGATCTGGGCAAGCAGCCGGTGGTTTCGGTGATCATGTCAACCTATGACGGACGTGCCCTCTTGGTGGAGAATTCGGAGATCCGCGCAGAGGGCCAGATCACCGTCAGCGGCAGGGACAAGCTCGGCAGCCATGTCTTCCTGCTGGACAGTCTCGATCAGGCTGCCCAAGGCATGCGCTGGATCGCGTTTGCGAACTCCGAGGAAGATGCGGGCGTGGTCAGGACGGCCGCCAACATCATCTCCCGCATCTCGGCCGACCCGCCTTTCGTCGCCACCATGCAAAAGGTCCTGCATCCTGGCGCCATCCTCATCGTTACAGACGCACCGCTTGCCCCCGACAGCCGATCAGGCAAGGATTTCGTGATCATGAGTTGAGTTGCGGGGAATGCATCGATAGCGATCAGCTTCGTGCCGCCACTGCCCATTGAGCAATCTACGCAGAAACCATGCGACCGCTATAGACATGCCGGTGCGCCGGGTTCTAGCACCGCTATTGGCTCGTCAAGCTTCTTCTTCTCACAAGTAATTGCATTCCGCTGTATGAAACCTGCGGGTCGGGGGAGCCGTTGACGCCGCGAGGCATTGGTTGACCTTGCGCCCGAAGGCCCCGCCAACGGGCGTGACAAAGGCTCAGCCGGGTGTCGCTTCGAGTGAGATTTCACCTCCCATCTGCGTGCCCAACGCGCGTGAAAATCTCAACTCGCTTGTCAACACGAACAGGAGAACTCCGCCGACATGTCCAAGTCGCTCAAGACCATCAATCCGTTCACCGAGGAAGATCTCAAGACCTATCCCCACATGTCCGATGCCGAGGCCATGGCCGTTGTCGCAGCCAGCCATACGGCCTTTCTCGACTGGCGGCTGAAAAGCCTGGAAGAGCGGGCCGAGGTGATCGCCGCCATCGGGGCCGAGATGCGCAAGTCCAAGGAGGACTTCGCCCAGCTCATGACGGACGAGGTGGGCAAGCTGCTGAAGGACAGTCGCAGCGAAGTCGATCTGTGTGCTGCGATCTGCGATTACACCGCCAAGATCGGCCCGGATGCTCTGGCTGACGAAGAGCGCGAGATCGAGGGCGGAAAGGGTTATGTCACGCATTCGCCTATCGGTGTCGTCTACGGGATCCAGCCGTGGAATTTTCCGGCCTATCAGGCGGTGCGCTATTCGATTGCAAGCTTGATGGCGGGCAATGGCGTGCTGCTCAAGCATGCCGAAGCCTGCACCGGCAGTGGCCTGTTCCTGCGCGACCTCTATGAGCGCGCCGGCCTGCCGAAGGGCTTGTTCGGCGTGCTCCTGATCTCGCATGACCAGTCCGACAAGATCATCGAGGATGAACGCATTCGTGGCGTGACGCTCACCGGCAGCGACAGAGCCGGCCGGGCCGTCGGCGCGAAGGCCGCGGAACTGGTGAAGAAAACCGTTCTCGAGCTCGGTTCCAACGATGCCTATCTGGTGCTGGATGACGCCGATCTCGATCTTGCGGTCAAGACCTGCGTGCGAGGTCGGATCTACAACAACGGCCAGACCTGCGTGAACGCCAAGCGGTTCATCGTGACGGAGAAGAATTACGACGCTTTCGTCGAGGCTTATGCCGAGACCTTCCGCTCCATCAAGCTTGGCGATCCGAAAGCCGATGACACGCAGCTCGGTCCGATGGTGACCGAGAAGCAGCGCGACGAGCTGCACCAACAGGTCAAGGACAGCATCGAAAAGGGCGCGCGACTGGTCGTCGGCGGAGAGGTCCCCGAGCGCAAAGGCTGGTTTTATCCGGCCACGGTGCTCGCCGATGTCGCACCCGGACAGCCCGCCTATGAGGACGAACTGTTCGGGCCCGCTGCCGCAATCATCCGTGCGAAGGATGACATGGACGCCCTGCGGATCGCCAACAGCAGCCGCTACGGTCTCGGCGGCGGCATCTTCAGCCGCGATGTCGAGCGGGCGCGCAAGCTGGCAGCCGACTATTTCGATACCGGCATGGTGTTCATCAACACCTTCAATGTGGCCTATCCGAGCATGCCGTTCGGTGGCGTGAAGACGTCGGGCTACGGCCGGGAACACGGTCCAGAAGGACTGAAGGAGTTCGTGAACGTGAAGTCGATCCGCATCGGCTAAGGGCAATCAGATGGAAGGAGCAGGCCGTCGCGGCCAGCTGCCATATCCCGTAACGGCAACGCCAAGGTTTGCAGTCACTCCTGTCGCCAGATGTTTGCTGCAGGAAGTAAGCCGCCACCGATGATGCAGCCTGCGAGGCGCTGATTGCAAGTGCCGAAGTGATTGATCGGATCTACTTAGGGCAAGGCTAAAGCTACTGCTGGAACATAACTCGCGCGAACCGCCTCGGTAGCGCGCGAGTCAATGACACGACCGAAGGAGTATCATCATGACCCCAACCGATTCATCCGAGCGCGCCGATTGGTTTTCCCTGATCGTCGGCAATGACGGCTCCAATGTCGGGATGCTGCGCATCCTCGGCTTTATCCTGGCCTTCATCGTTGTTGGCGGAGCCTTCGTCTGGCTCATCGGATAGCGCTAGGGGGAGGGGCTCCCAAAGGGGCGACGGAACTTTCAGCGGCGGATTGCTGTTGATCGCTCTCATCACCTGGAGAATTATCGATGATCACCGGACGACAGATCGCCGCGGCTCGTGTGCTGCTTGGCCTGACGCAGGAGGAGCTTGCTCGACGGGCAAAGCTGGCGACGGAGGCATTGCAGTCGATCGAAAGCGGCGGCAACGAGGGTGATGAGGCAGCTCTTGCGGCGCTCAGATCCGCTCTGGAAGATGCGGGGATCAGCTTCATCGACGAGCGAGCGACCAGCGCTGCCGGTGGTGTCGGCATCCGGCTTTCAGTACCTTCGACGACCACCGTCGATACGGATAGCGAAGAGACTGTGCAATATCCCGAAATGGCTGAGAACGGTCCGTTCGGTGCAGGCGGGTGATCCGAGTTATCGCTGACTTCGATCGCAGCCGCCTCAGCGGGCGCCTCAACCCGGATGGGTTGCCGTCGCGGCCGGATTGTCCTGACGCAGGGACAGAAGAAAGCTGTCCCGGGCGATGCCGGCAAGTTCCACGAGTTCGTCGACGTCGTTGAAGCCGCTCATCACGAGATCGGTCACGACCCTGCGAACGTCGTCCGAGCTATCGTCGAGTTTGTCCAATGCGGTCTGAAAGATGGTGTCGTCGGTATGATGCAGCACGGCACGCTCCTGACACGGTTCCCAGCAATAAGCCCAAAAAAGGTCGCTCTGTCCAACCCTGTTTTTTCAAGGGTCATTTTCCTGTCCCCCACAGCCGCAGCGGTTGGCGAGATCGCCGTCTGTCCGAGGGCTTTGACGATGGTGCAGGTGCGTAAGTCGTGACTTATTTCGGCACCCTGACTGTAGTTGGAGATGGAACAATTCGCGTCCTCGCACTTTCACACTGCTTCTGGTGCCATCCGACCGGAGGAGATTGTCTATCGAGCCACGTGATCGGCAGGCGGCGCTCCAGGCGACGGGTGGCGGGGTCACTGACTTGCGGGGGCATAGCCTATGGATTTCATCACCGGCTTTTTCGGGCTGATCGAGGACCTGACCTGGGGATGGGCGCTCATTCCCATCCTGGTTGTATTCGGTGTCTTCATCACCGTGATGAGCGGCTTCGTTCAGATCGAATACTTCACCCGCATGTTCCGCGTGCTGTCTTCGAAGAACCAGAGTGGCGATCCGAACGCGATCAGCGCCCGTGAGGCACTTCTTGTTTCCGTAGGCGGTCGCGTTGGCGGCGGTAACATTGCCGGTGTTGCGGTTGCGATTACGCTGGGTGGACCCGGTGCGGTGTTCTGGATGTGGGCGGTTGCGCTGATCGGCATGGCGACCAGTCTGGTGGAGGCGACGCTTGCGCAGCTCTACAAGCGCTCCAACGGTGACGGCACCTACCGGGGCGGGCCGGCCAGCTACATCATCTACGGCCTTGGCGCAAAATATCGGTGGCTGGCGATTGTCTATGCCATCTGCCTGATGCTTGCCTTTGCCTTCGGCTTTAATGCCTTCCAGGGCAATACGTTTGCCGGCGCCGTCAATGACAGTCTGGGTGTCGACCGGTTGTGGAGCGGTATCCTGCTTGCGATCATCACGGGCTTCATCGTCTATGGCGGCATTCGACGCATTGCGAAGGTCGCCGATGTGATCATTCCGATCATGGCCTTCATCTATATCGGTCTGGCGCTGCTGGTGATCGCGTCCAACATCACCGCCGTGCCTGGCGTGATCTGGTCGATCATCGCCAATGCTTTCGGGCTGGAAGAGGCCGTCGCCGGTGGCTTCGGCGCTGCTCTCGCACAGGGGCTTCGTCGCGGTCTGTTCTCCAACGAAGCAGGTCTTGGTTCCGCCCCCAATGTCGCTGCGACCGCCGATGTTCGCCATCCGGTCAGCCAGGGCATCACTCAGTCGTTCTCGGTCTTCGTGGACACGATCATCATCTGCTCCTGCACCGCCTTCATCATCCTGCTCAGCCCCGTCTATCAGCCGGGCGTGGAAGGCGTGGATGGCGTGGATGGCGTGGTGCTGACCCAGCAGTCGCTGGTCAGCCAGGTCGGCAGTTGGGCGCAGTACTTCCTGACCTTCGCGATCCTGCTGTTTGCCTTCAGTTCGATCATCTACAACTACTATCTCGGTGAGACCGCGCTCAAGGTCATGACGTCGAAGGTGGGCGCGCTGCATGCGCTGCGTGTCGCCATCGTCGTCGTCGTCTTCCTCGGCGCCACGGCGCCGGGTGCGACAGCGGTCTTCTTCTTCTCCGATCCTTTGATGGGGCTGCTCGCGGTGGTCAACCTGATGGCGATCATCATGCTGTTCCCCGTAGCGCTGCGGATTCTCGACGACTTCCGTGCCCAGCTGAAGGCTGGCGTGGCGCGGCCGGTCTTCCAGCCGACGGCATTTCCGGAGCTCGATCTCGATCATGCCGCCTGGCCTCATGCACGCAATACCGTGGCCGCGGGGGATGGCGAACTTGCCAAAGCTTGAGCGGAGGGATGATGGCTGCCAGCATTCCACTGGGGAGCGTCCGGTCGGGGCCGTCGCAGCTCTGACGAGCTCGAGGGACACACCATGCTAGAAGAAATCTGGGCGACGCTCGTCAGCGAGTTTTCGGATTTGCCGGATGCGTCGACCATCGTTCGCGTGACTGTCCGTGTGGCGATCGCAGCGTTGCTGGGCGGTATTTTGGGATATGAGCGCGAGCGCAAGGGGCGAAGTGCCGGTGTGCGAACCCATATGCTGGTAGCGGTCGGTGCCGCGCTCTTCGTCATCGGTCCCCAGCAGGCGGGTATGGAGATCGGCGATCTCTCGCGTGTCCTGCAAGGCGTTGTCCAAGGGATCGGTTTCCTCGGCGCCGGCGCCATTCTGGTTCGCTCGGCGCAGCGTCAGGTCGAAGGTCTCACCACCGCTGCCAATATCTGGGCGACGGCCGCGATCGGCGTCATCGCTGGCCTCGGGCTCGAGGCGACGGCCATTCTTTCCACCTTTGTCGTCTATCTGATCCTCGCCGCCGTTCCCTTCATCCTGCCGAAGGCGTCAGAGCCTGTCCGCGAACCGGGAAAGCCGCTGAAGTAGCCCCGTCAGGTTTTAAACCCCTGCGCTACGGGATCGTCTATCAGCGTGGCCGCCTTGTCACGTCTCCGAATGGCTTTCGAAGAGCCAAGTCATGAATTGCTGCAGCGCCTGGCTTTGTCTGCGCCTCGAGGGCACGAGTACGAAATAGCCGCCTTTCGGAACCAGGGAGGCATCTCCCAGTCTGACCAGGCGGTTCTGGTCGATCAGGTCGCCGACCAGGCGGTTCCAGCCAAGCGTGATGCCCTGACCGTTCAGGGTGGCGTAGATGGCCTCGGTGTAGAAGCTGCAGCGCATGCCTTTCAGCCTGCCGGTCGTGGTGACGCTGAAATGGCTGAGCCATTCGGTCCACCCGATCCACATCGGGTCATCGGCCTCGTGTGAAATGAGCGGCTTATGGATCAGGTCTTCCGGCGGCAGATCCGGATCGAGCGAGAGCGCGAATTCCGGGCTGCAGACCGGGAAGACGAGATCGTCGAACAGCTTTTCCGCCTGAACATTCGGCCAGTTGCCCTCGCCGAAGCGAATGGCGACATCCACGTCGCCTTGATCGAGAGCTGGCATGGCATCCTGGCTGACGATCCGCAGCGTCGTGTCCGGATGACGGCGGGAGAATTCCGAGATCCGCGGCAGCAGCCAGAAATGCGAAAAGGCCACCGTGGCCGAGATTGTCAGATCGTCATTGCTCCCCTGGCGGAGATCCGAGGCGACATCGGCGATCAAGCCGAAGGCGTTGCTGGTCGCTGCGGCGAGCGCCTGGCCCTGCGCAGTCAAGGTCACCTTGCGATGCAGACGGTTGAACAGCGGCAAGCCGAACTCTTCCTCCAGAGCATGGATCTGGCGGCTGACCGCAGCCTGTGTCACCCCCAATTCCTCCGCCGCTCTCGTGAAACTCAATAGCCGTGCCGCGGCTTCGAACGCCATCAGGGCGGTCATTGGCGGAAGCTGTCGTCGCAAGCTCTTCATGTCGATCTCCCGAGGTCAGATTTGCATGACTTCAGGTAATGTCAAGCTGCTCTATTTGTGCAGTTGAAGCACCCTTTCTCTCTGCCATGATCGGCATATCCTCAGATAAGGGTGTGTTATGCTCAACCGGTTCGCCTCCCCCATCTCCTCGCTTCTCGACGCGCGTGCTGACGGCCATTCGCTGCCTGCGGGTCTCTACACGCGCGACGATGTCTTTGAAGCGGATCTCGACGTCTTCTTCATGCGGCACTGGATCTATGTCGGCCTCGAATGCGAAGTGCCCGAGGCAGGCGATGCCGTCGTGATCGATATCGGCAAAATCAGCGTCATCCTTCTGCGTGACGACGAGAACGAGATCCGCGTGGTCCGAAACGTCTGTCGTCATCGCGGCGCCCGCATCCTGGACGCCGGCCCGACGGTCGTTTCGAAGCTGGTCTGTCCCTATCATCAGTGGACCTATGAGCTCGATGGTGCGCTCTCCTACGCGCCGCATATGGGCAAGGATTTCGACAAGAGCTGCCGCAGCCTGAAGCCGGTCCAGTTCAAGTCGATCGGCGGGCTGATCTATATCTGTCTGGCCGACGAGGCGCCCAAGGATATCGAGACCCTCGACGAAGTGATGCGCGCGCGTCTCGCGCCCTACGATCTGCGCAATGCGAAGGTCGCCCATCAGGTCGATGTCATCGAAGAGGGCAACTGGAAGCTCACGATGGAAAACAATCGCGAGTGTTACCACTGCTCGGCCAATCACCCCGAGCTCTGCGTCTCCTTCGTCGATCTGGACTTCGGCTTCGATCCGGAGAGCCTGAGCGCGGAGGATCGGGAACAGGCTGAGGCGCATTTTGCCATGTATGCCGAGCGCACCAAGGCCTGGGAAGCGGACGGTTTTCCATCCGCCACGGTCGAGCAGGTGCGGGACTGCGAGACCAATTTCCGCACCCAGCGGCTGATCATCGCCGGTGCTGGCGAGTCCCATACAGAGGATGCAACGGCGGCGTCTTCGAAACTTCTCGGGAAGATGACCCGCAAGGATCTGGGCGACACACACCTGTGGGGCCATAACAGCTGGAACCACTTCATGGGCGACCATGCTGTCACGGCCATGGTCATTCCGCTCTCTGCCGACAAGACGCTGGTGCGCACCAAGTGGCTGGTCCACAAGGACGCGGTGGAGGGTGTCGACTATGACCTGCACAAGCTCACGCATGTGTGGATCGAAACCACCAACCAGGATGCCGATCTGGTGGCCCGGTCGCAGGCCGGGGTGAGCGATCCGGCCTATGAGCCGGGCCCCTATTCTCGCTTCAGCGAGCGCGCACTCGACGACTTCGCCACCTGGTACATCGATCGGATGCGCGCCCATGGCTACTGACGGCGAAACCATGTCCCGCCCTGTCGGCAGCGACGTGTGGGATCCCGAAACAGACGACAGACTGGTCTGTCTCGATGTCCACGACGAGACCCACGATGTCAAAAGCTTCACGCTGGCATCGCCGCAGGGCAAGAGGATTGCGTTCAAGGCGGGGCAGTACTTCCTGTTCGAGCTCGGCATCGATGATGAGGAGAATGGTCGCTGTTACAGCATCTCCTCGTCTCCCCTGCGCCAGAACGCCGTTACCGTGACCGTCAAACGGGTGGCGGGCGGCAAGGTGTCGAACTGGATGCACGACACTCTGAAACCCGGCATGGATCTGCGGGCGTCGGGGCCGATGGGCAAGTTCATCCGCCCGGAGGCCGAGAAGTACCTGATGCTCTCGGGCGGCTCCGGGATCACGCCCGTCATGGCGATGGTGCGGGAGATGGCAGACAGGGCCGAGCCGGTGGATGTGGTGTTTCTGCATGCCGGTCGGACGCCGCTCGATCTGCTGTTTCGCGAGGAGCTGGCCGTTCTGGCGCGCCGCATGAAGGGTTTGAGGCTCGTTTTCCTGCCGGATGTGCTGACGGGCGATCCCGCCTGGTCGGGTCTGAGCGGCCGGATCTCCAGGGAATTGCTGTCTTTGATGGTGCCAGATATCGCCGCGCGACTTGTTCTCTGCTGCGGCCCCGCACCGTTCATGGCGGCGGCACGCGCGATCTGCGCAGAGCTCGGCGTCGGCGCGGATCGGTATCTGGAGGAGAGCTTCGACGCATCCGTCGTCGATAATGCGGCAATCGTCGCGGAGGTGCCGGCGGCTGCAGTCAGCTACAAGGTGCAGTTTCTGAAGCAGGCGAAAGTGCTCGATGTCGATGCCGGGCAGACTGTCCTGTCTTGCGCGAAGAAAATGGGTGTTCGCCTCCCATCGTCCTGCGCCAACGGCATTTGCGGCACCTGCAAGTCGAAGCTCGTCAGTGGTCTTGTCGACATGAAGCACGAAGGCGGGATCCGCCAGCGCGAGATCGATGCCGGCTTCTTTCTGCCCTGCTGCTCCAGGCCCCTGACCGATCTCGTGGTCGATCGATAAGTGCATTCTCCCGGACCACGATCCCGCATCGTGCCTACCTCAACGCCCGCTTTCCGCGGGCGTTCTTTTTCGTCGACGGGCTCCCTCGCCGATGGCCGGTCGCCTCTGTCGACTAGAGATCTTTCACCAGCCGCAGGGCGTCGTGGATGGCGGCATGGGTGTTGCGGGCGGCGACTGCATCGCCGATCCGGAACAGCTGGAATGTGCCTTCAGGGTTACGCACCACGCGCTGCGGATTGCCGGCAATAAGATCGTCGTAGGAGACTTCGCCACCGTTGGAGGAGAGCCCCTTCAGTTCGAAATAGAGGTCGTCGAGCGGAAGGGTGCCGTTGTTGACGACGACCTGATCGACGAAGCGGGGTTGATCGATGCCGCCATAGTCGCTGCCGACCCGGGCCGCCAGGCGATTGCCGTCGCGCATGACAGACTCCAGGCGGAAGGTCACGGTGAAGGTGACGCCCTTCTGTTGCAGCGAGCGCATGTAGGGAACTAGGTTCATGGCCATGACTTCGGGCGCGAAGGAGCGATCCGGTGTCATGATCTCGACCTTGGCGCCGGTCGCGGCGATGATCTCGGCGGCCTGAAGACCCGAATGATCGCCGGCGTCGTCGAAGATGAGCACGTTGGTGCCGGGCTTCACATCGCCCGAGATGATGTCCCAGGCGGAGACCACCAGCTCGTTTCCTTCCTCCAGCACCTCCGTATGCGCCATGCCGCCCGTGGCGATCACCACGACATCCGGCTGTTCTGCCAACACGGTGTCAGCATCCGCCCAGGTGTTGAAGTGGAACGTGACGCCGAGCTTTTCACACTGCGCCATGCGCCAGTCGATGATGCTGATCATCTCGCGCCGGCGCGGGCTCTGGGCAGTCAGGCGGATCTGGCCGCCGGGTTTGTCGGCCGCTTCGAACACGACGACCTCGTGACCGCGCTCAGCCGCGACACGCGCGGCTTCCATGCCGCCGGGGCCGGTGCCGACAACCACGATCTTGCGGCGGCTTTCTGCCTTTGGGATCTCGTGCGGTAGGGACAGTTCACGTCCGGTTGCCGCGTTGTGAATGCAGTAGGCCGCGCCACCCTGATAGATGCGGTCGAGACAGTAGTTGGCGCCGACGCAGGGGCGGATGTCTTCCTCGCGCTTCTCCATGATCTTGCGAACGATGTGGGGGTCGGTCATGTGCGCGCGGGTCATGCCGACCATATCCACCTTGCCGGCCGCAATGGCGTGGCGCGCTGTCGCAACGTCGGGGATCTTGGCCGCGTGGAAGGTCGGGAAGTTCGTCGCGGCGCGGATTTCACCGGCAAAATCGAGATGCGGGGAGTTGGCCATGCCCTGAATGGGAATGAGGTCCGTCAGTCCGGGATCGGTGTCGATATGGCCGCGCACGACATTGAGGTAATCGATCAGGCCGCTGTCGCGCAGTAGGCGGGAAATCTCCAGCCCCTCTGCCTTGCTCGTGCCGCCCTTCAGCTGTTCATCGGCCGTGTAGCGGACGCCCAGAATGAAATCCTCGCCTACCCGTTTCCGGATCGCCGAGAAGACGTCGAAACAGAACTTCATGCGGTTTTCCAGGGAGCCGCCATAGGGGCCGTCGAGCTCGTTGGTCAGCGGTGAAGCGAACTGGTCAATCAGATGGCCATAGGCTTCGAGTTCGACACCGTCCATGCCGCCGGCCTTCATGCGCTCGGCCGCGTCGGCGAAGTCCTTGATGATGCGCTCGATATCCCAGTCCTCGATCTTCTTCGGATAGGCGCGGTGCGCCGGCTCGCGAAGATGAGAGGGGGCAACGACCGGCAGCCAGTCTCCCTTGTCCCAGCGGGTCCGTCGGCCAAGATGAGTGAGCTGGATCATGATCGCCGCGCCGGCCTCGTGAACGGCATCGGTCATCTCGCGCACCCAGGGAACGATCTCGTCCTTGTAGGCCAGCAGGTTGTTGAACACCGGCGGGCTGTCCTTCGAGACCGCCGCGGAGCCTGCCGTCATGGTGAGCGCCACGCCGCCTTTCGCGCGCTCTACGGTGTAGGCGCGGTAACGCTCCTTCGGCATGCCGTCTTCCGGATAGGCCGGCTCGTGCGAGGTGACGATGATGCGGTTCCTCAGCGTGAGGTGCTTCAGCTGGAAGGGTTGCAGCAGGGGATCGTTGGACATGGCGGGCTCCGTTCGAGGATGCTGCATGCTAAGCTGAAATGTACACTTATGTCAATTTTGCGTACGGGCATGTACAATTCACCTGCTGCAGCGTTGCGTCGTTCCGCGTGCTGCTCTAGGACAGGGACATGGACGAGATCGCGGGTGACACTGGATGGCGTGGTTCAATCGACGGGTGGCTCGAGGCTGCCTATGACGCCTTGCTCGAAGGCGGGGTGGATGCCGTCAAGATCCTGCCGCTCGCCAAACGGCTGAAGCTTTCGCGGACCAGCTTCTATTGGTTCTTCAGGGATCGCGAGGAACTGCTGGCGGCATTGATCGCGCGGTGGCGGGACAAGAACACCGGCAATCTGATCCGTCAGGCGGAAGCCTATGCGGAAAGCATCGCGGAAGCGACGCTCAACGTGTTCGATTGCTGGCTCGATAGGGATCTCTTCGATGCCAAGTTCGAATTCGCCATCCGGAGCTGGGCCCTGCAATCGGAAGAGATCCTTAAAGAGGTGCAGGCCGCCGACAATGCACGCCTTGCAGCGCTCGGGCGCATGTTCGAACGATTTGGCCATGAGCCGGTTGCTGCGGATGTCCGAGCCCGGACGCTTTATCTCGTGCAGATCGGCTATATCTCCATGCAGACCGAGGAAGACCTCGAACTGCGACTGAAGCGCATTCCGGAATATGTGGCGATCTTCACGGGCACGGCACCCGAGCCGCGGGAAATGGACCGTTTCCTGGCACGGCACAAATCGGGCTGACCAGGATCGGGCCGGCAAGGGACAAGGTATGATCGAGCAAGCCGAACCGTTTCTGCGACAACTCTTCGACCGTGCGGTCGAGGTGGCCGATCCGATGCGGTCACTCAAGGATTTTCTGCCGGAGAAGCCAAAGGGGCGGATCATTGTCGTCGGTGCCGGCAAGGCCAGTGCCCGCATGGCGGAAGCCGTCGAGGCGGCCTGGGGTCCCTGCGAGGGCCTCGTCATCACCCGCTACGGTTATGCGAGGTCTTGCAAGGGCATCGAGATCGTCGAGGCGGCTCATCCGGTGCCGGATGCCGCGGGACTGGAGGCGACGGAACGGATGCTGTCCCTCGTTGAAAGCGCTCAAGAGGGGGATTTCGTTCTGGCGCTGATTTCGGGCGGCGCGTCGGCCCTGCTCGTGCAACCGGTGCCCGGCGTGTCGCTGGCGAAGAAGCAGGCGGTCAATCAGGCACTCTTGGCGTCCGGTGCCCCGATCGACCGCATGAACACGGTGCGCAAGCACTTAAGCCGGGTCAAGGGTGGCCAGTTGGCGGCCGCTGCCTGGCCGGCGGACCTGTTGGCGCTGATCATTTCCGATGTGCCGGGGGACGACCCAGCCTTTATCGGTTCGGGCCCGACCGTCGGTGATCCGTCGACGCCGGCGGATGCGCTGGCGGTGATCGAGCAATGGCAGGTCGAGGTTCCCGCCTCCGTGAAAGACGCGCTCTCGAAAGGCTCAGGCGTTATCGCACCTGACGATCCGCGCCTTTCGCGCACGAAGAACGTGATCTATGCGGCGCCTCGCCAATCGCTCGAGGCTGCGGCGGCTTTGGCCAGGATTGAAGGTTGCGACGTGCGCCTGCTTGGGGATGCGTTGGAGGGCGAGGCGCGGACTGTCGCGGCAGCGCAGGCCCGCGAGGCCCTTGCCCTTCAACGCTCCATGAAAGCTGGTGATCCACCCATCCTGCTCCTGTCCGGCGGCGAGCTGACCGTGACCCGCCGGGGAGATGGCGTCGGCGGACCAAATGCCGAGTTCTGCCTAGCGCTTGCCATCGCGCTCGGTGGCGCCGAGGGTATCCATGCGCTCGCTTGTGATACGGACGGCGTGGACGGGGCCGCAGAGGTAGCTGGTGCCGTGATCGGGCCTGATACGCTGGAGAAAGCGGCGGCAAGAGGGATCGACCCGCAACATGCGCTTCGGCGGAACGACGCGCATTCCTTCTTCGCGGCGATCGATGCCCAGGTGGTGACCGGGCCGACCCTCACCAATGTCAACGACTTCCGCGCGATCCTGATCCAGGGCACGACATGACTGACCAGGAAGCCGGCTTCATCTGTGAGCCGACCCTTGGGCCACGCATCACTCGTCGGCGTGCTTGCCCTCTTCCCAATACCAAGCGACGTATTGGCGCTTGCGGTCGTGGCCGCGCGAGGCCAGATGCGCCTTGACGCTACGCATCGCAGCTTTTTCAGCCGCGAACCAGACATAGCTATCTTCCGGCATGCGATCGATCGCGGCCTTGGCGCGCTCGGCTAGCTCGTTCTTGGTGCCTTCGGGATAGGATCCGCGGTGCAGCCATTCGATGCTGATGTCCGCAGCGCTGATGATCGCCTGCTCTTCGGCCTCGTTCTCCACTTCGATGATCGCCGTGATCTGGGTTCCGGGAGATGCTTCCTCGATCATGCGGGCGATGGCGGGAAGGGCGCTTTCGTCGCCGGCAAAGAGGATGTTCTCAGCCTCCGGCAGGCTGCCGCCGCCGGGCCCGATAATGGCAACCCGTGTTCCCGCAATTGCGTCGCGGGCGAAGTCGGCGCCCGGTGTGCTGACGCCTTCTGCGGGATGCTGGAAGAAATCCATGGTGATCTGGCCTTGTGCCGCATCGACCGAGCGGATCGTGTAGATGCGCACCAGAAGCTTGTCCTCACCCTTGGGCCAGTCGATGCGTCCATCGGCTCGCAAGGTCGGCCAGACCGGGGCGCGCCCATGGGGCGGTACGAGCAAGCGGACGTGGATGTCGCCATCGACGAACGGCGTTACATCTTCGACTGACAGTGTCACCCGCAGCATTCTGGGCGTCACCTGCGCGGTCGAGACCACGAAAGCTTCCTGGAGATTGGCCGGCTGGATTTTTGGCGCGGGCTTGGACCAGTCGAGCGAGAAAGATTCTTCGCCGGCGAAATAGTAGAGATGCTCGGCAAACATCGTGCGGGTCGATTCCAGCTCTTCGTCGCTGCCGCAGGCGAGACGGATCTCCAGATGATCCGGCTTCGGTAGAAGCTCGATCCATGCGTGCGACGAGGCCAGAACGGCCTTGTCTTGCTGGCGGGTGACGTCCGCATGTTCGACGAAATGCTCGCAGATCTCGTCCAGCATGGCCTTCACGTTGACGGGGCGGGCGATACCGGACAGCTCGAAGGATTGGACGTCGGTCATGGTTCAGGCTCCGATTGAGGACTGTTGCGTGCGGGCATGATGACGGCCTATCGGTAACATCATCGGCCTTTGAGAGGTGGGATCGGTCATGATGCGGCTTTCGATGCCGAAGACATCGCGGACCATGGCTTCGCTCAAGACCTCCTCCGGCCGTCCGGTCAGATGCGGGCGACCGGCGAGCATGGCGACAAGGTGATCGGCATAGCGCGCGGCGAGGTTCAGGTCGTGCAGCACCATCACGATCGTCGTGCCGCGGCTGCGGTTGAGATCGGTCAAAAGATCGAGCACCTCGACCTGATGGTTGATGTCGAGAAAGGTGGTGGGCTCGTCGAGCAGCAGGATTTCGGTTTCCTGTGCCAGTGCCATGGCGATCCAGACTCTCTGCCGCTGGCCACCCGAGAGTTCGTCCACCGGACGATCCGAGAGAGCGAGCGTCTGGGTCGCTTCGAGTGCGGCGCCAACGGCCTCGTCATCGGCGCTTGTCCAGCGGGCGAAGAGGCCATGATGTGGATGCCGGCCACGGCTCACAAGATCGGCGACGGTGATGCCTTCGGGGGTGACCGGCGACTGTGGCAGGACGCCGAGCTTGCGCGCGAGTTCGCGCGTCGGCAGCCGGTGGATGGCCTGACCGTCGAGCACGACCGCGCCGTTGCGAGGCGCGATCAGCCGCGACATGGCCTTCAGCAATGTGGACTTGCCGCAGGCATTGGCGCCGACGATGGCGGTGATCTGGCCGGTCGGCACTTCGAGGTCGAGTTCCTCCAGAACGAGGTTCTTTCCGTAGCCGGCCGACAGGTTCCGGGCCTCGAGACGTGTGTCCGTCACGACTTACCTCCCGCGCGGTTGACGCTGATGATCAGCAGGATGAGATAGGGGGCGCCGAGGGCGCCGGTCACCACGCCCACGGGGTAGCGGCCGGGGAGGAGAAACTGGCCGACGAGATCGCCGATGAGGACGAGGCCGGCGCCGACGAGGGCCGATGGCAGCAGTATGGAGCCACGCCGACCGATGGTGCGGGCCGCAATCGGTCCGGCCAGGAAGGCGACAAAGGCAATCGGGCCAGTGACCGCGGTGGCGGTCGCAATCAGGCCAACCGCCGAGACAATCACAAGGATCCTGACGAGGCCGACATTCACGCCAAGGGCCGCGGCTGTCTCTTCGCCGGCGCGCATTGCTTCCAGATCCTGCGCTTTCATGAACAGGATGCCACCGAAGACGATCAGCGACAGGAGCAGGGGAAAGAGTTGTTCCATCTGCGCGCCATTCAGACTGCCGGTCAGCCAGCGCAGGGCCTCCTGCAACGTGAAGCCGGGGGCACGGGTCAGGACATAGGCGATGATGCTTTCCAGCATGGCGGAGACGCCGATGCCGACAAGGATGAGGCGCGGACCTGCGACACCGTCACGGGCGGAGAGGCCGTAGACGAGGATTGCGACGCCAAGCCCGGCCGCGATGGCCAGGATGGAAACGGCAGTGCCGCTCATGGACAAGACGACGATTGCAAAGACGGCGGCGGCGCTGGCGCCAGAGCTAATGCCGATGATGTCCGGGCTCGCCAGCGGGTTTCGCAGCATGGTCTGGAAGGCTGCTCCGCCAAGGCCGAAGCTCATGCCGGCGGCCAGGGCCGTCAGAGCCCGCGGCAGCCGCAACTGGCCGACGGTGAAGCTTGCGCCCGGAACCGTCCCACCGAGCAGAACGCGGATGACATCTGCGGGCGGCGTGACGGATCGGCCGATCATGAGACTGGCGAAGACGATCGCCGCGATGGCCAGGGTCATGCCGCTGAGCAGAAGGCGCCTCTTTCGAAGGTCGGCACGGCGAGATGCGGCGAACCGCTGCGTGGCAGCGCTGGAGGTGGAGATGAAAGCCGCGGTCACAGGTCCCTGACCTTCTGCCGGCGGACGATGTGGATGAAGAAGGGGCCTCCGATCAGCGCCGTGACAATGCCGACATCGAGTTCGGACGGGCGTGCGGCGATACGGCCGGCGATATCGCTGGCAGTGAGAAGGGCTGCACCGCCAAGGGCTGAGAAGGGCAGGAGCCAGCGATGGTCCGGACCGACCAACAGGCGGCATGCATGCGGCACGACGAGGCCGACAAAGCCGATCGGGCCGCAAAGCGCGGTCGTTGCACCACAGAGCAGAATTGCGCCGAGCGTGGCGCTCGCACGGGCGAAGGCGACACGTTCTCCAAGGCCAGCTGCCAGTTCATCCCCCAGCGCCAGGGAGTTCAGCCGACGGGCGGAGAGAAGGCAGATGAGGAAGCCGATCGCGAAGAAGGCGAGAACGGGCAGCATGCGGTCGAATGTGGCGCCGCCGACGCCCCCGATCTGCCAGGAGCGGATGCCGCCTGCGACGTCGGCGCGCGGCAGGACGACGGCGATAACCAGGGAGGAGAAGGCGATCGAGGTTGCCGCACCCGCGAGTGCGAGCTTGAGCGGGGTTGCGCCGCCACGACCGAGTGACGCGATGAGGTAGACGAAGACTGCCGTTAATCCAGCGCCTGCTATCGCGGTCCAGACGAAAGCCTGAGAGGAGGTGATGCCGAACCAGGCGATGGCAATGACGACCGCAAGCGAGGCGCCGATGTTGACGCCGAGAATGCCGGGATCGGCCAGCGGATTGCGCGTGACGCCCTGCATGACGGCGCCTGCGAGGCCCAGCGCTGCTCCGGCCAGGAGGGCCAAGACAGTACGGGGGATGCGGGTCGACACGGCCGCCTGGGCTATGGTCTGCGTTTCGCCGCGCAACGCCGAGAGGACTTCCGCAAGGGGCACGTCTCGCGTGCCGATGATCAGCGAGGCAAGCGCGAGAATGCTCATGGCGGCGAAAAGCGCCAGCAGCCAGACCACGCGGCTACCGGCTGCGTCGGCGCGTGAAAAGGAGGCAGGGGCTGCGGCGGTCTTCGCAGTGTTCATTCGGTTTTCCGTGCCGCCTCGGCGAGCAGTCGCACATAGTCCGGCAAGACCCAGGTGACCGACAGCGGGGTGGGGTTTGCGGCGGTGCCGACAGGATCGCGTCCGAGAAGGACAATCGCCTCGTGCTGGACCGCCGGCATATGGGCGAGCAGCGGATTGGCCTTCATCGCCGAAAGGAGCGTCTGGTCGCCATAGGTGACCAGAATGTCGACATCGTCGAAATCATCGACCCGTTCTGCGCTGATCGAGCCGGCAAAGCTGCCGGTCGAGGAGGCGCGCGCAACGCTTTTCGGCATGGCAAGGCCAAGGTCCTGAAAGAAGCGGACGCGGGTGTCCTGGGTGGTGTAGAAGTTGACGAGGCTGAGGTCGGTCGCATCGAGATGGGTGACGAACATGGCCGTCTTGCCCTTCAGTTCGGGATATTTCGCGACTTCTGCGGCTATCTTTCCTTCGATGTCTGAGATCAAGGCCTCGCCTTCGGTGGCCATGCCCAGTCCGGCGCTGTTCATGCGGATGGTCTCGCGCCAATCGGTTGACCATGGCGCCTGCGGGTAGGCGACAACAGGTGCCATCTGGCTGAGCGTGTCGTATTCCGCCTGGCTCAGGCCGGAATAGGCGGCGAGGATAACATCCGGCTCCGTCGCCGCGACCGCTTCGAAATCAACGCCATCGCCTTCGTCGAACAGGTCTGGCGTCTGTGCGCCCAGCTCATTCAGCCTCTCGGCGACCCAGGGCAGGACGCCATCCCCATCATCGTCGCCGAAATTGGCAGCGGCCATGCCGACTGGAACGATGCCGAGCGCCAAGGGCACTTCGTGATTGGCCCAGGCCACGGTTGCGACGCGAACCGGCTTTTTTCCGATGACCGTGGTGCCGAAGGCATGGGTGATCTCAACCGGGAAGCTCTCCTTCTCCTGCGCCATGGCAGAGGAACCCATCAGGCTCTGGAAAAGCATGGTCGACAGGAGAAACAGATGACGTGGGTTGATCCGCATCGAACGGCTCCCTCAAGCGGCTAAAACTTGAATGTCCGTCTCAGCTTCATGGCGTGACGTCAAGCACCAAGATATGGTCAGGAGCCCGGTTTCTTGGATTTTCCGGGGAATCCTACAAAGCAAAAAAGTTACAATACTGGATTTTAATTCTCCAGTTAATGGAGCAAACCGGGTTGTCCAACCGAGGCCTGCCGAGGGACGTGCATGCATCGCTAGACCTCTTGAGCATCGATGATGGGGAGGTGGGCGACCGGGTGATCAGTGGGACACGTATTTTGTTGGAAAGAAACATGGTCAGGACCAAAACCACCGGCGCCAGCGCAAAGATTTCCATTCGCTACCGCACCGCAATCCTCCTCGGCTGCACCGCCCTCGTCGCATTCGCGCCGCAGCTGTCCATCGCCCAGGATGCGGAGACGGACGACGGCTCGACGGTGCTGCAGACGATCACCGTCGAAGGGGCCGGCCAGGCTGACGACAGCAAGACGGTGGTTGCTCGAGACGCTGCTGCTGGTAGCCGGATGACGACAGACATCATGGACACCGCGGCTTCGGTTTCGGTGGTTACGGCCAAGGAGATCCAGCAGCGGGCGGCCAAAAGCATCGAAGAAGTGCTGCAGTATACGCCGGCCGTGAATGCGGACTTTTACGGTTCGGACGATCGTTTCGACTACTACAAGATCCGCGGCTTCGACGCCTGGGCATATCGTGACGGTCTGACGCTGGGGGACCCCTTTGGCGGCATCCGTGAGGAGCCCTATGCGTTCGAGCGTGTGGAAGTGCTAAAAGGTGCAAGTTCAACCGCTTATGGGGTATCCGATCCTGGCGGTGCTCTGAACTATGCGACGAAGCTGCCCAAGACGGGGCGCTTCGGTGAAGTCTATGGCACGGCCGGATCGAACAAGCATGGTGAGGTCGGTTTCGACTTCGGCGACAACCTGACCGAAGACGACACCCTGTCGTATCGACTGACCGGCAAGTTGCAGAACGCTGACAAGGAGTACGATTTCTCGCAGGACGACGAGAAGTTCATCATGGGTGGCCTGACATGGCGGCCTACCGACATGACAAGCCTCAGCGTCGTTTACGATCACCTCAACCGCGACAGTGTTCCCGGCGGTGGCGGGCATCCGATCGGCACCGACCTCGATCGCAGTGTGTTCCTCGGTGAACCCGACTACAACTACGATGTCACGAACCGCAACACCTTCAGCGTGTTGTTCGATCACGACTTCGGAAATGGTCTGACCTTCGGTTCGAATGCCCGCTACAGCAAGTCGAATACGGGCTTTGGCTATGCCTATGTCCAGGATAACTCACCGGACTATGCCGGGACGACGGTGAGCCGCGCCTATTACGGCAATGCGCAGAGCCGTGAGGACTTTGTCATCGATGCACATGTCCAATACGATGCGAACTTCAGCGTCGTGGACAGCCGAACCCTGGTTGGTCTCGACTACAAGCGGCATGATGGGACAGGCACCACCTACTATACGAGTGCGCCTGACATCAACTGGACCAACCCGGTCTATAGTGGTGCTCCGAGCTATGCCACGCCTTACGTTGCCGATGTCAGCAAGCAGTCGACGGTCGGCCTTTACGTTGAGCAGGAGACGACGATTGCAGACAAGCTCATCCTTTCCGTCGGTCTGCGGAACGACTGGATGGATCTGTCGTCTGTCGACACCGAATGGTATTCCACTGGCTCTCCGATCATCACCAACAGTTCCGACGATTTCAGCGAGTTGTCCAAGCGTATCGGAGCGACCTATCGCCTGACCGAAGAGTTCGCCGTCTATGCAAGCTACGCGGAGTCCGTCGCACCACCGAGCATCGGAGTCGCTCCAGAACGCGGCGAGCAGATGGAACTGGGTGTGAAATACAGCCCGGATGCGTTCCCGGCTCTGTTCACCGCGTCGATCTATGATCTGACGAAGAACAACATCTCCCGGACAAACCCCTCGACTGCCCTGTCAGAGACGATCGGTGAAGTTCGCGTTCGGGGCATTGATCTGGAAGCCAAGGCGGAAGTGACGGACAATCTCAGCCTGACTGGTGGTTACTCCTATCTTGTCTCGGAAATCATCGAAAACGGAACGTCAGGCAACGAGGGCAACGAACTGGCAATGGTGCCGCGCCAGACAGCGTCCTTGTGGCTGAACTACACGATCGAAGGAGACGGTCAGCGTGGCGACGTGACCGTTGGCGGGGGCGTGCGGTACATCGGTTCCTACTTCTACACAGATGAAAACACCGGTTCGACTGACGGCAACTTCGTCTTCAATGCCGCAATGACCTACAAGATCCGCGAGAACACAAGCTTCGAACTGAATGTCAGCAATCTGTTCGATGAGAAATACATTGCGAATGCCGGCTATGGTGCGGACTTCTACAATCCCGGCCGGGCGATCTATGCAACGATCCGCCAGACCTGGTGAGGCAAACCTGCCCGGGTGGATTTGATCCAGCCGGGCATTTTTCAGAGGCGGTCGCTTCGTTTGCGCCAGGCAGCCGGTGTGTCGCCGGTGAACTGGCGGAAGACCTTGGTGAAGTGGGCCTGGTCCGAAAAGCCGAACTGGGCTGCGATTTCAGCGATGCTGAGTGCCTCATCGTCGAGAAGCTCGCAGGCCGCTTCGATGCGGCGTGACAGCTGCCATTGAAGCGGTGTCTTGCCGGTGGTCCCGCGGAAGACGGTGGCGAACCAGCTTTCAGACAGGCCGACCAGATCTGCCATTTCCGACACCGTCATCCGCTGTTCGCCGTTCATCGAGAAATGGGCCGTGAGCCGGTTCATCTGTGCCTGGGTGAGCCGGCCGGTCTTGGCAACCGTCTCTTCTGTCTCGGCCGTCATGTCGAGCATGCCGGTGACGATGCTGCCGACCAAATTCTCTGCAAAAGCCGGATGACGTGCTGCGGGTGAAAGCTCGTCGACCACGAGACTGGCCAGCGCTGCGATCGGGCCGGGATCGGCAAGCTCGATCGGCTTGCGCAGCGCCGTCCGCGCCGAAGAGCTGCCGATCGCCGGAGAGAGGAAACGCATCAGGCGATCCTGATGCAGATGCAGATCGAGATGGGAAAAACGGTGGGGCTTGGTGAAGCGGGTCCACATGGGCACGCCGGCCGGCACGTAGATCGCCCGGCACAGTCCGCGGTCACGCCTGCTCAGATCGGCGGCGCGGTCGGCGACTTTGATCTGATCCGACACGTCCGTGAAGAACAGCATGATGCGCGGATCGGGCGACAGGTAATATCCGCTCGCGCCTGCTTGCCCCTCCGCGTCCCAGTGAACGCCGACGATGCCATCGAGCGACCGCCACCTGGCGGGGCTCAACGCCCGGATGCCATGGATCTCTGACTGCATGGAGTGAAGGTAGGTCACTGTCGGGGGTCCCGCGCTTTACGGTTTGCGGACTGGTGCGCCTTGAGGCGGCGGCCGCCACCTTTAGGCAGAATAGCTGCTGCGTCAAGAAAGATGATTTTTCAGCTCAGGTTAATTCGACCCGTGTTGGATCCTCTCCGACCTGTCATCAAGCGGTTGTGTCTGCGCGGTGACTGGCCTAGTAAATATTTTCTGGAGGTTTACCACGGCTTCCGGATGTGGGTGAGGAGGAGCGGCCGCGATGGTGACAATCAAGGAAATTGCGAAGGCCGTTGGCGTCTCCTCGGGCACCGTCTCCCGGGTCCTGAACTATGACCACACCCTGTCGGTCTCCGAGGCCAAGCGGCAGGCGATCATCGAAACGGCCGAGGCGCTGAACTACGCGACGCCGCGAGCGCGCAAGGGGGCTCAGCTGCCGCCGTTTGCGATCCCCATGGGAAGCCATGCCGAGGTTTCCGCCAATATCGCCGTCATTCACTTCCTTGCGCCGAACGAAGAACTGGTCGATCCCTATTATGTCGGTGTGCGGCTGGGGATCGAAGCGCGCTGCCGCGAATACAAGATCGAGATTGCGCGCGTGTTCAATCCGGATGTGCCGGTCGAACTCGCCATGCTGACCGGCATCTCCGCGGCCATCGTGGTCGGGCATCATCCGAAGGCCGAGATCGAGGCGATGGCCAAGGTCTGCCCGCATCTCGTGATGGCGGATTACAATCCCCGCATGCCGCAGTTCGACTGCGTTCGAGCCGATCTGGGTGAGGCAACGGTGGCGATCCTCGACAGTCTCGACAGTGCCGGATACCAGCGGATCGGCTTTGTCGGGGGCTATGAGCTGATGGACAATGATGCGCTGATGCATGGCGAGCAGCGCTGCAAGGCTTTCATCGAGTGGCATGAACAGCGCGGCCGTTATGCGCCGGAGCTGCTGGCGCTGGGGCAGAGCGAGCGGTTCGGGCAGAACCTTCGTCTGGAAACAGGCTATCAGCAGGCGAAGTCACTGCTTGCCCTCGACACACCGCCGGATGCGATCGTGGCGGCAAACGACAACATGGCGATTGGGACCTACCGGGCCATTCAGGAGGCAGGGCTCTCCATTCCCGATGATGTCGCGGTCGTTGCCTTCAACGACATTCCCGTCGCACAGTTCCTGACGCCGCCGCTCTCGACCATGCGGATCCCCGGCGAGTTGATCGGCGAGGTGGCGGTGGACCTTTTGGTGGAGCGGCTGAATGGTCGCGACTATTCCAAGCATGTGACCTTGCCCACCGAAATGGTCTGGCGCGCAAGCGCAAGGAAGCCGGCCCGCTCCTAGCTCTTGCGACGGGAGGTTGCGGAATCCCAAACACTTACCGCAGCGCACAAAATATTTAGTAAAAATTTTCTTGGCTGCCCCCCGGTTTTCGGAAATAGTGGCGTCGAGGCAGGGGATGAGGCTGCCGCGGTTAACGTCATAATGGGAGGAACACATGGATTATTCTCGCGTGCTCAAGCGCTCCGTTTCGGCTGCGCTGACGGGTGCCGCACTGTTGTGCAGCACGGCAGCCTTTGCCGGTGAAGTCACCATCTGGTGCTGGGACCCGAACTTCAACGTCGCGATCATGAAGGAAGCAGCCGAGCGCTACACCGCAAAGCATCCTGATACGACCTTCAACATCGTCGACTTCGCCAAGGCCGATGTCGAGCAGAAACTGCAGACGGGTCTGGCTTCCGGCATGACCGATACGCTGCCGGATATCGTGCTGGTCGAAGACTATGGCGCGCAGAAGTATCTGCAGTCCTTCCCCGGCGCCTTTGCCGCGCTGACGGACAAGATCGATTATTCCGGCTTTGCCAAATACAAGGTCGACCTGATGACGCTTGAGGGCCAGGTCTATGGCGTGCCCTTCGATTCCGGTGTCACCGGCCTCTACTATCGCACTGACTATCTTGAGCAGGCCGGCTTCAAGCCCGAGGACATGCAGAACCTCACCTGGGACCGTTTCATCGAAATCGGCAAGGAAGTGAAGGCCAAAACCGGTCATGAGATGATGGCACTGGATGCCAATGATGGCGGCCTGATCCGCATCATGATGCAGTCCGGTGGCCAGTGGTATTTCAACGAGGACGGCAGCCTCAACATCACCGGCAATGCCGCGCTGAAGGCAGCGCTCGAAACGCAGGCCCGCATCGTCAACGAAGGGGTTGCCAAGCCGACCAGCGGCTGGAACGACGGCATCAGCGCGCTGACCTCGGGTGACGTCGCCTCCGTCCTGATGGGCGTCTGGATCACCGGCACGGTCAAGTCGCAGCCCGATCAGGCCGGCAAATGGGCGCTGACGGCCATTCCGAAGCTCAATGTCGAGGGTGCCACGGCCGCCTCAAACCTTGGCGGATCGAGCTGGTATGTGCTCGAAGCTTCCGCCGAAAAGGACGAGGCCATCGACTTCCTCAACGAGATCTATGCCAAGGATCTCGACTTCTACCAGAAGATCCTGACCGAGCGCGGCGCTGTCGGCTCGCTGCTCGCCGCCCGCACGGGTGAAGCCTATCAGAAGCCCGATGACTTCTTCGGTGGTCAGACCGTCTGGCAGAACTTCGCCGATTGGCTCGTCCAGGTGCCTGCCGTCAATTACGGCATCTTCACCAACGAGCTCGACACGGCTGTCACGGCGAACTTCCCGGCCCTGGTCAAGGGGACGCCAGTCGATGAGGTCCTGAAGGCGATCGAAGATCAGGCTGCCGGCCAGATCCAGTAAACCCATCCCACAGGGGCTTGGCCTTCGGGTCTGGCCCCTGTCCTCCCGGAGACGTGCGGCGGAAACGCCGCGCGGCTTCCCTTCCGCATACAAATGTTCAGTGACCACTGATCGGGTTCGGGGACACCGCATGGCCACCACATCCAGATCCAGCTTGAAGCGCTATTACGACGTCAACGGATGGATGTTCGTGGCGCCCGCGATCGCGCTGATTTCCGTCTTCATGCTCTACCCGATCCTGCGGTCGCTCGTCCTGTCGCTCTATACCGGCCGCGGCATGATGCTGAAGTTTTCCGGCACGGGAAACCTCGTGCGTCTGTGGAACGATCCGGTTTTCTGGCAGGCGCTGCAGAACACGGTCATCTTCTTCATCGTGCAGGTGCCGATCATGATCACCATGGCGCTGATCCTGGCGGCCATGCTGAACAATCCGAATCTTCGCTATTCCGGCCTGTTCCGGACGATGATCTTCTTGCCCTGCGTTTCCTCGCTGGTCGCTTATTCCATCCTGTTCAAGAGCATGTTCTCGCTCGACGGCGTGGTGAACAACACGCTTCTGGCAGTCGGCATCATCGGCGAGCCGATCGGTTGGCTGACGGACCCCTTCTGGGCCAAGGTGCTGATCATCATCGCCATTACCTGGCGCTGGACCGGCTACAACATGATCTTCTATCTGGCAGCGCTTCAGAACATCGACCGGTCGATCTACGAGGCGGCGAAGATCGATGGCGTGCCGTCCTGGGGGCGTTTCGCGTTTCTCACCATTCCGATGCTTAAACCCGTGATCCTGTTCACCACCATCACCTCGACGATCGGCACGCTGCAGCTGTTCGACGAGGTCTACAACTTCACCGAAGGCACCGGCGGCCCGGCCAATTCGACGCTGACGCTGTCGCTCTACATCTACAACCTCACCTTCCGCTTCATGCCGAGCTTCGGTTATGCGGCGACCGTCTCCTATGTGATCGTGCTGATGGTGGCGGTCTTGTCCTTCCTGCAATTCTATGCCGCGAGGGAGCGTCGATGATGACCAAACTTCGTCGCCACCTGCCTGACATCGTGCAGTATGTCTTTCTCTCGCTTGCCGCCTTTCTCTCGATCTTCCCCTTCATCTGGATGGTGATCGGGGCGACCAATTCGACGAGCGAGATCATCCGCGGCAAGGTCACCTTCGGCACGGCGCTCTTCGACAACATCGCCTCCTTCTTCGCGCAGGTGGATGTGCCGCTGGTCTTCTGGAATTCGGTGAAGATCGCGCTCGTCGGCACAGCGCTGACGCTGCTCGTCTCGTCGCTGGCCGGCTATGGCTTCGAGATGTTCCGCTCGAAGCTGAGGGAACGGGTCTATACCGTGATCCTGCTCACGCTGATGGTGCCGTTCGCGGCGCTGATGATCCCGCTCTTCATGCTGATGGGGCAGGTGGGGCTGCTGAATACGCATATCGCGATCATGCTGCCGATGATCGCGTCGGCCTTCATCATCTTCTATTTCCGCCAGGCCTCAAAAGCCTTTCCGACCGAGCTTCGCGATGCGGCCAAGGTGGATGGACTGAAGGAATGGCAGATCTTCTTCTACATCTATGTGCCGGTGATGCGCTCCACCTATGCGGCGGCCTTCGTCATCGTCTTCATGCTGAACTGGAACAACTATCTCTGGCCGCTGATCGTGCTGCAGTCGAATGACACGAAGACGATCACGCTGGTGGTCTCCTCGCTGGCTTCCGCCTATTCGCCCGAATACGGCACCGTGATGATCGGCACGATCCTCGCCACCCTTCCCACTCTTCTCGTTTTCTTCGCCATGCAACGGCAATTCGTGCAGGGCATGCTCGGCTCCGTGAAATAGGACTTTGAAATGCGCATTATCGAGAATTTCAACCGAGACTGGACTTTCCGCGCCGGATTTGAGCCGGCTTTCGCCTCGGCTTCGCAGCCGGGCGAGACGGTCCAGCTCCCCCACACGGCGGTCGAGCTGCCCTATAACTATTTCGACGAGAAAAGCTATCAGAAGGCCTTTACCTATCAGAAGGTCATTGCCTGGGATCCGCGTTTCGAGGGCAAAGAAGTCTCGCTGGTGTTCGATGCCGCAATGGCGGACAGCGTGGTCTATTTGAATGGTGTCGAGATCATCGCGCACAAGGATGGCTACACGCCGTTCGAGGCCCGGCTCACGCCGCATCTCAAAGCTGGCGACAACCTGCTGACGGTCAAGATCGACGGTTCGGAAAACCCCGAGATCCCGCCTTTCGGTGGCGTGATCGACTATCTCACCTATGCCGGCATCTATCGGGACGTCTGGCTCAAGATCACTGCGCCGGTTGCGATCAAGAACGTCAAGATCGAGACGCCGGGTGTTCTGGCCGAAGCCAAGCAGGTGACGGCGAAGGTCTGGATTTCCAATCCGACGGATCAGGCGCTGTCCGGCAAGGTCATGGCTGTTCTGAAAGATGGTGCAGGTCAGGAACTTGCGCGGACCGAGGCGACTGTCTCTGGCGCGGAGGTTTCGCTCGGCTTTTCCGGGCTCCAGGGCATTACACTTTGGGATATCGACAATCCCGCTCTCTATCACCTCACGGTGACGCTGGAGACGACTGCCGGCACCGATGCCGTGACGAGCCGTTTCGGCTTCCGTTCGGCCGAATACACCATCGACGGCTTCAAGCTGAATGGACGCGTCGTCAAGCTGCGCGGCCTCAACCGTCACCAGGCCTGGCCGCATCTGGGTTACGCCATGGGCCGGCGCGGTCAGGAGAAGGATGCCGACATCCTGAAATTCGACCTTGCTTGCAATATCGCCCGCACCTCGCATTATCCGCAGTCGAAATACTTCCTCGACCGTTGCGACGAAATCGGCCTGCTGGTCTTCGAAGAAATTCCCGGCTGGCAGCATATCGGCGGCGATGCCTGGAAGGCGGAGAGCGTTCAGAACGTGCGCCGGATGATCGAGCGCGACTGGAACCATCCCTCGATCATCATCTGGGGCGTGCGCATCAACGAGAGCCAGGACGATCACGACTTCTATGTCGAGACGAATGCCATGGCGCGCTCGCTCGACACGACCCGCCAGACCGGCGGCGTGCGCTACATCACCGACAGCGAGCTGCTCGAAGACGTCTATACGATAAACGACTTCATTCTCGGCATGGAAGAGCTGCCGGGCCACAATCGCGAGCGGCTGGTTCTGCGTGACCAGCGTGAGGTCACCGGGCTCGACCGCAAGGTGCCCTACATGATCACCGAATATGGCGGTCACATGTATCCGACCAAGCGCTTCGACCAGGAGCAGCGGCAGGCGGAGCATGTGAGCCGTCACCTGGCGATCCTGAATGCGGCCGCCGGCGACCCGTCGATCTCGGGCTCCACCGGCTGGTGCATGTTCGACTACAACACCCACAAGGATTTCGGCTCCGGCGACCGCATCTGCTATCACGGTGTTCTCGACATGTATCGCGAGCCGAAATTCGCCGGTTACGCATATGCCTCGCAGGGCGATCCCAAGGATGGCGTGGTCATGCAGCCGGTCAGTTTCTGGGCGCGCGGCGAGCGCAATATCGGCGGTGTGCTGCCGCTGATCGTGCTCACCAATTGCGACTATGTCGAGATCCGCATGGGCCATATCGTCAAGCGGATCGAACCCGATACCAAGACCTATCCGCATCTGCCGCATCCGCCCTGCATTCTCGACCACAGCATGGTCACGCCGGAAGAATTCGGCGAATGGGGCATGACCTGGCGGGACGGCGAGCTCGTTGGCTTCATCAACGGCGAAGAAGTCGTTCGCCGTCATCTGCCGGCCGATCCGCTGCCGACGACCCTCGATATCGCGGCCGATGACACCGAACTCAGGGCCGGCGAGAAGGACACGGTTCGCGTGATCCTGCGGGCGCTCGATCAGGGCGGCAATGTCCTGGGCTTCTTCGATGATCCGGTCGCGGTCAGCCTCGAAGGACCGGGGCGCATCGTCGGACCCACGCTTCTCTCCTTCAAGGGCGGCGCCGTCGGCGTCTATGTCGAAGCCGGAAACGAGGCCGGGCGCTTGACGCTGACGGCCCAGTGCCGTCCCTTCGGCATCAAGCACATCACCTTCAACGTCACCTGAGCGAGGCTTAAATGGCAGAGGTCCGGCTCACCGATATCCGCAAGTCCTACGGCTCGCTCGAGGTCATCAAGGGGGTGAATCTCGAGGTTTCCTCAGGGGAATTCGTCGTCTTCGTCGGCCCGTCCGGCTGCGGCAAGTCCACGCTGCTCCGGATGATCGCGGGGCTGGAGGACATCTCCTCCGGAGAGCTTACGATCGGCGGTACCGTCATGAACGATGTCGACCCCTCGAAACGCGGCATCGCCATGGTTTTCCAGACCTACGCGCTCTACCCGCATATGACCGTGCGCGAGAACATGGGCTTTGCGCTACGCTTCGCGGGCATGGCGAAGGACGAGATCGCTAGTCGTGTGAACGCTGCCGCCAAGATCCTGGAACTCGACGCGCTGATGGACCGCAAACCGAAAGCTCTGTCCGGCGGGCAGCGCCAGCGTGTTGCCATCGGCCGTGCCATAGTGCGGCAGCCTGACGTTTTCCTATTCGACGAGCCGCTCTCCAACCTCGATGCGGAGCTGCGCGTGCATATGCGCGTCGAGATCGCCCGGCTGCATAAGGAGCTAAATGCCACCATCGTCTATGTCACGCATGACCAGGTCGAGGCGATGACGCTGGCCGACAAGATCGTCGTCCTGCGCGGCGGCATTGTCGAGCAGGTCGGGGCGCCGCTGGCACTCTACGACGATCCCGACAACATGTTCGTTGCCGGCTTTATAGGCTCGCCACGGATGAATTTTCTGCCCGCATCGGTCATCGGGCTGTCCGGTGGCGGACAGGTCACGGTGGCGCTTACGGCGCGGCCGGAGGCGCAGCTGACTTTTTCCTGTGCGAGCCAGCCGAAGATCGGCGATGCCGTGACGGTCGGGGTGCGGCCGGAGCATTTTCTACCAGTGGGCAGTGGCGATGCGCAGCTGACGGTGCATGTCGATGTCGTCGAGCATCTCGGCAATACGAGCTATGTCTATGCACATACGGTGCCCGGGGAGCAGATCATCATCGAGCAGGAAGAGCGTCGTCAGGGCGGTCGGCTGGGCGATGAGATCACCGTGGGGCTTGCAGCAAAAACGAGCTTTCTCTTCGATGCTTCTGGGCGGCGCATTCGCTAGATAAAAGAGCCGATTTTCTGGGGCAAAAAGGCAAGCGGGCGCGCGCTTTACGCTTTCGCGCATAGGCTAGCCGCGCTAGGCTCAACCCCATGAAAAAGGTCTTCAATCCCCCGTCCGTCCGCCGTCCTTTCGGTCATTACAATCACGGTCTGCTGGTGCCGCCGGGCGCCAGCCTGCTGGTGACTTCGGGTCAACTGGGTATCCGGCCTGACGACACGATCCCAGCCGATGTCACGGGCCAGGCCGAACTGTGCTTCGAGGCGATAAAGGCCATTCTCGAAGAGGCCGACATGACTTTCGCGGATGTGATCCGGATCTCCGGCTTCGTGACGCGGCGGGAGGATTTTCCGGCCTATATGGCGGTGCGCGATCGCTATACACTCGATCCGAAACCGGTCTCGACGCTGCTGGTGGTGGGTGGCTTCACGCGGCCGGAATTCCTGGTCGAAGTCGAGGTGACGGCGGCCAAGGTGGTTTGACCGCCGGTCTTTCTCTCAGAAGTTTTC
Source organism: Allorhizobium sp. CTOTU50464 (assembly GCA_032102365.1). Taxonomy (GTDB): domain Bacteria; phylum Pseudomonadota; class Alphaproteobacteria; order Rhizobiales; family Rhizobiaceae; genus Allorhizobium. Next base: position 23,762 of record DAMDHD010000024.1, on the reverse strand, counting down.
CATCTCGCGGCGCACCTTGGCCATGAAGGTGGCGCGGGTTTCCTCGGTGCAATTGTTCATGTCGTAATGGGCGAGGTATTTGACCGGTGCGCCGAGCTTGATCTGGGCGCGGAGCACGCGGGTGACGATCTTCTTCGGCGGATTGCCGGCGAGAAAGGCGCGCATCGGCGTTGCGCCATAGGTCATCACGGCAGCAAGTTTGCGGATGTGGCGGAGTGTCGGCGTGAGCTTACCGTCCACGAGGTCGAAGGAGACGCCGGGAAGCCAGACGCGGTCGAAATAGCCCTTGAGCATGGCGGGGAAGCCGAAGTTCCAGACGGGGGTGACGATCACCAGCGCTTCGGCCTTCAACAGGCGATCGACATAAGGTTTCACCAGCGTCAGGTTATCCGGGATGTCGTGATAGACGCGACGATCGTGGGCCGACAGCACTGGATCGAAGCCCTCCTCGTAGAGATTGCAGCCATCGACTTCATGGCCGGCCTTTTCCAGGCTCTCACAGGTGAGCTTGTAAAGCGCCCGGCCGAAGCTTTCATCGAGCGGGTGGGAGTGGAGGACGAGTACGCGCATGTCAAAAGCTCCAAGTCGTTGCCCGCTGTGTTTTCAGTCGGGGTCCAGTTGAAAACTTCCGCGCCGTTTGTCCCAGCATCCTTCTCCTTCGCCGCCTGATGTCGAGGATGGGGGATGCCATGTCGTGGAGAGCATGAGCCAGACATGTCCGGCCGGGAGTACCTTCGGAATGGGTGTGGTGGCGGTTTGGGTGTAGTCCTTTTCTATCGAGTGCGCGGTACCCCCCTCTGCCCTGCCGGGCATCTCCCCCTCAAGGGGGGAGATTGGATGGGCGCGCCGGCCTCCTTCCTGCATGCATTGAAGATGTCGAAACCTTCGATGCCGATTCAGGTCATTCTGAGGGTCCAATGTGCCTGTCCATCTTCAGTGTATGAGGTCGAGCAGGGCGCCTGCTGCAGTCGATCTCCCCCCTTGAGGGGGAGATGCCCGGCAGGGCAGAGGGGGGGACCCCACATGCCCACCGAAGCCATGTCCAAGCATTGCTCGACGCCTATTCTCCAGCCTCCGCAAACACCTCCAAGCCCGGAAACAGGTAATTCTTCCCCGCCGAGAAATCGAAGTCGGGGTTCTCCCAGGCGATCATCTTGCCGGGGTTCAACAAGCCCTTCGGGTCGGTCTCTTTCTTGAAGGCAAGCTGGACCTGGTCGGTCTGCTTCATGCCGCCTTCTTCAAGCGTGTAGCGATGCGGGTTGAAGATCGGGCAGCCGTTTTCCTCGTGGATGCGGATGATCTCTTCCAGCCGTTCCTTCGTGGTGTAGCGCACCAGCGGCAGGCCCGCACACTGGATCTGACCGTCGAACTTGATGAATTCGAGATGGCCGATGACCTCGTCGGGGAAGAGTTCAGTCATCACGCGCACCTTCTCGACATGATCCGGGCCGGGATACTGGACCTGAAGATAGGTGATGTTGGTATCGAGCTTCAGCGCGCGCAGCGTCGTGTGGTTCCAGGCAAGCTCATAGGCGTGCGGGATGCCCTTCATGCTTTCGACCTGATCGGAGCGGAAACGCACATCGCCCTTCATCTTGTCGGCGAGCGCCAGGAATGGCTCCATGGAATGGGGCGCCACCATCAGCACGACGACCGACTGACCCTCCTTCAGCCAGGGTTTGTGGCGGGTGAAGTAGTCGTAAGGGATCGGTGCCGCGATCGGAGCCACTTCCTTGAGCAGGATGCCGTTCTTGTGCGTCAGCGCATCGGCAAACTTCACCGCATCCATGAAGTCGTCATAGCCGACGATGACATCGACCCAGTCATAGGCCGGGGCGAGCGGCATCTCGACTTCGGTGATGATGCCGTTGGTGCCATAGGCGTGGGAGACCTTCTGCAGGTCCCAGGCGGAAAGTTCGAGCACGCGGGGCTCTGCTTCCATGGTGACGACGCGGAGCCGCAGGATGTTGCCGAGGTCGCGCAGGCCGCCCCAGGTGATCGAGCCGACGCCGCCGGATCCGCCGGCGATGAAGCCGGCAATCGAAGCGGTCTGGGCCGTCGAGGGGTGGAAGCGCAGTTCCTGGCCTGAATGGGCCTTGGTCTGCTTGTCCAGTTCGGAGATGATGATGCCGGGCTCACAGATGACCCGACCGGGCAGGATCTCCTTCACCTTGTTCATGTTGATGAGGTTCAACACGATGCCGCCCGAGAGCGGCATGGCCTGGCCGTAATTACCGGTGCCGCCGCCGCGCGGGGTGACGGGAACGCCATGGGCGTAGGCGACTTTGAGCGTCCGGATGACCTCTTCTTCGGTCGTCGGGGAGACAACGAGATCGCCGACGACATTGTCGAGTTCTTCTTTCAGGATCGGCGAGTACCAGTAGAAGTCACGGCTCTTCTGCTTGACGAGCGCCGGATTGTCTTCGACGGCGATGCCTGCCAGCTCTTCCTTGATTTTGGCGTAGTCGGCCATGTCTAAACTCCAAGCAACGGGTCAAGTTCGCGGTAATCCGGCAGGCTGCGGTCGATGCCCATGCCATTCCGCATCACGATGCGGTCGGCCTGCGGACGGGACAAGAATTCGCTCCAGCGGCGAGCGCTGAAGAGGACGAGATCGGCGCGACCGCCGACGGTGATGCGTCCATGATCGGGGCGCTTCAGGATGTCGGCGGGCGTGCGGGTGATCACGCGGGCGGCGGTGTCCAGCGGATGGTCGAGATGGATGATGCGGACCGCCTCGCGGAACACCTCGACCGGATCGAGGTCGCCATAGGCATAGAAGGGATCGCGGGTGTTGTCGGAGGAGACGGCGGTGGCGACGCCGGCTGCTGTGAGCTCATGGAAGAGGGTCACGCCGCGCTGGCGGGGCGTGCGGCCCGGGTGACGGTCCTGCAGATACATGTTGCACATCGGTAGCGAGACGACCGAGAGGCCGGCCTCGGCCACAAGATTGATCGTCTGCTTCGCAAGATCATCGTCCTGCCGGGCGAGCGAGCAGCAATGGCCGACGGTGACAGAACCCTCGAAGCCGTTGCGGAGCTTGGCTTCCGCGATCGTCTTCAGCGTCAGGGTTTCCTTGTCCTGCGTCTCGTCGACATGCAGGTCGATGTCGAGGCCCTTCTCGCTTGCCGTGCGGAAGAGGATGTCGAGCTTTTCATCTAGCCCGGGCATCAGGTAGGTGACGCCACCTAGCAGGCCCTTGTGGGTGACGACAACCTCGACCAGATCCTTGAAGAAAGCCTCGTCGGTGATCTGGTCGAAGGGGAAGAGGGCGGCGGCCTGCAGGTCGATCTTGCCCGCCCAGGCATCGCGGACTTCGGCGAAAACTTCAAACGAGATGCGATGCTGGGGCGCCAGGCTGTCGAGATGGGTGCGGATCAGGCTCGTGCCATGGGCGTAAGCAGTGCGCAATGAGAATTCCATCCGGGCCTTTACGTCTTCCGCCGTCCAGCGGGCCTCGCGGTCGGTTTTCACGGCTTCGAGCGCGCCTACGAAATCGCCTGAGGGGTTTGGTTGGCGATCCCAGATATGGCCCTTGTCGAGATGGGTGTGCATGTCGACGAAGGTCGGCCAGACCATGCCGTTCTTGAGATCCGTCGAGGGCAGGCCTGCGGGGGCTTCGCCCGGCTTCAGGATTGCCTCGACCTTGCCATCGGCGACGATGATGTCGGCGCTGATCAGGCCTTCACAGGCAGGTGCCTCGACGCCATCGACGCAGATCTCGGGCAGGGTCGTATTGGCGAGGACGAAGCGCTTGGCGGCAGGCAGTGTGGCAATGGCAGTCGGCATCAGTTTTCTCGTTTCAGGCTGCTCTCATGCCAGCGATGCAGGGCCAGCCAGGAGATGAAGGAGGTGATGGCGAAGATCACGACGCCGAGGCAGGAGAGCAGGAAGAGGGCGGCGAAGAGGCGCGGAATGTTCAGACGGAACTGGGCCTCGAGCAGGCGGAAGGCAAGGCCTGATCCGGCGCCAGCGGACCCTGCGGCAAATTCCGCGACCACCGCGGCGATCAGCGCGAGGCCGCCGCCGATGCGCAAGCCCGTCATGAAATAGGGCAGGGAGGCCGGGAGTTTGAGATAGAGCAGCGTCTGCCAGCGTGAGGCGCCGTAGAGGTCGAAGAGGTTCAGGAGGTTGTGATCGACGCTCTTCAGGCCCTGCACCATGTTCGAGAGTATCGGGAAGAAGGCGACGAGGAAGGCGCAGATCAGGAGCGCGACCTGCGTCGAGGGGGCGTAGATCAGGATCAGCGGGGCGATTGCCACGATTGGCGTCACCTGCAGGATGACGGTGATCGGATAGAAGGCGACCTCGATCCACTTCGACTGCACGAGGAAGACCGCGATGCCAACGCCGCCGATCAGCGCCAGCGCGAGCGACATCATGGTAATCTGGGTGGTCACCCAGAGGGCGGGTGAGAGCGTGCCCCAGTCCTTGACGAGGGCGCCGGCCACGGCAATTGGGCCCGGCAGGATGTATTGCGGAACGCCCGAGACCCAAACGCCGACCTGCCAGATGACGATCAGCAGACAGACGACGAGAATGGGCACGAGGATCTTGGCGAGGGTTTCGGCTGGCGCGGTCATCAGTGCTCCTCTCCGCCGATCGCTTCGAGCAGCGTCTTCGAGACGGTTTCGCAGGCCTGGCGATATTCCTCCGACGTCCGGTAGAAGGCATCTCGCTCCAGGCTGGTGACCAGAGGGAAATCGGCATGGACGCGGCCGGGGCGCGCCTTCATGACGACGATGCGGTTTGAGAGATAGGCGCTTTCGAAGACGGAATGGGTGACGAAGATGACGGTGATACCGGTCTCCTTCCAGAGGCGCAGCACGTCGTCGTTCAGCTTCTGACGGGTTATCTCGTCAAGGGCGGCGAAGGGCTCGTCCATCAGGAGCAGCTTCGGCTTGGTCACGAGGGCGCGGGCGATCGAGACGCGCATCTTCATGCCACCAGAGAGCTCGCGTGGATAGGCGTCCACGAAATCCTTGAGGCCGACGCGGGTCAGGGCGGCCATGATGTCGTCATAGGCTGCATGTTTCGAGACGCCACGGAGTTTCAGCGGCAGGTAGACGTTGCCGAAGACGGTGGCCCAGGGCATCAGCGTCGGCTCCTGGAAGACGAAAGAGATATCGCCTTCGGGCAGGCCCTTGGCATTGATGCGGGAGCTCGGCCAATCGATGGTGCCGGTCGTCGTGTCACCCAGGCCGGCAATGATCCGCAGCGCCGTCGACTTGCCGCAGCCGGAGGGGCCGAGCAGCGAGACGAATTCGCCACCGTTGACGGTCAGCGACATGCCGGTCAGGGCCACCGTCCCGCTGGAGAAGACCTTGGACACGTCTTTCATCACCACCAGCGCCCGGCGCTGTTCGGGGGGAGTGGCGGTGATGGGGTCTTCCGTGGCTGGCGAACTGGTCATTCTGTCTCGCGTTGCATTCAGGTGTTGCGGCAGGGTGGCGTTGCGAGGCGGGGTACCCACCTCTGTCCTGCCGGACATCTCCCCCTCAAGGGGGAGATCGGATCGTGGTGGGCGTCTACCCTCCCCTTGAGGGGGAGGGTCGGCACGCAGTGCCGGGGTGGGGTGATATCAGCGGGAGACGGCCGATCACCCCCACCCGCAGCTTCGCTGCGACCTGCCCCCTCAAGGGGGAGGTGGGGATTACTTCTTTAGCGCCAGACCCACGCCCTTGCAGACGAACTGCGTGGTGTAGGCCTTTTTGAAATCGAGGTCGGCAGGCTGGACGCCGATCTGGACCATGGCGTCGAAGAAGGCCTTGTACTTCTCGTCGGTCATGCAGCCGATGCCCTTGTCCATCGCTTCAGCGGATTCGACGATGCCGTATTCCTTCATCTTGGCGATCGAATACTCGATCTGGCCATCCGTCATTTCCGGATTGTCCTTCTTGATGAGGTCGTTGGCGGCCTTGTTGTCGCCGTAGAGGTAGTTGTACCAGCCCTCGATCGAGGCATCGACGAAGCGCTGGACCACGTCCGGCTTGCTCTCGACCATGGTCGTCGTGGTGGTGATCATCGTCGAGTAGGGGTTGTAGCCATTGTCGGCGAGGAGGAAGACCTTCGGAGCCCAGCCGGCCTGCTTTTCGATTTCATAGGGCTCGGAGGTCAGATAGCCCTGCTGGGCGGACTTCGGGTCGGCGATGAAGGGGGCCGGATTGAAGGTGTAGGGCTTGTACTTTTCGTCGGTGAAGCCTTCGAAGTTCTTCTTCATCCACTCGTAATAGGTGACGTAGCCGTCCTTGCCCATGAAGATGCTATCCAGCTTGGCGAGATCGGCAAAGGTCTCGATACCCTGATCGGGGTGGGCGAGCAGGACCTGCGGGTCCTTCTGGAAGATCGCGGCGACGTCGATCAGCGGGATGCCTTCCTTGACGGCATCCATCTCACCGAGCGGGCTTCCCATGTAGAAGTCGACCTTGCCGGCGATGAGCAGGGCGCGGTTCGCCGCCTGCGGGCCACCCTGGACAACGGTGACCTTCAGCCCGTATTTTTCATAGGTGCCGTCTGCGACAGCCTGGTAGAAGCCGCCATGTTCGGCCTGGGCCAGCCAGTTCGTGCCGTAGGTCACCTCGTCGAGAGCAAGCGCCGAAGACGTCGAGGCCAGCGAAGCCGCCAGACCCATCAGGGCGAGGAGGCTGGTCTTGGTAAGCATGTCGCGCATTGATCGTTCCCCTGTTCGTTGCAGGACCCGTTTCGGGTTCCCCTTTTTGGTCATTTGATCGGGACGCATGCGTCTTGAAAAGCATCAAAATTCGTCCGCATTGATGCTTTTTTTGCACTGCTCTCAGGATTGATGCATAGTGATGCGGCATGACTAATTTTTGCGCAGCGGAGGTCCCGTGCTGCATTCCAGAAAGCTCGTCTACATCAATGAAATCGTCCGTTGCGGCTCGATCCGCAAGGCAGCCGCGCGATTGAACGTGGCATCCTCCGCCGTCAATCGGCAGATCCTGGCGCTGGAGGAGGAACTGGGTGCGCCGATCTTCGAGCGGCTGCCGAAGGGGCTTCGCCTGACGGCGGCCGGGGAGCTCTGTGTCGAGCATATCCGGGATGTGCTGAAGAACTACGAGCGGCTGGAAGGGCGGATCCGCGGTCTGAAGACCCCGCAGGCGGGCAAGGTTTCGCTGGTCACGACCGTGGGTCTTGCCTCCGGCCCGCTTCCGGCGATCCTGGCGGGATTTGTCGCGGAGCATCCCCGCATGCAGATCAAGCTGCGCAATGACGGCGGCTCGACGACAATCAATCCGGTGCTAACCGGGGAGGTCGATCTCGGCCTCGGCTTCAACATACCGGCAACCCCTGGGATCCGAACGCTTGCCAATTTCGATGTGCCGGTCGGGGTCGTGCTGCCCCCGGGGCACCGGCTGGCGCGGGATGAAGGGCCGGTCGATCTGGTCGAGGTGGTGCAGGAGCCGCTGATCCTCGCGCAATCCGGCACCAGCCTGCGCAACATCATCGATCTGGCGCTCGCGCCGCTGCCGCTGCTGGTCGAGCCGGTGGTCGAAACCAATTCGTCGGAACTGATGAAGCAGCTCGTGAAAGCCGGAACCGGGCTCACCATGCTCAACCCGCTCGATGCGGTGGCCGAGTGTCGGTGGGGCGAGTTGATCTTCCGGCCCCTGACTGAGGCGCATATCCGCCACCAGCCGATGAAGCTCTTCGCTCGCGCCCGGGCGCCGCTCGATTCCGCCACCAGCCTCTTCGTGGAATATCTGATGCAGGAATTGCTGGCGCTGGTCGATGATCTGAAAGCCCGCGGGCATATTCCCGAGGCCATTCGCGGACAGGCCTGAGCAGTCTACCTCGGCGTATAGAGGTTGGAGAGCGGATAGGCGGCGACGTCGCGCAGCAGTTCGATGAAGCCGGCCACCTGATGCCTGCAGATGGCCGCTCCCTTCTCCGCCGTGCCCTTGGAGGCATCGCCGACGACCCCATGCGGGTTCAGGTCATGGGCGATCCAGGCGAGCGAATGCGGCGGCAGCGGCGTCAGATATTTCGAATTGGCCCGCATCTCCTCCGCCTTGGAGACGAAATTCTCGGCCTTGTCCATGCGCACCAGCTCCGGGCGGAAGTGCAGCATCAGCGAGGTCTCGACCTCGCCGCCATGGATGCCGTAGCGGCTTTCATGCTCCGAGATCATGCCATCAGGGTTTCCGAAGCGGCCCCACTGGGTGGAGACGACCACCATCTGGTGGCGGACGCGCAGCTCGCGGGCGACGATGCTCATCACATCGACATTGCCGCCATGAGAGTTGACGATGACGAGCTTGCGGATGCCGGCTTCGGCGACTTTTGTGCCGATTGCCGTCCAGGCGGGTATCAGGATCTCCGGCCCGAAGGAAAGGCTGCCGGGGCCATAGACGTGTTCATTGGCTTTGCCGATCTCCTGGGTGGGCAGAACGAGGAAATCGAGGTCGTCGGGACGCTGAACCTTCAGCTCCGCCAGCATGCCGTTGGCAATGGCGACATCGGTTGCGATGGGCAGATGCGGGCCGTGTTGCTCGGTTGACGCGATCGGCAGAACGGCAATGGTCGTTTCCGGAGAAAGGTCTGCGAAGTCTGTCGTCGTCAATTCGTTCCAGAAGAATGGTCTGGCCATGATCGCATCCCCTCGCATCGTTGTTCATGCGTTCGATAAGGCAAAAGGCCGGGGCCGGAAAAGCATCATATTCCGCACAGGGTGATGCCTTAATGCGTGCGCTTGCTTCAGGTGGAGGAGAGGTGTTGGCCGTGCTGTCCGACTTCATCATTCAGGTGGCGCAATGCGTCACCCGTGCTCGGCCTTGCTAATGTCCCTTCGTAGGATGCTGCTACGTACTCGCTGATAAAGCGGGAGGGAACTTGAGCAGAATGATGGCGGTCGGTTAGCCGCGGCGGCCGGACGCATTGCCGGATGGCTTTGGGTGCTCCACATCTCTGACGTACTCTTCTTACAGTGGAGATGCGTTGATGCCCTCCCGCGTCACTGTCTGGTATGACAGCAGTTGCCCGCTCTGCATTTGCGAGATCGCTCTGATGCGGCGTCTCGATCGCCGCGGCGCGATCCAGTTCATTGATGTTCTGGATCCGCAAGGCGTCTGTCCCCTCGATCGCGCCGAGCTCTTGTCCAGGTTTCATGCCGAGGAGGAGGGCAGGCTCTTCTCGGGCGCCGAGGCTTTCGCCGCCATGTGGCGGGCAATCCCCGTCTTGCGGCCGCTTGGCCTGTTGGCCGGGTGGGGGCCGGCCACACCGGTATTCGAAGCGGCCTATCGCGGCTTTCTGCGCATTCGTCCTCGTCTACAGCGGCTGTTCCGTCAGAAAACGTCATCTCCTTGAGAAGACCCAGGATCTGATTGCGCCTTTGAAGTTGGGAGCACCGGGCGTGCTCCTTCGGGTGCCCAAGCAACCTCGAATGCTAGCCGCGTTTTGTTGCGCTGCAACCAGAGCTCTCAAGCAGTCCGCCCTGCGACTAACGGAGAATGTACGTTCTTCAGCGGATTCGTTACTCCTAGACAATTGTCTATTTCGCCTTGGGACATGGATTGGCGAGATGGACTTGGAGGAAGGGGCGTCCCGGGGGACGCCTCGTCGAGGAAAGGGAGGAGTACTCGTGACGGATAATTCTTCGTCCAACGCTTACTGGTCAGCAAACGTTCGCATCATCTACATCTGCCTGGCGATCTGGGCCGTCGTATCCTACGGGTTCGGCATCCTGCTCCGCCCGGCTCTTTCCGGCATCGCCGTCGGTGGAACCGATCTCGGCTTCTGGTTCGCCCAGCAAGGCTCGATCGTCGTCTTCATCGCGCTGATCTTCGGATACTCAGTGTATATGAACAAGATCGACCGCGAATTCGGCGTCGATGAGCAGTAAGGCGGACCAACAATGGATCAGTATACACTCAATCTGATTATCGTGGGGGCGTCCTTCGCGCTCTACATCGGTATCGCCATCTGGGCTCGCGCCGGCTCGACGGCCGAGTTCTACGCTGCAAACCGCGGCGTCAATCCGGTCATGAACGGCATGGCAACCGCTGCCGACTGGATGTCTGCAGCCTCCTTCATCTCGATGGCCGGCCTGATCGCCACCGTCGGCTATGGTAACTCCACCTACCTCATGGGCTGGACCGGCGGTTACGTGCTGCTCGCGCTCCTGCTCGCGCCCTATCTGCGCAAGTTCGGCAAGTACACGGTTCCGCAGTTCATCGGGGACCGCTTCTACAGCCAGGGCGCACGCCTCACGGCTGTCGTCTGCCTGATCATCATCTCGGTCACCTACGTTATCGGCCAGATGACCGGCGCTGGCGTTGCCTTCTCGCGCTTCCTCGAAGTTGACGTGTCGACGGGTCTCTGGATCGCGTCTGCCGTCGTCTTCGTCTACGCCGTTCTCGGCGGCATGAAGGGCATCACCTACACGCAGGTCGCGCAGTACATCGTTCTGATCATCGCCTATACCATCCCGGCGATCTTCATCTCGATGCAGCTGACCGGCAACCCGATCCCGTGGTTCGGCCTCTTCGGCACGCACACCGAATCCGCGCTTCCGCTCTTGCAGAAGCTGGACCAGGTCGTGACGGACCTCGGCTTCAACGCCTATACCGCACAGGGCTCCATGCTCAACATGACCCTGTTCACCCTGTCGCTGATGATCGGTACGGCCGGTCTGCCGCACGTCATCATCCGCTTCTTCACCGTTCCGAAGGTCGCGGATGCTCGCTGGTCGGCTGGCTGGGCGCTGGTCTTCATCGCGCTGCTCTACCTGACGGCTCCGGCTGTTGGCGCCATGGCGCGCCTGAACATCATCGACACGATCTATCCGGGCGGTACGCAGCAGGATGCCGTGCTTTATGATGAGCGTCCGGACTGGATGCGCAACTGGGAAGTCACGGGCCTGCTGAAGTTCGAAGACAAAAACGGCGATGGCCGCATCCAGTATTACAACGACGCTGCTGCCGGCTTCACCGAAACCGCGACCCAGCGTGGCTGGACGGGCAACGAGCTGACGATCAACAACGACATCCTCGTTCTCGCCAATCCGGAAATCGCACAGCTTCCGGGCTGGGTCATCGGCCTCATCGCAGCCGGCGGTCTCGCTGCTGCTCTGTCGACCGCTGCCGGCCTTCTGCTTGCGATCTCGTCTGCCATCAGCCACGACCTGATCAAGGACTTCCTGAAGCCGGACATTTCCGAAAAGTCCGAGCTCCTGGCAGCCCGTATCGCGATGGCCGGTGCAATTCTGGTCGCAACGCTGCTGGGTCTCAACCCGCCAGGCTTTGCCGCCCAGACCGTTGCTCTCGCCTTTGGTCTGGCCGCAGCAACGATCTTCCCGGCTCTGATGATGGGCATCTTCTCCAAGCGCATCAACTCGGTCGGTGCGACGCTCGGCATGATCGTCGGTCTCGTGGTCACCTGCGTCTACCTGTTCACCTATCTGGGCTGGTTCTTCATCGCAGGCACCAACATGCTCGAAAACGTTCCGGCCAACTACCTGTTCGGCATCCCGCCGACGGCATTCGGCCCGATCGGCGCGCTGCTCAACTTCGCCACGGCCTATGTCGTGTCGTCGATGACCCAGGCTCCGCCGAAGCATGTTCAGGACCTCGTCGAGTCCATCCGCGTCCCGCGTGGCGCTGGTGCAGCGACCGGTCACTGATCCCAAACCAATCGGGAGGGGCGATGAATTCGCCCCTCCTGTCCCTCAAACAGCCAAGGCACAAGCTGCCGCATGAGGGCAAACGGATGACCCAGGCACAGTCCGACGTGCTGATGTTCCTCCAGACCGTTCATCCCTATGACAGTCTGCCGAGAGACGAGATCGAGCGGCTTTCTGCTCGGTTCGAGCAGGTTTCCTTCTCAACAGGTTCTGAAATCTACCACCGCGGCAATGTCCTGCCGGGCATCTATCTCATCATGGAGGGTGCCGTCGAAATCCTGGATGCCGCCAACACGGTGGTCTCCGAGCTTGCGCCCCGCAACTCCTTTGGCGAGCGCGGTCTTTTGTCCGATGGACTGGCCGCAACCACCGCCATTGCCCGCTCCGACTGTGTCCTGCTCATCCTGCCGAAAGGCGAGTTCCAGCGGTTGATGCAGGAGCAGCCGGTCTTTTCCCGCTTCTTCACGCGCGGACGCTTTGCCGATACGCGGCGTAGCGACATGGCGATCCAGAAGGTCAGCGAACTCATGTCGCGGCCACCGATCGTCTGCGCACCTTCCGACACCGTGCGTTCAGCGGCCACCCTGATGCGTGAACGGCATGTTTCCAGCCTTGGTGTCGTCGACGATGGCCGGTTCCTCGGCATCCTCACGACGCGTGACCTGACCGGTCGTGTGCTGGCCGAGGGGCTCAATCCGGACACGACGCCTGTCTCCCAGGTGATGACACCCGATCCGGCCGGCCTGCCAGGTGAGGCGCTCGGTTCCGATATCCTGCATCTGATGCTGGAGCGTCGCGTCGGGCACTTGCCCGTCGTTGAGGGCGACCGTCTGGTGGGCATGATCACCCAGACGGATCTCATCCGCTTCCACGCCATCAGCTCGGCCCAGTTGATCCGCGACATCGCGTCGGCCGAGCGGGCGGAAGACATGCGCGCGATCACGGCGCGGATCCCACAGCTGCTCGTGCAGCTCGTCGGCAGCAACAATGCGCATGAGGTCGTCACGCGCCTGATCACCGACATCGCCGACAGCGTCACCCGGCGGCTGATCATGCTTGCCGAGCGGGAGCTCGGGCCGCCCCCGGTGCCCTATATCTGGCTTGCCTGCGGCAGCCAGGGACGGCAGGAACAGACCGGCGTCAGCGATCAGGACAATTGCATCTTCATCGAAGACAGCGTCGAGCCCGAAGAGATGCCCTGGTTCCAGCAGCTCGCGGCGAAGGTCAGCCGCGGGCTCGACATCTGCGGTTACTTCTACTGCCCCGGCGACATGATGGCGACCAATCCACGCTGGTGTCAGCCGGTCTCCGTCTGGCGCAGCTATTTCCGGGACTGGATCTACAAGCCGGATCCGACGGCACAGATGCTGGCGAGCGTGATGTTCGACCTGAGGCCGATCTGTGGCGCGTCCTCGCTGTTTCGCGATCTCCAGGCGGAAACGCTCGAGGACGCGAGCCGGAACTCGATCTTCACCGCGCATATGATCAGCAATTCGCTGAAACATGCGCCGCCGCTTGGCCTGCTTCGGGGCTTTGCCACGATCCGCAGCGGCGGACACCGCAACCAGATCGACATGAAGCACAATGGCGTCGTTCCGGTTGTCGATCTCGGCCGGGTCTATGCTTTGATGGGGCGTCTGGCGCCAGTGAATACGCGCGCCCGGCTTCTCGCGGCTGAAGAAAGCGGGATCATCTCCGGTGCCGGTGCGCGGGATCTGCTCGCCGCTTACGATCTCATTGCCGACATGCGTCTGCGAAACCAGGTACGGCAGGTGCGGGACGGGCGAAAGCCGGATAACTTCCTTGCACCCTATGACTTCGGAGACTTCGAACGGTCGCATCTGCGCGACGCGTTCGTGGTTGTCCGCACCATGCAATCGGCGCTCGCCAATGGCGGCCGGGCGCCCGTCTAAAGGAATGAAGAATGCTGTTTGAGTTGATCGCTGCAGTCGTTGCCGGTGTTGCTCTCGCCGGTATTGCGATGCTGCTGCGCTGGTTGAGCCGCGGCTTGCTGCCGAAGTGGATCGTGCCTGTCACGGCGGGTCTCGGCATGCTGGGCTATTCGGTCTGGAGCGAGTACAGCTGGTTCGACCGGATGAATGTTGCCCTGCCGGGTACCGAGGTCTCCTGGAAAAACGAGCAGACGGCTTTCTGGCGTCCATGGTCCTATGTCGAGCCGGTCACGACCCGCTTCACCGCTGTCGATCTGAAAACAGCCAAACGCCATCCCAACCAGGCAGGATTGGTGATGGTCGATGTGCTGCTGGTCGGGCGCTGGCAGCCCATCACGCGGGTCAAGGTGGTCTATGATTGCCCCAATACGCAGCGGGCGGATTTGGTCGATGGTTCTGTCAGCATAGCCGAGGATGGTAGTCTTGTCGGCGCTGACTGGGTCAAGGTCGATGCGGCGGATCCTGCCTTGAAGATTGCCTGCACGACGGGATGAGGAGGACATGCTGATCAAGATCGGGCTGCGCGGCCGCATACTTCTGTTCTTCGTGGCGTTGGCTGCGGGCGCGGTCGCGGCGCTGGCGGTCGGCTTGTGGTTCGGTTACCACCGCGAAGGCAGCCCCGACATGTTGAACGCTTTCGTTCAAGGGGCAGTCGCCGCAGGCTTCCTGATCCTGGCGCTGGTGACCTGGATCTGGTTTCTATTCGACACCCATGTTGCACGGCCCATCGACAAGGTGGCTTCCGCAATGCGCGCTCGCGCTCACGCCGATGTCGAGCAAGACTTTGCGACCGAGGAAGCGCGTTATCTCGGAGATCTTGCGGCAGCCGCCTCGGCGACGGCCGCCACGCTTGCCCAGACCCGCGGGGCGCTGGCGGAGTCCGTTCAGCGCGAAACGGCACGGCTTTCTTCCGACAAGAACAAGCTCGAGCAATTGCTGGCCGATGTCCCGCCTGCCGTCCTGCTCTGCACCGGCCGGCATCATCTTGTCTTCTACAACGGCGTGGCAAAACAGTTTCTCGCGGGTTCGCAGCGCCCTGTCTGCCTGGACCGAAACATATTCGACTATCTGAGCGAAGGCCCAATCCGCGACGCGCATCATAGGCTTCTGGAGAGTGCGGACCGCGACGCGGTGGTGGAGTTCATCTGTCTCAGCCCCTGCGGGCAACGCCGGCTGGCTGGCCGCATGCGGCTTGCGGGCGACAATGGTGGCGATGGCGGCGCCTATGTGATGACGCTGCGCGACGTGACGATCGAAGTGGCGGCCTATGGACGGCGCGATGTGCTGCTGGGGGATGTCTTCCTGCAGGTCCGGCCGGCTGTTTCGCAGCTGCGACAGTTGATGGCCGGGAATGGGGAGCCGCAGAGCGAGGAGGACGCCATCCGGCGGCAGATCGAAACGCTCGACGCGACGCTCGATGCCCTGGAAGACCGGTTCGAACACTGTCGGTCCGACGGATGGCCCATGGCGCCCACGGATGCGCGGGAGCTCGGAAGCCAGCTGCGCCGGGAGCTGCAGGGATCGGGGTTGTCGCTGGAAATCGAGGCGGCGGAGGTTGCCGTTCGCTGCAATGCGTTCGACATCGTCAGCCTGCTGGCGCATGTCGTGTCACGCGTGAATGGCGCAACATCCGCTACGGCTTTTGAACTCGCGATCTCGGAGGTAGGGGATGCCGCCGAAGTCTCTCTTTCCTGGTCGGGAGGCTCGATCCCACAGGAAGAGCTGCAGGCCTGGCTCGGTGACCCCGTTTATGAGGGCGGGGTGACCTGCGAGACGATCCTGAAAGCCCATGGCAATTCGCTCTCCGTCGATCTCTTGGGCGATCGCCCCTGCGTCAAGACGCGACTGCGGCCGATCGAGCGACTGCGCCCCGTCGGCACCGACCTGTCGCGCCATGTGGTCTACGATTTCGATCTCCTGTCGCGCATGCATTACGAGAAACTTTCCGATGCAAAGCTCGATGCGCTGACCTTCGTCGTGTTCGACACGGAGACCACGGGACTTTTGCCCGAGCAGGGCGACGAGATCGTGCAGATCGCTGCCGTTCGCATCGTCAATGGCAAGCGGGTCAAGAGCGAAGTCTTCAACCTGCTCGTCAATCCCGGCCGCCCGATTCCGGCCTCAGCCACGGCGATCCATGGTGTCAGTGATGCGATGGTTGCAGATGCGGTGAGTGTCCAGGAGGCTGTCCGGCAATTTCATCGCTTTGCCGAAGGAGCGGTTCTGGTGGCGCACAATGCGCCCTTCGACATGGAATTTCTCTATCGGCGGGAGAAAGAGGTGGGGCTGCGGTTCCTGCATCCCATTCTCGATACCGTGCTCGTCTCGGCGACGGCCTTCGGTCGCGCCGAAATCCATACGCTCGATGCCCTGGCAAGCCGGCTCGGCGTCCATATCGAGGAAGACGACCGCCACACCGCGCTGGGTGATGCCATCGCCACGGCGGATGTCTTCATCAAGCTCAAGGACATGCTTGCCGGGCAGGGGCTCGTCAAGTTCGGCGATGTGCTTGCCAGTGTGCGCAGCCACCAGCGGCTGGTCCGTGACCTGAACGATCCCCAGGCGCATGCGTCCTGATCCGGTCTCGCAGGGCTGGTGCCTGCTTCACATCTCGCAAATGAGTCTGTGTTGCCGGTGACAGGTGGGTGACAGGTTCAGTTGATAAGGCGTATGCTCTCATCGTCCCGTGGAGGCGGGACCGATGGGACATGGGAGGAGCAGGCCTTGGCCTGACGCGGTCTGAGCCGCAAGACGTGAGTCCTGTCTTCTCCCCACAGATAAGTTGAAGGCGGCAAGAGCCGCATAGATGGTGGAGGACTATCTTGAAACACTTTTTCCTGGCTTCTTTTCTCGCAGGCGCTCTGGCTCTTCCGGCCGTGGCTGCAGATTACACGATCATGGCTCCCGCAGCGCCCGGCGGCGGCTGGGACCAGACCGCCCGTTCGCTGCAGCAGGTGATGCAGTCTGAAGGCATTTCCGGCAATGTTCAGGTCGTGAACGTTCCAGGCGCTGGCGGCACAATCGGTCTTGCCCAGTTTGCCAGCCAGCAGAAGGGCAATCCGAATGCTCTGATCGTCGGTGGCTACGTCATGGTCGGCGCCATCCTGACCAACCAGTCGCCCGTGACGCTTGCCGATGTCACGCCGATCGCGCGCCTCACCGGCGAATACGAGGCTGTCGTCGTTCCGGCCAATTCCGAAATCCAGAACATCGGCCAGCTCATCGAGAAGCTGAAGGCTGACCCGGGTTCGGTTTCCTGGGCCGGCGGCTCTGCCGGCGGTGTCGACCATATCGGTGCCGGCCTGATTGCCAAGGCTGCCGGTGTCGATCCCACCAAGATCAACTACATCGCCTATTCCGGTGGTGGCGAAGCGCTGGCTGCAATCCTTGGCGGTCAGGTCACCGTCGGTATCTCGAGCTATGGCGAATTCCAGGCCCAGGTCGCTGCCGGTACGCTGCGTCTGCTTGCCGTCTCCAGTGCTGAACGCATCGAAGGTGCCGATGCGCCGACGCTGAAGGAAAGCGGCCTCGACGTTGTGCTTCAGAACTGGCGCATGGTTGCCGCAGCACCCGGCCTGACCGACGAGCAGAAGGCCGCAGTTGCGGCAGATGTCGAAAAGCTGGCGAAGTCTGCCGCCTGGCAGGAAACGCTGAAGACGAAGAACTGGCAGGATACCTATCTCGCCGGTGCTGCGTTTGACGAGCAGCTCGCCAAGGATATCACGGCGACCGAGGCGATCCTGAAAGACATCGGGCTGGTAAAATGAGCTCGGAAGACCGTGCTTCCATGCATGGCAGGCGCCGCCCGGATGGGGCGGCGCTGGCCATTGCCATTGTGCTGTTTGCGATTGCCGCTCTGATTTTCTACGATGTTGCGCGCCTCCAGGGCGGCAATGTCTATTCCGGGCTCGGACCCGCGACCGTGCCGAAGGGCATTGCCATCGGTCTGATCGTGCTGGGCGTCTGGACCGTGTTCGCTGCCATGCGGCGCGATTTCCCGGAGCGGGAATATCAGGAACTTCCGCCGGTTCTGTTCATCGTTGGAGGATTGGCGGCGCAGATGCTGCTTCTGAAGACGGCGGGCTTTTCGCTGGCGACTGGCGTCCTGTTCGCCCTGACCGCAGCCGGCTTCGGAAAGAAGAAGTTCTGGATCTCGTTGCCTGCCGGTATCGCACTCTCTTTCGTCGTGTGGATCATCTTCGCGCGCTTCCTGCAATTGTCCTTGCCGGCGGGTCCACTCGAACGGCTGTTCTTCTGAGGGGAACCCCGTGAATACGTTTGATTTCCTTCTCCAGGGGCTGGCGATCGCCGCTCAGCCGATCAACCTTTTCTATGCCCTGATCGGCGTCACGCTTGGCACGCTCGTTGGCGTTTTGCCCGGCATCGGCCCGGCGTTGACGGTCGCGCTGCTGCTGCCCGTCACCTATCAACTCGATCCGGCCGGATCACTGATCATGTTCGCCGGCATTTATTATGGCGGCATGTATGGTGGCTCGACCACGTCGATCCTCTTGAACACGCCGGGCGAAAGCGCGTCGATCGTCACGGCGCTGGAGGGCAACAAGATGGCCCGGGCCGGGCGCGGTGGTCCGGCTCTGGCGACGGCCGCGATCGGTTCCTTCGTTGCCGGTCTTCTGGCCACGATCTCGCTTGCCTTCATCGCTCCTTACGTCGTCAAGTTCGCGCTATCCTTCGGGCCGCGCGAATATTTCGCGCTGATGGTGCTTGCCTTCGTAACAGTGTCGGCCGCTTTCGGCGATTCCACGCTGCGCGGTCTCACCGCCCTCTTCATCGGGCTTGCCTTCTCGATTGTCGGCATCGATCAGTTGACCGGCCAGACGCGCCTCAGCTTCGGCGTTCCGGATCTTCTGGATGGACTGGAAGTCACCACTCTCGCGGTCGCCATGTTCGCCATCGGCGAAACGCTTTATGTCGCCGCTCAAGGGGCGAGGGCGCCTGAGAAGGTCGAGGCCGTCAAGGGCTCGCTCTGGATGAACAAGACCGATTGGAAGCGCTCCTGGAAACCCTGGCTGCGGGGCACTGCAATCGGCTTCCCGATCGGTGCGATGCCTGCCGGTGGTGCCGATGTCTCGAGCTTCCTTTCCTATTCGGCGGAGAAGCATTTCACCAAACATCCGGAGGAGTTCGGCAAGGGCGCCATCGAAGGGGTCGCGGGACCGGAAGCCGCCAACAATGCGTCCGCGGCGGGTACGCTCGTTCCGCTCCTGACACTCGGCTTGCCGACTACGGCGACGGCGGCGATCATGCTGGCGGGTTTCCAGCAGTTCGGTTTGCAGCCGGGACCGTTGCTGTTCGCAACCAACCCCCAGCTTGTCTGGGGTCTGATCGCATCGTTGTTGATTGCGAACTTCATGCTGCTGGTGCTCAACCTGCCGCTGATCGGGCTCTGGGTGCGCCTGCTGACGATCCCGAAGCCCTGGCTCTACGCCGGTATTCTGGTCTTCGCAACACTTGGGACGATCGGGGCAAACCCGTCCGTCTTCGAACTGGGTCTGCTCCTGACCTTCGGCGTGCTGGGTTACGTCATGCGGGTCTTCGGCTACCCGATCGCACCCGTCATCGTCGGTCTGATCCTCGGACCCATGGCGGAGCAACAGCTGCGGCGTGCGCTTTCGATCAGCCAGGGCGATGCCACGGTGCTCTTCACCTCACCGATCGCCGCCGTCCTGCTGGCGCTCGCGGCGATTGCGCTCTTCGTTCCGATGTTTCTTCGGGCGCGGGGCAGAGGTCAGGTTCTGGCTCAAGTTGCCGGCAGCGAGGACTGATGATTCGAAACTCGTGCAACGACGCAGGGTCTGGTTAACCGGGCTTGCGTCGTCTGCATGGCTGGCGTGACTTTGCAACTATTGTAATTTAGCGGTAACGGGACCACTTTCTGCTTGCAAACAAAGAAAGCGAGCAAAGAAATGTCTAGCCTCCGCAAGTCCATCCAGCACGGTTTCCTCGGTCGCGCCTTCGCCGTTCTCGGCGCAGCAAGCTCCGCAGCGGCCGCTGTCGAAGGACATCGTCGTCCGAAGGATCACCACCTGAAGACGCTCGGGATCAACCCGGCCGATTTCCCGCGCTACTGATCGCCGAAATCGTGGCGACCCATGTCGTTGCGTGGCTGATCACTCGATTGATACCCGTTCATACCGATACCACGAGCGCTCATCTTGGGCGCTCTTTCTGTTTCTGCATCAGAGGTGCTTACGAGCGCAGTGATCGGCTTACTTGCTCAGACGATCCGTTGCTGCCTTGAGAGCGATATTGACGCCACCTGGCTGCCACTCGAAATCGATGTTGCCGCCGAGTTGATGGGTGGCGCTGGTGCGGGCGAGCTTGCTGCCGAAGCCTTCCTGCTTCGGCGCCGTGATCTGGGAATGGGGGACCTTCTCACGCCATTCGAGATTGAGCGACCCGCCATCCATCTGCCAGCTCACGTCGAGGCGACCGTCCGGATCGCGGAACGGTCCGTATTTTGCGGCATTGGTGGCGAGCTCGTGGAAGATCAGCGCAAAACTCGTGGACGCATTCGGGCCGAGCTGAAGCTCCGGGCCTGCCAGTGAGACCTGTCGCTGCCGATCGGCAAGATGGGGCGACAGGATTTCTTCCAGCAGGGCGTGAAAGCCGACATATTCCGTACCAGGCATGCCTGCCGATATTGCCGGCTGGATGAGATGGTGGGCTTTCGCCAGCGCCTGAAGGCGCCCGTGGAGAGAGTGCGCCATGGCGCCGACCGTGTCCGACGAGCGCGCCGTCATGTTGATCATGCCGGCCGTGATGGCGAAGAGATTCTTGACGCGGTGATTGAGCTCGCGGAGCAGAAGCTGGCGGGTTTCTTCCGCCACCTTGAGATCGTGGATGTCGGTGCAGGTGCCGTACCAGCGAATAATCTCGCCATTGTCGTCGCGCACGCACTGGGCGCGGCCAATCACCCAGCGATAGGTGCCGGACCGGTGGCGCAGCCGATATTCGACATGATACGGCTTTCCGGTCGCAAGGCTCTCCTGCCAGCGCGCCCAGGCTTCGGCGCGGTCCTCGGGATGGAATACCGTCTCCCAGTCCGCGCCATCCGTCTCGCCTTCAGGCACGCCGGTATATTCGTACCAACGCTGATTGAAGTAGTCGTGGTAGCCGTCAGGCCGCGTCGACCAGATCATCTGATCGATGGAGTTCACGATCGCTTCGAACCGCTGCTCGCTCTCGCGCAGCGCAGCCATGGCGGTGGCGGCTTCGGTCACGTCCGAAGCCTGGATGAAGATGCCGGCACTCTGCCCTGCCTTGTCGGTGATCGGCTGGAAGACAAAGTCGACATGGCGCAACTGCCGCTCGCCATCGGCTAGCACGAATTCCACCGGCACCGCAGTGCCCTTGTAGGGTTCGTTGGTCGCATAGACACTGTCCAGGAGGCTGATGAAGCCCTGATCTTCGACTTCGGGGAGAGCCTCTGCCACGGGCTTGCCGAGGAAGCCCGTGCGCCGCACCAGCGCTTCATAGGCTGGGTTCACCAGCTTGAAGACATGCGAGGGGCCTTCCGTGATGGCGATCGCCGCGGGGGCCTCGGCAAACAGCCGGCCGAGCCGCTCGATCTCCTCCTGTGTCTGTCGGCGCGCCAGGACGGCAGCTGTCGTTTCATTGCCCTGATTGAAGACACCGCAGATGTTGCCGAACTCGTCTCGGATGCTCGACAGGCTGTAGTTCCAGTAGCCTTCGGTCGGAACGCCATTGCGATCCATGACCAGCAGCTGGTCGTAAGTGGTTACACCTTCGCCGGTCTCCATCACTTGCCGGAATTGCGGCCCGACGACATCCCAGATATCCGACCAGACTTCCGCTGCGGGTCTGCCCAGTGCCCAGGGGTGGCGTTCGCCCGGAATGGGGGACCAGCTGTCGTTGTAGAGCAGCCGCAGTTCCGGGCCCCAATAGATTGCGGTCGGGAAGCTGGAGTTCAGGCAGATCGAGAGAGCCGAGCGGAGTGCTGCCGGCCATGTGTCGATCGGGCCAAGGCCATCCGACCAGTCTCGGTCGAGAATGAGGTCGGCCATGAAGCCGCCATTCCTGAGGAAGCCGGGCCTGGCGTTCTGGTGCTCGTCGGTTGACATCAATCCTGCTGCCCTGAACTGCGCAATCTCGGGGTGTTATGTCAGATAGGCTAAACAGATGCCCCTGTCTATTGTTCTAGTCATCCCTTATGTGGGGAGGAGGTTCTCAGAGCCAATTTCTCCGCACCAGAAAAAAATTTGCGAACAGCCGGAACTTTTCTCAAGGTGGGTCATTCACTTGAGCAGCCTGCTCCAGGACAGTGGTGTGAATGTCAGATCAAAACTCTTCGCGGCGTGACGCTCAAGACGCCGGCGACCGCCTCCTCGCCTCCCATCCATCGGAAGATCCGTTTGCCGCGGCCTTCAAGGCTACGCGCATGCCGATGCTCATCACCGATCCGCAGCAGCCCGACAACCCGATCATCTTCTGCAACGAGGCGTTCGCCAAGCTCACCGGCTATAGCCGGGACGAGTTGATCGGTCGCAACTGCCGCCTTCTGCAGGGTCCAGAGACGGATCGCAATGCCGTCGCGCAATTGCGCGACGCGATTGCCGACGAGCGGGATATTTCGATCGACATTCTGAACTATCGCAAGGATGGAAGCTCGTTCTGGAATGCGCTCTTCGTCAGCCCGGTGCGCGACGTGAATGGCGATGTCATCTATTTCTTTGCCTCCCAGCTCGATTTCACCACGATCAAGAGCAAGGAGAAGGACCTCGCCGAGGCACGCAATTCCGCTGAACGGGAAGTTGCCAGACGGACCCATGACCTGTCGGAGGCCCTGAAGGCAAAGACGTTGCTAGTGCATGAGGTGGACCATCGGGTCAAAAACAATCTCTTGACCATCGCGTCCATCGTGAAGCTGCAGGCCCGGATGTCCGAGACGGATCTCGTCAAGCGGACACTCTTTTCCGTTTTGAACCGCGTCGAGGCGCTCAGCACCGTCCAGCGAAAGCTCTTTACCAGCGCTGATCTTGGGCGTTTCGATGTATCGGATTTTGCCAAGGACCTTATCGAGGATCTCGTAGGCGCTCTGAAACGGGACGATATCCGGGTCGTCATCGATCTCTCGCCGGTGCTCGTTCCAGCCGTCAAGGCATCGCCACTCGCGCTGATCATCAACGAACTCGTCCTCGATGCCGTGCGTCGAGGGCTGAGTGATGGCGGAGGCGATATTCACCTGCAGGTTAGGCGGACAAATGGGCACTTCCTGATCCGGGTGACAGACACAACCACTCCGGTCTCCGTCAACCCGGAAGAAGAGGCTTTCGGCAAGCTGATGCTCGAGACTTGTGCCAAGCAGCTCGGCGCGAAGATCGTACGGGAAGTGGAGGGCCACCGGACCGATGTGCTGGTGACGATGCTGGTCGAAGAAATGAAGGAAGCAGACGCTTGAAGATCATGATTGTCGAGGACGAGGCGCTGCTTGCCCTCGAACTGGAACTCGAAGTCGAGGCGGCCGGCCACGAGGTCGTGGGAATTGCCGCTTCGCGTAAGGCGGCTTTCGATATTATTGATGAAGGCGACCCAGATTTTGCGTTTGTGGACGTGCATTTGAGCGACGGGCCGACCGGCATCGACATCGGTCGCCGACTGGCGGACAAGGATGTCCCCTTTGTCTTTGTCACCGGCAATATCAAGCGGATTCCGGAGGATTTCGTCGGGGCGATCGGGGCGATCGAGAAACCCTATACGATGAATGGCCTGCAGAATGCGCTGAGCTATATTTCCGAGGCAGTCGCCGGCGGGGAGAGTGTCACGCCGCCGCCGGGTCTTATACTCTCCAACTCATAAGCTTCCTTACATCAGAACGATGCAAGTTCGCACTGCTGGCGCGGGCCACCGCCATAGGGCTGATACGTGTTGTCGGATGGGCGGTACGAGCGGTAGCGCTGCATGCAGTTCGCGATGTGATCGCCCTGCACGGCATAGCCATTGGACGATGCCGGTTCATTGCTGACGGTCAGCAATTCTGCCTCGCCTTCATTGATCCCTGCCATGACGCCCGTCTGGTAGGGTGACGTGCAATCACGAATTTCGCCGCTGTAGCTGTGATAGGTGTTGTCGGCCGGATCATAGGAGCGATAGCGGGCCGAGCACCAGGCGACATGCTGCTGCGGCAGGAC
>DAMDHD010000023.1:0-59275 GCA_032102365.1 Allorhizobium sp. CTOTU50464 | reverse complement strand
TCGATCGCCAGATCCTCTCCCGCCTCTCGGGCGAGCTTGCGCAAAAGGCCGCTGCCGCCGAGGACGAGGTCTATGAACTCGCCGGCGAGCGTTTCAACATCGGCTCGCCGAAGCAGCTCGGTGATATCCTGTTCGGTCGTATGGGCCTACCGGGCGGCTCCAAGACCAAGACCGGCCAGTGGTCCACCTCCGCCCAGGTGCTCGAAGACCTCGCCGCTGAGGGTGCGCCCCTGCCGCGCAAGATCGTCGACTGGCGCCAGCTGACCAAGCTCAAGTCCACTTATACGGACGCGCTGCCCGGATACATCCACCCCGAGACCAAGCGCGTCCACACGGGCTATTCGCTCGCGTCGACGACCACGGGTCGCCTATCGTCGTCAGAGCCGAACCTGCAGAACATCCCGGTCCGCACCGCCGAAGGCCGCAAGATCCGCACGGCCTTCATCTCTACACCCGGCCACAAGCTCCTGTCAGCCGACTACAGCCAGATCGAATTGCGCGTGCTCGCTCATGTCGCCGAGATCCCGCAGCTGCGTCAGGCCTTCGCCGACGGCGTCGACATCCATGCCATGACGGCATCGGAAATGTTCGGTGTCCCGGTCGAGGGCATGCCGTCGGACGTCCGCCGCCGCGCCAAGGCGATCAACTTCGGCATCATCTACGGCATCTCGGCCTTCGGCCTTGCCAACCAGCTCGGCATCGAGCGCTCGGAAGCGGGGGAATACATCAAGAAGTATTTCGAGCGCTTCCCGGGCATCAAGGACTACATGGAGAGCACCAAGGCCTTTGCCCGTGACAAGGGTTATGTGGAAACCATCTTCGGCCGCCGCGCGCATTACCCGGAAATCAGGTCGTCCAACCCCTCGATGCGCGCCTTCAACGAGCGCGCCGCGATCAACGCGCCCATCCAGGGCTCGGCTGCCGACATCATCCGCCGCGCCATGATCCAGATCGAGCCGGCGCTTGCCGCCGCCGGCCTGTCGGAGCGTGTCCGCATGCTGCTGCAGGTGCATGACGAACTGATCTTCGAAGTCGAGGACGAAGCCGTCGATGTCGCCATGCCTGTCATCGTCGACATCATGGAAAACGCCGCCATGCCTGCCGTCTCCATGCGCGTGCCGCTCAAGGTCGACGCCCGCGCTGCCCATAACTGGGACGAGGCGCACTGAGAATTCCCGGCCTTGCCGGTTAGCGAAACACGGGCGCAGTTCAGCCCGCAGGAGTACAAGATTTGGCCTTCAAGACCATCAACGGCAATGTCGTCCACTACGAGCTGATCGGCGAGGCGAAAGCCAAGAACCTGATCGTCTTCTCCAACGGGCTCGGCACCGACTTCCGCATCTGGCTGCCGCTCTTCGACGAGCTCGGCGACGATGTATCGGTGCTCCTTTATGACAGCCGCGGTCACGGCCTCTCCGGCGGTGCCGAGAAGCCCTTCGGCATGGCCGATCTCGTCTCGGATCTCGCCAGCCTTTGTGATGAACTCGGCATCCGCAAAGCCACCTTCTGCGGCCTTTCCGTCGGCGGTCTCGTCTGCCAGGGCCTCTGGAAGGAGCGGCCGGACCTCTTCCGCAAGCTCATCCTCTGCGACACCGCCCCCCGCATCGGGTCTGCCGAGATCTGGGCCGAGCGCATCGCCGGCATCGAAAAGGGCGGCCTGGAAAGTGCGGCCGACAGTGCCATGGCGCGCTGGTTCACCCCGGCCTTCCACGAAGACCGCCCTGACGAACTCGCCGGCTACCGCCTGATGATGACGCGCCAGTCCATCGCAGGCTATCTGTCGACCTGTGCTGCCCTGCGCGACACCGATTTCTCCAACGTCCTGCCGACCATCATGGTCCCCACGCTCTTCGTCGTTGGCGACCAGGACGGCTCGACGCCACCCGCCACGGTCCAGGCCGGTGCCGATCTGGTGCCGGGCGCCCGTTTTGAGGAAATTGCCGATTGCGCCCATATCCCCTCGGTCGAGCAGCCGGAAGCGCTCGCCGATCTGATCCAGGGTTTCATGCGCAAGCAAGCAAACTGAGAACAGTCTCTGGAAATGCAGAAGCCGCCTCATGGGCGGCTTCTTTCATTTCGGGGAGGGGTAGTTGCGCTCAGTGCGCGCCGGACATGTCGCCCAGCACTTCCTTGGAAGCCACCGTCGAATCCGCGTTCAGCTTGTAGACCATGGGAACGCCGGTCGCGAGGTTGACGCCGAGGATCTGCTCCTTGGTCAGCTTGTCGAGAACCATGACCAGCGAGCGCAGCGAATTGCCATGCGCTGCCACCAGCACCTTTTCGCCACGCAGCACGCGCGGCAGGATTTCGGTCAGGTAATAGGGCCAGACCCGGGCACCGGTGTCGCGCAGGCTTTCGCCACCCGGCGGCGGGACGTCGTAGGAGCGGCGCCAGATATGCACCTGCTCCTCGCCCCACTTGGCGCGGGCATCGTCCTTGTTGAGGCCGGAAAGATCGCCGTAGTCGCGCTCGTTCAGCGCCTGATCCTTGATCGTCTCGAGACCGGTCTGGCCGACGTTTTCCAGGATGATGTTGCAGGTCTTCTGCGCACGGGTGAGGACTGACGTGAAAGCGATATCGAACTTGATGCCGTAATCGGCGAGCGCCTTGCCGCCGGCATTGGCTTCCTGCACGCCGAGTTCGGTCAGGTCCGGATCACGCCAGCCGGTAAACAGGTTCTTCAGGTTCCAGTCGCTCTGGCCATGGCGCACGAGCACGAGGGTACCGGTCATCGACAATTCCTCTCTTGACGATCAGGGGGTGGAGTTGAGCCCGAGCACGTCGAGCATGGTATAGCGTCCGGGCTTCTTGTCCCGGGCCCAGGTGGCAGCCTTCAGCGCGCCACGAGCGAAGAGTGAGCGATCGGTCGCGCTGTGAGACAGCGTGATCAACTCGCCTTCGCTCGCAAACAGCACCTGATGTTCGCCGATGACCGAGCCGCCGCGCAGTGTGGCAAAGCCGATCGAGCCTTCTTCGCGCGGTCCGGTATGGCCGTCGCGCACGCGGACCGAATGGTGGGCAAGCGAAATGCCGCGGCCCGCGGCTGCCGCTTCACCGAGCAGAAGGGCGGTGCCCGACGGTGCGTCGACCTTGTGCTTGTGGTGCATTTCGAGCACCTCGATATCCCAGCCTGCGGCATCGAGCGCGCGCGCGGCCTGCTTGATCAGAACCGAGAGCAGATTGACGCCGAGGCTCATATTGCCCGACTTCACCACCCGCGCATGGCGGGCCGCAGCGTCGATCTTCGCCTCATCCTCCGGCAGGCAGCCGGTGGTGCCGATGACATGCACGATGCGCGCCTGGGCGGCGAGGGCTGCAAATTCTACGGTTGACGCCGGCGTGGTAAAATCGATGACCCCATCAGCATGCAGGAAGGCCGCCAGCGGATCGTCGGTCACGGCAACGCCAAGCTTGGGCACACCAGCCAGTTCGCCCGCATCCTGGCCCAGCGCGGCAGAGCCCGCCCGTTCGACCGCCGCATGTAGCACAAGGCCCTCGGTCTCGCTGATCAGTTTGATCAGCGTCTTGCCCATGCGACCGGCGGCACCAACGACGACGAGCTTCATGGGCGTATCCATGCGAGATTATTCCTGGCTGCTGAGCAGGCCGTTGGGAGCGGCCTGAAGGTTGTTGAGGCGAGCGTAAAGACCACCCGGCTGCTGCGCAAGGCTCTCATGCGTGCCTTCCTCGACCGCCTGGCCGGCATGCATCACGATGATCTTGTCGGCATTGACCACCGTCGACAGGCGGTGCGCGATGACAATCACGGTGCGTCCGGCCATCGCCGCGTCGAGCGCCTGCTGCACCGCCGCTTCCGATTCCGTGTCGAGCGCCGAGGTCGCCTCGTCGAGCAGCAGGATCGGCGCATTGCGCACCAGCGCACGCGCGATCGACAGCCGCTGCCGCTGACCGCCGGACAGTGTCACCCCGTTCTCGCCGACCGGCGTGTCATAACCCTGCGGCTGCGCCAGAATGAAGTCATGGGCGTTCGCAAGCCGTGCTGCATCCTCGATCTCCGCATCGGTCGCATCAGGGCGCCCGTAGCGGATATTGTCACGGATCGTGCCTTCGAAGAGATACGGCTGCTGCGACACATAGGCGAGATGCTGGCGCAGCGACGACTTCGTCACATCGGCGATATTGTGTCCGTCGATCAGGATCTCCCCGCTCGCCGGATCATAGAAGCGCGGCACGAGCGTGATGACCGTCGACTTGCCGGCCCCGGACGGGCCGACCAGGGCCGTCGTCTTGCCGCCTTCGGCGACGAAGCTCAGCTTGCGAAGCACCGGCGGATTGTCGCCATAGGCAAAGCTCACATTGCGGAACTCGATCCGCGCGTCACTGACCTCAAGCGCGCCCGCACCCGGCTTGTCGCGCTGGTGCGGCTGCATGTCGAGGATCTCGTAGATCATCCGCGCATTGACCGCCGCGCGCTCCATCTGCACCTGCAGCTTCGCCAGGCGTTTCGCCGGTTCATAGGCGAGAAGCAGAGCGGTGACGAAGGAGAAGAATGCACCCGGCAATACGCCGCCATAGATCGACTGATAGGCGGCATAGGCCATGACGCCGGCGATCGAGAAGCCGGCCACCGTCTCGGTCATCGGGCCGTTGCGCTCGCTGAGTTGCGCGATCTTGTTTGCCCGCCGCTCCGCCTGATCGATGCTTGACTGGATCCTGCCCTGAAGCTCCTTCTCCATCGTGAAGGCCTTGACGATGGCAATGCCCTGCACGGCTTCCTGCATGGAGCCCAGGACATGGGAATTGAGGATGATGCTGTCCTTGGTGGCGCTGCGCAGGCGCTTAGAAAGATAGCGCAGGCCGAGCAGGAGTGGCGGCGCCACCGTGAACACGATCAGCGTCAGCACCAGATCCTGGTAGAGCATGACGCCGAGAAGGGCGACCAGCGTCACGAGATCGCGTGCGAGCGATGTCACGGTGAGGTTGAGCACATCCCGCACGCCATTGATGTTCTGGTTGATCTGGGCCGCAAGTCGCGCCGAGCGTGCCTCATTGAAATAGCCGACCGACAGCGTCATCAGATGGGCAAACAGGCGCTTCTGATAACGCGCCACGATGTTGTTGCCGATCTTGGAAAGGGTCACCGCCTGGCCATAACCGGCGAAACCGCGCAGCACGAAGGCGACAAAGATCGAGCCGCAGATGATCCAGACGAGGTCGGCGCGCCTGTTGGCGAAGGCCTCGTTGATGACCGATTCCATGATCCAGGCGGTAAAGGCCGTGGTCCCGGCGACGATCAACAGGCAGACGATCGCAAAAGCATAGCCCTTGACGTGCTCACGGCCGTTTTCGGCCACGACCCGCCGGAGGACGGCGGTGACGCTCTCGATATCCGCTACCTTGCGGCTTTCGTTGTCTTTGGCGTCCAAGAAGAAAGTCCTGTGCGATTGCTGTCTCACGCCTCGCCGAGGCGCCGCCGCTCTATAGCCAGTCGCGGCGTCTTTGGCCATAGCCGCAGGTACGCAGGGAGCTTAGCGCCAGTGACGCCCCTCGGTCGCCAGCCCGAAATCGGCAGGCGCCGTCGCGAAGGCGGCAAGCCCGTGCTGGGCAGCCTGCGGATGGGTGACGACAAAGGTCGGGATGCCATGCATCACGCCCTGATGCGGCGCCTTGTCTTCGAAGGCCGCCCGGAATTCGCCGCTCTGCAATGCCGGCAGGATCTTCGGCGAAATGCCACCGGCCAGGAAAACCCCGCCCTTTGCCATGAAGATCAGCGCCAGATCGCCGGCAACCCGTCCGAGGTAGGTGGCAAACAGGCTGAGCGCCTCGCCGGCCAAACTGTCCGCGCCGGAAATGCCCGCGGCCGAAACCTGGGCCGGCTCTTCGTATCGGGGCGTCAGATTGCCATCGGCCTTGCAGAGCGCCCGATAGATGTTCATCAGCCCGCGCCCAGAGAGAAGCTCTTCCGCCGAAATGCGGCCAAGGGCGGCGTTAGGATCGCGGACCGGCGTCAGATGCGGCCAGATCTGGTAGTCACGCGCGGTGCGCGGACCGACATCCACATGCCCGCCTTCGCCCGGAACCGGGAACCACATATCACGCGCCCGAACGAGGCCGGCAACGCCAAGTCCCGTGCCAGGTCCCAGCACGACGCGCGAGCCGAGCGGGGCTTCGCTGAGCGAGCCCAGATGCTGCCGGTCATCGCCGTCAAGCGTGGCTGCCGCCAGCGCCTGTGCTTCGAAGTCATTGAGCAGCAGCACTTCCGAAAAGCCGAGATCGGCCATCAGCACCTTGGGGCGCACCACCCAGGGGCAGTTCGTCAGCGGCACCTCGTCGCCCTTGATCGGCCCTGCCAGAGCGAGGATCAGGGAGCGCGGTTTATGGCTCGACGTTTCCAGCACGCTCACGCGGATCGCCTCGTCGATCGTCGCGAAATCCTTGTTCACCACGTTCGGAAAGCTGATCTGCTCGCCGCTCTCGTCGATCAGGATCGAGAAGCGGGCATTGGTGCCGCCGATATCGCCGATCAGGATCGGGAAGGGCAGGGTGTCGTCGCGCTGTGTCTTGGCCATGGTGTGTCCGGTCTTGGGCCCCGCTGCCTCAGGCAGTCAGGGTCTGCATCAGAATGTCGGCGGTCGCGAGGTTCAACGCCATCGGAATGTCGTAGACGGTCGCAAGCCGCATCAGCGCCTTGACATCCACATCATGGGGCATCGGAGTCAAGGGGTCGACGAAGAAGACGAGCATGTCGACTTCCCCCGTCGAGATCAACGCACCGATCTGCTGGTCGCCTCCGAGAGGCCCGCTTTTCAGCCGCGTCACGTCGAGTTCCGGAACGGCATCCTTGATCCGCCCGCCCGTCGTGCCCGTCGCCACGATCTTCCAGCTTTGCAGCTTGGCCTGGTGACGTCGGGCGAAGTCCGCCATGTCGTCCTTTTTCTGGTCATGCGCGATCAGGGCGATGCAACGGGTGCGGCTCACGACAGGTCCCCAGCTCATTTAAATCGATTTGATAAACCCATCTAGCGCAGCCGGCATCCGTTGAAAAGGCACTCGAAGAGACCTTGTGTCACCAGCCCGAAGGCCTTGCCGGCGGAACGGGAACGACGGCGGGCAGCTCGAAGCCCTGCGGCGAGGAGGCCATCGGTGCTGCAAAGGCCGATGCGGCACTGCTTGGCATCGCGCCACCGCTCGCCTGATAGGTCACCTCATACTCGTTGGCCGGGCCACGCGCCTGCAAGACCGTGCTGCAGGCTTTCGGCAGGTCCGAGACCTGCATCGCGCGCGGCTTTGGCGCCGGCTTCGCGTTCGGGTCTTTCTTCGGTGCTGCCCAGGGCTCCTTGGTGAACCACCAGGCCAGCGACTTGTCGCAGCCGTCGCCGGGCGGCACGGCAGCCTGCGGCTTGCAGCCGCTTGCTCCCTCGGGGCAGCGCATGCGGATATGGAAATGCGCGTCGTGACCATAGATGGGCCGGATCTTGCCCAGCACGGAGCGATCGCCGGTCCACGTGTCGCAGAGTTTCTTCTTGATCGCTGGATTGACGAAGATGCGTTCGACCTGCGGATAACTCGCCGCCTGCACGACCACGCGCGCATGGGTGTCGGTCCACAAGCGCTTGTCGACCGTCAGGAACTTGTCCTTCACCAGCATCGAGGTGAACGGCATCTCTTCGCGCTGCTGCGCCGACAGGGGCTGGGCCGGCTTTGGCGTGAACCAGATGTCGGCATCGAGCCCGATCTGATGCGAGGCATGACCTGACAGCATCGGGCCGCCGCGCGGCTGCGAGATGTCGCCGATCAGGATGCCCGAACCCCAGCCAAGCTGCACCGCATCCTTCGAAAAGCGCTCGAGCAGCGCGATCATCTCCGGATGGCCCCAGCGACGATTGCGCGAAAGCCGCATCGCCTGCCAGGTCGGCCCGTCCGTCGGAATGGCCACGGCGCCGGCAATACAGCCCTTCGCATAGGAGCCATAAGGCGAAGGCGCAGCCTTTGCCGGCAGGGTCATGCCCCCGAACAGTTCTTTCGCCGGACGTCCTTCGGCAAGGGCGCCTTCGCCGTTGGCGCCGACAAAGGCTGCCGTGAGCATCAGGGCGGTGGCAATCGGGCGGGTGCCCCAGGTCTTCTTCATCGTCTGCATATGTCCCCGGTCTCTCCGGATCCACCCAACGTTTCCGCCTGGGTGAATCATCTGTCAGTCTAACCTGAAACCGAAATGGGGTGAATCTGCGGAGCGGTAGATGCTCACTTCTCCGTCACCCGTCTGTATTTTGCCGCCATTTGTCCTATTCTGCTCCACAACCATCAAAAAACAGGGGATCTCGGCCGATGGGTCTAAGCAGAAACAGCGTCGTCTTTTTGGGTGTCATCGTCGGTCTGGGCCTCAATTTCGGTCCGGCCGCCGCGCAGGAGCCGTCTGAACCCTTTCGCCACGGCGTCTCGATCCTCGGCGATGTGAAATATGCGCCGGGCTTTCCCCACTTCGATTACGTAAACCCGGACGCTCCGAAAGGCGGCACCTTGCGCATGTCCTCCACCGGGACATTCGACAGTTTCAATCCGATTCTGGACAAAGGCGAAGCCGCGCCCGGTCTTGCGATTGTCTTTGATACCCTGCTCAAGGATACGAGTGACGAGATCTCGACGGGTTACGGTTTGCTCGCCGAAGGCGTCTCTTTCCCCGAGGATATCTCGAGCGCCACGTTCCGGCTCCGCGCCGAAGCCCGCTTCGCCGACGGTGAACCCGTCAAGCCTGAGGATGTCATCTTCAGTTTCGAGAAGCTGAAGGAGCTGAACCCCCTCTACATGAGCTACTACAGCCATGTGATCTCTGCCGAAAAGACCGGTGAGCGGGACATCACGTTCCGCTTCGACCAGAAGAACAACCGCGAGCTGCCGATGATCCTCGGCCAATTCCCGGTTGTGGCCAAACACTGGTGGGAGGCGAAGGGCCCGGACGGCCAGCCGCGCGACATTTCCCGCACCACGCTCGAACCAGTCATGGGATCGGGGCCTTACGAGATCGCCGAATTCAAGCCGGGCGCCACGATCCGCTACCAGCTGCGCGACGATTATTGGGGCAAGGATGTCAACGTCAACGTCGGATACAACAACTTCGCCAACATCACCTACACGATGTTCGGCGACCGTGACGTCGAGTTCGAAGCCTTCCGCTCCGGTGTGACGGATTTCTGGCAGGAAACGCGTGCCGCGCGCTGGGCCACCGGCTTCGACTTCCCCGCAGCTCAGGATGGCCGAGTCACGAAGGAGGAGTACGAGAACCCCTTCCGGGCAACAGGTGTCATGCAGGCGCTGGTGCCCAATATGCGTCGCGACATGTTCAAGGATCAGCGCGTTCGCAGGGCTCTGAACTACGCGCTCGACTTCGAGGAATTGAACCGAACCGTCTTCTACAACGCCTATGAGCGGGTCGATAGCTTCTTCAACGGGACCGAGCTCGAATCAACCGGCCTGCCGGAAGGCAAGGAACTGGAACTGCTGACCGCCTTGAAGGACAAGGTCCCGCCCTCCGTCTTCGATACGCCTTATGAGAACCCGGTGGGCGGCTCGCCGCAGGCCTCCCGCGACAACCTGCGCAAGGCGGTCGAGCTCTTCAAGCAGGCCGGCTATGAGCTGCGTGGCAATGCGATGGTCAATGCGCAGACCGGCCAGCCCTTCCGCTTCGAACTCCTGCTTTCCAACCCCCAGCTCGAGGTCCTCGCCGTTCCCTATCAGCAACAACTGCGCAAGATCGGCATCGAGATGTCCGTGCGCACGGTCGACCCGTCGCAATACACAAACCGTACCCGCAGCTTCGATTACGACATGACCTGGATCGTCTGGGCTCAGACGCTGAACCCGGGAAATGAGCAGCGCGACTATTGGGGTTCCGCATCGGTCAATCGCGAAGGCTCGCAGAACTATGCCGGCATTTCCGATCCGGCGGTCGACGCCTTGATCGAGAAGATCATTTTCCCGGCCGATCGGGATGAACAGGTCGCCGCGACCAAGGCCATGGACCGCGTCCTGCTCGCCCATGATTACGTCATCCCGCTCTACTATGGCGGAACGGCGCGCTATGCCTTCTGGGACAAGTTCGAGCATCCGGCCGAACTCCCCACCTACAGCACCGGCTTTCCGTCGATCTGGTGGGCGAAAAATCCGTGATCTCCGCTCGGGGCTTGCGCCCCCTGCGTGAGACTCTAGGAATGGTGGGGGCGAATCGCTGGACAACGGAGCAGCTGAGATTGGCGGACGAAAGAAGCTTGGACATGATAGTGAGACCCGACCCTGAAGCGGGACATCGCGCATGACCGCCTACATCCTCCGCCGCCTTCTGCTGATGATCCCGACCATGATCGGCATCATGGGCATCTCCTTCATCGTCATCCAGTTCGCCCCCGGCGGCCCCGTCGAGCAGGTCATAGCCCAGCTGAGCGGCCAGGGTGACAGCGCCGATGCACGCCTCTCCGGCGGCGGCGACATGCTGGGCCAGTCCACCGGCACGGAGGAGGGAAGCTCCCGCTATCGCGGCGCTCAAGGTCTCGATCCGGAACTGATCGCCAAGCTCGAAAAACAGTTCGGCTTCGACAAGCCGCCGCTCGAGCGCTTCCTCGAGATGATGTGGAACTACATCCGCTTCGACTTCGGCGAGAGCTTCTTCCGCAACACCTCGGTGATCGATCTGATCATCGAGAAGATGCCCGTCTCAATCTCGCTCGGTCTGTGGGTGCTCCTGATTTCCTATGCCATCTCGATCCCGCTCGGGATCCGCAAGGCCGTTTCCGACGGCTCGCGCTTCGATGTCTGGACATCCGGCATCATCGTCATCGGCTATGCCGTCCCAGGCTTCCTCTTCGGCATTCTTCTCATCGTGCTTTTCGCCGGCGGGTCCTTCTTCGACTGGTTTCCGCTGCGCGGACTGACCTCGGACAATTTCGACCAGCTCTCCTGGTGGCAGAAGATCCTCGACTACTTCTGGCATCTCGCATTGCCGCTCACAGCGCTCCTGCTCTCCGCCTTCGCCACGACGACGTTGCTCACGAAGAATTCCTTCATCGACGAGATCAAGAAGCAGTATGTCGTGACCGCCCGCGCCAAGGGGCTCGGCGAGCGCCAGGTCCTCTACGGCCACGTCTTCCGCAACGCCATGCTGATCGTCATCGCCGGCCTGCCCGGGGCCTTCATCTCCGCCTTCTTCACCGGATCGCTCTTGATCGAAAACATCTTCTCGCTCGATGGCCTGGGTCGTCTCGGTTACCTTGCAATCGTCAACCGCGACTATCCGATCGTGTTCGCAACCCTTTACATTTTCTCGCTGATGGGCCTCGTCGTCGGTCTGATCTCCGACCTGATCTACACCTGGATCGACCCGCGCATCGATTTCGATCGGAGGGACGTCTGATGTCCGCCGTAGAGACCACGCCCATCGCGCCGCCGAGGAAGGACTGGCTCAAGCCAACCAATCGTCGACGCCTGGAGAATTTCAAGGCGAACCGGCGCGGCCTCTGGTCCTTCTGGATCTTTATGGTGCTCTTCGTCCTGAGCATGTTCGCCGAATTCATCGCCAACGACAGGCCGATCATCGCGTCCTACAAGGGTGACATCCTCTTCCCCGTCGTGGTCGATTATCCCGAGGAGAAGTTCGGCGGCTTCCTGGCAATCACGGACTATCGCTCGCCCTTCATCTCCGACGAGATCAACGCCAACGGCTGGATGATCTGGCCGCCGATCCGCTACTCCTACCGCACGGTCAATTCCGAGGTGCCGCATTCCGCACCCACGCCGCCCTTCTGGCTGATGGACACGGAAACCCGTTGTGCGGCCTACCCCCTCGGGGCGGAGGATCCGAATTGCGTGCTCGGCAACATGAACTGGCTCGGCACCGACGACCAGGCCCGCGACGTCATGGCCCGCATGATCTACGGCTTCCGGATCTCGATCCTCTTCGGTCTGGCGCTCACGCTCGCCTCGGCCGTCATCGGGGTCACGGCCGGTGCCGTGCAAGGCTATTTCGGCGGCTGGACCGACCTTTTGATGCAGCGCTTCATCGAGATCTGGTCCTCAATGCCGGTGCTTTACATCCTGCTGATCATAGCAGCCATCCTGCCGCCCGGCTTCTTCGTCCTGCTCGGCATCATGCTGCTCTTCTCCTGGGTCGGTTTCGTCGGCATCGTGCGCGCCGAGTTCCTGCGTGCGCGAAACTTCGAATACGTAAACGCCGCCCGCGCCCTCGGCGTCGGCAACGGCACGATCATGTTCCGCCACCTGCTGCCCAACGCCATGGTGGCCACCCTGACCTTCCTGCCATTCATCCTTTCGGGATCGATTACCACGCTCACCTCGCTCGACTTCCTCGGCTTTGGCATGCCCCCCGGCTCGCCTTCGCTCGGCGAACTCATCGCCCAGGGCAAGCGCAACCTCCAGGCACCCTGGCTCGGCCTCACCGCCTTCTTCACCATGTCGATCATGCTCTCGCTGCTGATCTTCATCGGCGAAGCGGTGCGCGATGCATTCGATCCCAGAAAGACCTTCCGATGAGCGCGGGTTCGTCAATTGCGCGCATTTGTGGCATGATGGGCGAAGGCCTGATCAGGAGCGCGATGCGATGAACAAGATCGTCAGAGAGCATTACCCGGTTGAGAATTTGCCAGCAGATCTCCGCGAGGGGTTGGAAGCGGGCAGCACAGTACGCGTCGTGGTGGAGATGGAAGGCGACGCTCCGAACCCGGCCAAGGCGAGCTTTGAAGATTTCATGAAAAAGGTAGAGGCCTATCGTAGCCAAGACGACCGCCGTGTTACGACCGCTGAAGCTGTGGCGCGAATTCGGGAACTTCGCGACGAATGGGACGACTGATGCCGCATCGGCACCAAATCTACCTCGACACGAATGCCGCAATCTTGCTGATCGAAGGCGATGGCCTTCTACGTGACTTGATGCGAGACTTGGCCAGCAAGGCATCATCTCAACCAAGCGCGATTTTGTGCACGAGCGCGCTCACCATCTCGGAACTGCTGGTGAAGCCTTTGCGCGACGGCGATCATAAGCTCGTTGAAGTCTACAGGGCCTGGGGTTCAGGTCTGCCGTGGCTGCAGATCATTCCCGTGGAGAGCCACATTCTGGATACGGCGGCACAATTGCGGGCGCGTCGGAACGCGCTGAAACTTCCTGATGCCATCCATGTCGCATCAGCGTTCGCTGTCGCGACGACCCATTTCTTGACTGACGATCGGGGCATCTCGCCTCCGTTCGAAATGAAGGCTGCGCAAGCAGCCCCCCATTTCGAAGTCTGTCGCCTGAACGAACACACGCTCACCTCCCTGATTGAAAGCTTATCCGCATGACCGAACCTCTCCTGTCCGTGCGCGATCTCTCGGTCGCCTTCCATCAGAGCGGTCGCGAGAGCCTGGCAGTCGACCGTGTCTCCTTCGAGATCGATCGTGGAGAGATCGTCGCTCTGGTCGGCGAATCCGGCTCCGGCAAGTCGGTCTCCGCCGCCTCTATCCTGAAGCTTCTGCCCTATCCCGCCGCCAGCCATCCCTCGGGGCAGATCCTGTTCGACCGCCGAGACCTGATGACCGCCAGCGAGCCGGATCTTCGTGCCGTGCGCGGCAACGAGATCACCATGATCTTTCAGGAGCCGATGACCTCGCTCAATCCGCTGCACACGATCGAGCGGCAGATCGGCGAAATCCTGTCTCTGCACCAGGGGCTCGAAGGCGCGCCCGCCCGCGCGCGTGTCCTGGAACTCCTGCATCAGGTCGGCATCCGCGAGCCGGAAAAGCGGCTCAGCGCCTATCCGCACGAACTTTCCGGTGGCCAGCGTCAGCGTGTGATGATCGCCATGGCCCTCGCCAACCGGCCGAAGCTGTTGATCGCCGACGAGCCGACGACCGCACTCGACGTCACCGTGCAGGCGCAGATCCTGGAGCTTCTCGGACGCCTCAAGACGGAGCATGGCATGTCCATGCTGTTCATCACCCATGATCTTGGCATCGTCCGCAAGTTCGCCGACCGCGTCTGCGTCATGACCAAGGGCAAGATCGTCGAGGCAGGCTCCGTCGAGGACATCTTCGAGCGCCCCCAGCATCCCTACACGAAGAAGCTCCTCGCCTCCGAGCCACGGGGCGAGCCGCCCGTCTTCGATGAGCAGAAGCCTGTTGTCATGCAGGGCGAGGACATTCGCGTCTGGTTCCCGATCAAGGCCGGTTTCCTCCGTCGCACCGTCGACCATGTGAAGGCCGTTGATGGCGTCGACCTCACGCTTCGTGCCGGCCAGACGCTGGGCGTGGTCGGCGAATCCGGCTCCGGCAAGACCACGCTTGGCCTTGCGCTTTCGCGCCTGATCTCGTCGAAGGGCCGCATCAGTTTCATCGGCAAGGACATCGACGCCTTCTCCTATCGCGAGATGCGGCCGCTGCGCGATCGGCTGCAGATCGTCTTCCAGGATCCCTTCGGTTCCCTCAGCCCCCGAATGTCCGTCGGCGAAATCATCGCCGAGGGCCTGAAGGTTCACGAAAGGCAGCTGTCGGCGGAAGAGCGCGACGCCCGTGTGGCCTGGGCGCTCGAGGAAGTGGGGCTGGATCCCGCCACCCGTTGGCGCTACCCGCACGAATTCTCCGGCGGCCAGCGTCAGCGCATCGCGATTGCCCGTGCCATGGTGCTCAAACCCCGTTTCGTCATGCTCGACGAGCCGACCTCGGCCCTCGACATGACCGTCCAGGCTCAGGTCGTGGATCTCCTGCGCGATCTGCAGGCCAAGCATGATCTTGCCTACCTCTTCATCAGCCATGACCTGAAGGTCGTGAAGGCGCTGGCCAACGAACTGATCGTCATGCGCGGTGGCAAGGTGGTGGAGAAGGGCCCCGCAGCACAAGTCTTCGCCGCGCCCAAGGCCGAATACACCCGCGCCCTGATGGCCGCCGCTTTCGATCTCGAAGCCGTCGAGGATGGCGGCATCCGTCAATAATGTGAGTTCCCCATGTCTGGAAAACGCCCCGTCGTCATCGACCTCCGCTTCGCACGCGAAAGCGTGGTCTCCGCCTTGCGATCCGCCTTCCCGGATCGTCCGGTCATCGATATGGGCGATCCGGCCAATGCGGATCGCGATCTGACCGATGCCGAATTTGCCGTCGTCTGGAAGCCGGACCCCGCGCTTTTCCGTCGCGCCACGGCGCTCAGCGCCATCTTCTCCGGCGGAGCCGGCGTCGATCACATCCTCTCGGCCTATGAGTTGCCGGACCTCCCCATCGTCCGCTTCGTCGATCGCAGCCTCACGGACCGCATGAGCGAATGGGTTGTCTGGCAATGCCTGCATCACCTGCGCAACGGCATCGCCTATGCCAGCCAGCAGCGGGAACGCGTGTGGCATGAAATCGCCGAGCAACCGGAAGCACGCGACGTGACCGTGGGCGTAATGGGCCTTGGCGTCCTCGGCGCCGATGCGGTCAGAAAGCTGAAGATCATGGGCTTCGACGTCATCGGCTGGTCCAGGCGTGCGAAGTCCCTCGAGGGTCTGGAGACTTTCGACGCCGCAAACCTCGGGGTCTTCCTTGGCCGGACGGACATCCTGGTCGGCCTGCTGCCGTTGACCGACGATACCCGCGGCATTTACGACCGCGGGCTTTTCTCCAGGCTCCGTCGCACAGGTCCGCTCGGCGGGCCCACCTTCCTCAATGCCGGTCGTGGTGGCAGCCAGAACGAGGCCGACCTGATTGCCTGCCTCGCCGAAGGCACATTGAAAGCCGCATCACTCGACGTCTTCGAAAAGGAGCCGCTGGACCCTGAAAGCCCGCTCTGGTCGATGCCGAATGTGATCGTTACCCCCCACGCCGCCGCTGCCTCCGATGTCCGGGCGCTCTTCCGCCATGTCGAAGCGCAGATCGCCCGGCTTGAATCGGGCCTGCCGCTGGAATTCGTGGTCGACCGCGTCTCCGGTTACTGAGCATAGTCTAATTGGCGGAACAAACCCGCCAAGCTCCCGTTGTCCCAGGGAAAGACGCTTCGAGCGTTCTGAAACAACGGGAGTAACGACATGAACAGCCGAACCGACATGCCCGACACCACTGATCGCCGGACGCGTGGTCTGAAGCCCGAGCCGGTGACGGCGACCGAAGCCCGTCAGGGCTTCCGCGGCAAGCCCGTCCTGATCGTGCTTCTGGCCGGCCTGATTCTCGCAATGCTCGTCTGGATCCCGGCCGAGTGGTGGGGTAACGCCATTGCCCCGTCCGATCCGGCAAACCAGCCGGTCGAACAGACCGCACCCGCACCGAGCGAAAGCGGCGGCCAGGTGGTTCCGGAATCCAGCCCCACCCCGACCTAATAATGGGTCGCGCAGTGAGTGCACGTCGCTCACTGGACAATCCGACATCGATTGCCGATAACTGCAGCGGAAGCGGCCGAAACGTTCCGGCCGTCCGCTGCAGTTCCGGCTGCGGATCATAAGGCAGTCGATCATGACCAAGACAGATATTGCGACCAGGGTCTATAACCACACCTGGAAGCTCGATCCCATCATCCGCAGCCTGATCGACACCGACTTCTACAAGCTCCTGATGCTCCAGATGATCTGGAAGCTCTACCCCGAGGTGAACGCCACCTTCACTCTGATCAACCGAACCACATCGGTACGCCTTGCCGAGGAAATCGACGAACAGGAACTCCGCGAGCAGCTGGATCACGTCCGCTCGCTGCGTCTCACCAAGAAGGAGATGATCTGGCTCGCCGGTAACAGCTTCTATGGCCGCGCCCAGATCTTCGAGCCCGAATTCCTCGCTTGGCTCGGCAATCTGCAATTGCCCGAATACGAGCTCGCCAAGCGCGACGGTCAGTACGAGCTGACCTTCCACGGCACCTGGATGGAGACGACGCTTTGGGAGATCCCGGCGCTCGCGATCATCAACGAGCTGCGTTCGCGCGCCGCTATGCGTTCCCTCGGCTATTTCACGCTTGATGTGCTCTATGCCCGCGCCAAGGCCAAGATGTGGGCTAAGGTCGAGCGCCTGCGGGAGCTGCCGGGCCTTCGCATTTCCGATTTCGGCACCCGCCGCCGCCACAGCTTTCTCTGGCAGCGCTGGTGCGTCGAAGCCTTGAAGGAAGGTATCGGCCCGGCCTTCACCGGCACCAGCAACGTGCTCCTCGCAATGGATTCCGATCTGGAAGCCGTCGGCACCAACGCACACGAATTGCCGATGGTTGTCGCCGCGCTCGCCAAGACCGATGAGCAGCTGGCGGCCGCGCCCTATCAGGTTCTGAAAGACTGGAACCAGCTCTATGGCGGCAATCTCCTGATCGTCCTGCCGGATGCCTACGGGACCACCTCCTTCCTCGAGCACGCACCGGA
Source organism: Allorhizobium sp. CTOTU50464 (assembly GCA_032102365.1). Lineage (GTDB taxonomy): Bacteria > Pseudomonadota > Alphaproteobacteria > Rhizobiales > Rhizobiaceae > Allorhizobium. The sequence goes on along the minus strand of DAMDHD010000023.1, from coordinate 41,975 downwards.
ATGGGTTGCCGACTGGACAGGCTTCCGCCCCGACAGCGCGCCGCCCATCGAAGGTGGCGAAAAGATCATCGAGTGGTGGAAGAAGATGGGCCGGGATCCGCGCAAGAAGCTGCTGATCTTTTCCGATGGCCTCGATGTCGATGCGATCATCGATACCTACCGCCATTTTGCCGGCCGGGTCCGCATGTCCTTCGGTTGGGGTACGAACCTGACCAACGACTTTGCCGGATGCGCGCCGCGCGAGATTGCGGGCCTCAAGCCGATCTCCATCGTCTGCAAGGTCTCCGAAGCCAATGGCCGCCCGGCCGTGAAGCTCTCCGACAATCCGCGCAAGGCTACGGGCGATCCGGCCGAGGTCGAGCGCTACATCAGGTTCTTCGGCTCGAAGGACCGCGTCGAGCAGGCCGTTCTCGTCTGACTTCACCCATCTCCTGCTTTAGCAGTCTTGCATCTGTCGCGTCAGCCATGCAGTCTTGATGGCTGCGGGAGGGAGCCCGCGATCTGCAAGGGAGGAATGCCGAATGGATATGCAAGGCAGCGAGCGCATCGGGGCGCCGGTGGAGACCGTTTGGCAGGCGCTCAACGATCCGGAAATCCTCCGTCAGTCGATCCCCGGCTGTGAGAGCCTGGAAAAGACCTCGGATACCCACATGAATGCGAAGGTCGTGCTCAAGATCGGCCCGATCAAGGCCAAGTTCGAAGGCGCGGTCGAACTGCAGAACCTCAACCCGCCGCACTCCTACACCATCTCCGGCGAAGGCAAGGGCGGCCTTGCGGGTTTTGCCAAGGGCGGTGCCGATGTGACGCTCACCCCCGAGGAAGACGGCGCCACTCTTCTCACCTACACCGTAAAGGCCGAAGTCGGCGGCAAGATCGCCCAGCTCGGCAGCCGCCTGATCGAATCGACGTCGAAGAAACTTGCCGGCGAGTTCTTCTCGAACTTCAGCGCGGCCGTCACCTCGGGCGGCGTGAAAGCCGAGGCTTGACCTGGCAGGCCCGATCGGCTGAAAGCTCGGCGCAAGGAAAGATCATCATCGTGGAACCAGCCGAGATGATTCGGCCTTAAGGGGACATGACGATGAACGAAGGACCTGATCAGTATTTCGAGCAGCAGGACATGGCGGTCAAGCTGATGCTTCTCGAGAACAAATCCGACGAACTCACGGACATCCTGGTCGAAGCGCTGCAGGATGCGCTGAAGCTGCTCGAAGAAGAGCTCGCGACCGTCCACTGACCTTGCGCGACCGGTGGCTCAGAACCGGTCGGACACCTGGATCCCGGCGGGGCCCAGAATGACGGCGATCAGCACGGGCAGGAAGAACAGGATCATCGGAACGGTGAGCTTCGGCGGCAGTGCCGCTGCCTTCTTCTCCGCCTCGTTCATGCGCTCGTCACGCCCTTCCTGCGCCAGAACGCGCAAGGCCTGCGCCACCGGCGTACCATAGCGGTCTGCCTGGATGAGGGCCTGCACGACGTTCTTCACGCCGTCGAGCTGCGTGCGCGTGCCAAGATTTTCCAGCGCCTGTCGACGATCCGGCAGGAACGAGAGCTCTGCTGTCGTCAAAACCATTTCCTCGGCCAGTTCAGGCGATTGCTCGCCGATCTCTTCCGAGACGCGACGCATGGCGGCTTCGAGCGAAATGCCCGATTCGACGCAGATCAGCATCAGGTCCAGCGCATCCGGCCAGGCACGTCTAATCGACTGCTGACGCTTTGTGATGCGGTTCGAGATGTAGATGTTCGGTAGATAAAAGCCGATATAGCCGCCGACAATGGTGGCGAAGAGCCGCATGGGCAGAGGCTTTTCTGCCAGATTGCCCATCACGAAAATCCAGAAAGCGGTCAGTGCCAGCGTCGCGAACGGCAAGAGGAAGCGCGCGACGAGAAACATGTTGAGCGCGTTCTGCGACCGCAGACCTGCCGCCTTCAGCTTGTCGACCGTCGTATCGTCCACCAGCGCCTTGCGCAGATTGAAGCGCTCGACAATGTCTCGGACGGATTTGTTGTTGGTCGTTCTGAGCGATGCGCGGCTTTGAGCCGCTTCGGCATTCAGCTTCGCCCGTTCCCGGGCGCGGATCAGGTCACGCTCCGTGGAGACCGCACGCATGCGCTTGTTCAGGTCGCCGCGCTCGAAGTAGGGCATGGCGATCGTGTAGAAGGTGGCGAACACGGCAAGCGCCACGAGAATGGCTATCACCAGCGCCGGATCGGTGAAACGTGCTGCCCAGTCTTCCGTCATCGCCGCCGCTCCTCAGATCTCGAAATTGATCATGTTACGCATGACCAGCAGCCCGATGCTCATCCACACCGCAGAACAACCGAGGATGAGATGCCCGCGCGAGTCCGTGAACAGGATGGTGATGTAGCCCGGTGACGTCAGGTAGACCAGGAAAGCGACGATGAAGGGCAGGGCGCCGATAATGGCAGCCGAAGCCTTCGCCTCCATCGACAAGGCGTTGACCTTCGCCTTCATCTTCTTGCGGTCACGGAGGACACGCGACAGGTTGGCCAGCGCTTCCGAGAGGTTGCCGCCCGCCTGGCCCTGGATCGCGATCACGATGGCGAAGAAGCTGACCTCGTTGAGCGGCATGGTCTGGTGCATGCGGGCAACCGCATCGGAGACGCTCAAGCCCAGCTGCTGGGATTCGACGATCCGGCGGAACTCGGTCTTGACCGGCTCCTGACCGTCGGCGGCGATCATCCGGATCGCATCGTTGAGCGGCAGGCCAGACCGGATCGAACGCACCATGACGTCGAGCGAGTTCGGAAACTCCTCGAGAAACTTCTTCTGCCGCCGTTTTACGAGGAAGCCGACGACCCAGCGCGGAAGGCCGAGGCCTGCGACGAAGGCACCACCGACCATCACGAGCGGCGGCATGCCTGCAAGGAAAGTCATGGCCAGAACGACGACGCCGAGCACGGCGCTCAACAGGTAGAACTGGGTGACCGACACGGACAGGCCGGATTGCACCAGTTTTGCCTTGAGGCTTGCCGCGTTCGCCTTCCTCGACTTTTCCTGCTGCTGCTTCTTTTCCAGCTCTTTCAGGGAGTCCTGCACGGATTTGCGGCGTTTGGAAATCTCCTGCACGCGGTCGCGTGCGGCCTTCATCTGCGTGGTATCCGTTTCGGCGGCCCGCACGCGATTGATACGGCTCGCCGTCTTCTTGTCGGTCTCGATCCGGGAATAGAGGACACCATAGGCCACCGCACCGGTCGAGACGGCGACCAGGAGCACGATAGCGAGAATGGTGGGATCGATGCCGAACATGCGTGTCAGATCCCCTTCGACTTCTGTTCCATGTTGTCGAGCGCGGCGGCGAGACGACGATCTTCGTTGTAGTAGCGGGCACGGTCCCAGAAATGCGGCTTGCCGATGCCGGTCGACATGTGCCGGCCGATGATCTTGCCGTTGGCGTCTTCGCCCTCGATCTCGTAGCGCATCAGATCCTGGGTGATGATGACGTCACCTTCCATCCCGATGACTTCGGTGATGTGGGTGATGCGGCGCGAACCATCGCGCAGGCGTGCCGCCTGGATGATGACGTCGATCGAGCCGGAGATGATTTCGCGCACGGTCTTGGCCGGCAGCGAAAAGCCGCCCATGGCGATCATCGATTCCATACGGCTCAGGCATTCGCGCGGCGTATTGGCGTGGATGGTGCCCATCGAGCCGTCGTGGCCGGTGTTCATCGCCTGCAACAGGTCGAAAACCTCCGGTCCACGCACTTCACCGACGATGATGCGTTCGGGGCGCATACGCAGGCAGTTCTTCACGAGATCGCGCATGGTGATCTCGCCTTCGCCTTCGATGTTCGGCGGACGCGTTTCAAGACGCACGACATGCGGCTGCTGCAGCTGAAGTTCGGCCGTATCTTCGCAGGTGATGATGCGCTCGTCCTGGTCGATGAAGCCGGTCAGGCAGTTCAGAAGCGTCGTCTTACCCGAGCCGGTACCGCCCGAGATAACGACGTTGCAGCGGACGCGCCCGATGATCTGCAGAACTTCTGCACCCTCAGGCGTGATCGCACCGAACTTGACGAGCTGTGCGAGGTTCAGCTTGTCCTTCTTGAACTTACGAATGGTGAGCGCCGGCCCGTCGATTGCGAGCGGCGGAGCAATGACGTTGACACGCGAGCCGTCGGGAAGGCGCGCGTCGCAGATCGGGCTCGATTCGTCCACGCGGCGGCCGACCTGGCTGACGATACGCTGGCAGATCGACAGAAGCTGCGAATTGTCGCGGAAGCGGATTTCGGACTCGATCGTCTTACCGCCGACTTCGATGAAGGTTTGGCCGGCGCCGTTGACCATGATGTCGGCGATGTCGTCACGCGCGAGCAGCGGCTCGAGCGGACCATAACCCAGAACGTCGTTGCAGATGTCTTCGAGCAGTTCTTCCTGCTCGGAGATCGACATCGCGAAATTCTTGATCGTGATGATGTCGTTGACGATATCGCGGATTTCTTCGCGCGCGCTTTCGCCGTCGAGCTTCGCCAGCTGTGACAGGTCGATCGTATCGATGAGTGCCGAGAAAACCTGGCTCTTGGTGTCGTAATAGTCTTCCGTCCGCGGCGGCTTCTTGCGGCTCGGCGTCTGCATCGACGGCGGCGTCACCTGCTGTCGGTTGCTGACCTCGGGACTGCCGGGTTCGATGAGCGTGCTGGTGCGTGCCGCAGGCGCGGCAGCAGCCGGCTGTGCCGGGATCGTGCCGACGCCCGCCCCGCCTTTGCCGAAACCGTCGTTTCCGCGTTTGCCAAACATGAGCTCTACCTGTTCCTGTTACCGGTCACTTCTTGCGCAGCTTTTCGATGAGCGAGCCGAGGCCCGCCTTCTTCGGCTTCTTGATCGTCGCGCGGCCCGTCACGAGATGGGCGAGCTGCGAAAATGTCTCCGCCGTTGGCGACTTCCCGTCCATCTCGCTGATCATCCGGCCGCTATTGGCAGCAGTGCCAAAAAGCTGGGCGTCGAACGGAATGATGGCGACGGGTTCGAGTTCGAGCGGCTCGAAAAAGTCGGAAGGCGCGATTTCCGGACGCTTCGGCATGCCCACCTGGTTGAGGATGAGATGCGGCGGCTTGTCCTGCGGCCTCAGCTTCTTCAGCGCATCGATCATGTTCTTCATGTTGCGCAGATTGGCGAGATCGGGTGCGCAGGTGATGACGATGTCGTCGACATCGGAAAGCACGGCGCGCGTCCAGTCCGCCCAGGTATGCGGCAGGTCGAGGACGGTGATGGGCGCCGTTCGCTGCAGCACATCCAGAATCGGCTGAAAAGCGCCGCGCTCATAGTCGTAACCGCGGTCGAGCATGGAGGGTGCCGCGAGCAGCGAAAGGTTCTGGCCACACTTCGTCAGAAGGCGATCGAGGAAGACCTCGTCGAGGCGCTCCGGGGAAAACACCGCTTCCGCCATGCCCTGCGCCGGATCCTGGTCGAAATCGATATTGGCCGTTCCGAAGGGCAGGTCGAGATCGGCAAGAACCGTCTCCGTCGAGAAGAGCGACGAGATGCCGAAGGCGCAGTTATGCGCGATTGTCGATGACCCGACGCCGCCCTTGGCACCGATGAAGGCGATGGTCCGGCCAAGTGGCTCGGCTTCCGGATCGACGAAGATCGAAGCGATCGATCCCATCATGTCCGCCATCGTGAACGGCGCCACGATGTATTCCGAAATACCGTTGCGGATCAGTTCGCGGTAGAGGGCGATATCGTTGTGGCGGCCAACGAGGATGACCCGCGAACTCGGGTCGCAGACCTCGGCAAGTGGCGCAAGCTCCGCCATCAGATCACGGGGGCCGGCATCGGTTTCCAGAATGATGAGGTTCGGCGTCGGCGTCGACGAGAACATGTTGGCCGCTGCGGCAATGTTGCCGTGCGTGACGCGCATGCTGACCCGGGCCATGCGCCGGTCGCCCGCGCACTGCTCCATGGTCCGATGAACGGTCTCGCTGATGCAGAAGGCATGGATGGAGATGCGCGGCAAGGGGCGCAGGTTGTCGACCTCGCCCGCAACGACGGTTTCGGTATCCGCGCGATATCCGCCATTGGTTTCGCCGATGTCATAATCGATCGCGTTCATGCTCTCATCCCGTCCTGTTGGACTGCTGCATCAGTTCGTGGAGGTGTCGCTGCCCTTGCGATAGAGGCCGATGACGGTCGACCGTCGGGTCGCATCGATCGGCGCCATGTCGCGCGGGGTCACGAGATCCATCGGATTGGCAATCTGAGCGGCGAGATTGCTCTGCGTCGCGCAGCCGAAGTTATGGTAGTTCTTGTTGCTGAAAGTGTTGTCCTGCAGATCTTCAGGCCACTCGCCGCAAGGATTGGTCATGGCCGTGATGGCCACATAGCTGATCCGCACGGGTGCGGCATTGCTGTTCGGGTCCGCCTGATAGGAGGTCTCGATGATCCGGTTCGAAGGCACGCCGCGTGCGGTCAGCACCTGGCGGATCAGCTTGCGCATGCCCGATGCCGCCCCGGAATTCGGCGCGCCGTGAGGCACCATGATCTGGATCGTGCCGGTCGAGGCGGAGAGGTAGTCCGCCGCAAAGCCTGCGATCGAATCCTGAACGCTCACCGTCAGCCTGCGGTCGCCGGATGCGATCGGCACATCGAGCGTGTGCTCCACTTCGCTCAGCATGATCGGATGGCGCGTGCGGTAATCGTCCGGAATTGCCGAGGTGGACATCTGGTCCTTCATGCTGCCGCAGCCGGAAAGCACGGCAACAGTTCCAAGAACGATGCCGGACAGGACGAGACGGTGGAATGACTGACGTGCGGATGCCATGGCTGGCCGACTTTCCCTGACTTGACGTGTCGAGTGTTTCATCACGATCCTCGCGCCGTTCACTTGTAGATGAAGCCTACCGCGCCATGATACTGGCCGGTTGGTTCGCTGTTTTCGCGGCGGCCATAGACCTTGTTCACCTTGTTCAGGAAGAAGGTCGCACCGTCGTTCTCGGGGTTGAAATTGTCATCCGGCCGGGAGAGGGCACCGCGCGCCACCGGCCGCACCAGATAGGGCGTCGCAATGATCACGAGTTCGGTCTCGTTGCGCTGGAAGTCCTTGCTGCGGAACAGGGTGCCCAAGACCGGCACCTTGGAGAGGCCAGGCAGGCCGGACATCGCCTGGCGGATATTGTCCTGCACGAGGCCCGCAATGACGATCGAACCACCAGAGGGCAGCTCGACCGTGGTCGAGGCTTCGCGCTTGCGGATGGACATGAAGGTCGATCCCGGAATCTGATTCAAGATGTTGCCTGTAACCTGCGCGCTTTCCCAGGTGGGCTCGGAGACATTCGTCTCGATCTGCAGGCTGATCCGGCCCGGTGCCAGAACGACGGGGCGGAAATTCAGCTCGATGCCATAGTCAACGCTCTGTGTCGTGCGCTGGATGGAAGTGCTTTCTTCGTCACTTGTGACCTCCTGAGGCCCGGCAAGACGGAACTCGCCACCCACATAGAATTTGGCGGGCTCGCCGGAAATTGCGGTCAGGCTGGGCTCGGCCAGGGTGCGCATGACACCGGCCTGTTCCATGGCATTGATATAGGTGTTGATACCCAGACCACCGATGCCTGCCGAAAGCGTCGCCGTTCCGGTGGGATCGATCGCATTGCCGAGATTGGACGGATTGGCATAGCTGATGCCGGTGGAACCATCCGAAATGCTGCCCGAGAAGCCGAGCTGCTTCAGCACCTGCCGGCTGACTTCAGCAACGGTGACCTTGAGCGTAACCTGATCTTCGCCTTCGATGGTCAAAAGATTGACGATCTGGGACGTCTGCCGCTCTTCGGCGTAGATGGCGACATCGCCGCCGTTGTCCCCGCCTGAAGCGGTCGTGTTGCGCGTCGTCGCTTCACCGCCCTTGAGGAACGCCTCGGCAAGGTTTTCGGCGCGCGCCGCATCCTGTGGCGTCCGGACGGTGCCCGTCAGCACAATGTTGTCCGAGACGATCTCGATCTTGATATCCGATTGTGGAATGAAGCGACGCAGGTTCGCTTCAAGTCCTGCAATATCCCGCTCAATCTCGATGTCGAGGCTGACGATCTCCTGGCCGTCTGAGCCAAAGATGAAGATGTTGGTCTGCCCGACGGTTTTGCCGAAGAGATAGATCCGGCGCGAAGAGCGGGTAACCGCATCTGCCATGGAAGGATCCGCGACAAGAATGTCGTGTGCGTCAGCGGGCAGATCAACGACGAGAGCCTTGTTGAGGCCAAGTTTCACCGTTCGACGCGCGCCGGGCCCGGAATTGGTGATCCGCATGACCGTTTCCTGTGCTGCTTGAGCAGCCGGCATCACGGACCCGTGCTTTGAAAGCGTGATCGGGGCTCCGCTCATCACCATGGCGAAGGCGATCCCGCCGGTCAGGGAAACTCGAAGTTTATGCGTCAGGCTGGCCACGGTGCGTCCCCACTCACTGCATGGAATTGGCGGTCGAGGAATTCGATTTGACGACCTCGCCGGACTTGATGACCTGAATGGTCGGCTGACCGTCTCCGCCGCTCAGCAAATGATCGGCAGCTGAGGTGTCTTCCTCCTGGGCGTCCGCAACCGAACGAAGGGCCAGGGAAATCCGATCGGCCATCTGCTGTGCGACGGTGATCACCTTGGTCTGCTCCGGCGTCAGTTCCAGCGTCGCGGTCGTGCCGATCACGGATTTGGAGCCGTCGGGCGCTTCTTCGATCTGCTGGTCGATTGCCAGTACACGGACATTGGACAGGACGGTCTCGGTCAGAAAATTGTCCTCGTCGCCCTTGCGGACCATGATCACGTCGACACGATCGTTCGGCAGGATGAAGCCGCCGGCGCCGGTTGCAACCGAGATCTCGGTCGACACGGCACGCTTGCCCGATGGCAGCAGCGCCGAAAGGATGCGGGACGAGGAATCGGCGATTTTTTCGCGCCGCAGCGGTTCACCTTCAAAAACCGGCAGGCGCACGACGACGCCGGTGAGCTCGGTCAGCGCATCGGGTCGCGTTGACGATGTGATGAAGCCATCGACGATGCTGCCTTCCGGCCAGGGCATCCAGCGCATAGAGGTTTCATCGAGCCTGGCACCAACTGGCAGGTTCTTGGCAGAGACCAGAACGTCGACGGTCGGAGCCTTCTCGATCACGGCATCTTGGACGACGACGGTCTTGTTGCCGCTCAGCCGCATGGCGAGGAGACCGGCCATACCGGCAGCCACGACGGCGACAGCGAGTATGATGAGACGGGCGGGTTTCATGATCGATCCTCGGGCGACGCAATAGGTTTTGCCGGAAAGATTGATCAGGAATTGGTGTACTTATGGTTAATGAGCCGCTTACAATCGTAGTTAACGCAAGGTTTCTTTGCGCTTCTAGTTGCTGCTCTGAATGGCTGCGACCACAAGCGGGGAGCTGGGATAGGCGATCAATCCGGCAGCGCCGATAGCGATTGCGTAAGGAATCTTCTTGGCGACCATCAGGGTCTGCGGCAGCCTGACACCCACCGTGGCGAGCTTGTCCCAATTGGCGCGCAAGAGAAGGACCAGGATGGTCAAGGCGCCACCGAGGTAACCCGTGAACACGAGAAACGTAAACAGAGAAGGGTTGAAGCCGAACCACAGCGCGGCAGCGGTCAGTAGCTTGGCATCACCGCCACCCATGACGTTCAGCGCGAAAAGACCGAAACACCCGAGAAACACCAGCATGGCAGCCGCCAGGTGCCAGCCAAGCGCGATAGCCGACAAGCCGCTGAAGGGAGCAATGGCGAGGAAGGCGCCGACGAGCAGGAGCGAGATCCAGTTCGGGATCGTCATCTCCAGGAAATCGGTGAGAGCTGCCATGACGAGGCAGGCTGGGAGAACAAGAAAGACGATCGCTGAATACATGGCTGCTACTCCTCGTCAGCCTGCATACTGAATTTGTGTTGAGATTCCGGAAACAAGCCTTGATTCAGGGGCACGCAGTGCATGCATGCAGAAAGGCCGCCCGGTTAAGAGCGGCCTCCAGTGCGGCGGTTTCGGCGCCACGCCTGCAAATCTTATTAGTTGCCAGCGTTAGCGGCTGCAGTGCCTGCACCGTTCATTTCGGTACCAATGCTCTGGAAGGTGTTGTTCAGAGCGCCACCCAGCGTCGTCGCGCCGGTGATGAGGGCGACCGAGATGAGGGCGGCGATCAGGCCGTATTCGATGGCGGTTGCGCCGGACTCGTCCTTGATGAAACGTGCGAAAAGCTTGGTCATGTTAATTCTCCTACTCCGCGAGGTTGATCAGCACTGCCGGCAACTGTTTGCCGTTGCTCGGATGTCGCCAACCTACGTGCCGGCCTATTGCCATCGGCTTAAGAAAAACGGTTAGCAGATCGTGAAACCGCGTTAGCCTGCAGTGTGGTAAATGAATGCTGGATGCAGTCCGTAAAAACCGAGCCTATGCCCCAGAACTTCGGGCTTTTCCCGCGCGCGCCAGTCTACTCGGCTAGGCATCGACAGCGCCTGGATGTCGAAGGCCGGCGCGAGTTAACAATTCCGCCGGTATTTCCGTATCGATATGGCACGCGCAAACCCTTCAAGGCCCGCAATGCCAGGCGGAGACTACGTTCGGGTGTGACCGGCTCCTATCGCTTAAGTGATGCCCTGTCCGGCTTAACGCTTCATTCACCAAAAGCCGGCATCCTCTCGACACCTCTTCACGCGCGTATATCAAAGGCACGTCCATGTCCGACCGTCGTTTCGCCGCCGCTGCCGCCCTGAGCCTGGCCTTCGCCATGGTCTCGCCTGCGCCTGCAGTGCATGCGGAAGAAGACGGCGGCATCCTGCGTGTCTATATGAATAGCGCGCGCGTACTGAAGCTTGACCGCCCGGTCAGCAAGGTCATCGTTGGCAATGCCGAAGTCGCAGACGCCACAGTCGCGGATTCGAAGACGATCGTTCTGACCGGTCGCGCTTACGGCACCACCAACCTTGTCCTGCTTGATGCAGACGGCAATGCGATCGTTGATGAACGCATCCTCGTTTCGATCGATGAATCCAGCACTGTCCGCGTCTTCAAGTCCACGGCGCGAACCGTTCTGTCCTGCACGCCGAACTGCGAAGAGCACGCCAAGACGGGTGGGTCTCCGTAAGAGTGTGACCATAGACTTCAGCCGGATCGACAAACTGTAAAGATTCGGGAAACGGAATATCAATATTTCGTCCGTAGCTTCTCCTCATCTTTGGGGATGGATAAGGCTATGACCAGCCAGGCGAATGATCTCAACCACCGCAACGAACGTGTCCGCAGACCGCGCTTCCGTCTTTGGCGGAAACTTGCGCGGTCCAGCGATGGCGCCGCCGCCATCGAGTTCGCGATCCTCGCAGTGCCCTATTTCTTGATCGTCTTCGCGATCATCGAGACCTTCGTCGCCTTCGCCGCCGAGCAATTGGTCACCAATGCCGTCAATACGCTCGGCCGAGAGCTGCGCACAGGCCAGATCACCTACAACCTCAACCGTTCGACGACGGACATGGACATCACCAAGTTTCGCAGGGCGTTCTGCGAAGAGGTGAACATCATGATCCAGTGCTCGGAAGAGGAAATCGCGACGCCGAACAAGTTGTACATCGACGCACGAACCTTCACGAGTTTCGCCGCGATCCCGAAGACGATCCCGCGCAAGTCGACGGCAGCCTATTCCGACATCGACCCACCGAGCTTCAAGTTCACGCCCGGCGGACCGTCGTCGATCAACATGCTGCGCGCCTATTATCGTTGGCAGGTGATCACCGACCTCGTGCGCCCCTTTATCACGACGATCAGGCCCGCCGACGGCTCCATGCCGTCAGACTTCCTTATCGTTGCGACAACAGCCTTCCAGAACGAGAACTATCCATGAGCGCCCGGGGTGGAGATATGTCGGTGCTGACCCAGAGCCTGGCCCGTTTCAAGCAGGGCGCAACCGCGGCCCGCCTAACGTTGAAGCGTCTTGTGCACGACCGGCAGGGCGTGGGCGGCGTCGAATTCGCCATCGTCGCGCCGATGCTGATCGTTATCTATCTCATGGCCTTCGAGCTGACGATGGGTCTCAGTGTGGCCAAGAAGACCTCGATGGCAAGCAGCACCATCGCCGATCTCGTCGCCCGCCAGGAGAATGTCAACAAGACGTTCCTCGCGACGATGTCCGACGTTACGGGGGCGATTTTCGTTCCCTATGCGTCCAATAATCTGCTCATCAAGGTGAGCGCGATCCGGATCGACTCCTCCAAATCGGCCAAGGTCGCCTGGTCCTGGTCCACCACGGGGCTTGCACCCTATGCGGTTGGCAGCGATGCGCCGGTCCCCGCCGACATGCTGGTGGCCGATACCTTCCTCATCCGCAGCGAGCTCAGCGTCACGCATGAACTGATGATGTACCTGCCGGGCATGACTGGCTCGGAAGCCAAGAGCCTGACGATTGGCCGCGAGTTCTATTTCCGCCAGCGCCTCGGCACCGAAGTCACCTGCTCGGATTGCTGAGCAGGTTTGCCAAGGCATCAGACAGGCGCTAAGGATGCTGGCAAAGGCCGGCACAAGAACAAACCAGACCCGGCCGTGGGTTCCACATGGCACGCGCTTTCCTCTTCGTTCTTGATTCCTTCGGCATCGGCGGTGCGCCCGACGCGCCGTCCTATGGTGATGACGGTTCGGATACCCTCGGCCACATCGCCGAATTCTGTGCTGCTGGCGCTGGAGACCGCAAGGGCCTGCGCCAGGGACCGCTTGCCCTGCCCAATATGTCCGCCCTTGGCCTTCTGGCCGCAGCCAAACTCGCGACCGGCAAGGTTCCCGATGGCATGCCAATCCCGGAGCGGGTCTTCGGGCTGCATGGCGCCGCAAGCGAAGTCTCGCACGGCAAGGACACGCCCTCGGGCCATTGGGAAATTGCCGGCACGCCCGTCATGTTCGACTGGGGCTATTTCCCAGAGGGCGACGAGGCTTTTCCAGCCGATCTGGTCGAAGCAATCTGTCGGGAAGCAAACCTCCCGGGCATTCTCGGCAACTGCCACGCCTCGGGCACCGAGGTGATCGCCCGCTTCGGCGAAGAGCACATCCGCACCGGCAAGCCGATCTGTTACACCTCGAGCGACTCCGTCTTCCAGATCGCAGCCCATGAAACCCATTTCGGTCTCGAACGCCTGCTCGAACTCTGCCAGATCGTCCGCAAGCTTCTGGACCCGCTCAACATCGGCCGCGTCATTGCCCGTCCCTTCATCGGCGAAACGGTCCAGACATTCGAGCGCACCGGCAATCGCCGCGACTACTCCGTGCTGCCGCCGGAGCCGACCCTGCTCGATCGGCTGGTCGAGGCTGGCCGCAAGGTCCATGCCGTGGGTAAGATCGGCGATATCTTCGCCCATCAGGGTGTCTCCCGCGTCATCAAGGCCAATGGCAACATGGCGCTGATGGATGCAACCCTGAAGGTCATGGACGAGGCGGAGGACGGCGATCTCGTCTTCACCAATTTCGTCGATTTCGACATGCTCTTCGGCCACCGTCGCGACGTGCCTGGCTATGCCGCCGCCCTGGAGGCATTCGATCGCCGTCTTCCCGAAGTGCATCGCAAGCTGAAGCAGGGCGATATGGTCCTGATGACTGCGGATCACGGCTGCGATCCCACCTGGCGCGGCACTGACCACACCCGCGAACGCGTGCCGATCATGTGCTTCGGCCCCGGTGTGCGCTCGCGCAACATCGGTGTGCGCAACACCTATGCCGATATCGGCGAAACCATCGCGGCGCATTTGGGCATCGAACCCGGCCGCCACGGACGGAGCTTCCTGTGACGAAAAGACTGAAGAAGGCCGAACTGCACTGTCATCTCGAGGGTGCGGCACCGCCGGCGCTGGCCCTTGCCCAGGCTCAGAAATACGGCGTCGATCCCGCGACCTTCATGCGCGACGGCACCTATGCCTGGAACGACTTTGCCGAATTCATCAAGGCTTATGACCGCGTCGCCACCCTCTTTCGCACGGAAGAGGATTACGCGCTGCTGACCGAGACCTATCTGCGCGAACTGGCTGCCGTCGACACGATCTACAGTGAAATCATTGTCTCTCCCGATCATGGCGATCGCATCGGACTTGGCGCCGATACCTATCTCGCCGGCATCACTGCGGGCATCGAGGCTGCGAAAGCCGAAACCGGCATCGAGACGCGCATCATCGTGACAGGTGAACGCCACTTCGGTCCCGAGAGCGTCATTGCCGCCGCCGAATATGCCGCCCGCAGCGACAATCCGCTCATCACCGGCTTCAACATGGCCGGCGAGGAGCGCATGGGGCGTGTGGCCGACTATGCCCGCGCCTTCGATATTGCGCGTGATGCAGGGCTTGGTCTCACCATCCATGCCGGCGAAGTCTGTGGCGCCTTCAGCGTCACCGATGCGCTTGATCTCGTGAAACCGTCGCGCATCGGCCACGGCGTCCGCGCCATCGAAGACCCCGACCTCGTGCGCCGCCTAGTTGACCTCGGCACGGTGCTCGAAGTCTGTCCCGGCTCCAACATCGCGCTCAAGGTCTTCCCAGATCTCGCAAGCCACCCGCTGCGGAAGTTCCACGATGCCGGTGTAAGGGTCTGCATCAATTCCGACGATCCGCCCTTCTTCGGCACGTCGCTCGCGCAGGAATACGACTGGGCATCGAGCGCGTTCGGCTTCACGGATGAAGAAATCAACGGCATGACGCGCACCGCGATCGAGGCCGCCTTCGTCGACGAGGAGACGAGGGCCCGGCTTCTCGCCGCCTTGTGACGCCACAACTGTTGAAGACCGGCTTAAAACGGGCATCGCTCTTGCAGCATCTTCAGAGAACGTGAAAATAGAAGCACCTCAGAAAACAAGAAAAGAAGGCTCGACCATGGACGGCGTAACAGTCATCGATCACCCCCTCGTGCAGCACAAGCTGACGATCATGCGCCGCAAGGAAACATCGACATCGAGCTTCCGTCGGCTTCTGCGCGAAATCTCGACGCTCCTCTGCTACGAGGTCACCCGCGATCTCGAGCTGACCATGGAGACGATCGAGACGCCGCTGACCGAAATGCAGTCGCCGATCCTCGAAGGCAAGAAGCTGGTCTTCGCGTCGATCCTGCGTGCAGGCAACGGTCTGCTCGAAGGCATGCTCGAGCTGGTCCCGGCCGCCCGCGTCGCCCATGTCGGCGTCTATCGCGATCATGAAACCCTGCAGGCCGTCGAATACTACTTCAAGGCACCGGAAGCCCTGTCCGAGCGCCTCATCATTGTCGTCGATCCCATGCTCGCCACCGGCAATTCCTCGATCGCGGCCATCGAGAAGCTGAAAGAGCGCGGCGCAAAGAACATCCGCTTCCTCTGCCTTCTCGCCGCACCGGAGGGCATCAAGAACTTCCACGCCGCCCATCCGGACGTGCCGATCTTCACGGCCTCGATCGACAGCCACCTCAACGAGAAGGGCTATATCATGCCCGGCCTCGGCGATGCCGGCGACCGCATGTACGGAACGAAGTGATTTCTTAACCAGATCGCAAGCTTTGGCGGCCCGAAACCCCGGTTTCGGGCCGTTTTGCGTAATGCGTTATCCAAATTCTGGATCGCGGCTGCTAGCATCCCCCATCGCTCACGGAGATGACGGATGTTCGCTCGCACGCTGTTCACGGTCCTGATGCTCGCTCTGTCGGCCAGCCAGTGGCCGACGATCGCCGAGAAGGTTCAGGTGATGCTGGACGAGCGAAAGACAGCCGGTCCGCAAGAGGTCGCCGCCAGGCCCGTCGCCGCGACGCCTGCCGGCCAGACCGTGCTGACCATGGCGCCCAATGGCCACTATACCGGTACCTTCAGGATCAACGGCAAGCCCATCGAAGCCATGGTCGATACCGGCGCCTCACTGGTCGCGATCAACGTCTCCACCGCCCGCCGCCTCGGCTTCAGCCCGGCAGCGCTCGATTTCCAGCATCAGGTGAGAACGGCCAATGGATCGACGAAAGCCGCCCATGTGGTTCTCGACCGCATCGAGATCGGCAGCATCCGCGTACGGAATGTCGATGCGGTGGTTCTCGGCGACGAGGCACTGTCTTCCACGCTCGTCGGCATGAGCTTCATGCAGAAGCTCAAGTCCTATACCGCCGAGAAGCGCGTCCTGCGGATGATCCAGTAAACCCCTCGGCTTCACTCTGCGCCGATGCGCAGACCGATGACCGGCGTCGCAGCCGGCTTTGCAGCAGAAATGCTGTAGCATTCCGCCACTGTCTTTGCGGCTTCAGCCGCAGCAGCCTCGTCATTGGCCTGAACAAAGGCGATCGGCTCACCCTTTTCGACCTTCGTTCCGAGCGGTTTGAAGCCGGAGAGGCCCACGCCATGATCGATCGCGTCGCTCGGACGCTGCCGGCCACCGCCAAGGGACACCACTGCCAGCCCGAGGCGACGTGTGTTGCAGGCGCTGAGATAACCATCCTGCTCGGCAAGAACCGGGACGTCGACCTTGGCGCGCGGCAGATAGCTTGCCGCCTTCTCCATGAAGTCTGAGGGGCCACCGAGTTCGCGCACCATCTGGCCGAAGAGCTCTGCCGCCTGCCCGGAGGCCAGAGCGTCCCGGCAACTGGCCAGCGCCGCTGCCCGGTCGCCCTCGACCCCGGCATTCACCAGCATCTCGGCGCCCAGCGCCAGCGTCACCTCTTCAAGCCGCGTGCCGCTCTTGCCGCCCTTCAGGAAGTTGACCGCATTCTGCACTTCGATCGCGTTGCCCGCGCAGTCGGCCAGCGGCTCGTTCATGTCGGTCAGAAGTGCCGTGGTCTTCACGCCGGCGCCGTTCGCCACCCGCACCAGCGAGCGTGCCAGGGCTTCGGCATCCTCGGCTTTCGCCATGAAGGCGCCATTGCCGACCTTCACGTCGAGCACCAGGCTTTCCAGTCCCGCCGCAAGCTTCTTCGACAGGATGGAGGCGGTGATCAGCGGAATGGACTCGACCGTCGCCGTCACGTCGCGGATTGCATAGAGCCGCTTGTCGGCCGGTGCCAGATCCCCCGTCTGGCCGATGATCGCGCAGCCGGCGCGGTCCACCGTCCGGCGGAAGGTGGGATTATCAGGCATCACGTCATAGCCGGGGATCGACTGCAGCTTGTCGAGCGTGCCACCCGTATGGCCAAGCCCGCGCCCCGAGATCATCGGGACAGCGAGCCCGCAGGCCGCCACGATCGGAGCCAGCATCAGAGACACATTATCGCCCACGCCGCCGGTCGAATGCTTGTCGGCGACAGGCTTGCCCACACCCGCCCAGGAGAGCACGTCGCCGGAATCGCGCATCGCCAGCGTCAGCGCCACGATCTCGTCCGGGCTCATGCCCTGAAAGAAGACGGCCATGGCGAAGGCCGCGACCTGTCCCTCGGAGATCGTTTCCCTGGAAAGGCCCTCGATGAAGCTGGCGATTTCCTGCCCGCTGAGAGCCTTGCCATCACGCTTGCGCCGGATGATCTCCTGAGGAAGCATGGTTCAATATCCCGATGCCGCAGCCGTGGATCGTTCGCCGGACAGGACGGCGATGATGTCGTCGAGAAGGCCGGAAGCGCCGAAGCGGAAGGTCGAGGGGATCACCCAGTCGTCGCCCATGATGGTATCGGCAAGCCTCAGATAATGACCCGCATCGGCAACGGTCGAAATGCCACCGGCGGGCTTGAAGCCCACCTTCTTCCGGCTGTCGCGGATCGCCTGCAGCATGATGTCGGCGGCTTCCAGCGTCGCGTTGACGCCGACCTTGCCGGTCGAGGTCTTGATGAAGTCGGCCCCTGCGGCAATCGAGAGATCCGAAGCACGGCGGATCAGCGCAATGTCCTTCAGCTCCCCGGTCTCGAGGATCGTCTTCAGGATCGCCGGGCCGCAGGCCGCTTTCACCGCCGTCACCATATCGGTCACGGCCTTCTCGTCGCCCTTGGCAAGCGCACGATAGGGAATGACGAGGTCGATCTCGTCGGCGCCATCGGCCACCGCATCGCGCGTCTCGGCCAGCACATCCTCGGTCTTCATCTCGCCGGAGGGGAAGTTGACCACGGTGGCGATCCGGATCGGACTATCGGGACCGAGCAGCGTGCGCGCCTGCATCACGAAGCGTGGCCAGATGCAGATCGCAGCCGTCGACCCGAAGGGGCTCTGAGCCCTCTCGCAGAGCGTGACGATCTGATCGGGGGTGCAATCGTCCTTCAGATTGGTGAGGTCGAGGAGTGCAAGTGCCCGTGAAGCCACGGCACGCAGTTCTGGATTATTCAATGTCGTTTCCTCCGCCGAGCATCCTCTTGAGGATGCTGGCCAGACGTTTGCCGCCGATTGGCGCCATGTCTTTTGTTTCTTCGTGGCTGAGTTCGCCACCGGTCATGCCAGCCCCATAATTGGTGATCACGGAGGCGGCTGCAACCCTCAGGCCAAAGAAGCGGGCGAGAATGACTTCCGGCACGGTCGACATGCCGACCGCATCTGCCCCGAGGATACGGGCCATCCGGATCTCCGCCGGCGTCTCGAAGCTCGGTCCGGAAAACCACATATAGACGCCCTGCGAGAGCGGCACGCCTTCGGCTTCCGCGGCTTTCCGCATCGCTGCCTGCAGCTCGGCATCATAGGCCGAGGTCATGCCGACGAAACGCCCGTCGCTCGGCTCGCCGATCAGCGGGTTCTTGCCCGAGAAGTTGATGTGGTCGGTGATCTGCATCACCGAGCCCGGTGCCATGTCCTCACGCAGCGAGCCAGCCGCATTGGTGAGGATCAGCGACTTGACGCCAATCCCCATCAGCACTTCGATCGGCTTGCGCATCGCATTGGCATCGCCATGTTCGTAGTAGTGCATGCGCCCGGCCAACATGATCACGGGCGTGCGCCCGAGATAGCCGGCAACGATTTCGCCGGCATGGCCGGAAACGCCGCTCAACGGGAAGCCCGGCAGATCGGAGTAGGGGATGCGGACGGCGTCACGAACCTCGTTGACGAGCGAGCCGAGGCCCGAGCCGAGAACGATCCCGTGGCGGGGCATGAGGCCGTTCAGGCGCTCGACGAGAAGATCGACCGCTGCCTTCATCCCAGGATATCCGTCTTGAAGCTGAGCGGCAGCAACTCGTCCATGGTCATGGTCTTCTGCACGCCGATCTCGTCGCAGAGATAGATCTTGGTGCTCGCTGAAGCGAATTCCGAGATCTTCTGCCGGCAGCCGCCGCAGGGTGGGCAAAGCGCCAGCTTCTCGGCAATCACGGCCATTTCGACGATCTTCTTGCCGCCGCCCATGATCATGCAGCCGATCGCCGTCGGCTCGGCGCACCAGCCTTGTGGGAACGAGAGGTTCTCGATGTTCGCGCCGGTATAGATCTTGCCGTCATCCGCACGGATCGCTGCACCCACGGGGAACTTGGAATAGGGCGCATGTGCGAATTGCATCGCGTCGCGCGCGGCTTCAAAGAGATCGTGAGCCATTGATCAGCGCTCCTTGGTATAGGCGACGCCACCGGCCTTGGGCGGGTTGGCGGCACCGATGAAGCCCGCAAGCAGAATGCAGGTCAGGATATAGGGCAGGGCCTGGAAGAGCTGGACCGGCACTTCGCCGATGACCGGGATCTCCTTGCCCTGCATGAAGTTTGCAAGCGCATCGAGGAAGCCGAACAACAGGCAGGCGAACATGACCGGCACCGGCTTCCACTTGGCGAAGATCAGCGCTGCAAGCGCGATGAAGCCCTTGCCCGCCGACATGTCCTTGATGAAGGCCGCCGACTGGGCGATCGCGAGATATGTCCCGGCAATGCCGCAAAGCAGCCCGGCCATCAGCACGGCGCGGTAGCGCAGGAAGGTGACCGAAATACCCGCCGTATCGACGGCACCGGGATTTTCGCCGACAGCGCGCAGGCGAAGGCCAAAGCGCGTGCGATAAAGCACCCACCAGGAGATCGGCACGGCGAGGAAGGCCATATAGGTCAGGATGTTGTTGCCGGAGATGACGTTCGAATAGAGCGGCCCGATGAACGGCACGTCGCGCATCACGTCCGCACCCGGCAGAATGATCGGCGAGAAGCGGCCTTCGCCGGAGACCTGCGGCGTGCGTCCGCCCTGGCCGAACCAGGCCTGCCCGAGCACCACGGTCAGACCCGCTGCGACGAAGTTCAGCGCCACGCCCGAGACGATCTGGTTACCGCGATTGGTGATCGAGGCAAAGCCGTGGATCAGCGAGAAGACGAGCGAAACGGCGATGCCGGAAAAGAGCCCGAGCCAGGCCGAGCCGGTGAGATAGGCAACACAGGCAGCAGCAAAGGCGGCTGCCAACATCTTGCCCTCGAGACCGATATCGAAGACCCCGGCGCGTTCGGAATAAAGACCGGCAAGGGCAGCGAGGATCAGCGGGATCGACAGACGGATCGTCGAGCCGAGGATGCTGATGAGCATGTCAAAGGATTCCATGGTCTCGTCCTCAGGCCTTGGTCAGTGTCTGGTAGATGCGCACGATCATCGGCCGGCACATGTATTCGAGCGCGCCGGCAAACAGGATCACGAGACCCTGGATGACGACGATCATCTCGCGGGTGATGTTCGGCATGTCGAAGGAGAGCCAGGCTCCGCCCTGATAGAGGATGCCGAACAGGATGGCGGCGAGCACGATGCCGAGCGGATGGTTGCGTCCCATCAGCGAGACGGCAATGCCGACGAAGCCGGCCCCCGCGACGAATTCCACCTGCAGTCGGGCAGAGGCGCCGAGCACCGGGTTCAACGCCATCATGCCGGCAAGGCCGCCGGAGATCAGCATGGTGATCATGACGATCTTCACATAGGGAATACCGGCATAGGCGGCGGCCGAGCGGCTGATACCGAGGGTCCGCATCTCGAAGCCGAGCTTGGTCCGCCAGATCAGTACCCAGACCAGCACGCACATGACGAGCGCGATCAGGAAGGAGACGTTGAACGGGGCAGGGCCGAGCGTGCCGCCGAACATCGAGATCAGCCAGTCGAGCTTCGGCAACTGTCCGCCCTCGAGGAAGGTGCGGGTTTCCGGCGCCATCTTGCCCGGCACGATCAGCACGTTGACGAGCAGATACACCATCAGCGCCGCGCCAATGAAGTTGAACATGATCGTGGTGATGACGATATGGCTGCCGCGCTTGGCCTGCAGCCAGGCCGGAATGAAGGCCCAGGCAGCACCAAAGAGCGCCGCTGCCATGATCGCAAACGGCATGGTCACATACCACGGCACGTAATGATCAAGCGCCAGTGCCGCGAGCGCTGCACCGAGACCACCGAGATAGGCCTGACCCTCGGAGCCGATATTGAACAGTCCGGCATGATAGGCGACAGCCACCGAAAGCCCGGTGAAGATGAAGTTCGTCGCATAAAACAGCGTGAAGCCGATGCCTTCGCCGCTGCCGAGAGCGCCTTCGAGCATCAGCTTCAGGGCGTCCCACGGGTTTTCGCCAATGATCCAGACGACAAGCCCCGAAACCAGGAAGGCGAGCAGGAGGTTGATCAGCGGCAGCAGCGCATAGTTGATCCAGTTCGGAAGGGGTACGGATGCAGTGCTCATCAAATCCTCAAGCGGCAATGCCGGCCATCATCAGGCCGAGTGTCTGTTCGCCGGTGTCAGGCGTTTTCTCGCCGACGACCTTGCCGGCGAACATCACCAGAATGCGGTCGGAAAGCGAGCGGATCTCGTCGAGTTCGACGGAAACGAGCAGCACGGCCTTGCCGGCATCGCGCGTCTCAACGATCCGCTTGTGAATGAATTCGATCGCGCCGATGTCGACGCCGCGGGTCGGCTGGCCGACGATCAAGAGCTTCGGGTCGCGCTCGATCTCGCGGGCAACGACGATCTTCTGCTGGTTGCCGCCGGAGAAGTTGGCGGTCTTCAGCCGCGGGTTCGGCGGGCGGATATCGTATTTCTCGATCTCCTCGACGGCCGCCTTGCGGATCAGGTCCGGGCCTAAGAACATGCCCTTGCCGTAGCGTTCGTCGCGGTGATAGCCGAGGATCGCGTTCTGGCTCTCCTCGAAGGGCAGCACCAGGCCCATGTGATGGCGATCTTCCGGAATATGGGCGACCCCGATGCCGCGCAGTTCCGCCGGATCAAGCCCGGCCACGTTCTGGCCATTGATCCAGATCTCGCCGGCCACCGGCTTGCGAATGCCGGTGATCGCCTCGAGCAGCTCGCTCTGGCCATTGCCGGCCACGCCAGCAATGCCGACGATCTCGCCGGCGCGGACGTCGAAGGAGACATTGTCGACCATCACGACGCCGCGATTGTCCTTGACCGTCAGATTGCGCACGGAGAGGAAGATCTCGCCCGGATTGGCCGGCTTCTTCTCCACATGCAGGAGCACGCGGCGGCCGACCATCAGCTCGGCCAGCTCTTCGACCGTCGTCTCGGCGGTCTTGCGGGTGGCCACCATCTCGCCACGGCGCATGACGGAGACCGTGTCGGTGATCGCCATGATCTCGCGCAGCTTGTGGGTGATCAGGATGACCGTCTTGCCCTGGTCGCGCAGCACGCCGAGGATCTTGAACAGGTGGTCGGCTTCCGCCGGTGTGAGAACGCCCGTCGGCTCGTCGAGGATCAGGATCTCGGCGCCGCGATAAAGCGCTTTCAGGATTTCGACGCGCTGCTGCAGACCAACCGGCAGTTCCTCGACAACAGCGTCGGGATCAACGTCCAGTTCATAGTCCTCTTCCAGCTTCTTCAGCGCCGCACGCGCCGCATCCGTGCCCTTGCCGAGCAGGGCGCCGCCTTCGGCGCCGAGCATCAGGTTTTCGAGCACGGTGAAATTTTCGACCAGCATGAAGTGCTGGTGCACCATTCCGATCCCGGAATTGATGGCGGTCTGACTGTCCTTGATGATGATTGGCTTGCCGTCGATCTGGATGGATCCGTGATCGGCCTGGTAGAAGCCGTAGAGGATCGACATCAGCGTCGATTTGCCGGCGCCGTTTTCACCGATGATGCCGTGGATGGAGCCCTTGGCGACCGTCAGATTGATGTTCTTGTTGGCATGCACCGCACCGAATTTCTTGTCGATGCCGATCAGTTCGATCGCGGGTGCCTGGTTGGCTGCACTCATTCCGGTCCCCCAGACATACAATAAGGGCGCAAGACGACAAGAGAGCCGTCCTGCGCCCGGATTTCAAATCACTTCGGGCAGGAATTGTCCGACATGTAGTCGTGGACCTTGACCGTGCCGGCGACGATATCGGCCTTGGCCTTCTCGACGGCAGCCTTCATGTCCTCGGTGATCAGCTTGGCATTGTTGTCGTCGAGCGCATAGGCAACGCCGTCCTGAGCCACGCCGAGAACCTGGAGGCCGGGGGTGAACTTGTCGTTCTTGGCGTCCGAATAGGCGTTGTAGACGGCGAGGTCGACGCGCTTGACCATCGAGGTCAGAACGGAACCCGGATGCAGGTGGTTCTGGTTGGAATCGACGCCGATCGACATCTTGCCGTTGTCGGCTGCGGTCTGGAGAACGCCGAGACCGGTTGCACCGGCTGCCGCGTAGATCACGTCTGCACCCTGGTCGATCTGGTTCTTGGTGAGCTCACCGCCGCGAACCGGGTCGTTCCAGGCAGCACCCGTGGTGCCGGTCATGTTCTGGAACACTTCGATGTCAGCCTTGGCAGCGCGTGCGCCCTGCTCGTAGCCGCAGGCGAACTTGCGGATCAGCGGAATGTCCATGCCGCCGACGAAGCCGACCTTGCCGGTCTGCGAAGCCATGCCGGCGAGCAGGCCGACGAGGTAAGAGCCTTCCTCTTCCTTGTAGACGACCGAACGGACATTCGGCTTGTCGACGACAGAGTCAACGATCACGAACTGGGTGTCCGGGAATTCAGCGGCAACCTTTTCGATGGCCGAGGTCCAGGCGAAGGAGACGGCGACAACCGGGTTGAAGCCGCGCGAAGCGAAGTTGCGGATGGCCTGTTCGCCCTGCGTGTCGCTGGTCGGCTCGAAATCGCGGTAGTCGATGCCGGTCTCGGCCTTGAACTTCTCGGCGCCGCCGTAAGCGGCTTCGTTGAAGGATTTGTCGAACTTGCCGCCCGTGCCGTAGACCAGCGCCGGCTTGACATCGGCCGCAAGCGCGGTCGCCGACATCGCGGCCAAGGCAAAGAGACTGAGGAGGGTTTTCTTCATTGTGCAGCCCTGTTGTTGCTATTGATCTTGTTGGGTCCTCCCGCAAGCCTTTCCTCATGAGAAAGACATGTCTGCGGAACCGCCGCCTCCTTATTGGAGGTCCTGGCTGGCTTTCATCCTTGCATGGCTCGCTTCAAAATTCACCAGATTTTTTTCATCTGGTAAAGATTCACAAGCCTGCTGATTTTTCAGCGCTCGGCGCTGAAAAATCAGTCAGATCAATAGGATTTTCTGCTGCTGCTTTGGGCAACTGCTCTCAGGCAGCAGGCGAGATCGGGCAGGACACCCCGGTCCCACGCAGGCCGCAATAGCCGTTCGGATTCTTCGCCAGATACTGCTGGTGATAGTCCTCGGCATAGTAGAACGGGCCGGCATGGGCAATCTCGGTGGTGATCCGGCTGTTGCGGCCGGCCTGCACCAGCGCTTCCTGGAACCGGTCGCGAACCTTCACGGCGAGCGCCATGTCGTCTTCGTCCTCGACATAGATCGCGGAACGATAGGTCGTGCCGATATCATTGCCCTGGCGCATGCCCTGGGTCGGATCATGGGCCTCGAAGAAGATCTTGAGCAGGGCCTCGAGCGAGATCTTGGCCGGGTCGTAGACCACCTTCACCACTTCCGTATGGCCGGTCAGGCCGGTCACCGTCTCCTGATAGGTCGGGTTCGGCGTGATCCCGCCCTGGTAGCCGGCAGCTGTCAGATAGACCCCCGGCGTCTGCCAGAGCAGCCGCTCGGCACCCCAGAAGCAGCCCATGCCGAGATAGACGGCCTTCATGCCCTCGGGCAGGGGACCCTTCAGCGGCAGGCCGGAAATGAAATGCGTCGCCGCCGTCGGGATCGGCTCGGCGCGTCCGGGCAGGGCGTTTTCCGCCGTCGGCATCACGGTCTTCTTGTTGAACATGTCGATCAGGAACATTCTATACCTCCTGAGGCCATCTGAGGGCCTGTCACGTCGTTGGGAGTGCAGCCTTGGGCGGATCGGCAATTTCTGCTTCCGCCGGGCTTCATTGTCTAAGTCTTATGTCGTGGCGACCGCCTGAAACTTACAGCCGGGTGCGTCAAACACGCGTCTCCACTCAGCCAGCCACAGGCGGCTCAGGCCGCAAAACGCCCGGCCGGCGAAGGCCTCTTGTAGCCGATCATCCAGAACAGCAGCGACAGAACGAAAAAGGCGCCGGATGCCGGCTGCGGCAGGATAACGTCGCGCAGCGCAAGCCAGGCACCATCGCCGAGCCGCGTCTCGACCAGGCCTTCCAGCGCCATCAGCGAACCGGGATGGGCATCGATCCAGGCTTCCGAGAGCGGCGTCATGATCACCTGCGAGGCCGAAACCGAAGCGATCGAATCGACGACGCCGAACACGACACCGACGCAAAGCGCAAGCAAACTCAAGACCCTGAACAGGAACCGCACCACCAATGTCTCCGGCTGAAGCCCGTCACGGCCTGCAATCCGCCGCGCATG
The DNA here is from genome assembly GCA_032102365.1 of Allorhizobium sp. CTOTU50464. Lineage (GTDB taxonomy): Bacteria > Pseudomonadota > Alphaproteobacteria > Rhizobiales > Rhizobiaceae > Allorhizobium. Next base: position 16,442 of record DAMDHD010000023.1, on the reverse strand, counting down.
AGCCTATAGATAGGGAATTGTCGGCCGATGTCAAAATTCTGATAGATTTCGGTTGATCCGCCGGAATTCATCGGTATATATCGCGCCCGACCAACCGCGGTGATTTTCCCGCGTTCCCCCCTGGACAGGTGGCCGAGTGGTTTAAGGCGCACGCCTGGAACGCGTGTGTGCGTGAAAGCGTACCGTGGGTTCGAATCCCACCCTGTCCGCCATCTATCCCAACACATCCTCGCCGTCCTGGCCGTATCTCCGTCAGCGCGCGCATCAGGCTCCTTGCCCTCCGCCGGCCTCGCGCCGGAACCGGATCCCCGCTGCACCGTTCTCCTGCGAGACCACGGGCGCCGCGTCACGCTTTGTCGAGCGACGCCATTGACCGCCATTCATGCCGGAGGAAGCCGAGATGTCCGATACGTTCAAGCCGACCGCAGCTGTGGCCAAGGAGGCGGCGCGGGGGCTGGAATTGCGCCAGAAGTTCAACCGCGGCGGAACCCAGGTTGGCGTGGCGCGTGCGCGTGATCTCAAGAACCAGCGAAATCTGAGCGAAGACACGATGAAGCGCATGAAGAGCTATTTCGCGCGTCACAAGGTCGACAAGCGGGCGAAGAATTTCGGTGACGACGACAACCCCTCCGCCGGCTACATCGCCTGGCTCCTCTGGGGCGGCGATGCCGGCCGCGATTGGGTGAAGGAACAGATTCAGTAAATGCAGCATGCGCTGCAAGCCAAGCATCAAACGGGAGATCCGAACATGACGAAGAACCTGCACAAGGGCGACAAGGTCGAGTGGAAGACCAGCCAGGGAAAGACGGAAGGCAAGGTCGTCAAGAAGCAGACGTCGCCGACCAAGATCAAGGATCACGAGGTGAACGCGTCGAAATCGGACCCGCAATACATCGTCGAGAGCAGCAAGACGGGAAAGCGCGCCGCTCACAAGCCCGAGGCCCTGCACAAGGCCTGAAAGCACCGGCCGGAAAGATCAGGAGATCCATCCGGCCTTGAAGCGAATGGCCCCCTTGCTATTGACCCCGGCGGCAGCGGCTGCCAAAAAGCCAGGATGCAGACACCGATCGATATCGACCCGGATTACCTCCGATCCCGGCTGAAAGCACTGCTTGCCATCCCGAGCCCCACCGGTTTCACCGATGAATCAGTTCGCTACACGGCACGCGAACTCGAGCGCCTCGGGCTTGAAGTGAAGCTCACCCGCCGTGGCGCGATCCGCGCCCGCCGCGCCGGCGCCCATGAGCGGCCGGCCCGCGCCATCGTTTCGCACCTCGATACCCTCGGCGCCCAGGTCAAGGCATTGAAGGATAATGGCCGCCTGGAGCTGGTGTCGATCGGCCATTGGTCGGCGCGCTTTGCAGAGGGCGCGCGCGCCTCCATCTTCTCCTCCAAGGGCATCTATCGCGGCTCGATCCTGCCGCTCAAGGCCTCCGGCCACACCTTCAACGACGAGGTGGATACCCAACCCACGGGATGGCGCCATGTCGAATTGCGCATCGATGCGCTCGCGCGCGATCGCAAGGACATCGTCCAGCTCGGCATCGACATCGGCGATATCATCGCCATCGATCCGCAGCCGGAATTCCTCGACAACGGCTACATCGTCTCGCGGCATCTGGATGACAAGGCCGGCGTCGCGATCATGCTGGCGGCGCTGGAAGCCATGCAGCGCGAGAATATCGAGACACCGGTCGATACCTACTGGCTCTTCACCATCGGTGAAGAAGTGGGCGTCGGGGCCTCCGCAGCCCTGGTGCCCGAGATCGCCTCCCTCGTGGCCGTTGACAATGGCACCACGGCGCCCGGGCAGAATTCCGATGAGTTCGGCGTGACACTGGCCATGGCCGACCAGACCGGCCCGTTCGACTACCACCTGTCGAAGAAGCTCTACGAACTCTGCGGCGAACATGGCATTCGCGTGCAGAAGGATGTCTTCCGCTATTACCGCTCCGATGCCGCCTCGGCGGTGGAGGCTGGCCACGACGTGCGCACGGCGCTCCTCGCTTTCGGGGTGGATGCCTCGCATGGCTATGAGCGCATCCACCTCCATGCCCTGATGTCGGTCGCAAAGCTCGTCATCTATTATGCTGCAAGCGAAGTGCAGATCGAGCGCGATTCGGAGGAGGTCTCAGGCCTGCGCGGCTTCACCCGCCAGAAGGTTGTCCCCGCCCGTCAGGACCTCAAGGCGAACGAACCCGACGAGTCGTGATTGCAGCGACATCGGTCCGCTGATAGCGTGGAGGATGGCGATTTCGCCGGATTTCGGAGACCAGGGCAATGTCGGGTGACGAGGCAACGAAGAGGCCGCGGCTGAAGATCGGTTTCGTGCTGTCGCGATCCTTCACGCTGTCGGCCTTTGCGCTGTTCATCGATACGATCCGGCTTGCGAGCGACGAATACGACCGGTCCGGTCGCGTGCTCGCCGACTGGCAGGTCATCGGCAGCACCCGCCATCTCATCAGCTCCAGCTGCGGCGTTCAGGTCGCGCCGACAAGCGATTTCGTCGACCCGAGCCGCTTCGACTACATCGTGGTCGTCGGTGGTCTGCTCGGCCGCCAGCCGGCGGTCGATGACCAGACCATCGCCTTCCTGAAGAAGGCCGATGCCCAGAAGGTCCCGCTGATCGGGCTTTGCACCGGCACCTTCATTCTCGCCGAAGCCGGCCTCATGAAGAACCACCAGACCTGTGTCAGCTGGCTGCATTACCAGGAATTCCGGGATCGCTTCCCCGGCCATGATGTCCGCTCCGACCGCCTCTTCAATCTCGATCGTCGTCGCGGTTCCTGCGCCGGCGGCAGTTCGTCGGCCGATCTTGCGGCCTTCATCGTCCGCCAGTATTTGGGCCATGATGCCGAACGCAACGCGCTGGAAGTCCTGCAGATCGAAAAGGCCCGCACCAACAAGGACATCCAGGTCCGCCGGCCGCTCACCATCGAATGTGATGACCCCCGCGTGAAGGCGGTGCTGATCCTGATGGAGCAGAGCCTGGAAAACGAACTGACGATCGACCAGCTCGCCCGCTCCGTCGGTCTCTCGCGCCGCCAGCTGGAACGCCTCTTCGCCCAGAAGATCGATGTCTCGCCGGCCCGGATCTATACGAAGCTCAGGATGGAGCGCGCCAAGATGCTGGTCACCCAGACCAATGCCTCGCTGATCGACATCGCGCTGCAGGTCGGTTTCCAGAACACCTCCCATTTCACCCGTGTCTTCAAGGGCACCTATGGCAGGACGCCCGGCCAGATGCGCAGCCATCCCGCGGCCTAAGCTCACCTCCGAAAGCCATTGCTATATGAGCAGGAGACTCTGCGACGAGATGGAAGTGCGCGCCCGCTTGTGAGCGGCGCGCGCCGGTGCTATCCACGCCTGGTCTGTCGGGGGATGGAATGGCCGAACGGGGCTTGCCGATGAGTTTTGACCGGGCGATACGCATGATCTGCGTTATCGCGCTTGTTTTGCTCGGCCTCGCGCATCGCCCGCTCGTGTCCTCCGTTCCGCAGCTTTCTCCTGAAGAGATCGCAGCGCTCACCCTTCCCGATGGCACGCTGCCGGAACTCTGCCTGCCATCCGAAGACGGCAAGAGCAAACCGCATGCCGGCACCTCGACATGCGAAGCCTGCCGGATTGCCGCAACCGCCCTTCTGCCGACACCATCCGATGTCGTAGGCGCTCGCATGCCGTTCATGGCGGCCATTGTCGTGCCGCAGCCGGCGGAAGCGCATTACCGCCAGCTTTTCCCGCCCGCGAGCCATCCTCGCGCACCACCCGTCACCGTCTGATCGAACCTCGTCGCCGGCGCCTCGCGTCGGTCGGTCGTATCGTCAGACCGGTGGGCCTGCAGTTTTCGCAGCTCCGGTCGCAATCGGATGTCTGTCATGCTGCAAATGCTCGCCAATCCCGCGGCACCACCCGCGTTTCCGCGTGTCTCTCCAACGGCGCCGGACTTGCGCACCGCCGCTCTGTCCGGACCGCTTCTGCCGCCGCGCACCGTGGTCTTTCTCGAAGGGCTTGCCCGCTCCCCGCAATACCGTGTCGTCGATGGCTGTATCGCGACCGCCCAGACCCTCTCGGATCGCCGACGACAGATCATCGATCTGGTCGGACCCGGCCGTCTGATCGGCTTGGGTTTCGGTGATCAAAACCGCTATTCCGCCGAAACGCTGGGCTTCACCCGGCTGGAACTCGTCCCCGACAGCCTGGCTCCGGGCGAGCGCGATCAGGCGCTCAGCGAAATGCTCGCCCGCTCGCAAGGCCTTGTCATGCTGCTCGGCCGCAAGACCGCGCCCGAGCGCGTCGCCTCCGCGCTGATCGATCTTGCCCTCCAATTCGGTCGTCCGGCGCGTGACCGCAAGCGCGGAGCCGTGACCTTCCATCTGTATCCAACCCGCGGCGATCTCGCCGATTGGCTCGGTCTGACCATCGAGACGGTCAGCCGCTGCCTCACCCGCCTGAAGAAGGCGGGTCTCATCGACATCAGACATGGCGATCTCGTCACCGTGCTCGATCAGCGTGAACTCGCCGGCGTGGCCGCCGGTGACCGCGCACTCTCCAACTGAACCTTGCCCCCAAAAACAGAGATCCTGGATGACAACCGTTTCCGACCTCCACCCCGTCCAAGCCACAGGCAAGGACCTGTCGCGCCGCTTCTACATCACCGCCTGGCGCTGGCATTTCTATGCCGGCCTCTATGTCGCGCCCTTCATGATCATGCTCGCCGTCACCGGCCTGATGATGCTGTGGACCGCGACCCTCTTCGGCCGGGACGGGGAAAAGACCTATGTGGTCGAACCGCAGGCCACCGTCGCTGCCGTCTCCCTGCAGTCGGAAGCCGCCGTCAAGGAGATCCCCGGCCAGATCGTGCAGTATATCGCGCCGCGCACCCCCGAGCAGGCGTCGCTCTTCCGCGTCAATCAGGGCGAGGCGTTCTACATGGTCGCCGTCGATCCCTACAAGGCCGAAGCGCTCGGCCATTGGGAACGTCAGGCGGGTCTCTACGACCTCGCCAGCGATATCCACGGCACCCTCTTGATCGGCACGCTCGGCGACCGCCTGATCGAGATCGCCGCCGGCTTCGGCATCGTTCTGGTGATCACCGGCCTCTATCTCTGGTGGCCACGCGATGGCCAGGGCTTCGGCTCCGTGCTTCTCCCGCGCCTCTCGGCAAAGGGGCGTCAGCTCTGGAAGTCGCTGCATCTGACGATCGGCTTCTATGCCTCGCTCTTCCTCGTCGTCTTCCTGATCTCTGGCCTCACCTGGGCCGGTATCTGGGGCGAGAAGATGACCCAGGCCTGGAGCACCTTCCCGGCCGAGAAGTGGGACAATGTCCCCCTCTCCGACAAGACCCATGCCAGCATGAACCATGGCGGCGTCAAGGAAGTGCCGTGGACGCTGGAACAGACCCCGATGCCCGCCTCCGGGTCTGAAGCCGGTGTCACCGGCACGCCCGAAGGCCAGCCCGTCACGCTCGACGCCATCGTCACGCTCGCCCGCGCGCTCGGCTTCGACCAGCGCTTCCAGCTCGCGTTTCCGGGCGACGAAACTGCCGTCTGGACCATCTCGCGCGACACGATGAGCAATGACAGTGCCAATCCGCTAATGGATCGCACCGTGCATGTCGACCGTTATACCGGCCGGATCCTCGCCGATGTCGGCTTCAGTGATTATGGCACAGCCGGCAAGGCCATGGCCGCCGGCATCGCCTTCCACGAGGGCGACATGGGCCTCTGGAACCTGGTGCTGGTCAACCTTTTCTGTCTGTCGATCATCTTCCTCTCGGTCAGCGGCTTCGTGATGTGGTGGAAGCGCCGCCCCAAGGGTGCCGCCCGCCTCGTCGCACCGACGGTCGGCGAGCCCGGACCGCTCTGGAAGACCGGGGCCCTGGTCATGCTGGGAACCGCTCTGCTCTTCCCGCTCTCCGGCGCCGTCCTCCTGGTTGTCCTTCTCCTCGACCTCCTCGTCTTCCGCCACATCACGCCGCTGAAGAAGGCGCTGAGCTGATCGTGAAACGGGGCGCGCCGGACCGGAGGAAAGACGCGCCCTTTCCGCCTTCGGAAAAAAATATGGAACAATGGAACCTCTCGGCCATTTGCAAAATATGTGTCCGGTAAACCGAGGAGCGGTTTGCCGGCACCTTTTCGTTTGGTCTTTCAACGGAGGTTTCAGCCCGGTTCATGTGTGGCATTTGTGGAGAAGTTAGGTTTGATGGCGCGTCGCCATCGGTGGCGGCAGTTTCGGTCATGGCGGATGTTCTGGCCCCTCGAGGGCCGGATTCAGCCGGCGTGATGGTCAGGGGCAATGTCGGGCTCGGTCATCGACGATTGCGCATTCTCGATCTCTCCGACAAGTCGCAGCAGCCCATGGTCGATCCGGACCTTGGCCTGTCCATGGTCTTCAACGGCTGCATCTACAATTTCCGCGAACTGCGGGGCGAACTCGAAGCCAAGGGCTATCGTTTCTTTTCCGATGGCGACACGGAAGTCATCCTGAAGGCCTGGCATGCCTGGGGTCCCGATTGCGTGGCCCGCTTCCACGGCATGTTCGCCTTCGTCATCCACGAGCGCGACACCGGTCGCGTCGTCATGGCCCGCGATCGTTTCGGCATCAAGCCGCTCTATCTCGCTGAGGTCTCCGGCGCCGTCCGCTTTGCCTCCTCCCTCCCGGCCATCGTCAAGGCCGGCGGCGTCGACACCTCGATCGATCTGGACGCCCTGCACAACTACATGACCTTCCACGCCGTCGTGCCGCCCCCGCGCACGATCCTGAAGGGTGTGCGCAAGCTGCCGCCGGCAACACTTCGCGTTTACGAATCCGACGGCCGGTTCTCCGATCGCCGCTATTTCGACCCTTCTTATCTGCGTCGTCCGGAAGATGCCGCCGTGTCTCGCGAGGAGTGGCAGGAGCGCCTGCTCGAATCCCTGCGTCTTGCGGTCAAGCGCCGGATGATCGCCGACGTGCCCGTCGGCGTGCTCCTCTCCGGTGGCGTCGATTCGAGCCTGATCGTCGGCCTGCTGGCCGAAGCCGGACAGACGGGTCTGATGAGCTTCTCGGTCGGCTTCGAGGAAGCCAATGGCGAGAAGGGCGACGAGTTCGTCTATTCGGACCTGATCGCCGAGCGCTTCGGCACCGATCACCACAAGATCTTCGTCCCCTCGGCCGATCTCATGGGCGCGCTTCCCGGCACCATCGCCGCCATGTCGGAGCCCATGGTCTCCTACGACAATGTCGGCTTCTACCTTCTGTCCAAGGAAGTCTCCAAACACATCAAGGTTGTCCAGTCGGGGCAGGGTGCCGACGAGGTCTTCGGCGGTTATCACTGGTATCCGCCGCTGGTCGGCTCTAACGATGTTGTGGCCGATTACGGCCGGGCCTTCCGTGACCGCTCCCATGAGGTTCTGAAAACCCAGCTTGAATCTCGCTGGATGGCGGAGAGCGATGTGAGCGGCGAGCTCCTGCGCGACCATCTCCTCCGCTCGGGCGCAGAAACGCCCGTCGATCAGGCCCTTCGCCTGGACAGCTCCGTCATGCTGGTCGACGACCCGGTCAAGCGTGTCGACAACATGACCATGGCCTGGGGTCTGGAGGCCCGCGTTCCCTTCCTTGACCATGAACTGGTCGAACTCGCCGCCCGCATTCCCCCGGAAGAAAAGCTGCGTGACGGCGGCAAGGGCATCCTGAAGGACGTGGCCCGCAAGGTCATTCCGTCCGAGGTCATCGACCGCAAGAAGGGTTACTTCCCGGTCCCGCAGCTCAAATACATTGCCGGCCCCTATCTCGACATGCTGCGCGACACGCTTTCGTCGAGTGCGGCCCGCGAGCGCGGCCTCTTCCGCCAGTCCTATCTCGATGCGCTGATTGCAGCGCCTTCTGAACATATCACGCCGCTCCAGGGCTCCGAGCTCTGGCAGGCTGGCCTGCTCGAAATGTGGCTTCAGGCCCACGAGGTATGACCATGAAGAAACTCGAAAAGGGGTCTGCCGCCGCGCGCAAGCCGCGCAGCACCAAGGCCGTTTCTCATCGGCTGAGCCGGCTGCGCGCACCCGGCACCTCTGGCCAGACCGCACGGGCGGCCAGAGGCGGTGGCGCCGAGACCAAGGGCAATGTGGTGCTCGATTGCGGCTGGGGCCGTCTTCTCTTCGCCAGCACCTTTTCTGATGATGAGGTGCTGCTCGATGCGCTGAAGGAGGAGGCCCCCGACAGCCGCGACATCGCCTTTTATGTCGGCGATCCGCATGTGCTTCTTTCCCGTGCCCCGCAGGAGATCTTCCTCGATCCGTCCCACACCTTCCGGCTCGATCTCTCGACCTATCGTGCGGGCGGCCGCCGCCCGCGTGGCATCACCATCCGCCGCTTGGGCTCGGAAGGGGATGCGGCCGGCATCAATGCCGTCTATGCCGCCTGTGGCATGGTGCAGGTGCGCGAGGACTTCTTCGCCGGCGAGCGCGACAATCGCCCGGTCACCTATTTCGTCGCCCAGGACGACGCGACCGGTGAGATCGTCGGCACGGTCACCGGCATCGACCACCAGCGTCTCTTCGATGATCCCGAGCGCGGCGCCTCGCTCTGGTGCCTCGCGGTCCACCCTCAGGCCCGTCAGCCCGGCATCGGCGAGGGACTGGTCCGCATCCTGGCAGAGCATTTCCAGGCCCGGGGCCTCGCCTATCTCGACCTCTCCGTCCTGCATGACAACGATAAGGCCATCCGCCTTTACGAGAAGCTCGGCTTTCGCCGCGTGCCGCTGTTTGCGGTCAAGCGCAAGAACGCCATCAACGAGAAGTTCTTCGCCCAGCCGGTCGACGGCTATGAAGAGCTCAACCCCTATGCCCGCCTGATCGTCGACGAGGCGCTCCGCCGCGGCATCCATGTCGAGGTCACCGATGCGGCCGGCGGCTTCTTCCGCCTGATCCATGGTGGCCGCACCATCCATTGCCGCGAAAGCCTGTCCGATCTCACCTCCTCCGTCGCCATGTCGATCTGCGATGACAAGGCGGTCACGCGTCGCTTCGCCGAAACCGCCGGCCTCACCGTACCCGAACAGCTTTCCGCGGATGCGCCGGACAATGACAAGCGAGCCTTTCTCGAAAAGCACGGCAAGCTGGTGGTCAAGCCGGCGCGTGGCGAGCAGGGCAGGGGCATCTCGGTCGGCATCTCCTCGATGGAAGCGCTGCAGGCGGCGATCCGCCAAGCCCGCCAAGTCTGCGACCGCGTTCTTCTCGAAGCCTGCTTCGAGGGTGAGGATCTGCGCCTCGTCGTCATCGACTACAAGCTGGTCGCCGCCGCCATGCGCCGTCCGCCGCGCGTCGTCGGGGATGGCAAGACACCCATCCGCAAGCTGATCGAGCAGCAATCGCGCCGCCGCGCCGCCGCCACCGGTGGCGAAAGCCGCATCCCGGTTGATGCCGAGACAAAGCGATGCCTCGCCGAACAGGATCTCGATCTCGACAGTGTGCTCGACGAAGGTCGCGAGATCACCGTCCGCAAAGCCGCCAATCTGCACACCGGCGGCACGATCCATGACGTCACGGCCCAGGTCCATCCCGATCTCGTCGACGCCGCCTGCCGCATTGCCAAGGCCATCAAGATCCCGGTGGTCGGCATCGATTTCATGATCCGGGATCCGTCCAGGCCGGATTACGTCTTCATCGAAGCCAATGAACGCCCGGGCCTTGCCAATCACGAGCCGCAGCCGACGGCCGCGCGCTTCATCGAGCTTCTGTTTCCGGGAAGCCGCGAAGTCGCGGCCTCAAACGCTTCGGGGTGAGATCAGGAATGGGCCTTGCCCAGCGTATCGGCCATCCGGGCCCCCCGCTCGCCCATCGGCTTGCCGGGCCCGGTGGTCGAATCGCGCGCCGTCTGATGCTCGAGTTCGGCATTGATGAGGGCGCCCACGATCAGGATCACCGTTGAAATCCAGGTCCAGAGCATGAAGCCGATAAAGGTTCCAAGCGTGCCATAGGTGGCATTGAGATCGGCGAAATTCTCCAGGTAGTAGGAATAGCCGAGCGAGGCGATCAGCCAGGCCACCGTGCTGAACAGGGTGCCCGGCCCCAGCCAGCGCAGCTTCGCGTCGGCACGGCTTGGACCATAGCGATAGACGAGCACCGTCCCGCCCCAGATCAGCGCCAGCAGGATCGGCCAGCGCAGGACCTTCATCAGAAGCTCTACGCGATCAGGCACGAAGACCACCGCCATCACGGCGGGCAGGATCGCAAGGGCCGTCGCAAGGATGACTGCCATCACCATGCCTGCCAGCGTGAAGGCGGTGCTGAGGAGGGTGATGTGCAGGAAACTCCGCTTTTCCTTTTCCGCATAGGCAAGGTTCATCGCCTCGAACAACGCAGTGACGCCGTTATGCGCACTCCACAGCGCAATCCCGAGACCGATCAGGAAGCCGATGCTGAGCGTGCTGTTCGCCTGCTGCGCAAAGGCTTGGAACTGGTCGAGAATGAGGTCGAGCGCGCCGGACGGCAGGACCCCTGAAAGGAATTGCATTTGCCCGGCGATGGTCGAGGGATCGGATATCAGGCCGTAGAGCGAAACGAGCGCGCCGAGACCGGGAAAGAGCGCAAGCAGCAGATAAAAGGCCACGCCCGCAGCAATCAGCGTCACCCGTTCCCGGGTCAGCCGCCCATAGATCCGGATCACCACATCGCGCAGCCCGCGGCGGGGGATCTTGGTGGGCGACGTCGCCTCGCGTCCGCGCGCCTCCTCGTCCGGACGCGTGTTTTCCCTGCTTGCCGATGTCTGTGTCATGAGCCTGTCCCCTTTCAACGGGAACACATCTTCTCCGCCATTGTTCCGTCGTCGGCGAAGCCGAACCGGAACTGCAACCGTGACCGGGACGGTGGATGAACGCCGTCACAGGGAGACACGCATATGGACAGAGACAGACAGGATGCCCCCGCCTGGGAGGACAAGCCGGATGAAAACCTCACCACCCGACCCTTGGAGGAGGCCGCGCGCCGTCATGACGCTGCAGTCGCGGCCGGCACGGAGGGCGAGAGCCGGTATCCGGAAAAGCTCAACCTCTACCGTCTCGTGCCGACAGCCGAAGCCGACGACCCGCGCTGGGAAAATTCGCCCTATCAGGGCGAGGTGATCGTGGCTGCCCGCTCCACCGGCGATGCCCGCATTGTCGCCGCGGCGAGCGAACTGGATTACATGGAAATCGATGCCAAGCCGGCAGAAGACGTGACCACCAGCATGGCCAGCGCCTTCCGCTCGGAAAAGCTCTACACGGTCATCGAGATCGCTCGGGACCGCACCGATCTCAGCCGCGGCGTCATCGAAGGCAATATCGCCATCGATACCATCCGTCCGGTGCAGGACTGATCAGAACGAGTTCGACGGATGCGGGCTGTCCTCGTAGGCGCCCCAGATCGACTGGTCGAAATTGATCGTCGCCCCGGTCATCAGCCCTGATTCCTCCGAGGAGAGGTAGGCGCAGGCCCGCGCCACCTCGGCTGGGTCGACCAGCCGTCCGAAGGGCTGCTTCGCCGCAGCCTCCTTCAGCCAGTCCTCCGAGGCGCCGTGGAATTCGCGCTGGATCCGGTCTTCGCCGTCGCTCGCCATCCAGCCGATATTGAGCCCGTTCACCCGGATCCGGTTTTTGAGCAGGGCAAAGGCGGTATTGCGAGTCAGCGTGTCGAGCGCACCCTTGGAGGCACAATAGGCCGCAATGAAAGGCTGGCCCGCCATCGCCGACATCGAGGAAATATTGACGATCGTGCCTTCCGTCTTCGTCTCCAGCATCAGCTTGATCGCCTCCTGCATCAGGAAGAAGGGCGCCCGGGTATTGATCGCAAACATCCGGTCAAACAGGGCAGGATCCGTATCGAGGATCGTGCCGCGATCGGTGATCGCTGCAACATTCACCAGCGCATCCACCCGCCCGAAAGCCGCCCGCGCTTCCGCAATGACCTTGCGGCAGTCGTCGACATCAGCCAGATCTGCCGGGACGAAATGCACCTTCGTGCCATAGGCCTCGCGGATGGATCTGGCACGCGCCTCACCCTTGTCCGTGCTGCGTCCGCAGATCACCAGCCCCTCGGCCCCGCGTTCGGCAAAGAGCCGCGCGACCTCCGCACCCAGCCCCTGCGTTCCTCCGGTCACGACCGCGATCTTGCCATCCAGACGACTCATGCTCTTCCTCCTGCCATGCGCCACAAAGCGTGACACCGGGCGCAATCTGAACCGGAGCCATGGCAGGGCACAAGCCCTCCGAGGCTTGTCGAAGCATGAGTTTTTTCATTGGATCGGGCCCGAGGCGACCACGGGCTGAGCCAACGGATCACGGCAGGGCGTAGATCGAGACGAGCGCTCCGATCCCGATGACGGCCATGAGGGCAATCCCGAAGAAATAGAGCCAGAACGGCCCCTGCTGTGCACGGTTTCCCGAAAAGCGCGGGCGCATCGCTGTGCCGCTGTCGCCGGAGATATCGCGCGGTCGCCCCTCGCGCTGCTCTCGCCGCGCCGTCTGGATCTCGGCCTGCGAAAGCGGGGCACCGCCCGCTTCCGCATCTGTCTCGAGCGGCGCCATGGCCGGGTCGAAGCCTGGGCGCTTGTTGCCCGTCAGCCCCGCCTGGATATCGCCGCGCACCTGTGCGGGGTTGAGGCCCCTGCGGTTTGGCTCTTCGGCCATGGCTTGCCCTCGCCTGGTATGTCAGACCTTGGCGCTCTCGCCGGCCTCGCGCCGGGTGACGAATTCGGCCGTCACTTCACGCAGGTTCTCGCTCAGCCAACGCGCCATGTTTTCCTCTTCCGAGAGGTTCTCGCGCAGCGCGGCCATCGCGCTCTGGAAGCCGCCCATCTCGGCCATGATCAGGAGCGAATTATAGGCCGCGATCTCGTAGTTTTCGAAGGCGAAGTTCGCGATCGAGTTTTTCAGGATCTCGTCGTCGGCCATCGAATGGCCGATGGCGGCCATGCTACCGCCGGCAGAGAGCATCCAGTCCTTCATTGCGGAATGGTCTTCGTCGAGGCTTCCGAGAATGTCCTCGATCCGCTTCATCTGGTTTTCCGTTTCCTGGAGATGCTGCTCCAGGCGACGTGCCACCTGCGGATAGTTTTCGATCCGCTTCAACTGCGGCTTGATGATGGAGACGGCCTGGTTCTCCATCGCATGTGCGTTCTTGAGGCCGGTGACGAACAGCGAACGTCGGTCTTCTACCATGTGAATTTCTCCCGTGTCGGTTTGCCCTGTTCGAACTGCCGCCCTTGCCGACGGTTCCCTGGCTTGACCGTCCTTGGTGCGGACTGCACCCTGCAGACCCGATCGGCGGGAGGAGAGGCGACATGAAATCCATCATCATTACAGGCGCATCCGAGGGGATTGGTCGCGAGCTGGCCCGGCAGATTGCAGCGCGGGAGAAGGAGGCTGCCGCCCTCGTGCTCGCCGCCCGCAACGCGGCGCGTCTGGAAGAACTCGCCGCAGAACTGCGCCCTCACGGCAGCCGCGTCGAGGTCATCCCCACCGACGTGACGGACCGTGAAGCCTGCCGCCGCCTGATCGCCGAGACCATGACCCGCCTCGGCCGCATCGATGTGCTCGTCAACAATGCGGGTATGTCGGCGCACGCCAACTTTTCCGATTTCACCGACGCCGATCTCGACTGGTCGGAAAAGCTGATGGTGATGAACTACTGGTCCGCCGTCTGGCTCACCCGGGCCGCCCTGCCGCATCTGCTGGCATCCAGGGGCATGGTCGTTGGTGTCAGCTCCGTCGCCGGCCTCGTCGGCGTGCCCGGCCGCACCGCCTATTGCGCCACGAAATTAGCCATGAACGGTTTTCTGGAGGCGCTGCGGGCCGAACTCGCCCACAAGGGCCTGCGCGTGATGATCGCCTATCCCGGCACGATCGACACCGCTCTGCGCAAGCGCGGCTTCGGCCCCGGCGGTTCACCGGCCGGCGTCTCGATGATCCGCGATGACCGCGCCATGCCGGTCGAGACCTGCGCCCGGCTCATCCGCGAAGGCATGGAAAAGGGTCGCCGTGAGGTTCTCATGACGCCCCGTATGAAGCTTGGTCGCTGGCTCAGGCTGCTCGCGCCTCAGATCGTCGATCGCATGGCGATGAAGGAGGTCAAGGCCGAGTTCCGGCCCTGACGATCGGCGAGCAATTCCAGGAAAAGTGTCTGCGGTTTTCCATCCGGAATTGCGTTAAGTTCTAAGCCTCAGCCTTCGAAGTCGCCTTCGCCGCTCACCTCGCGCCCGCCGACGATGATCGCCCGCTTGCCGACATGGTTGGCGGCACCCACGATGCCTTCCTGCTCCATGCGCTCCACCAGCGAGGCGGCTTTGTTGTAGCCGATCGACAGGCGCCGCTGGATGTAGGAGGTCGAGCACTTCTTGTCGCGCAGCACCACCTTGACGGCCTTGTCGTAGAGGTCGTTGCCGTCCTCTTCCGCCATGGCGCCCTTGTCGAAGACGGCGGTATCTTCTTCCGGCTCTTCTTCGACCTCGTCGGCATCCTCGGTCACGGTGCCCAGATATTCCGGACGGCCCTGCAGCTTCAGATGCGCGACCACCTTTTCGACTTCCTCGTCGGAAACAAAGGGACCATGCACGCGGGCAATGCGCCCGCCGCCAACCATGTGCAGCATGTCGCCCTGACCGAGCAGATGCTCGGCACCCGGCTCACCCAGAATGGTGCGGCTGTCGATCTTCGAAGTCACCTGGAAGGAAACGCGCGTCGGGAAGTTCGCCTTGATCGTGCCGGTGATGACATCGACCGAAGGACGCTGTGTGGCCATGATCAGGTGGATGCCGGCCGCACGCGCCATCTGCGCCAGCCGCTGGATCGCCCCTTCGATCTCCTTGCCGGCCACCATCATCAGGTCGGCCATCTCGTCGACCACGACGACGATATAGGGCATCGGCGAGAGGTCGAGCTCCTGCTCCTCATAGACGATCTCGCCGCTCTGCCGATCAAAGCCGGTCTGGACGCTGACGGTAATCGTTTCGCCCTTCTCGCGCGCCTGGGCCGCACGGGCATTGTAGCCATCGATATTGCGAACGCCGAGGCGGCTCATCTTGCGATAGCGGTCCTCCATTTCGCGAACCGCCCATTTCAGCGCCATGACGGCCTTCTTCGGGTCGGTGACGACGGGGGTGAGCAGATGCGGGATGCCGTCATAGACCGAAAGCTCGAGCATCTTCGGATCGACCATGATCAACCGGCATTCGTCCGGACGGAACCGGTAGAGCAGCGAGAGGATCATCGTGTTGATCGCCACCGACTTGCCCGAACCGGTGGTACCGGCCACGAGCAGATGCGGCATCTTCGCGAGTTCCGCGATCACAGGCTCGCCACCGATGGTCTTGCCCAGGCAGACCGGCAGCTTGTAGCGCGTCTCGGCATAATCCGGCGTCTCGATCAACTCGCGCAGATAGACCGTCTCGCGCACTGGGTTTGGTAATTCGATGCCGATCACGTTGCGGCCGGGCACGACGGCGACACGCGCCGACAGCGCCGACATCGACCGGGCAATATCGTCGGAGAGACCGATGACGCGTGAGGACTTGACCCCCGGTGCCGGCTCAAATTCGTAGAGCGTCACGACAGGCCCCGGGCGCACGTCGATCACTTCGCCCTTGATGCCGAAATCTTCCAGCACGCTTTCGAGAAGCCCGGCGCTCTGCTCGAGCGCCTCGGCCGGCATCGTCGTGCCTGTCTGAGCCGGCGGCTCTTGCAGGAAGTCGAGATAAGGCAGCTCGTATTCGCCTTCGCCCAGCGCTTCCTGCGCCTTGAAGAGCGGCTGGCGCGCCTGGATGGCCGGAGAGGGAAGGGCGGGCGACTGAATCGCCGGAACCGGTGCGGCAACGGCAACCTCGAGCGGCGCCACCGTCTCGGCCGCCATCGGCATCTGCGACAGCCCAACTGCCGGTGCTGTCACGTCCCGGCTCGCGACCTGGCGATAAAGCGCCACCACGGAACCCGGCGTTGCCTCGAAGACAGGCTTGCGCGGCAGATGCGCCACGGGCTGCACGGCATTTGCAATGCCTTCGGGACGATAGCGAACCACTTCCGCACGCACGGCCGCAGGTGCCTGCGGGGCCGGTGCCGGAATGGTGCGCACAGGCTGAGCCGCGGCACGCTGCATCGCCGGGGCCGCCAGCGGATGATGTTCGGCACGGGTCGGCTGCGCCGCAACGGGCCGCACCATTTCGATCTCGGACGGCGCATCGAGCGGCTCGATCATCGCATCGAAGAAGATGTGGTCGGAGAGAAGCGAGGCGATCGGCAGCCGCGCCGCCTGTACTTCAGCCGGGGCTTCCGTTTGCGTCACCACAGGCGCGGCGGCAGCCGGGGCCTGCGGAATGCCTGGCGCAGGATGGGTCATTTGGGCCCAGGCTGCGAAGCCTGAAAGGGCGGAGGTGTTGACGGCAGGGGCGATTGCCACCGGCTGCGCGGGTGCCGCAACAGGTGCCGCAACCGGCTCGGGGAC
>DAMDHD010000022.1:0-59836 GCA_032102365.1 Allorhizobium sp. CTOTU50464 | reverse complement strand
AAGCGTGCGGGCCGGGGGATTGCCCGGGGGGGCGTCGGCCGCCGGCCGTGCTAGCTGACGGGCAGCCTTTTCCGCCGCAAAGGCTGCAATGCGATCGACCGGATCGTCCTCCACGAGCCAATCGACGCCCGCTTCCGCATGGAATGCAAGAAGCGCGGCGAGCTCTGCTGGCGTCATGTCGCGGGCCTGGATCATGAGGCTGTTCTAGTGTGTTTGGCCCGGTCAAGGCAAATGGAAAGCGGGGAGGTGCACTGCCGTTTATCCCCTCGTTTTCACGCGACGCTGGATGCCCCTCATCCGCCCTTCGGGCACCTTCTCCCCGCGAGCGGGGAGAAGGCCATGACGGCCACCACTGGCGCTGCCTCTCCCCGCTTGCGGCGAGAGGGGTGGGTGAGGGGTCGTGGCAGGGCCGACGGCGCGGTGATCATCTACGGCGCCCTCAATGAGCCGAGTTCACGCCACCCACTGCTCGATGTCGTCGCGCTCGCCGATCAGGGACAGGCCGTGGGCGATCGAGACCAGTTCGCCGCCGGTTTCGATGCGGCTTGCGTCGAAGCGGCGGTGGAAGATGTCGCGCACAGCCGGCACGAAGGAGGTGCCGCCGGTGAGGAAGACCTTGTCGATGCTGTCAGCTTGGGTGTTGCTCGTCGTCAATACCTCATCCAGCGCCTGTTCCATGCGCGTGAGATCATCCGCGATCCAGCTCTCGAAATCGCGCCGTGTCACCCGCTTTTCGCCGGCCTTGCCGAGCGGGGAAAAGCGGAACTCGGCCTCCTCGGCAGAAGAGAGCGCCATCTTGGTCGCAGAGACGGCCTGATACAGCGGATAGCCTTCGTCATGGTCGATGAGGTCGATGAAGAGCTCGAGCTTTTCCGGCTCTTCCGCCTGACGCACCAGGGACTTGAGATCGGTGAATTCCTTCATCGTCTTGAACACCGACAACTGGTTCCAGCGCGAGAAGGCGAGATAGTAGTTGCTCGGCACGTCGAGGAGCTTGCCGAAGCTCTTGAACTGGCTGCCTTTGCCGATCTCGGGTGCCACCAGTTGATCGATGATGCGGGCATCGAACTGGTCGCCGGCGATGCCGACACCGGAATGGCCGATCGGGGTGGCGCTGAGCTTGCCGCCTTCGGTGGAAAAGCGGATCAGCGAGAAGTCGGTCGTGCCGCCGCCGAAGTCGGCAACCAGAACAGTCGCATCGCGCTTGAGCGTGCGGGCAAAATAGAAGGCCGCTGCGACCGGCTCATAGACATAGTGGATTTCCGGAAAGCCGAGACGGGTGAGTGCCTCGTTGTAGCGCGTGACGGCGAGTTGAGGATCGGGGCTTGCGCCGGCAAAATGCACCGGCCGACCGGCCACGAGCCGCTTCGTCTCGTCAGGCCAGCCCTCGCCGGCATAGGCCTGCAGGCGCTTCAGGAAGACTTCCATCAGGTCCTCGAACTGGAAGCGCCGCGCATGCACCAGCGTCCCTTGGAACAGGGCCGAGGCCGCAAATGTCTTGATCGACTGCAGGAAGCGGCAATCGCCGGGATTGTCGATGAAGGCACGAATGGCGGCCTGGCCCGCCTCGACCTTCAGGGCACCGGCGCCAAGCTGCGGATCCTTGAGGAAGGAGAGCGCCGTGCGCATGCTGTCGGTGGTGCCGGCCGGAGAGGTGAAGGAGACGGACCGGGTGTCGTCTCCGCTTTCCGCGACGGCGATCACGGTATTGGTCGTGCCGAAATCGAGCCCCAGCGCCTGAGCCATGGCCATCGCTCCTTTGATCTGAATGATTGTCTGTGGGAACCGGCATGCCGGCTGTCGTCGGCGTAGCCGAGAACGAAAGAGGGCGCCTGATGCCACAGGGACCGGGCAAGGGCAAGCGACCATTTTGTGACATATGCGGAGGATGGCGCTCCGCTGCGTTCTGTCATCCCGCGCGGCCGCACCCTCTGCCCGGCTTGATGCGGGCACCATCAGGCGGTAGGGGAAGGGCGCAAAGCCCATCACCGGAGCCGGAAAGATGTCACGCACCGACTATCAGACGGCCGTAGGCCAGCTCGGCATCATGGAAACGCTTGCGGCCTATGATCCGCACATCGCCGGTACCCCGCCGCTCGGCGTCCACACCGAAACGAGCGACATCGATGTTCTCTGCCATGCGCCGGACCAGGCGATGTTTGTAGCGGACGTCTGGCGCGCCTATGCACAGATGCCAGGCTTCCGCCTCTGGCAGTGGACGGCAAAAGACCGGCCGGTCATCGCGACATTTCATGCCTTCGACTGGGACTTCGAGCTCTTTGCGAGCCCCATGCCCGTGGCCCGGCAATCCGGATGGCGTCATTTCACGGTCGAAAGACGGCTGCTGTCCCTCGGCGGCGATGGCTTCAAGCGCGCCATCCAGCACTTGCGGCAGCAAGGCCTGAAGACCGAGCCGGCATTTTGGTTGGCGCTGAAGCAAGAGGGCGATGGCTATCTCGGACTGCTGTCTCTCGAGCAAGCGACAGACGCGGAACTCTGCGTACTCTTGGACGCTGCGGGGTTCGGCCTAAGCCGGTCCGGGTGAGCTCAGCGCGTAGGCGAGCTTCAGACGTCGAGATAGGGCCGAGCCGCAAGGATCGGCGTGTCGGAAGTTTCGAACTCGTCGTCATAGCATTCGAGCTTGGTCAGGAAGTGATCGATGATCCGGCCATAGCTTGCATGGCGAGAGCGCGGGACACGCACGCGCTCTTCAACGATGGTCTGTTCGGTTTCGGTCGCGAAAGCGGCAGGGTCGAGCGCCTGCAGCATCCGGTCTTCATGTCCGGCATCGGTCATCACGGGAACTCTCATCTCCCAGGTTTCTCGCTTTGGAGTAAACGCAAGAGATTTCCAAGCCGTTCAGCCGATTGCTCTCATTTTAGGCAATGCGAATTTGAGGGCGGATCTCAGCCCCCTCAGATCGATTTTGCCGCCCCGCCGTCGACCCTCAGCATCGTGCCGGTGATGTAGCTCGCCGGCTCCGAGCAAAGAAAGGCCGCGGCGGCTGCGAATTCCTCAACGCGTCCGAGCCGCTGCGCGGGGATCGACTTGACCGATGCCGCGCGCACCTCGTCGAGCGACTTGCCCTGCTTCTTGGCATTGGCGCCGTCGATTTCGTCGATGCGGTCTGTATGGATGCGGCCCGGCAGGATCATGTTGGCGGTGACACCGTAAGAGGCAAGCTCGGCCGACAGCGTCTTGTTCCAGCCGACCAGCGCGCCGCGCAGGGTGTTGGAAAGCGCGAGATTGGGGATCGGCTCGAAGACGCCGGACGAGGCAACCGTGAGGATACGACCGAAACCTTGGGTCTTCATCAGCGGCGAAAGCGCATTGGTGAGCGTGATGACGCGCACCACCATCGACTGGAAGAAGGTGTAGAGCTTGTCGGCATCCATCTCCTCGGCCGTCCCCGGGGTCGGGCCGCCGGTGTTGTTGACGAGAATGTCAATGCCGCCGAGCTTGTGATGCACGGCATGCAGCATCTGGTCGACGAAATGCGCATCCGCGAGGTCGGCCACCACATAATCGGCCTTGCCGCCCGCTGCCTGGATCGCCTCGACATTGGCCTTCAGCTTTTCCTCGGTGCGGCCGCAGATCAGCACGTGAACACCTTCTGCGGCAAGCGCCTTGGCGATGCCGAGGCCGAGGCCGCGAGAGGCGGCGAGCACGAGCGCGCGTTTGCCGGAAATGCCGAGATCCATGGGATGTCCTTTCGTGATGCGATATGAGCGCGTCAACCTATCAATGCATCCCGGCAAGGGGAAGCTTGGAAGATCGAAGGTCGTCGGTGTGGAGTTCAGCGAGAGCGCAAGATGCGCTCGGGCAGGCGGCCACTTTTGAGAGGCGCGGCCTTTCCATGCAGCCAGCCTTGGAAACGCTGCGCGCCGGCAATTCTGGCGCATTCCTGCTGCGTCTGCGTTTCAACGCCTTCCGCGACCATCACGATATCGAGCGATTTCGCAATCTCACCCACAGCGGAGACGAAGACCTGAGCAATCCTGTCGTTCTCCAAACGCTGGATGAAGCTCTTGTCGATCTTGACGATGTCGATCGGCAAATCGCGCAGGAGGGTGAACGAGCTGTTACCGGTGCCGAAATCATCGAGTGCGATCCTAAAGCCGAGTGCCCGCAGATCGCCCAACAGGCGGAAGACCTTCTGGTCGGCGTTGATCAGAACCGTTTCGGTCAATTCAAGAATGAAGCTGGAGGCGCTGCGGTTGGTTTCCCGCAGTACCCGAACAAGCATGGGAAGCAGACCGTCGTGACGGAGCTGAGCGCCTGAGATGTTCACCGAGATCAGATCAACGTCGAGGAGGTCGAGATCCTCGCAGGCCTTGCGGAAGACCCATTCGCCGAGGCGGTCGATGAGCTCCGATCTTTCTGCAACCTGGATGAAGGTATCAGGCGGTATCGACCGTCCTGTCTGGTCGGTCCACCGCAACAGTGCCTCCACTGCCACTCCACGTCTGTCGACGTCGACGATCGGCTGATAGTGAAGGTCGAGTTGGTTGAGGATGATCGCAGCATGCAGGTCGCGGGAGATCTGGCGATCCACGGCTTGCTTCCGCTGCATGTCGCCATGATAAAATGTGACTTGTCCGCGCCCGGAGCGCTTGCCGACATAAAGTGCCATGTCGGCCTTCTTCAGCAGGTCTGACCCTTGATCCGCGTCGGCGGGTGCCGAGGCGACCCCGATCGAGATACCGTGAAAAGCGCGCGTCTCGCTGTTGGCGTGCAACTCCTCCCCGAGGCGCTCGAGGAAACGCCGCGCGTCATGGGCGATCGCCCGGTGGTCGTTTCCGGGAACGATGACTGCGAATTCATCGCCTCCGAGTCGCCCGACGACCCAGTCGGCTTCCTGTTGGGCGCGCCGACCGAGCGTTTCCAGCACGGCGTCACCGGCGTGATGACCAAAGCCGTCGTTCAACAGCTTGAAATGGTCGACATCCAGCAGCATCAGGGTGAAGTCGTCATAGGGCAGGCCGTTAATCTGCCGACGGCGTATTTCCGCCAGCCTGCCATTGAGCACCTCCAGAAATCGCCGCCGCGTCAGGCAGCCGGTCAGGTCGTCGCGGGAGTAGTCCTCGCTGACCCGTTCTGTTGTAAGTGCACCGGCTTCGACAGCCGTGCGCATCCGCGGTCGGCTTGCCATAAGGGTGAAGGCGATAAGGTTGCAACCGACTGCGACCGTGGAGAAAAGAGAGGGCAACGGGCCGGTGCCGGGGAATGTGGCTGCCGCGAAGGCGCTCCCGGACGCGAAGCAACAGACCGCAAGGCACATCGCCTCCGATTGAGCGAGATCTCTCAATCTCTTCAAGGGGCCGACCTTCATCACAAATTCGTCGCTCTAGGAGAGATGATGCGCCGCATGACGACAGGTTTCCCGCTCGATCAAGATTGCACCCAGTTTTGGCACATAGCGATTGAAGGTCGGTTAATTCCGATCAGAACGGCACCTTGCCGGGGTTCAAGATCCTCTCTGGGTCGAGCAGGTTCTTGATCTCCCGGGCGAGTGCCTGCTTCACCGGGTCGACATGGGAGAGATAGGCCGAGCGCTTGTCGAGGCCGACGCCGTGTTCGGCGGAGAAGCTTCCACCGGATGCCAGGATGCCGGCATAGACGGCGTCTTCGACCTTTGCCTTCAAATCCGGGGGCAGGGCGCCGGGGGCGGCAAGCGCGATATGCAGGTTCCCGTCGGCAATATGGCCGTAGACATAGGCCTCGTAGCCGGCGCCGATCGCCGATAGGCGCTCGGTCAGATCGGCGACATAGCGATCGAGCAGGGAAGGCGGCATGGAGACATCGAAGGAGGGCGCGTCGGGATAGGCTGCGAAATAGAAGCCGGAATCCTCGCGCAGATCCCAAAAGCGGCGCGCTTGGTCCGACGACTGCGCAACGAGCCCGCCCTTCAGATCGGCTTCCTCCCAGATGTCGGCGAGCGCTTGCTCGAGATGCGTGACGGCCGCTTCGGCGCTCTCACCGGAGGCCTCGACCAGCAGCATCGCGCTCCCGCCTTCGAGCCAGGAGAGGTCGAAGCCCTTGAGGGCTGCATGATCGCGCACGTAACGCGGCCACATCATTTCGGCGGCTTCGAGCATGAGGGCTGGATGGCGGCGCAGCCGGCCGGCAACGAGAAGCGCCCGGGCGGCATCCGCCACACCGAGGAGGGCAACGGCGCGGTGCGGCCGGATCGGCTCCAGCTTCATCACCACACGCGTGACGAAGCCGAAGGCGCCTTCACCGCCGATCAGAAGCTGTTTCAGGTCCGGCCCGGCGGAGACCTTCACCACCCGCGTCATGTCGGAGAGGATCTCACCAGAGGGCAAGACGGCTTCGAGGCCGAGGATCTGGTGGCGCATCACGCCATTGCGGAAGGCGAGGATGCCGCCGGCATTGGTCGAGACCATGCCGCCAATGGTCGCCGAGCCACGTGAGCCGAGATCGATGCCGGTGGTGAGACCATGCGGTGCAAGGGCCGCCTGGAGGGCCTCGAGCGTGACGCCGGCTTCGACCTCGACGGTCTCTTCGTCGGCATGGACGGTCAGGATGCGGTTGAGCCGGTTGCTGGACAACAGGACCTGGCCTGCAAGGCTCGTGCCGCCGCCGACAAGACCGCTCAGGCCACCCTGCGGCACGATGGTGACATGATTTGAACGGCACCAGGAGATCAGCGCCGCGGCCGCCTCCGTCGAAGCAGGCTGCGCCATCACGCCTGCCTTCAGATTGCCAGGGTCTTCACCGGGATGCCGGCCGGCAAGGGCCTCCGGGCCGAGGATGCGGAGCTGCGGATGCAGGCCATCGAGCGCACGGGCGAGGTCTAGGGGCGAGAAGGTCGGATGCGAAGACATGGGGGCGCCTGATCTGTTTGCCGCTTCTTCGCCGGAAACGCCGGTCGCTGCAAGTCAACCCACAGCCTTTCCCGCCCTGTCGGTCCGCCTCAAAGCTCGGCGGGGAAGCCGGGCGCTCTGAGATCCGTGCCGACAGCGTCTTCGAGGAGCTTCACCACCTGCGACGACCAGGCATCGCCGCCATAGGTCGAACGGGCGCGAACGAAGGTCTGCATCGCATGGGAGGCCAGGTCGAGCGGAACGCCGAATTCGCGACCGAAGCCGAGCGCAAAGCCGAGATCCTTCACCGCGAGATCCATGGTGAAGTTGATGTTGTAGCTGCCGTTCAGGATTACCTGCCCCTCGGTCTCGTGCACGAAACTGTTGCCCGAGGAGGCCTTGATGATGTTGAAGGCGTCGGTGAGATCGATGCCGCCCTTCTTTGCCAGCATCAGCGCCTCGCCGGTGGCGATCAGGTGGATGAAGGCGAGCATGTTGGTGATGACCTTGATCACAGCCGCCTTGCCGAGCGTCCCGGCGCGGAAGATCTGCTTGCCCATGGCCTGGAAGGCCGGAAGATGCAGGTCGTACAGATCGCTGTCGCCGCCGATGATCACGGTGATCTCGCCGGAGGCGGCCAGATGCACGCCGCCGGTGACGGGGGCTTCCAGCATCCGGATCCCGGCATCGGCTGCGATCTTGCCGAGCCGCAAGACTTCCTGCTCGTCGAGCGTGCTCATTTCGATCCAGGTGGCGCCGGGTTTGAGGCCTTTCAGAATGCCGCGTTCGCCGTTCAGAACCCGCTCGCTGATCTTGGGCGAGGGCAGGCAGGTGATGACGGCATCGGCGGCTTCGGTCACGGCCTGCGGATCGGCGGCGAATGTGGCGCCGGCGGCAATTAGGTCTTCCGCATTGCCCGGATCGAGGTCGTTGACCACGACGGTGAAACCGGCCCGGACCAGACTGCCGGCGAGATGGCGGCCGAGATGACCGAGCCCGATGAAACCATATGTGAGTGCCATGTCGCGTTCCCCTGCTAGCGTTTTGGCAGAGACTGCGACAAAGCGCAGACGGGTTCAAAGGCAGATTTTGGCGAGCGACGCGAGATGGCGCAGGCGGAACAGGACGCGGCGATTTTCGTTGCAGGTGAGGATGCGCGGCCGACGAGAGTAGCCGTCCCGACAGCAAAATCGTCGCATTGACCCTTACGTTCACGTAAGATATTCTCGCGCTTCACACCGCCCTGCCGGAATTTGCGCCTCTGCGCGTCGCGCTTCGGCTCGACAATCCGGCTGGGTTTTGTCAAGGAGGATGGCGGAAAGTACCGCCTGGCGAGGAATGATTGATGAGCACCGAGATGGAACTGCCTGAACGCGAAAGCATGGAATTCGACGTCGTGATCGTGGGCGCTGGTCCCGCAGGTCTGTCGGCGGCAATCCGGCTGAAACAGGTCAATCCGGATCTCACGGTCGTCGTGCTCGAAAAGGGTGCTGAAGTCGGCGCGCATATCCTCTCGGGTGCCGTGGTCGATCCCATCGGCATCGACCGGCTGATCCCGGGCTGGCGCGAAGAGGCTGACCATCCCTTCAAGACTCCCGTCACCGACGACCAGTTCCTCGTCCTGGGCCCTGCCGGCTCAGTCCGGCTGCCGAACGCCCTGATGCCGCCGCTGATGAACAATCACGGCAACTACATCGTCTCGCTCGGCAATGTCTGTCGCTGGCTGGGCGCCCATGCCGAAGCGCTCGGCGTCGAGATCTATCCGGGCTTTGCCGCTTCCGAAGTGCTCTACAATGACGACGGCGCCGTCATCGGCGTGGCGACCGGCGACATGGGCATCGAGAAGAACGGCGAGCCCGGCCCGAACTACACCCGCGGCATGGCGCTGCTCGGCAAATATGTGCTGATCTCGGAAGGTGTTCGTGGCTCGCTCGCCAAGCAGCTGATCGCCAAGTTCGATCTCTCCCGCGAAAGCGACGTGCAGAAATACGGCATTGGCCTGAAGGAGCTCTGGCAGGTCAAGCCCGAGCATCACAAGCCGGGTCTCGTGCAGCACTCCTTCGGCTGGCCACTCGGTATGAAGACCGGTGGCGGCTCCTTCCTCTACCATCTCGAAGACAACATGGTCGCCGTCGGCTTCGTCGTGCACCTGAATTACAAAAACCCCTATCTCTATCCCTTCGAGGAATTCCAGCGCTTCAAGACCCATCCGGCGATCGCCCAGACCTTCGAGGGCGGCAAGCGTCTGTCCTACGGTGCCCGCGCCATCACCGAAGGCGGCTACCAGTCGGTGCCGAAGCTTTCCTTCCCGGGCGGCGCGCTGATCGGCTGTTCCGCCGGCATGGTCAACGTTCCCCGCATCAAGGGCAGCCATAACGCCGTGCTCTCCGGCATGCTGGCGGCCGAGAAGATTGCGGATGCGATCGCGGCCGGCCGCGCCAATGACGAGCCGATCGAGATCGAGAACGAATGGCGCAAGACCGATATCGGCAAGGACCTGAAGCGGGTGCGCAACGTCAAGCCGCTATGGTCCAAGCTCGGCACGGCGCTCGGTGTTGGCCTCGGCGGCATCGACATGTGGATGAACCAGCTGCTCGGCTTCTCCTTCTTCGGCACGCTGAAGCACGGCAAGACGGATGCAGAATCCCTGGAGCCGGCGGCACAGCACAAGCCGATCGCCTATCCGAAGCCCGATGGCGTCCTGACCTTCGATCGCCTGTCCTCGGTGTTTCTCTCAAACACCAACCACGAGGAAGACCAACCGGTCCATCTCAAGGTCAAGGACATGGATCTGCAGAAGCGCTCCGAACTCGGCGTCTATGCCGGTCCCTCGACCCGCTACTGTCCGGCAGGCGTCTATGAATGGGTGGAAAAGGACGGCGAAGAAACCTTCGTCATCAACGCCCAGAACTGCGTCCACTGCAAGACCTGCGACATCAAGGACCCGAACCAGAACATCACCTGGGTGCCGCCGCAGGGCGGCGAAGGTCCGGTCTATCCGAACATGTAAGTTCGGCCTGCCCGACAGGCTGGAACAAGTTGGAGGAGCTATGGTTGGTTTAGATGTCGTTAAGCGAAGCGCTCTAAGCTGTTGAAACGCCTCATGAAAAACCTCGGTGCGCGCTATTTTTGTATAAATAAATCAATCGCTTAGCGCATCCCAGGATTGACTTGGTGCAGGCTTCGCCATACGTTTTGTGAAAAGAAGAAAAAGAGGGTTGTTGAGAATCATTCGAATGATCCAATGATCTTGAGGAGCAGAAAATGACAGACCTCAAAACAAACGAAACGCTGTTGAGGGCTCTTCGTGCCGCAGCGGCTCGTAAGTTGACTGCGGAAGAGCTTTACAAGCAGCGCGTGTCATTTATCATGGGTTCGCTTTCGGACTCCAGCACGGTGACACGGGCACAAGTTACGAAGGCACTTGCTGATATAGAGGGTAGGAAAAGCGCCTAAGTGATCCTGTTCGAGCTTACAGGTACCGAAAACAACGCTGCGTATCAGAAACTGGCGATTGCCAATGGCAATCGCCAATATGATTTTCTCAAATCTATAGTGGAGACAAGCCTGGAGATTGGGCGCCCGTTCTTGTCTCAGCACGTGATCAAAGCACTAAATTTCCAAGCAATAACATGTTTGCATACGAACGCAGGTGAATATCGCCCCTGCGAGGTTACAGTTGGAAGTTACTCACCTCCGGACTACTACCGGGTTTCTGCATTGATGGATGATTTTGTCAATGTGGTGAACAGAAATTGGGAAAGCTCTGATCCTGTTGTACTAGCTTGTTTTGTTTTATGGCGATTGAACAATATTCATCCGTTCATAAACGGCAATGGGCGAACTGCTAGGGCGGCATGCTATTTCGTACTCTGTCTCAAACTCGGGGCGTTGCTGCCGGGGGATAAGATTCTTCCAGAATTGCTCACTCAAAACAGAGATAGGTACGTCCACGCTCTTCGAGCGGCTGACGCATCATTGCAGACTGGCGAGTTGGATCTTAGCGCTCTTCATATGCTGGTTTCCGAATTGCTAGATCAACAAGTAGGTGCTGCATCAAATGGCGTTGGTGATGACGAACATGCCAGATAAAAATGTTACTTGTATCGAAGCTGGTCGGAAGTGTTTGCAAATCTATTTGGCGCCCCATCTTCGCCATCTCTGTTAACGCGCACGCTCAGATTTAACCCGCCATTAACCATAAATTTCTAGGCTCCTGGGCAACGAATCGTATCCCAAGGACCTCTGAATCATGACCATTTCCCGCCGCGGTCTCCTGTTCGGTCTGCCGCTTTTCCTGGCCGGCTGCCAGTCCGTTCCCAATCAGCAGGCCATGTATGGCGACATGCCGGACGAGCCGCATCCGCTGAAGAAGGTGCCGCTGGAGAAGATCAAGCCGGAGCTGCGCCGTCAGGAAGTGGCCTATGAAACGAAGCATCCGGCCGGCACCATCGTGGTCGATACGCCCGAGCGCCGGCTCTATTACGTGATGGGCGGCGGACGCGCCATGCGCTACGGCATTGGCGTCGGTCGTGCCGGTCTTGCGCTTTCCGGTAATGCCTATGTCGGCCGCAAGGCGGAATGGCCGACCTGGACGCCGACGCCGAACATGATCCGCCGTGATCCGGAAAAGAACCTGAAATATGCCGGTGGTCTCCCGGGCGGCCCGAACAACCCGCTCGGCGCCCGCGCCATGTATCTTTATCGTGGCGGCAATGACACCATGTTCCGTATCCATGGCACCAACCAGCCCTGGTCGATCGGTCAGGCCATGTCGTCCGGTTGCGTGCGCATGATGAACCATGACGTTATCGATCTCTATGCCCGCGTCGATGTCGGCAGCAAGGTCGTGGTCATCCAGGCCTAGAGGTCTCCTTCTCCTGGATATTAAGGGCGCTGGTCTGTCGACCGGCGCTTTTTGCGTTTGGTCCTGCCTGTGGGCAGACGGTCACGCGCGGTCACGACTGCGAAATCGATCTTTCCGCCTCGCGACTTCGCCCCAATCTTCAACCAGTGAAACTTTACGCCGTGCTTCGGCGTCCTATGACCTGTTGACGCTGTGTCGACCAATGCCGACCGCTTTGAGCCTTTCCGCTCGGGCCGGTCAGGACTAAGTGGGAACGGATTTCCGGCCTTCGGGCCGAATCGATGATTCGAGAAGGGAGATTGAATGACACAGGACACCAAGGCGGCAATGTCGGATCTCGGCGGTTGCCAGATCGAGGCGACCCTTCAGCTTCTCGACGGCAAATGGAAGGGCGTCATCCTCCATCACCTTCTGAAAGACGAGGTTCTCCGCTTCAACGAGATCGTCAAGCGGCTGCCATCGATCACGCACCGCATGTTGTCGAAGCAATTGAGAGAGATGGAAGTGGCCGGCCTCGTCGCGCGCACCGTCTATCCGGTCGTCCCGCCGCGGGTCGACTATTCGCTGACGCCACTCGGACGCAGCCTTGAACCGGTGATCCAGGCCCTGGGCCGCTGGGGACAGGAAAACCTCGTGGCCGTGGAAGGTGCTGCCCTGAAGCCGAGCGAGAGCCCGACCGGCAGCGCCGCCATCATGCGCTCCGCGGCGTAGTCCAAGGTATTTCAGGAAACGACCTGCCGGCGGGAGAGCAGTCCCGTCGACAAAAGCACGCCGAGCCCCGTGACGAGAGCCGCAGTAAGCGTCGAGACACCCAGAGGCTCTGCGAGCAAGACAGCGCCACCGATGGCCGCGGCCACAGGCGTGATCGCCGTATAGGCGGCAGCCTGGGTTCCGCCGAGAGCCCGAACCGCCGTTCCGTAGAGCAATGTGGCAACGAGGCCGGACAGAAGCCCCTGCGTGACGGATTGCAACGCGATCTCTCGCCATGGTGCCGTCGGGAACTGTGTGCCGACTAACGGCAGGGCGCCGATATTGAGGATCGTCGACCAGACGCAGATCAGTGCGGCACCTTCGAAGGCATCGAGGCCGCTGCGGCGGAAGGCATGGGTGTAGACTGCCCAGAGCGTGGCGCCGATCGGCAGGATGGTGAAGCTGATCCAGCTCAAGCCCTCGTCTCCCAGATTGCCGAACAGCAGCACCGCGCCACCTGCCAGGATGGCCAGCATCCCGAGCTTGCGCCACCTGTCGGGCCGCTCCCCGAGAAAAAGCATGCCGATGACGGCGACGGCGAGCGGCATCAGACCCGGAAGCAGGACACCGGCTGCCGAGGCCGGCGTGTGGCGCATGCCGAAGGCCACGATCTGGAAGAAAGGCGCGCCGGAGCCAAGAACCATCAGCGCGAGCGGGCCCATGGCACCTTTGGGAAAAAGGCCGGTCCGCCACCAGACGGGTGCGAGCACGAGCGCGGGGATCCCGTAGCGCAGAAGGCTGAGGTCGAGCGGCCCGAGCCCGGCACCGACGCTGTGGCGGGTGGAGATCAGCCACGAGGCCCAGATCAGCACGACCGACAGGGCCGACAGTGCGCCGAGAGCCGATCGGCCGGAGCCGGGAAGGGGAGTGGTGCCGATGGCGGACATGGGAGCTCCGGGATAACCTGTTCGGGCGCTATCTTAAGGCCACCGCTCCGATGTGTCCTTGCGCGTTTTGCGTCCCGGAACTACGAATTTGGCAGAATCTGCCAGATAGAGCCACCAAGGTGAGACATGCTGCCAAAACTCGACAAGTTCGATCATGCGATCCTGAAGATCCTCCAGGATGATGCGCGTACCACCAATGTCGAGATCGCCGACAGGGTCGGCCTGTCGCAATCGCCCTGCCTCAGGCGTATTCGCCTGATGGAGGAGAGCGGCGTCATCCGTGGCTATCGTGCCGATCTCGATCGACGCATGCTGGGGCTGGAGCTCACCGTCTTCGTTGCTTTCAAGGTGGCGCGTCACACGCGTGAGAATGCCGATGCGCTGCACGAAGCCCTTCTCGACATTCCCGAGGTGGTCGCCTGCTACATGATTTCGGGTGAGTCCGATTTCCTCGCCGAGGTCGTGGTCGAAAACCTCTCGGCCTATGAGACGCTGCTGACGGAGAAGCTGCTGGTCCTGCCGAACGTCACCGACATCCGCTCGAATTTCGCAATCAGGAGCGTCAAGACCGGCGCGCCGCTGAAGCTTCCGGTCAGACCCTGACGGATGACGTTTCGGCCGCTGCGAGGCAGCGGCCGACGGTCAACGGCCAGCACTCACCGGCTCAGCCCGGGAAGCCTTCCAGCACGATCTTGCCACGCGCCCGGTTGCTCTCGATGATCCGATGAGCTTCACGCAAATTTGTCGCCGTGATCGGACCGAGCACGGTGTCGAGCGTCGTGCGGATCTTGCCGGCGTCGATGAGTTCGGCGACATGCGTCAAGAGCTTGTGCTGCTCGATCAGGTCGGGTGTCTGGAAGAGGGGTCGCGAGAACATGAACTCCCAGTGCAGCGACACGACCTTCTGCTTGAAGGCGAGGATGTCGAAGCCTTCCGGAAAGTCGTCGATCAGGCAGATCCGGCCCATCGGCGCGATGATCTCGGCCATGGCGAGGCGATGCTGGCTGCTATGCGTCACCGAGAAGATGAAGCCGGGAGCCCCGATGCCGAGCGCAGCATACTCTTCGGCGAGCGGCTTGCTGTGGTCGATCAGGTAATCGGCGCCAAGCGATATTGCCCATTCGGCCGTCTCCGGGCGCGAGGCGGTCGCGATGACGGTGAGATCGGTCAGCTGCTTGGCGAGCTGGATGGCAATGGAGCCGACGCCCCCGGCACCGCCGGTGATCAGGATCGCATTCTTCGCGCCGAGCACGGGGTCCTTCACCTTCAGCCGGTCGAAGAGTGCTTCGTAAGCGGTGATCGCCGTCAGCGGCAGAGCGGCGGCCTCTGCGAACGAGAGGGTCGCTGGCTTGCGGCCGACGATGCGCTCGTCGACGAGATGATATTCGGCATTGGTACCCGGCCGGTTGATGGCGCCGGCATAATAGACCTCGTCTCCCGGCTGGAAGAGGGTTACCTCAGGGCCGACGGCCTTGACCACGCCGGCCGCGTCGTAGCCGAGGATGCGTGCCTCGCCGGCGGCCGGCGTGAAGTTGCGGCGGACCTTGGTGTCGACCGGGTTGACCGAGATCGCCTTGATCTCGACCAGCAGGTCGTGGCCTTCCGCCGTCGGCATAGGCAGATCGAGATCGACCAGCGCCGTCTCCGAGGTGATGGGCTGGGGGGTATGGAAACCGATAGCTCGCATGGAAAAACTCCTGTCTTGCGTTTGCACGCCGCCCATTAAGAACATAGATTGCCCGAGCGCAAGAATGCACATTTTGTGTTTGTAGGCACAAAATCAGACCTCGGTACACAAAAGGATACTGTCGATGTCGCGACCCCGCGCCAAGATGACCAATAACTTCCCCGGCTGCCCGGTGGAGACCACCTTGAGCTTTCTCGACGGTAAGTGGAAAGGGGTGATCCTCTATCATCTGCTCGTCGACGGCACACTGCGCTTCAGCGAACTGCGCAGACGCCTGCAGGCGGTGACGCAACGCATGCTGACGAAACAGCTGCGCGAACTGGAAGAGCAGGGGCTGGTCGTGCGAACCGTTTATCCGGTCGTGCCGCCGCGCGTCGATTGCGCGCTGACGCCGCTTGGCCAGAGCCTGCGCCCGGTCATCATGGTCCTCGAGCAATGGGGCAGCCGTCACGTCCGCTGCGAAGATGGCCAGCGGCTCCTCGTCACACCGGACGCGATCGAAAACGAAGCCTCAGCCGCGTGACGGCTTCTGTTCGAGCGCAATGGAGATGAGGAAGATCACGAGGCCGAGCGCCGAGAGGACCGAGCCGACATAGCCGGTAGCGCCATAGCCATAGCCGGCCGCGATCACCAGGCCGCCAAGCCAGGCGCCGATGGCATTGGCAATGTTGAAGGCGGAGTGGTTGGTCGCAGCCGCGAGCGTCTGGGCATCGGCGGCGACATCCATGAGCCGGGTCTGCACGGCCGGGCAGGCGGCAAAGCCACAGCCGGTCAGGAAGACGCAGATGCAGAGCATGACCGGGTTATGCGCCGTCAGCGAAAACACGGCCATCAGCGCGATGTTGATGGCGAGCATGCCGCCGATCGTGCCCTTCAGCGAATAATCGGCCATCCGGCTGCCGACGATATTGCCGACATTCATGCCAATGCCGAAAAGCGCCAGCACGACCGCGACCATGCTGGCCGGCAGGCCCGCGGTGTCCGTGACCGTCTTGGCGATATAGCTGAAGATGGCGAACATGCCGCCGAAGCCGACGGCGGCGACGCCGAAGGAAAGCCAGACCTGCAGCCGTGTGAAGGCGGAGAGCTCGCGGCGGATGCTCGCACCTTCCGCCACTTCATCTTTCGGCAGGTAGAGTGCGATGAGCGCAACCGTGATCGCCCCGATCGCGGCCACCATCAGGAAGGCGGCGCGCCAGCTCATCAACTGGCCGAGGAAGGTGGCGATCGGTGTGCCGATCAGGGTCGCGATGGTGAGACCCAGCATCACGCGGCCGACGGCGCGCACGCGCCGGTTCGGCGGCGCCATGGAAGCGGCGACGAGGGCCGCAACGCCGAAATAGGCGCCATGCGGCAGACCGGTGACGAAGCGAAGCGCCGTGAATGCGGAAAACTGGGTGGCAAGGGCGCTGGCGAAATTGCCAAGCGCGAACAGTCCCATAAGCAGCAGAAGCAGCGTCTTGCGCGGAAGTTTTGCGGCTAGCGCTGCAATGATCGGTGCACCGATGACGACGCCGAGTGCGTAGGCGCTGATGACATGACCTGCCTGGGGCACGGTCACGCCATAGGTCTGCGCCACTTCCGGCAGGAGACCCATGATCACGAATTCGCCGGTGCCGATGCCGAAGCCGCCGGCTGCGAGTGCCACTTCGATGAGACGGATGGTGCTGGGCGTGAGGGGCGGCACGTCACGGACGTCGGCATCAAGCGAGGGCGTGAGGCTCGGGCAATCGGTCATGAAATCACCATGGGCCCGCACGAGGCTGTGGGGCGCAAATACGCTTCCGGGGAAGCCGGGATGAGAAAGAAAAGCCCTCAGGCCGCTTGGAAAGGAGAATTGTTGTTTATCATATCCGTGTGCACTGCGGCAAAGGCTTTTGCTCGCCATCTTGAAATTTGCCCGCGCACTCTCGATCTGCAGGCGCGTGTCGAAACTTTTGAAGCATCAGCACGTTGTGCGGTTTGGCCTTCCCAAGGCCGCAAGAGGGCGAAATGAAAATCAAGGCTGTACTCAATCGTGACGGTGGCACCTTCAAGACCACCGACATGCAGACCTTTTGCGAAAGCGCGGCCCGTGCCTTTGCTGCAAAGGGACACGAGCTTGTCTGCGATGTGGTGCCCGGCGCAGAGATTGTCGAGGCGCTGGAATCCGCAAGCGGTGAGGCCGGTCTCGACGCGCTTCTGGCGGGCGGCGGTGACGGCACGATCTCTACGGCCGCAGGCATCGCCTGGAAGGCAGGCCTGCCCCTCGGCGTCATTCCCGCCGGCACGATGAACCTCTTTGCCCGCTCGCTGAAGCTGCCACTCGACATCTGGAAGGTGCTCGATCTGCTCGCAGGCGCCAAGGTGGCGAACGTGGACATCGCGACGGCCAACGGACGTCCCTTCGTCCACCAGTTTTCCGCGGGCCTCCATGCGCGCATGGTGCGCATGCGCAACCAGATGGACTTCGCCTCGCGCATGGGCAAGATCCGCGCAAGCACCAGCGCGGCCTTCGGCGTGATGCTCGATCCGCCCCGCTTCGAGGTCGTCTTCGACATCGATGGCGATGGCCGCAGCGACGAGCGACCGATCTCGGCCATTTCAGTGTCGAACAATCCGCTGGGCAACAATTCGCTGTTCTTTGCCGACCGGGTCGACACCGGCAAGCTCGGAGTCTACCTCGCCGAACCCCTCGAGCCGACGGGTGTCGGCAAGCTCGCCTTCGATATTTTGCGCGGCAAGTTCAAGGAAAACGAGGCTGTCACGGCCTCCACGGCCGAGCGCGTGCACCTGCATTTCCCGAAATACCGCAAGGGGGCGGCCTGTGTGCTCGACGGCGAGCTCTTGCGCATGCCGCCCGATGTCGAGATCAAAATCCATGCCGGCGAGCTCAAGGTGCTCGTGGCGCCCGAACAGCCGGCAGCCTGACAAGGAAACGCCCGGCAGAAGACCGGGCGTTTTGGATCTTAGTGGCTGAAGGCCGCCGCGATGAGGTCGCGGGTATAGGCCTCCTGCGGATGGTCGAAGATCGCCTCCGTCTCGCCCTGCTCGACAATCTTGCCGTTCTTCATCACCACCACATGGTCTGACATGGCGCGGATGACCGAGAGGTCATGGCTGATGAAGACATAAGACAGGCCGTGTTTGTCCTGCAGATCTCTCAAAAGCTCGATGACCTGACGCTGGACGGAACGGTCGAGCGCCGAGGTCGGCTCGTCGAGGATGACCACCTTCGGCTTCAGGATCATCGAACGGGCAATCGCGATACGCTGGCGCTGGCCGCCCGAGAACTCGTGCGGATAACGGTTGCGCGCTGCCGGGTCGAGGCCCACTTCCTTCAACGCCGCAATCGCCCGGGCGTCCCGCTCGGCCCGACTGAGCTGCGGCTCGTGCACATAGAGGCCTTCCGTGATGATCTCGCCAACCGTCTGGCGCGGCGAGAGCGATCCATAGGGGTCCTGGAACACAAGCTGCAGCTGCCGGCGGAAGGGCCGCATGCCGGCCCGGTCGAGGCTCGAAATGTCTGCCGTCTCGAAGCGGAAGGCACCATCCGCCTGCAGGAGCTTCAGAAGCGCCCGGCCGAGTGTCGACTTGCCCGAGCCGGACTCGCCAACGACGCCGATCGTCTGACCCTGCTTCAGCCGGATGGAGACCTGGTCCACCGCCCGGAAGGTGCGGTTCGGACGCAGGAAACCACCGCTGCCGATGTCGAAATCGACGGTGACATTGCGGCCTTCCAGAACGACAGGCGCATCGTCTGCCGGTGGCGGCTTGGTGCCCGTCGGTTCGGCGGCGAGCAGCATCTTCGTGTAGTCGTGCTGGGCATTGCCGAAGATCGCGTCGCGGCTGCCCGTCTCAACAATCTCGCCCTTGCGCATGACCGCGACGCGGTCGGCGACATGTTTGACGACGCCGAGGTCGTGGGTGATCAACACGATCGCCATGCCGAAGCGCTTCTGCAGGTCAGCGAGAAGCGTCAGAATTTGCGCCTGGATCGTGACGTCGAGCGCGGTCGTTGGCTCGTCGGCGATCAGCACGTCGGGCTCGTTGGCCAAGGCCATCGCGATCATCACGCGCTGGCGCTGGCCGCCGGACATTTCGTGCGGATAGCTGTCGATACGCCGCTCCGGGTCGGGAATGCCGACCAGCTTCAAGAGTTCCAGCACGCGGGCGCGGGCCTGAGCCTTGTTCATGCCGCGATGGTGGATCAGCGGTTCCGATATCTGCTTGCCGATCCGGTAGAGCGGGTCGAGCGAGGTCATCGGCTCCTGGAAGATCATGGTGATCTTTGCGCCGCGCACCTTGTTCAATTCGCCGACCGGCAGGCCGACGATGTTTCGTCCGCCATAGACGGCCTCGCCGGTGACATCGCCGTTCTTCGCCAGCAGGCCCATGATGCCC
The DNA here is from genome assembly GCA_032102365.1 of Allorhizobium sp. CTOTU50464. Taxonomy (GTDB): domain Bacteria; phylum Pseudomonadota; class Alphaproteobacteria; order Rhizobiales; family Rhizobiaceae; genus Allorhizobium. The sequence continues at coordinate 40,435 of DAMDHD010000022.1, read as the reverse complement.
ATCATGGTCTGGCTTTTGCCCGAACCCGACTCGCCGACGATAGCCAGTGTTTCGCCCTTTTTCACCGAGAAGCTGATGCCCTTCACCGCTTCCACTGGGCCGTCGGGTGTTGCGAACGTCACCTTTAGGTTGGAAACGTCGAGCACGGTTTCGTTGTGTGTCTTGTCGTCCATGCTCATCGGTCCTTCGGATCCAGTGCATCTCGCAGGCCGTCGCCCACGAAATTCAGCGAAAACAGGGTCGTCACGAAGAAGATCGCCGGGAAGATCAGAAGCCATGGGGCATTCTGCATGCTGGCCGCACCTTCCGAGATCAGCGTTCCCCAGCTGGCAAGCGGCGCCTGGACGCCGAGGCCGAGGAAGGAAAGGAAGCTCTCGAGCAGGATGACCTTCGGCACGATGACGGTGACGAAGACGATGACCGGGCCGATCGTGTTCGGGATGATGTGACGGCGGATGATCTGCCAGTCGGTCAGGCCCAGCGCTTCGGCTGCGCCGACGAATTCGCGGCGCTTGAGCGATAGCGTCTGGCCGCGCACGATACGGGCCATTTCCAGCCACTCCACCGCACCGATGACCAGGAAGATCAGCACCACTGATCGCCCGAAGAAGACGACGAGCACGACGACGAGGAAGACGAAGGGCAGCGAATAGAGGATCTCGACGAGACGCATCATCACATTGTCGACGCGGCCACCGAGATAGCCCGATGTGGCGCCATAGACGACGCCGATGCCGAGCGAGACCAGGCTGGCCGCCAGGCCGACCGCAAGTGAGATCTGCCCGCCGAGCATGACGCGAACCAGAAGGTCGCGACCGTTCGAATCCGTGCCGAAGGGGAAGGTGACCTGATCCACGGTTCCGGACACGGTAAGGCTTCGACCGTCCGCCGCCGTCTCAACGACTTCCGAATTCTTGAATTCGTTGTTGCGGTCGAAATAGCGGATCGTCCGGGGATCGATTTCCTCATCCGAGCTGACCACGGCCGTGAAGCGGCCATCCTCAACGGTGAAGCTGTCGAGGGTCACTCTTGCCCGCTGGGCGACACTTTCGGCGACTTCCTGGAGTGTCTCAGGATCAGGCCGTGGCGAGAGGCTCGGTGGCACGCTGACATAAGACGAGAAGACCTGGTCGTAGCTGTGGGCCACGAAGAAGGGACCCGCAAAGGAAAACAGCGTGATGAAGACGAGGAGCACGCAGCCGGTAATCGCGGCCTTGTTGCGCCGGAAGCGCATCATGGCGAGCTGTGCCAGGCTGCGTCCGGCGATCTCGGGCTGAGGGGGAAGGGTGATATCAGTCATTGCGAACCCTCGGATCGAGCAGGCCATAGGCGATGTCGACCAACAGGTTGAAGACGATCACGAACACGGCGACGAGGATGACAGTGCCCATGACGAGGGGATAGTCGCGGTTGAGCGCGCCGAGCACGAAGTAGCGACCGACACCGGGGATGGTGAAGATCGTCTCCACCACGGCAGAGCCGGTAAGCAGGGCGGCAGCGCAAGGTGCGAGATAGGAGACGATCGGCAGCATCGCGCCGCGCATCGCATGCGTGACGACGACCACGCGCGATGGCAGGCCGTAGGCGCGTGCCGTGCGAATATGGTCGGTATGCAGGGCCTCGATCATCGCGCCGCGGGTGAGACGGGCGAATACGGCAAGCTGCGGCAGGGCAAGTGCCGTCACCGGCAGGATCAGGTAACGCAGCGATCCATCACCCCAGCTGCCCGCGGGCACCCAGTTGAGGATCACGGCAAACAGGAGCGTGAGCACTGGACCCACGACGAAATTGGGGATCGTCACGCCGATTGTCGCAAAGGACATGACGGCGAAATCGATCGTGCTGTTTTGCCGGAGTGCTGCGACCGTGCCGAGCAGGACGCCGCCGATAAGCGCGACAAGGATCGCAATCCCGCCAAGCTGGATCGAATAGGGCAGGGCCTTGCCGATCAGTTCGGAGACGGTGTTGTCCTTGTAGATGAAGCTCGGACCGAGATCGCCGGTGACGGCATTGCCGATATAGCTCAGATACTGGCTGATCAGCGGCTGGTCGAGTTTGTAGGTGGCCATGATGTTGGCCATCGTCTGAGGCGGAAGCGGGCGCTCGAGATTGAAGGGGCCGCCCGGCGCAAACCGCATCAGAAAGAATGAGATGGTGACGACAATGAAGATCGTCGGGACGGCGCTCATCAGCCGTCGCAGCACGAAGGATGTCATGTCCTGCTCCTGAATGGACGACGCGCGGCTTGAACCGTGCGTCGTCCGGTCACGTGACGAGATTATTCAGCGACGCGAAGGAAGCGGCTGAGATGCTCGTTTGCAGCATTGTCCTGCCAGCCGCTGACGCGGTCGGAGACCAGCCACAGGTTCGCCGTGCTCATCAGCGGAGCGATCGGCTGATCACGCATCAGGATGACTTCGGCATCATGCAGAATCTTCTTGCGGGCGTCGGCATCGCCTTCGGTGTAGGACTTTGCCATCAGCGCGTCGAACTCCGGATTGTTGTACTTGCCGTAGTTGAACGAGGTGTTGGTCGAAACGTTCAGCGCCAGGAAGTTTTCCGCATCGGCGTAGTCGGCAACCCAGCCGGCACGCGCGACGTTGAAGGCGCCGCCTTCCTGCAGGTAGGCATAGTGCGAGGCCACGTCGAGGTTGGTCATGGTGACATTCGCGCCGAAGGTGTTCTTCCACATGTCGGCAACAGCCGTCGCCACGCGCTCGTGGTTCGGGTTGGTGTTGTAGCGGATCTCGATGTTGAGCGGCTTGCCGCCTTCACCGTACCCGGCTTCCTTCATCAGTTCGATTGCCTTGTCTTCGCGGTCAAGCTGCGACATTTCGGCGAAGTCGGCCTTGGCTGCAGCATAGCCACCGAGACCATCTGGAACGAGGGAGTATGTCGGCAGCTGTGCACCGGAGTAGATCTCCTCGGCCAGGAAGTCGCGATCGACGGCCATCGACAGGGCCTGGCGGACGCGCACGTCGCTATAGGGCTCCTGACGGGTGTCGAAGACGTAGTAATAGGTCGAAGCCGACGGCGAAACGCGGACCTGTTCGCCATAGCTTTCCTTCAGGCGGTCGATCTGGTCGGCCGAGAAGTTGTAGACGAGGTCCATTTCCTTCGCTTCGAAACGACGGACCGAAGCGGCCTGGTCATCGATGGGGTAGAAGACGACCTTGTCGATCTGGGTGTTGGCGGCATCCCAGTGGTTTTCGTTCTTCACCACGACGAGGTTGTCGTTCGGTACATGGCTTTCGAGCTTGTAGGCGCCGTTCGATACCATCACGCCGGGCTTGACGAAGTCCTTGCCGTTCTTTTCGACGCTTGCCTTGGAGACGGGAAGGGCGGTCTGGTGGGCCAGCAGTTCGAGGAAGAACGGCGTTGCGCGCTCCAGCGTGATTTCGAGCGTCTTGGCGTCGACGGCTTTCGCGCCGATTTCTTCCAGCTTCGCTTCACCCTTGTTGGCCTTTTCGGCATTCTTGATCGGGTAAAGGATGTTGGCGTATTTGGCAGCGGTTTCCGGGTTCTGGACGCGCTGGATCGAGTAGACGAAGTCTTCAGCCGTTACCGGCGAGCCGTCTGACCACTTGGCGTTTTCGCGGATCTTGAAGGTGTAGACCGTGCCGTCGTCAGAAATGGTCCAGCTTTCGGCCGCACCCGGGACAATCTCGCCCTTGGCATCATAGATGGTCAGACCCTCGTAGAGGTCCTTCAGAATGAAGGCCTCGATATCAATCGAGGTATTGGCCTGATCGAGCGTCTGCGGCTCGCCGGAATTGCCGCGATGAAGCACGACTTCAGCCAGCGCCTGGCTCGCGCCAAACATCAAGGAGGTGAGGAGAAGAGAGGTGCCGAGTAGCCGGCGCGTCTGGATAGACATTCGTTTGGAACTCCCAGTTCACGTTAACGGAAGGGACAGAAGAGTATTCCTGATGGCGTGACAACCCGCATTTTTTACGGCTACCCCATTTTTGAGGTGGAAATTTGGGGGGCGGGCCTGTGACTTGGCACGAAGATTTCGCATGACCGTTTTATGACGAAATAAAATTATCGCGCCCAATTCTGTGCAAAATGCGACAGGGACGGCTAAAGCGCCGTCCCTGCAGGGGCTCTCGTCATAACGGGGTCCAGAAGCGGCGTCAGATCCGCGGCAGATAGGTCTGGTAATCGAAGCTCGACACGGTGCGCAGATAGGCCATGGCCTCTTTGCGCTTCGTGTCGCCATAGATCCGCTGATACTCAGCCCCGAAGATGTCCTTGATGAAGGCCGAGGCGCGGAAGCGCTCGACGGCGGTCAGGAAGTCGTAGGTGAGCATGTCTGGGTTTTCGGGCGCGCTGTCCGGCGTCGTGACCTGACCGGGATCGAGATCCTCGTCGAGGCCGAGCAGGATGCCGCCGAGGATGGCGGCGAGCAGCAGATGCGGATTGGCGTCCGCACCGGCCACACGGTGTTCGATACGGGCGGCCGGGCCATCCTTGTCCGGGATGCGGACAGCGGTGCCGCGATTGCCGAAACCCCAGTCGATCTTGTCGGGCGCAAAGGAGCCCGGCTGGAAACGGCGATAGGAATTGGCAAAGGGCGCGAAGATCAGCTGCGCATCCTGCATGCTCTTCAGCATGCCGGCGGTGATCGACTTCAGCTTCACCGGATCGCCGCCCTTGGCGTCGAGGATGTTGCGGCCATCCTTGTCGATGATGGAGGCATGCACATGCAGGCCCGAGCCGGCATGGTCGCCGTAAGGCTTGGCCATGCAGGTGGCCTTGAAACCGTGGCGGCGGGCGGCGAAATCGACGACGCGCTTCAGATAGATGCAGTCGTCGGCAGCGGCTATGGCATCCGGCTTGTGCAGCAGGTTGACCTCGAACTGGCCGGGGCCGAATTCGGCGGTCGTTGCGTCCGCCGGCAGACCCATGTGGTCGCAGTATTCGCGGACGGTTGCGAGGAAGTCTTCCATCGCGGCGGTCGCGCGCATGTCGTAGAGCTGGTAGCCCTCAATCTCGCCGTTCATGACCAGCGCCTTCGGCGGCATCGGCACGCCGGTGTCGCGGAAATCCGGCTCCATCACGTAGAATTCGAGCTCGGTCGCCACGACCGGGGTCAGGCCCTTTTCCTCGAAGCGCTTCATCACACGGGCGAGGATGGCCCGAGGGCAGACGTAATGCGGCTCACCATCAAGCGTATGCATGGTGGCAAGGACCTGCTTGGAGCCGGAAGGCCCCCAGGGGAGCGTCGTCAGCGAATTCTTGTCCGGCTTACAGATGCCGTCGGGATCGCCCAGCGTCAGCGAGATCTTCGTGATGTCGTCATTGTCATCGCCCCAGATGTCGAGGGACTGGGTGGAGGCCGGCAGACGCACCGTGTTCTTCCAGACCTTGTCCTCGGCTTTCAGCGGAATCATCTTCCCGCGCAGGTCGCCATTCATGCCGACAAGCAGCACCTCGATGCGCGCGGAAGGGTCGGCTGCGGTAAGATCGGCGGCCTCGGTCGGTGCTGTCATGGGAAAACTCTCGTTGGCTTTCGGGGCGGATTTGGCCGGAGGAACGCGGCAATCGGTGCCTTGCCAAACGCGTTTTGGACGGTCATGTTCGTAGCCGATAATGTTCCGCCTTTCAATGCGGGGCAAGACCGTCACACGGACCATGTTTGGCCGTGAAACCAACGGCTTCCGCCCCGATCGAGGATCCGACCCATGAACAAGCCAGTAACCGCCGTCTCCAACCTCGGTGCCATCGACGCTGCCCACCATCTTCATCCCTTCTCGGACATGAAGAAGCTGAATGCGGCCGGCACCAAGATCATCACCCGGGCGGAAGGCGTGCATATCTGGGATGCGACGGGCAAGCAGTATCTCGATGCCTTTGCAGGCCTCTGGTGCGTCAATGTCGGCTATGGCCGTAAATCGATCGCCGATGTCGTGCATGCCCAGATGTTGGAACTGCCCTATTACAACACCTTCTTCGGCACCACGACGCCGCCAACCACGCTGCTGGCGCAGAAGATTGCCGAAAAGACCGGGCCGAAGATCAACCGCGTCTTCTTCTCCAATTCCGGCTCGGAAGCCTCCGACACCTGGTTCCGCATGGCGCGCGTCTACTGGAAAGCGCTCGGCCACGAGACCAAAACGCAGGTGATCGCCCGCAAGAACGCCTATCATGGCTCCACCGTCGCCGGCGCCTCGCTCGGCGGCATGAAGTGGATGCACGAGCAGGGCAACCTGCCGATTGAGGGCATCCACCACATCAACCAGCCCTACTGGTATGCCGAGGGCGGCGATCTCTCGCCGGAGGATTTCGGCATCAAGGTCGCCCGCGAACTCGAGGAGAAGATCCTCGAACTCGGTGAGGAAAATGTCGCGGCCTTCGTCGCGGAGCCCATCCAGGGCGCTGGTGGCGTCATCGTGCCGCCGTCGACCTACTGGCCGGAAATCAAGCGCATCTGTGCCAAATACCAGATCCTGCTGGTCGCAGACGAGGTGATCTCCGGTTTCGGCCGTCTCGGCTCATGGTTCGGCCACCAGCATTATGATTTCGAGCCGGATCTCGCCCCGATCGCCAAGGGCTTATCCTCTGGCTACCTGCCGATCGGTGGCGTTCTCGTCTCCGACCGCGTGGCGGAAGTCATGGTCAACGAGCTCGGCGATTTCTACCACGGCTACACCTATTCCGGTCACCCGGTGGCCGCGGCGGCAGCGCTCGAAAACATCCGCATCATCGAGGAAGAGGGGTTGGTGGAGCGCGTCCGCGACGATACCGGTCCCTATCTCGCCCAGGCACTGGCCTCGCTCAGCGATCATGAGCTTGTCGGCGAAGCCGTCAGCGTCGGCCTGATGGGCGCCGTTCAGATCACCGCCGACAAGGCGACCCGCCGCCGCTTCAAGAAGCCTGACGATACCGGCACCGCCGTGCGCAACCAGTGTGTCGACGCCGGTGTGGTGCTGCGCGCCACCGGCGACCGCATGCTCTTCTCCCCGCCGCTGATCATCGAACGGTCGCAGATCGACCAGGCGGTGGATACACTGCGCAATGGTCTGGACTGGCTGAAGGACAATCGCGGCGAGGGGTGAGGGGCATGTCTGGTGCCCTGCACCGTATGGTGATATATACGTGTGATATCACTCGGAGGATGGCATGCGCACATTGGTGAACATCCCAGATGCTGACATTGAAGCCTTGGACAGGATCGCTGCCGAAAAGCAGGTATCGCGTGCTTCATTAATCAGGGAAGCCGTGGGTGACCTGCTGGACCGACACAAGGACGATGTTGTCCTGAACGGTTTCGGACTGTGGGCTGGATCTGAGGTCGAAGACGGCTTGGTCATTCAGCGTAAACTTCGTGCCGAATGGTGAAGGTGCTTTTCGACACGAATATCGTGATCGACATGCTGAAGGGCGTTCCAGCCGCACGGGACGTGCTGAGCAATTATCCACAGCGGGCAGTCAGCATCATCACCTGGATGGAAGTCATGGTCGGCACGCCCGCCGCCCTCACTAACGCTACCCAAGATTTTCTGAAAGGATTTGAACTCATCGGCCTTGACGAAAACGTTGCCGAGCAGGCCGTTGTCATACGGAAGGCCCATAGACTCAAATTACCTGACGCGGTGGTCTGGGCTACCGCTAAGGTGAACGGCCTTAGCTTGCTGACGCGCGACACCAAAGGCTTTCCGCGTCAGCATCCCGATATCATCGTACCTTATGTACTTTGATACGCCGCCGGCCCAAAGCCCTCACGGCATGAACTGCCCACCATTCACGTCGATCGTCTGGCCGGTGATGTAGCCCGACAGCATGGGCGAGGCGAGGAAAAGGTATGCGCCGACGCAATCGGCTGGCGTGCCTGTACGCTTCAGCGGCACGCTGCCGGCAACCTGATCGAGCTGGCCGGGGAGCGCATATTTGTCCTGGAACGGCGTGGTGATGACGCCGGGCGCCACCGCATTGACGCGGATGTTGTGCTTGCCGAATTCCAGCGCCATGCCCTTGGTCACCGCGCCGACAAAGGCCTTCGATGAGCCATAGACGCCCGAACCCGCCGTGCCGCCCGTCCTGGCTGCAACGGACGTCGTGTTGATGATAAAGCCGCCTTGCGCTTTGAGATGCGCGACTGCCGCCTGGCTGGTGGCAAGCACGGAGCGGGCGTTCACATCCATCACCTTGTCGTAATGGGCATCGGTCATCTCTTCGTAGAGGACGCGCGCGATCATGCTGCCGGCATTGTTGATGACGCCGTCGAGGCGCCCGAAGGTCTTGGCCACATGGTTGACCGCCTCGGCCATCGCCTCTGAGGATGTGGCATCCGCCTTGACCAGGACAACGCTGCCGCCGGCGGCCTCGATATCCCGGGCAATCGCGTGAGCCGCTTCGGCGTTGGAATTATAGTGCAGGCCGACAAGCGCACCCTGCGCTGCGAAGGCCCGGGCGAGCGCCTCGCCGATGCCGCTCGATGCGCCGGTGATCAGCACGGCCTTTCCGGCGAGATCGGGGATGGTGAGTGTTGTCATGGCCTGGTCCTCCTGTTGTCAGACAAGCTTAGAGCGGCCTTGCCGGCATTTGGCAAGGCCGCTCCTGGCCTGTGAGTTCTAACTGGTGCGGATCAGACCGATTTCCAGTCGAAGGGAAGCGGCGCCTCACGGAAGGCAAAGCGGTCGAGATGACTGGAGACCACGCCCTTCATCCGCTCCAGCACCTCGTCTGACTGAGCCTCGATTTCAACGGTGAGAGCATGCTCCTCGGAGGTCATCACGGCCGTCGCCTCGGCGAACTTCACGACGCCCTTGTGGTCGGTGAGTTCCACCTCCAGCTTGTGCGCCCAATGCTTGCAGAGCTGCTGCAGATACTTCCAGCCGCTGTCGGTCGGGACGACCGCGATTGTTTTTGCCATGGTCAGAGCCTTTCGATCTTGCCGACCGCTTCGTCGAGGATGCGGGCGACTTCCAGTTGGGTCTCGCGGGTGGCACCCTCGCGGGACAGACAGTCGTGCAGCGCCTGCTTCAGATTGCCCATGGCGCGGCGGACCGGCGCTGCGTCCGTGCGTTCGCTGACCTTGGCAAGAGCCGTCAGGCGGCCGATCGCGATGGCGACCTCGTCGGCGCGCTTGGCCAGATGCTGACGCCCGGCTTCGGTGATCGACATCAGCTTGCGCGGACCCTCGCTGTCGACCTCTTCCGCGAGCCCCATGTCGAGTAGCAGCGTCATGGTCGGATAGACCACGCCGGGCGAGGGGGCGTAGGCGCCACCCGAAAGGCTCTCGATCTCGCGGATCAGGTCATAGCCGTGCCGCGGCTGGTCCTCGATGAGCTTCAGCAGCACGAGCCGCAGCTCACCGCCTTCAAACATGCGCCGGCGCTCGCCGCCGCGTCCGCGCGGGCCGCCCTGCATCGGTCCGCCGAAGGCGCCGCGGTGGCGCATGGCATGCATGGCTTCACGAAAGGCAAAGAAGGGATTGCCGCGCTCGCCGCGGCTCTGATGGCAGTGTCTCATGGAAATTATCTCCGTTGGAATTGCATCTAAGATATATCTTAGAATTATCATCGCAAGAGCCAAATTGGAAAAATTCGCGGGTCGACGCGCTTTGCGCCTTCGTGTCGGCCACCTATGATGATGGCGGATTCGTCAGGATGAGGGGCAGCACCAATGGGCGAAAAGCGGCATGAATACCGGGTGACCGTCACGTGGCAGGGAAATGCCGGAACGGGAACCTCTGGCTACCGTGATTACGGCCGTGACCACATCATATCCTCTGACGGCAAACCGGACATTCTCGCGTCTTCCGATCCGGCCTTTCGCGGCGACCCGGCGCGCTGGAACCCGGAAGACCTCTTCCTTGCCTCCCTCTCGGCCTGTCACAAGCTCTGGTACCTGCATTTCTGTGCCGTCTCCGGCGTCATCGTGACGGCCTACGAGGATCACGCGGAAGGCGTCATGGAGATGGACGCAGACGGCACGGGCCGCTTCATCGACGTGCTGCTGAAGCCCCGCGTCACGATCAAGCGCGGAACCTTCCCGGATCTCGCGCTCGAACTGCATAGCGACGCACATGAAAAATGCTTCATCGCCAATTCCCTGAATTTCCCGGTGCGCTGCCAGGCGGAGATTGTGGAGGCCTAGCCGGCGGCTGGATCGATCCGGACCAATGCATAGCCGAAGGTGGACGCATCACCAGGTCGTCCGAAGTTGTAGGGAACGCTCACCTTGCCTGATGTGTAGGGACGGGGCACGCCAATCCGTTCAATCCACTTGCCGAGAGAACCAGGCATGTCCTCAGTCTTCCCGACGCGCCAGACGACCAGGAGAGGTGTGGATGTCGAAATGCGTGTGTCCCCCATCAATTGGGAATAGCCAGCGATGAACACGGGCAGATCCGGACGAAGGATGCGGAGATTGCCCGCCAGATGGACGTCTGACGCCAGGATCGCCATGGGCTGTTCTTCGACCCGCTGCAGGATCTCCGACAGCGCGGCACCATAGTCGGTATTGAGCTTCGTATAGTCACCGAACCAGCCATGCGCGGGTATGCGAACGAGCATGACCAGGGGCATGCAGATCAGGATGACCTTCGCGAGCGACCACATCCGAGAGAGGTAGGGCTCAATCTCTATATCGAGCTGATCCAGCTTGGTCGCCAGATACAGAGGCAGGATCAGAAAGATCGGAGACAGCCAGCGGTCTTTGATGTTGGTGCTATCGCTGACCAGAATGAGCACCAGAAGCAATGCAAGAGCGCAGAGCATGATGCGGCCAAGGAGCAGGCTCCACCGGTTGTTTCTCCGGATCGTCTGCGAGAGGCTACGGGGGTAAAGCAGAAGGAATGTCAGGAAAGTGAGACCGGCGAAACCGATCAAGGCGCCAGCCAGCGAGATCGTTCCGAGTGCGACTTGCGCCCACTTGCTGGTGACATCCTGGCCCTCGAGCTTATTGATCGTTCCCTGCGTTGCGAGATCCAGATGGTCGAGCAGCCACAATGCATGGGGGAGGATCACGAGAAGACCGACGATGGCAGCAACAAGAATGCGAAGGTCGAACAGTCTCTTGCGGAATTCGGGATCGATGACAACCGCGAGGAAAGCTGCCGCCGGCAGCAGGGCGAAATTGTATTTCGAGATCAGACCGATCCCGGTGGCAAATCCGAGCAGCGCGTAACTGTACCAAGATGGCGTGTCGAGCGTCCGGATGAGCGCATAAATGAACAGCGCCGAAGCGAACACGGCCGCCACGCTGTGGGTCAGGTCACGTTGCGATTCGAATACGAGCTGCGGGAAAGTGAGAAGCCCCAGAACGGCAACCACCGCCAGTTCCTTTGACCGGACCATGCGCATCGCGGCGAGACCGAGGAACAGGTAGGTCAGGAAGAGAATGACGTTCTTCAGGAATGCCAGAGCGAAAAGATGGGTGCCCAGCACCTGGAAGAGGGCCGTCTGCACCCAGTTGTAGAATGGCGGCTGCGTGTCATAGCCGAAGGCCGGCCATTGGGCGTAAAAGACCTGTGCCGATTCATCGAGTTCAAGCGAATGCGGGATGAGCAATCGGACGCAAAGTTGCGTCAGAAAGTATCCGCCGAGGATCCAGAAGACGAGGCTCGGACTGTTCTTCAGTCGTGTGATCATGGTCAGGCAGAACCGTTCCGAAACACCGTCCGCACGATGTAGTTGGGCTGTGCATCATCGCGGTAATAGGTCCGGGCGATCATTTCGGCGAGAATGCCGGTGGTGATCAGCTGCACGGACGACAGGAAGAGCATGAAGCCGAGGATCAACAGCGGCCGGCCGCCGATGTCCTCGCCGAAGATGACCTTCTCGATGAAGAGCCAGGCAAGAATAAGCGCGCTCAAGAAGCCGGTGCCGAGACCGAGAGAGCCAAAGAAGTGCCCCGGCCGCGCCTTGTAGCGCATGAAGAACATGACCGAGAGCAGATCGAGGATCACGCGGAAGGTGCGGGAAATGCCATATTTCGATGTCCCGTGCTGGCGGGCATGATGGGTCACCTCCATCTCGCCGATACGAGAACTCGGGACGACGCTCGCGACCCAGGCGGGGATGAAGCGGTGCATCTCGCCCATCAGCTTGACCTGCTTGATGACCGAGGCGCGGTAGATCTTGAGGCTGCAGCCATAGTCGTGCAGTTTGACGCCCGTGATGCGGCCGATCAGATAGTTGGCGCACCAGGACGGGATCTTGCGCAAGACGAGACCATCCTTCCGGTTCTTGCGCCAGCCGACGAGCAGGTCGAGCTCGCGCTCTTCCAGCGCCTGGACCATTGTCGGGATATCCTTCGGGTCGTTCTGCAGATCGCCATCGAGAGTGGCGATCAAGCGGCCTCGAGCCGTATCAATGCCCGCCTGCATGGCAGCCGTCTGGCCGAAATTCCGCTGCAGTTCGACGATCTTGAGATCGAGGCCCGGGCGGCTGAGATAGCCGCGAGCGGTCAGAAGGGTCCGGTCGGCGCTGCCGTCATCCACCAGCACCAGTTCCCAGGCGCCAGGATAGGCCGCCATGGCGTCCATGACCCGCTCGATCAGCGGGCCGACGCTTTCTTCTTCATTGAAGATCGGCACCACGAGGGAGAGCTCTGGAGCTTCTATCCCTGGGACGGTTTCCAAGCCCGTTTCGATCACAGCACTCACGCATAAACTCCATGTCGACCCGATGGTCCCGCCTTGGCAATTCGTGCTAAGGCGGCCGGGACCAATTGTGGGTGCACGACTATATGAAATCGAATCAGGATGCCAGCCAGGAGCGGTGGTTCCACCGCAATCGCATGTGGCTCGTGACCGCCGCGACACTGATCGCCTATGTGGCCTTTCTTGAGGTAGCCTTCGGCATCCGTGCCCTGGCCTCCGAGCTGTCTGCGATCGGCATCGCGCCGCTCTTGAGCGCCCTGATCCTGCTGGTCGCGACCTATGTCGTGCGCTGCTGGCGCGTCGCGGATTATTTTCCGCGCGAAACGCAAGGCCAGTTCCGCCGCCTGCTGAGACTGACACTTGTTCACAACCTTCTCAACATCATGCTGCCGCTGCGCTCGGGCGAGGCCAGTTTTCCGCTCCTGATGCGCTCGGAATTCGGCATGCCGCTGGCGCGCGCAACGGCGGCCCTGCTGGTCATGCGCCTCCTGGACCTGCATGCGTTGCTGGCTGCCGCCGGCATCGGTCTCGTCATCGGCAAAGACTGGGCCCTCTCAGCGCTTCTTCTCTGGCTCGCCTTCCTGCTGGCGCCGATCCCGCTTTTCGCGCTGAAAACTCCGATCCTGAAGCTCTCGAGCCGCCTGCCAAAACGTCTGCAGACCCTGGTCGACGAAATCGAGAACGGATTGCCGGCAAGCCCTTCCGCCTTCCTGCGTGCCTGGGGCGCGACGCTTCTCAACTGGGGTGTGAAGGTCGTGGTCCTGGCCTGGGTGCTGCGCCTGTTGGACGTGGCGCCGATCGCCGCAAGCTTCGGCGGGGCACTTGGAGGAGAGCTTTCGTCCGTGCTGCCGGTGCATGCGCCGGGCGGCGTCGGCACCTATCCCGCCGGCATCGTCGCGGGGGCCCTGTCCTTCGGCGCCGATGCTTCTTCTGCTGCCCTGGCTCAGATCGGCAAGGCAGCCGTCAACGCCCACCTTCTGATCCTGATATCGGCCTTCGTGGGGACCGGGCTCGCGGTCCTGATTGCGCCGTCGAAAAAGTTATGACCTTGAATTCGCAGTTGTAATCTCGCATTCGAGTATGCTTCGTGTTTTCGATCACTCTCGCAATGCCGATATCAGCGTGCGCAGCGCCGGCGGAGATTGGCGTCGGCTGGGGTGGTAAAGATGGAGACCTGGAAAGGGCACGCACCATCGATCCAGCACCTGGATCAGGCGACCATCGGCGATCTCCTCAACGACTTCCTCTTCCATCATATAGCCGAGTGCCGCACCGGCGCGGACGGCCGCGGCCATGAGAGGACCGTCATTGGCGACGAACTGGACGGTCGGCCGGATCTGAAATTCGCGGCCGGCTTCCTCCAGATCCCAGGGCATAATGGCGCCGGATTTCAACCGAAAACCAACGCAGACATGATCATGCAGGTCTGACGGCACGCGCGGCTGCGGGTACCGGTCGAAATAACTCGGCGTGCCCACGATAACAGCTCTCAAGGCAGGGCCGACGGGGATGGCGATCATGTCCTTATCGACTGACATGTGAAATCTGATACCCGCATCGAAGCCCGCCGCCACGATGTCGGTGAGACCGTCTTCGACATTGATCTCGACATGCACATCCGGATGAGCCAGCAGGAATGCCGGAAGCTTGCGGAGTAGGATCGTCTGCGCGGCATAGGTGGACGCGGTGATCTTCACCTTGCCGGAGACACGTTCGCGCCAATGCGCGAGAGCCGCCAGGCCCTCATCGATATGGGCGAGCGCAGGAGAGACCGTATCCAGCAATCGCGCTCCGGCTTCGGTGGGCGCGACGCTGCGCGTGGTCCGGGCCAGCAGGCGCACATCGAGGCGCGCCTCAAGATTGCGCATGGCGTGGCTGAGCGCGGAGGCCGAAATGCCGAGCTTCGCAGCGGCGCGCGTGAAGCTGCGTTCCTGGGCCACCGTGGCGAAGGCAAGCAGATCGTTGAGGTCGTTGCGTTCCATTCCTGAATTTTGCTCACAAGCCCGTGCGGTCGGCAAGCGGTAATCCTCACGGGGATGCCGGTTTATCTCTTGGTGAACGCAAACCATGGAGCTTCAACATGAACCTTAAAGATTATCGCACGCTGGGTCGTTCGGGCCTGATCGTTAGTCCGCTGGCGCTGGGGACCATGACCTTCGGCGCCGAGCGTTGGGGTGCAGGGGAGAAGGTATCGAGAGAGCTGTTCAATACCTATGTCGCGGCCGGAGGTAATTTTCTCGATACAGCCGACATCTATTCCGGAGGGCAGAGCGAAGAAATGCTGGGTCGGATCGTTGCCGACAGCGGTCTGCGCGACCGTCTGGTCATTGCAACCAAATCCGGGTTTGCCCGTGGCCAGGGCACGCCGCTCTGGGGCGGCAACGGAGCCAAGAATATCCGGCTGAGTATCGAGAGCTCGTTGGCGCGGCTCAAGACCGATTACATCGACATGTACTGGATGCATGTTTGGGATCAGGTGACGCCGGCGGAAGACGTTCTGGAAACGCTCACCCGGGCCGTGCGCGCCGGCAAGATCCTGCATTATGGCTTCTCCAACACGCCCGCCTGGTATGTCGCACAGGTGGCGACGCTCGCGGCCGCCCATGGACTACCGGCCCCGATCGGTCTGCAATACGGCCATTCGCTGATCGAGCGCGGTGTCGAACTGGAAATCTTGCCGGCGGCAGCCGAATTCGGCATGGGCCTCGTGCCCTGGAGCCCGCTGGCTTTCGGCCTGCTTACCGGCAAATACGACCGCCGTATGCTGGAGCACGCAAACCGGCCAACAGAACTGCCCGACAGCAGTGCGAAGAGCGCCGAGAGCGAAAGTAACGGCCGGCTGAACGGGAATAATCCCTATGGCGGCATGCTGTTCACCGAGCGCAATTTCGCGATCGTCGATGTGGCGAAGGAGGTGGCCGCTGAACTCGGCCGGTCTCCGGCAGAAGTCGCGCTTGCCTGGGTCACCGGACGCAAGGGGGTCTCATCGGTACTTGTGGGTGCCAGCCGCGTCGAGCAATTGACCCAGAACATGGCCGCGCTCGACATCACCTTCAACGAGGATCAACTGCGCAGGCTCGATGAGGTGAGCGCGTTGCCGCTGCTCAATCCCTACTTCATCTTCAAGATGCCCTCCGAAGCTCTCTTCGGTGGTTCAAGCGTGTCGGCCTGGCATAGAGCCTGAACGAAAGCGGGCGCCCCGTGGGCCGCCCGATTGTTCTGACTTACTGAAACGCCGTCTCGAAGAAGCTTCTAAGCTTGCGGGAATGCAGCGCCTCGGTCGGCATGGCGCCGAGCTTTTCCAGCGCCCGGATGCCGATCTGCAGATGCTGGCTGACCTGCGTCTTGTAGAAGGCCGTGGCCATGCCAGGTAGCTTCAATTCGCCATGCAGCGGCTTGTCGGAGACGCAGAGCAGCGTTCCATAGGGCACGCGGAAGCGGAAGCCGTTGGCGGCAATGGTTGCCGATTCCATGTCAAGCGCGATGGCGCGGGCCTGGGAAAGCCGCTTCACCGGGCCGCGCTGGTCGCGCAGTTCCCAATTGCGGTTGTCGATGGTCGCGACCGTGCCGGTGCGCATGATGCGCTTGAGCTCGAAGCCCTCGTAGCCGGTGATCTCCTCGACGGCATCTTCGAGCGCCAGCTGCACCTCCGACAGCGCCGGGATCGGCACCCAGACGGGCAGGTCATCGTCGAGAACATGGTCTTCGCGCATATAGGCGTGCGCGAGCACGTAGTCGCCGAGCCGCTGGCTGTTGCGAAGCCCGGCGCAATGGCCGAGCATCAGCCAGGCATGCGGGCGCAGCACCGCGATGTGGTCGGTGATCGTCTTGGCGTTCGACGGTCCGACGCCGATATTGACCATGGTGATCCCGCCATGGCCCTTCTTCTTCAGATGATAGGCCGGCATCTGCGGCAGGCGGCCGAGCGCCACGCCTTCGGTGGGCTCGGAATGGCCCGACGGTGTCAGGATATTGCCGGGCTCGACAAAGGCCGTGTATTCGCTGCCGCCTTCGGCCATCAGCTTGCGGGCATAGGCGCAGAACTCGTCCACATAGAACTGGTAGTTCGTGAACAGCACGAAGTTCTGAAAATGGTTGGCGCCCGTTGCCGTGTAGTGCGACAGGCGCGCCAGCGAATAGTCGATGCGCTGCGCCGTGAACGGGGCGAGCGGATGCGGTTCGCCGGGCAGGGGCTCGTATTCGCCATTGGCAATCTCGTCATCGGTGACCGTTAGGTCAGGCGTATCGAAGATGTCGCGCAGCTGCATGTCGACGAGACCGCCGGCCGAGGCTTCCACATGTGCGCCTTCCGCGAAGGCAAAATGCAGCGGAATCGGGGTCGAGGATTCGGAAACCGTGATCGGCACCTGGTGATTGCGCATCAGCAGCGCGAGCTGTTCCTTCAGATAATGGCGGAAGAGCTGCGGGCGGGTGATCGTCGTGGTGTAGATGCCGGGCGAGGTGACATGACCGTAGGAAAGGCGGCTGTCGACGTGGCCGAAGCTCGTTGTCTCGATGCTCACCTGCGGATAGAAGGCGCGGTATCGCCCTTCGATCGCGCCGCCCTTGGCCAACGCCGAAAAGGCGTCGATCAGAAAGCTGGTGTTGCGATCATAAAGCTCGGTCAGTGCGTCAACCGCGGCTGTGGCGTCGGTAAACACCTGCGCTTGGAAAGGCTCGGGGCTGATGGAGTTCTGCGGTGCTGGGGACAAGATTCGTGTGTTCATGACGCATTATAGGAAACGAAACTTGACAAGCAAACGACGTCGGCGGTCGAGCGACAAGATTTCTTGGGGTGTCCCTAAAGGCTGCCCTGCGTCAGCGGAAACTCAGAAGCTCGGACGGCAGCTGTTGAGGCCGGTCGGCGCGCAGCTTGCAACGAGGCCAGAGGAGAGGTGCCGAACGGTTGGCTGATTGTTGACGACGAGTTGGGCAAACATGAAGGCAAAGAGCGCCATGCTCAGGGAGATGATGGTGAAACGCCGTGCCAGCTTGGCCATGTCCTTGCTCCTTTCCGATCCGATGAAAAGGTCTTAGCGCGGCGGCGCTGAACGTGATCTGAGGCCTCAGTTCATCTGGCATTCAGAAGGGTTAACCGGCAGCAGGGTCCGCGTTAACGAGGTCGTTCCTGCCCGGGGGGCAGCCTTACAAGGAGTACTGCAACGAATAAGGGCGCCGGTTTCAGCCGGCGCCCCTTCCTGTCTTAATGTCTCGCGGCCTCAGAGGCGCGTCCAGGTCTGGCTCTTGCAGAGCACGGCCATGACGCAGCCCTTCATCTTCAGCGAATTGCCGGAGACGGAGCCGGAGCCGGCATAGGTCTTGTCGGTTTCCGGATCGGTGATCTCGCCCTTGTAGCTGTCGCCCGAGCCGGACATCTTGCCGATCTGCTTGCCATTGAACTTGCCGCTCTTCAGCGTCACGCAGAAGGCGCCGCCGCAGGGAGCGATCTGGGCCGTGGCGCCGGACGCGGTCTTCCAGTTGCCTTCGATGGGCTCGGCGGCCTGGGCCGTCATGGCCGAAAGTGCAAGCGCTGCCGCAATGATGATGGAACGCATGGTCTGATCTCTCCTCCCGAGATGATGCTTCGCTCCCGTGGCCGGAGACGGTCCTCTCCGCAGCCGGTCCAACGGTTAAGAATTATCTTACGCACACGTAAAGGTAAAAAGCAATGCGCCCGCAAAACGGAGGCGTGGAAAGCTGCCATTCGCTGGAAATCCAGCACTTTTCCAAAATCGCTTCGGAAAACGTGGTGAAGATTCCGTTGATTTGCCAGCGTGAAGCTTTCGTAAATTTTGAGCGGAATGCCTTGGGTTGCAGGGGATGTGATACTTAACGGAATCCGAAGTTTACGAAGCTTTTGTACTTTGTTTTCAGCAAATTAAGGATGCATTTTAAGCGACTTTCAAAAGCCCTTTGGCATAGTGAACCCATCAAACGAGCAGGGAAAAACCCGCCAAACCCGACCTCAGCGAGAATGACCGGACAAAGAGCCGGCGCCGCTTCGGAAGGGCCCGCAAGGGAAAACAGGGACGACTGAGAAACTAGGCAAACAGGGACAAAACCAATGGCACGCTTTGAAATGCACAATTCCGAAAATGCCACGATGGGTGGCGAAACCCGGGCTGACGTCTTCCGCGATATGGGCCTGATGTATGCAACCGGCCGCGGTTGCCCGGTCGATCTCGTCTCGGCCCACAAATGGCTGAACATCGCTGCGATCAAGGGCTGTGACCGCGCTGCCGAGCTGCGCGCCGATCTCGCCCAGACCATGAGCAAGGTCCAACTCGCCGAGGCGCTTCGTGCCGCCCGCGAATGGATGACCATGCACTGACCAATTCCGGCCGCGACTGCGGCAGGAGCCTTCAACGACAATAACCCGAGTGGGGAACGTGGCGGGGACCTTTGGACGGGGCCAGGGCCAACACTTCATCAAGACCGCGACCGGCAGGAACAAGGCCGGCGCGGTCTTTTTCATTGGGCCACGGTCAGCCGATCGCCTTCAGCACCTTCGGCAGCGCCTCTTCGAAGAGGTCGAGATCGGCGGGCAGACCGGTGGAGACGCGGATGCAACGGTTGAGCGGAGCGACGCCCGGCATGCGGATGAAGACGCCATGCTCCATCAGACCATCGACGATCGCACGGGCATAGACGCCGTCTCGCCCGGCATCGATGGCGATGAAATTGGTGGCCGACGGCAGGGGTGTCAGTCCGTTTGCCGTGGCGATGCCCGCAATCCGTTCGCGCGCAGCCTTGATCCGCCCGACGACGTCCACGAGGTAGGCCTGATCGGCAAGCGCAGCCAATGCCGCTTCGGTGGACAGGCGCGGCATGCCGAAATGGTTGCGGATCTTGTCGAAGGCCGAAACGGTCCCGGGCGTGCCGATTCCATAGCCGACACGCGCCCCGGCCAGGCCATAGGCCTTGGAAAATGTCCGGGTGCGGATCACGTTCGGCAGATCGATCAGCGCATCGGCGGCGGGGATCGAACCTTCAGGTGCCGTTTCGCTATAGGCTTCATCGAGGACGAGAAGCGTGGTCGGCGGCAGGGCGCGGGCGAAGGCGATGACGTCTTGCGCATCCCACCAACTGCCCATCGGATTGTCGGGATTGGCGAAATAGACGAGCGGCGCGTCCTCCTGCTTCACGAGATTGAGAAGCGCGTCGAGATCCTCCCGGTCGTCCCGGTAGGGTGCCGTGACGAGGCGTCCACCAAAACCGTTCACATGGAAGTTGAAGGTCGGATAGGCGCCAAGCGAGGTGACGACCGGCATGCCCGGCTCGATGACGAGACGGACGATCAGGCCGAGCAGATCATCGATACCCTCGCCAATGACGAAGTTCGAAGGCTGCAGCCCGAGATGCGCGGCAAGTGCCACCTTCAAGGCATGGTTTTCGGGGTCGTTGTATTTCCAGATCTCGCCGGCCTTTTCGGCGATCGCAGCGAGCACGGCGGGCGAGGGGCCGAAGCCGCTTTCATTGGCGCCGATGCGGGCGCTGACGGCAAGACCGCGCTGCCTTTCAATGGCTTCGGGCCCAACGAAGGGAACGGTGGCGGGCAGGGAGGCGGCAAGCGGCGTGAAACGGGAGAAAGCGGTCATTGCGAGGCGGCATCCGACATATCGATCAAGATCCGCTCACAATAGGTGGCCTTGGCTCCGGCGCAAGGCCGGATCCGCACGAACGGATCGTTAAAGATCGATTGCCTTAGCGGCCGAGCCGGGCCCCGTTGCCGTTCTGGAACGGTCTGATCGGTGCCTTGATCTCATCGCCCAGGAGGAAGTCGGCGCGAACGATCCTGTGCAGCATGTGTTCAGAGATCGGCGCGATGAATTTCACACCGACGCGATTGCCGTTGCGATAGGCCTCCGCACAGCCGATCCTGTCGGCCAGACCGACGATCTGCAGATAATAATGGGAGGAAAGGCCGATTGCGGTCGTCAACTCGAGCGCCGCACCGCCTTGCGAGATGTCGACCACTTCGCAGCTGCGGATGGTGATGCCTGTCAGGCCGGGTCTGACCGACATGACCTTGGCCGGCCGGCGGACATAGAAGCGTTCCCACTTCCGTTCGTACATCTCCGAACGAACCCCGGCCAGATGCGTCGCATTTTCCATCGCCATGTCCGTCACCCCCAGTTCCTGTTAGTCGCACTGTGGAGGTGATTATTTGCATTAGCATCAAGAACTTCGATCAAGTTTTAACGATGCCGAATATTACGTTTCAATCCGATGGCTATGCGGGCAAGGGCTCACGCGCGTGCGGATACGACGGAAAGAGTGGTCCAAGGCCGGCGCTCTCGGTCGGCGCGATGCCCTCAGTGGCTGGTCTCGAAGGACAGCCGGACGACATGATGCAGAAATTCGGGGTCGATCAGCATGTTGAAGCCGATTGTGAGCTTCTCCGCTTCGCGCCGGATGAGGGTGCAGCCGATGTGATCGCGGATCCCGAGGATTTCCAGGAAGAAATTTGCGGGAACGATGACATGCGGCGAGACTTCGAGTTCGGCGCCATAAAGCGAGATGGTGCGGATCAGGCAGCGCTGGGTTTTCGCCATGCTGAGATGATGGCCGACAAAGACGATCTTGCCGGGGCGGTCGATCTTGAATTTCTCGAACATCTGATCCCGAGGGATGTCCGATCTTGCGTCCGGTATTCTTTGCAAGGGCATGTCACCCTCCCACCGTGTCACATTGTAAGAAGAGGTTACGCCAAGGTCGTTACCGGATGGTGCAAAAAGTGGCTCGATTGCAAGCGATGTGAAATTTTCCCCATGGAGACAAACGCTTCCTGACTTTGCCGCTGTCTCATTTCGACAAGTGATGAGGAGCCTGGGCGTGAAACCAGACTGGGTGCCGCAGGTCCTGAACGTGCGTCTGTTCCACTCTGTCCCAGGGGCCGAAACTTGACCGAAAATCGCCACAAGGCTAGGCCTTGCTGCATGGCATCGCCGCCGGTCCGGCCGACGCGATTCTAAATGGTGGCATTCGGGAGTGCGGCGCGTGACGGGACGACTGGTGATTGTCGGGGCAGGGCAGGCAGGTTTTGCGCTTGCTGCAAAGCTGAGGGCCCTGAAAGACGACAGGCCGATCACCATCTTCGGCAGCGAGCCGGTGCTGCCCTATCAACGCCCGCCGCTGTCGAAAAAGTATCTGCTCGGCGAAATGAGCTTTGACCGGCTGCTGTTTCGGCCGGAAGCCTGGTACGGCGAGAACGACGTCGAAATCCGCCTCTCCACACCGGTCGAGGCGATCGACCGTCCCAGCCATCTGGTGCGTCTCTTCGACGGCAGCGAAATCGCCTATGAGACACTCGTGATCGCAACGGGCGCAACCCCGCGAAAACTGCCGGCAGCGATCGGGGGTGCGCTGGATGGCGTCTTCACCGTGCGGGACAAGGCCGATGCCGATCGGCTGGCGACCGAGATGAAGCCCGGGCACCGGCTGCTCATCGTCGGCGGCGGTTATATCGGGCTTGAGGCTGCTGCGGTGGCGCGCAAGCTGGGGCTCGAGGTGACGCTGATCGAAATGGCAGACCGGATCCTCGCCCGCGTTGCCGCCCGCGAAACCGCCGATGCGATCCGGAAAATTCATGAAGGCGAGGGCGTTATGATCCTCGAGGGGACGGGTCTCACCCGTCTGATCGGCTACGAGGGCCGTGTGAAGGCCGCAGAACTTTCTAACGGTCGTGTGATCGACGCGGACATGGTGATTGTCGGGATCGGTGTCACGCCGAACGACCAGCTCGCCGCCGATGCCGGGCTTGAGGTTCAAAACGGCATCGTCGTGGATGGTTTCGGCCGCACGACTGACCCGCAGATCTATGCTGCCGGCGATTGTGTCGTGCAGGATTGGAAGGGCCAGTCCGTCAGGCTCGAATCCGTCCAGAATGCCGTGGATCAGGCAGAGGCGATTGCGGCCGTTCTGGCCGGCGGGTCCGCACCCTATGATCCGAAACCCTGGTTCTGGTCGGATCAGTATGACGTGAAGCTCCAGATCGCGGGCTTCAATCTGGGCTACGATCAGACCGTCGTTCGCCTGGGCGCCCGCGAGGGAAGCCTCTCCATCTGGTATTTTCACGGGAAAGATTTCATCGCGGTCGATGCGATCAACGATGCCAAGGCCTATGTGACCGGCAAGAAGCTGCTGGAACTCGGCAAGCCCGTCGATCCCGCCCTGATTTCCGATCCGGAACTGGATCTGAAAAGCCTGCTAGCCTGACAGAACCCATTTGCCGATCTCGCGGCGGGGCAGGGGGTATTCGCGGGAAATGGAAAGGGCCGGACAAAGCCGGCCCTTGAGACTGAAAATTGATGCGCCACTCAAACGGCGGCAGCGCGCTCCAGGATGGGAACGCACATGTCGAGATCATGCGACGCCAGATGCGCATACCGCATGGTCATGGTCAGGGTCTGGTGACCGAGCCACATCTGCACGCGACGGATATCGATCCCGCCTTGCACGAGACGCGATGCGCAGGTGTGGCGCAGCACGTGAGGCACCACATCCTTGTCATCGGCAAAGCCGACGGCATCCTTGGCATTGTGCCAGGCAATGCGGAAGCGCTGCTGGTCGATTTCCGCGAACGGGCCCGAGTAGCGTCGATCCGAGGCTTCGATCGCCGCGAATGCACGCTGCGTGAGCGGAACCGAACGCGACCGGCCCGATTTCGTCACCCAGAAGGTCACGCGATCCTTGTGTATGTCGCCCCAACGCAGGTTCAGACCTTCGCTGAGACGCGCTCCGCTATCCACCAGGAAGAGGCAGAACCGGTAGTAAAGTTCAGAATGCGCCCGGATTTCGGAAAACAGCAGGTCTTCCTCATCCCTGTCGAGAAAGCGGATTCGTCCTGCCTTCTCTTTCTGACGCTTGAATTCCGGCAGACTATGAACGTCTCCCATCTTGTACGCCTTTCGCAGCAGTTTGCTTAAGGCCGCCATCTTTCGATTGATGGTGGCGTTGCTGTTACCGCGTTTGCGCAATTTGCCGATCAATTGGTCGAGCATCTCCTGGGAAAAAGTCGAGAAACTCGGAAAATCAAGGAGATCGTGAAGCTCTCCGATAAAATTGGTTACGTTATATTTGTGGCTGCCATTCATCCATAACAGGTCGCCATATTTGCCGAACAGTTCGCGTAAATTGGTCTCGCGCACCTCGTGCAGGATCGTTCCCTGACTGTACTGATAATGAATCGAATAATCGGGCACGCCTTTAAAGACGTCAAAACCCTTCACGGCCGGCATTTCCACCTGCATGTATCCCCCAAATTTCCCTTTGGCGAGCACGCGAACGAGCTCACCGCCCGTCCCCACGGGCGCTACATATCGTTATAACTTATAAAAAGTATAGTGCATAACGGCACAAACTTTTTCGGAGTGGCTCGCTTCGAGCCGTCTGAGTGCTGTCGATGGGTATCCTTTCGTTCAGATCTTGTGGGCAGGCGCCCGGGTCAGGTCGTTGAATTTCCGACAGTAGAGGAACTGATCTCCGAATGGCCGAAAGGGGTCCGGCTCATGACAAGCCGGACCCCACACTTTTTCGTTAATCCACTGTGGATTAGAACGAACGGGTCAGGCGAACGAAGCCGCTCCAGACTTCATCAGTGTTGTCCACGTCGGTGTACTGAAGATCAGCAGATGCCTTCAGGCCAGAAGCGAGCTGGTACTCAACGAGAAGGTCTGCAGCCCAAGCGTCATCAGAGGAGAAGCCGTAGTCACCCCAGTAAACAACCTGCGGAGTGATCGCGAGCTTTTCGGTTGCCTTGAAGGTATAGGCAGCGCCAACGGTCCACTCGGCAGCAAAGTCGTAACCAACGGAGTAGCCAGAAGCCCAACCTGCAGCAATTCCGAGCGTGCCCGGGCCGAGGTCAGCAGAAAGAACGCCCGCGATGCCGCCTTCTTCGCTACCGAAATCATATACTGCGTAAGCAGCAACCGAAGCCGGACCAAATGCAGCCGTCAGGGTGCCCTGAACGCCGACTTCGTTATCGGTGAATTCGTCAGACAGATCGTCAACGCCGAGGCCCACAGTGAACGCGTCCGACGTGTAGGTGTAAGAGATCGTGTTGAAGTAAGCGTTGCCGAAGAATGCATCGGACTCACCAGCCAGACCCCAGTCATCAACCCAGGTCAGATCGCGACCAACGAGGAATCCGCCGACGGTGATGTAGGCCTGCTCAACTTCAACGCCACCGATACCATCATCAACAGTGATGTCGGCATCAGCGCCCTGCACGGCCTGAAGGCGGATGTAGGAGCCAACGGTACCGATTTCAGTGTCGTTCTTGGCATCGAAGTAGATGCGCGCGCGGACGTTGCTATCCCAGTCTTCAGCGGACGAGTCGTCGAAGCCGACAGTCGCACGAACTTCGCCGCCGATCTTGAGGCAGGTTTCGGTGCCGGGAATGTAAAAGTAACCGGTGCCGAAGGCGTCGCAAACGCGAACGTATTCCATGGGCTCGGGCTCAGCAGCGACGATTGCGTCAGCAGCCTGAGCGCCGGAAACTACTGCGAGAGCAGCAGCGGAGCCGAGAAGAAGGCTCTTGATGTTCATTATTGACCTCCAGTCAATTATAGCGACGAAAGCGCCGCCCTAAAGGAATAAATGCGTCTTTTCAGGTGCTTGGTTGGTTCCGGCGTGGCGCCGCTCGCAGCGAGCCGATCGTCCTGTACAGAACTGGTGCCGATTAAACGCCCGTCAGCGCAGCTCCTGGCGCTCAGGCGAGCTGCCGGAACAACGCACGCGGCAGCCGTATGCGAGGCTCAGGGAGATAGTGTGAAGGAAAAGAATTGATGGCGGAGAGGAAGGGATTCGAACCCTCGATACGCTTTTGACGTATACTCCCTTAGCAGGGGAGCGCCTTCGACCACTCGGCCACCTCTCCGGTGCCGCCTGATTATTTGCTTGAATCAGCGATTGCAAGGCCTTTTCTCCGCTCTCAACATTTTAGCGAAGGCGATGTGGCCGCGCGTTTTGCCCAGGAAGACGAATCGTCCGTGACTCGCGACATGATTCTGCCGCCGCGCAGACCTGCTTCAGCCGATTTTGTGTGTCATGACGTTATAAGGGAGGGATCGCGGCTGCGACCCTGGCGCGAGCGAGGATGGTTTTAACTGCAACTTTTCGCAGAATTCTGTCTCAAAACGGGAAGGCGAGCGCTGGGTCACCACTACGAACGACCGACGAAAACCCTCGATAAGCGCCGGTTTTGGCTGGCTTTTCTTAACGAAACCTAAATGAATGGAGGGGTGCGCGGGTGACTTTGTGGCGTTTGAGCAACAGCGCAGCCGGAAGGGTGGCAGCTTTTCCACCATTCCACTCTTTGGTGATTGCATGACCGACGGGGTTTTGTATTTTCAACCTCGGAAGCGAGGCGGTGGATCGTCCGTCTTCTGAAACCGACGGGGATGGGGCAGGGAATGCTGTCCTTCAGCCAAATAACCCAGACCCATACGAAACTTGACTGGAGGTCAATAATGAACATCAAGAGCCTTCTTCTCGGCTCCGCTGCTGCTCTCGCAGTAGTTTCCGGCGCTCAGGCTGCTGACGCAATCGTCGCTGCTGAGCCCGAGCCCATGGAATACGTTCGCGTTTGCGACGCCTTCGGCACCGGTTACTTCTACATCCCCGGCACCGAAACCTGCCTCAAGATCGGCGGCGAAGTTCGTTTCACCGTTGGCTTTTCTGACGGCGAGACCACCGATGGTGGCGATTCGGACGACTGGGGTACCAACACCCGTGCTCGTCTGACCTTCGAGACGAAGAATGATTCCGAGCTCGGCACTATCGGCTCGTACATCCGCCTGGAAGGCAGCTACAATGGCAACGACGATGGCGACCTGGTAGACGCCAGCGACGTTGGTGTTGAACAGGCTTACATCACTGTAGGCGGTTTCCGCGTCGGTAAGATCCTTACATGGGTCGACGATATCGGTACGGCTTCGGAAGGCGACGCGTTCATCTCCAACGCTCGTTTCAACAGCGCTAGCTACCTCTATGCATCTGATGCCTTCACCGTCGGTCTTGGCGTTGACGATCTGAGCTTCTACGATGCCGGTGCTGGCGTAGGTATCCAGGGCTTTGCTTCTGCGACGCTCGGCGTTGCAACGCTCACGGCTTGGGCTGGCTATGATTTCGACGCTGAAGAAGGCTTCGTCGTCGGTGAAGTCTCGGCTGACGTTGGTCCGGGCACCTTCGAACTCTACGCTGGTTATGCTTCTGACGCTTCTACCTACGCTGCTGTCGCAGAGTGGACCGTCGGCGCCGCTTACGGCTTCAAGGCAACCGAAAAGCTGACCATCACCCCGTCGGTCAACTACTGGTCTGACGTTGGCTTCCTGGATGGTAACGATGCTTGGGGCGCTGGCATTCTCGCCGAATACGCCCTGGCTACCGGCCTGAAGGCTTCTGCTACCGTTGACTACTTCGACGTCGATGCAGTTGACGATGGCGAATGGTCTGGCTTCGTTCGCCTGACCCGTTCGTTCTAATAGACGACTTGGTCTAACAGATACTGCCCGCAGCCCCACCTCCGGGGTTGCGGGTTGTTGCCGTTTTGTGACTCGGTTTGGAAATTCCGTCGGATAGGTGACGGTCGAGCAGGAATACCGCTTGATTTGCCGAATGAGATGACTGGTTCTTTTCCTGCGACTTCGCAGAGATAGTGATGCCAGCAGATCACGAGCCCAAGACACCCCCTTTGCACTCTTATGAAGCAGCATTCTCGCTTCACTATCAGTACGCATTGGGCGCAGGTGTGAAGCCGGTAAGGTCGCACAGCCTGAGACAACTGTTCCAGAGGTATGGCGATCTTCTCTGGGAGCCGGGCTCGCACAAGTACAACGTTACGGCATTCATTGCGGAACTTGATGAGCTGCAATTCGGGGTCGAGTTCTCCGAATTCACAGATCAGATGCTCGACAACCTTCTGAGCCTATTACGCAAGCGCGGCAACAGTAATGCGACCATCAATCGGAAGATGGCAGCACTGAGCAAGCTGTTGCGAAAGGCTTACAAGATGGGTGACGTGCATAGTTTGCCGGAGTTCCGCCGACAGAAGGAAAAGGCGGGCCGCATCAGGTTCTTGGACTACAAGGAAGAAGACGCGCTTTTCGCTGCGATCAGACAGCGAAATGAGCAGTACTATTGGCTGTGTGTCTTCTTGGTCGATACCGGTGCTCGTATCGGTGAAGCGATGAAGCTCAAATGGGGCGACATCCTGCCTGACCGCGTGACGTTCTGGGTTACCAAGTCGGGAAAAAGCCGCTCCGTCCCGCTGACAACCCGCGCTCAGCGGGCCGTCGAAAGGAAGCCAAAGACCTCTGGTCCTTTCTCTGACATCAATTACCAAGCGTTTCGCGTAGTGTGGAACGCAGCAAGGGCTGACGCAGGGTTGGGAGATGACCCTGATGTCGTGCCTCATGTGCTGCGCCACACATGCGCTTCACGGCTCGTCCAGGGCGGCATAGATATACGCCGTGTGCAGACCTGGCTTGGCCATCAGACTCTCGCCATGACGATGCGTTACGCTCATTTGGCTTCACATGACCTGGATATGTGTGTGCCTGTTTTGGAGCGGGCGGCAGCTCCTGATGACCTGTAAAGCCAAAAGACATTATCTCCCCCAGAAAAACTAAGCTGTCTTTCCTTCCTTCAGCGCTCTGAAGACACTGGAACGACTCACTCCCAGCTCCTCAATGATTGCTTCGACGGTCTTACCCTGGGAGCGCATCTCGCGGACTTTGTCAGCCTTGTTGCGAGCAGTCGGGGCTCGGCCTCGGTATTTGCCGTCGGCCTTGGCTTTGGCGATGCCTTCACGCTGGCGTTCCAGCATCAGCTCGCGCTCGAACTCCGCGATAGACCCGAGCATGTTCAGCATCAGCTTCCCAGTTGGGGTCGATGTGTCGAGGTTCAGAGCCAAGACCTTCAACTCCACCCCCTTTGATCTCAGCTTGCCCATGATCTCCATCAGGTTGACCATGGACCGTGCCAGACGGTCGAGCTTGGTGACAACCAGCGTGTCTCCTTCGCGGACATAGTCTAAGACGCGCTCCAGTTCCGGGCGCTTCGTATCCACCGACGATACCTGTTCCTGAAAGATCTTGGTGCATCCCGCCGCAGTCAGATCGCGAACTTGGCTTTCCAGTCCTGCTATCTGTTCGAGCGTAGAGGTGCGGGCGTAGCCGACGAGTGTCGAAGTCATCTGTCTCAGCTCCATGAGTGTCAATGAAGTCTATGACCTTGTGGTACTTTTGGTGTCAAAAGTCAACACCCACTCTTGTGAGACTGTTTCTGCTAATGTTGATGAGGTGCCACAGGGCCTAGGTCTAGTGAGACTTGGTTTCCGGTTTCACGGAGTTAACCTCACTGAGTTAAGTTTTCAGCGCAGTTTCTCCGCACGAGGATCGACCGCCTCAGTCGCCGTGAAGGTCTGGCCAACAGGGAAGGCCAAGGTCAGTGATGACGTGCGGCGTTACTGGGTGGCTGGTCGGTCGTGAGGAGATAACCAAACCAGCGGCTCGCCCTGAACCGGGGCGAGTGAGCCGAGGTTGCGCAGCTCTTCGATAGATGGAAGACGGCAGGGGGACGGGGGGACTGCCGTATCTGTTATATCGATCTTGGGCTCTCAGATTTTTCCGACAAACATTCTGGGTCTGGGTCTGGGTCTGCGTTTTGCACGGCCGAAGGAATGCACACCCTCGGACTCTGACATCGCCGGTGAGGACCGTCACACCCGCTGATGATGACGACCATGAGGATCATGACGACCATCATGGTCACCGTGTGGAAGACCAAGGATCGATCGATGATCTCTGGTCTTCGTATTTACAGCCATCGTTAGAAGTCCTCGGGGACTTTGGAGTGAACGCCTCCAATTTCCATGCTCGTTGTCTTCGACGATGATGACGAAGATCATGGTCGAGGTATCGAGCCGGTGGTCACGCCTCACGCTCTGGTCGGAATGTTCGATGGTCGTAAGACCAGAGAACCCAGAGACTGGAGATGACGATGGACTGAGGAGGAAATGAACATGGATGGTCGATCCTCATGCCCTCCTCGAACCCCACCTTCTGGCTGTCTCTGGGTCTCGTTTGCTGTCTTAACTATGGGTATGGACGAGAAAATGGGACACTCATCCCGTCCGACGATCCATCGTCTTCACCAGCCGTGAGACTGTCTGCTTCGGCCATCCCGTCTGCCTCACGACAGAGGCTTGGGAATGACCAGCAGCCAGCAATTCACGGACGACCTGTGTCTTCGTCTCCACCTTCCTGGGCTTCGGACCCTTGGTCTTCATCTGCTCCGTCAGGACAGCGCGGACAGCAGCCTGTCCTTCCGGTGTGATGAGGACGCATTGGGTCTTCCTGCCGCCGTGGTCGAAGGTGATGGGGATGACAAGACCATCCTCCACCCCCTTACGGGTCGCCTGAGGAGCGCGCTCATACCGGGGCTTGGTCACCTCCGGTGCGCAGATCATCGGGACTTCCTTCGTCGTCAGGACACGGACCACGGCTCCGATCTTCTCCAGCGCATCCGTCACCTTCTGGGGCGACAGACCGAGTTGGTCGGACAGTTTAGAGATGGTCAGGCATCCTGTGACGATCTCACCCGTGAGGGGGTTGATAATCTCGCCACGCTTGCGTCTGGCTGCGTAGGGGAAGCCACGACCATCATCGCTGGGGACGAAGGTCAAAGGCTTCCCTCCACGGGCAATCGCGGCTTCTCTCTGGGCAGCGATCCACGCTGCAAAGTCAGCCACGGAGCGACCTCTTGGCTGGTCCCCCGCGCCGTCTCAGGTTCGATTTCCGAAGGTCGAGACGGTCGCCGCTTAGGTAATAGATGACCTCACCCTTCTCAGCTCTCATAATCTGGCGAGAGACAGTGACAATGTTGCCAAGCCGGGTGTGGTGCGTGCCTACGTAGCTGTGCCCTTGGCCGTCCGTGATCATGAACCAATTGAAGGACATTCCGTCCTCCCGGAAACGATCGAAGTCATCGCGGTCGATAATCGCCGTGGACCCGCACTTCAAGGTCACGAACGCAGTCTGACCATCGTCAGAAAAACGAACGGGGCGCTTTGAATTGATCAGGTTATGCATATGAAGGTCTCATGATTGGTTGCGTTGTAGAGCGTCCTGCGCTCTCAGAACCCGCCCCTCCCGTGCGCTGCCGGGGCCTGTGAAGGGGACACACGCGCACACGCCAACGACCACCACGGACCTTCATGAACATGGAAGTCACGGGCGGTGCAGCGATGGACAGGGACTGGAGGGGGACGAGAGGGGCGAGTCGTGAGAGAGCAGCTTAGGGGCTGCTGCCGGTCACTGAGCGAACTTGTTGGCCGGCACCATACCCCTGAAATTTCGGGGCTAAGCTAAGTAGTCGGTGGACCGTCCTGGGCCTTGTCGGTCCAAAAGTGGACGCACATAAAAAGCCCCCCGGGCGATCCCTATGCGCCAGCGAACTGGAGCGATGAGGGCCGACCGAGGGCAAGGCTGTCAGGAACATGGCTGAGATACCCATCTCCCAGATGTCGGGGACGGATGGCCTTTGGGCTTATCCAGATAGAAGGGGTAATTGCCGAGGATCCTCGACTTCTTCTACCCTATGTGGCGGGTAATCGACGGGCGGTCGGATCACGGGCCAGGGCCGCAGGTTTTCCTTATTGCAGGGGTAAATGCCCTCTTCCCGGTGAAGGCCATGGCAAGGAGAGTGAACCCGTCACGGGTCATGTCGAAACAGGTGTGGGTTTGGGTGCCTGTTCTGTGAGGGTGTAGACCCCTGCACAGAAACACGCATGGGGGGCTGCTGAAAGTCCAGCACACCCATCGCAATCACAACACGCTGAAATTCCAGCTCAATGTACAGCTCCTCCAATTCCATCCAGCGATCCACGATGCGGGCGCGCAGGACGACCGAGTAGCCGGAGACGAGGACCATGGTCTCGCGCTTGGGGAGATTGAAGCAGGGAGGCTGCTCTCCCTTGGCGTCAATGTAGACCGACGCAAATTTGCGTTCGTTGATTTCGAGGTCAGCAAGGATGACACGGATATCCCGCATCACGTCAGCGTGACGCTTTCCGGTCAGCTCCGCGATCTCGCGGCTGGACATGATGAGGACGGAGTGGTCTCCTGAAATTTGAGGACACCCACGTCAATAGGTTCGGTACTTCCTCCAGTGGAGGCGGTAGGCGTGCCGAAAAGTCGGCTGACCCCAGCTGAAAAGCCAGAAGCCCCGCCAGATGGACCGGCAGGGCTCCTCTATCACATCTCAGACCGCTGCCGTCTCTGCGGCCCTTCTGGTCTTCCTGACGAAATCCCAGCGCCTCATCTTACCGTCTGGGTGTTCGAACCAGTGGCGACGGTGCGATGCACTCTGAGATGGAAATCAATTGGAAACCTGTCTGGTATTTGGATGCGATCCATCCGATACGGGATCTCCCTCAAATTGAGGAAGTGTGCTGTCGAGGGTCGGCCACCGGTTTTAACCGTGTGGGTGAAAAGTACCCAGTTGGCGGGAGTTAGCTCGCCGATCTTCACCTTCTGCTCACCGGCCACAAAGAGACCATCCTTACGGATCGCGGGGAGGATTTCGTGACAGACCCAGCGGTCAAACTTCTCCGCTTCGGGTTTGGTGCCGGACAAGTTCGTAGACCAGGCTCCGAAATCAGGTTCATGGAGGGAGCGTTTCGACTACCTGAGAAAATCTCTGGGAGTTCTTTTCTACGCACGAGACGCTTCTCATCAGCAGCTAGGCCAGCAAGCCAGCGAGACGGACCTGCCCAGAGGTCCATCTCAAGAGCGGCGCAGACATCAGACGCGAGGATTCACGGCTGGCAGTCGATCTCGACTATGCGAGCGGCGTTGGGGAGGTAGCTGAAGCTGGTCACGTCGCTCATCGCCATTCTTCCCGACCACTTGGAGATTTGGTAGCTCTTGTCGACCACCTTCCGCCAGCGCACCGCAGGGCTGTACCAGCGGTGTACTTACAGCCTCCGGTCTATAAATTATGACTGGAGGTCAATAATGAACATCAAGAGCCTTCTTCTCGGCTCCGCTGCTGCACTCGCAGTAGTTTCCGGCGCTCAGGCTGCTGACGCAATCGTCGCTGCTGAGCCCGAGCCCATGGAATACGTTCGCGTTTGCGACGCCTTCGGCACCGGCTTCTTCTACATCCCCGGCACCGAAACCTGCCTCAAGATCGGCGGCGAAGTTCGCGTTACCCTCTCGGCTAACGAAGGCAATGCCCCGTTCGGTTCGCCGACTGCTGACGATTGGGACAGCGCTGTTCGTGCTCGTCTGGTTTTCGAGGCCAAGAACGACTCGGAGATCGGCACCATTGGTTCCTACGTCCGGATCCAGGCTGATAGCCAGGGCGCATTCCTTTCTGGCCAAACCGTTGAGCTTGATCAGGCCTACATCACGGTTGGCGGCTTCAAGGTCGGTCGCTCTCTGACTTGGGCCGATGATTGGGGTCTGGCTGGTGAGTCCGACTCGTTCTTCGGTAACGCCAAGTTCAACATGGCTTCCTACACGTATACGTCTGACGCCTTCACGGTCGGACTTGGCGTAGACGATCTGTCGGACCTTTATGTCGATAACGAAGTTGGTCTTGAAGGTGTGGTTTCGGCTTCGCTCGGCATGGCGACGGTAACCGTCAACGGCGTGTATGACTTCGGCGACGAAGAAGGCGCAATCGCTGGCGTTCTGTCCGCTGACCTCGGCCCGGGCACGCTCGGCCTTGCTGCAGCTTGGGCTTCTGGCGAGTCGACCGGCTATGACTTCGCTTCTGAGTGGACCGTTGGTGCAGCATACACCTTCAAGGCTACTGAAAAGCTCTCCATCACTCCGCAGGTTGTATACTGGGGCGATTATGCCTTCACCGACAACGATGCTTGGGGTGCCGACCTCTTCGTCGAGTACAAGCTGGCTGCCGGCCTCACGGCTTCCGCTGACATTCGCTACCGCGACCTCGAGGATGTTGATAGCAACTGGGACGGCTTCGTTCGCCTGACCCGTTCGTTCTAATTCGATCTCCAGATCGGATAAGGGAAGCCCGGCCTTGTGCCGGGCTTTTCTGTTTCAGGCAGCGACGGCGCTTTCAATCGCTTCAGTCCGCTCGGGGTATGCGCCTCACCGCGCCAGGAACGTCCCTATTTTCTGCGCCAGTCCATCCAGATGCATCATCGGCGCATGGCCCTGGCCTCTTGCCTCGACGGCGACGAGCCCCGGCTGGCGGCGCTGCATGTCCTCCACTGTCTCGCGCGACAGCAGCCGCGAAAATGCGCCTCGGATCACCATCACGCGCTTGTCGACAAGCAAGGCGAATTGCGGCCAGAGGTCCGGCAGCCCTTGGGCGAGATCGGCGGCGCGGAACTGCTCGGCAATCGCGGGGTCGAAATCTCCCATCAATGTGCCCTCGATCTCTCGATAGAGCGCTCGCGCCATGCCGGCCCAGTCCTCGGCGCCGAGCGCTGGAAACTCCGCGCCATGCGTCGCTCGCAAGATCTCCGCGGCCTCGCTGAAGGTATTCGGCGCCCGCCGGCTGCCGAGATAGCCCTGGATCTGCTTCAAACCCTCTACTTCCAGCACCGGGCCGATGTCGTTCAGCACGAGACGCTCGATCCGGGCGAGATGTGTCATGGCCAGCACATGCAGGATGAGGCCGCCGCGGGAGGTGCCGATAAAGTCTGCCGTTTCAAGGTCCAACTGGTCGAGCACGCTGATGACATCACCGGCCTCGACGGGGATGGTATAACGCTCCGGCTGCGGGTCCCGATCGGAGAGCCCTCGGCCACGCGAGGAGATTGCGATCACCCGGCGGCCATAGGGTGGCGCCGCTAGAATGCGGGCGAGATCCTCGAAATCGAGCACGTTGCGGGTCAGGCCCGGCAGGCAGACGACCGGTGTGCCGCGATTACCGTCGCCATGGATGCGCACATGCAGCTTCAGGCCGTCTGGAACGGTGATGAAGTGGTCAATGCTCTCGCTCATATGCTCTCCCCGCATAAAGAAACTGACGGGAGCCTAGCGGAGGTGATGCCTCAGGTCATCCACCAATCAGGGGAGGGCGGGCGGGCTATCGCCCGAAGCGCAGGTCGTGCACGATGTCGGTCTTCTGGCCGAGCCGGCTCTTGTAGACCTGGTAATTCTCCATGACCCGCATGACGTAGTTGCGCGTCTCGGGGAAGGGGATGCGCTCGATCCAGTCGACGACCTCGTCGATCGACTTGCCGCGCGGGTCGCCATAGCGGTCGATCCACTCCGGCACTTTGCGCGGGCCGGCATTGTAGGCGATGAAGGTCAGAATATAGGAGCCGCCGAAGGCGTCGATCTGCTCGCCGAGATAATGCGCGCCGAGCGTGGCGTTGAAGCCGGCATCCCGCGTCAGTTTTTCCGGGGCATAGGCAATGCCGTGGCGCGCCGCCACCCCCTTGGCCGTCGAGGGCAGAAGCTGCAACAGCCCGCGCGCATCGGCCGGCGAGACGGCGGCCGGATTGAAGGCGCTTTCCTGGCGGGCAATGGCGTAAGCCAGCGCCTTGCCGGAACCCGCGATATTGGCCGACGACGGGATGACGCCGACGGGGAAGGCGAGGGCCGGCACATCGATCCCGCGCGCGTAAGCCGTCTTGCCGATCTGCAGCGACAATTGATGCCCGCCCTCGGATTTTTCCGCCCGTGCGCTGAGGAGGGCGAGTTCTCCGGGGCTGTCCAACTGGTCGGCGAGCGCCCGGTAAAGGCTCTGCGCCCGCCAGCCATGGCCGGCCGCCTCGTAGCGAGCAATCGCCTGGATCGCCTCGCGACCCTCAAAGCGGGCGCGGTCGGCGCTGCTCGGGCGCGGATAGGGGATATCAATTCCACCGCGATCGATGCGGGCTGCGGCGAGCTGGCCATAAAAGGTGCTGGAATGCTGCGCGGCGCGGGCGAAATAGTCGCGCGCCTTGCCGTCCTTGGCAACTTCCGACGCGCGGCCCAGCCAATACCAGGCACGGCTTGCCGAAAGCGGCCGGTTGGAGACCTCGAGGATGCGGCCGAAATGCCGGCTTGCCGTCTTGGGATCGTTCAGCGCCCGCAGCGCATACCAGCCGGCATGGAATTCGGCGTCCGCCACGTCCGTCGCCTCGGTCGCCACGTGGCGGGAGACGATCCGGTAGGCCTCGCGATATTGGCCGAGATCGGCAAGCCCGCGGGCGACGATGCGTTGCTCGTCCCACCAGGCGCCGCCATTGATCAGCACCTTGGGGTCGCGCGGCATCTGCTCGATCAGCTTGGCGGCGGCTTCGAATTCCTGCTTGCGCCGCAGGTTTTCAAGCCGGATGAAGAGATAGGCCGGGTCCTTCGCCCAGGACTTGTCGACCGCGGAGATCAGCGCATCGACGTTCCGCGCGCGTGCAATCAGCCCCGCCCAAGCCTTGTAGAGCGACTGCGCCTCGCCGAGCGTCGAAAACCGTTTCGCCTGGCTCGCGCGTTCGCGATAGAGCAGATAGTCCATGCGGGCGCGGTGGTCGGCGGTGGTGAGCAGGCCGGAAAACTCCGCCATCACCCGGTCTTCGGTCGCGACATCGAGTGCATCGCCGCGCCAGAGAGTGCGGATGAGGCTTGTGGCCTTCGCCTTGTCGCCGGTCGCAAGATGGGCGCGCGCAAGCAGCATCGTGCCTTCGGTGGTCTCCGGCGCGGTGTCGCCGAAGGCGGCGAGAACGGCTGAGGGGGCCGGGTTTTCGCGGTAGAGCGCTTTTTCCGAATTGGCGCGGAAGGCTTTAAGCCCCGGCCAGCCGGTGAGCTGCCGTTGCGCGGTCGCGATCTCCGTCGCCGGCACGTCGCGCAGGCCCGACATTGCAATCGACCAGGTCAGCATATGCCGGTCGAGTCCCTCCGGCATGCGGTTGCGGATTGAAATCGCCTGAGCGCCATCGCGGTCGGAAAGGGCGTCGAGGCCGGCCTTCAGCTGCGGATTGACGGCGGCGAGCCGCTCTCCGCGCGGAATGGCGCCCGTCGTCTCGAAGGAGGGCGGCGTTGCCTTCGTCGGGGCAAAGCCGAGCGGCTTGATCGCTGGCACGGGCACGGAGGCCGGTGGCTCGGCAAGCGCCGGCAGCGACGACACGGCAAGGCCGAGGCCGAGAACGGAAGCTGAGAGAAGGGTCGTTTTCATCCATACACCGCAATCATAGCACCACGCGGGAAGTAGGCCGAGAACGGGGTTAACAAAGCCTTGACGTGATCGATCACATTCTCTCGAACGAAGCCCCGGAAAACCGTCACAAATCTCCCTTGCATGCGCTTGTCGCACCCGAAGGTGCGAAGTAATGTGCCCCCGATTTAGTTTCAGAATGCGGCCGAAGCGTGAATCTCGGCCCCCGAGGAGTTCATTGCATGTATCAGGGATCCATTCCCGCACTCGTCACGCCCTTCACGAGCGAGGGCGCGGTCGACGAGCAAGCCTTTGCCGCCCATGTGGAATGGCAGATTTCCGAGGGATCCTCCGGCCTCGTGCCGGTCGGCACCACGGGGGAATCGCCGACGCTCTCCCATGACGAGCACAAGCGGGTGGTCGAACTCTGCGTGGAAGTCGCCGCCAAGCGCGTGCCGGTCATTGCCGGCGCCGGCTCCAACAACACGGTGGAAGCGATCGAGCTTGCCCAGCATGCCGAAGCCGTCGGCGCCGATGCGCTGCTCGTCGTCACGCCTTATTACAACAAGCCGACCCAGAAGGGCCTGATCGCCCATTACAAGGCGATCGCCGAAGCCGTCTCACTGCCGATCATCATCTACAACATCCCCGGCCGCTCGGTGATCGACATGTCGCCCGAGACCATGGGCGCGCTCGCCAAGGCGCACAAGAACATCGTCGGCGTCAAGGATGCGACCGGCAAGATCGAGCGTGTCTCCGAACAGCGCATCTCCTGCGGGCCGGATTTCGTCCAGCTCTCGGGCGAGGATGCGACGGCGCTCGGCTTCAACGCCCATGGCGGCGTCGGTTGCATTTCCGTCACAGCCAATGTCGCCCCGCGCCTCTGTGCCGAATTCCAGGCGGCAACGCTGGCGGGCGACTATGCCAAGGCGCTCACTTATCAGGACCGCCTGATGCCGCTGCACAAGGCGATCTTCCTCGAGCCCGGCCTCTGCGGCGCGAAATATGCGCTGAACCGCACCCGCGGCATGAACCGCACCGTCCGCCTGCCGCTGATGGCGACGCTGGAAGCCTCCACCGAAGGGGCGATCGATGCAGCGCTGAAGCATGCAGGGCTGATGAACTGAGGGAATGACCTCAAAGGCCGGCGGAGACGCCGGCCTTTGTGTTTCAAGGGCCTGCCGTCATCGCGATCCCCGGCCGAGGCGCCCTTTTGACCTGCACGAAGCGCTTGGGCGAGCCGGGCTTCCGATCCCGCGCGCACGGGAGATCCGTCAGAAAACTTGTTCCCTGATGGGAACGACACGGCCCTCGCAGGCGTATAGCCGGGCGGGCTTTGTGCCGTGGCGGGTATTTTGCGGCCGTCGCAAAGCCTACCGGACGAGACATCGAAGAGGAGTGCCAGATGACTGTCGTGCTTGCCACCGTGTGCAAAGATGGCGTGGTGCTGGGATCGGATTCCCAGATCACCGACAAGGGGCGGGGCATGACCTATCCGGCCGAAAAGCTGCATCCGCTCGGCAAGGATGCCGCCTGGGGCGGCAGCGGCGCGCGCTCCGTGCTGACGGATGTCGCCCGGCTCTTCACCGAAAACAGCGCCGCGATTCTGGAAGCCCCCGATATCGGCCATGCGCTGCAGGCCCAGGTTCTGCCGATCCTGCGCCACCACTACGAGACCTTCATTCCCGATGTGCCGGGCGAGGAGGGCGGCGGCACGCCCTCGGCCTATGTCATGGCCGCCGGCTGGCGCGACGGCGAGCCCTGGATCATCGAGATCACGCCGTCGGGCATGATCGGCCATTATGCTGATATCGGTTTCCACGCGATCGGCAGCGGCGCGCCCATGGCCCAGCAGGCAGGCGCGCTTCTCTCCCACTTCCACCTGACGGAACGCTCCACCCGCTTCGGCTGCGCCGCCGTCCTGCGCGTGCTGCAGGCGCTCGACCTGACCTCAGCCAGTGTCGGCAAACCCTTCAGCCTCTGCCGCATCGACGCTGACGGCGCCCATCACCTGAGCGACAAGGAGATCGAGGAGGTCGCGACCCTCGTGCGCAAATGGGAAAAGGCCGAGCAGAAGGTGATCGGGGATGTGTTTGATTGAGGGGGGCGCCGCTGCTGCGTGGTTCGCCTGCCGCTGATGGCTACGCTGGAGGCTTCGACGGAAGCCGCGATCGACACGGCGCTGGAGCGCGCGCGGTTGTGTGAAACAAGTGTAGGAAAGGCCCTTCTCATATTCATTCAGCGAAACGTCTTCGGCCGTTCCTCGACTGTCTCGCAAGCGCCTCTTTGTCATCGTGATATAGACGGCCTAGGTGCGAGACAGTGACTCAATCAGCCAATCTAATTCCGTTCGGGCAGCAGATATAACGCTAGCATACGAGTGCAGTGTTACCAAGGGAGGCAAGTTGCGAGTGTCGAGCGTCGCAACACGCCCTTTGCCTATCATAATGATATCCATCGCGGCAGTTGAGGAGAGTTTGGAAGACAAATCATCTCGATACTTTTCGGCTTGGGCGATGTCGTCACGATCGATGTTATGCGACGGCCTCTTGAACTCTATCAAAAGATATTTGTCCCCATAGTCCTGGGAAAGCAGGAGGTCGGGGCGCTTAGAGGCCCGGCTTCCTTTGTAGGCAATATCGCAATATGTCGAAATCACTCTCTGTAGTGTCGAGTTCGAAGACATGAGTGAGTACTTTCGCCCCAAAAGCCACAAGTTGGTTTCAAAAGCCTTATGTGCATCTTTTTCAAGCGTTTTTGGGTTGTCTACCAGTTTGTCGAGAAAATCTAGGAACTCGCGGCGTCTGGAAGCTTGCGAGCCAATACTCGCAAGTTCAACGAGGCCAAATTCCTCGAGCGATCTCGCAAAAGAACTTACGTCTCCATGGCTGGAAGTCCGGATGCGTTCTAGAACCGCCCAGTACGCGTCATGTTCTAATGCATCCAGCGCGACATCCGCGATCGTCGCGATACGCTCTTCGGTCTCTCCGTAGAATTTCTTCAAAATACGGTTGAGTGCTTGCTCCGCGTAGCTTCGCCGATGATCTGGCAATTGCGCAAGTCGATGATTTAACTGTTTTTGAATGCGAGCCTTTTGAAGGCTTAGATCTCTAGAATGCGTTTCTCGCAAACCCGCTTTTATCTGGTCGAAGACGTATGAACGCGCCTCCTGATAGGACTTGCTGTTCTCTAGAACGCTTCCCCAATCCGCAGTTACGAAGTCCTCGATGCCAGAAAGCTCGACTTCGCCGTAGACTCGCTTAGCCAACCTAACTGGTATCTCTTCGTCTTCATCCAAACCAAATAGCATAGGCTTTCCGACAGCCTTTCCATCGACCTTTAGCACGACTCCGGGAGATCGAGGCGGACGCTTCCCGTCAGCTATCGTAAAATTGAGAGAGATCGCACCCGCGTTCGGCAGATTGGCAAATGTTCGGCTCGTGACGCCGGGGACATCCTGAACAGAGAGCGGTAAGCCGTTGACGAAAACCCTGAAGGCGTCTTCGCGTCCATACTCATGGATCAAGACTTCTCGCAATCGATCAGGTGTTGGAAAGTTAAGCCGACTATCTAGCTCCGTTAAGAGTATTGTGGTTCCCGTTGCGTCATCGCTAGTTTCCTCCTCCAAGAACGGCAGAGGCACGTGACCTGAGACCCGACTTCCCTCCAGATTTCGGGAGAGTCTTGGGTTTTCAATCT
>DAMDHD010000021.1:0-61338 GCA_032102365.1 Allorhizobium sp. CTOTU50464 | reverse complement strand
CTCACCCTGGTTCGTATAGATCTCGGTGGTCGCGGTCAGGTCCAGCGCATTGTCGTCGCGCGCAATCTTGACGGGCTCGACGGCAAGAGCCGCAGACGCGATGAGCGAGATCGTGAGCGCAGTGAGGGCCGCGAGACAAAAGGCAGCGAGGCGTGACAGGGCGCGCCAGGAGGTTTCTGTACTGGTCATAAGGGCGTCTTGCCGTTCCGCGCCCTATGGCCGCCGATCAAGGAATAGAGCAGGTGATCGCGCCATTCCCCGTTGATTTTCAGATAATCCCGCAAAAGACCTTCCCGCTCAAATCCCGTTTTTTCGAGTAGCCTCAGGCTGTTGACGTTGTCCGGAATACAGGCTGCTTCGATACGGTGCAACTCGAGTGGCCCGAAGATGTAGGGAATTGACAGTTGAAGTGCGGCGAACATGTGGCCTTGGCCTGCATGCCGTTGCCCCATCCAGTAGCCAATCATGCAGCTTTGCGCGGCTCCACGGCGGATCAAACCGATCGTAAGCCCGCCCAGCAAGGCGCTTTCCTCCCGATCGAAGAGAAAGAAGGGCACCGCCATGCCGGAGTGAAATTCCTGTTCATTACGCAGAACGCGCTGCCGGAAGGCGCGCTCGGTCAGCTCGTCGGCGCGCCAGGTCGGCTCCCAGGGCTGGAGGAAGGCGCGGCTTTCGCGGCGCAACTGGTGCCATGGCTCGAAGTCGCGAAAACGCGGGAGGCGCAGAAGATGCCGGTCGCTGTTAAGCTCCGGCATGTCCGGCTGCCGGGACAGAAACCGAAAGACCGAACGCGTCATCTTCAATCCCCGAGCGACAACCGGCGAGGATGCCGCCGGTAGAATTCAATGGATGCGGCGATTAGCCGACAGCCTTGCGGGCACCAGCCGGCTGATGGGTGAGGGCGCCTGCGATTTCATTCAGCGACACCAGCTGGTCGACAGGGCCGATCGCCGAAAGCGTCGGGGCCGTATCGAAGAACAGGCGTCCGGCAAGATCGGTGAGCCGCTGCGTCGTGATCCCGGCAATGCGCTCCATCATTTCCTGGTTCGGAATGGTGCGACCATAGAGCATCATCTGGCGAGCGATCTGGCCGGCGCGGGCGGCAGGGCTTTCCTGGCCCATCAGGAGCTGGGCGCGGATCTGCGCCCGCGAGCGCTCGATTTCCTGACCGTCGATATGCTCGGACGCCTTGCGCAGCTCCTCGATGATCACAGGCACGAGCTCCGGCAGGTTTTCGCCGCCGGTTGCAGCGTGAATGCCGAAGATGCCGGTGTCGGAGAAGCCCCAATGAAAGGCATAGACCGAATAGCAGAGACCACGGATCTCGCGCACTTCCTGGAACAGACGCGACGACATGCCGCCGCCCAGAATATTGGCTAGGATCTGCGAGCAGTAGAAGTCCCGCATGTGATAGGCCTTGCCCTCGAAGCCGAGCAGGACCTGCGTGTCCATGAGATCGCGTTCGACGCGGGACTCACCGCCCGTGTAGCGGGCCGCATCCATCACCGGCGTCGAAGACGGGGTCGTCGGGAGCGAAGCGAAGCGCTGCTCGACCTGCTTGACGAAGGTGTCGTGGTCCACCTTGCCGGCGGCAACGACGAACATCCGGTCGGTCGTGTAATTGCGCGAGAGATAGTTGCGGATCTGGCCGCTGGTAAAGGACTGGACCGTTTCCGGCGTCCCGAGAATGCTGCGTCCGATCGTCTGGCCCCGATAGGCCTGCTCGGAGAACCGGTCGAAGACGACATCGTCAGGCGTATCATCGGCCGCGCCGATTTCCTGCAGGATCACGTGTTTCTCGCGCTCCAGCTCCTCTTCGTCGAAGACGCTGTCCGTCAGGATGTCGGCGAGAATATCGACCGCAAGCGGCACATTGTCCTTCAGCACGCGGGCGTAATAGGAGGTCGTCTCGGTCGAGGTCGCGGCGTTCACTTCGCCGCCGACGTTCTCGATTTCCTCGGCAATCTGTCGGGCGGTCCGCTGGTTGGTGCCCTTGAACGCCATGTGTTCGAGCAGATGCGCGATGCCATGTTCGGCTTCCGTCTCGTTGCGCGAGCCGGATTTGATCCAGGTGCCGAGCGCCACGCTTTCCAGATGCGGCATGTTCTCGGTTACGACAGTCAAACCCGATGGAAGCCGGGTGCACTCAACATTCATGGTCCGTCTTTCCGCGCTTCCTACCTGACTGCCCTCGCATGTTCACTGATAAAGCCTTCAACGGCTTTCAGTTCCGCGGGCAGGACTTCGAAGCGCTCCTCCCTGTCCATCAGATCAGCAAGCCACGCCGGAAGCGCGGGGTCAATACCGGAGGCCGATTTTACTGCCGCCGGGAATTTCGCCGGATGAGCGGTGGCGAGCACGACCATGGGGCTCTGCGGCTTCTCGAATTTCTTCGCGACATGCACGCCAACCGCGGTATGCGGGTCAAGCAGATAGCCGGTGTCGTCGAGCACGGCGCGGATCGTCTTCGCGACTTCCTTCTGCGTTGCGCGGCCGGCGCGGAAGTCCTTGCGGATGAACTTGAGCGCCTCCGGCTTGATCTCGAAGGCGCCCGATTGCTTCAGGCCCTCCATCGAAGAGCGAATGGCGGACGCATCGCGGCCATAGGCTTCGAACAGCAGGCGTTCGAAGTTCGAAGAGATCTGGATGTCCATCGAGGGTGAGGTGGTGGCAGACACGCCCTTCATCTCATAGCGGCCGGTCTTCATCGTCCGCGCCAGGATGTCGTTGTCATTGGTGGCGATCACCAGCTTGTCGATCGGCAGGCCCATCTTCTTGGCGACGTAACCGGCAAAGATATCGCCGAAATTGCCGGTCGGCACCGTGAAGGAGACCTTGCGATCGGGCGCGCCGAGCGCGACCGCTGAGGTGAAGTAATAGACCACCTGCGCCATGATGCGCGCCCAGTTGATCGAGTTGACCCCCGAAAGCCCGACGCGATCGCGGAAGGGCACGTCATTGAACATCGCCTTCACCAGGTTCTGGCAGTCGTCGAAATTGCCCTCGACGGCAATCGCATGCACGTTTTCGTCCTTCGACGAGGTCATCTGGCGCTGCTGCACCGGCGAAACCTTGCCATGCGGGAAGAGGATGAAGATGTCGGTGCGGGAGCGTCCGGCAAAGGCGTCGATTGCAGCACCACCCGTATCCCCTGAGGTCGCGCCGACGATCGTCGCACGTTCGCCACGCTTTTCCAGAACATGGTCCATCAGGCGGGCAAGCAGCTGCATCGCCACGTCCTTGAAGGCGAGCGTCGTGCCGTGGAAAAGTTCGAGCACGAAGGAATTCGGGCCCGTCTGCACCAGCGGCGCGACAGCCGGATGCTTGAAGGTCGCGTAAGCCTCGTCGATCATCGCCCGGAAGACGTCCGGCTCGATCTCGCCATTGGTGAAGGGCAGCAGCACCTCGAAGGCAACCTCTTCATAGGATTTGCCGCGCAGTCCGCGGATTGCCTTCTTCGACATCTGCGGCCATTCGCGCGGCACATAAAGGCCGCCATCACGGGCGAGACCCGCCAGAAGCGCGTCACAAAAGCCGAGGCTCGGAGCCTCGCCGCGGGTCGAGATATATTCCACGTCGCTCATCCCTATAGTTCAAGAAGTCGGAGCCGAAGCCGCCCGTCAAACCTATGGCGTTTCCGATAAAGAGGTTTGCCCGTTTGCGCCAGTGCGCCGGCCAGGATTTCGCAAGCCCGGCAATTGGCTGTGGCCTCGTCGATGTCGACCAGTGTGCCGGCTGTTGCAGAGCAATCGAATTTTGACTCAAATTGCCGGCTACCCAATCGATTTTTGTCTTGGCCGCTGGTATAGACCATCCGCGAGGGCGCTGGAAAGCCTCAAGTTTGACTGTTTTTCGGCCTCTGGCCGAGCATGCGGAAGGTGAAGTCTCGTGTCTGTAAACGTGTCGCGCGGTGTTGTCGCCGTCTCGCTGATGATGGTTCTTTCGGGTTGCAACGCCGGCGGTCTCGGCAGCGGCCTTGGCCTTTCTTCGTCTCAGCCCGCCGCGGCGACCCCGGCAGCAGCACCCGGGCAGGCGGCTTTCGTCCAGGGCTTCTGCCCGCAGATCGCACTGCGCGACGGCACCTCCTTCTACCGCAGCTATGTGCGCGGCAAGGACGGCGATGCCGAGCAGGTGATCTTCCAGGCCTCGCTCGCCGACACCACGCGCTCTTGCGCCCGTACCGAAACGACACTCACCATCAATGCGCTGGTTCAGGGCCGCCTCGTTGCCGGTCCGCAGGGCAAGGCCGGCACGATCAACCTGCCGGTGCGCGTCACCGTGATGGATGGCGATCAGGAAGTGTTCAATGAGGTCGAGCAGTATCCGGTGACGCTTGCCGATGTGAACCTGCCGACGCAGTTCATCTACAGCAAGGCTGTCAACGTCCCCGGCAATGTCTCGGGCACGACCCGCGTCACGATCGGCTTCGAACAGCCGAAGAAGAAGTAAGGTCTCAAGACAGAGCGGGCCAGGCTTCTCGCAGCTAAGCCCGCCGCGTCA
Organism: Allorhizobium sp. CTOTU50464; assembly: GCA_032102365.1. GTDB lineage: Bacteria > Pseudomonadota > Alphaproteobacteria > Rhizobiales > Rhizobiaceae > Allorhizobium. Next base: position 56,838 of record DAMDHD010000021.1, on the reverse strand, counting down.
GCGCCACCAGATAGGTCGTTGCGCGCCCGCTTTTATTGACGAAAACACAGTCGGCAGGCGCGCCGAGTTGCAGGCAGTCGCCGGCCGAGAGCCGATGGCTGCGCACCCCTTCGACAAATTCGAGTTCACCGTCCAGCACGTAGATCTGCTGATGCTGGAAGCTGAAGGCGGAAGCCGGGTAGGGGACCCTGACGCCCGCGGGGAGCACCACTTCCAGCAGTTCGAGCTGTCCGCCATTCGCCGGCGAAAGCGTGCGTCGCGTGTAACCGGTCTCCGGATCGGTCCAGACCGGCTGCTCAAGCCGTCGAGCCAGCCTCTCGCCTTCACCCTCCGCCAGAGCCAGCAAGACCGAGAGTGGCAAGCCGAAGGCACCCGACAGTCGACCGAGCACGGTTGCGGTCGGACTTGCCTCGCAACGCTCCACCTTGCTGATCATCGCTTTCGATACCCCGGACCGCGCCGCGAGCTCGGCCAGTGACCAGCCCCGATCCTCGCGTTCGCGCCGGATCCGATCGGCGATGGCGCGCGCCTGGCGATCCTCGTCCCGCACATCGTGCCTGCGTGCCGTCTCTCTCATCTTAAGCCCTTGCCAAAATCAAAAGGTCCGTCTTCTATAGTGGACAGAAGAATAAGATGGATGACGGGGCGTCCACAAGCCTCGGGTCCGGCAAAACGACAAGAGGGGCACATCATCATGACGCGCGAGATCCGTTTCAACGCCTTCGATATGAACTGCGTCGGCCATATCCAGCAGGGGCTCTGGAGCCATCCTCGCGATCGCTCCATGGAGTATCGCAGTCTCGCCTATTGGACGGATTATGCCAAGCGCCTGGAAGCCGGCCTGTTCGACGGGATCTTCCTCGCAGATGTCGTCGGCATCTACGATGTGTTGAGCGGCAGTCCCGCGCCCGCACTGCGCGGCGCCGTGCAGGTGCCGGTCAACGACCCGATGATGCTGGTCCCGGCCATGGCCTCGGTCACCCAGCATCTGGCTTTCGGTGTCACCGCCAACCTGATGTACGAGCAGCCCTTCCTCTTTGCCCGCCGCATGGCAACGCTCGACCATCTGACGGGCGGCCGGATCGGCTGGAACATCGTCACCGGATACCTGGACAGTGCCGCCCGTGCGATCGGCCTCGATGGCCAGATGGCCCATGACGATCGCTACGATCTGGCCGACGAGTATATGGATGTGGTCTACAAGCTCTGGGAAGGCAGCTGGGAAGAGGGAGCCGTCGTTGCCGACAAGGCGGGCCAGATCTATGCCGATCCGGAGAAGGTGCACCCCGTCCACCATCATGGACGCCAGTACCGGGTGGACGCCTACCACCTCTCGGAACCGTCCCCGCAGCGTACGCCGGTTCTCTATCAGGCGGGCTCTTCCCCCCGCGGCCGCCAGTTTGCCGCCACCCATGCCGAATGCGTCTTCGTCAACGGCCAGAAGAAGGAGGGCGTGCGCGAGATCGTCACCGACATCCGTAGCCGTGCCGAAGCGATCGGCAGGCGGGCCGACGACATCAGGGTCTTCCTTGGTGCCACCATCGTCACCGGCCGAACCGAGATGGAAGCGCAGGAGAAGTTCGAGGATTACAAGCGTTACGTCAGCTCGGAGGCTGCCCTGACCCACGCTGCCGCCTCCATGGGCATCGACTTCGACAAGTTCGACATGGATGAGCCCGTCGAGACCGGCAAGAGCCAGGCGATCACCTCCAACATCAAGGCCATGGACCGGGCCGCCGGGCCGCGATGGACCAAGCGCAAGCTGCTCGAGCAGATGGTGCTCGGCAGCCGCCAGCCGCCGCTCGTCGCCTCGGCCGATCAGGTGGTCGACTGGCTCAAGGACTGGGTGGAGGAAACCGGCGTCGACGGCTTCAATCTCTCGCGCACCGTCGTTCCCGAATGCTTCGACGACATCGTCGAGTTGATCGTGCCACGTCTGCAGGAGCGCGGCCTCTACAAGACGGAATATCGCGAGGGACCGCTGCGCGAAAAGCTCTTCGGTGCGCCACGCCTGAGCGAGCGCCATGTGGCATCGAGCCACCGGTGGGGACGGAGCTGACGCGTCGAGATGGCCGTGCACGGTTGCGCTCGCTTTGAGCGGCCTGCCTTGCCCTCCGCGCGGGCCAAGTGCTAGCGTGGCGCAAATCCGGCGATGGCGCGACAGGCGTCACGACGTCCGGCACAAAATGAGCGGGAGGCATTGCGTCGATCATGCCTCTCTGGGGGAGGCCTGATTGAGAATTGCAGTCGTGAGAAACCCCATTGCGGGTGGCCGCGCAGGTCAGAAGCAATGGGCACCTTTGCTCGCCGCCTTCAGCAACCGCTTCCCCGATCTGGAAATCCACGAAAGCCGCTCAAGCGGAGACGCCCGGCGGCTTGCGCGCGAGCTGGCAGCGGGCCCCTATGATCTCCTGGTGGTCGCCGGCGGCGACGGCACGATCAGCGATGTCGTCGATGGCGTCTTGATGTCGACCAACCCGGACATGCCGCTCGCCTTCCTGCCGACCGGCACGGGCTGCGATTTCATTCGCAACTTCAATCTTCCGAGCGATCCGGCAGCCCTGGCCGAACACATTGCGCAGGCACCTCTGCGCAAGATCGACGCGGGGCTGCTCATCTCCCGGGATGCCGGGGGCAACGAGCAGCGCCGTCACTTCGCCAACATCACCAGCGTCGGCATTTCCGGCGAGATCGTCGAGGCCGTCAACGCGCCTGGCAGAAGGCGCATTCTCAACGGACCCATCCGTTTCCTCTTCCATTCCGCCCTCGCGATCCTGCGCTACCGGCCCTATGATTTCGAGGTGCTGATCGATGGGATGCGCGTGCATCACGGCAAGCTCGCCTTGACGGCGATCGCCAATGGTGGCTGGTTCGGCGGCGGCATGCACATTACGCCGGACGCCGATGTCTCCGATGGACGGTTCGAAATTGCCGTCATGCGCGAAGAGAGCGTCTTTGGTCTTCTGAATTTACTGGGACGCCTGCATAAGGCCGGTCATGTCGGCCATCCGCTCCTGAGCTTCCACAAGGGGCGCCGTGTCGAGCTTCGGCCGCGGGATCCTGCCCGTTTTCCGGTCGACGTCGATGGTGAGACCGCCATCCGCGGCGGCTTCATCGCCGAAATCCTGCCAGGCGTCCTGACCGTCAGGACCTGAGATCCGAGGCCTCTCGCCTCAGAACGCGCCTTCCCATTCCGCCATGGCGGCGATCACGCCCGGCAGATCATTCATGCGCGAAATGACGGTTTCCGCGCCGGCATCCGTCAGCTTGTCGGCATGCGACGGATAGGTATGCGAGGCGCCGGTGAAACCGACCACGCGCATGCCCGCCTCACGCGCTGCATGAACACCATGCACGGAATCTTCCACCACGATGCATTTGCTGCGACTGACGCCGAACTGGCTGGCGGCATGCAGGAAGATGTCCGGCTTTGGCTTGACCCTGTCAGCACCGAGATCCTTGGCCGAATAGATATGCGGCGCGAAGAACTCCTTGAGCCCGACCTTGGTGAGCATCATGTCCAGGCGATGCGCCGACGAGTTGGAGCAGATGCAGCGCGGACCTGAGATCCGCGACAGCGCGTACGGCACGCCCTCGATTGCCTTCACCTCGCGTGCCAGGCGCTGGTCGAGAAGCTGCTCGGACTTGTCGATCAGGCTCGCCGACAGCGGAATGTCGATTTCCTTCTCGATAGAAAGAAGAATGTTCTTCCAGGTCATGCCGGCGAAACGCTCGCCCATCTCCTCGACCGAAATCGGGTAACCGGCTTCGGTCAGAAGCTTGGATTCGACCTTGGCTGCGATGATCTCGGAATCGACGAGCACGCCGTCGCAATCGAAAAGGGTGAGGTCGAAGCCGCTCATGAAAATATCCGTCGTGTCGTCCAGAAGAAGGCGGCTTCCTACACGATCGAGGGGGCGAGGACAATCGCGGCGCGCGCAGAGCTGCCGTGCCGAGGTTATCTCACTGCGAACTGGGCGCGTCGTGGTAGCTTGTAAAATCGCTGGCTGCGAAGTTCAGAAATCGTGCGAGATTAAGTCTAACTGTCACTCAGGAGGTGCTCCGTGTTTTCTGGCGTCGAATACAACAACGATTTCGAAGAAGCTTGCCAGGATCTCGCGGTTGAGCGTGACCCCCGCCAGGTGCGCCAGCGATTGATGAATATCGAATGGGTCTTGTGGGAAGCGATCAGAGGTGTGTTCATACAAATATCGAGCATTTTGGCGTGTCTGATCGTGCTTCCGCTAACCTACCTTATATCCCCGGATCGCTCTTGGGTCGTCGCGATAGGCGGCCTCCTGACATTCCTGATTTTGGGAACACTTATTTACTGGGTTTGCCGCATAGTCTTTTACTTTGAGATATCGAGGCATGTGCGGCCTCGCTCTTTTGGCCAGCCGGATTGGCGCTAACGCGTCGCGCTCCTACCTTTAGTCTCTTGCCATCGCCAGCAGCACTGCCTCGAAATCTTGGCCGTAGCGTTGCAGCCCGCCCGCCTTTTCCATCATGTCGGCCAGCCAGACGCCGTCGGCGGCGAGCCTGACGGCAATGAGCTTCGGATCCCCATCCGTCTCGGCATGCCGCGCCATGCGCGCGTCCAGCCAAGAAGACCAGAGAGCCCGCAGCGCCGGCTCCGAGACGATGGCGACCGAGAGGGCCGCCCAGAGGCTGCGCTCGCCGAGCAGCCGGTCGGAAAAGCAGGCCCGCACATAAGCCCGCGTAAAGCGCCCGCGCGCCACGGGATCACCGGCCATCGTGCGGTCGATCTCGCGGTCCATCTGCTCGAGCAGGTCGGAAAAGACGGCGGCCAGCAGCGCCTGCTTGCTGTCGAAGTGGTGCAGCAGCCCGCCTTTGGTCACCCCGGCGCGCTCGGCGACAGCCTGGATCGTGATCGATTGCGCCCCCTGTTCGGCGGCAATCCGGGCGGCGCAATCGAGCAGCGCGCGCCGCACCTGCTCCGGCTGTTTCTTGCGGTGATGGGCGGAGATCGGCGCGTCGGCCGGCGAGGAAGTGGCAGGCATCAATGCGAAACCGTGTTCGACAGCGTGTTCATCACGATAACGCCGGCGACGATCAGCGCGATACCGGCGAGGGCGGCAAGATCGAGGCTCTGCTTGAGATAGAACACGCTGATCAGCGCCGTCAGCACGATGCCGAGCCCGCCCCACATGGCATAGGCGATGCCGAGCGGCATGCCCTTCAGTGCCTGGGAGAGCAGATAGAAGGACGCGACATAGAACATCACCATGCCCGCCGTCGGTAGGAGCTTGGTGAACTGCGCCGACTTCTGCAACAGCGTCGTGCCGATGACTTCGAGCACGATGGCAGCGGCCAGCGCGCCATAGGCGGTGATTGTGGGGTTCATGGACGGAGCTCCGAAAAAGAGAAGCTCAAAACATACCGTACGGTCGGTTTCTTTTCAAGCGTCCGCCACCGGCTGCCGAACGCTTCAGCTGGGCAGGGGAAACCACGCCATAAATTGCCTTTCCCCCTCGGGCGAAAAGCGGATGATCCGGCTCTCTTCGACCCGTCGGGCAAGGCCGCCATCGAGAAAATGCGTGAGCAGAGCAGCCCCAAGGCTTCCCGCGAGATGTGTCCGCCGTTCGCTCCAGTCGAGGCAGGCGCGGCAGAGCGGACGGCGCTTGGCGCGGAGCCTGCCGATGTCGAGACCCCGAGTTTCGAGCATCGCCTCACCCTCTGTCGTCAGCGTCAGCGCCTCGTCCTCCGCCCGGATCGCCCCTTGCGCGACGAGACTGTCGAGCATCCGCACGCCATAATCGCCGGCCAGATGGTCGTAGCAGATCCGGGCTTTTCGCAGTTCCGGCTCCTTTGGCCCGGTGCGATGACGCAGATGCCCGCGCGTCGCCGAAAAACTCATCAGGCCTTCGATCATTTCGCCGACATGACCATCGGCCAGCGCGAAATAGCGATGCCGCCCCTGCTTGCGCTGGGCAAGCAGCCCGCCCTCTTCGAGCTTCGACAGATGCGAACTCGCCGTCTGCAGTGTGACCCCGGCAGCCCCCGCCAGTTCCGTCGCCGTCAGCGCCTTGCCGCCAAGCAGCGCCAAGAGCATGTTCGAGCGCGCCGGATCCCCGATCAGCGAGGCGATGCGTGCAATGTCTGGGCCTTCCGCCATGTGATCCTCTCCGGATTTTCAACCGCAGTCTGCCACGTCACTGTAGCCAATGCTTCGATCTCGGTCGAACTGTCAAAGTTGAGGGGAGAGAGTAAAGCTTCGATCCCGATCGAAGCATCCCATCTTTCCTTCATGGCAAACCCGCCTCGCAACCAACGAGGAGCTTCCCATGATCACCTGCATCATCCGCTACCGCATCGACCCCTTCGCCCGCGAGGACTTCGCTACTTACGCCCGCAACTGGGGCGAGGCGATCCCACGCTGCGGCGCCGATCTCGTCGGCTATTTCGCCCCGCACGAGGGCTCGGCCACCACGGCCTACGGCATCTACCACATCGAGAATTTGGCAGCCTACGAGGCTTATCGCGCGAAGCTTGCCGCCGATCCGCTGGGCAAGGCGAACTACGAATTCGCGAGGAATGCTCGCTTCATCCTGGAGGAGGACCGCCTCTTTCTGACAAACGTCTCCAACCCGGCATCCTCAAAGGTCCAGCCATGATCGCCGTCATCTTCGAGGTGACGCCCTTTCTGGGCGAGCGCCACCGCTATCTCGATCTCGCGGGAGACTTGCGTGCCCATCTGGAGGCGACCGACGGCTTCATCTCCGTAGAGCGCTTCGAGAGCCTGACGACGCGCGGCAAGCTACTCTCGCTCTCCTTCTGGCGTGATGAAGAAGCGGTTCGCCGCTGGCGCGAGACGGAAGAGCACCGCGCCGCCCAGTCCGCCGGCCGTGGCGGCGTCTTCGCCGCCTACCGCCTCCGCGTCGCCGAAGTGCTGCGCGACTATGGTCTGGACGACCGCGCCGAAGCGCCGGAGGACAGCCGCGCCCGACATGGGTGAGGGGAGGGTTTTGGGGTGAGGTCGCATTCCCCCCTCCCTCGACAAGCCATGGCCCGCTCTCTATGCATGACCGCATGCCCAAGACGCGCGACGATTCCTCGAAGGACACGGTGGCGAGCCGCATCAGCCGCGCGCTGGCGGAGCGCATCATTCATGGCGAACTCGTGCCCGGCGCGCGTCTGGCCCAGGATCATATCGCCGAGGAATTCGGCGCAAGCCACGTGCCGGTGCGCGAGGCCTTCCGCCGGCTGGAGGCGCAGGGGCTTGTGATCTCTCTGCCTCGCCGCGGTGTGCGCGTCGCAAGCTTCGACCTGAAACAGGTGCGCGAGGTCGCCGAAATGCGCGCGGCCCTCGAGGTGCTGGCGCTGCGCCACGCCGCCCCCAACCTCACGCCCGAGGTTCTGGCCGCCGCCGAGCAGGCCGCAGCCGATGCAGACGACGCCAAGGATGTCCGCACCTGGGAGGAGGCGAACCGCCGCTTCCACCGCCTGATCGTCTCCACCTGCGGCATGCCGCGGCTGCTCTTGGTCATCGACGATCTGCACGCCGTCTCCGCCCGCTTCCTCTTCGTCGCCTGGCGCGCCACCTGGGAAGCCCGCACCGACCACGACCACCGCGCCATTCTCGAAGCCCTGAAATCCGGCGACGCGGCCGAGGCTGCCCGCATCTTGGAGCGTCACGTCCAGTGGATCGGCCGGGCGCCTCTGCCGGTTCCGGGCCGCGCCGGAACCGAAGGTTTTGCAATCGTCGGCTAACGTCCCACCTCCCCCTTGAGGGGGGAGGTCGCCGCAAAGCGGCGGGGGGGGGGGACGCTCGCCGACCTGTCCGACTTCCGCCACGGGCCGCTTTTGTGAGCTGAACAACCACTTCGCCATTGATCCTGGCAAACGTCGCTGTCACCCCACCCCGGACCTGTGGTCCGACCCTCCCCATCAAGGGGAGGGTGTTGGCGGCGCCAGTTCTAACGAGCCCCTTCCTTCGAGAAGGTGCCCCTCATCCGCCTGCCGGCACCTTCTCCCCGCCCGCGGGGAGAAAGACTCGATCTCGACCGCGCATGCCTCCCTCTCCCCGCTGGCGGGGAGAGGGCAGGGTGAGGGGCTGGTCCGTAATCCTGGATAAAAATTATAGATAAAAGGGAGGCGCACACCTCGACTAGGTCGACAGTCTCCGCCTCTTTCGTGGCGTTTCGCTCAAGATTCCCGAGTTGCCCATCTTGGCATCCGCCCATTCCATAGATAAAAGATTCGACGGCACCTAAAATTATCTATAAAATGGAGATTGCCCATGACGACCATTCTCGCACCCGCCATCCGCGGTTTCGATCCTCTCGGCATTTCAGGCCGTTCGCTTCCCGTGCAGGCCGCTCTTGTCTTCATCGGCACTGGCGTGCTGGCGCTTGCCTCGCAGATCTCGGTGCCCATGGTGCCGGTGCCGATCACCATGCAGACCTTCGCGATCACTATGATCGGCGTGCTCTATGGCTGGCGCCTCGGCGCGCTCACCGTGCTTGCCTGGCTCGGCGAGGCGATGATGGGCCTGCCGGTGCTCGCCAATGGCGGCGGCGGGTTGGCGCCCTTTGTCGGCCCGACCGCCGGCTACCTCGTCTCCTTCCCGATCATCGCGGCACTGGCCGGCTATCTCGCCGAAAAGGGCTGGACGGGAGAGCGCGCGGTCAAGAGCTTCCTCGCCCATCTCGCCGCCAACATCCTCTGCCTCGCCATCGGCGGCGCATGGCTTGCCTATCTGATCGGTGCCGAAAAGGGCTTGGCTCTCGGCGTCACACCCTTCATTCTGGGTGCCGTCCTGGAATCTGCGCTCGCCGCCGCTCTGCTGCTGGCGCTGACCCGCCGCCAGACGAGCAAGCGCGACCTCTGAGCGCCTGACAACAGACTGAAGCACGCATGACCGTCCGGCTCCGCGCCCACCACCTGCTCTGCATGCTGACCTATGTCGGGAAGGGCTATTCGCCCGCCTTCGTCGAGAACTACGAGGTCATTGCCGCAAGGCTCTCGGCCGGCGAGGAAATCGAGCTGGTGGCGGGGCCGGACGATATCTGTGGCCCGCTGACCGCAGACCCCGACGCCCATTGTCACGGTGCAAGCGTCATAGAGCGGGACCGGGCAGCGGCAGACGCCGTCGCCCGCCTGATCGGCAGCCCGCTTGCGCCGGGTGCCCGCATTGTCCCGAGCGCAGCCTTGCTCACCCGCCTGAGAAAGGCCTTCGCCACCGGCCAGATCCGCACAGCCTGTTCCGGCTGCGAATGGGCAAGCCTCTGTGACGGCGTCGCAGAGGGCGGCTATCTCGGCACTCGCGTCGATCCGGTGGATCAGGATGCGCGAAAGCGACCGGGAGGGTTCGAGATCACGGATCGATGAACTGAAGGAAATACTGTCCTTCCACGGCGTTCTTCGCCAGGGTTTTCAGTTCCTCGGACCGTGTCGCATTGCCGAGCTTCTGCTGAATGACGCTGCGCCTCGCGAAATAGGGAGCCCAGTCCTCGGCGTTCTCCGATGCCTTTTCCAGCAGGGCATCGGCTTCGGAAAACTTGCCGTCTGCGGCCATGAGAGCGGCGCGGCTGTCGAGAACGATGGCATCGTCCGGCAAGAGAGCAGAGGCGCGGTCGATGAGATCCGCCACCTCCGCCTTCGGCGTGCCAACGAGGAGACCCAGCTGCCCCTTGAGCGCCAGCGCCTGCGCGCGCAGCTCGTTGTCCGTCCCCTCAGCCATTGTGTCCAGCATCTGTCGCAGTCTGTCCGCCGCCTGCAGGTCTCCGTCCCAGCGGGCGACCTCGATCAGCGCCAGATAGATCCCGGCCCAACCTTCGCCGAGATCATAACCTCTCTTCAGATGCACGGAGGCGGCAATCGGATCCACCGGCAGTCCGTACTGACCGTTGAGATAGGCATAGCCGAGATCCGCGCTGCCAATTCCATCATTGCGTGACGCAGCCTCCACCAAGGCGGCGACCAGAGGCTTCGGATCGTCCCCCTCCTTGTAGAGCTCCGCCAGCGCCATGGCCTTTCGGCCGAGGGCCGATGTATGGCCGCGCGCAATCGCCTGCTCATAAAGCTCCAGTGCCTTCTGCAGATCCTGCTCGACGCCCAAGCCGAGGCGGTAGAGATCGCCGAGATTGGACATGCCCACGGCCCAGCCGTCATCGGCCGCCTGCTTGTAAAGCTCGGCCGCCTTGTTGAGATCGGCAGGCACACCCCGGCCGACATCATAGATCAGGCCGAGTTCGACGGCGGCGAGCATGTAGCCCTTGCTGACCGCTTCTGCCAGAAGCGTCTTCGCGCGCTCATGGTTTCCCAGTTTGACTTCGGTGCGGGCGAGCTGAAACGCAAGCCGCCCCATGTCAGGGTTCTCACGATAGGCGGTCTCGCAGACGGGTTTCGCCTTTTCGGGGTCCAGATCCTTGAATTTGACGCCCGCCCGGCCGGCCGTGGTGCCCGTGTCGTTGTTGCTGGCGGCATAGCGGTCACAGTCGAGAACCGATTGTGTCTCGGCCTGCGCCGCGGAGAACAGCAACAGAGAGAGAGCGGCAGAGCCAACAAGTCGACGGATAGAAATCTGGACCATGCGCATTCGAACCCCTTCGTCATCCCAGCCCGGTAGTGCAGGGAGATCACAGGACAGGAGCATTCCCGTCAACCAGCGCGAGCGGCCAAAACTGGAGGTATCCTCGAGGAGAGAGTAAGAAAAAAGTTATTGCGATACAGTGATTTAATTGCCCGCACGGGTGTCGGATTGGGCCATAGGTCGCGAGCCTCGCCGATCCAGCACGGCTGGCGTTCGACCGCAGGAACACACGCCGTGACAGCTCGCTCCATCCATGGCAATTTTGCCTGACGGAGGCCGCTCGATGATCACCCTCGACATGCTGCGCCAGATTATTCTCGCTCTGCCGACCACGGAGGAAACCACCTCCTGGAACGCCGTGTCCTTCAAGGTCAACGGCAAGGCCATGCTGTTCTGGAACCCGACCCACGACTGCCCGGTCTTCAAGGTCCCCTTCGAGGAGCGCGACCACCTGATCGAGATGGACCCCGACACCTTCTTCACTACGGATCACCACCTGCCTTACCCCATGGTGCTCGCCCGTCCGGACCGGCTCGATATCGAATGGGCGACGGAAAACCTCACCCGCGTCTGGCGGGCGCAGGCGAAGAAGGCGGTGGTGAAGTCCTGGGATGCGGAGCGGTAAAAGTGCTGTTCTCCCTGGCGGGGAGAGAGGAGCATCCCACCCCCGCACAAAAACTCTCCCCCTCTTCACCCTTCGGTAACCAACTTCGGTAACCATAAGCATCGTGTTCCCGTGCTGCGTCAGCGTAAGAGTGAGTAACCGATGGCTTCTGTGTTTCCGATTGCCGAACTCCGCCGTTCGTCCGACCCCTTTGCCTGGGTCGACAGCATCATCAAGGGCGATTGCGTTTCCGCCCTCGAAGCCCTTCCCGACAAATCCGTCGACGTCATCTTCGCCGATCCGCCGTACAATCTGCAGCTTGGCGGCGCGCTGCACCGCCCCGACCAGTCGCTCGTCGATGCCTGCGATGATGAATGGGACCAGTTCGCCTCCTTCGAAGCCTATGACGCCTTCACCCGCGCCTGGTTGCTCGCCTGCCGCCGCGTGCTGAAGCCGACCGGCACGATCTGGGTCATCGGCTCCTATCACAACATTTTCCGCGTCGGCGCCACACTGCAAGATCTCAACTTCTGGATCCTCAACGACATCGTCTGGCGCAAGACCAACCCGATGCCGAACTTCAAGGGCCGCCGATTCCAGAACGCCCATGAGACGATGATCTGGGCCTCGCTCGATCCGAAGGCCAAGGGCTACACCTTCAACTACGATGCGCTGAAGGCGTCGAACGATGACGTGCAGATGCGCTCCGACTGGCTCTTCCCGATCTGCTCGGGCGGCGAGCGCCTGAAGGGCGACGACGGCAAGAAGGTCCATCCGACCCAGAAGCCGGAAGCTTTGCTCGCCCGTGTCATCATGGCCTCCACCAAGCCGGGCGACATCGTGCTCGACCCCTTCTTCGGCTCCGGCACGACAGGGGCCGTTGCCAAGCGTCTCGGCCGTCATTTCGTTGGCATCGAGCGCGAGCAGGATTACATCGATGCCGCCTCCGCCCGCATCGCCGCGGTCGAGCCTTTGGGCAAGGTCGAGCTGACCGTCATGACCGGCAAGAAGGCCGAGCCGCGCGTGGCCTTCAACGTGCTTCTGGAAGCAGGCCTCGTGAAGCCCGGCCAGGTTCTGACCGATGCCAAGCGCCGCCACTCCGCCATCATCCGTGCCGACGGCACGCTGACGGCAAATGGCGAAGCGGGTTCGATCCACCGCGTCGGCGCCCGTGTTCAGGGGCTGGATGCCTGCAATGGCTGGACCTTCTGGCATACAGAGGAAGAGGGCGCGCTGAAGCCGATCGACGATCTGCGCGCAATCATCCGCAGCCGCATGGGCGGCCTAGAGTGACAATAGAGGGTTCGGCGCGCCATGTGCCGAAGCCGATTTTCTCCAATATTAGAATAACTTCACATAAAGTGATCAGCTTCGAGCAAGTCGAAGCCGTTAATCGGGCTGCATTCGATCTCCAGGGATCGATCTGGCGCGGGCAGGGGTCCGCCAACTCCACCCGCGCCAGCATCCAAAATCAGGCAGAGACGCCCAGCGCTGCCAGATCCGACTTCAGCTTGTCCGCTCCGGTAAAATGCACCGCCTGCCAGCCGGCAGCGCGCGCGCCTTCGACATTGGCCAGACTGTCGTCGATGAAGACTGAATGTTCCGGCGAGAGCCCGAAGTCCTTTGCATGCCGCTCGTAGATCGCCACGTCAGGTTTGATCATTCCCACCTCGCCTGAGACGGTGACCCCGCGCGGCAGGTTGAGGAAGGGATACATCGTGCGGGCTTCCGAAAATGTGTCGGCGGCGAAATTGGTGAGCATGGTCACGTCGCGGCCCGCATCGATGAGCCCGGTCATGATGGCGACGCTGTCTTCATAGGCATAGGGCACCATCTCGGCCCAATACGTCCGGAACGCCCGGATATGCGCTTCCTTTTCCGGGAACTGCTCGATGAGCAGCGCTTCGGCATCGTGCCAGCTGCGGCCGCGGTCCTGCTCCAGGTTCCAGTCATGGGTGCAGACCTTGGCGAAGAACTCCGCTCTTTCGTCGGCGTCGGGAATGATCCGGGAGAACGGCAGGTTCGGATCGTAATGGATCAGCACCTTGCCGATGTCGAAGACGATATGGCGGATTTCGGTCATGTCTTATCCCTTGAGAGTTGAAAAGGCCGCCGGAATAGCGGCTGCAATTGCCTTCTTCATGACAGTCGGCAGAGCCTGCCCATCAAGTTCGGTGACCGGCACCCAGAAACCGTGATCTCCGGCAGGACGGTCGATCGGGCCGGTGCGGAAGATCGACAGCCTGAGCTCGAAATGGGTGAAAACATGGGAGATCGCACCCGCCGCCTGCCAGTCGGAGGGGAAGGGTGCAGCCTCGCTGCCCGTCTCGCCGTCCTGCCGTGAGGTCCAGTCCGTCGTCGGCACCTCCGTCATGCCACCCAGCAGCCCGCTCTCCACCCGCTTGCGCAAGAGAAGCTGCCCGTCGCGATCGACCGCGATGAAGGCAGCCCCGAGCCGCACCGGCTTCGCCTTCTTGGCCGCCTTGACCGGAAAGCGCTCCGGCTCGTCACTCGCCAGGGCCACACAGACGTCGTTGAACGGACAGAGCGCACAGGCCGGGCGCTTCGGCGTGCAGATCGTGGCACCGAGATCCATCATCGCCTGGGCAAAGTCGCCGGGCCGGTCGACCGGTGTGAGTTCCGCCACCTTCGCCTTCATCTGCGGCTTGGATCCCGGAAGAGGCGCTTCGATCGCGTAGAGCCGCGAGATCACGCGCTCGACATTGCCGTCCATGACAGCCGCCGGCCGATTGAAGGCGATCGCCGCCACAGCTGCCGACGTATAGTCGCCGATGCCGGGCAGCGCGCGCAGGCCCTCTTCGGTATCGGGAAAGATGCCGCCATGCTGAAAGGCCACGGCCTCCGCACATTTCTTCAGATTGCGCGCACGGGCGTAATAGCCGAGCCCCGCCCATGCGGCCATGACATCCTCGTTCTGCGCCTCCGCGAGATCCTTGACCGTCGGCCAGCGCGCGATGAACTTGGCAAAATAGGCCTTCACCGCCGCAACCGTCGTCTGCTGCAGCATCACCTCGGACATCCAGATGTAATAGGGATCCGGCTTCACCCCGCGCTTGGCAGCCGAGGGCGAGATCCGCCATGGCAGATCACGGTGATGCCGGTCGTACCAGGCGAGAAGCGGAGCGGATTGCGGGGCTTTCATGGCCTTGTGGCTCGAAGGGATTGCGGTTACCTGTCGCGTCAGTTTGAGGGGACGGTTAGAATGCATCTATTGAAACGCACGATGAATGAAAACAACCTGGTTGCGATATACCTCGTTTTTGGTCTGGCAGCCCTGGGTGGATCGGTCGTGACCATTTTGTTCGCTGCATCGGCGGTTTGGGCGATTATCTATCTCTCTATCGGCAAAATCGACTGGGTCTGGCGCGATGGTATTCGCGCATTCGCGATCGCGATCGTCATCTACATCATTATAAACGCTGCATTTTTTGCGCTGAATTTCGGCCAGAATTTTTCTTCTCCGCTGTCGGAAATCCGCAAGCTTGCCCCGCAGATCCTCTTTCTCGCCGCAATCCCGGTGATGATGCGTCTCTCTTTGACATCTCCAGATGCGCTGCTTCGTAGCGCCACTCGGGCTGCGGCGATCGGCGCGATCCTTGTATTGCCGCTCGCCGCCTATCAGGCCTTCATCCTGGGGGAACGTGCAGAAGGCGGAAGCGGCAATGCGATTCCCTTCGCACTCACCTGCGCCTTTCTGTCTGTAGCCTCCCTGGTGTTGCTGCTGGAGCAAGACCGCCGTGTCCGTCTCCTCGGGATCCTCGGATTTCTCAGTGGATATCTGTGCATATTTCTGTCCCAGACCAAGGGGATGATGCCGGTTCCGCTCCTGGGCCTGGCTCTGGTTCTGGTCGGGCACCTTCGCCACAAATTGCGCTTGAGCCAGATCGTTATGATTGTTCTGGCCGTCTGTGTCTTCGTGGCCGTTGGCATCTATGCGTCTGGAAGTTACCACCGCCTGACGGAAGTTACGGCGTTGGTAGGCGGAGCAGGTGACGCGGCCCTCAGCCGATCGACATCGATCCGCCTTGATCTCTGGGAAAAGGCGCTGGCGGCATTTCTCCAGGATCCGATCTCCGGATACGGCTTACAAAATCGACGAGCGCTGATCCAGGAGTTCGGCTACGGCTACTCCCATCTCCACAACGGCTACATAACGGCGCTTGTTGACAACGGCGTGGTGGGGCTCTTGGGGCTTGTGCTTCTCTTGTTTGCCCCCGTCTACATCGCCTGGAAGGCTCCGAATGACGCCATGCGAGAGCCGCGTCTGCTATTGGCGCTCGCGCTCGTCTTGACTTATGCCTTCGGCGGCTTGTCCAATTTCATCTTTGGCCATGATATATATGACGCCCTCTTCCTCTGGGGCGGCACGATCATTGCCGTATCGGCCACGCCGAAAGTGAGTGACGATGTCGAAGGATCAGCCTAGCCGCTATGGCGCCAACCAGATCGCCGAGATTGCCAACGGCATCGTCGATCCCGTGCTGGCGCGCCGTGCCGGCATCAACACCGCCCTGCTCGGTTCCTGGGAAGACATTGTCGGCGAAAGCTTTGCCGATTGCACGCGGCCGGAGAAGATCGCCTGGCCACGGCGTTCGGATCTGCCGGAAGAGGGGGGGCACCGTCCAGGCGTCTTGACCGTTGCCTGTGAAGGCGCCCGCGCACTGTTCCTCTCCCATGCTCAGGGCGAGCTCATCGCCCGTATCAATGGCTTCTTTGGCTATCCCGCCATCGGCCAGGTCCGCATCGTGCAAAAGCCGGTCTCGGTGGCAAGCGCAAGGCCAAGAATTCGCAAGCTCGAAGGCGAAAAAGCGCGCCGGCTCCAAGCCATGATGGATGGTATCGAGGACGAGAATCTGCGTCGCGCGGTCGAACGGCTCGGCACGGCAGTGCTGCAGGTCAGGCGCAAATGAGGCCGGCGGTCCGGCGGTCTCCAACCCTTCGAAACTGAAGGGGTTCTGGCCGTTTCGTGCCGTCCGCCGTTGTTCCGAGAGACCAAGTTTGGGCCAATCTTGGGCCTCGCGTTGCTCCTCCTCGATGCCGCGGCTACCAGTCGTGCGGGGGCCTTTGCTGATCGCAGGCCTGTTGAGCAGCAGGAAAAGCCGTGAACATCCACAATCCAGCGCCAGCTCCGGATCGACAGGTCGCGACCGGGAACACCGCAAAACCGCGAAAATGGCGATACCCGGTTCCCCGCGCCGCAGCACCCTATGTCGCGCCGGTCTTGTTTGCGATCATCGCCGGCATTGATGGCCTCGGCACCAGCATCGCCTTTGCGGCACTGATCTTCGCCGGGCCTCTTGCCGCAGGTTTCGGGATGGGCGTCGGGGTCATCCTGCTCTCCAGCATCATCATCGCCTTGTGGATCGCGCTGCGCAGCCGCTATCCCTCCAGCATCGGTCAGGTGCAGGAAGCAAGCATTGCCATCCTCGCCACGGCAATTGCGGCAGCCACCGCGCAGCTGGAATTCGCACCCGGTGAAATAAAGGTTGCCACCGCCTTCGCCATGCTCGGTACCAGTGCCGTGCTGACCGGGGTGGTCTTCTGGCTGTTCGGCCTCTTCCGGTTCGGCCGTCTGGTCCGCTTCATGCCATATCCGGTGGTGGCCGGTTTCCTCGCGGGCTCCGGCTGGCTGCTCATCCAGGGCGCCGTCATGATGATCATCGGCGAGCGCGGCTTCGTTGATCTCCTGGTCCGCCCCGAAGGCCAGCAGGCGGTCGCCAATCTCTATGTCGCGGTTGTCTTTGCCATCGTCATGGTCTTTGCCCTGCGTCGGTCGACAAGCCCGCTCACCATGCCGATTGTCCTCCTGGGCGGCGGGCTCGCCTTCTATGCCATGCTTGCGGTCATCGGCGTTGAAAGCGAGCAGGCACGAGCCCTGCAATGGCTGCCCGCTCTGCCAGCTGACGGCGGATTTGCGTTGCCGCAACCGATCGAGATCGTCACGTCGGCGGACTGGGGCGTGGTGCTTCAGGGGCTGCCCGCAATCGTGTCCGTAGCGCTGCTCGGCATGGTCGGGCTCCTCCTCAACACCAGCGGGCTCGAGGTCGCGACACGTCAGGAGATCGATGCCGATGCGGAACTGCGCACCACCGGCATCGCCAACATCGTCGCCGGCGGCTTCGGCGGCGCGCCGGGCTTCACCGGCCTGTCGATGACCCTGCTCGCCAACCGCATGGGCGCAAAGGCCCGCTCGGTCGGCATCGCCACCGCCGTCATGCTGGCACTCATGCTGCCCTTTGCCGGAGAACTTGCCGGTGCCATGCCGACCTTTGTCGCGGCCGGTCTGATGATCGCGCTCGGTGTGGAGTTGATCCACGACTGGCTGTGGCGCACCCGCACGCAGCTTCCCCGCATCGAATGGCTTGCAGTGCTCGCCATCCCACTCGGCATGGCGGCCTTCGGCTTCATGGGCGGCATGGCGCTTGGCCTCGCGCTTTCCATCGCCACCTTCGTCTACAATTACGCCCGCCTTTCGGTGATCCGGATCAATGCCACCCTGCGCGAGCGCAAAAGCAGCATCGACCGCCCGCCGGCCGAAAACAGCCTCATCGAACTCGAAGGCGAACAGGTCCAGGTGCTGGAGCTGCAGGAGTTTCTCTTCTTCGGCACGGCGGAACAGATCATCGAGGCCATTCGCCGCCGTCTCCTGGATCGCAGCCGTCTTTCGCTGCGCTTCGTGATCCTGGACTTCCGTCGCGTCAGCGGTATGGATGCCGCCGCGGCCGCCACCTTCGTCAAGATCCGCAACCTGCTGGTCGGCAGTGAGGTCGAACTCGTCTTCAGCAGTCTGTCGCTCGAGATCGAGCAGGCTCTGACGCGAAACGGCATCGACTTCTCGTCGGACCCTTCGGTTGCCAGAGAACGCGATCTCGACCACGCCCTGGAGCGTTGCGAAGAAAAGCTGATCGCCGCGATCAGCCGTGAAGAGACCTGGCAGGACATCGAAGACTATTTCGCCCAGACGATCGGCCCGAGCGCGCGGTTGAAGGATCTCGTGGCTTCGATGGAGGAAATCCGCCTGCAGCCCGGCGATCGATTCATCCGGGCCGGCGAACCCGGCGAAGATCTCTTCCTCCTGTGGACCGGTCGCGCGAAGGTCGAAGCCGTGCTCGCCAATGGAAAGCGCCTGCGTCTCAGGACCGTGAAGCCCGGCGTTGTGCTGGGCGAGATCGCCATCTACCGGGGCGGACCGCGCACGGCGGATGTCGTCGCCGAAGTCCCCTCGACCGTCTATCGTCTGGCCCGTCGCCAGCTGCGCTATCTCGAACAGGCTGATCCGGAGCTGGCGCTTCTCGTCCACCGTCTCTGCGCCACCACGCTGGCCGAACGTCTGACCATCGCCAATCGCGTGGTCCAGACCTTGCACGAGTGAGGTCGGGAAGCGCTGTGACCCTCCAGGATACCTCTCTTCCGCCGAAACCGAACGT
The DNA here is from genome assembly GCA_032102365.1 of Allorhizobium sp. CTOTU50464. Lineage (GTDB taxonomy): Bacteria > Pseudomonadota > Alphaproteobacteria > Rhizobiales > Rhizobiaceae > Allorhizobium. Next base: position 38,231 of record DAMDHD010000021.1, on the reverse strand, counting down.
CTTGCGCGGCAGCCCGTCCACCAGCGCGTCGCCGCTTCGCCCCGCAACGATGACTGCGTTGCTGGCGCCGCTGCTCTTCGCGGTGATTGCCGGCATCGATGGTCTTGGCACCAGCATCGCCTTCGCCGCCCTCATCTTTACCGGCTGCGTCTCGGCCGGCTTCGGCATGGGGGTCGGGGCCATCCTGATGTCGAGCATCGCGCTCACCCTGGTGATCACCCTCGGCAGCCGTTATCCCGCAAGCATCGGCCAGGTGCGCAAGCCCAATGTCGCGATCCTCGCGGCCGCGATTGCCGCAGCGCTGGCCTCGCCGACACTTATTGATGCGCCCGATGAGGTCCGCATCATGACGGCCTTTGCCATTCTCGGAACGAGTGCCGCAGCGACCGGTCTCGTATTCCTCGTCTCCGGTGCCTTCGGCTTCGGCAAGCTCGTCCGCTTCATGCCCTTCTCGGTCATCGCCGGCTTTCTCGCCGGCTCCGGCTGCCTGATGATCCAGGGTGCGGTGAAGATGCTGCTCGCTGACCATGCGCTGTCGGATCTCGTGATGGCCGTGGATGGCCGCCAGGCGCTCGCCAATCTCCACATCGCCCTGATCTTCGCCTTCATTCTCAACTTCTCGCTGCGCCGATCGAAGAGCCCGCTCGTTGCACCCGGCATCATGCTTGCAGCCGCGCTCCTGTTTTACGCAATGCTCGCAGCACTGGGCCTGGATGCCGAGACCGCCCGCAGCTTTCACTGGCTTCCCGCTCTGCCGGTCGAGGCAGGCCTTGAACTGCCGTCTCCGGTCGCAGTCCTGACGCAAGCCGACTGGTGGGCCGTGGCCGATGCGGCGCCCGCCATCGCCTCCGTCGTGCTGCTCAGCATGGTGGGCCTGTTGTTGAATACCAGCGGCCAGGAGGTCGCCACGCGACGGGAGATCGACGCAGATTCCGAGCTTCGCACGACCGGCCTCGCCAATCTCCTTGCCGGTGCTTTCGGCGGCGCACCGGGCTTCAGCAGCATGAGCATGACGCTGCTTGCAACGCGCATGGGTGGCGCAAGCCGCCTGCCGGGTCTTGCAACGGCTTTGGTCCTGGTCCTGATGTTGCCGTTTGCCGGGCACCTGGCAGGCGCCATGCCAACCTTTGTTGCCGCCGGCCTGATGATTACGCTCGGCTATGACATGGCGGAGGAATGGCTGTGGAGCGCCCGCCATCAACTGCCGCGCAACGAATGGCTCGTGGTGCTGGCCATCCCCTTCGCCATGCTCGTCCTCGGCTTTCTGACCGGCATGGCGATCGGCCTTGCACTCGCCATCATCTCCTTCGTATACAACTATGCGCGGCTTTCGGTCGTCCGCAGCGACACCTCCTTGATCGCCCGCCGCAGCAGCGTCGATCGACCACTGGTCGAAACCAGTCACCTCGAAGGCAGAGGCGATCAGGTTCAGGTGCTCGAGCTGCAGGAGTTTCTGTTTTTCGGTACGGCCGAACAGGTGGTCGCAGCGGTGCGCAACCGCCTGCAGCATCCGGAACGCCCGAAGCTGCGCTGCGTCATCATCGACTTTCGCCGCGTGAGCGGCCTCGACGCTGCCGCAGCGGCAGCCTTCGTCAAGATCCGCAATCTGCTGGCTGCAGCCGGCGCCGAACTCCTGCTCAGTGGATTGTCATCGGAAAAGCGGATGACGCTGAGGCGCAACGGTCTGGATGGGCTCAGCGATGCTGCGACACGCTTCGCGCCCGATCTCGATCACGCCATCGAATACTGCGAGCAGCGACTCCTGAGCGATGCCGGCAGCGACGAGAGCTGGCGGCGGGTCGAAGATTATCTGGCCCAGACCATCGGCCCCAGCGCCCGCCTGCAGGATCTTGTCGCTTCGATGGAGGAAATCCGTCTTCAGCCTGGCGACCGCTTTATCCGGGCAGGCGAACCGGGTGAAGATCTCTTTCTGCTCTGGGCCGGTCGCGCCAAGGTGGAAGCCGTGCTCGCCAACGGCAAGCGCCTGCGCTTGCGCACCGTGAAGCCCGGCGTGGTGCTCGGCGAGATTGCCATCTATCGCGGTGGTCCACGCACCGCGGATGTCGTGGCCGAAGAGCCGTCGATCATCTACCGGCTCGCCCGTCGCCAGCTCCGCTATCTCGAACAAACGGATCCGGAGCTTGCGCTCCTCGTCCACCGCCTCTGCGCCACCACGCTGGCGGAACGCCTGACCATCGCCAACCGCGAGGTCAAGGCCCTGCATGAATGATCAGCTTACTTGCTGCTCGCGGTGAAGACCCCGTCCCAGTCAGCCGGTGCCGTTTCCGGCAGTTCCGCCAGCCTGTCGCGATAGAGCGCATGGGTGCCTGAGAGCGGGTTCGGCGACCGTTTGAGCAGGTCCTGCAGGTGGAGGCGTGCGGAGGAAAAGTCGCCTTCCTGCCAGGCTGAGATAAACATGGCATGGGCCGACAGCAGATCTGCATCGGCTGTGCTCTCTCTTTCTTCTCCGATCAGCGCATGAAGTGTCACCGGGGCATTTCGTCCCACGACGCGCACGCGGTCGACCTCCGCGAAGACGAGACCGCTGGTTCTTGCCCGCACATCCTCTGTCACGAGGATCGAGACATCATAGAGCTTGGTCATGCCCTCGACACGCGAGGCGAGGTTGACGCTGTCGCCGAGGCAGGAATAGCTGAAGCGCTGGTCGGATCCGAGATTGCCCACGCAGGCCATGCCGGTGTTGAGCCCGATGCCGATCTTGAGGTTCAGGCCGCTTTCGCGGTTGAGCCGCTCCAGCCCCGACACCATGTCGAGCGCGGCGAGACACGCTTTTTGCGGATGGTCGGCAATGTCGAGCGGCGCGTTCCAGAAGGCCATGATGGCGTCGCCGATATACTTGTCGATCGTCGCCTCGCGCTTGAGAAGCACGTCCGTCATCGGCGTCAGGAAGTTGTTGAGCAGGCCGGTGAGCTCGGTCGGCGACAACCGCTCGGAGAGCGTGGTGAAGCCGCGGATGTCGGAAAAGAGCACGGTCAGTTCCCGGTCCTCGCCGCCAAGCGTCAGGCCTTCCGGGTTTTCGGAAAGCCGCTCGACCAAGGTAGGCGACAGATAGCGTCCGAAGCTCTCGCGCACGAACCGCTTCTCGCGGTGGGTGAGCATCAGAAGCAGGGGCAGGGCGGTCAGAAGCACAGCCGCGAGGCTCGTGAGCGGCAGCAGCGGATCAAACAGCGTCAGAGCGCGGGAAAAGGCGAACCACGAGCCACTGGTTATCAGGGCTGCGAGCACCAGGGCAACCAGAACGGACAAGGCCGGGGTGGCGGTCGCCAACACAGCAAGCAACACAAGTCCGGCCAAAACGGCGGCTGCCCGCTCAGCACCCACGATCCAGTCCGGCCGCTGTAGGAAGACCCCGCTCGCGATCTGATCGATGATCTCGGCATGCACCTTCACGCCCGCCATCGCGCGATCGACCGGTGTCGCCACGATATCGCGCAGACCCACGGCACTCGTTCCGACCAGGAGAATGCGCCCCTGGATCTGCGCCATCAGCGTCGCCGCCTTGGCGGGATCGAAGAAGTCGGCTGCGGAAATGACGGGCATGTGCGGCAGGCCGGAATAATAGATCCAGATCTCGCCATCGGCGGAGAGGGGAATGTCGAGCGCGCCGACCCTCAGATCCGTCATCGCCGAACCCTCCGCCGTTCCGGCAGAGCGCAGGACGAAGGAGCCGGCCTGCTGCGCGATCCTGAGCGTCTCGATCGAGAGCGCCGGATAGAGCTGGTCACCGCTTTTTGCGATGAGCGGGAAGGTGCGAATGATGTTGTCGGCCGTCGGCGGGAAGGAGAAATAGCCGAGAGCCGTTGCCCGCTTCGTCAGACCGGGCAGGTTTGACAATGCGCCGGAATAGGGGACGAGGCGGGCGCGCGGATCCGGTCCGACGAAGGAGAAGCCCGCCTTCGGCTCCGGTGCCGGCGAAGTACTCTCGTTGGTGAGCGCAATTCCCAGCGCCACCGCATTTGAGGCCACCACCTCCGCCAGCTGCGCATCCGGATCCGGCAGGTCGGATCCCACCTCGATCGCGATCCCTTGGGCGCGCATCTCCTCGACCAGCCGGCCAGGCGCTGTCCTGTCCGGCTCGGAAAACACGATGTCGAAGCCGATGGCAGCAGCCCCGAGCCCGCTTGCCCGCTCCACGATCTCCGCCACCGTGCGGCGCGACCACGGCCACTGCCCGAGCTGTCCGATCGAGGTCTCGTCAATATCGATGACGGCCACCGGCGGATCGGTCGCCTCGCGCGGCTTCAGTGTCTGATAGGTGTCAAACACCAGCGCCGTCAGCCGGAAGGCCTGGGGGGCGAAAGCGGCATGGGCTGTCAGAACGGCAAAAAGTGCAGCCGCTCCAATCAGCGAGACGCCGAGCTTGCGTCGCTGTGAGGACGACAGTCGGCGCCGAGGGGTGTGGGCTGCGGCCATCGCGCGGCTTAACGGCTGCCGGCGAAGATGCCGGACGAGGACCAGGTGCCATCGACGGCACTGAAGTTCCCCATGATGCCCTTGACCGGGTCGGTGCCGTTGGAGGCAAAGGCGCCGGTGACGGTGCCGGAGGCGACGCCGCTCGTGACGCTGCCGCTGAAGGTCGGCGTATTGCTGCCGAAGTTCACGCCGACGCTGAAGCTCTTGCTGTCGTAGTTGGAAACGGAAACCGTCCCGGTCCGCGTCCCGAAATTCATCGTCGAACTCATCGTGCCCGTGGCGATGTATTGGGCGCCGGCATTCACAACCGTTCCGACAGCATTGCCGGTATAGGTCGCAGTGCCTGAGGTCGGAACGGCGCTGTTTTCTGGCTGCTTGCCGATGATCCAGTTGCCGAGATGAACGTTGTAGAAGCTCTCCATTCCAGATTGTTTGCCCCACCATCCCCAAGTCATGAAGTCGCAGGCGTTGCAAATCGACGCAGTGGAATCGCCGTTGAAGATCTTCGCGGCCACGACTGCGGATGAGACCATGTAGGCCTCGCCCGATCGATCTACCGCGGCAACCAACTGGTCTGTCAGATAGACTTGCTCACTGTTGTTGACGGTCGATATGAAGTCCGCGAAGTAGCTGCTCGATGGTTGGACGATAGATCCGCTGAATGTACCGCCTTGACTATCGAAAGTGAAATTGGCTTCGCCTTGAAGAAGCTCAGCGTTGTAGACTGGAATCCCATTCTCAATCTCACGCCTATTGGCCACTCCTGAAGAAAAGCCTTCTATCTCTCCGTTGAACGTCCGATTGGCGGAAGAGGTTGAGCCATCGTTTCGGCTCGCGACCTGTACAGAATCGTACATGCGATCCGATTCCTCAACGTCTCCGGCGGCAAGCACCAGATACTCCCCGTTCGTGCCGAAGATCTGATCATTTCCGGGGCCATTTCCCAAGGTCTCGACATACTGCGACGGCCCCGAGTTGGATTGCGGAGTGCTGCTTTGATAGGACCCGGATACGCGCCCGGTCATCTGGTAGGCGCCGCCCACGAGCTTGAAGCTGCCGGCCATCACTTGGATGCGACTGCGCTGCGTTTCGCCGCTGCCGGATATTGAGATTGATCCCTGCAGAAGTCTCGCCACGACCTGATCGCCGCTTACGCCGCCGGCGTAGATATCACTCGCCGATTGCCATACTGGGCTGCTTTCCCCCGAGGTAAAGGAGTCGGTGAACGGCACTGTGATTCCGCCGATGGTCGACGAACCATTCAGCGGATCGCGTTCTACGGAATATCGATACACCTTTGACGAGGAGAAGACTTCCGTCGCATCTGCCGCCTTCCCGCCAACGATGTAGACAGGATCGAACCCGTCATCCTGCGCAAGAAAATAAGCAATAAAATCGCCGCTGCCGGCGTAAGCGTATCCACTGACCGACCCAAGGCTGCTGATGGTGCCGGTTACCTGTGATCGAGTGAGTGTCTCTGTTGCGGCGGGCTTGTCGAGGACGACGGTTCCCAGCAAGCCAAAACTACCTGCAAATTTTCCATTTGCGTCAGTCAAAAGCGAGCCGGAGCTTTTCCGAAACTCTTCGTCTCCATCGTTATCAATGATGGCAACCGCTTGCGCAGCCCCATCCCAAGGCTCCTCCGGTTCCGGATCCACCGGATCCACCGGATCCACCGGATCATTCGGATCATCCGGCACCTCCGGCCGCGTGCCCACATCCCGCTGAGACTCACCCGCCACCTCTTCCACCGGCGTGGTCACGATCGGACGCGGTTGCGGCACGGGGATGGCGTTTTCGGACGGGAGCTGTGCCGAATTCGTCTGGCTGACGGCGCTGCTGGCTACTGTCTGGTCGGTGGGCGTATTGCTGGCGCCACCACTCTGTCCGGGCCGGCCCGCAAGGAATTGCTGCAGCCCGCTCACCCATTGCGGCGGCGTGCGCTGGATGCGCGGCTGGCCGTCGCCGGCAACGATGGAAAAGCCCTGCTTGAACAGCCGCTGCGGCGCGCCGTTTCCGGTGAGCTGGACTTCCTTGCCATAGACCAGCGTCATATGCGGCGGCAAAGGCTGGCCATCCGGCGTCTGGCCGTTCAGGTTGATGTCGACCACGGCGCCACGAATGCCGGCGGTGCCGATCGGCGTATCGATCTTCACGTCGCCGCTTGCCTTGGAGGCCTTGCCGCCGATGAAGCGCAGCGCGCCCTTGGTCATGGTGGCCGCGAGCGAGGCCGTGTTCTTCTCGGGATCGTAGACGAAGCTGTCGATCACCACGGAGGAATTGGGGCCAACGGTGAAGGATGTGCCGTCGGCAAGCAGGATCTGCACCAGCCCCTGGCCGCTGGTCTCGATCCGGTGGTTGCGGATTACCGGGTCCCCGAGCGAGATCAGCTTCGGTTTGCCACCCGCGTCGAAGGACCGCGCATCCGGATTGACCGCGGCAGTCACCCCGGCAATGTTCGTGTCGGCCTGCGCCGGAGCGGATGCCAGCAGGAGCAGCGCGGCAGAAGCGCAGAGCAGGGCATGACGGCTGTTCGTCTTCATCATTGTGCTCCTAGAAAGCGGCCTGGATGCCGATCGACATCGAGATGTTGTCGAACGCCTTGATGTCGTAGTTCGACCAGACCTTGCGGTAGCCGGCCTCGGCCACGAGCGCCACCCGCTCGTTGAACGGCGTGATCTGACGCAGGTTTAGGCTGAATTCCCGGTCGCGCTGGCTTTCGCCGGCATTGATCATGGCATCAGGATCATCGTAGCGGCGACCGGCCACGGCGGCTTCCAGCCCGATGATCCAGGCCGGTCCGTCACCGATCAGCGCGGCGTAGCGATAGGTGCCCGAAAGCGCAGCCCCCAGTTCGGTGGAGGAGAGATAGCCCGTCTCGGCATCGCGCCGGGTCGCCAGCAGGCGGCCGGTCAGGCTCAGATCCTCGCTGACATTGTGCGACCAGGAGAGCTGCCCGTCGTACCGGTTGCCGCTCTGAAGCTCCGCGGTCTGGCGCGATTTGGTGTTGGAATAGTCCTCGTAGCGGTATTGCAGGCTGGCCGAGAGACTGTCGACAAGCGTCACCTGCCAGTCGAAATTGGTGGAGACGCCGGCCGAGGCAAGATAGCGGTCGCCCTCGATCAGCACGCCGCTGGTCAGCAGCATTACGGACAGCGACCGATCGTCGAGACCGAAGCGGCCGAGGTCGAAGACGGGCCCTGCATAGGCCTCGACGGCCGCCGTGTTCAGCGTATCCCGATCGCGATAACCGGCACCATAGCCCAAAATGCCGGCCTCCAGCGCAATTCCCTGCAGATCGGTGTCGTGACGATAGCGGACGGCGCCGTTGATGAAGGCGTTCAAGTCGTCGCCGGCGACACTCAGGTCGTCGAGTGTGTAGGACAAGCCGTTCAGCGTGACGGTCGAATTGCTCGGGCCCGCGTTCGCGTTGCTCTGATAGCGGATCCCGGTCCGCACCATGCCAGAGAGCTGCGAAGGTGCCCCGCGCTGGTCGATGGCGGCGAGATATTGATCGACCTTCGAGAGAACCTCCGGCGGAACGTCACCGGCCGCCTTGGCTCCGTCGAAATACTGCCGCGCCGTTTCGTAGGCCCCGAGGCGATAGTAGAGCACGCCGAGTTCCAGCTGCAGCCGCGGCAGGCCGGGTGCGTAGATCAGCATGCGCTCCAGCGTCGAGATTGCCCCTTCCAGATCGCCCGCCTGCGAGGAGAGCGCTGCATATTCGAAGGCCGTGTCGAGGTCGTCGGGGGCGGCCATCATCCGTTCGAACAGCGCCTTCCGCTTGGCCTCGATCTCGTCAAGCGATGCGGCTCCCGTGCGCGGCGCGACATTCTGTGACTGTTGCGCCGCGGCTGGAACGGTGGAGAGGGTCAGGCTGAGCGCCAGAAATGCCAGGCTTAATGGATGTGCAGCGGAAGGGAATACTCCCGGGCTCTTTGGCAAGGGCATCTGAAAACTACTCGGACCAGGAATGGATGAAAGTCTTTAAAGCAGGTTAAGCTTTTGTTTGAAGCGGAGAAACCGGACATCACCGGCCAAGTTTGGGTTTTTCCCCGACTTCGGTTCGCTTGGCTTTTGCCCTTCACGGGCCGGTCACAGATCAAGCCATGCGCTCGGCAGCAAGTCCCGGTCATCACTGCCGGCGCTGCGATCTTCCCCTCGTTCTCGGTGTGAAATCGCGCGAGGGAGGCGGGAAAAGGTCACAGAACTTTGATTTTTCGAGGGGGTGCCTGCCTTGTTTGCCGCTCTTTGCCGTTATAACGGTGGACCCATCCAAGACCCTTGCAAGCAGGTAACTGACCCATGTCGACTTCCGAACTCTCGATCACCAAGCGCCGGCTCCTCGGCGGCATCGCCATCGCCGCCGTCTCCATGGCTCTCACCGCCTGCAGCGATGCCGAGGACAAGGCGGCGAGCGCTGAAGCCAATCCGGCCGTCAGCAACGAGACCACAGCCTCGACCACGCCGGCCGTCGAAATCCCGACCGCTGATCGCGATGTCGACATGGAAGCGGCCCTGAAGCCTGGCCCGCTCAAGGAAATGGCGCTGGGCGACCCGAACGCGCCGGTCAAGGTCATCGAATACATGTCGATGACCTGCCCGCACTGCGCAAATTTCCATGAAAACACCTTCGAGGCGATCAAGACCAAGTATGTCGACACCGGCAAGGTCTATTTCGTTCTGCGCGAATTCCCGTTCCCGCAGGACACCGCATCGCTCGCAGCCTTCATGCTGGCCCGCTGCACGACCGAAGACAAGTTCTTCCCCTTCGTCTCGATGTTCCTGAAGCAGCAGCGCACCTGGGCGGCTCCGTCCGATGGTGACGTGCGCAACGCCATGCTGCAGCTCTCCAAACTCGGTGGTTTTACACAGGAGACCTTCGACGCCTGCTTGACGAACGCCCAGCTTGCCGGTGATGTGTCGGCAGTCCGCGATCGCGGCGCCCAGGAATTCGGTGTCCAGTCGACGCCGACCTTCCTGATCAATGGCAAGGCCTATTCGGGGGACATGTCGGTTGACACCATGTCGGCCCTCATCGACAGCCTGCTCTGATCGACGTTCCGTTCTGACGACGGGCGCCGGGGAAACCCGTGCGCCCGTTTTTCATGCGATCGCGTGGGGCATGACCCGATGAAATTCAACCGCCTCCGCCTCGTCGGTTTCAAGTCCTTCGTCGAGCCCTCGGAATTCGTCATCGAGCGTGGCCTGACCGGCATTGTCGGGCCGAATGGCTGCGGCAAGTCGAACCTGGTCGAGGCGCTCCGCTGGGTGATGGGCGAGAACTCCTACAAGAACATGCGCGCGTCCGGCATGGACGACGTCATCTTCTCCGGCTCAGGCAACAGGCCCGCCCGCAACTCCGCGGAAGTCGGCCTATATCTCGACAATTCCGACCGCACGGCACCCGCCGCTTTCAACGATGCCGACGAGATCCAGGTGACCCGTCGCATCGAGCGCGGCAATGGCTCGGTTTATCGCATCAACGGCAAGGAAGCCCGCGCCAAGGATGTGCAGCTGCTCTTCGCCGATGCCTCGACCGGCGCCCGCTCGCCCTCGATGGTCGGCCAGGGGCGCATCGGTGAGCTGATCCAGGCCAAGCCCCAGGCCCGCCGCCAACTGCTGGAAGAGGCCGCCGGCATTTCCGGCCTGCATTCCCGCCGCCATGAGGCCGAACTCAGGCTGCGCGCTGCCGAGACCAATCTCGAGCGCCTCGAAGACATCACCGCCCAGCTCGAAAGCCAGATCGAGAGCCTGAAGCGCCAGGCCCGCCAGGCCAACCGCTTCAAGCAGCTCTCCGCCGACATCCGCGCGCACGAGGCCATGCTCCTGCACATCCGCTGGGCGCAGGCGAAACAGGCGGAAGGCGAGGCCGAGAGCGCGCTCAACCAAGCCATGTCGATCGTCGCCGAAAAGGCGAACCACCAGATGGAGGCGGCCAAGCTCCAGGCGGTCGCGAGCCTCAAGATGCCGGAGCTGCGTGAGGAGGAGGCGAAGGCCGCCGCCGCTTTGCAGCGTCTGCAGATTGCCCGCAGCCAGCTGGACGAAGAAGCCAGCCGTATCCTGCGCCGCCGCGACGAGCTGACCCGCCGTCTCGCCCAGCTCGACGAGGACATCCGCCGCGAGGAGCGCCTCGTGTCGGAAAATGCCGAGGTCATCCAGCGGCTGGCCGAAGAAGAGGCCGAACTCGAGGAAATCCTCGCCGATGCTGGCCGCTTTGGCGAAGAGGCCAAGGAAGCCTTCGATGCCGCCGCCGCCACTCTGGCCGACAGCGAACGCGATTTCACCCGCCTGACCGCCGAACGCGCCGAAGCCGCCGCCGGCCGCAACCAGCTGGAACGCGCCATCCGCGATCTCGCCGATCGCCGTGCAAGGCTGGAACGCCAGGTCGCCGACGCCTCCCGCGAAGTCTCCGAGATCTCCGACCGCATCACCGCTCTGCCCGATCCGGACGAGAAACGCGAAATGGTCGAGATCGCCGAACAGGCGATGGCCGATGCCGAAAGTGCGGCCATGGAAGCCGAGGCCGCGCTGACCGAGGCTCGCCGCACCGAAAGCCACCTGCGCCAGCCGCTCGAAGCGGCCCGCGCCCGCGTCAACGGCCTGGAGACCGAAGCCCGCACCATTTCCCGCATCTTGGCCTCGACCACGACAGGCGACTTCCCGCCGGTCGCCGAAGAGCTCTCGGTTGATCGTGGTTATGAAACGGCACTCGGTGCCGCTCTCGGCGACGATCTCGACAGCGCACTCGATCCGAACGCGCCTGCCCACTGGCACGGCAATGGCGACGGGGCCGGGGATCCGGCCCTGCCGTCCGGCGCAAAGCCGCTCCTCGCCCATGTCCGGGCACCCGCAGCACTCACCCGGGCGCTGCGCCAGATCGGTGTGGTCGAGGAAGCCGATGCGCTTCGACTGATGGCGAGCCTTGCCCCCGGCCAGCGCTTCGTCACCCTGAACGGTGCCGTCTATCGCTGGGATGGCCATGTCACCGGCGCCGATGCCCCGAGTGCCGCAGCCCTTCGCCTTGCCCAGAAAAACCGGTTGGCCGAGATCGAGCGCGAGACCGAGGAGGCCCGCGACCAGATGATCGAGGCAGAAGATCGCCTGTCCGAAGCCGCCGATGCCATCCGCGCCGAGGAAGCCCGTCTGGCCGACGCCCGCGATCGCAGCCGCCTGACGGTCCGGAGCCTTGCCGAAGCGCGCGATGCCCTTGCCCAGGCCGAACGCGCCTCGGGCGACCTCATCCGCCGCCGCGAGGTGATCGAGGAGGCGGTCAACGGCTTGAAGGCCCAGATCGAGGAGATCGTCGAGCAGGAGGAAACCGCCCGCATCGAGATGGAGGAGACGCCCGACCTCTCCGCCCTCGACGCTCGCCTGCGGGAGGCTGAAAGCCTGGTTGCCCGCGATCGTGGCCTGCTCGCCGAGGCCCGCGCCCGCTTCGAGGGGCTTGCCCGCGAAGACGAGATGCGCCGCCGTCGCATTCTCGCAATCCGCCAGGAGAAGCAGAGCTGGCAAAACCGGGCGAAATCCGCCGAGGAGCATATCGCGACGCTGCGCGAACGCGAGGCCGAGGCCCGCGAGGAGATCACCGATCTCGAAATGGCGCCCGATGAATTCGAGGACAAGCGCCGCAACCTGATGACGGCCCTCGACAAGGCCGAGAAGGATCGCCGCGAGGCAGCCGATCGCCTGGTGGAAGCCGAGACACGCCAGCGCGAGGCCGACCAGAAAGCGGCGGCGGCGCTCGCCGAACTTGCAGAAAGCCGGGAAAAGCGCGGCCGCGCCGAAGAGCGCCTCGTTTCCGCCCGCGAATGGCGCATAGATGCCGAAACGCGCATCGCCGAAGCCCTCAACGTCCCCCCGCACGAGGCCTTCCGGCTCACAGGCCTGAAGGATCCCTCGCAGATCGGGGATCTCCGCGAAGTCGAGCGCAATGTCGACCGGCTGAAGATGGAGCGCGAGCGCCTGGGCGCTGTGAACCTGCGCGCCGAGGAAGAGCAGAAGGAACTGTCCGAGAAGCTCGCCGCCATGATCAAGGAGCGCGACGACATCATCGATGCGATCCGCAAGCTGCGCGGCGCGATCCAGAGCCTCAACCGCGAAGGCCGCGAACGCCTGATCGCCGCCTTCGATGTCGTCAACGCCCAGTTCCAGCGCCTCTTCACCCACCTGTTCAACGGCGGCACGGCCGAACTGCAGCTGATCGAAAGCGACGACCCGCTCGAAGCCGGCCTCGAAATCCTCGCCCGCCCGCCGGGCAAGAAACCGCAGACCATGACGCTGCTCTCAGGCGGCGAACAGGCGCTCACCGCCATGGCGCTGATCTTCGCCGTCTTCCTGACCAACCCCGCGCCGATCTGCGTGCTGGACGAAGTCGACGCACCGCTCGACGACCACAATGTCGAGCGCTACTGCAACCTGATGGACGAAATGGCCGCCTCCACCGAGACCCGCTTCGTCATCATCACCCACAACCCCATCACCATGGCCCGCATGAACCGCCTCTTCGGGGTGACCATGGCGGAGCAGGGTGTAAGCCAGCTCGTCTCCGTCGATTTGCAGACGGCGGAGGCGCTGCGCGAGAGGGAGGCGGTGTGAGAAAGCTTATTCTCGCCATTGGCATCTTGTCCGGCTTGAGCGCCGCCCCCGTTCACGCCCAGACCGCGTCCCCATCTCTTGCCGGCAACTACCTACCGAGTGTGCTGGCGACTTCTCCGGCGCATCGGGACAGCCTGATGGAGATGATCAAGGGCAAGCCCGGGCTGCCCTTCTGGGTGCGTGCCCTCGTGCGTCAGCCGCGCTACGTTGCGCTCGCCTCCGAAGAGGTGAAGGTCAAGGACAAGCGCATGCAGCTGTTCCGCGCCTGCGAGCCGCGGACATGCGAATCGAGCTGGATAAGGGTGCTCTATTCCGAGGATGGCAAGCGGGCACTGCTTTACGTGTCGGACGCAAAACTCGGCATCAAGATCTTCGGCGATCCGACGCCTGAGGAACTCACCTTCCTCACCCGCTGAGGATCAGGCGACCGCCTCGCGCCGCGCCGGTCCGACCGGGAGCGCGCCGCTCGCGAGGATCGAGCCAAGCACCAGCGGCAGGCAGACGAGATAGGCATTGCGGATCCCAAAGGCTTCGGCGACGAAGCCGAGCAACGGCGGTCCGAGGAAGAAGACGACGAAGGCCATCTGCGCGATCGCCGCGACATTGATGACGGCGGGCCGATCGGTGCGCTGGGCAGCCGCCGAGACGGCCATTGGATAAACGGCACTGCAGCCGGCTCCCATCAGTGCAAAGCCGAGAAGCGCCAAATAGGGGTGTGGCGCAAGCCAGGCCATGGCGATGCCAAGGGCAGCAACGGACAGCAGCACGCGGCCCACCAGCCGCGCGCCATATCGATCTACCACCGGATCGACGGTCAGGCGCGCGAGCGCCATGAAGAAGGCAAAGAGCGTGAGACCGGAGCCGGAGATGAAGGGCGAGACGTCGAAGGCTTCTTCCATGTAGATCGTGGACCAGTCGATGCCGGCGCCTTCGATCAGGAAGGCCGATGTGCCGATGATGCAAAGCGGCAGCAGCGAGAGCGTCGGCAGGGCGAAATGCGGTTGCTTGCCGGTGCTGCCCGCCTGAACGAGATGAGGTGCGTTCTTCATGCCGGCGATCGTGATCGCGCCGATAACGAACATCGTGCCGAGAAGCAGATGCATATGCGTCTGCATGGGGATGCCGGCCTGGCGCACCAGCGAGGCGGTCACGGCGGTGACGAAGAAGCCGAGGCTCCAGCAGCCATGGGCCCGGTTCATGATGCCGAAGCCCGCCTGCGCCTCGATCCGCCCGATCTCGACATTGAGACAGATCTCCAGCGCGCCGGCGAGAAGCCCGATGGAAAACAGGGTGACGAAAACATAGGGCGCCGAGGGCAGGAGCGGGATCAGGCTGAGCAGCAGCATGACGCCGAGCAGGGTAATGGCAAGCGTCACCCGCGATCCGAGACGCACGATGAGCGGCGACGAGAAGGTGAGCGAGATCAGCGAACCGATGGCCATGCCGATCAGCGTCATGCCCAGTTCCGCCTTGTTGACGGAAAGCTGCATCTGCAGGTCCGGCAGGCGCGAAAACAGAGATCCGGTCGACATGGCGAACAGGAAGAAGGCGATATAGACGCGGTACTGCGGCTGAAACTGCATCGGTGAGACTCGATTTGTCTGATGACCCGTCAACGGCGTGCCAGCATTCGGCGGCCAAGTCCAGTGACGCCAGACGCCGATCGGTTCGCTTACGGAAAAGACCGTCATCCTCGGCCTTGTGCCGAGGATCTGCCGAGGGTGCCCACGAATGGAGGGCTCAAGGTAAAGGCCATGTACGTCGAGCAACCTGCAGCGGCAGTAGATCCTCGGGACAAGCCCGAGGATGACGACTAAGGTGGAAGGCTCAACCAAAAAGAAATGCCGGAAGCAAGCTCCCGGCATCGTTCGATTGGCTACTGCCTACCCGCTACTCGCGCTCAGCCCGCCTTGTTGATCTGCCGCGCCACCACGTCGTGGTTCAGCCAGAGCACCGGGGCCGACGGATTGGCCATCGCGCCGAAGATCAGCGCGCCGGTCGCTTCAACGACGAGCACGCTCAGATAATCCGAGATCAGCGCCTTGGCGTCCTTGTGCATCTGGGCGATCTCCTGGGAGGTGCCGATGGTGATATCAGACTGGCCCTGGCTGTTGGGCATCGGCCAGTTGTTGAAGTCGTAGAACGGCTTCATCACGTCGCTCACCTGGAAATCGGCGATCTTCTGGAGCACGTCGTCGACGGTCGCACCCTCGACCAGGAGTGCTTCGCAATCGGCCCAGATCTTCTCGGCGCGGGCGCCGGGATTTTCCTTCTTCAGCGCCTTCAGGAGCGGCAGAAGCGGAAGCTCGATGCCGGCGAAGACGTCGGACGAATTGGTGCGGATCTCGGGGCAGTTGAAGACGGTCGCCTTGATCCCCGAAGCAAAAGCCTCTTCGGCAATCGCCTCGAGCTTCATCTTGGCATAGCCCTGGGTGTAGTTCGTATAGGTCTGCCAGCGGTATTCGTCGCCGATCAGGATGCCCGTGCCATGATAGCCATAGGCCGAATAACGCACCTGGCCGCCGCTCTTTTCTATGCGGGCGCGGATGGCAGCGCTGCCTTCGATCAGGTGACGGAAGGTATTGGCGGAGACTTCATCGAAGTTCTGCAGGATCAGCTTGCCGAGATCGCTGTCGAGCAGCACCTGCGAGGACATGTGGCGTGCGCCGCGGCCCTTGTAGATGCGATTGGCGATCACGAGGAAGACCTTGGCCTTCGGAATGCCGCCGGCCATGGTATGGGCGAAATGCACGTTCTTGCCGTCGGCGATCATCCTTTCGAGCTCGGCCATGATGTCGGCCACGGCCTTCTGGAAGCGGGATACGCCAACCTGGCGGCACTTTTCGATATGCGCCCAGTCGAGCTTTTCCGTTTCCCAGTTTTCGAGCGTCAGCGAGGCGAGCAGATCCGTCGGCGTTGCTTCGCCTTCCGGAGCGTCGAGGTCGAAGCCGGCCATGGCGGGAATGTTGATGATCCGGCCGCCGAGATTGGCTTCCGCCTGGACAAGCTCTTCTTCCGTCAGCGGACGCAGTCTGTTGTTCTCGTCGCGGCGGCCCACGGTGATCCCGATGATCTCCATGCCGGCCTTCTTGGCCTGGTCGAGCAGGCCCGTGACATAGCCGCGCCCGAACAATTCACCGAAGAGAACGAAAACGTCGCCCTTTTTGTAGAGGTTGTTCTGCGGGATCTCGGTCAGGGAAACCGGGCTGGTCAGGGTCATGTTTGATTCCAAATTACAATTGGCGTGCATGCCCACTAGCAAAGTGTGAGCCGCAGTGCATCATCCCGAAGCGATTTCTCCGGTCATTTTAAGTGACCGTTTATCGCAATGCGTGATGAGCTGTAACAATCGGCCCTTGCCGGGCGACGCCTAGGCGGCTGCCCAGAAGCGCCGGAGCCTCCAGCCTCGGCATCCCGGTCGTTCTGACGACGTCTCACGCCGCCGTGAGCATGGACTGCCCACACTGCCGCAATTATGATGCATTGCAGCATAAACTTCGGGTCGTGGCGTTTCCAATCCGTCACAATTGCTGTAAACGGTGGAAAAACAAGCCTGTTCGGGTGGAGAGGGCAATGCGTAAATGGGTTTACACCTTCGGCGGAGGAGCGGCCGAAGGGAGTAGGGCCGAAATCGATCAGCTGGGAGGCAAGGGGGCCAATCTCGCCGAAATGGCGGCGCTTGGCCTGCCGGTTCCGCCCGGCCTCACGATCGTGTCAGACGCATGCGGCCTCTATTACAAGAATGGCAAGACGCTGTGCGAGGACTTGAAGGCCCAGGTGCTGCAGGGCATTGCCGGCATCGAGACGGCCACCGGCCGCGCCTTCGGCGACACCAGCCAGCCGCTTCTGCTTTCCGTCCGCTCCGGCTCGCGCACCTCCATGCCCGGCATGATGGACACCGTCCTCAATCTCGGCCTCAACGACCGAGCGGTCGAAGCACTCGGCCACCATTCCGGTGACGCCCGCTTCGCCTGGGACAGTTATCGCCGCTTCATCCAGATGTATGGCGATGTCGTCATGGGCCTCGATCACGAGGTCTTCGAGGAGATCCTGGAAGACGAAAAGGCACGCCTCGGCCATGAGCTCGACACCGATCTCTCCGCCGTCGAATGGCAGCATGTCGTCAAGCTCTACAAGGAGATCCTTGAGCAGGAACTGGGCGAGCCCTTCCCGCAGGATCCGCATGTCCAGCTCTGGGGCGCGATCGGGGCTGTCTTTTCCAGCTGGATGAACCCGCGGGCCCAGACCTATCGCATGCTGCATTCGATCCCCGAAGCCTGGGGCACGTCTGTCACCGTCCAGACCATGGTCTTCGGCAATCTCGGCTCCACCTCGGCCACCGGTGTCGCCTTCACCCGCAATCCCTCGACGGGCGCCAAGGAGCTTTATGGCGAGTTTCTCGTCAATGCGCAGGGCGAAGACGTGGTGGCCGGCATCCGCACGCCGCAATCGATCACCGAGGCTGCCCGCATCGACAGTGGCTCCGAAAAGCCCTCGCTCGAAAAGCTGATGCCCGAGGCCTTTGCCGAGTTCGAGACGATCTGCGCGCGGCTGGAATCCCACTACCACGACATGCAGGACCTCGAATTCACCATTGAGCGCGGCAAGCTCTGGATGCTGCAGGCCCGCTCGGGAAAACGCACCACCAAGGCAGCGATGAAGATTGCTGTCGACATGGTGGCGGAAGGGCTTATCTCGGAAGAAGAAGCCGTGCTGCGCATCGAGCCGTCCTCGCTCGACCAGCTGCTGCACCCGACCATCGACCCGCGTGTCGAGCGCCATGTCATCGGCTCCGGCCTGCCGGCTTCCCCGGGGGCTGCGACCGGCGCCATCGTCTTCACGGCGGAAGAGGCGGTCGAGGCGGAAGCCGAAGGCCGCAAGGTCATCCTCGTCCGTGTCGAAACGAGCCCCGAAGACATTCACGGCATGCATGCCGCCCAGGGCATCCTGACGACCCGCGGCGGCATGACCAGCCATGCGGCCGTCGTCGCGCGTGGCATGGGCATCCCCTGCGTTTCCGGTGCCGGCACCATGCGCGTCGACTTGCGCAACGAAAAGCTCATCGGCCTGGGTGTCACGCTCACCAAGGGCGATATCGTCACCATCGACGGCTCCTCCGGTCAGGTGCTGAAGGGCGAAGTCCCCATGCTGCAGCCGGAGCTTTCGGGCGATTTCGCGCAGCTGATGGAATGGGCGGACCGCGCCCGCCGCATGACGGTGCGCACCAATGCCGACACGCCGGGCGATGCCCGCGCTGCCCGCTCCTTCGGAGCAGAGGGCATCGGCCTCTGCCGCACCGAACACATGTTCTTTGAAGGCGACCGCATCCATGTCATGCGCGAGATGATCCTCGCTGAAGACGAGGCTGGCCGCCGCGCAGCGCTGGACAAGCTTCTGCCCATGCAGCGCTCTGACTTCACCGAGCTTTTCACCATCATGCATGGCCTGCCGGTGACGATCCGCATGCTCGATCCACCGCTGCATGAATTCCTGCCGAAATCCGACGAGGAGATCGAGGAAGTGGCGAACGCCATGGGCCTGGAACCCGGCTTCATGCGCCGCCGCATCGATGCGCTGCACGAGTTTAACCCGATGCTCGGCCATCGCGGCTGCCGTCTCGCCATCTCCTATCCCGAGATCGCCGAAATGCAGGCCCGCGCCATCTTCGAGGCAGCTGTTGCCGCCGCCCGAGAAACGGGTGCAGCCGTCGTGCCCGAAATCATGGTCCCGCTGGTCGGCCTGCGCTCCGAGCTTGATTACGTCAAGGGCGTGATCGACCGTGTCGCCGCCGATGTCATGGGTGAAGCCGAACTCGAGATCTCCTATCTCGTCGGCACGATGATCGAGCTGCCGCGCGCCGCAATCCGCGCCCATATCATCGCGGAGGCCGCCGAATTCTTCTCCTTCGGCACCAATGACCTGACCCAGACCACTTTCGGCATGTCCCGCGACGACGCCGCCCGCTTCATCCCGACCTACCAGAAGAAGGGCATCATCGTGCAGGACCCCTTCGTCTCGCTTGATTTCGACGGCGTCGGCGAACTCATCCGCATCGCCGCCGAACGCGGCCGCAAGACCCGCCCCGACATGAAACTCGGCATCTGCGGCGAACACGGCGGCGACCCCACCTCGATCCACTTTTGCGAGGATGTCGGCCTGGATTACGTCTCGTGCTCGCCGTTCCGCGTGCCGATTGCGCGGCTGTCTGCGGCCCAGGCGGCGATCAAGGCGAGGGCGTGAGGGGGGATGGCCCGAGTTGCCGAGGTGGCTGAGCTTTCGAACGAGGGCAATCCGACGCTCAAGACCGCACTTGCGGTGATGAAGGCACTGGGTACTTCGCTGACGGCGGATGTGCTTGCCTGAGCCGAACGACGGCTGTTGGTTCAAAAAAATATCCCCACGCCATGTCACATTGACTATTCCCCCCTCGTCATGATGTCGTACCCAACAGAAGGAAACGATGTCATGACTGCGAGACTTGATCCCTTTGCCGCCGCGCCCGCACTGATGAAGAAGTGGATGGCGGTGTCCGTCGATGTGGCCGGCAGCCTCGAGCCGAGCCTCGTCGAACTCGTCAAGATCCGTTCGTCCCAGATCAATGCCTGCGCCAATTGCCTGAACATGCACACGGCCGAAGCCCGCGTCAGGGGCGAGACGGAGCAGCGCATCCATCTTCTGGTCGCCTGGCGCGAGGCGCCCTGCTACACGGAGCGCGAGCGCGCCGCACTCGGCTGGACGGAAGCGCTGACGAGGCTTTCCGAAGGCCATGCGCATCTCGCCGCCCGGCAGGCGCTGGAGGCGGCCTTCACCGAGGAGGAGCAGGTGAAGCTGACGCTGATGATCAATGTCATCAACGGCTGGAACCGGCTCGCCGTCGGCTTCGATCTCTGGATCGAGACACCGGCAACCTCCGCCGCCCAGACGTCCGGAGTGGCCGCCTGATGCACACCTCCGAGCACACAGATGCGGCGGCAAGTTTTGATCCCTTGAGGCGCAAGCTGATGCGGCTCGCTTACCGCATGCTGGGCTCGGTCGCGGATGCCGAAGACATCCTACAGGAGGCCTTCATCCGCTGGATGAGGGCCGAGCGTGGCGCAATCCGCGAGCCGGAAGCCTTTCTGCGCCGCGTCGTCACAAGGCTTTGCCTGGATCAGCTGAAATCGGCCCGTCATCAGCGCGAGACCTATGTCGGCCCCTGGCTGCCGGAGCCGGTGGTGGAGGACGAGGACGAAGCTGATGATGTGACGCTGCCGCTGATGTTGGCGCTGGAGCGGCTGTCGCCCTTGGAGCGGGCAGCGCTTCTGCTGCACGATGTCTTCGGCCAGCCTTTCGAAGAGATCGCGGTGACGATCGATCGCGACCCTGCCGCCTGCCGGCAGCTCGCGGCAAGAGCCCGCCGCAATGTCCGCGAGGCCCGCACGCGGTATGCCGTGGACCCGAGGCAGGGGCTCGAAATTGCCGAAGCCTTCTTCAAGGCGTCGCGCGGCGGCGACATGACTGCGCTTTCCGCCATGCTCGCAGCCGATGTCGGCCTGCATTCCGATGGCGGCGGCAAGCGTCCGGCAGCAATCGCCCCGATCCTCGGCCATGCCGCCGTCATGAAGGTTCACAGCTATCTCGCGGACAAGATCTGGCCGCAGGGGTCCGAACTCCTGCGCGTCGGCCTCGTCAACGGCCTGCCGGGTTTCGTCACGCAGGAGGCGGACGGTGAGTTGCAGACGACGGCGCTGCAGATCGAAGACGGCACCATCATCGCCATCTTTGTCATGCGCAATCCCGACAAGTTGCGCCATCTGCAGTGAATGGTGGGGAGGACGGCGCGGTTCCGAAGCCAGAAAACCGGACCGTGCGCGCCCGCGACCTGCACCCGGCAGGGGCCGCGCGCAACCATCCGCTTTTGCCGTGGGGCGATTGCCCCTGGGCCGGCCAGGGGCTAACGTCCAGACGCCGGTGCCCGCCACCCACCCGGAGACTCCGCATGCCCGGCTATTCCGCCCGTCCGCCCGCCATCCCGACTGTCGTCCTCGATGATGCCGTCACCCGCATCACCCGCTGGGATTTCGAGCCGGGCGCTGCGACCGGGCATCACACCCATGGCCTCGGCTATGTCGTCGTGCCGCTCACCGATTGCCATTTCCTGATCGAGGATGCCGCAGGCGAGCGACGCGTGACGTCGAAGGCCGGCGAGGCCTATCGGCGGGATTCCGGTGTCGAGCACAATGTCATCAATGGCGGCGACCAGCCGATGAGTTTTGTCGAGATCGAGTACAAATGAACGACGACCAGGCATTGCCGCGTTTCGTCACCACCTTCGAACCGCATCATGGTATCGCGGTCCCGGTGGCAGATGGCGTCCAGCGACTGACGGCACCCAATCCAAGCCCGTTCACCTTCCACGGCACCAACACCTATATCGTCGGTCAAAAATCCGTCTGCGTCATCGATCCCGGTCCTGACGATGACGCGCATTTCGACGCCCTGATGGCAGCGCTGAAGGGCAGGGAGGTCACCCATATCGCCGTCAGCCACACTCATCGCGATCATTCCCCGCTGGCCCGCCGTCTGAAGGACAAGACCGGCGCCGTCGCCGTCGCCGAAGGCCCCCATCGCCCGGCCCGTCCGCTGTTCGAGGGCGAGGTGAACCCCTTTGCCGAGAGTTCGGACACGGATTTCGTGCCAGACCGCACTCTGGCAGACGGCGAGAGTATCGAGGGCGACGGCTGGCGCTTAAGCGCCATCCACACGCCGGGTCATACGGCGAACCACGCAGCCTTCGCGCTTGAGGACACCGGCATCCTTTTCTCCGCCGATCATGTCATGGCCTGGGCCACCTCGATCGTCGCGCCGCCCGATGGCGCCATGAGCGACTACATGGCCTCGCTCGATAGGCTGCTGGAACGGCAGGACCGCCTTTATCTCCCCGGCCATGGCGGGCCGGTCGACGATCCCCAGGCCTTCGTGCGCGCGCTCCGCACTCACCGCCTGATGCGTGAAGAGGCGATCCTTGCGCGCATCCGCTCGGGCGACCGGTCGATCGCGGACATGGTCAAGGTCATCTACGCCGCGACCGATCCCCGCCTGCATGGCGCCGCTGCCTTGTCGGTGCTCGCCCATCTGGAAGATCTCGTGGAGAGAGGGCAGGTCCTCACGGAGGGCGCGCCGAGACTGTTGGGAGACTATCGGCCGGGTTGAGCCTTATGCCCGCGGCCCCCTCTGTCGGCTTCGCCGACATCTCCCCCACAGGTGGGGAGAGCGGCCACCCCGCCAGCCTCTTGCCCCTATTGATGAGGTAAGGTGGGCCGTTAGACGCGACGCTCCGCTCTCCGCCCTTGAGGGGGAGATGTCACGCAGTGACAGAGGGGGGTAGCACACGGCAGCAAGCCAGACGTCTTCGATGGTCCCACCTCAGTTCCCCGCGATCCCCAGAAGCTCCGCATCCAGCGCATGCAGGAAACTCTCGGCGATCTGGTCGCTGATCCCGAGATCATGCGGCCCGTAACGCGCGGCAACGCGCATGTCGACAAGCGTCATCTCCGCCTCTTCGCGAAGCCGCACCACGGCATCGAAGGGCAGGCCGAGCACCAGCGTGCGGGTGGAAAACTGCAGCCGCGCCACGCCCTCCGGTTCGCCGTCGGAAAGCGGCACCATCAGCCCCGGCTCCGGACGCGCGGTGGGCAGCGGCCCGCTTTCCGGCAAGGCCTCGTCCTGCGGCGCGGGGTTCGTCCCCGCGGCGGGGTCGACGGGTTCGAGCGGCGTTTCCGTCGTCGGACGAAGCTCCAGCGCCGGCAGGCCATATTCCTCGCCGCGGCTTGCCGTCAGCGCCAGCCGGTTTTCGCCCGCCACCTTGCGCACCGCCTCATAGACGCGGTCGATCGCCCCTTCATAGCGCCGCCCGTTGAGCCCGGGATAGGCGGCGGTCTGGGCATCGGCGGCGTTAGGGGGCAGTTCAGGGCGCGGCAGGAGATGCTGCTCCGCGGCCGGTTCCGATACCCAGGCCGGTCGGTCGGAAAGATCGGTCGCCACCTCGGTGAGCGGCGGCTTGGTCATGTAGAGATAGTAGCCATAACCGGGCAGCGCGATCGGAAGCGCCGCATAGATCAGCGCCCAGGCAGAGGCGATGCCGCCAAGCGCGCCGATCTGCCAGAGCCGCGCGAGCCCGAGCAGGGCAAGGGGCACGGCAAGCAGCGCCGGCACGGCCGCGGCGAGAACCAGCATCACGAAGTCGGGTGTCTTCAGAGGGCCGAAACGATGCGCCAGCACCACGATCAGCAGCATGACCAGCGAAAACAGCGCCAGCCGCCGTGCAAAAAAGGCGGAGCGGGACACCGGACGGTCATAGCGGATATGCATGCGGATCTACCGGAATCAGGAGTTTGCACCAGATGTAACGGCTCGCAGGAAGGCCGTCGATATCTAAGCGGATCGTTCTTGTCTCAGGGCTCGGTCGCGCCCCTGCCGCCCAGAAGTGGATTGTCTCCCAGCACCGGCCCTGGAATGCTGCCACCGTCGGGTGCCGTGCCGAAGTCGTCAGGCTCCGTGCCGAAGTCGTCAGGCGCTGGAAGAAGCCCCTCTTCGACGCCGGGATCGAGCGGCGGCAGCGCCGGCGCGTCGAGCGTGACACCGCCATCGGGCAGGCTCGGATCGGGCAGCGGCGGGGCATCTGGCGTCAGCGGCACATAAAGCGAGACGGTGACGATGACGGCAATCACCATCAGCCAGGAGCCGATGATGCGGGCAGGAATGACGAGCCAGCCCCCCTGGAAAGGCCTGAGCATCAGGCCTGGCACCAGCAGGATCCACAGCGCGCCGAGCACGGCGGAAAAGGCAAACTCCTTGATGCCGATCCCGAAATCATCGAGCCCGATGAAAAGCGAGAAGGAAAAGCCGACGACAGCGGCTGCCACCGGCGCCACGACAAGCCGGATCCGGCCAGGCAACCACAGGACCACGCCCGACAGCATCACCGCGATCGGCGCGATCAGAAAGAGTTCATGCCCGAGCGGGCTTTGCAGGATGGCACTGAAGATCGGGTCGAAAAACAAGAGCATCGGCGCGATGATGCCGAGAAAGGCAAGCGTGATCGCCAAGACCTCGCCGCGGCGCTCGGCAAGGCCGATGGCGACGGAGAGCCCGAGCATGGCCAGCACCAGATCATAGATCGACAGCGTGAAGAGATAGCCGAGCTCGAAGAAGGCAAATTCATGGGGAATGGCAAGCGAGGCTGCGACGATCGACACGCCGCCGATAAAGAAGGCGAAGGCAATGCGAAACGCAGGACTGCGCAGACCGTCCTGCAGGCGCAGACGGGCAGCCCCGGCTTTGCCGACCTCGGAGGAAACCGGGTGCTCGACCGGCCCGCCAACCTCCGCCGCAGCGCGGGCCTCAGCCTTGGCGCGGCCGGAGCCGGACCCGGCACGCCCCGTCTTCTTCTGTGGCTGCTTCTGCTTCTTCATGTCCTCGACCTGGTCCCGCGCCGCAAGCTGCGTGTTCATGCCTATTCCACAGCCCACTTGATTTGTCACCGCTGAGGACTGCAGAGTGTCGCGAGTGTGGGAGGTCCGATCATGGCCATTGTCATGCTGTCAGCCGTCACGCGCATCGAGCGCAAGGGGGCCACGAGCTTCGTCTTCGACACAGTCAACCGGCTGGGCGGCTGGATCGACGACGTGCACATGTATTCCAACCTCATGAACACCATCCGCTTCACGCTGCCCGCCGGCGCCTACGCGGATCTGGTCGCTGCTCTGGAGGCTGAGGCGATCCTGGTTGAACCGCCCGCCGGCCTCGGAGACCTGCGCGATCCCGCCGCCGAACGCATGGGCACGCTGCAGCTGACCTTCATTCACGACGAGCCCGATCTGAAGCGGGAGGTGCCGTCGGTGCCAGGCTAGCTCTAAGCTCTATGATCGCGGGGGGCCTCAACGCAAAAACCCGGCAGTTACCCGCCGGGTTTTTGTATCTTGGGTGAGGTGTGGAAGGCCTCAGGCCGCGCGACGGTCGTGGCGGCCTTCCTCGACCTCTTCCACGATCTTGGCCACGAAGGCATCAAGGTCGCCGGGATTGCGCGAGGTGATGATCGCCTGGTCGGTGACCACGGCCTCGTCGCGCCAGTCGGCACCGGCATTGATCAGGTCCGTCTTGATCGACGAATAGGAGGTTGCCTTGCGGCCCTTCAGGCCACCGGCTTCAACCAGGAGCCACGGACCGTGACAGACGGCAGCGATCGGCTTGCCGGAATTGAGGAAGGTCTTCACCAGCTCGACAGCCTTTTCTTCCTTGCGCAGGAGGTCGGGATTGATCTGGCCGCCGGGAATGACAAGTGCGTCGAAGTCCTCAAGCTTCACCTCGTCGAGCGTCAGGTCGACATCGACGGTGTCGCCCCAGTTGTCTTCGTCCCAGCTCTTGATCGGCGCCTTTTCGAGCGAGGCGATCTTGACCTTGGCACCCTTGGCCGAGAGCTGATCGAGCGGCACGCGCAGCTCCGAGCGCTCATAGCCATGGGTGGCGAGAATGAGGATGCGGGCGGATGTGATGGAAGGCATGAGATTATCCTTACTGTTGGGTTTCGTCGTGGGGGATGCGAGGGAAACGGCCTCGCCGCCGCATCGTTCCGGGAAAATCGCATGAGACCCCATCGGAAGGTGTTGCCGCCCGCCTTCCGCTTTGCTAATCAGGCCGCGATTTGCAGCGCCGCCCGCGGCCTCGCAATCCAGTTGGGGCGTCGCCAAGCGGTAAGGCACCGGTTTTTGGTACCGGCATTCCCAGGTTCGAATCCTGGCGCCCCAGCCAATGCTTGAGAGCACTCGCGCTGTATCGTTTTCTCCGAGCAATCCCTTCCGATTTAATACAATTCACCCCGAAACAAGCCGAAATCCGCCGAATCCTGCTCGTTTCGCGGCGGAACATGCCGCTTTTGCCAAAGCGAATCGTTTGAATTCGCGCTAAACAATCCGTCCATGGGGAATTCTCTGTGGGGACTGCATGGCACATCTTGCCGAGGGTGAGATCGCACTACCGCGCATTGCGCGCATCGAATGGCCGACCGTCGCATTGGCCGCTCTGATATACGGAGGCTTTGGTTGCCTCACTTATTTCTGGCGCGACATTCCAATCTGGATTGTGGTCCCACTCGGGGCCTGGCTCATCGCCTGGCACGGCTCGCTGCAGCATGAGGTCATCCATAATCATCCGACGCGCCATGTCTGGCTCAACGATGCGATCGGCGTGCCGCCGATCTCGCTCTGGCTTCCCTATCATGTCTACAAGGAAAGCCATCTCGCCCATCATCGCGACGAGCATCTGACCGATCCGATCGAGGATCCGGAATCCTATTATTTCACAGCATCAGACTGGGACCGCTTCGGCTGGTTCGGCCGGACGCTGCGCGAATTCAACCTGACGCTCGCTGGCCGCCTGACCGTCGGCCCGGCCATCATTCTCGGCTCCTTCCTCTGGCATGAGGCGATCAAGGTCATCCGCGGCGAGGGCGACAGCCGGCGTCTCTGGGCGGGCCATGCCATCGGCGTCGCTGCCGTCCTCTGGTGGGTGCTGGTCATCTGCGAGATGCCCTTCCTGCTCTTCTTCTTCGGCTTCGTTTATTGCGGCACGGCGCTGTCGCGCCTGCGTTCCTATGCCGAGCACCGTTTTGCCGACAATCACGAGGAGCGCACGGCCATCGTCGAGCGCAGCCCGCTTTTCGGCCTGCTCTTCCTCTACAACAACCTGCATGTGCTGCATCACCGCGTTCCGGGCCTGCCCTGGTACATGCTGCCGCGCTTCTACGAGCGCCACCGCGATTTCCTGGTGCGGCTCAATGGCGGTCTCGTCTATCGCGGCTATGTCGATGTGGCCCGCCGCTTCCTCTTCCGCAAGCACGATCGCCCGACCCATCCGAGGCACTCCTGACCGGGGCGGGGGAGACGAGGCTCGCCAGCCTCGCAATGTATGTCGCACCGCAGGTGGTGGTGGAGGCGCAGCACGCGCTCTGGGCCTTCGTGCGCGATTACTTGCGTGGGGCAGGCATGACCGGCGTTCCCGAGGCCCTGGACGAGCAGGTCGCCCATCACGACGCCTGGCTCGATCCGCGCCTCATCCTCGCCCAGACCTGCGGCTTCCCCTTTGTCAAACGCCTGCGCGGCCGTGTGCGTCTCGTCGCAACTCCGGTTTATGACGCCCCGGGCTGCGAGGGCTCAAACATGTGCAGCGTCATCGTGATGCGCAAAGCGGATGCGCCAACAAACCTTGCCGGCTGCGCCGGCTTGACGGTGGCAATCAACGAGCGCGGCAGCAATTCCGGCTACAATCTCCTGCGCGCCGCCATCGCCCCGCATGCCGCAGGCAAGCCCTTCTTTTCGCGCGTCGTCGAGACCGGCGGGCATAGTGCCAGCATGGCGGCCGTGCAGACCGGCGCCGCCGATCTCGCCGCCATCGATTGCATCACCTTCGACCTCCTGCGCCGGCACGCCCCGGAGCGACTGGAGGGCCTCGTCGTTCTCGACAAGACCCCCTCTGGCCCCAATCTTCCCTTCATCACCCGCCTGTCGGCAAACGACGAGGAACTGACCGCCTTGCGGTCGGCCCTGAAGGCCGCGATGACCGCCCCCGAGCTTTCAGAAGCCCGCGCCGTGCTCGGCCTGAAGGATGTGGTGGTGCTGGAGGAGGCGGCCTACGACATCCTGCTGCAGCACGAGCAGGCAGCGATCAGGGCAGGCTATCCTGATCTCCCTTGAGGCCGGCTTCGACCAGTCAAAGCTTCACCTTCACCGGTCGCCAGACGATGGTCTCAGGCGTGCGGTCATAGGGGTTGTCCATCAGCGTGATCTTGCTGTTGCGTGTGTCACAATGGGTGCAGCGGAATTTGAGCGAATGGGGGTCGCGGCCCTGTCCGTAGAAGGTGGCGAGGTCCTTGGCCAGGAACCGCCCCTGGCGCTGGCAGTCGCGACAGGTCGCGACCACGAGCATGTTGTGGCGGATGGCTTTTCCAAGAGTATCGATCACGCGGGTCATGGATGGTGATCTTGAACAAAACAAGAACATCGTCAAGTGCTGAGATAAGGTGAGCATGCTGGAACGCCTGATTTTCAAGGCTTTCCACAGCCTCGCAGAGCGTGTGGCAGCGTCTCGACAAGATCTGCTAGGTCACTGAAAATTAACCATAAACCTCACGGTCCGTAAGTCATCTGTTAACCTTGATCTCTCTATATAGAAGGCGCTTCCACCAAGGTAATGCGTCGCGAAGCGCTCGGTTTCTGTATTGCGTATCGGGGGAGGGCGTCATCCACGGCGCTCTCCCAATTTCGCATCAACCGGGCGTCTCCTTTGGGGCATGAGGCCCTCGCGGCGAGAAGCATGGCCCGATCGGCGGGCATGGCAGAATTTGCGTTTCACGATATGAAAAAGCCTCCGCGCCAGATCGGCCGGAGGCTTTTGACTTTGCCGTCAGTGTAAGGTCAGTCGGCCGTCAGGAACTCGGCGCAATAGCTCTTGCCGCCATTGGTGCCGGCGCGATCGACAACGGTGCGCACGCCGCGGATGACATAATCGGAGGAGACCGTGAGCTGGACTTCGCAGCGCAGATATTCGGTGCGCGCGCGGGTCAACAGTTTGCCCTTCTTGCCGTCGCCGAGATCTTCATAGGTTGCCGGAACGGTGCGGGTGTTGAAACCGCCGCGCCAGGTATAGAGCGTTGAGGCACCGGAGGCGGCATCCGAGACGGGCGGTCCGAACTTGGCGAAGAAGGCGCCCGCCTGCTGGCCGTTCCACCGCGTCTCGATTTCGTTTTTCGGAAGTCCCCCTGTCGTCGTGCAGCCCGCGGCAGCAAGGCAGGCTGTCGCGATCAATCCGGATGTCATGCTCTTCAGCAAATTCATGTGAGTGTCCTTTGAACCCCTGTAAGGCCGGTCCCACAGTCGTCCGCGACGCACCGTCGGCCACAACCAGCCCATGACTGCTTTACTGCGAAACCATCAGGCGCGAAATGGATGGATGCGACCGATACTTGAAATTTCCGACCGGTGACTTCTTGGCAACGGCACCCGTCTTGTTGAGCGGCGCAACAGCTCTTTGGACACTATCAGCCGCACCTTTGTCCTGTCTGATCGGTCGCGCAGACCCAAGAATATCAGGGCGATGCGCGGGCCTGTCACGAATGTTTCAACTTTCTCGCGGCTTTTTGCGATTCCCTGCTTGTGCAACGAAAATCGCTGGTCTATAGAGGCGCCGCTGGTCACGGAGTGTAGCGCAGTCTGGTAGCGCACCACGTTCGGGACGTGGGGGTCGAGTGTTCGAATCACTCCACTCCGACCAGCTGATCTTCCCGAAAATCCCGACTTCCGCAAAGTCATCCCCGCGACGCTCTGACGCCCGTTAGGGCGTTGTTTTGGCCGTTCCGGCCGCTCTGGTGTCAGGTTGTATTCTTTACAAACAGTGGTGGTGAATACCTATCTCGGCTTCACTTGAGAGTTGGGGGTATCCCCTGCAAGCCGTTGCTGAGGCATGTAGATTAGGCTATCTTGAATTGCATTCGAGAGCCTGTGCCCTGATGGCGGCATATCGGCGACTGCTACCAATGATTGCAAAGAAACGGTCTGGTGAGCATGACTTCAGGTTCAAGGAAACGTCGCCAGCGCCAGGACAAGATCACGTTGTCCGATGTTGCCCACCAGGCCGGGGTCAGCGCAATCACGGTCTCCCGCGCCTTGCGCGAACCGGAGAAGGTCTCGCCGCCCTTGCGCGAAGCGATCCTGAAGGTCGTGGAACAGATGGGCTATGTGCCCGATCTCGCCGCCAGAGCACTGGCCAGCAAGAACAGCGGCCTCGTCGGCGTCATGTCTCCCGGCCTGACCAGCCACGCGTTCCTGGCGCTTATCCGGGGCATCGAGGATCGGGTGCGCTCTTCCGATCTCCGGATTCAGTATGCAAGTGCCGAGACGGACACCGAGGACCAGCTTCGTCAGTTGCGTTTCTTTCTCTCGCAGAACCCGGCAGGCCTCATCCACGTCGGCCAGATTGGCGATCCGGCAATTGACGATCTCCTGCGACATGCCCCTTGCCCGGTGGTCGAGATCATGGACGTCAGTCGCGAACCATCGGATATGGCGATCGGCATCGACCATCGGCAGGCTGCCGAGACCGCCACGCGTCATCTGCTGGAGAAAGGCTATCGCCGCATTGCCATGCTCGGCGGCGCCTGGGATTTCCGCGCCCGCCGTCGTCTGGAGGGCTTTCAGGCCGTGCTGGAGGAGGCTGGCCTCTTCGATCCCGCCCTCGTCCTCTCCATCGACGGCAGCACCAGCGTCGGCCTCGGATGTCATCTTCTCGATCGGTTGAAAAGCGAGGCGCCCGATGCCGAGGCTGCCTTCTGTCACAATGACGATATCGCGCTCGGCGTTCTCTTCGAATGCCAGCGGCGGGGATTGGCTGTGCCTCAGGATTTCGGCATCTGCGGCTTCAACGATCTCGACTATGCCGGCTTTGCCTTTCCAGCCATCACCTCGGTCCGTGTCCCGCGCTATGAGATCGGCTATCGCGCCGTCGACATGATCATCAGGGCGGCGGGATCCGACACCTCGCCGGCAAAGCGGGTCGATCTCGGCTATCAACTGGTCCAGCGCGGCTCGACAGCCCGAAAGGGGTGACACGACGTCACCCCGGCCGGATCTTATGCATGACGGTCAGGCGGCGCGCGCCTGGCGGTGCATCGCGCTTCCGCCGTGATTGCCGAGATTGAACTGGCCGATCATGCCCTGCAGCTTCTGGGTTTCGTTGGATAGGGTTGCGGCCGCCGCACTGCTTTCCTCGACCATGGCGGCATTCTGCTGGGTCATCTGGTCCATGCCATTGACGGCGCTGTTGACCTCGACAAGGCCGGACGACTGTTCGCGTGCGGCGGTCGATATGGCGACGACATGGTCGTTGATCTCGACAATGAGCTGGCTGATCGACTTCAGCGCTCCACCGGTATCACTGACCAGCTTCACGCCGGAGGCGACCTCCGTGGCCGAATTCTGGATGAGGTCCTTGATCTCCTTGGCGGCCTTCGCCGAACGCTGCGCCAGTTCGCGCACTTCCTGGGCAACGACAGCAAAGCCGCGCCCGGCTTCGCCCGCACGGGCCGCTTCGACGCCGGCATTGAGTGCCAGCAAGTTGGTCTGGAACGCGATCTCGTCGATCACGCCGATGATGTTGGAGATTTTCGACGACGAGTCTTCGATGCGGCTCATCGCATCCACCGCATGCGCCACGACATCGCCGGATTTTTCGGCGCTGGACTTGGCGGAGCCCGCCACAGCACGAGCCTCCTGAGCGCGCTGGGCGGATGAGCCGACATTGGCGGTGATTTCTTCGAGCGCTGCGGCCGTCTCTTCGAGATTGGCCGCCTGGCTTTCCGTGCGCCGCGAGAGGTCACCGACGCCCTGGGTGATTTCCCGTGTGCCCTGGCTGATCAGATCCACGCTGGTGGAAATCTCCTGGAAGGTATCGCGAAGCTGCGAGACCGAGCGGTTGAGATCATGGCGCAGGAACTCGAATTCGGCCGAGAAGGGCTCCGTCAGTTGGAAGCCGAAGTCGCCGGAACAGAGACGCTTGAGGGCCTCGCCGAGCGAACTGACGGTCCGCACGCGGGCGGTGACGTCGGTCGCGAACTTCACGACCTTCACCACCTTGCCATGGATATCGAGGATCGGGTTGTAGGAGGCCGAGATGATGACTTCCTTGCCCGCCTTCGTGACGCGCTTGAACTCCGAGCTCTGATAGCGACCTTCGCGCAGAGCCTGCCAGAAGGCCTTGTAGTCATTCGACGTGGCATAGTCCCGTTCGACGAACATGCTGTGATGCTTGCCGATCAGTTCGGAGAGCGAATAGCCCATAAGGTTCAGGAAGTTTTCGTTGGCGCCCATGATGGTGCCATCGACCGAGAACTCGATGATCGCCTGGGAGCGCGAAATCGCCGCGATCTGGGCAGCATAGTCGACATTCAGCAGGCGTGCCTTGGCGTCGGCCCATTCGACGACGAAGCCGACAGTCTTGGCGCCCTGTTTCAGCGGCGTCACGAGCAGGTCGAACACCCGGTTGCCGACGGTGATGGTGGCGCTGTGGCGGTTCTTCAGCGCGGCCAGCATGTTGCGCTGATGCGACGGGTTCTTGTGGAAGACGTCGATATTGCTGCCAATGAGAGAGGCGACGCTGAACTTCGGCAATTCCTTCTTCAGGTCCGATTCCGCTTCTTTCAGCAGCTCCATGACCGCCGGGTTCATATAGGTGATGTTCAGATTGGCATCGGCCACCATCACGTTCGCCTGCAGCGCGTCCAGCGCCAGCGTCTTGGCAACAGTCTTGGCATTCGCAAACCCCGGCAGTCCCATCATTTCCTCCGATCGTCCAGCAGCCCCTGCGCTGGCACTGAGAACATTAGCTGGAGAGAAAATGCATACAAAAAATAAATGAAGAGCTAAAATATGAACGGCTTGTCTATCTTTCATGCGAAATCTTGTAGTGCCTGGCGCCTTGGCTCCGACACGTCGATCTCGAACGGAAGCGCCTTCCGCGACAGTACGGCGCAAAGCATGCAATGGGAGTGTGAGTGCAGGGGAGGGCGCTCAGCCTGTCGCGCGGAGATGTGACGCCGAACGGTCGAGGGCGTCGAGGAAGACCTCGAGATCGGCCATATACGTGACGCCGTGAAGGGGCGAGACCGGCCGATAGGCCGCCCCGCCGATCCAGATCCCGATGTCTGCAGAGAGCGCAGTGCGCAGCTCCTTCAGGTGTCGCTCGAGGGTTGCTTTCCGTCCGGTCAGGGCACTGAGGCAGACGCAGGAGACATCCCGCCGATGCGCGGCATCGGCGATCTCGGCGGCGGGCAGATTCGCGCCGAGGAACAGGGCGTTCCACCCCCTCAGCCGGGCAAGGAGGGCCGCAATCAGCGCGCCGATGTCGTGCTCTTCCCGTTCCGGGGTGGTGGCTATCAGACGCGGCGCATCGCCTGCCGGCTGAGGACACTGGTCAAAAAAGCCGCCCAGGATACGCTTGATCTGGGCGGTGGTCATGTGCTCGGCTGCAATCGTCGCATCGCCTTCGGCCCACATAGATCCGATTTCCCGCATCAGCGGAAGCGCGGTCGTTCGGATGAATTGTTCCGGCGTGTCCCGTTCGGCCCGCGCCTGCAACAGGCTCTGTAGCCGGTCGCTGTCCATCGCCTTCACGGCCTCGAAAACATCCGACAGGTCCGCGCGGGCGCGCAATTCCGCCTCGAGCCGCAGAAGTGCATCGGTCGGCAGTGATACGAGATTTCCGATCCGGTGGCCGCCATCGCTGCAGGACTTCAGCAGTCTCAAGCGTTCCACCTGCTCCCGTGTATAGAAGCGGCGTCCCGTCGGGCTGCGTTCGGCTGGCTCGATGCCATAGCGCCGTTCCCAGGCATGCAGCAGGAGTTTTGGAACCCCGCTCGTGGTGAGCGCCTCGGCGAGACCGATCAGCGCTTCCCCTTTGTCCTGCCGTTTTCGATGCATGCCAGCTCCGGTTCGTCCGGAGTATATTAGCCAATCATTCCAAAATGGAAAGCTGCCGAAGGCATGCCCACGGATGCAAACGAAACGGCCCGCGCGAGGCGGGCCGTTTGCGGGATGCTCAAAGGCGGCTCAGCCGTCGATATCGTCGAGCAGCTGCCTTGCGGCGCTGGTGGTGACGCGGCGCGTTTCGACCTCGTCCCGCCGGCTCGCCAGCAGTTCGGTGGCCAGGAGCTGTTCGGCAAGATCAGCCGGCAGCGAAAGAATGACCCGGCCTTCATGCGCATTCAGCCCGCCGAGCTCCGTCCGCTTGGCCGTGATCATGCCGCCGGCCACGGTGTTGTTGGTGTCCGGATCGATCAGGATGAAGGCGCCGGTGCCGCGGTTCAGCTCGTAAGGGTCGAAGATCGCGGTCTCATCGAAGGAGAGGTGCACTTTGCCGATCGCGTTCATCTGCAGCATCTCGGCTGCCTGCCACTTGCCGGACTTGAGATCGAGCTGCTGCACCGGCTGCACCTGCACGCGCTGGCGCCGCGAGCCGGCCTTCAGCCAGTAGCGCTTGCCCGGCACGATACCGTCAGGCTGCAGCGCGACGAGCTGCGCGTCGAAGGCAAGGCCCGTCTGCGGCTGGGCATCGAGCGACACGATCATGTCGCCGCGCGCCACGTCTACCTGTCGGTCGAGCACCAGCGTGATCGCGTCACCCGCGACGGCGGCGTTACGCACAAGGTCAAAGGTCACGATCTGCTTGACGTTCGCCACCTGACCGGAGGGCAGGATGGCAACACTGTCACCGGGCTTGACCGCACCACCGGCGACCGTGCCCTGATAACCACGGAAGCTTTCGCCGGGGCGAGACACGCGCTGCACGGGCAGACGGAAACCGGTCGACTGGCCGGAGCGGAGCGTGGCGAGCTCCAGCGTCTCGACCAGCGTCGGGCCCTCATACCACGGGATCACCGCGCGGGCCGAATAGACGACGTTCTCGCCCTTCAGCGCCGACATCGGGATCGCGGTCACCTGGCGCACGCCGAGCGTGAGCGCGAGTGCCTTGAACTCGGTGCTGATCTGGTCGAACACGGCCTTGTCGTAGGAAACGAGGTCGAACTTGTTCACCGCCAGAACGAACTGCTTGATGCCCATCAGCGAGGCGATGGTGGCGTGGCGGCGGGTCTGTTCCAGAAGGCCGGCACGCGCATCGACCAGCAGCACGGCGAGATCCGCCGTCGAGGCGCCGGTCGCCATGTTGCGGGTATACTGCTCGTGGCCGGGCGTGTCGGCAACGATGAAGGAGCGGCGGTCGGTGGCGAAATAGCGATAGGCGACATCGATGGTGATGCCCTGTTCGCGCTCCGCCTGCAACCCGTCGAGCAGCAGGGCGAAATCGGGCAGGCCGAGATCGTTCTGGCTTCCGGAGTCACGCTTCAGGCTGGCAGCCTGGTCTTCCTTGACGGCCTTGGTGTCCCAGAGCAGACGACCGATCAGCGTCGACTTGCCGTCGTCGACGGAGCCGCAGGTGATGAGACGCAGCGGACGCGAGTCGCGGATGACGGGAGCGGCGTCGGTATGTGGAGCCTCGGAAACGAGGGCGGTATTGGCAGCTGCGGTCATCTCAGAAATATCCTTCGCGCTTCTTCTTTTCCATCGATCCGGCCTGGTCGCGGTCAATGGCGCGGCCCTGGCGTTCGGAGACGGTGGCGATTTCGAGTTCGGCGATCACCTCGTCGAGGGTGGTCGCATTGGAGCGGATGCCGCCGGTCAGCGGCCAGCAGCCGAGCGTGCGGAAACGCAGCATGCCTTCCTGGATCTGTTCGCCGGGCAGGGCCTCGAAGCGCGGATCTTCGGCCCACATCAGCATACCGTCACGCTCCACATATTTCTGCTTCTTGGCATAGTAGAGCGGCGGCAGCTCGATATTCTCCGCCTGGATGTAGCGCCAAATGTCGACTTCGGTCCAGTTTGACAGCGGGAAGGCGCGCACGCTCTCCCCACGGCGGATCATGCCGTTATAGATGTTCCACAGTTCCGGACGCTGGTTGCGCGGATCCCATTTGTGGTCGGGCGTGCGGAAGGAATAGATGCGTTCCTTGGCGCGGGAGGCTTCCTCGTCGCGCCGCGCTCCACCGAAGGCTGCATCATACTTGCCCGCGTCGAGCGCCTGGCGCAGCGCTTCGGTCTTCATCACGTCGGTATGATAGGCCGAGCCATGGGTGAAGGGACCAATGCCTTCTTCCTTGCCGCGCGGATTGGTGTGCACGATGAGGTCGAGATCGAACTTCTCCGCCGTCGCGTCGCGGAAGGCGATCATTTCCGGGAACTTCCAGCCGGTATCGATGTGGAGCAGCGGGAAGGGCACGCGGCCGGGGAAGAAGGCCTTGCGCGCCAGATGCAGCAGCACGGACGAATCCTTGCCGATCGAATAGAGCATGACCGGCTTTTCAAACTCGGCTGCCACTTCGCGGAAGATATAGATCGCCTCGTTTTCCAGCGCCTTCAGATGCGGATCGAGCGGCGGCTTGGTCTGCGCGTCCCGCGAATGCGGATCGAATTCGGATGTGTGTACGTGCATGGTCTCTATCTGCCTTGATGGCCATCGACGATGGCATTTCGTGGCACCCCCCTCTGCCTGCCGGCATCTCCCCCACAAGGGGGGAGACCGCTTGCCGCCTCCGTCACGCCTCAATCGGCAGGAAGGCGGCGTTCTGGCGCTCCGCTCTCCCCCCCTGTGGGGGAGATGTCACGAAGTGACAGAGGGGGGTGAATTCTAAAGTCTCAGTTCAAGCCGGCGTCGGCACCAGAGACGTCGCCGCCTCCGGCACGTGCAGGCCGCATTCGCGTTTCTCGTCATTCTCCCACCACCAGCGACCGGCGCGCTCCGGCTCGCCCGGCTTGATCGCCCGCGTGCAGGGCTCGCAGCCGATCGAGGGGTAGCCTCTGCTGTGCAGCGGATTGGTCGGCACGCTCTCGGCCTCGACGTAGGTATTAATGTCCTCGATCGACCAGTCGGCCAGCGGGTTCACCTTGATCAGGTCGCGCTCGGCGTCGTATTCGGCAAAGGGCGTGGCCGCGCGGTTGCCGGACTGGGAGCGGCGCAAACCGGTGATCCAGAAGCGGGCGCCCGAAAGCGCCTCCGCCAGCGGAACCAGCTTGCGCACATGACAGCAGGCATGGCGAGCTTCGACGCTTTCGTAGAAGCCGTTCAGGCCATACTTTGCCGCATAGGCGTCGATATCGTCCTGGCGCGGATAGAAGCGCTTGATGGTGATGCCGAAACGCTCTTCGATCTCGGCGATCAGGTCGACCGTTTCCTTGAAGAGGCGTCCGGTCTCCAGCGTCGAGACATCGATCGGCAGGCTCGCAAGCCCGATCGCAGCCGTGATCACCTGGTCTTCGATGCCGAGCGACGTCGTGAAGACGGCGCGGCCATCAAGACCGGCGACGATGCGCAGGCGCTCGGTGAGGTTTGCGGAAGCAAGTTGCTGGTCCAGTGCTCTGGCCAGATCTGCGGCGGTGGTGACAGTCATCATGGAATCCCTGCTCAGTGGCGCCATTATCCGGCAAGAGCAGGGTGACGGACAGAAATCGACGTTCGCCCTGCCGCGGTCAAAGAGCAAATATCTCTCTTGCACGCGCGGATCGCGGCAATTCGTCCCCTGAGCGCTGAAATCACCCATGGAACCCGGCGGTAAATTGCGCTATGGCCGGAACCCAAGAATGTGGGGCCGTTTCTGGCGGACGTTGACGATCGATGATCACACAGAAAGCCAAATATGCGCTGCGGGCGCTGACGCTTCTTGCCCGCGCCGAGCCGGGCGAGCCGATCCAGATCCCCGACATTGCCGATCAGCAGAAAATCCCGAAGAAATTCCTCGAGCAGATCATGCTCGATCTGAAGCGCGGTGGCATGGTGGAGAGCCGACGGGGCAAGCAGGGCGGCTATCTCCTGCTCCGGCCGGCAAGCGAGATCACCTATGGTGAGGTCCTGCGGCTGATCGACGGTCCGGTGGCGCCGCTTCCCTGTCTCTCGCTCACGGCCTATCGCCGCTGCGAAGATTGCGACGGCGAGACGGATTGTGAGATCCGTCGCGTCTTTGCCCGCGTTGCCGATGAGACCCGGGCCGTGCTGCTGACGACCAGCCTGGCGGATGCCGCCGCCGATGCCGGCGACGCGCCGCACTGAGCGCCGATCGAGGCGAGCACATCACCTGACATACGCGCACAAAAAAGGCCCCGGGGCCGAAGCCCCGAGGCCCATCACGCACCCTTGGATCAGGAAGCGTTGGAGATGGTGCGGTTGACGAGGGTCACCGACTTGTCGGCATTGACCTTGTAGACTTCGCGAACGTCACGGCCGTCACCGTTGGCAAAGGTGTGGAAGAAGGTCGAACCGGCAGGTGCCTTTTCCAGCTGAACGTTGGCGTTGTCATAGGTGATCGAGCCCGGGATCGGTTCAACGGCTGCAAAAGCGGCCGAACCGGCGGCGAGAGAGATGAGGGCTGCAGAGATGATGGTCTTCATGGTCTTGTTCCTTTCAAGGATTGGGTTGGCGGCGACCCGGTTGGGGGAAGGGGGAGAGGGGAACCGAGCCGGCCGCCGAAGGGTGCGTCTTCAAGAGGCGCGTTGATTAAGAAGCGTTCGAGATCGTGCGGTTGACGAGGGTCACCGACTTGTCGGCATTGACCTTGTAGACTTCGCGAA
>DAMDHD010000020.1:0-73911 GCA_032102365.1 Allorhizobium sp. CTOTU50464 | reverse complement strand
CCTTGATGTGACGGACTCTACCAAAATCTGGAGGAAGTTCAGGGTCTCAGGTCAATACCGCAAAGCCTGACACGCACCCGGACCGACCTATCCCCAGCCCTTTCAAACTGTTACGCCGATCTACGGCGCAGGTCGACATACTCAAATCCAGTGACTTGCGGCATATAGGGGGAGCTTTCAGGTGATGCTGGAAATCGGACTTTTCTGTCCGACTCCCTGTCCAGTTCTCCAGCCCCGCAGCGCTTTTCTTGTCTGCAATGAGCTGGCACCAAAGGCGTTCGAAGACTAAACCACCGGATAGCAACGGCGGCCATTGTTCTCGGACCTGGCTAGCTTCGTCGGCCTGAAATGAAAACTGAAAGCGCTCCGTTGACCCTCCGTGACACCCTCGAAAATCATCAGGTCCAGATCTATTTTGGCGCAGTTATCCTTGGCGCTCTGGCGGCTCTCTCGATCTCTGGAACAACCGCACTTGAGATCGGCATAAATCCGTCGCTAGCGTTCATGTTGTTTGTGACCTTCCTTCAGGTTCCGCTTGCCGAACTTCGGATGGCCCTCGCGCAATTCCGCTTCCTTGGCGTCCTGCTGCTGGCGAATTTTGTCGTCATGCCTATGCTGGTGGGAGTTCTCGTCCCGTTTCTTCCACCTGATCCGATGATACGGCTTGGCGTATTGCTGGTCCTTCTCGCCCCATGCATCGACTATGTCGTTACGTTCTCGCATCTTGGCCGCGCCGACGCCCGTCTCCTGCTGGCAGCAACACCCGCGCTCTTGATCGTCCAAATGCTACTGTTGCCCGTCTATTTGAGCGTTTTCCTCGGTCCCGAGGCTGGGTCTCTTATCAAAGCCGGACCATTTTTCCACGCGTTCGTCTGGCTGATAGCAGTCCCGCTTGTCTTCGCCGTCCTCATCCAGTTCTCGGCCGGCCGAAGTGTGGCAGGGCAGCGTGCGTCGGCGGTTTTGGGGCTGCTTCCGGTTCCTGCGACAGCGTTCGTACTCTTCGTCGTGGTTGCTGCCGTCGTACCGCAACTCGGCCCCGCACTCGATGCCACTTTCCGTGTTGTGCCAATATACGTGGCATACGCGGTTGCTGCGCCCTTGGCGGGGTGGGGTATGAGTAAGTTGTTCCGGCTTGATGCGCCAGCGGGCCGTGCCGTCGCATTCAGTGCCGCCACGCGCAACTCTCTGGTCGTCCTGCCGCTGGCTTTCGCTGTCCCGGGTGCTGTACCGATCCTTCCGGCAATAATTGTCACGCAGACACTGATCGAACTGCTGAGCCAGTTGGCTTACATTCGTCTGGCACCAAAGTTTGGGTCGAACAAGGCTGCCTGAAGAATGTAAGCCGCCTTGTGCCGGGCCGGGATGGCGCCTTCGTCTAATTCGCGCAGGAAGCGGAGGGGGCTGTCTGTTCGTGCACTCAGCTGACCCCTAACGACGGCCTTATCGAGGCCTTGGTTCGCTTAGGCGCTCCGACTCGCAAACGGCGATCAGAGAGCGAGACGATGCCACCAGCCATCATCACGATGGCACCGGACCAGATACAGAGGATCCAGGGCTTCCACCAGACACGTACGACAATGCCCCCGGCGGCCATTGGGTCACCCAGCGAGATGTAGAGCTGGCTGAAGCCGAAGGTGACGATGCCGGCTTCCGTCGTCGGCATCTGGCGGGCCGTGTAGAGCCGCTTCGACGACCAGACATCGGCCACCTCGACACCATCTTCGCGGATGGTGAAATGCCCCTGGTCTTCGCTATAGTTAGGTCCCGTCGCGGCGCGAATACCGTCGAAGGTGATGACATAACCGCCGGCCTCCACCGTCATGCCCGGCTTCATCTCGACCACCGTTTCCGTCTCGAAGGTGGTGACGGCCACGACGCCGAGCACGGTCACACCCATGCCGAAATGCGCAAGTGACGTGCCGAATGCCGACCGCGGCAGGCCTTTCAGTCGACTCCAGGCGGTGGACAGCGGATGCTTGCCAAAGCCTGCCCGATACCAGAGATCGGATACCGCGCCGCCCATGACGAAAAAGGCGAGCGCAAGGCCTGCCACCGCCATGACGGGACCGCCATTCTGGGCGTACCAGAAACCAAGGCCAAGCATGAGCGAGACCGCCGCCGCCACGTAAAGCCGCTGCAGCGCACCAAGTAGATCGCCGCGCTTCCAGGCGAGGAATGGCCCGAAGGGCATCGCGAGCAGGAGGGGTATTATGAGCAACCCAAAGGTGATGTTGAAGAAGGGCGGACCGACCGAGATCTTGTCGCCCGTCAGCGTCTCCAAAAGCAGCGGATAAAGCGTGCCGATCAGAACAGACGCGGTGGAGACGGTGAGAATCAGGTTGTTGAGAACCAGCGCACCTTCACGCGAGATCGGCTGGAACAGGCCGCCGGCCTTGAGCATCGGCGCGCGCAGCGCAAAGAGGGTGAAGGCCCCGCCGATGAAGATGATGAGAATGCCGAGAATGAAGACGCCGCGCGTCGGGTCGTTCGCAAAGGCGTGCACCGAGGTCAGCACGCCTGACCGTACGAGGAAGGTGCCGAGCAGGGACAGCGAAAAGGCGATGATGCCGAGCAGCACCGTCCAGATCTTCAGGGCATCGCGCTT
Source organism: Allorhizobium sp. CTOTU50464 (assembly GCA_032102365.1). Taxonomy (GTDB): domain Bacteria; phylum Pseudomonadota; class Alphaproteobacteria; order Rhizobiales; family Rhizobiaceae; genus Allorhizobium. Next base: position 71,306 of record DAMDHD010000020.1, on the reverse strand, counting down.
TTCCATGACGAGCGCCGAATGCAGAAGGGCGGTGCCCGCCAGCCAGGGCATGAAGGAGGCGTTCTCGACCGGATCCCAGAACCACCAACCGCCCCAGCCAAGCTCATAATAGGCCCAGTAGGAGCCCATAGCGATGCCGGCCGTCAGGAACACCCAGGCGGCCAGCGTCCAAGGCCTAACCCAGCGAGCCCAGGCGGCATCGATGCGTCCGTCCATCAATGCTGCGATCGCAAACGAGAAGCAAACCGAGAAGCCGACATAGCCGAGATAGAGCAGCGGCGGATGGATCGCGAGACCAATGTCCTGAAGGACCGGATTCAGATCCCGACCCTCTGCCGGGATCGGCGACAGGCGGATAAAGGGGTTGGACGTCAGAAGAATGAAGAGCGTGAAGGCCGTCGTGATCCAGGCCTGTACGGCCAGCACATTCGCTTTCAGCCGGTCCGGCAGATTGGTGCCGAAGAAGGCGACCATGGCGCTGAACAGCGTCAGGATCAGCACCCAAAGCAACATCGAACCCTCATGGTTCCCCCAGACGCCGGAGACCTTGTAGATCATCGGTTTGAGGGAGTGCGAATTCTCGAAGACGTTCTGCACCGAGAAGTCTGAGAGTACGTAGCCGTAGGTGAGGGCCGCGAAGGAGGAGGCGACGAGGAGGAACATTGCGTAGGTGCCAGTGGTAGCCACCGCCATCATTGCTGCGTCACCGCGTCGCGCGCCGATTACGGGCAGAATGGAGACGACAAGACAGGTGGCGAGTGCCAGCACCAAGGCATAGTGGCCAAGCTCGATGATCATTGGATCTCTTCCATGCCGCTGAGTTCCACCCCTTGCGCCTCCAGACGAGCGGCCGCGTCCCTTGACATTCAAGTCTCGTCATGCTGGTAGGCACTGTATCGGGACAAGGGTTTCAACCACGATCCAAGATCAGCGACCAGCCTAACCTAAGACCTGCCGCGCGAGCAACAGGAGTGTTCATTCCCGGCGGTGTCATGGTGTCACCGCACTCGACTAGTGCGACAAGATTGGATGGGCTGGGAGAGACCCGGAAAGCCAATCCGGAACTCTCTGTAAATGCTTCAGTTCAAGGAGAGCCAAGATCACAAGTCCGTACTATTCCTTCTTCGTCGATCGTCGCCGGCTTGGCGTTCGCTGTAGCCGGGTACTTCGCGGATCGCGCGTCGACTTCACGCGCAGACGTTCCTTGGAACGTTGCTGTCACTCGATGGCCTGGCGGGAAGATTGAGCGCACAGACGAAGAGGCCATGCGGCTGACCAGCGACAAAACGGTGCGTTGAAGCGGGGCCAGCGATATGGTGGCGTGGGACTTCCGTGAGGACCGCCTGACGATCAGGAGAGGTACCGCATTGGGCTGGTTGTCGAGACGAGGTGCGGTTGACCGACTGGAATTGGCGCAAGAAAAAAGGGCCAGCGAAAGTCGCGGCCCTTAGGGTGTGAAGGTTAGACCTCCAGAGGGGGAACGACTGACGCAGAAGCTGGGGAGGCTTGCGCCCGCGTCAGACAATCTCGATATGGGTTGTCGCACCGCCATCCGCAAGTCCCGCGTTTCGAGCAGGCGAATAACTCCTCACCTCCGACGTGCTTTCCGCGTCAGATAAGCGCTCTAGTAGGGTTCCAAAGAGATCATCATTGGCAACTGGGTGATGGTACGCATTATTCTGCAGCGCGTTTCGAACCATGTCGCTGCAGGCAAGCTTTCTGAATATCGCTGTATTGTCAGTCATTCCCTAGCCCCTCCCAGGCCACAACGCCCGCTTGCAGTGTCTGTTCCGAAGGTACATAAAAAAGTGCGATACGGAGAGGTATATTCTCTCTCAACATCAGCCAATTCCACCGATAAGGCAGCGCTTGCGTCAACGATGCGCGGTGCCCCCAATTTCGCGGCTGCGCAACGAAATCGGCTCCCCCACGCCCCGAAGGCCGCCTTCGGCGGTCGTTGACCCAAGCCCTCCCTTATCGGTCCGCCGCCTTTGTTTTCAATCAAAGGAGCTGATGATGACCACTTATGACCACATCAACGAGCTGCGTGCCGAACTTGCAGCATCCATCGACCCGGCAGAGCGCCAGCAGATCGCAGCCGAGCTGGCGACGGCCGAAGCGAAGCTTGCCGGAGAAGAAGCCGCTTTCGAAGCGTTGATCAGCAACGAGCCGCCCCACTAGGGCGGCTTCTCACTTACAGCCTAGACCTCATCTTGCCAGTGCGACTGGCAACTCTTTGATGTTGGTCGTGTATCGCGGCGATCGGCGGTCAAACTTTGCTTGCCAGTCACGCTTAATCCCGGCCGAGGCCGGGATCAGCGATCCGCGTCCAAATTTCCCATTGACCAAATCCAGCGCCGTCATCAGCCGTTCCGATTGGTCACGGTCCCGTGCGCCGAACAGGGGCCGTGGCTGTGACGCCGCCCGCACCAGATCATTCATGATGATACCGGCCTTCGCGTAGCGATGGCCGTCCCTAAATATCTTGCGCGCCCCGCTCTGAGCGGCCCGGATGAGGTCGAAAGTGTCGTTGGAAGCGTCGGGGAAGTGGACTGTAGTCTGTGCCGAGTGCGGTTTGTCTTGTCTGTTGAAGCGCGACGTGTGCATGAAGACCGCCATATGTGTCGCCTCGAGGCCATGCCGGCGCAGCTTCTCCCCTGCCCTCATCGCATAGGCCGCGACTGCCTCGAGCATTCCGGCAAGATCCGTGACTGGCGCTCCAAAGGATCGGGTTACGGCGCAGCCCTTCCGTTGTGGCGGCACGTCTTCAAGCGGCAGGCACGAAATGCCCTGCAGCTCCAGGACCGTCCTCTCACCAACAACGCTCAAGAGGCTGCGTGCAAGGCGTGCATCTATGCGACACAAATCGCCGGCCGTCTCGATGCCGAGGCCGAACAGCTTGCGTTGTGATGCGGCACCAACACCCCACACCTCTCCAACTTCGATGCGATCGAGCCAGCTATGCCGAATGGCTGCGTCCGTCAGATCGCAGACGCCTCCAAGTTCAGGGTTCTTCTTGGCAATGTGGTTTGCGAACTTCGCCAGCGTCTTAGTCGGGCCGATTCCGACACAAGTCGGGATCCCCGTCCATTGTTGGACTGTGGAGCGCAGATCGCGGCCAAAGGTTCCTCGATCGGCTGGCCGGATATCGGTCATATTCAGGAAGCTCTCGTCAATCGAGTAGACCTCAACATCCGGAGACCATTGCCGATAGATCGCGTTCAGCCTGGCGCTCATGTCGCCATACAGTGTGTAATTGCTGGAGTAGACCGCCACGCCGTTGTCGCGACAGAGGTCACGGATCTTGAAATAGGGTTCTCCCATGCCAATGCCGAGCGCCTTGGCCTCCGCCGTCCTGGCAACTGCACAACCGTCATTGTTGGATAGGACAATCACAGGGCGCTTGGCTATCGACGGGTCGAAGACGCGCTCGCAGGAGCAATAGAATGAGTTGCCGTCAATCAGCGCGAAGGAGGTCATCCCTTTCTCCTCGGTCGCAGCCAATGAACGTTGCAGAGTGCCACGCCCCAGATCTCGACTTCTGCGATCTCCGGAAGGTCGAACAGCGGCATGTCCGAATTCTCGAACATCAGCCGCGGGCGACCACCCGTCATGCGCAGCCGCTTCAACGACCGCTCGCCATGTACGGTCGCTACGACAATATCGCCGTCGACCGGGCTCAGGCTGCGGTCGACCACGATCAAATCCCCGTGGAAGATTCCCGCGTCGCGCATCGAGTTGCCGTCGACCTTCCACAAGAACGTCGCCGGCGGGTTCCGGATCAGGAGCTTTGTGAGGTCAATCGATTCTTCGATGTAGTCATCTGCGGGTGACGGAAAGCCGGCGCATAACCCGTGGAGCATGAGAGGCACATAGACTTCTGCCTCGATTTTCAGGCCGGCAAGCATTTCAAACTGTTCCTTTCGTGATACGGAATGAAAGGAACAAACAGGGAACGCATGGACCGCTGAAAGTCAAGATGGAACATGACGCGAGCCTAATCTGCAGATTTGCACCTGACGCGAGTGTCTGCGGGGTGTTAGCTTTTTGATGCGTTGTCACAATGGAGAGGAATAAGGATCGCCATGACTGACGAAGTGGAACACCTGTCAAATACGCTGATGTGGACCGTCGGCATGATTACTCAAGCCGGGCCAGACGACCTCAAACGTGTGGCAAATGCCTATCGAGAAGCGCAGGATCTCGTTTCGCAGATTCCGAAGACCGAGGAAGGCGCGCGGCCTGGCATCGTCGCTTGCTTCCATCGCTCGGACGAGTACCGCGCTGCAGACGATATCGCCTGCGTGGGATGGGTCCTAACGGCTATCCAGGAGCGCGTAGACGAAGGCGACCTACGAGACTGGAGAAAATTGCGAACGGTCGTGAAGCAGATGGTAAAGCTGCTGCCGGAGCCGACGCGCTCGCTTCACTGAATATTTGGTGTATCGAGAAGATGTTCAAAGCCCTCCCAGGTCGCCTTGTCGTCCACCCAATGACGCTGAAGCTCTTTCCATCTTCGGTCCGCCGAAACCTGCATCTTCGCGATCCGCTCAAGGAGATGGCGTGAGAAAAGCAAGTCGTCCTGTTGAGCGGTTTTGAATATGATACCGCCCTCCGGGTCATATGCGACCTGAAGCAGCTGATTGTCGGCATCGAGGACGAACATCGACACTTCGGGTTCGACATCCTCGTTTCTGGTTATGATCAGCGTATCGACTGGGTAGCCGCCGGTTGCCTTTTGCAGCGCCTGGTCAAAAGCATTGGTCATGTGATCACCTGGTGGCGTCGCCTTAACTGCTCCGAGGACGCGATAGTTGCTTCGGGGTGAATTTCACGCCTCAAGCGGCAAGCAGATTTCCCGCCAGGTCGTGATGGCGTGGGCACGGAGTTGGCGATGATCGGCGGCGGTCAGGTGTTTTCGATGAAGATGGAAAAGATTAGCGATCTGGCCGTGGGTTGAGACGAAGCGCTGGCATTGTCGCGCTGACTTGAACCGCATCATGCGCCGCTCTCGTCGTCGCACAGGAAGGTGTGAATTCTCGGCGCGGTTGTTGAGCCCTTTATGTGAGCGATGCTCGACACCTGGCATGATCTCGCGCTTTGCTGCTTCGTAAGAGCGCAACTTGTCGGTTACCATCACGCGGGGCGTGATGCCCTGGCTCTTCAGCAGCTTTCGCATCAGCCGAAGAGCGGCCTTTCTGTTTCGGCGGCTTTGCAGCAGAGCATCGAGAACGTAGCCGTCAGCATCAACGGCGCGCCACAGCCAGTACTTCTTGCCTTTGATGGAGACGACCATCTCATCGAGATGCCACTTGTCGGCAAAGTTGCCGCGCGAGCGTCGCCGGAGTTGATCGGCAAATTGGCAGCCGAACTTTGCGGTCCATTCGCAGACAGTCTGAAACGAGACATCGATCCCGCGCTCGGCAAGCAGGTCTTCAACATCGCGCAGGCTCAACGGGAACCGATAGTAGAGCCATATCGCATGGGCGATGATCTCGGCAGGAAAGCGGTGGCGTTTGTAGCGCGAAGCCGTGTCCACGTTTGAAAACTTTGTCATCACCGGCGGATATCACCCAGATCAATCCATATCCGTTAAGGCGACGCCACCCGCAGAACCCATTCATCGCCATGATCTTTCCCTCTGAACTTGGGCTGACCTACCGCCATCTCAGCCTTGCTCTCGATCAAGCCATGATTACGAAGCTGCATGTAGCCATCGTATCCATCGTGCTTGTTGAAGAGGTGCAAGACCATCCCTTCCCGTTGCGTAGCGACGTGTTCGCCGAAACTCTGGAAACACTGAGCCGTGCAGTGTTTGCGGCAGCAGGTGTCAAGCACTGATCCAGGTGATGTCCGGGCTGGCGCTGACCACCTGGATATCCGAATAACAAACTGTCCTGCATCCACCGGTGCTTCACAAGGCACTGGCGGACAGGCCAGGTCTCAGCGATTCCAGTGCAAACGACGTTACAGGAAGTAATGGGGGGAATAGGCTGGATCAATGAGGTACGCCGTTTGTGTTGATTGAAGCCACGAGCAACCGCAAAGCCACCATAAGGATTTTGATCGCGAGCAGATGGCGAAGCATGAGGAACGATCAGACGCCGAGATGCCGTTTGATGCGGAACGGTGGGACACCCGTACGATACTTGTCAGCAAGCCCCCAAAAGACTGTCTCCGAAGCCCGTTCATCAAATCCCTGCTCGGCCAGGTGACGCAGGACGGCGTTGCAGACCTTTGCCAGCAGTTCGTCGCGGGTTTGTGACGCGTGTGCGGTCGAGATAACTTCCCACAGCAGCACGCGTGCGATGTCGTCGCGGGTCGGTCGCCGCATCTGCTTCTGCTGATCGCGCACACGCTTCTGACGAAGCGCCTGCTCCTCCAGCCTTTGCTTTTTCGATTTCTTCATGCTTGTCATGGTCTTCCTCCTCTAGGGTTGAGCTATGAGTCTGACCTGGCGTCCTGCAAGGAACAAACGGCGTGACAATTCCGCCGGCCGTTGACGTCAAGGTTCGGCAGTGTTGGCAATCCGGAGTTAAAGCGAGAGACTGCAGAGCGCTTGGATACGAGGAGCCGCTGCAGTGAGCATGTCGTCACACACCATCATGTTGCTGGTGCCGCTCAGCGATATCTTGGCCCATGCTGTTAGCCTTTCCCGGCCCCTTCCCTTCCCATGCACCGAGCGATGCTCCAAATTGTTTTTGGGTGCCGAGTTCCAGCGCCGTTTGCGCAGGAATCGCCGTTTCCTGGTTGGGAATCGACAAATCCTCATGCTGAATCGCGCCAGCATAAATTGAGATGAATTGACCTGAGTTGCCTGTAAGGCGTTCCAATTCGACTTGATGTGCGGGCGATTTAGATCGCCTCGCCTGCGCGGGATCTGGCCTCCATGCAGGTTGCTGGCAATTGAGGGTAGTCTCTCGGGGATGGCCGCCAAACCTATCACGCCCCCCCCCCCCACTCCTCGAAGGTCTGCTGCGTCAGCGCACAGCTCATGAATGCCCTTCCAGGGATGTGTCACGCCGTGACGGTATGAATCGATGATCTGCAGTTTGGACACGGAAATCCTCAATCCGGAATCGCGGACATGGCGTTTGGCAACGCCGATCTGGCGTCCAGAATCGAACGGGCGCCAATCGGAATCGCGGATTCAGATCACACCGTGACCGGATCTGTCTTTTGCTCTCCTGACGACAGTGCCAGCGCTTTCCGGAACTCATCCCCCGACATGACGCCTAGATCGGCCAACTTCGCGGCGATAACGGTCAGTGCCGTCTTGTGCCGCGTCAGCATTTCCATCGCCATGGCCTCGGCACGCTTGAGCCGAGCGTCAACCCGGTTTCGAAGCTCGGCGTCGTAGAGCAACTGCTGCTGTGCCTGTTCAGGTGAGACGTAGATCAGCGGATTAACATCGGAGAAGCCAAGCTGTGTCTCTGCTGCCAGCATCAGCCGCGTTGCCCGGGCCAGATCGCTGTTCAGGTCACCACCGGATCCTGCGAGCGTCTCACTAAAGATCAGTTGCTCGGCAGTCCTGCCTGCAAGTGATGCAGCGCAGGTGCGCATGAGCCAGTTGTCATTCTGCAACCTGTCGAGGAAAGGCGTAAACTCGACCTGGCCGAAGCTCTGGCTTGCACCATTCAGGCTGCCTCCGACGGTCACGGCGTAGACAGTTGCCGTCTCAAGAAGGGTGTAAGCCATGGCATGCCCAACTTCATGCACGGCAAGCCGATAACGATGATCGTCAGTCAGCCTGATGCGAGACGCCATCAGCGCCGTCTCGATATCTTCCCAGGTGATAGGTCTCCGTTCGCGCCGTGTCTTTTGCCGCAGCTCGCGCACCAGCCGCTCGATATCCGCTCCAGTTCTGCCGCAGGCCAACAGAGCCAGACGGTTAAGCGGCGTAAGATCGAGTCTCTGACGGTAAGACTGATCACTGAAGCCATCTGCACATACACTCATGCGGTGATCCTCCTGCTGCCTGAGGCCTTCGCGTTCATGGGGCTATGCTCAGGACTGGAATTCGTCACTTCCGGCTCAAGCTTGTCATCCACTTGCGTGACATCCGGTTTCCCTGGCTTCGGAGCCGTCTCGATGACGTTCGCGAGGTCTGCCCCGAGATGATGCGCCAGAATGCCAGTGAGTGCCTCGATATCCGGCCTTGGGATCTGCACATGCCGCTCCAGCCGCCCTGATCGCAGGAGTGCTGGATCGAGTTTCTCCGGCAGGTTCGTTGCCGCAACGATGATCACGCCTTCGGTCTTTGCCGCCCCATCAATCAGCTCAAGAACGCGGTTGATCAGTGACGACCAATAATCATCATGACCCTTGTGACCTCGGCTATCGCCGGACGCTCGTGATCCGAGATTATCGATCTCGTCGATGAACAGGATCGCCGGCCGGTGCTCGGACGCAATCGTGAAGGCGGCATTGATCGATTTCAGCACGTCGCCGAGATAACTGGCTTCCAGCCAGCGAGCGACGGAGGTTGCAAGCAGCGGTACCTGTAGCGTGTTGCAGAGCGCTTTTGCGAAAGTCGTCTTGCCAGTTCCAGGTGGACCGGAGAGAAGCAGTCGGCTGCTCAGTTCGCTCCAGTCTAGCAGGCCGTGACGCCAGAGATCCAGATCGAGTTTGAGACTGGCCGCCCAATCAGCCGCCTCACGATACCCGCTAAGCGTCTCGACGCGCAGAACCGCCTCGGCGTCCGCAGGCTGCGGGCGGATAACCTCGACGGGAGCAGAGCCCATGCTCTTCCGTTTCTCCTCGGGCTTTGCGTCCGATCGCCATTCCGGAACGCTCGAGCCCTTCCTGCGGTTGGATGAACCGTCGGAGCCTTCTGCATCACCACTTTCCGGATCTGATGCGCGATCGTCTCTGAGTGCCTCCAATGCGGAAATGATTTCCGCATTGGATCGCCCCGGACGCACGATCAGTGCGAGATCATCGAGATGCAGATGGTCGAGTGTCAGACCCTTCTGCCGCATCAGTTCGAGTGAATGCTTCGGCGCAATGCCGCAGCAGATCTGCAGTAGCTCGGCCAGCAGGGTGTGATCGAGCCCATCGGCCTCAAGCACAAGGTCAGCGGCGTGCATGATGATATCCGGCAGCTCGTGACCCGTCTGGTCGACCAGCAGAATGGGTGGGGGAGGCTCGCTGTTGATTGCGTCACTCAAAGCTCTGCCGAGCGCTCGATCAGAGACTTTGTGAACTTCGCTACCTGCAATCGTCTTGATCGGCTTGCGGAGTCTCCCCGGCCGCCGATCGCCGTAGTCGCAGATCCCGGCAAGCCGCACGAGTTCCTCAAGCTTCATCCACGACGGGACGATCAGTCCGTCTTCGAGCGAACGGCCACAATGGCGCTGGAAGCCTGGGACGGGGATGCGCAATACAATGAACGGGTCTGGGCGACGCAAGACCGCACGCAGCGCCTCCCATCCGCCGGGATGCGATCCGACTGCGCGCGCAATCAGCAAGGCCACAGCAACAGGTGCCGCTTTCGGAAGCGGCAGGTGCTCACGAAGAACAGCCAGCGCTTTGCGCTCGGGTGCGGTCTGGCGCTCAAGCCCTGTATCGGATGCTGACGAAGATACCAATGATGACGTCGATGACATCCGAGCTTCTCGAACGGGTGCCGCTGACGCCTGCCGAGACTGCCAGTGTTCAACGAGCGAATCTCCGTGCCGGCCGGCATGGCTGAGCCTGCGTGACAGAATCTGTTTACCCCGGGGGCCGAGCGACGACAGATGCATCAGTTCGACAGTCGGAGCCCAGCGACTGATCAAGGTAGGACCGGCACTGCTGCTGGCGTCGTAAGCGATCTCATCCAGCAGACCTGCGACCGCTGCGTGCTGATATAGATCGAGAACCGCAAGCCGTCGAATGCGGCGAAGCAGGTATCGTGTCACGCGATCGGTGAGGGTCTCCATCATGCCTTCTCCTCGACCACTGGCTTCGGACCTTTGCCTTCAAGCCAGTCGCGCACCATCAGTCCTGTCGGATCGCCGGCCGCGCACAGTTTCTCGAGATCTTTGCGGATCATCGCTGGAAGACTGCTTAAGGCGATCGGTCGTTTGCGTGTCCAATGGATGGCCTGACGCACAATGAATGCCGGATCGACCGGGCGGCTCACCGTCCGAAGCTTCTTGAAGGCGCGGTACTCGATACAGTTCTCAGGCGACGAGTTGCCGAGACGGGCCATCCGTGCTTCGAAGGACTGCCGTGCTCGCGACGGCTTTTTCGCCGCTGTTGACGCCAGGGGCGCTGAAGAATGAGCTGTGGTTTCCGTGGCAGCTCTGGGCACAGAGGCAGGGCGGATCGGGAAGGGAATGATGGTTGCAGATGGTTGTTTCGACATGACGTGTTTCCTCTGCCGCAGCATCAAAGATGCGCGGTCGAAATGACGGGATGAGTAGATGGATGAATTGGGGAATCGGCCGGCGCCGGCCGCCGGACAACTCGGCTTAGCTCAGCGCCTGTGGCCGAACAGTCGGGAGACTGGCAAACCCGATGCGGATCTCAGGTCGCTCGGCTGCTCCTGAGCCCGCCACGCCGACCATTCGATCGTCATGACGAGACAGACTGCGGTCATCACGGCAAGATCGCTGTGTCTCGAGCCATGGCATGGCCCCAACCCTACGCTCATCCTCGGTCAAGTCTCGCGCCTGAGCATAATGTTGCAGGGCCTCGCGCCAGACCTGCTCGACCGCGGTCTGGAATGTTCGGCGCAAATAGGCGATCGCTTTGCCTGCACCATCGACGCCAAGCAGGTGGTCGAGATCGCTGACGGGCCAGATGCCCGAGGAAGCATCGCGACTACCATTCTGGGCGTCGAGAATGACGACCTTGACCGCTTCGACACTGAGCCGATGATGCTCCTGATAAAGCAGGTCTGGCACCGTGAGTGCTGCGGCCAGCATCCGCTTCTTCAGCTCTTGCAGGCGCACAGCATCATACGAACTGAGACTGCGCTTGACGTCGACAACATGTGCGATCTTGGTGACGCGGTTCACAATGATCATATCGGGCGTGTAGCCCCGCCGACCGCCGCTATCGGCATCGAGCGTCAGTGATGCATAATGGCGAGGATCGTTGCGCTCGACGACATCCAGAGCCGCCTTGCTGACGGGCAGGCGGATGTTCTCCGTCAGCACGACAAGGTCGGGATTAAGCCCCGCGATCATCTGAATGCCGCGCTCGATCAGGCGGCCCTCGGCCGCCGGCAGACCGCGAAGCAGGCTGGAGACGTCAGAGAGCCCCGACGCAAGCGCGTCCATCAGGGCGGTCGAGCCGAAGCTCGATGTCAGTACCTGATGGCATAGTCCATCAAGCTTCGGATGGAGCACATCCGGATTGACGGCGTACGAATAGGTTGGTGCGGAAGCCGCACCGGAAACGGTGTTGGTCATGTCATGTATCCTGTTGTAGAGCGACATCAGGGCAAGAGTCATGGACCGGCTGAGGACGCGGTCCGGCGCGCTCGACCATCACAACTGCCAGCGATGTCAGAATTGTTCGATCAGGCCTGCGGAAACACAGACGTTGAGCAGGCGCCAGCAAAGGCAGAACGCCTGGTCACGACACCACGATCTGAACGAGGATCAACAGGATCCATCTGGGGGAGTGCTTCCATCACCGAAGCGAAGCGGATAAGGGTCTTCATAGCCCAAGTCCTTCTGTTACAAGGTTGCGGGTCAGGCCCTCGTTCGGTGCGCCAACACCGGCGGGGGCCGCTTAAGTTCCGGAGATCATTTGATTTATCCGGGACAACCAAGACTTAGCCCGGAGATAGCTCGCCGACAAGATGACTAGAACGCATCCGGAACAAAGAGCTCCAGCATGGTTAACAGGGCACGCGTCCAGTTTGTGGTATTCTTTCTGGTTCATGCTCAGAGCGTTGAGATCACCGGTTTGGTAAGGCTAGCAACCTTGCGGCAGAACGACCCCTTCCCTGCACTGTTTTTAGTGTCTCCCGCGCTCGCAGCGCGCCTCAAACCGGAATGTATCCCCTTGATCGCTTGCGATTAGTGAGTTCGATAAGGAGCTGCCGGGCCTCCTCCTCGCGTTCGAAGAGATGGACCATAGTTTGGCCCCTTTTACCTATGCGCCCCCAGGTTCTCGTCAGACAGGTTTCGCCAAAAAGATTAGGACTGATCTGCATGACATAGAAGCGCGCCATGTTGCGAGATGAGTCCAGTCGGCGCAAATGCATGTGATTTGGGTTCGTTTCCATGCTGCGAGAATCGGCAAACTCCCCTGCCCCGTCCAACAACATTTGTGAATCGAAAGGTTGGGACCGATTCCTGATCGTGATGGGTTCGTGAAGCTCCTATACCTTAACCGTTCGCCATCGACCATTCGATGATGCCGGCGAACATTGTGAGCAGCCTGATGGGACCTCCCCCCTCCCCGCTTGAAGCGACGTGTCTACGCAAAAGTCTGAGCTCTCGATCATTGCAGCATGGGGGCGAGCGAACCGCGCTCCAGCCGTTGCGGGAATGTCTACTCCAGAATCGTTGGGCCAAATGCAGGCAGCATTCGCGCGCAGCCGACAACTTTCCGGTCGGCTGAGATCGCCAGGATGTAGGTCGCATGGAGATCATCGTACTGATCGCGTTCTCCCTGTTCGGTGATAGTGACATCCCATTCCAGCCGACCGCCAACACGGCGGCGCGAAGATGGTGCATCCGGTTCAGGTAGTTGTGGTTGCGTGCGTGGTGGTCAGCCGAGACGCTCAGAATCTGCATCGTGATCTCCGCATAAACTGGTCGGACAAAAGGGAAATCATCTCGTGCTGCGTGTATGTGCAGATTTGCACCCGGTGATTCTACAGAATCAACGCTATACATCTCAAAAGCCGGCTGGGAACCGCGTTCTGAGATGTTGATAAGAGGTGCAAATCCGCATTTCGCTTTCAGTGGGGTTGGCTGACAAAGCCGGGCTAACATGCGGAAGTCTTTGGGTGAATTGATATCCTGTCAGCCTCTCCGGCAGTTCCGTTAACTACTGGTTAACTTTAAATCTCTTGCGACGATGTGGGAATCGCAGGATAGTTTCGCAAATGATGGTGTCCGAGCCATTTTTTCGAAACTGACGACATCCGGGAAATAGTTCGCAAAATGAGCAATATGCCCAACAGATTTGATATTGAGATTGCCGAGCAAGGGGCGAAGATCTCAAGCGCGTTGCATATGTTGCGCAGCCAGCAGTACCCGCCTGATGCTCGCAAGGGATTGCGAAAGTTTCAGCTTGCTGAAGTTGCGGACTTCATGGGTGTCACCCAGACGCACCTGAGGCAACTTCACTCTGACGGGAAAGGACCGGAGATTGAGTCCATCGGTGGGCGCCGATACTATACCGCTGACCAGATGCTCGAGCTTCGGGACTATCTGGAGGCAAACAAGAAGTCCGACAAGAGATACTATGTGCCAAGGCGTAAAGAAGGTGAGCCGATGCAGGTGGTATCGGTCGTCAACTTCAAGGGCGGAAGCGGCAAGACCACCACTGCCGCGCATTTGGCGCAATATCTCGCCCTCACCGGCCATCGCGTGCTGGCGATCGACCTTGACCCGCAGGCTTCACTGACTTCGCTTTTCGGGATCCAGCCGGAGCTCGACGATACTGCCTCTCTTTACGAGGCTCTTCGATTTGACGACGAGCGTAAGTCAATTGCTGACGTTATCCAGCAGACCAACATTCCTGGGCTGGATGTCGTGCCCGCCAATCTGGTTCTGCAGGAATACGAGTATGACGTGCCACTGGCGATTTCCTCCAAGAGGGGGGATGACGGCCGACTCTTCTATATGCGGATCGCCAGCGCTCTGAAGCACGTGGATGACAAGTACGATGTAGTCGTCATCGATTGCCCTCCTCAACTGGGTTATTTGACGATCACCGCCCTCATGGCTTCGACTGGGATCCTTATCACCATTCATCCTCAGATGCTGGACATCATGTCGATGAGCCAGTTTCTCATGATGCTCGGGGGGATCATGGGGCCGGTTGCGGAGGCCGGGGCCGAAATGCGTGTTCAGTGGTTCCGGTATCTTATCACCCGCTTTGAGCCCACGGATATTCCGCAGGCCCAGATGGTCGGATTCATGCAGTCGATGTTCGCACAACAGATGCTGAGAAACCACGTTCTGAAGTCCACTGCGATTTCCGACGCGTCCATCAAGAAGCAAACCCTGTACGAGGTTGAGCGGGGTGAATTTGTCCGGGCGACCTATGACAGGGCCATGGAGAGCTTGAATTCTACCAACGCCGAGATCGTGGAGCTCATCCATGGGGTTTGGGGGAGAAAATGAGCAACTTGTCAGCCGTTTTTTTCGCCAATTGTTCTAGCTTTGCCAGTCCCCTACCGGCGTTGACGCAAGATTTGGAGTGCGCCCATGTCCCGTAAAAATCCGTTCGCCAATCTGGATATGGAGGCAATCTCGGCGGGCCAGACGCCGACAAAACCCGGTTACGGCATGACAGGGGCCGCAAAGACGGTTGTTCGCTCTATTGAAGATATGGCCGAGAACACCAAGAAGCTCATGGAAGGTGAAGTGATCGTGGATCTTGATCCGCGATTGATTGACATGTCCTTCGTGGCTGACCGCCTTTCAGACGACGGAGAAGAGTTTCAGGAACTTCTTCAGGCAATCAAGGAATCGGGACAGACGACGCCTATCCTTGTCCGCCCGAGTTCCGCCGACGCCACGCGATACATGGTCGTGTTCGGTCACCGTCGTCTTAGAGCGGCTCGCGAACTCGGAGTTCCGGTAAAGGCGATCGTAAAGAAGCTCGACGATACCACCTCGGTGATTGTACAGGGACAGGAAAACGCAGCCCGTTCAAACCTGTCTTTCATTGAACGCGCCTACTTCGCTCAGAACCTGATCGCGTCTGGAATGAACAAGGAAACGGTTCGTTCGTCGCTCGCCATCGATGAGGCGATGCTGTCGAAGATGCTTGCTGTCGTCGAGGCGGTGCCAGCGCCAGTCATTCAGGCCTTGGGTGCATCGAAGAAAATTGGGCGTGACCGGTGGCTGAGCCTCCGGCAGTTGCTACTTGCCCCTGCCCTCTCCAAGGTCGCTGTTGAGCATGCAGCTTCGGCCGACTTTCAAAAGCTTCCCGAAGCCGAGCGGTTTGATGAACTTCATGACTATGTAAAGCGATACAAGGCCAAATCGGCCGCGAAAAAGCCCAAAGCCGAAACCGCAGCAAAAGACTGGATCTCGTCTGATCGCTCGCTGAATTTCGCGATGACCGCCAAAGCGAAGAAGGTTGCCATCGAGCTCACGAATGTAGAAGCCAAGCCTTTCAGCGAATGGCTGTCTTCTCGCATGGATCGCTTGTACGAGGAGTACAAGGGGTCGCAACACGAAACCAACGGAGACTAAACCGCAAAAGAAAAAGGCCCCCAAACGGCGAACCGTGGAAGCCTCTCTCGTCATCTCTAGCAGGATCGAGAATCGCATTTCCCGGAATCACAGTCAAGAGTCTTGGCGCCATTTTGGTGAGCGGATTTTTTTTGCCTGACGAAAGGTGAGAGAAAAATGCAAACGGGAGATGTGACGACGCCCTTTGGGCGGCGTTCAATGTCGCTCGCCCTGGTGAAAAGACAGATGGCGATCAAGGATCCGGATCACAATACGCGGATTGAAAAGTGGAAAGTGTTTCGCGATGTCTGCGAGGCGCGAGAACGCCTCGGGCTTCAGGATCGGGCCCTAGCCGTTCTCGATGCCCTCCTCACGTTTTACCCGCACGGGGAGTTCGATTCGAGCAGCGGTCTTGTCGTTTTCCCATCCAACGCGCAGCTATCGGTTCGCGCTCACGGGATCACGGAAAGCACACTCAGACGCCAACTTGCGGCCCTCGTGGACGCGGGGCTCATTTTGCGTCGAGACAGCCCCAACGGGAAACGGTACGCTCATCGCAATGGTGATGGCGAGGTAGAGCAGGCCTACGGGTTCGATTTGACTCCTCTCATGGCTCGCGCCGCCGAACTCGCCCACATTGCGCAGGATATTGCTGCGGAGCGCACCCGCTTCCGTCGATCAAAGGAAGCTCTTACGATCAGCCGGCGCGACGTCCGCAAACTTCTCACGGCGGCTATCGAAGAGGGTGTCTCCGGGAACTGGGGACAGGTGGAGGAGCACTACGCTGCCATTGTCGCACGACTCCCGCGCCGTCCAGACCGGCGCCAGATAGACCAGGCGCTCGATGAGATGCAGCTACTTCGGGCAGAGGTCCTCAACATTTTGGAAATGCAGTTAAAACCTGACAATATGCACGGCAATGCCAGCCAGGATGAGCGGCACATACAGAATTCAAATACGGAATCTATAAATGAATTTGAACCTAGCTCCGGAAAAGAGCAGGGCGGAAGCCTCAGCGGTAAGCCACCAACCGAGAGAGCGCCGATCGAGCGGGATAAGGCGAAGCCTGAGCCAATTAAGGCTTTCCCGCTTGGAATGGTTCTCCGGGCATGTCCGCAAATTGTGGACTACGGTCCCAGCGGGTGCATTGAGAATTGGCGCGACCTCATGAAGGCGGCCATCGTGGCGCGCTCCATGTTAGGCGTGAGCCCATCGGCCTATGAGGAGGCTTGCAGCGCCATGGGCCCTGAAAATGCCGCAGTGACTATGGCCTGCATCCTCGAGCGATCAAATCTCATAACGTCGGCTGGGGGCTATCTGCGCGACCTGACTAGACGCGCCGAGCGAGGTGAGTTTTCGCTTGGGCCGATGCTGATGGCTCTCATGAAGATCAATGACGATGGAAAGCGAAGAAGCGCGTAACGGTGGCCATTTCGCACAACGCAGAAGGCCCGTGATCTTCGTGCCATCAAAGCAAGGATAACTTGTCAGCCGTTTTTTTTGGTAATTTCGTTCTACAATACAAAGGGTTATTGGCGTTGAAGCCGTCTATCGAGGGGTTGTGGAAGGCGAAGCAGCTGAGCCTTAAGCAGACCACTGTCACTCGCTAACGCCAATCGTTTGACCGCTATCAGGGAGCTTTGCAAACCCTATGAGGGCAGTGAGTCCGCAATTGCGACCGCCCGCCGTGGCGGAAGCTTCAGGCAGTCCTTTCAGCGGTGTAGTCAGCCCTCAGGTTGAATGTATCAGTTCTTGCATGGCGGTATGAGGTGGCAGTCAGAGTGTAGCGACAGGGACGGAAGATCGTGTTGATTAGGTCATGGACTGACCGGAAGCGCTTTGCCTGACGCGGCGTGTTGAATCCGCCCATGATCTTCTCGCGTTTCCTTGCCAAACGGCGGGAGTTTCAATCGTGTTGTTCAAACACTTGTGCGCCCCATGGTCGGCGTCTGGAGCGATACTGCGGATTGGTGTGACGTAGATGCCGAGCTTGTCCGTCACGACCACGCGCGGCTGGCCAAACTGCCTGACCAGCCTGAAGAAGAAGCGCTTTGCAGCCTTCGTGTTGCGACGCCCTTGAACTAGGATGTCGATAACATCACCATCGGTATCAATGGCGCCCCCGAGTCAGAGTTTCCTGCCGCCAATCGTGATGACGGCCTCATCCATATGCCTCTTATCATCAGGTTTTGTGCGATACCTGCGGATGCCGTTCGCAAAATGGCGGCCACAGCGGTGGACCCAAAAGCGAACAACCTCCCGGCTGACGATGACACCGCGTAGGCAACAATCTCACACGGAAAACGAGACCACTCCAACCGGGCAAATGAGCCAGGCAACTTCATGGCAAACCGATAGCCGCAACAGGCCAATCAAACAACTGGCGATGCCCCTGAAAGACTGCCCGCGGATTTCGGACTATGGGCCCGGGGGTACGATTTCCCATTGGCGCAAGCTCATGGACGCCGCGGTGGTGGTGGTTCGATGAAGGCTTAGCGTCAGCCCGTCAACTTACCAAGAGGCTTGCGAGGTGATGGGACCAGAGAACGCTGCTGTCGCTGTGGCCGCGAATTTGGAGAGGGCAGGGCACATTATTTCGGCTAGGGGATATCTCCGAAACGTGACCATGCCTGCCGCGGTTGGTGAGTTTTCTCTTGGTCCGATGATCATGACACTTCTTTGTGCGAACTCAGAAAATGACTAGAGATCGGCAGGATTGCGGGGAGAAGTCAATGCGGAAGTGCGGTCGGCCGTAGGGTGCGTAAGCGACAGTCAGTAGCGGGTGATACGGATAGGTCCTGCATTTTAGTCTGTACACAGAAGTCTTATTGTTGGGGGCATGAGCGACGGCAGTGGTGCGGCCATTCATCCAGCTTTCGCCCCACAGTTTCCTGACTGCTATCAGTTCGGGCACACCAAAAACGTCTCAATAGCTTCTAGACCTGCCCGGGATGCTGTCCCAAAAATCGAAAAAAGACCCAAATGATACACTGATTTGCGCCTCACAGAGACTGTCTCAGGAGGTATACCCAACTGATCAGGATGCCTCAGGGGTCCGAGCAGTCAGTTGCCGCTGGCTTCCGCAATAAAGTTGATCGAGACAACGAGCTCTTGAGTGGAATGTAGATGAATAGACCACGATGTCAGCGGAGAATGGGTTGCGAACCGTTTCAAGCTAGTGTCATCATCACAGCGTGCTGAAGCATGGCACTTGGGGAGAAGGCTGGCGGATGGGCGGGACTTACTTCGATGATGAACAGGAGATCAACCCACAAGGGCTGGCCATGTTGCGGAAGGTGCTTGCCAACCTGTTTCGGGGTGAGGCGGGCGATCTGGATGCAGATGAAAAGCTTAGCCTCGCGAAGGAGCTGGTAGCCCTCTTCAAATCCGGTTTTCGGAGCGAAGAAGAGTTGAACGCGTTGGTTAAACGCAGCCCGTTGCTGACGGATGAGAATGGGTAGTTAACGATTGCTCAACGGAACGTGGAGCTGCTTCTTCTGTTTGCCGGGTCGGGAGGTAAAGTCCACGGTTTTTCCAGGTACAGTTGAGGACATGCTTTCAGCAGGTCACGGCCCTGGCGAAGGATCTGCTCGTAGATCCTCGGTGATCGCTTGCGATGAGACCTGAACGTACTCGTATCTGCGCGCACTTAGGGCGATCGCTTCGCCCAGACCGCCGAGTTCAGCCTCGAGGCTTCCAAAATGCTGGAGCAGTTCTTCGTGGGCGAGGGAGATCTCCCGGAACAGCAATGCGTTGAGATTAATGAGCGCGAGAACCTGCTCGACAGCGTTTCCGTCTTGTCGATGAGGGCAATGCAAGCTTTGGCCAGATCGTCGTGCGGCGTGCTCATATGTCGCCCTCGAGCGGATGTGCTGACTCCAGTAGCATTCTGGGTCTACAGGATGTTCCATCGCATTTTATAACACTCTCATACGCCGATGAAAGAGGTTGGGTCCATCTGTTGCGCACATGGTGAGAACTATCCCGATATTCTCGGATGCTTTGATTGAGGCTAAGTCGAAATTCTGTGGAAGGGCGGGCTAGTTCGCCTGGAGCAACCCCTAGAAGCGGTACCGTGCCAGCATCATGAGTGAGTGATCAACCCCACTACTAACGTCTAATGCAATGCAGGCGCAACCTGCGCTGGCATTTTAGCAGTGGTTAACCATAATACCGCAAGCTACCGTGAATTTTCTTTATAAAGGTTGTCCTATGCAAATTGCCGATGGTGTACGCCTATGGAGCAATGGCCAGTACGGGACTGGACTTTCGCTAGACGAGGCGGCCCTGCTGCTCTCCAGCATGTCTAACAGAACGAGCTGGGCGCTTTGATCTGTCTGATCGAGCGTGAGTGGTCGGTCAATGAACTCGCCAAGGAGCTCAGTCTCAGCCAGTCGGCTTTGTCCCAGCACCTTGGGAAATTGCGCAACGCCAATCTAGTAAAGGTGAGGATCGATAGCCAGGTGCGATACTACCGCTGCGAGAGCGATTCGGTCATCCGCTTGATGGCGGAGCTGGCGTTGCGGCAGTAGTCTGCGGGTGGGCCCGATATGGATGTCGAAGAGGCGTTGAAAGCACTGTCCCACCCGGGCCGTATGGAGTTTGTCACTTGGCTCAAAGATCCGGAGCAGACTTTTGGTTTGTCGAAAGATGAGACGCTCATCGGAGTAAGTGCCAGCTGCTTCGAGCGTAATGGTCTCTCCCAGTCGGCGGTATCAAGTCATCTTGCAATCCTTAAAAGAGCGGGACTATTGCACGCCAAGAGGGTGGGTAACAGCGTGCGGTATCGGCGCAACGAGGAGATGATCTCGAGACTGAAATTCTGGCTGGCTGAAAACCTCTAGGGGTGCACCCCCCACCTCCTGAGAGCGTCGCGACCTCCGCAGCTATGAGTAAGCCAAGGCCAGATTTTCCCTGCTCGTGCCATGAGGACGATGTGCGTCGCGCGACTTCTTTGGCAGATAAATCTTCGGTACGGATGAATGTACTAAACCGTTCGTTGGTTTTCCCGGATCGCTAAGCGGTATATTAGGCAATACCCTTGTCGGCCCTATGCCGTTGCCTATTTTCCGCCCATGATCCACGAAATCGCACATAAACTGGATGCCACCCTGCGGCCCGACGACCTGGCGGTATTGCAAACCGCGCTGGTTAGAGTGTGCGAACTGCGGGGAGAGGAACCGACTTCTGCGAAAGCTGAACAGCATGCGAAGTTGCTCATCATGCTCTATCAGAGCGGCATCCGGAACAGACATCAGCTGGTCGCGATGCTAACCGGTCGGAAGTTTCCGTAACCGCTTTTCCTTTTTCAATGAGTGGGGCCGTTCTGGCTACCTGTGCTCTTTTGACAGAGACTCGAACCGTCCAGCCGAAGCTGCCGTCTGTCATGCTGATTCAACGATCTGAGACCAATATTGGGCGTGGTTGGAACGTAACTCGAACTGAGATCGAATGAATCGAGATCTGCGGGCGCCCGCGGTTGAAACGCCAGCTCATGCAACATGGTCTCGTAAACACTGATGGGGGGCGGTGAGGGTCTGCCTCCCACATCAGGGCCGTGAAACTGACAAAAGCCAATCACCTGTGACTATTCATCGATGTGTTTTCTGGCTCGCTTAATTGCGATTTCCTAACTTAATTGCCTCAAAGTTTAGTCACCGACTGAGCCAGCGCCCACGCCCCCGAATGCGCGCGACCCGGGAACGGATTTCTTGTTCAAAAGGGACGACCATGACACGGCCAAAAATTAAAACTGCTCTGGCAGCCACGCTCATACTGTTGGGTTTATCGTTCGCGGCTTTTGCGACATTCGCGCTGAACCGGCTCGGCGCTTTGAATGATCAAGTAACGCTCATCGCAACGAACACTTTGCCAAGTGTCACCGCCGTCAAAGACATGGAGGTCCAGCTCGGGGATCTTCGAACAGCTTACCGTAGCCATATCCTGAGGTCCGACGTCGATGGAAAGGCGGCTGCTGCGGCCTCGATCGAGAAAGCCGAAAGCAAATTGAAGGCCGATATCGACCATTTCAACACCCTGGATCCGTCCCAGGAAGAGAAAGGATTATTGGCGAATGTAACGACCGCGCTGGACCGGTATATTGAGACTGGCAAGGGTGTGTTGACACTCTCTTCGGCGGGAGATCTGAACGGCGCGAACCGGATCCTAAGGGAGGACATGGTTGCCTACGCCGACGAGGCAAGGGATGCTGTGGCTCGTCTGGTGGAGATCAACAATACAACCGCTGCTGATGCCTATGAGAATGCAAAAAGCGCCTACGCGACGACCCTGCAGATCACTTTCGGCGCCATCGGCGCGTTGTCATTGGTGGTTGCTGGAGCGATCTGGTTTGCGATTGCCGGTGTCGCTCGGCCGATCCAGGCCATTACCCAGTCGATGAAGATACTGGCTGGCGGTAATGCAGAAGCGCCGGTACCCTTTGCCGGACGCGCAGATGAAATCGGGGAGATGGCCGGCGCGGTGGAAATTTTCCGAAAGAACGCTCTCGAGAACAGGCGGCTTGAACAAGAGACTGCCTCGCAACGTGAGCACGCCGAAGAGCAACGTCGTGTAACCGCTGAGCAGGAGCGGGTACGTGCTCAGAACATGGCGCAGGCCACCAATGGACTGGCAGACGGTCTGAAGCAGCTGGCCGCTGGCAATTTGGCCTTCCAGCTTGAGCAGGCTTTTGCCGCAGACTTCGAAAGCCTGCGGGCAGATTTTAATGCAGCAGTCGGTCAACTCCGCCAGACATTGACGGCGGTCTCGCAGTCGACCAATTCTATCGACGGAGGATCGCGAGAGGTCAGCCAAAGCGCTGAAGACCTGTCGAAGCGTACGGAGCAGCAGGCAGCTTCTTTGGAGGAGACCGCCGCCGCCCTCGATCAGATTACCACGAATGTCGCGAATTCCTCCAAACGGGCAGAAGAAGCACGGACGATTGCTGCTCAGGCCAATGTTAGCGCCCGACAGTCTGGGTCTGTGGTGGCCAATGCTGTCGATGCGATGGGCCGGATAGAGCATGCTTCCAGTCAGATCTCCAACATCATCGGCGTGATTGACGAAATTGCCTTCCAGACCAATCTGCTCGCGCTCAACGCCGGTGTTGAAGCCGCCCGCGCCGGAGAGGCTGGCAAGGGATTTGCCGTTGTCGCACAGGAGGTTCGAGAGCTTGCACAGCGCTCTGCTCAGGCCGCCAAGGAGATCAAGGATCTGATCCGCAATTCTACGATCGAGGTCGAAAAAGGGGTCAAGCTCGTCAGCGATACCGGCGAGGCGCTTAAGACCATCGAAAACTATGTCGTCACGATCAACGAACACATGGATGCGATCGCGACATCGGCACGCGAGCAATCGGTGGGCCTGTCTGAGGTGAACACCGCCGTCAACCAGATGGACCAGGTCACTCAGCAAAATGCGGCCATGGTCGAGGAAGCCAATGCTGCGGGAGCAACTCTTGCCAAGGAGGCAGGCCGGCTTCGGGATCTGGTCAACCAGTTCCAGCTTGGGGCGGCGTACCAACAGCCCGGGCCGTCTACAGCCGGCTATGCTTCAGCGGCAGCTGGCGAACATCGACCTGTCGCCTCTCCGGCGCGCCGGATGGTGGGCGCCCTTTCCAAAGCATTTGGATCGAGCGCTGCAAAGGCGGAAGGGTGGGAAGACTTCTGAGAGGAAGCTGGGGACCCCAACAGCGTGACATCGCTGCTGGGGTCTCCAATGTCCGCCATGCTGGCATCACCCGCGGCAGGCGCGGATGACAAGTTAATTTGTTTCAAACCGTCGTCCGATACACTTTGAGCGTGGACACGATCATGCGTCTTTAAGCGGGAGACGTAATTCCAAAGGCCTCACAATGACCGTAAACAAAAGTGCCCTTCAGCGTCACGCTATAACCATAGAAGGTACTGGTGATGATCTCGTGCTTTTTGCGCACGGGTACGGATGCGATCAGACTGTTTGGCAAAGAGTACGACCAGCGATCTCGGCACTGACCAAAACTGTCGCATTCGATATCACGGGGGCGGGACTGTCGGATTTGTCTCACTTTCAGCCGAACGGTCGGCATTCAAGGTTGGAGGGGTATGCATGTGACCTGATCGAGGTTTGCGAGGCGCTGGACAAACGCTCAATAACCTTCGTTGGCCACTCGGTGAGTGCAATGATCGGAGTAATCGCGGTCGTCAAAAAACCTGACCTGTTCGACAGCCTGGTGCTGGTTGCACCATCCGCTTGTTATCTGAACCTTGGAGATTACCAAGGTGGCTTTGACGAGCAACAGCTGGCGGGACTGATGGAGCTGATGGGGAGCAACTTCTCGAACTGGGCCGACGTTGTTACTCCAATCATCATGGGAAATCCGGATCGGCCCGCCCTGGCGACTGAACTGTCGCACAGCTTTTGCCGTTGGAATGAGGCGGCGGCCAAGCACTTCGCAAATTTGACCTTCATGTCGGATTGCCGCAGCTATTTGCCCTCAGTGAGGCCAGATTGTCTGATCATTGAGTGTAGCAACGACACGATCGCGTCTCGGTCTGCCGTCGCTCATCTTCAAGGCGCACTGGCCAACTCCGCTGTCCAGAGACTTCGGGCTGAAGGGCACTGTCCCCATGTCAGTGCGCCGGAAGAGACCATTCATGCGATTACACGCTACCTTCGCTCCCGAGGAAGGCTAAAGCTCAATGCAGCCTGACCTCGTGTCCCACGTCTCGATCGAAGACAATGCACCAGTGGGGTTGGTTGAGACTAACCTCGCAGGCGTGATTGTTCGTGCCAACCCGTTCTTGAGCAGGATGATCGGCGTTCCCGGAATGGACGAGCTGGTCGGACAGCCGATAAAGGCTCTGTTCAGTCCGATCTCGAGAACATTCTTTGAGACCCAACTCCAACATCTTCTGCATCTGAATAGTGAGTTTGCAGAAGTCGCTCTGCAGCTGGCAGGTTCTGATGTCTCTGATGTTTTAGTCAGTGCGAAGCGGCACAAATCAGGGATGACGTTTGTCTTCTATCCTGCTTACGCTAGGCGCAATCGGGAGCGTGAGCTCGCCGCAGCGAGGGCGTTGACTGAAATCAAGAACAAGCTGCTTTCGCAAATCGAGACCATGGCCTTGATCGGTGGTTGGACAATCGAGCTGCCTTCGATGCAAGCGACATGGTCGAATGCAGTGTTCGAGATCTATGATCTTCCGCCTGGGGAGCCGCTGGATCTGGATCGCGCGCTAGACGCCTATCCGGGGCGGGCGCGCAATGAAATATTCTCGCTTATCGAGCGGACGCTGTCGACCGGCAAGCCTTTCGACCACAGTTGCGAATTCATCGCTGCAAGCGGGAAGAAGCGATGGGTTCGGACTCTGGCTGAGATCGAGTACTTCGCTGGCAAACCAGCGCGTCTGATCGGGGTGATTCAGGATGTGACGGCGCAGCGAGCGTTACAGTCGGAACTCGCGGCAACCCAAGCTCTGCTCCAGACTGCCATGAACGAGATGGCGGATGGCCTGGCTATGTTCGATCACGATGGTCGGCTTACGGTCTGGAACAAGCGGTACACATCGCTTTTTCCATATGTTGACGCAGAGAGCTGCCGTGGTCGTACACTGGCCGAGATCCTGAGCGCGGGTGTCCTGAAAGGGGAGATCGCGATCCCTGCGGACGTCACGCCGGCGGATTGGGTTGAAGATGAGGTCCAGCGCAGCGCCTCGGCCGAGGCATCAGAATTGCTGCTGAGCAGTGGACGGTGGGTGTCCAAGAAGACCAGCGCACTTCCGGATGGGGGCTGGGTTACCCTCTATGCCGACATCACGGAAAAGAAAGCGGCGCTCGAGCAGCTGGAAGGTCTCGCAAATAAGGACGGCCTGACGGGTGTTGCCAATCGACGCTGCTTCAATGAGCGCCTAGACATCGCCGTCGAATTCGCCACGCGCTCGCGCGAGCCACTCTCCCTTCTGATGGTCGATGTCGATCATTTCAAAGCTTACAATGATACCTACGGGCATCCGGCAGGTGATGAGGTTCTGCGAGCTTTGGCTAGTGCACTTCAGGCGTCTTGTCGGGGTGGCTCCGACCTGGTCGCGCGCTACGGCGGGGAAGAGTTTGCTGTTATCATGCCGGGAGCCTCGGAAGCGGTGGCGCGCAATACCGCAGACCGTATAGCACAATCGGTTCGGGAACTTAAGATCCCACATGTGACTTCTGGCAGAGGACGAATAACGGTCTCAATTGGGATATCTACGTTGAGCCCCGATATGGTAGGGGACCCGTCCGTCTTACTCGAAGCCGGAGACAAGGCGCTCTACGCCGCCAAGTGTGCGGGACGTGATACCGTCAGGGTTGCTGAATTCATCCGGGAGCTCTCCGTGTCGGCCTGATTTATCTTCGGACCGATGGGCGATGGCTGCAGCACAGACCAGTCTCCTGAACAGACACCATAGCTTTTCTGAGATGTCGGCCGGTATAATCGTGCCTTCAAGCACCGGATTGAGTTCATGGGCCAGCATTTGGCAAATCTCCCTGAGTTCATCACCCAACCCATGATCTTTTCGCACATTTACTAGCCACCGATGCATGTCGGCGAGGCTACGAACCTCTCCTGCAGCGATAGCGTGGGGATCGTCTCTAGACATCGTCATCCTCGTTCGTGAGGAAGATAAAGCGCTGGCGCTGACGGGCTATTGCCGTTTCCGGGTGAGGTTAACATCCAATGAACATCGAACTGATGGTAGCGGTTGAAGCACCGCGGAAGCTGCCCCTTATGCTTCCTAAAGCGGCTTTGGACGGCTGAGCTCTAAACGGCTTTTTCAACATTACATCATAAGCTGACGGCAGAACTATAGGGACGGCTTTGGTCAAAGCGCGCCACTGAAAAAGGGAGCGCTTCTTACTCTAGGCGCCGTCGCTACCGTTTGTGCTGAGTTGGTGTAGCGTTCGGTGCTGGAAAATGAGTGAAGTCTGGAAAGTTCTCGCTGGCAACCTCGCCGCTGTTGCGCTCATAGTGTCGGTCTGGAGTCACCTGTCTTATCGCCTCTATAGGCTGACGACGAGGTGGCGGTGTGTTGGTCTCGGTATCACGCTTGGGCTTGCGGCAGTCGCCTCTATGTTACTGGCTGTGAAATTTGACGCCGGGGTCATTTTTGACCTGCGTCTTGCGATCATTGAATCGGCGGCAGTTTTTGGCGGTCCAGGTCCTGCGCTGATTGCGGCCCTGATGGCGGCGGCGTTCCGGATCTACCTTGGTGGCTCAGGCGTGGTGCCAGGCACGATCGGGATCTCCATCGTCTTTGTCGTTGGCAGCACGTTGTGGCTTCTTGCCGGTCGCAGGCCGATGAGCACCGCGCTGTCGATCTTCAGTGCGGCGCTGTTAGCGGCCGTGCTTTCCATCGCCGTGCTTGCCCTTTTGCCCAAAGCAGCTTTCCTGCGTGCTGTCGAGGAAGCTGGCATGCCGATCGTTGTCCTCAACTTTGCTACGACTGCGGCCATTGGCGTTTTTCTTTCTTATTTCCGCCGGTTCACGCTTGAGCGTGATATCCTGCATGCCGCTCTGACACAGGCGCCGGACTATCACTATGTGAAAGACCTCCAGCATCGTTTCGTTATGGCAAATCTCAATGTGGCGCGACATAATGGCCGAGCGAAATCCTCCGACATGGTTGGTCTGACCGACTTTGATCTGGCACCGCGGGAGCGGGCGGAACAACTGTTCGCTTCCGAGGCCGATGTCATGCGGACGGGTGAAGCCCTAGACCACTTCGAGGAGTACCTGGTTGAGGAAGGGAAGGGGGCGCGGTGGTATGCGACTTCGAAGGTGCCCTTACGAAACCGTCAAGGCGACATGATCGGCCTTGCCGGCGTGACGGTCGACATAACCCAAAAGAAACTCCTCGAGCAGGAGCTGCAGTCGAGCCGAAATATGATGGCCCAAGCCATGGCCGAGATGTCCGACGGCCTCGCCATGTTTGGCCCCGATGGCAGGGTCGTGTTCTGTAACGACCAGTATCGGGCTCTCTTCCCAAAGTCAGCTTATGCACGTCAAACGGGGTCCCATATTACCGAAATCGTCCGTGCCGCTGTACGCAATGGCGAGCGCCAGGACCTTGCCATTGATCTCGATGAGGAGACAATCCAGGCCGCAGGGAGAACGCTCTTCGTCAACAAGGACGAGGTCATCCCGATGGCAGACGGCCGATGGCTGTCTCTTCGAACACGTGTAACGGATGACCAACATGTACTGGCTCTCGTGTCTGACATTACTGGTATAAAGCAGTCGGAGCTCTCCCTCAAAAACCTGGCAGAGCATATGAAGGGGCTGGCTGAGACTGACGCGCTCACGGGCCTCTCCAACCGCCGCTCCTTCGACGAAAGCCTTCAGCGAGAGTATGAGGCAGCCAAACAATCGGGCAGGCCCTTGTCGCTGCTTCTGATCGATGTCGATCGTTTCAAGGCGTTCAACGACCGTTATGGGCATCTTGCTGGTGATGAATGCCTGAAGTCTGTTGCGTCGGCGATTGGCGCTGCTGCACGTCGTTCTGGTGATATCACTGCTCGGTTTGGAGGCGAGGAATTCGCGGTGCTCTTACCGGACACCGACGGTCAAACAGCCATCGCGATAGCGGAGAAAATCAGAAAGGCGATCAGCGAAGTCGGGATGCCACATGAAGGGAGCGAATTTGGCATCGTTACTGCGAGCCTCGGTGCCACGGTCTTCACCATTGAGTCCAAGATAAACAACCCGGCTGAACTCGTTGCTCGCGCAGACCTTGCGCTCTATCAGGCCAAGGATGCCGGGCGAGATCGGGTGGGGTTTCAGAGGCTGGCAGCAGAGCGAAAGACGAAGTCGGCTTAAGCATCCATCATCCGAATGGACGGACGTGCGCTCGGCCGCAGCAGGCGTGGAGCTTCAGGCCAGTGTGACCGTCGCAGAGAACCGGGTCCCGGCATGCGTGTCGAACTCATAGTGACCATCCAACTGGCGAACGGACCCGTCGACCAGCCGCGTGCCGGTCCCAGACTCGATCGCATTGACATCGAAGCCGACGCCCTCGTCGCTGATGATCAACAGAGTTTTCCCCACCTCGTCGGATTTCATCAGAGCGACTAACAAGCGCCCGGCGCTGCCGTCGGGGTAAGCGTATTTGATGGCGTTGGTCACAACTTCATTGACGAGCAAGGCAAGCGCGGTCGCCTTCTCAGCTGAGACCGGTTGTGGCTTCAACTCAAATTCGACGGTCAGCTTTGCATCATGAGCTGACACCGCGTTGCAAACGACAGCGCGGATGAGCTCCGCAGCATCGATCGCGGAATACGCGTCGTGCTTGTAAATTTGCTCGTGTACCGCGATCATCGACTTGATCCGGCTGTTTAGTGACTCGACACCTTCGTTTCCTCGCATCTGCAGGCGAACGAGCGACATCACGGACTGAAGGTTGTTCTTCACCCGGTGATGGATTTCACGCAGGAGCATCTCGTTGGTCTCTAGTGCTTTGGCGAGCTGGGCTGACTGTCGCTCCTGGGCTCTCAAAAGATGGAGGATCCACCAGCCGGCTGCTATAGCACCGCTGATGACAAGGAGAGCGACTGCACCGAGCATGGACAGCGTTGTCCAGAACGGGCGGATCAACACACTGTAATCTGTTGCAGCCACCGCCACGAAGGGGGTGCCGTCCACACGTTGATAAGCCACCAGCCGCTTGACGCCATCCATCGGTGAGGCATCTGCGAGGTAGGTGCCGGAGGACGCTTCTTTCAGGTACTTGGTGAATAGCACATAGCCGGACATGTCTAGCGTGGTCTCCGGCAAAGGGTAGCGGGCCACAAGCATGCCGTCGTCGCGAATGAAGCTAACAGTGTAGTTTCCGCCAAGGTCTACGGTATCCCAGATCGGTCGCATAATTTCGGCGGGGACCGAGACCATGATCGCGCCTACAAACTCCCCGTCTCGCACAATTCGGCGACTAAAGACGAAGATCTGGTCACCACTTAATCGACTAATGAGAAGGGACGAGACATACTCTATTGCTCCGTCCCTCACGGCGCGGAAGTAGTCGCGATCTGTGATGTCGACAGGCTTGATCTGCGGATCGGTCGAGTAGAGGGTTCGGCCAGTGGCGTCGACGACATAGGCCTGTACGCCGCCTGGCAAACCTTGAGTCGCAACGTCGATATCACGGATGTTTCCGTCGAACCGGAGATCCGAAAGGCGGAGCGCATCATCGATCCGGCGAACGGTCTGGGTTCCCATCTGATGGGTCCACGACGCATTGCTAGCGACGATCTTCACAGAAGCTATGGCGCGCTCTTCAGCTCGACTGATCGCCGTAAAATAGGACTGTGCGGCCCAGGTACCGAGAATGGACAGAAGCGCGACAAGAGCCGCCGCGGTAGCAAACGCAGCGATCTTCGAAACTGATCGGGTAGAACTGCTCGTAGTCAACAGCCCATCTCCATCGCAATGATGTCCGGTTTCCGACTTATTTCGATAGCTAAAGACAGGGATATGAAAGATCAACGGGATTCGAGAAGGACCGTGCTCGAGCGGGAGAGCGGTCTTCTGTCAATCCGCTTCTAAGCAGGCTGAAGCTGGGCGAGATCATAACCGTCAGTGACGGCCTCCTGCCGACCGCAGACCTGGAAAATTTTGATAGTCATCAGTTTTAAAGATAACGGGAAATTAGAGAATTCTGTATTTACTCATCCCGATATGCCTACGGCAGTTTAAGGGACCAGTCATGCCGAAACTTACTATCGCCCGCCTGCTTCTTACGTTCGCCGCCGTTATCGTGATCGGCTTGGCTTCCTCAATTACCCTGCAGAATTACACACTGTCTCAGCTCAAGGTGAACGGGCCAGTGTACGACGACATTGTTGACGGTAAGGATCTGGTCGCTGACATCCTGCCTCCACCTTTATATCTTGTCGAAGCCTACATGCTGGCGAGTGAGGCGGTGCAGGATCCGAGGAAGGCTGAACTGGCTGTTTCGAAGATCGCCTCGCTGGAGTCGGACTATCAAACACGACGTAAGTACTGGCAGGAATCGCACCTGCCGCCATCGTTGAAGCAGAAGCTTGCGGATGATGTACTGACCAAGGGTGATGCCTTCTGGAGAGTGTACAAGGAGCGCTTTTCTCAACCGGCTGCCTTCGGAGACGCAGCGGGACCGGCAATACAGGAACTTGGAGATAAGTTCTGGGCGCATGATGCTGCCGTGCGTGAGCTCGTCGAGATGGCGAATGCTCATCTGGTTGCCGAGGAGCGCGCAGCCGAAACCACTTCAGCATCCCTTGAACGAATGGCGATGGCGGGTAGCGGTGTGTCCGTTCTGCTGTTCGTTGCCGGCATCTGGTATTTCCGGCGCAGGGCAATCTCTCCCCTGGGAAGTATCTCCAGCTATATGACTCACCTCGCAGGAGGCGATCTCAACAAAGACGTGCCTTTTGGCAACCGTTCCGACGAGATAGGGCAGATGGCACAGTCGGTCGAGATTTTCCGACAGGCGGCACTCGAGCGCCAACGCATGCGGGAAGAGGCGGAAACCGCGCGTGCTCTTGCGGCCGAAGAGCAGCAACGCCGCGCGGCCCTAGTGGCCGAGCAGGCTGAAGCTTTGTCACACGTCGTTGAGACCCTTGGCGCCGGGCTGGCGCGTCTGGCTGAGTGCAATATCCGATACACCATCGACAAACCCTTCATGCCTGACTTCGAGCCGCTGCGAAACGATTTCAACGATGCGCTTGCGGCCTTTCAGACCACACTCGTGCAAGTTCTGGAGACAACCCAGGCCATTCACGAAAATGGCCTGGAGATGCGCTCCGCCTCCGACAATCTGGCCAAGCGCACAGAACAGCAGGCCGCTGCACTGGAAGAAACCTCAGCGGCTTTGGAAGAGGTAGCTGTCACTGTCGCGCAGGCATCGGAGCGCAGTACAGAGACACGCAAGCTCGTTGCGGAAGCGAAGGTCTGTACAGAAGATTCGGGCCGCGTCGTTCAAAATGCCATTCAGGCAATGAAGAACATTGAGCGATCGGCCGCTGAGATTGGTCAGATCATTGGTGTCATCGACGAAATTGCATTTCAGACGAACCTGTTAGCTTTGAATGCTGGCGTTGAAGCGGCCAGGGCAGGCGAGGCGGGCAAGGGTTTTGCGGTTGTCGCACAAGAGGTTCGCGAACTCGCTCAGCGCTCGGCCGTGGCTGCCAAGGAAATCAAGACGCTTGTGTCTAACTCGGGTCAGCAAGTAAACGTAGGGGTCAAGCTTGTCGACGACACCGGGCATGCGCTCGCGCGTATCGATCATTATGTCTCATCTATAGACAGGAATGTTGATGCAATCTCCACGGCTGCGGTCGAGCAGTCCGCCGGGTTGAAGCAGATCAGCATCGCGGTCAACGAGCTTGACCAGATGACGCAACAGAATGCTGCGATGGTTGAAGAGACGACTGCGTTGAGCCACACGCTTTCGGCCGCCTCGACACATCTTTCAACGCTCGTGAACAGCTTTGTGCTCAATCGCCGATCGAAGGTCCGAGACGGAAGCGAACGGTCAGATGATGCAGCCCAACACCTATCCGGTTCGGTCGGCCACAGACGATCGGCCGCATAATCCGCGCTGCCGCATGGAGCTGCAAACTTGCTGATCACGTTTCTGCGCAGCAGGGCGTGATCAGCTAACGATATTCGTATTCGCCACGCCAAGGATCGAGCCCAGCAACACCGACCCCAAAAACTTGTCCAGCGGGGCGAGTTAATTGGAGCGGCATTGACAACGGCGTCCCGCACTGAAGACCCTTTTACGATCTATTTATCATATTTGACTATCCGACATTAGTGATGCCGATTAAGAGGAGACGGTTCATGAACCTTGTACCAGGGAATATAATGTCTCTACGCCTCACGGCTGACCGGTCTGCGTTGGATCGGGCCGCGCTCGTCTTCTCAAGTCTTTCTAATCCTATTAGGCTCGGAGTCCTGCTGCGGCTGACGGCGCGCGAGTGGTCGGTCAATGAGATGGCTTCGGATCTTGCCATTAGCCAGTCAGCGCTGTCTCAGCACCTGTCAAAACTGCGGCAGGCAGGCATCGTTCGTTCACGCCGGGACAGGCAGGTCGTTTTCTATCACTGTAGCGATGCCTTGGTTATTCGGCTTCTGGCTGAGACAGGGCTGCTGCGCTAATTAGCAGTGTCTGGTCGTAAGGCGAACTGTTTTCAGCCAAGCAGCCTGGCTTTCCCTGCTATTTATCTCTCTGCGTATTTATCAAATTGACGTTTTAGAAGAGGCTGCCTGGAACAATTTCCCTCCTGGCGCGTTCGTGCGGCGCTGGGGGATGGTGCGATGAATGAATGGCGGTCGGATGTCGTGTCGGCCCTGCCGCAGTTAAGGCAGGTCGCGTTTATCATGGCTGGAGACGAGCATGCTGCTGACGTGGCTGTTGCCCATGTCTTGCGCCTGGCTCACCAGCGAACGGACGATGTCCCTGACTTTCCCTGCACTCTCAGCTGGCTTTTAGCAAAACTTGCGCGCTTGCCGGTGTTCAAAGGCGGAAACCTAAACCCAGACCACAGTCCACCGTATTACGTCCCTAGTCTTCTAGACCTTCCATCGGCGGAGCGGCTCTGCTTGGTTCTCGTCGATGGGTTGAAGTTTGAAGCGTCATTGGTGTCCCGGATCATTGCAGAGCCGCAAGAAACGGTTGATGAGCGACTTCAACGGGCTAGACAGATGTTCACACTTCTTTTGAATCCAAATCAGCGTTCAACCTGGACCACGGACGCCGGGGCGTTAGAGGCAATGAATTTCGGGCAGAACCCATCAAAGCATGTTTCCCAGATACCGGAACTAGGAAACGCGAGATGGTGAGCAGCCATAACGGGGTGCTCGTGACGCTGTCGATCCTGATCGCGGTGGCTGCCTCCTACACCGCTTTGGACATTGCTCAACGGGTACGCGAGTCCTCGACACGTATTTCAAGAACGGCATGGCTCGCTGCCGCTGCCCTTTGCATGGGTGGTGGGATCTGGTCCATGCATTTCGTCGCCATGCTGGCCTATACCATGCCAGGTATCGTGATCAGCTATGATCCGCTGTTAACCGCGTTGTCGCTGCTCATTGCCATTTTGGTCACAGGCGGTGGGTTTGCGCTTGTCAGTCGTCGAGAGGAAAGCGGGCTCGCCTTGTGTCATGGTGGCTTGTTCATGGGCGCTGGTATCGTCGCCATGCACTATATCGGCATGTCCGCAATGCGCATGCCGGCGCATATGACCTACAGCCTGACATGGGTTGTGGTGTCGATCCTCATTGCTTTGGGAGCGGCAGTTGCGGCCTTGTGGCTCGCTTTCCGCGGAAGCCGGAACCTGCACCAGGGGGCCGCAGCGGGTGTGATGGGATTTGCGATTTCGGGCATGCATTTTGCAGGAATGAAGGCGGCACATCTTCACGCAAGCGAGGAGCCGGCGGGGCTGGTATCGAGCACGTTCAGCCAAGGCGGCCTGG
Organism: Allorhizobium sp. CTOTU50464; assembly: GCA_032102365.1. Lineage (GTDB taxonomy): Bacteria > Pseudomonadota > Alphaproteobacteria > Rhizobiales > Rhizobiaceae > Allorhizobium. The sequence continues at coordinate 37,478 of DAMDHD010000020.1, read as the reverse complement.
CAGTGGGCATCGCTTTGGTCACGTTGATGATCCTTCTTGCCGCTGTTGTCGCCGCCATGTTCGATCGTCGTTTTGCCGCACTCGCCCAAAAAGAAGCCCTCTCACTGCGAGAGGGTGAAGAGCGTTTTCGAAAGCTCTATCGCGGCACGCCCTTGCCCTTGCATGCCCTGGACGACCAAGGCCGCATCCAGGAAGTCAGCGATGCTTGGCTGGCACTGTTGAAACTGTCCCGTACAGAAATCTACGGGCGCCCTTTCACCGCATTCATGACTGAAGATGCTGCCGCGCAGCGCATGCGAGAGGACTGGCCCGCCCTGCTTGCCCAGGGCGAGCTGAAAGACAGGCCCTCTCGTCTGGTCGCTGCCGACGGACGTATCCTGGATGTTCTGATCTCTTCGCGCATCGAGCGTCTTAGAGCAGAGGACAGACCCCGTGTCATCGAAGGTCTGATCGACCTGACCGAGCGCAAGGCAACCGAGGAAGCCTTAAGACAGGCGCAGAAGATGGAAGCCATTGGCCAACTGACCGGCGGCGTGGCTCATGATTTCAACAATTTGCTGACAGTCATCATCGGCAGCCTTGAGCGAGCGCGAAAGAAGATGGTTGACGACGAGGCGGTGAAAAGGTTGCTTGGCAATGCCCTCGAGGCGGCTCAGAGGGGGGGCGAGCCTGACCCAGCGATTGCTGGCTTTCGCAAGGAAGCAGAATCTCGACCCACAGGTCATCGACGTAAAATCTCTCGTTGAGAGCTTGCAACCGCTTCTCGCCAGTTCACTGCCTGCAAACATTTCCCTCATGATGGATGTGCCGCCTGAAATGCCGCGGATCAGGGCGGACCCTCATCAATTGGAAATGGCTCTTCTCAATCTCGTGGTGAATGCCCGCGATGCCATGCCGGATGGTGGCACGATAACGGTGGCGGCCTCGGCCGGAGCGCAACAGCCTTCCGCCCTTACGGGAGGCGGCTATATCTGCCTCTCAGTAACCGATGAGGGGGAGGGCATGGACGTGGAAACACTGTCTAAAGCGCGTGATCCCTTCTTCACCACGAAAGGGGTCGGAAAGGGGACGGGCTTGGGTTTGCCCATGGTCGCCGGATTTGCCGAGCAGACCGGCGGGTTGATGGTGCTGAAGAGCGAGCTAGGTTCCGGTACCATTGTGCAAATATGGCTACCGCAAGAGCAAGAGGGCGGCGAACAGCTGGTTGGGCGGATGGATGGCGGCGAGAACATCTGGCCAGTGGATCTGCGAGACCAGGTCATCCTCGCTGTGGATGATGATGCACTCGTGCTGATGAACACCGAGGCGATGTTGGAAGATCTGGGTGCCAAAGTTATAGCCACCACGTTGCCTCTGGAGGCGCTTGAACTGATCAAGACCCGACCGGATATCACCTGCGTAGTCTCCGATTACGCGATGCCAAAGATGACAGGCGGCCAACTTCTGGAGGAGAGCCGGGTTCAACGGCCGGACCTGCCTTTTGTTATCGCCACAGGGTACAATGAGGCCCCCGTTTCGGCTCCGGCGACAACGCTACTGGTAAAACCCTTCACCGATCAGGCGCTACATCTGGCGATCCGAGAAGTATGCAGTCGTAGAGCAGACTCCCTGAACCCATAGCTACCAGCCGGGGCGATATCGAGTCAATTAAGCTCTTCTTGAGCCACTCATCAGTGCTCTTGGTGCGAGTACAAGCCTACAATCCCTTGCCATCTCTAACCGCCCAGCAGATCACGCGCATTTGAAAAAGAACGCGCAGCAGCGTGTGCCGCCGAAGTGACGTAGAAGCCTCCTGATCGTCAGGCAGAGGTTTGGCGTATATGAAATCGCTGGCGGTAGCGCCCACAGAAGCGAGCTCTAAAACCTCATGATATTGTTGATGTCTACTGTTCGGCTTTCACGAATATTGAAACTTCTGCCCTGATAACGGTCGCCGCTGGGTCGCGGCCGCTTGCCAAGACATGCGACATTCCAAGTCACGTTTGAAGCCGACGAAGCGCTCTACCGCGCAAAAGCCAAGCGTCGAAACCGGGCGGTTTCCCATGAAAGCGCCCCTTCTCAGGCCAGTCTGACGAGCCGCTGATCGCCGATGAACAGTGTCAAATAGACGCTCCAGGAAAGCTTCGCGCAAGCTGATTGTCTGACATTGCCCACAGCACCGGATATGACGTCCGGAGAAAAGGGTGTCGATTATGGGCTATGACTGGACTGGGACACGCACGCGCAGAATCCGCCGCATCAAATTGGCGGTGTCCGCAATCATTTCGATTGCGGCTTTGGCAATTCCCGTCTTCGCTGCAAAGCTGCCATAAGCAGCACAGCCTGTAGGCCGGCGGGCAAATCGCCCTCCTAATCCGTTGTGGCTCAAGTGGGCTTGAGCAGGCCACACGGGCTGCGCTTGTCGAAAGAATAGATTGCGTGGCGCAAAGGGCGCTTAAATTGCCTATCGAGTGAGACGCTGCCGTGTCGGTAGCCATTCACGGGCTTTGGCGAAAGCGAGAAAGTCCTCTGCAGCCATCGGCTTGGCGAAAGCGTATCCTTGCAGCACATGACAGCCGAAGCGTTGCAGCAATTCCGCATGGGCCAAAGTTTCGACACCCTCAGCGACCGTTTCGATCCCTTGGACTTTTCCGATATCGATTATAGAGCGCACCAGGCTCTGTTGTGCCGAGGATTCCAGAATCGGCTGCACCAGACGCCGATCGATCTTCAGCCGCCTGGGCGAGAGTTCAAGGAGGCTTATGATAGAGGCATGCCCAGTGCCGAAGTCATCAATCTCGATAGCGATGCCGAGCGCCTTGATATCCTCGATCGCTTGCTTCAGCGCTTCGTCCGCCGTATCGAACGAGATTGATTCCAGCAGTTCGAAAGTCACTGCGCCTGGCCGGATGCTCATCGCCTTCAATTTGCCGATAAGGTTTTCGTCCCGCAAGCGCTGACAAGAAACGTTCACCGATACACAGGGTATGTCCAGTCCTTGGCTTTCCCAACGCGTGGCTTGAAACAGAGCCTGCTGGAGAATTGCCTCATCGATGCGGGCAACGACATTAAGGCTCTCTGCGACTGGCAAGAAAACATCTGGTGTCATGAAGCCGCGGGTCGGATGCTCCCACCTGGCAAGAGCCTCCACGCCGGCGATCTCTAGCGTGTCGGCAGCAAATTGCGGTTGGAAGAAGGGCTTAAATTCGCCCCGTTCCAGCCCGCGCAGGATTTCGTCACTGAGCCGTTTGGTTTCCACCGTGCGCAGGCGCAGTTGACCGTTGAACGCCTCGACGCGGTTGCGGCCGAGGCGCTTTGCTTCATAGAGTGCGATATCAGCATTTACGAGCAACTGCTCAGGCGTCTCGTCGCTATGACGACGTATTGCGAAGCCGACGCTGGCGCCGATGCGGCAGTCATGGCCCTCAATGGCTATAGGCCGGGAGATCGCCTCTATGAGTTGTGTCGACAGGCGAGAGAAGTTGGCGATCGCCGGATCGCGACGCGACAGCAGTACGAATTCGTCGCCGCCAATCCGAGCGATGAAGTCTTCAGCGGGCACCTGAGTTCGCAGCATCGTAGCGACATGCTTGAGCACTTCGTCCCCTGCTGCATGTCCGAGTGTGTCATTGATATCTTTGAAGCGGTCGAGGTCGATATGGAGCAGGCTCAAAGGCCGGAAGTCATCATTTGCGCCGGAAAGCGAAAGCTGCTGATCAAGGTAGCGCCGGTTCGGAAGACCTGTCAGTGCGTCGTGCAAAGAGTTGTGTTCTACGACCAACCGGGCGTCTTCAAGTGCCTTGTTCTGGGCCTCCGCAGTAAGTTTAGATTGGAGGAGTTCGTCCTGAAGCTGCACGTCTTCCGTAACATCCCAGTTCGCCCCAACGATACGCTTTGCACCGGAAGAGGTACGATAGGTCATTCCGTGCGCGCGGATGTGACGGATACGGCCGTCCTGCCCGACGACACGGAAATCGGTTATGTAGGGTTCTTCCGCTTGAATGGCCTCGGTAAAAACTCGCTCAGCACCTTCCAGATCTTCCGGGTGAAGGGCATCGCGCCAATCCTCATATCGGCAAATGGCCTGCTCCGGTGTGACGTTATAGAGTTTTCGCATGCGCAGGTCCCAGGATAGCGCCTTCGTCTCGCAGTCGTATTCCCATACGCCCACCTTCGAGGCATCCAGCGCCAGTTGCAGGCGCTGTGAGACCGTTTCGAGCCTGTCCTCCCGGTCCTGAAGGGCAAGAATGTGCCGATGCCTGTCCCTCATCAGGTAACCGACCCAAAATATTGGAAGGATGATGATGATGGCCAGAAGCGCCAACGCGGCGCGGAAGAGACCAAGGTGATCAGATGGTTGGCCCCAGCCTTGTGGCGGTGACGCGGAAATGGTCCAGGCGTCGTGTCCGATGTCAATAGACATGACCACCGGGTCGACGTCGACAGCGGCATTGGTCTTGAATACAGATTTCGTCTCTCCGCCCTCATATGAACGGCTGGAAATCGAAACAGCGATCCGAAGATCCGATTGAAATCCGCTGCTTTCGAGGAGTTGTTCGAGATCGATCACCGCAGAGGCAATGCCGAAAAAGCTGTTTTCAGGGCCGGTATGGATAGGATATCGCGCGATCACTGCCCGACCGCCCTGAACGAGATCCACCGGGCCGGTAACGATCAGTCGGTCTTGCTCCTTGACCTGCATTGCCGCTGCGCGCTGACCTTCGTTCTTGCGGTAGTCTAGCCCGAGACTCGCCTCGTTGCCGTGGAGAGGATAGACACGGCTGACGACGAAATCCGGCGCGATGGCGAGACTGCGGAGCTGGTGGTCATCTTTGAAGATGCGGCTTGCAAGATCCTCAAAGCGGGCGGGGGACATGTTCGGCTCAATTTCGAATGTAGCGACCAACCCTTGGACCAATTTGATATTGCCAAGAATATTGCCTTGCAGGCGTGAGCGCAGAAGGCCGAGCTGTTCGGTGGTGAACGAGCGGAGGTATTCTTCCTCAAGTCGACGCTTTTGCACGTCGGCGAGGAAAACGGCGGTGAGCACGGCCACTGTCGCGACAATGGCGGGAGCGTAGTATCCAAGCCCTTTAAAGCGAAGCGGGGCGTTCCGGTTCTTCATCGCGCTACGTTTACCCCGCGGATCGGTCCCATAGAGGGGCATCCCCGTAGAAGGAGTTGTGTTTCTTAGAACCTTTGCAAAATTAATTTAAGATTTTTTGAATAACAGCCGAGACCGGGCCCGCCCCAGCGTCGAGGGTATTGATCTCCTTCAACAGTTGTCTGTTCTTAAGATCAGTTCAAGTTGTGCATCTTGCTGGTGCCGCAGCTCCGACGACAAATCGGATCGAATCCATCTGGCCGACCAACGACAAGCCGAGCGTCGGACGCATCCTCATGCAAACGCTACTTCAATTGCCTGACGGTTCTGCGAGATAATCCTGCAGGTGGTTTCAATGCCGTCGGCTTCAATACTTAAGATGAAGTTGGCGGGAATAATTGAGGTATCAGAGACTGCGATGTTGGCACCATCTGCGCCGATCGACCGAATAGTACAGTCGATGGTCGAGCGCCTATCATTGATTATGATGCGACCTGATTTGAGAACGCGTCGGCGTGATCCACTCTCTTGGCCTTCTCGGTTGTGGCCCCAGCCTTCGCATCGGTTGCGGCCCGTTTCCTTGGCTCGATACATGGCTGCATCGGCCTGAGACAAAAGTGTATCAACGTCTTTGGCGATGATGGAGGTGGCGGTTACCCCGAAACTCGCCGTGACGCTCAGCGGGCCTGCTGGCCCATCGATTACAGCAGACGCTACTGCTTGGCGGAGTTTTTCTGCCGTCGCCAGCGCGCCTTCGCGACCGACATGGGGCAGAATGATGGCGAATTCTTCACCTCCGAGCCGCCCAAGAAGGTCACCAGCGCGCAGCTGCATCTTGCAAGTTGAAGCGACCGCCTTCAAGACCTCGTCACCGGTTTGGTGGCCAAAACGGTCGTTGATGGACTTGAAGTGGTCGACATCGAGCATGATGCAGCTGACTTCATGGTGGTGTCGAAGGGCTTGTGAGATGAGCCGATCCGCTTCATCCTTGAACGACCGACGGCTCATCAACCCGGTCAGCGCGTCGGTCGCCGCCAGTGTCGCTAAGGTAACACGATCCATAACAGCCCCGGCGAGCTCTTCGAAGACGCGCATATCCCGTTTGCCGAAAGAGCCAGGTTTGCTGTCGATCGCGCAGATCGTACCCACCACGAGACCTTCATCAGTCTTCAGAGGAAACCCGGCGTAGAAGCGAATATGCGGTGGGTTTAGGACCACCGGATGCTGAGAGAACCTCTCATCAAGCGACGCATCTTGCACAATCAGGGGATCTTCGGAATCCAGAACGTAGCGGCAGAATGTATCCTGCCGGGGAAGCTCCTCGACTGACATACCCGCACTGGCTTTGTACCATTGTCGATGGCCGTCGATGAATGACACGATGCCGATTTCAACGCTGAAGATCTCCTGGATAAGGCGGACGAACCGGTCGAAGCCCGGATCCCTTGGCGAATCCAGGAGATCGAGTTCTTCTAGGGCTTGAAGACGGGCGGCTTCCTTGCGCACAGCTTCAGCCGACAGTTTTCCAAATGGACGCGTAATCACCGTCGTTCCCTCCGATGGCTAAAGGTATGTGCGAAACAGTAAACAAAAGCTGGAAGCGGAAGAGCCTGATGGCGGCATGATCTTGCGGGCAAAAACCCACAGTCGAAGCTGGCGTTCAACCTCTATATCCGTCTTGTCAGGAATGGAGGCGAGACGCATGACCGAGAACACCGCGCAAACGCGTTTGCCGAGCCTGGCGACGATCACGCTCACTTTTGTCGTCATCAGTGCCATTCTCGGTCTCGGTATGGCCTATGTGCTGATCAGTGAGCGCGCCAGGGCTTTCGAAGAGGCCAGTCTGCAGAGGGCTTTGGAGACGCGCACACGCGGCATACAGATGGCTATCGCGCAAGCTCTTCACCGGGAATGGGTGAACTTGGCAGCAACGCGCCAGCAGGCAATCGGGCAGACGTCGGCGGAGCTACAGGAGCGTCTGAATTCGCTCGTTGGTGACGGAGATGTCGTCTCCTGGGCCGGTTTTGCCGAACCGGACGGCACCGTCATCGCAGCCTCTAACGACTTGTTGCTGGGCCAGAATGTCGGAGAGCGCCCCTGGTTTCGTGAAGGGTTGAAAGGTCCGTTCGCAGGCGATGTTCATGAGGCGGTGCTTCTTGCCTCCTTGTTGCCGCAGACGAGCGAGCCTTTGCGTTTCATCGATTTTGCCGTGCCTGTCGACGATGGCAATGGCGGGGTCCGTGGCGTGCTCGGTGTTCATCTCAATGCCTCCTGGATCAAGCGGATCATTGACGAACTGGCTCACGCATTGAACGTTGACATCGTCATCGTCGGGGCAACCGGCGGCATTTCGATCTCATCGGTGCCGAACTTGCCCGACCTGTCAGGTCTGGCGAGCCTTCAGCGGGCACGCACCGGTGCTATCGGTGCAAGCCTTGAGCAGTGGCCGGATGATCAGGCTTATTTTACGTTGACCGTTCCTGAACTGACCTACCAAGACCTGCCAAAATTCGGCTGGAACATCGTCGCACGCATCGATGGGCAAGCAGCGACCGTGCCTGCGCGAGCGATGTCGAATTACCTGATCCTGCGCCTGCTCGGCATGGCGACGATCCTTCTTCTTTTGACGGCTCTCTACATCGTTGCTTTCATCAGGCCCCTTTCGCGCCTGGCAAAGAATGCCACCGAAATCGCCGAGGGACATGAGACCTATCCGATGGAGAGCAATCGCACCCGGGAAATCCAGATGATCAGCTCGGCCCTTGCAAGGTTGCAAGCTGACAGCCGGCACAGCGACTGATCACCAATCAAAGTCTGCTGGCGCGTTTGAAAACCGAGCCAATGATAGCGCTGAGGCGCGTCGAGGTTATGCTTGGTACGACGCCTTCGACATAAAGGCGCTTGAGCAGGCGTTCATACTGCATGTCGGAGAGGTTGAGAGACAGAAGAGAACCGTCTCCGGTTGCGTCAAGCACATGCGCTGGCATATCGCCCAAGTCACGAAACTTGATCTCCAATGGCGCGCCGACCTTCATGGACACACCTCTGATCCGAGCCGTCCCCTGGGTCAAATCCGTCAGCCATACGCGTCTCAGGCGGCCTTCATAGAGGATCACGCATCGTTCGGGATGATCCGCCAGATGCTGCTCGGCCCGAGGCAGTTCGACGCAGACAGCGAGCGTCACGGACAGGATCAGGAGGTTGTAGATCGTCCAGAAGAGGATCACGACCTTGCCATCGCCCGCATCATTGAAAGCGTATGAATCGACAAAGATGCCGATGACCAAGCCAGCGACAGTGGCCACAAACAGAATGAGGAACGGCATCATCAAACGCCACTGGATGACGACCTTGGTCCGGTCGCCGCCCTTGGCCGTTACGCTGAACGGATGACCTTTCGGGCGGATCAGTCCGACGACCGCAGCACGTGTGATCGGGATTGCACCAAGCAATTGGCTGACGTCATTGACGACGGGGACGATTAGGCCGCCAGAGACGAAGTTGAGGGAAAACAGGACCCACATGTAGTAGGGTGTGAAATAGGTGATGATGTCGGGGACGGCTGCATCGACCACGGTGATGTTGAAGAACCAGTAGAGGAGGGGAAAGGTCACTGCTGCCAGTCGAAACGAAAATGTACTGAGCCAAAAAATTACAGAATCCGCGACGCTCCACCTGTCACGAAGACGCAAGCCGTTACGACCGAGTGGCCCCAGCCGACTGCGTGCAATTTGCATGAGCCCAAGACACCAACGCGCGCGCTGCGTGACATATTCTTTCAGGCCTTCCGGCGCGAGCCCTTCCGTCAATGCCTCGTTGAGGTAAAGCGTCTTGTAGCCGGCCTCCTGCAGGACAAGCGTCAGCATGAAGTCTTCGGTGATGCTTTCAGTGGGAAAGCCGCCAATCTCCTCAAGAGCCTGCCAGCGGATTACCGAGGACGTGCCACAACAAAAGGCGATGCCCCAGGCATCTCGGCTTGGCTGGAGGTGGTCGAAGAAAAAGCGCTGTTCGTCGGGATAGGATCGGCTCAGACCAAGATTATGCTGGATCGGATCCGGGTTGAAGAAGTGCTGCGGCGTCTGCACGAGGCCGACATCGGCTTGGCGGAAGAGCGCAAGTGCTCGTGGTACGAAGTCGACATGCGGGACGAAGTCGGCGTCGAGGACAGCAACGAAGTCCGGTGGCGCGGCATCTCTTTCCAGAAGAGACAAAGCGTGGTTGATGTTGCCGGCTTTTGAGCCTTTGTTGTCCGGCCGTCGCACGTAACGCACGCCTTGCGTCTGGCAGAAGTCTCGCAACCAGTCCCGACGTCCGTCGTCCAAAACCAACACAGTGCAATTGGCATGACCGCTCGATCTCGCGCCGATGATCGTGCGCTCCAGCACGCTCCGATCTTCGTTGTAGGTTGCAATCAGGATCGCGACCCTGGGTAAGCTTTCGCCCCACCAGCCGAGGTTCTGATCGGCCTCCATCGAACGGGACCGCGTGCGGCTCAAGATCAAAAAGGCGCTTAAAGAGGAGAGGCCTGCTGCCGCTTCCAGCGCAAAGAATGACCAGCTGAACAGGCATTCAAGCGTGAAGGCAGCCGGTGCCAGCGTTTCGGTGGCACGCCAGAACAGATAGCGGCATGTCAGGATACCACTGAGAAAAAAAAGCATGCTCCGATGAGCCGTCTTTGTCCGATCGAGTGTGGCAGAACTGAGAAGAGCCAAGCCAAATACGAGCACGCATAAGAGTGCTGCCGACCAAAGCTCGCTTCCATTCATGAGGCCAGCCATGGTCAGTTCCAGACCCGCCGCAGCCAATCGAGAGGCCGGTCTTCGAAGAAGACTCTGCCGGTGCGGCCGATCAGGCAGAACAGTTCGGGTTCTTGTCTCAGTGCCGGCACGTCAAGCGTCACGTCGAAGCGTTCCAGATGACGCTCACTCGGCGCGATGGCGAGGTTTTCATAAACCGTGGAGGCGCCTGAGCCTGCCACACGCGTGACCACGCCGGACAGAAGCTGGTCGCTGCCGTTCATCCGAAACTGGGCTGAGCTGCCAAGCGCAATGCCGTTATAGACGCGCTCGGTGACCGAAAGCGTGACGATGGTGGACTGGCAGTCGACAAGCGTGACGAGGTCTTGTCCCCGCTGTACCGCTTCGCCCGAGACGGCCAGGTAATCCCAGATCAGGCCTGACACATTCGCTTGTAGCGACGCCGAGCTCAGTCTGTTAACCCGCAGCTGTTCAGCTCGGATCCTAGCATCCAGAGCCTCCAGCACGCTGGCCTGGGCAGCCGCACTTGCCTGCAGTTGATCTCTTTGAACCTCTAGCTCGGAGATCCGCTGTTCGGAATAAGGGGCATCATTATAGCCGTCGCCAAGAAAGATGCCGCGTTCGGCAGCGGCAAGATTGATGCGCGCGCTGCGGACGGTTTCCTGCGCATTGGCAAGATCAAGTTCTGCCACTTCGGCCAGCGAGCGGGATTGTTCGAGTGCTTCGCCCGTGCGCACGCCCTGATCGCTCAGACGATTGGATCGATCAAGGCTGAGACGCGCATAACGCAGTCTCGCTTCGGCGGCCTTGGCCGATGCCTGCGCGCCATCGATCTGGGATTTCAGCTGCTCGATCCGCTCACGCTGGTAGTTCTCGGCCCGTGTTTGAAGCTCTTCAATCGAGCTGGTCAGACCTTCAGCGGTCTCATTCAGACGATCCAGCTCCGCCTTGGTGGCCAGACGCTGTTGGTTGAGATCGGCAAGCCTCACATTGTCAACGAGCGGATCCACGATCGTCCCAAGCGTATCTCCTCGGTCGATCCTGGCGCCGAGCGGGCGGGAGACGAGTTCAAATGTTCCAGCGATCGGTGCTCGTGTGGTGGTCAGCCGGGCATTGACGAAGGCATCGGCACTGACGCCTGCCGTCTGCTCCTTTATGATGACGAAGAGAGCAATGAAAATAAGGACCAGACCCGCAACTATCTTGATCGAACGCATCACTACCTCACATGTCTGCACATAGAGCTAACTAGCGGAGGTAGCAGGGAGGTTCAGGCCGAATTCTCACTCCCAAGATCCATGGTTAAGGCTTTCCTAATTGGCGAGAGAAGGTTTGGCGTGGCGCGGCATTGCCGGAGCAGATCGCGCTTTACCAACACAGGTGATCGCGTCTGCCGTGAGCCAGAGCAAAGGCGGAACGGCGCAGACGGCGACGGTTCTTATGAACGTCTTCTGGTGCCGACTGCCGTGTCGAAGGGGCCATAAATTGTTTCGGCGCGGTCGAACCCAGAAGTCGAGCTCAACGACCACTCTGTCATCAGGTCTTGCCCTATCTGGCTACCATGCCGCCGCTCAACCCACGCATGAGCGCATATTCATCGCTGCCGTGACCCCGCACAGGGATGGTGTCCATAGCCTCTGAACATGCATTGGCTTTGGCGATCTTGCCAAAGACAGCCCCGATGCCGATCAGGACAGGCTCATCAGTACCGATCGTCTGCATCGCATCTGCAAGCTTTCCAAGCGGCCCGGCCCAGCGGTGCTCTTGCGGTCGGCTGACGGAGGAGACCACGACGACGGGCGTGTCGGGCTGCATGCCGCTGCTCCTCAGACGCGTCTCGATCTGACCAGCCATGCGTCCCCCCATGTAGAAGACCGTGGTCTGGTTCGGCCTGGAAAGTGAGGCCCAGTCGAGGGATCTTGGCAGCTCGTTATGTCGGGAGTGGCCAGTGACGAAGCGGAGCTCCTGGGCGTGATCACGGTGGGTGAGCGATGTCTTGAGGGCCGCGGCCATGGCCGAGGCTGTGGTGATGCCCGGCACGACCTCCACGGCTATACCCTCATCTTCCAGTCTCGCAATTTCCTCGCCCGCGCGCCCGAAGATCATCGGATCGCCTGATTTCAACCGGACGACACGTTTGCCTGATTTGGCAAAGCGCACCATCATCTCGTTGATGTCTTCCTGCCGGCAGCTTTCTCGACCACCTCTCTTGCCGACCAGGAAGCGCTTTGCCTCTCGTCTCGCCAGCTCCAGAATTTCGGGTGAGACAAGATCGTCAAACAAGATAACATCGGCCGCCTGCAGCGCCCGCATGGCTTTTACGGTCAAAAGCTCAGGGTCTCCTGGACCCGCTCCGACCAGGATCACCGAGCCAGAGCGAGGGACCGCAGCAAGTTCACCTGCCGTTTTAAGGAAGTCATCCACCGTCTCGTCTGTTGGCGGTTCATTCGTCGTCATGCAGCGGGTGACGAAACGCTCCCAGAAGAGCCGTCTTTGCCCACCCGGTGCCAGGCGGCAGTTAACGGCCTCTCTCAGCGACTGCGCAAGCCCTGCCCATTGTTTCAAGGAGGGCGGCAACAGAGTTTCGATCCGCTGGCGGATGGCCTGGGCAAGAATGGGGGCTCCCCCATCCGTAGAGATCGAGACGATGACCGGCGAGCGGTTGACAATCGAGCCGAACTGAAACTGGCAAAAGGCCGGCTTGTCGATGACATTGACGGGCACGCCTGCCGCACGCGCAGCACAGAAAAAGGCCCGCGCTTCGTCTTCCGTTTCGCAGTCCGCGAGCGCCAGTGAGGCGCCGCTGAAGATGCCACAATGCCATGGATGCGCGTGGTGGATGAGAGCAGTGCGCGCAATCAGTGCTGCCATCGTCTCGCTCAGATCCTCGACTTCGCTGAAGACTTCGACGGTCGCACCGCAGGCCCGCAGGAGTTCTGCCTTCCAGGCAGCCCCCTCCGATCCGCCCGCGACGACCGCTCGCTTGCCTTGCAAGTTCCAGAAGACGGGAAGCTTGGCGAGCGGTGAGATGCGCTCGTCTGCGTCACTCAGCAGCGATGGGTTGCGTCGCATCGAGGATCCTCCTGATTTCGGGGCGGCAGGAGCCGCAATTGGTGCCGGCATTCAGAGCCATTCCGATGGCCTCGACCGACCGGCAGCCGCCTCTGGCCGCAGCATCAATCTCATTGACGCCCACCGAAAAGCAGGAGCAGACGATCGCGCCTTTGTCCGGCATTCCGGCTGCAGGCCGGCCGGCAAACAGACCGGAGCGGGTTTTGAATTCGGGATGGCGCTTGTGGAGTTGGTCTGCAATCCATTGACGGGACACCGCAACAGGGCTTGGCGAGACAAAGAGGGCTGCGCAAAGCCTGTCACCATCAAAGCCGAGCAGGCGGTGGTCACCGGTCTTGTGGTCAAAATAGCCGGCAAGCTCCTGGTGTTCGCCAAGCTCGGTCATGTTGCGGAACCAGGCTTCCAGGCCCTCAACCGGCGGATCGCCGGCAAACTCGACACGATAACCGCCTTCGGCCTTCGCGATCGCCCAATAGGCGAAGGGGAGATCTGCCGGGCGGGTTGCTGTCACCAAGAAACCGTAGATCTCAGGCCCGTGGCGAACAACTGAAACCCGTGACATCTTCAAGGCAGGCTGCCCGGAAAGAGGATCTCTGCGGGACGAGACCAGTGTATCGACGCGGGCGCTCGGTGCCGTCTCCCCTGTCCAGTGCATGGGAACGAAGACGGAGCCGCACATCTGACGCTCGGTCAAAAGGGCCCGGACAATGATCGATCGACCGTTGGCGGCTGTGATACGCACCAGATCGGCATCGTCGATGCCGGCCTTGGCCGCATCGGCGGGATGCATCTCGCAGAAGGGCTCGGCGATGTGGTGAGAGAGACGGGCACTTTTTCCGGTTCGCGTCATCGTGTGCCAGTGGTCGCGGATCCGGCCGGTGTTGAAGATGAACGGATAAAGCTCATCCGCCTCTTCAAGCCGCGGCGTGACGACGGGGACCAGGCGCCCCTTCCGGTCAGATGTGTAAAAGCCACCATCAGCAAAGAAGCGGGCTTGAGATGATCCGTCTGCGTGCAACGGCCATTGGAAGGGTGCCATCTCATCATAGGCCCGATCATTGATTGCGGAATGCGCGCCGATGTCGAAATCGCGCTCGCCCGCATTCTCGAAAGCCGAGAGAGAGGCATGTTCGGCATAGATCTCGGTCGGACCGCGATAGGCAAATTGTGCACTGAAACCCATCCGCTTTCCGACCTCGGCCAACTGCCACCAGTCGGGGCGAGCGTCGCCGGGCGGGTCAAGAAACGGCCGCTGCCGGGAGATGCGTCGTTCGGAATTGGTAACCGTGCCGGATTTTTCGCCCCAACCGGACGCGGGCAAGAGAACATGGGCGAGGCGGGCGGTGTCGGTGTCTTTCTGGATGTCGGAGACCACCACGAAAGGGCAGATCTTAAGTGCTGCCTTGACGAGATCGGCCTCCGGCATGGAGACCACCGGATTGGTGGACATTATCCAGATCGCCTTGATGCGCCCGTCCGCCACCGCTTCGAACATTTCCACCGCCTTCAAGCCGGCTTTGCCCGCGATTTGGGGCGCCTTCCAGAAGCGCTGCACGCGGTCCCGGTGAACGGGATCGTCGAGGGTCATATGCGCCGCGAGCATGTTGGCGAGACCGCCGACCTCGCGTCCGCCCATGGCATTCGGCTGGCCGGTCAGTGACAATGGCCCCATGCCGGGTCGACCGATCCGCCCGGTCGCCAGATGGCAATTGAGGATCGCATTGACCTTGTCTGTGCCGACCGATGACTGGTTGACACCCTGGCTATAGCAGGTGACGACTTTTGTCGTCTGCGCGAAGAGGCGAAAGAACTGCCTGAGCAGCATGCCGGACAAGCCCGTCACCTCGCAAAGCGCTGCCATGGATGACGCTGTTGCCGCGCTTAGAGCTTCAGCAAACCCCGATAAATGCTCTGAAACATAGCGCTCATCGACTGCACCGCTTTCGGCCAGATAAGCAAAGAGCCCGTTGAACAGGGCAATGTCCCCGTCGGCACGAACTGGAAGATGCAGGTCGGCAATATCGCTGGTCGCTGTCCGGCGCGGATCGATTACCACGACCTTCATCTGAGGACGCTGAGCCTTGGCCGCGACCAGGCGCTGGTAGAGTACCGGATGGCACCAGGCCATGTTTGATCCGACCAGTACGACGAGATCGGCCAGTTCCAGATCTTCGTAAGATGCCGGGACAGTATCGGCGCCGAAGGCGCGGCGATGGCCTGCAACTGAGGACGCCATGCACAGGCGTGAATTGGTGTCGATATTGGCTGAGCCGATGAAACCCTTCATCAGCTTGTTGGCGACGTAATAATCTTCGGTGAGCAACTGTCCGGAAAGATAGAAGGCAACGGCATCCGGCCCGTGCTCGGCGATTGTTCGCTGGAACGTCGTGGCGACAAGATCGAGCGCCTCATCCCAGTCTGTCTCTTTGCCGTGGACTTCCGGATAAAGCGCGCGACCATCGAGCCCGAGCGTTTCGGCAAGCGCTGAGCCCTTGGAGCACAGCCTGCCGAAATTGGCGGGATGATCGGGATCACCCCGGACACTGACAGTCCCGTCATCGCCGACAGTTGCAATGACGCCGCAGCCGACGCCGCAATAGGGGCAGGTTGTCCTGGTTTCATGTGACATGACTGCAGCCCTCCCTTCTCATCGTCCGGCTACTCGGCTGCGGCCAGCATGCTTTCGAGCATGATGGAGAGCTGACCGTCGATATTGCGCAAGGGAATGGTCTTCACCGCGCCTTCGTCAGCGCCGAGCGCATGGCCCGTTTCGAGCGATATCACCCAGTTGTGCAAGGGGCAGGTCACCGCCTTGCCGTGGACGATGCCTTGCGTGAGCGGCCCACCTTTATGGGGGCAGTGATCCTCGATGGCGAAGACTTCGTTTTCAGCAGTGCGGAACACGCCGATCTTGCCAAGAGGCGTTTTCACGCAGCGAGCGCCACGCAGGGGAATATCGTCGATGGTGCCGATTTCGATCCAGTTGCCGGTCATCGCCTTACTCCGCAGCCTGATTGAAGTTGATGGTCGCCATCGGCTTGAATTCGTGCTTGTCCTTGCCCGAGACCCGCTCGGACCAGGGATCGACCTGGGCGAATTTCTGAGAGAAGACGAAGCGGTCGAAATAGGCGCGGCGCTTGTCCGCATCCTGCATGATCTGGCGGCGGATCTCGTCATGGCCGACGCGCTTGGCCCATTTGTAGATGCGCTCGAGATAGCGCCCCTGCTCTCGATACATCTGCGTGAGCGCGACGATGTGTTCGAGTGCCTCCTCTTCGGTCTTCACGAGGCCGAGGATGTCGGTACCCTTGATGTCGAGACCGGCGGCTCCTGCGAAGTGGATCTCGAAGCCACTGTCGACGCAGATCACCCCGATATCTTTGCAGGTTGCTTCGGCGCAGTTGCGCGGACATCCCGAGACGGCGAGCTTGAGTTTTGCCGGTGTCCACGAACCCCACATGAACTTTTCGAGCTTGATTCCGAGCCCGGTCGCATCCTGCGTGCCGAAACGGCACCAGTCCGAGCCGACGCAGGTCTTCACGGTTCGAAGGCCTTTTGCGTAAGCCTGGCCCGAGACGAAGCCGGCCTTGCCAAGATCCGCCCAGACGGCCGGCAGATCTTCTTTTTCGATGCCGAGCAGGTCGATGCGCTGGCCGCCGGTGACTTTGACCATCGGGATATCGAACTTGTCGACCACGTCCGCGATGGCACGCAGTTCTGCGGCATTGGTCACGCCGCCCCACATGCGCGGGACAACGGAATAGGTGCCGTCCTTTTGAATATTGGCGTGCACCCGTTCATTGATGAAACGTGACTGATAGTCATCGGCATATTCGTCAGGCCAATCCGAGACGAGATAGTAATTGAGCGCCGGGCGGCATTTGGCGCAGCCGCAGGAGGTCTTCCATTCGAGTTCCTGCATGACAGCGGGAATGGTCTTGAGCCCCTTCGCCTTGATGAGGCGGCGCACATCGTCATGACCAAGTTCCGTGCAGGTGCACATCGGCGTCACGGCAGCCGGATTATAGGCGTCACCGAGTGTGAGCGACATCAACTGCTCAACCAGACCCGTACAATTGCCGCAGGAGGCGGATGCCTTGGTATGGGCGCGCACACCGTCGAGCGTCGTCAGTCCCTTGGCCGTAATCGCAGAAGCGATCTTGCCCTTGCACACGCCGTTGCAGCCACAGATTTCCGCATCATCTGGCAAGGCTGCAACGGCCGCCATAGGGTCCAGCGGAGTGCCGCCCTGAAATGACTGGCCGAAAATGAGGGTATCGCGCATCTGAGAGATGTCGGTTCCGCGCTTCATCAGGTCGAAGAACCAGGAACCATCCGCGGTTTCGCCATAGAGCACTGCGCCGAGGATCTTGTTGTCCTTCAGCACCAGGCGCTTGTAGATGCCAGCGCTCGCATCGCGCAACACGATCTCCTCGCGATCCGGCGCTTCGGCAAAGTCGCCGGCGGAAAAGAGATTGATGCCGGTGACCTTGAGCTTCGTGTTGACGACGGAGCCATGATACGCGGCCTGGCCGCCGGTCAACCGATCGGCAAGAACGCGGGCTGCCTCATAAAGCGGGGCAACCAGTCCATAACAGGTGCCGCGGTGTTCGGCGCATTCGCCAAGCGCAAAGATGTTCGGGTCCGAGGTCATCATGCCATCATCGACGACGATGCCCCGGTTGACGGCAAGACCTGCATCCTTGGCCAGTTGCGAAGCCGGACGGATACCAACAGCCATGACCACCATGTCGCCGGCAATGATGCGGCCGTCTTCCAGCTCGATGCCCTCGACCTTGCTCGTTCCGAGGATCTGCTTAGTATTCGCCTTGGTGATAATCTCGATGCCCCGCTCAGTCAGCGCCTTTTCCAGGAGATAGGCAGCCGCCGGATCGAGCTGACGCTCCATGATGGTCGGCATCAGGTGTATCACGGTGACATCCATGCCCTGACGCTTCAGCCCATAGGCCGCCTCAAGACCGAGAAGGCCAGCGCCGATGACGATGGCGCGCCCTTTGGCCTTGGCGATCTGAAGCATCATCTCGACGTCGTCGAGATCCCGATAGGCAAGAACGCCCGGGAGTTGATGGCCGGGCACCGGGATGATGAAGGGCAGCGAGCCGGTGGCGATGACAAGCTTGTCGTAAGGGGCCGCAATGCCGTTCGCCGAGGTGACCGTCTTCGCATGACGGTCGATCTCGGTGACCTTCGCACCCTTGTTGAGGGTCACGCCGTGACCTTCGTACCAGTCGTCATTGTGGATGACGATGTCTTCATAGGCCTTCTCGCCTGAGAGAACCGGAGACAGCATGATGCGGTCGTAATTGACGCGCGGCTCGGCGTTGAAGATCGTGACATCGAAGCGGCCCGGGGCCTTTTCGAACAATTCCTCCAGCATGCGCCCCGGCGCCATGCCATTCCCGATGATGACGAGTTTTTCAGCCATTGATGTCACTCCGCGGCTTCGACGAAGCGATGGCGTTCGTAGAGGAACTTCAACACGGCTTCGCGGGATTTGAGGTAGGTACGGTCGGCGGCAAGCGAGATCCGGTCACGCGGGCGCGGGATTGGGACTTCCAGGACCTCGCCGATATGGGCCGCCGGACCATTGGTCATCATGACGATCCGGTCAGACAAGAGAACGGCCTCGTCGACGTCATGGGTGATCATGATCATGGTGTTGCCGAGACGAGAATGGATCTCCATCACGGCATCCTGCAGATGGGCACGCGTGAGAGCATCAAGGGCGCCGAAGGGCTCATCCAGAAGCAGGATCTTCGGTTCCATCGCAAGCGCCCTGGCAATCCCGACGCGTTGCTTCATGCCGCCGGAGATTTCCGCGGGCCGCTTGTCCTTGGCATGGGCCATCTGGGCGAGATCGAGATTGCGCATCACCCAGTCATGCTTTTCCGCCTTGGTTTTTCTCCCAGAAAAGACCTTGGAGACGGCGAGATTGACGTTCTCATAGACAGTCAGCCAGGGGAGTAGCGAGTGGTTCTGGAAGACGACGGCGCGTTCCGGGCCAGGTTCGTTCACCTCGACATTTTCAAGCAGAACAGCGCCAGCCGACACCCGGGTCAGGCCGGCGATGAGGTTCAGCAATGTGGACTTGCCGCAGCCGGAATGACCGATGATCGAGACGAACTCGCCCTTGTCGATGGTGAGCGTCACATCTTTCAAGACGTCAGTCTTGGTGCCGGCGCGTTCGAAGCTTTTGTCGATATGGTCGATCTTGAGATAGGCGTTCATGCTCGCTCTCCTCAGTTCTTCGCGGTGCCACGGGTGATGACACTGCCGAGAAGGGCGACAAGCTTGTCGAGGACGAAGCCGGTCACGCCGATATACGCAAGCGCCACGATGATGTCGGTGAGACGGGAGGAATTCCATGCGTCCCAGATGAAGAAGCCGATCCCGACACCGCCGGTCAGCATCTCGGCTGCAACGATCGCAAGCCAGGAAAGCCCGATGCCGATGCGAAGGCCGGTGAAGATGTAAGGGGCTGCAGCCGGAACCATGATGCGCAGGAAGAATTCAAGCGGGTTGAGGCGCAACACCCGGGCAATGTTGCGGTAATCGTCTGGGATGTTGCGCACGCCGACAGCCGTGTTGATGATGACCGGCCAGATGGCAGTGATGAAGATGACGAAGATGGCTGAGGGGTTGCTGTCCTGGAAGGCTGCGAGCGACAGCGGCAGCCAGGCGAGCGGGGGGACCGTGCGCAGGATCTGGAAGATCGGATCAAGGCCGCGCATGGCCCAGACCGATTGACCGACCACGGCACCGAGGAAGACACCCACAACAGCCGCCAGGCCAAAACCGATCGCCACACGCTCGAGCGAGACCAACACCCGCCAGGCAAGCCCGATGTCCTGTGGTCCGTAGTCGAATAACGGGTAGGCGATGAGATCATAAGCGTCGGTCCACACTTGCGAGGGTGGTGGCAGATTGGCGCCAGGCCCCGAACAGGCGATCTCCCACAGCCCCAGAAGGGCGAGCAGGACGAGAAGTGGCGGTAGCGCGTTGCGCAGGACTATGCTGACGGCGGGTCTGATATTGACGCTTTTCTGGGGGCGCGCCGCAAATGCGACGACCGTGGAGCGCCCGGTGTTCAGGGCCATACCTGATGTGTCTGGCGCTTCGGGGTGCTTTGCCCTGATCTCGGCCTTGCGTACTGTTGCTGTCATGATGTGCTCCTCTCGGGCATAGCGGTGCGGTCTTTTCCGGCTGTCGGATGGCCCCTGCTGCCCGTCTCCCCGCAACATCGGAGAGCTGGAAGCGGGGCCATCCAGGTCGAGCATCAGGCTGTTGCCTTGATCGCGAGACTGTCGAGATAGGCTTTCGGGTTTTCCGGATCGAAGACCTTGCCGTCAAAGAAGGTTTCTCGGCCGCGTGAGCTCGATGCCGGGATGTCGGCGGCAGCCACGCCCAGGTCTTTTGCCGCCGCGCGCCAGATGTCCTCGCGATTGACCTGGTCAACCAGCGCCTTGATGTCGGTATCGGATGCGAACATGCCCCAGCGAATGTTTTCGGTGAGGAACCAGGCATCATGGCTCTTGAAGGGATAGGAGGCGTGGTCCCTCCAGAACTTCATCTGAAGGCCGGTATCTTCAAGAAGGCGGCCATTGCCGTAGTTGATCGTGCCCTTAAGACGCCCGGCCACATCCTTCGGCGGAACGTTGAACCATTGCCGCTTGCCAAGGATTGCCGACATCTCTTCCTTGTTGTCCATGCTGTCGGCCCAGATCTGGGCTTCCATCACGGCCATCATCAGCGCCTTGGTCGCGTTGGGATGCTTCTCGATCCAGTCGCTGCGCAGGCCAAGCGCCTTTTCAGGATGCCCCTTCCAAAGCTCTCCCGTCGTGCAGGCGGTGAAGCCAATGCCCTGATTTACGAGCTGCTCGTTCCAGGGTTCGCCGACACAGAAGGCGTCCATATTGCCGACCTTCATATTGGCAACCATCTGCGGTGGCGGCACGACAATGGTGGAGACATCCTTGTCCGGGTCGATACCGCCAGCAGCCAGCCAGTAGCGGAGCCAGAGGTCATGGGTGCCGCCAGGGAAGGTCATGGCGACCTTGATCTCATTGCCGGCTGCCTTCTTCGCGGCAAAGGCTTCCTTCAACTTGGACGCATCGAGCTGCACGCCGGTGTCTGCGTATTCCGAGGCAACCGAAATGCCCTGGCTGTCGAGGTTGAGGCGGGCAATGATGGACATTGGCACCGGGACATTGTTCTGGGTGACCTTGCCGGCAGAGATCAGGTAAGGCATCGGCGTCAGGATATGCGCGCCGTCGATGCCGTTTGCCTCCCCACCGAGAACCAGGTTGTCGCGCGTGGCACCCCAGGAGGCTTGCTTTAGCACCTCGACATCCGGCATGCCGTATTTTTCGAAGATGCCTTTTTCCTTGGCGATGATCAGGGGGGCCGCGTCGGTCAGCGCGATAAAGCCAAGCTTGATGCCTGAAGCTTCAGGACCGGCTGTGGCTGCAAATGCGCCGGAGGGAAAGGCGAGGCGGGCTGCACTCGCCAGCGCTGCGGCAGAACTCAGTTTGAGGATCTGACGGCGGCTGATGCTCTGCGTGGTGATCTTAGTCATGGCCTTTTGCCCCTCTTGTCTTGTGACGGAGATCCGAAAACGAAAAAAAACGCCGCGAGCATTCCTGCGAGGTGCTGGCGGGAGGAGCCAGACAGCAAGAAGCCTGCGACGTCATTGTCTGATGGTTATCTGCGCCGACCTGGCGCTCATCCGTCCTGCGATCGCCGTTGACCGTGGACATCAGAATAAAAGCAAGCGCCGTGCCAGTTTTAACGGGCGTTGGCTAAGCGGATGAAATTCATACGTAGTTTTGCAGGTGCAATTCGTACCCCCTCGGGTTCCGCCATCAAGACCTGCTCGCTTGAAAGCCTCGCCTTGAAGGCAAATGCCTTCCCTTTGTGCATTGCAGCAGGTCAGGCATCGGACGTTCCGGCCCTCCAGGAGGCGTCCGACCGGACCGGGAATTGCTCGACATAGGCTTGCAAATCATCCGGCTCGAAGAGCTTGGCGTCCATGAAGCCGCCATAGCCGCCCGCACCCTTCTCGTGGGTTTCATCTGGAAGCGCGGCACCTCGACCGAGCGCTTCCCGATAAAGATCCGGGCGAAAGGCAGACTTGGCGCGCGCCAGGCTGTCTGCGCTGAATTCGGCCTGACCCCAGCGGATCATCTGGCTGTAGATCCAGCTCGCCTGATCTGGCCGTGGGTAATTGGCAGCGCCTCGATGGAAGAGGAAATAATCCGGAACGACGCGTTTTGCGCCACGTGCGTCGAGGCTGAATTCCCCGCTCAGGACGCGACGAATTATGCTTGTCGGCGCTGCGATGTATTCGGGCGCGCTCAAGATGTCGGCAAGCTCATTATGATGAGCGGCATCGTCGCACCAGCGCGCCGCGCGATCGAGAGCAATGATCAGGCGGGCGACGCTATCGGCGTTGGCATCGGCCCAGTCCGGGCGCATGCCCAACACCTTCTCAGGCGCCAGCGGCCAGATATCCTGCTTGGCCGCCACGATGCGGCCCGCTCCTTTCTCCGAGGCGATCATGTTCCAAGGGGCGCCGACGCAGAAGCCGTCGATTGCGCCTGCGGCAAGCGCATCCGATGTCAGCGGTGGCGGCACGACGACGAGCTTGACGTCGCGGTCTGGATCGATGCCGCCGGCTGCCAGCCAGTAACGAAATTCATAGTTGTGCGAGGAAAAGGGGTAGGTCATGCCAAGCGTCGGCACCGCCTCGCCACGCGCCCGCATATCCGCGAGCAAGGCCGCGAGCGCTTTTGCAGTGGCAAGCGCATCTGCATCATCGCAAAGCCCCGTCAACGCCTTCATCCGCTCGAAGATGCGCACCGAGAGCGTGATGGCATTGCCGCCGCGTCCAAGCGAAAACGGTGCGATGGTCGGCGAGGGATTGGAGCCGAGCCCAAGCATGGAGGCGACGGGCATTGGCGAGAGCATGTGGGCGATGTCGAACTGGCGGAAGGCAAGCCGATCGCGGACATTGGCCCAGGTGACGTCACGGACCAGCTCAAGGCGCAGCCCCTCCTGTTCGGCAAAGCCAAGTTCGGCCGCCACAATCAAGATCGATGCATCCATCAGCGGGATGAAGCCTGCCCGGAGCGTCCTCTGTTCCTTCCCTCGCACCGTTACAGGCGCATGGATGGCGCTTTCGCCTGACTTCGTAACGACCATGTCGCTCACCAGAATTCTCCGATCCTTGCCGCGTTCAAATCAAGAGCCCAGCGGCGGTAACAACGCTTTGTGCAATGTCGGCCAGCTTCTTCTTTTCGTTCATCGCGGTCTGACGGAGCAGGGCAAATGCCTGCTCCTCGCTCAAACCGCGCATCTTCATGAGGATGCCTTTGGCGCGCTCGATGACCTTGCGCTCCTCCAGTGCCGTACGCGCTTCGGCCAATTCACGCTGCAATCGGCTGAACGCATTGAAGCGGCTGACCGCCATGTCGAGTATCGGCTTGATCCTCTCTTTCTTGAGCCCGTCGACCACATAAGCCGATACACCCGCCTCGACTGCTGCTTCGATCGCATCCGTGTCGGACCGGTCGACGAACATCGCAATCGGCCGCGAGATCGAGCGGGTGAGCTGGAACATGTGCTCCATCATGTCGCGATTGGGGTTTTCGATATCGATGATGATCACATCGGGATCCATCGTCTCGATCAGCCGTGCCACCCCTTGCATCTCGTGGACGACCTGAACATTGACGTGACCGGCTTCGTTCAGTCCCTCTTCGATGATCGAAGCACGGATCGCGTTCTCATCGACAACGAGGATGGTCAGCTCGGTGCTCGTCTTTGCGGTGCTCAAGTCGTTGCCCCATGAAGAGCATAGGCAAAGACAAGGCCGGCAAGGCCCAAGGCGATGCTCGAAGAGGTGAGCCTTCCGGCGATCAATGCAACCGTGGCAGTTGCCAATACCATCAAGAGGCTTGTCTTGAGATCAGCCACAACAAGAGCCTGGCCGAGGGCCGTGATGAAAAGTGCCGAACCCACAGTCGCTCTGACCGGCACAGCAAGCGACCTGGAGGCGGTGACCTGCCACATCAAGCCAAACGATTTCCAGCTCAGACCCATCACGATGCAAAGTAGGTACGCTTGTTCTGGCAAGGCCGTCTCCCAATCAACTCGTGGAGCTCCATGCAAATCTTGCGCCAGCTTGAATGGATTAAGGCGATCTGGGGCCGTGCGAACAGAGGAGAGTATCCCTCACGGAGTGGAAGGATGCGCCGGGAGATCTGTTCGTCCCTTGAGCTGAATGGTCAGATGTCTCGACGTCGAGGCCATACGGAGAGGTCGAGTTTGCTCACTCTCCACTGAGCAATGCGGACGCTCATCAAAGTGAAGCGAGGTTGAGCTGATATCGCCGGCGCCGTCGGAACCTTCTCCGTGACCTTTGGTTACGTGCTGACCCATCAGCAAAGGAGAAGCACGCATGGTCACCATGGTTGGCAAAGAGGGCAGCATCGAAAAGCTGGTCAAGGATCTTCTTTATCTCGAGCATGACGCGATCGCCGCCTATGACAGCTGCATCGAGCGTCTCGATGACCAGACGCTCAGCGCGAAGATCTCGGAATTCAAGCAGGACCACCTGCAGCATGTCGAGGTTCTCAACGAAATGGCGCGTGAGCTCGGGATTGATGCACCAGTCGAAGGCGACATGAAGCAGATGCTGACGACGGGCAAAGTAGCACTTGCCGATCTCATGGGCGATACGGCCGTTCTTAAGGCGATGAAGACAAACGAAGACGACACGGTCACAGCCTATGAGCGGGCATCTCGCCACGAAGATGCCATTCCAAAATCTAAGGCCTTCTTCACCAAGGCGCATGAAGACGAGTTGCGCCATCGCGCCTGGATGGAAAACACGGCGGACGCTTTGTGAACTTGAAAGTCAAAAAGAGAATACTCATATACGGCTCACCACCCAACTTGCCGGTAGCCTGCACGACATGATCGTCGCGTGTTCGCTGTCGCGGGTGACGAGGGCGCTCCCCATGACGGGTTGAGCGCCCTCTTTTTTGTTTATCCGAAAGAATGTCAGCAATGGCTGCATCACAGCTCGTCATCTTCCTGCACGGCATCGGAGCCTCAGGTACACAACTTCAACCGCTGGCGACGGCGTGGAAGCCGCAGCTTTCCGGCGCGCATTTCGCGACGCCGAACGCACCCTTTACCAACGGCCATGGTGGTCATCTCTGGTTCAAGGTCGATGGGCTCCAGCTCGATCCCGGCCGGATCGCCCAGGCGCGAGAGGCGTTTGACCGACAGATCGAGGAGGTGATCGCGCGGGCCGGCTTTTCCAGCGATCCTGATCGGGTGGTTTTTGTCGGTGTGTCGCAAGGCGCCATCATTGCTCTTGATGCGGTGGCCTCTGGGCGTTGGAGGATCGGGGCCGTGATTGCTTTCTCTGGCCTTTTGCCCATCAAGCCGGTGCGCCAGGAAGGAGATCGTCCGCCAGTGCTCCTGGTGCACGGGAAGAATGATCGGACGATCCCGCCCATTGCCTCGAAAGCGGCTGCCGAGGAGCTGCGATCTTTCGGCTTTGAGGTCGAGCTCGTCATCGAGCCTGAGGTCGGGCATACGATTTCCATGAGCGGTGCAGCCAAGGCGCTTCAGTTTCTTCAGCGCAAGTTCGGCGTCTGAAAGGGGAGGCGCCCCGACCCCCATCAACCGCCGACTCATGTTGGCGCGCTCGTGTGCTCGACCAAGGCTTGTTAGCAGCAGGGCGGACTAAGAGACTGAGATCGATGCATCTTTTTGCGCGATCGAGAGTTATCTCTTGGATTGCAACAGATGGAGTGTTTGATGAGCAAGCGCGAGTTGATCGATACGGGAACCGATAAGCGTTATGTCCGCCGCAACGAACAGGGGCAGTTCAAGGAATCCGTTGACGTGGGACGATCCCTGTCTGCCGATAAGCGTCACAAAGCCAAACATGACGCAAAGCCCGGTCAGGGAGACAAAGGCGATCACAAGTCCAAGTGAAGATCGCGACCTACAACGTCAATGGAGTGAACGGCAGGCTTGATGTCCTCCTTCAATGGTTGGGGGAAGCCAGGCCGGACGCCGTTGTGCTTCAGGAGTTAAAGGCGCCGGACAACAAATTCCCGGCAAAGCAATTGGAGGCCGCCGGCTACGGCTCGGTCTGGCACGGGCAAAAATCCTGGAATGGTGTGGCCATTCTTGCGCGAGGCAGAAAGCCGCTTTTGACCAGGAAAGGCCTGCCTGGCGATCCCGAAGACGACCAGAGCCGTTACATCGAGGCGGTCGTCGATGGTATTGTCCTCGGCGGCCTTTACCTGCCAAACGGCAATCCTCGGCCCGGCCCGAAATTCGACTACAAGCTGCGCTGGTTGAGCCGCCTTAATGCCTATGCTGCGGATCTGCTAGAACTTGGCGTGCCCGTTATCCTGGCGGGGGACTTCAACGTCATTCCGACCGATCTTGACGTCTACAAGCCGGATCGCTGGCGCGATGACGCCTTGTTTCATGCGGATGTCCGCGAGGCATTCGAGAGGCTCATCGCACAGGGATGGACAGATGCAATCCGCAGACTTCATCCGAACGAGCGGATCTACACATTCTTCGATTATTTCCACAACGCCTTCGGGCGCGACGCTGGCCTTCGTCTCGATCATGTTCTGGTGAGCGCTGATCTTGCAGACAGCCTTGTGAGAGCAAAAGTGGACCGTCACGTCCGCGGCTGGCCGCACACCAGTGATCATGCGCCAGTCTGGGTCGAGTTAGCGGAGGCTGCGGGCAAGAGCGACAGGAATGAAAGCGTAGCCGGGGCGGCCGGAGCTTAGACTTGGTGAGGTTACCCTTCCGTCAGACGCTCTCATTGAGGGTTTACGTAGTACTGCAGTTTACAATGGCTCAGCAGAAGAGCGACGATGATCGGACAGGACTTACCTGGCTTACCCTTCCCAGACCCAGAATGGTCAGAAGACTGGCTGCGAGGTCGTTTAACCCAGGGGTTTTAGAGCGCCTTTGGCAAAGCGTTGGCTGGTTTCGCCGTTTTTCACAACTATGAGGAAAGTGACGTGCTGTTAACCAGATTTCTTCGCATATCGGACATTACTCATTGTTTAAATGGTGAGGCAGCGCTTTTTGGTGAGACATGAGGTCGTCTGCTGGTCCTGAGAGGCCGTTTAAGCAGTGAGATCATATTATGTATCGTTTTTTGCGTCGATTCAGCAGCTATCACTCGAACTGGCAGATCGGAACCGTCACTGCCTTATTCGTGCTCATCGCGACAGTCCTTTCAGCATTGGTAACCCATTCCATTCTCGAGATGCGGCGCTCTGCGGATGCCATGGACGACCAACGTGCAACAAAGGCAGCCGAGGTCGCCCTATTGTCGATGAAACAGCGGCTGGCTGCGACGGTCCGCGACAATGCGGTTTGGGACGATGCTTATTCGGCAATGGATGGCGCTGACGCCGCAAGCTGGGCCTTTGAAAACTGGGGCAAGACCAGCGAGGATTATGAACTCTATGACGGCGCTGTCGTCACGGCTCGGGACGGAACGGTCATCTCGGCTCACTGGTAGGGCGTCTCCTTCGATCCGTTTTCAGTCCTTGGCTCGGATTTTGCTGAACAGATCCGACGCGCCAACCAGTTCGGTGCCGATCCCGTTTTGGCGTTCCAGGCAGTGGACAACAAGCTACTTCTCGTCGGGTCTCTGGCAATTCAGCCCTATGCCGAGACAGTGGACGCCACTGCCTTCAATATCTTGACATTCTTCAAGCTCGTGACGCCGGAGGTCGTTGCCGGCATCTCAAACGAGTATCAGCTGCCTGACCTTTCCTTGACCTTGGCGCGCGCTGAGCCCGATCTGCTTCACCTGCCGATCACACGGATCACCGGTGAGACAGTGGCGCATCTGCAATGGCCAAGGGAGTTGCCGGGTACGCGGGTATTCCAGCAGGTGAGTGCATATCTCTCCACTGCACTTCTGGTCTTCACCTTGTTCCTCATCGGGATCTTGGCTGCCGGCAGCCTCGAAGCCGCGCGCCTGCGCCGACTGGCTGCCCGAGAAAAGTGGAATGCGACCCATGACCGGTTAAGCGGTCTGCTCAATCGGGCGGGTCTGCTTGACCTTCTCAAAGGGCGAGACAGGGAAAAGACCCCTCCTTCCTCGCTCCATCTCATTGATCTCGATGGCTTCAAACAGGTGAATGATGCCTGGGGACATGCCATCGGCGACGAATTGATCAAGCTTGTTGCCCAGCGTCTCCTGGGGATCTGCGATGAACATGCAAGGGTTGCCCGTCTTGGCGGCGACGAGTTCGCCATTGTCAAGTCAGGGGAAGGTGACGCACTGCTCTTCAGCGAAGAGTTGATCTCAGAATTGGGCAAACCTTTCGATATCGGAGGCCGCATTATCGAGATCGGCGCAAGCGTCGGCTTCGTCTTTGCTGATGACAAGGTGGATGCGCTGGAGCTTCTCCGGCGGGCGGACATGTCGCTTTACCAAGCGAAGGAAAGTGGGCGCGGAAAAGCGATCGAATATTCGCGTTCCCTGGACGAAGAGCGTGATCGGCTGAGCAGCCTTGAAGGGCAGCTTCGCGCGGCCATCAAAAATGGCGCAATCCGGCCTGTTTTCCAGCCGCTCGTATCGGCAAGCAATGGACTGATTTGCGGTGTTGAGGCGCTGGCAAGGTGGCAAACCCCGGCAGGCTTTGTCAGTCCGGAGGTGTTCATTCCGCTGGCCGAGCGAGCAGGGCTGATAGACGCACTCGGACTTTCGATGCTCGAGCAATCCGTTACGACAGCCAAGGCATGGGAGAGCCTGGAGCTCTCCGTTAATCTGTCGCATATCCAACTGTGCAATCCACTCTTCCCAACGCAGGTCATCGATCTGCTCGAGCGAGAAAATTTCGATGCCAACCGGCTGACACTTGAAATCACCGAAGGGGTTTTGATGTCAAATCCTGATCTCTCGCGCCGGGCCATGGACAGGCTGCGTGAAGTCGG
This sequence comes from Allorhizobium sp. CTOTU50464, assembly GCA_032102365.1. Taxonomy (GTDB): domain Bacteria; phylum Pseudomonadota; class Alphaproteobacteria; order Rhizobiales; family Rhizobiaceae; genus Allorhizobium. The sequence continues at coordinate 8,540 of DAMDHD010000020.1, read as the reverse complement.
GATCAAGTTTGCCCTCGATGACTTTGGTTGCGGTTATGCGTCCATTGGCGCGCTGCGGCAGTTTGGATTTGAAAGAATGAAAATCGACCGGTCCCTTGTATGGGCCTCCGGCGGTAGTCACCAGGGAAGCGGCGTGCTTGAAGCAACCATTGCACTTGCTGCGGCGTTAGAGATTCCAGTGACCGCGGAAGGTGTCGAGACTTCGACCCAGGCCAGCCTGCTGCGTTCCGCTGGATGTCAGCAGTTGCAGGGATAACTGGTCGGAAAGCCGATGTCGGCGGACGAGCTGGGCCGATCATTGAGCCGAGAAGCGGCTGCTTGAATGAGATCAATGCGCGCTTGTGGGACTAACCAAACGCAGAGTTCCGCACCGGCCCATGAGGCTCTTCCCTGTCTACAAAGTCAACGGTAGGGTTCTAGGCAGCGAAAGAAACGAACTTTTCCGTCGATCCTGTCGCGAGACACCGGCATCTTCGGGGGGGTCTCGATTGCCAGTCGAGCAGATCACAGCCCCATTCGACATCCAGCTTCACCTGCGGAAACATCGACAAGAGCTTTCCGGCGGCCGGCAGCATAGATGGGAGTGTCGATCGACAGCTGCCATGGCTGCAGCCAGGGCCGTGGGTGATCGGAAACGGGAATCGCATCGCTGCACCAACGCTCCCATGTAGTCTGCATTCCCGAACACCGCTAAAGAGACGGAACAGAAAGATTTACGGAAGTCGATCTGCCTAGCCGGAGAGCGAGACCTCCTTTTGTCAATCCAGTTATAGGCCGCCTGAACTAGGTCAAGGTCGGATGCGTGACTGACCGCAGCAGTTGCAACGACCATTTGGGCAACGGCATCTGCAATATCTCGGCGTTTGCGATCATCGGCTTGGAGGACAATTCCCTTCAAATCGTCGGCAGTGCCGCCGGCGGCGTGGAACAGGCTGATCGCTGCCCTCATGACCATGTCCCGTTTTTCCGAGGAGAGGTTCGTCTGTTGTGAACGGCCGAGTGCAGCCATCGTTCGACGATGCGGTTTTGCAGTTCACTCATCTACGCTCCCTTATCCCTTGGCTAGTCCATCAACCGAGCAGCGCGGCCGCTGCGACGCTGGGCACTGTTGTAGTAGCGTGATGCCTGCTGAACGGATCGATGCCGCGACTGCTCCATCGCTTCGGGAAGAGGGATGCCACGATTGGCGGCTTCTGTCAGGTAGCCGGATCGCAGCCCGTGGGCCGAAAACTCCCCTGGATCTAACCCAGCCATTTCGGCGCGCTGCTTGACTATATCGTTGACGGCTTTCGGGTCCATCGGACGGCGCGAAACATTTCCCCACCTGTCAATGGCCCTGAAGACACTGCCCGTGTCGATTTTTGCAACCGCAAGCCACGCGTTCAGCGCATCGACAGGTCGCCCGCTAAGGTAGACAACTTCATCATTGTCGGCGCCGCTGGTCTTCGTGCGCCCAAGATGAATGGAAAGGGAAGGTAGGTGAGGGGCACCGTCGATCTGGATCGGTTCTTCCGGCTGCAGTTGCTCGACCCTGAGGCCCGCAATTTCACTGCGGCGACGGCCGCCAGAGCCAAAGGCAACCATCAGGATCGCACGGTCTCTGAGATCACGCAGGCTTGCCGTCGAGCAGGTGGCAAGCAGTCTTGCCAGAATGTCCCCGGTAACGGCCTTAGCGCTTTTCCGCTTCCTTGGCCTCGGAGTCGCACGAACGGCCAGTCGGAGTGCAGATTTGAGAGCAGGAGAACCGAAAAAGCCATCGAGGCCGCGCCATTTCGTCAGCGTCGACCAGGTGGCAAGACGCCGACGCACGGTGTCAGGCGCATGCGGGCCGGGCGATCGTAGCAATCCTTGAATGCGGAGCTTCTGCTCGACGTCAGCTGGCATGCCGTGATCCGGATCCTGAATGCGCTTTTCCGCATCCCAGAGATGGTGCGCAACAAACTTCAGAAGCAGGGCTTCGGGTGCCGGCCAAGAGAGGGAGCGGCCTGTCGCAGCAAGCGACCAGGCCTGCAGATAGGCAAGATCTGACGTCAGGGCCCGAAGGGTATTTTCTCCCATTCCCTGGTTGACCAGATGGCGCAGCGTCTCGACATCCTGATCCGTCAGCAGCTCGGCGAGTTCGTCACGCCGCTCCATCGGCAAGACGGACGCAATGGTATCGAGCTCGTCCAAGCGCCGATCCACTGCAGTCTGGATTGGCCGTTTAGTCTCCATAGGCCAGAGGTCCAAGCACCTTCACACTCTCTTTTCGAGCTGCTGCCGCCAACTTACGATCGAGTGTGGCAAGCTCGAGCTGTTCGAGGACAGCCAAGGCGAGATATGCGGCGTCGTAGGCGCTTAGCTGATACTCCCGCGACAGACGGACAACCTCGGAGTCGTCACCGGGCCCGGATAACTGCAACGGCAAGGCTCGCAGCCTTGCCAGACCTGAATAAATCAAATCGCTGGAGATGCGGCCTCGACGTTCGGCGCTCAAGAGAATGCTGCGGATTTCATGGATGAGGAGATCCGGTGCGAACGCATCGTCGTCTGCCAAGCGCGCCAGTGTCTCGTCCGCCAGCGTGTTCTCTTCATCTGGAAGATACCAGGCTCCGACAACAGACGCATCAACCACGAAGGGCATCAGCGACGTCCGTCCTGTTTCCAGGCTTGGATCTCATCCTGTGTTACGGGGCTGCTCTTGGCGCGGAATGCGCGCATGGCCTCAATCGCTGAAAGGCGCTGACGTCGCTCGTTCACTGCCACCAGGCGCGCTATGGGATCGTTGCCGCGAGCAATGATGAAATTCTCGCCGGCTTCAACGCGCACCAACAATTCGGACAGATGGGTCTTGGCTTCGGCGACCTTCACGATCTGGGTCACGGTGCGGCTCCTCTTCGCATGGCTCGTGGCGATTTCCAATCAAGGTACAGCAGGAGGCAGAGATGGTCAATATGTTGACCATATCAAGTGCGATAAGGGTTACTTATCGGGGGTCAGGGACCTCGAGCTCATCTATATCATGTACGGAACTGTAAGTGACATATAGCTTTCGCTTAACGAATCATTTACCATAAATTCAATGTCTTACGATCTTGCCAGATCGCCCATCCAGAGCCTGCTTCGAGTAAGCGGGGCTAATCCGGTGGCACTGCGCGAAAACAAGTCGATCCGTCGGCATCTGGTTGTCTGCCGAATTGGCGATTGGCATGGTGATATTGACGGTCAACAGGGGAGTGGGGCGGAGCAAATGCGGCAGATCGATATCGACAGCCTGGACGAGGCAACCCTCATTGAACTCAACGCGCACATCGTCGAGCGTCTGCAGTATTTGCATCACCAGCGAACCACCGCGGCCCTTCAAGAAATCAGGGTCGGAAGCGGCGTGGAGTTTGCAGGCCCTGGCGGTGTTCTGGTTCGTGGTGTCGTCATCCGCCGCAACAAGAAGACGGTGACGGTGCATGCCGATGATAACCGTCAATGGAATGTATCGCCGACCCTGCTAAAACCCACCGGCGTTCACGTGCTCGATACCGCGGGTCAGATCCAGTCCGACGACGGCAAGGTCGTGTCCTTCCCAAAGCCAGAACGTCGGTGATGGGGCTCCGTGGGAATCTCTGCAATAATACCCGCTAAGAGAATTTTGGTGTGACGGAAAACAGATGATTTCCGCGTAGCGGCTCGGCGCATCGAAATCGACGGGGTGACCGGGCAATTATTTGCGCGACAAACCCTGTCGGAATGTGAGACTGTGCGGCAACTCGGAATTTGAGGTTTGTCGTGCATGTTGATCGGTTACATGCGGGTATCGAGCGGTGATGAGCGGCAGTCGGTTGCCCTGCAGCGCGATGCCCTGCTCGCGGCCGGGGTCGATCAGCGTCACCTGCATCAGGATCGCGCTTCGGGCGCGCGCGACGATCGGCCGGGACTGAAGGCTTGCCTTGCAGAATTGTGCGAAGGTGACGTGCTGGTCGTTTGGAAGCTCGACCGTCTGGGCCGGTCACTCTCCCACCTGATCCGAATCGTTGAGGATCTGAAGATACGCGGGGTCGCCTTCCGCTCTTTGACGGAAGCGATCGACACGACGAATTCGCACGGCGCATTCCTGTTCAACCTGTTTGGCACGCTTGCCGAATACGAGAGAGTGCTGATCACGGAGCGGGTCAACGCTGGTCTGGCGGCGGCCCGCCGGCGCGGTCGCAAGGGCGGCAGGCCACCGACGATCGACACCGAAAAGGTTGAACAAATTCTGGCGGCGCTGGAAGCCGGCGCCAGCAAGGCGTCGGTGTGTCGGACATTCAAGGTGCCGCGCTCGACTCTCATCGACACATTGCGGCGAACCGGATGGACCGGACCGGGCAAAGAAGATGAGCCTGCTCCCCCAGTTTGAGAGCGGGTGTGACCGATGGCCTTCCTCGACGCGCAGTCGCGCACCGTTCTGTTCGACCCACCCGATGTTTATGAAGAGGCCCTCGCGCGCTATGCGCTGTCCGCTGAGGACATCGCTTTCGCCAGGGCGCATCGCCGATCGCATAATCGTCTGGGTTTTGCCATCCAACTCGCCCTGGTGCGTGATCTCGGTCGTCCGCTCCGCGCTGGGGAAGTTCCGCCTCAGGCAATCGTCTCCGTTGTCGCCGACCAGCTGGGCATCGACGCAGCGGTGTTCGCACTCTATGCCCAGCGGGAGGAAACCCGTCGAGAACATACGCGGGAGATTGTCGTCGCACTGGATCTCCAGCCCGTCCGGGCGAGCGATTATCGATCCCTGATCACCGCGGCGGCACGCGAGGCCGCCGCGACCGAACAAGGCGAGCCGATCACCAAGGCCGTGATCGAAGCCCTGAAGGAGAGGAAGCTGCTCGTTCCTGTGCCGGAACTGCTGATACGTCTGGCGATGGCGGGCCGGGCGGCAGCGCGACGACAGGCTTATCGCGGCTTGATCCGGGGCATGGAGCAACCGTCCATCGAGGCGCTTGATCAGCTTCTCATCGATCGGTCCGGCGATCGGAGCCATCTCGGCTGGATTGCGGAAGCGCCGGAGGGGACGAAACTGAAAAACCTCAAGGGCCTGATTGCCCGGCTTGAGGTTCTGCGTTCGGCGGCGATTTCTGGTGAGCGACGTAAAACGATCCATGCCAACCGCTATGGCATCATCGCCCGGGACGCCCGCATTCTGCATGCCCGTGAGATACGACGCCTTACATCCGATCGCCGCTACGCCACGCTGACGGCGTTCGTCATCGAGAGGCAGGCGGCAATCACCGACCTTGCGATCGACATGTTCTGCAAACTGATCGGCAGCACCCGTCGCAAGGCTGAACTGAGCCGCACAGAACGCCGGCTGAAAGAAGCCGAGATTCTTGATGGGGTGGCGCTCGATCATCTCAAGCTTGGCGAGGCGCTTCTGGCCGCCCGTGAGAGCAACACCGATCTCGCATCCGCAATTGCAGTCTCACTCGGCTGGGACGGATTGACCGCCAGCATGGCGGCAGCCAGGTCCGTCGTGCGCCCCGATCGCAGCGACGAATTCGATGAGCTCATAGAGCGGCACAAATCGCTGCGAAAGCTGGGCAGGCGCATGTTCGGCGCGTTCTCTTTCCGGTCGTTTCGTCCCGATGATCCGGTTTTGAGGGCAGTGGATCATCTGCGTGCGCTCTACAGTGGCAGGAAACTACCCGCGCAGGTGCCGTTCGCGTTCATGACCCGCAAGTGGCGGCGACGTGTGCGCTCGGACGGTGTCACCATCGACCTGCGGGCCTGGGAAGTGGCGGTACTCGTTCACCTGCGGGAGCGCCTGCGGGCCGGCGACATATGGGTTGATGGCAGCCGAGCATGGCGCAGTTTCGAGGATTATCTTCTGCCTCGACCGATCTTTGCCCTGATGCGCGCCGAAGGCCGGCTCGGGCTTGCCATCCCTGACAGCTTTGCCGAATGGCGAGCCGAACGCACCGCCACGCTCGACGCGAAACTCAAAGAGCTGGCAAGGGCGGCGGCCGCCAACGCCATTCCGGATGCGGCTATTTCCGACAAGGGTTTGTCGGTCTCCCCGATCCGCGAGGAGGAGCGTGACAGGATCGTCGCGCTCAGCCGGCGTCTTTATGTCCTCGTGCCCCGGATCAGAATCACCAGCCTGCTTGCTGAGGTCCACAGCTGGACCAGGTTCCTTGACAGCTTCACACACTATCGCACCGGCGAGACGGCGAACGATGAGGCAGCACTGATGGCCGCTATCCTTGCCGACGCCACCAATGCCGGTGCTGAACGCATGGCGGAAAGCTCACGCGGCGTCACAATCCACCAGATGATGCTAATGGTGGATCGGCATCTACGATCAGAAACCTACGCCACGGCGACTGCCGTGCTGGTCGATGCGCAGCAAGCCCATCCGTTCGCCGAGGTCTGGGGCGACGGTCATATCTCCTCCTCGGACGGGCAGTTCTTTCCGGCAGGCGGGCGCGGTGAAGCCAGCCTCGAATACAATGCAAAATACGGCAAAAGACCAGGTGCTTCGGTCTATGGCTTCCTGTCCAATCGTTTCGCCTCCTTTTTCTCCAGGATGATCCAGGCGTCCGAGAGCGAAGCGCCCTACGTGCTCGACGGCCTCCTTCACAACGAGAGCTCGGTCGAAATCCATGAGCATGCAACCGATACCGCCGGCGCGACCGAAACGACATTCGCTATGTTCCACGGCTTCGGCTATAGGCTCATTCCTCGTATCCGCAATCTCGGCAATCGCAGACTCTTCGTCATCGATCCAGACCCGGCGTACGAGCCGCTCGGGGCGCTGATCTCGGGAACCGTCAACATGGATGTCATCGAGCAGCACTGGGATGAGGTCTTGCGGCTGAAGGCCTCGATTGGCGCGGGCCTCGTGACGCCGTCCGTCATCCTCAAGAAGCTTGCCGCATCGCCTCGGCAAAACCGGCTCAATCAGGCGCTACGCGAAATGGGCCGGATTGAACGCTCGATCTTCATCTGCGACTGGTTGCTCGACACCAAGCTCCGGCGCAGATCGCATGCCATCCTCAACAAGGGTGAAAGCCGTCACGCCCTTGCCCGGGCGGTCTTCCTCTACCAGCTTGGCGAGCTGCGCAACCGCGTGGCGGAAACCATGGCCTATCGGGCGTCAGGTCTCAACCTCGTCGTCAACGCCATTATCCTGTGGAACACCGTCTATCTCAGCCGCGCTGTCGATTATGTCCGCGCCCAGGGCATCGATATTCCCACCGAGCTGCTCTCCCAGGTCGCACCGCTTCCCTGGGCGCATATCGCACTCACCGGCGACTATCTCTGGAACGAAATTGACCGACCCCTCGAACGGTTCAGGCCGATCCGCGCTAACCGTTTCAATCCAAACAACTTCGATTTCCCTTAGCGGGTATTATTGCAGAAATGCCCACGGAGCCCCAGAATGCGCCACGACACCGAATCTACGCTGCCGCCCGATAGGGATCGCGGTAGGCAAGCAGGCGCAAGGCATTGAAGACTACGAGCAGGGTCGAGCCTTCATGGACCGCAACCGCAGCTCCAATGCTCAAACCGAAGATCGTCGCAGGCACGAGCACGGCGACGATGCCGAGGCTGACCACCACGTTCTGGAGGATGATCGAGCGGGTCCGGCGGCTGAGCCCAACGGCGAAGGGCAGGTGCGCCAGGTCGTCGGCCATCAGCGCGACATCGGCTGTCTCCAGGGCCACGTCAGACCCGGCAGCGCCCATGGCGATGCCGACCGTCGCGCTCGCCATCGCCGGCGCATCGTTGACGCCATCTCCAACCATGGCGACCTTGCCTTCGGAGCGCAGCTTCTTGATCGCTTCCACCTTGTCCTCGGGCATCAGATCGCCCCAGGCTTCATCGAGTCCGACATCCTTGGCGATCGCGTCGGCGACCTTCTGGTTGTCGCCCGAAATCATGATCATGCGCGTGATGCCGATCTCGTGCAGCTTCCGTAGCGCATTGCGTGCGGCCGCGCGGGGCGTGTCCATCAGCCCGATCGCGCCGAGATCGCGATCTCCCTGGCGAACCACCATGGTCGTACGGCCGCCGTCTCTGAGCTGCGCGATCGCCTCGGTCATAGCAGCGCCCAGAGCCGGGATGCCGTCGGAGCCGAACATTTCGGCCTTGCCGATCCACACTGTCTGCCCGTCGAGCGTCGCCGTCACACCCTTGCCTGTAAGGCTCTTGAGATCGGACGCCTCGGCGACTGCTTGTCGGTCAAACTTCTCCCTGCCGTCACGCACGATCGCCTCAGCCAGCGGATGGTCGCTCAAGCTCTCCACGGCGATCGCAACCTTAAGCAATTCCTGTTCGGAGACGCCCTCGGCGGTGACGATATCGGTGATGCGGGGCTTGCCTTCCGTCAGCGTCCCGGTCTTGTCGAAGGCGATCGCCGTCAGCGAGCCGAGATTTTCCAGCGGCCCGCCGCCCTTGACCAGCACGCCGCCACGCGCCGCGCGGGCGACGCCCGAAAGGACCGCGCTCGGCGTAGCGATGGCGAGCGCGCAGGGGCTGGCGGCGACCAGCACCGCCATCGCCCGATAGAAACTATCTCGGAACGGCTC
>DAMDHD010000019.1:0-82011 GCA_032102365.1 Allorhizobium sp. CTOTU50464 | reverse complement strand
GCGCCTGCAACCGCCGCACCCCAGCCCGCGTCGACAACTGCCGCACCCCAGCCCGCAGCAGCGCCCGCCCGGGATGAGACGATCGTCGCCGTCGAGCGCCGGATCGAGGAGGCGCGCGCCCGTCTCGCTGCCCTTCGTGATCAGGTCGAGAAGAACCTTCAGGACGACGGGCTTCTCGCCGATCTGAAGGTCAAGTCCGACGCCATGGTGCGGGAAGCGCTTGCGACCACCGTCGATCTGCGTCCGCGGATCGACGACATCCAGGCCCGCCTGACCGAACTGGGCGAGCCACCCGCGGAAGGGCAGCCACCGGAGAGCGCGAGCGTGGCGGAAGAGCGTGCGCGGCTCAATGCGGCAAGGGCCGAGGTCAACGCGCTGACAGGGCAGGCCGAGGACCTCTCCATCGACGCCAAGGCGCTTTCCGATCGCATATCCGATACGCGGCGCGCGCTATTCACGAGCCGCCTGTTCGAGCATACCGAGATCAATCGCAGTGTTCTGGACGAGGCCTTGCAGTCCTTTGCAGCGGATGCGGACCGGGTGCAGCGGAGCATCATGAGCTGGCTGACCTTCGTCTTCAAGTTCAAGGCGCTGCCGCTCGCGATCGCCGTCGTGCTGTCGATGGTGCTGGCCTCGCTCATCCTGTTTGCGGAATACCGGCTCTTCGGGCGCATCAACCGCCGTGATCCGACGATCGAAAACCCGTCTTATCTCAGCCGGTTTTCCGTTGCCTTCTTCTCCACGATCCTGCCGTCGCTGGCGCTCAGCTTCTTCCTCGCCTCTACGTATTTCCTGCTCGACACCTTCAATGTGCTGAGACCCGACATCGCGCCGATCGTTGCGTCCGTCTTCGGGCTGATCGGGTTGGTCTTCTTCGTCACCGCCATCTCCCGTGCCGTGATGGCGCCAGCCGCCCCGAACTGGCGACTGGTCCGGCTCTCGAACAAGGGCGCCCGCGACATCAGCATCGCCATCTTCCTGATGGCGCTGATCAATGGTCTGGACTACGTCTTGTCCGTCGTTAGCGAGACCTACAGTTCACCGGTCGTGCTGACCGTCATGAAGAGTTTCGCGTCCTCGGTGATCGTCGGACTGCTGCTCTTCCTGGTCTCCTTCCTGCGTCCGGTGCTGGCGGAGAATGGAAACCCGGCCCAGCGGGGACGGCCTTGGCCGCGGGCAATTGCGATCACGCTGAGGATCGTCGGTGCAGTCCTGATCCTTGCTGCCGCCATCGGCTATGTGGGGCTTGCTCGATTCCTCGCGACGCAGATCGTGCTCACGGGCGCAGTCTTTGCGACCATGTATATCGGCATCCTGTCCGGCAAGGCGATCTCGGCGCCCAATCAGTTTGGCGAGACCCGTGTGGGTCGCTTCATCGGTCGGCGCTTCCGCTTGTCGGCCGTGGGGCTGGACCAAAGCGGGATCGCGGCCGGGCTGTTCATCTACATCTTTGCGCTCGCGACAGGCCTTCCGCTGATCCTGATGTCCTGGGGCTTCCAGCCGCGCGATCTGCAGCTCTGGCTGTTCAATCTCTTCACCGAGATCAATATCGGCACGATCCGGATCTCCATCTTCGGCATCCTCGGCGGCATCCTGCTGTTTGCCGGGGGGCTTGTGGTCACGCGCTGGTTCCAGAAGTGGCTCGACGGCAATGTCATGGCCCGCAGCCATGTCGATGGCGGTGTGCGCAACTCGATCAAGACCGGCGTGGGTTATCTCGGGACCGGGATTGCCGGCATCATCGGCATCTCCGCTGCCGGCATCGATCTCTCCAGCCTGGCGCTGGTCGCCGGTGCGCTCTCCCTCGGTATCGGTTTTGGTCTCCAGAACATCGTGTCCAACTTCGTCTCGGGCCTCATCCTTCTCGTCGAGCGGCCGTTCAAGGTGGGCGATCATGTCATCACCGGCGTCAACGAAGGCATCGTGAAGCGCATCTCTGTCCGCGCGACAGAGATCGAGACTTTCCGCCGCCAATCGATCATCGTGCCGAACTCGGAGCTCATCAACTCGCCACTGGGCAACTGGACGCATCGCAATCGCATGCAGCGCTCGGAGGTGCCGGTCAGCGTCGCCTACGACACCGATCCGCAGGAGGTGATGGACGTCCTGCTGGAGGTCGTGAACGAACGGACCGACATCATGCGCAATCCGGAACCGCATGTGGAGTTTCTGCGGTTCGGCGCGTCATCGCTCGATTTCGAGCTGCGTTTCCATCTCGCCGATATCGGCGATGGATTGAAGGTCAGAAACGAGGTGCGCATGGAGATCCTGAGCCGCTTCCGGGCGCGCGGGATTGTCATGCCGTATCCGCATCAGGACGTCATGCTGCATGTCCAGGATCACGATCGCCAGGCGCTGGTTCGGCGCCGGGCCCGTGAGGTGCAGAAGCGATCGGATCCGACCGAGGAATTGTCACCGGACACGGATGATGACAAACTCTTGCCATGAACGCTGCATTCAGCCGCCATTCAGGCGCAATGCGGCACAAGAAGGGCAGGAGCGATCGGGATCGACCGACCGCGGTTGAGAGGACGAAGCCTCAGGCTTCGCTGTCGGCATGAAGCAGTTCTATGCAAAACTGGTCGCGGTGCTCGCGGGTGCGCTGGTCGCCGGTCCCGCTTTTGCGGCCTCCGTCGTCAATATCGGATCGTCTTCGGTGGTGATCGTCGTGGTCGAAGACGGCAACAAGGTCGAGATCTCGCTCGATGCCGGCGGGTCGGACGTGATCTGCTCGTCGGGTTGCTTTCTGACGCTGCCGAACGGCGATCGTATCGGTCTGGCCGGTGGCGAGACCGTGGAAATCAAGGACGGCGTCGCGACGATCAAATAGTGCCGGTCTTGCAGGTGCAGACCGTTGTAACTCGATATTCTGAAATGCTTAACTATGAACCGTCCTTGCTGCCGCCGAGAGGCCGCAGTTAACGGTTCCGCAAATGGCTTCAGATAGTTGTGTTGTCCATAAACAAGACACACAAAGGCTAGCCATGGCAGTTCTCGGCGTTTCTGGAATGCAATATTCGGGAGAGACCTTTCCCGATATCCGGATCATCCTCGGTGAAGACTCCAACGTCTTCACGCAGATGATCAGTCAGCGCCTGAAGGAGCTGATGGGCGTCGACGTCGAGATTTGCCGGACCTTCGAGGATCTGCAGATGGCGAACGAGCTGTCGCAGGAGCCGGTGGTGCTGGCAATCTCGAACATCAACCTGCCGGGTGCGGAAAGCGGCGAAGCGCTCGAATATCTGATCGATTGCAACATTCCGACGATCGTCTTCACCGGGACGTTTCAGGACGAGATGCGCGAAAAGCTGCTCGCCAAGGACATCGTCGACTACATCCTCAAGGACAATGTCTTTGCCGTCGAGATGCTGGCCGAATCGGTCTACCGCTTTCTCACCAACCATCGTCACCACGTTCTGATCGTCGATGACAGCCCGACCGCGCGTGCGCTGCTGTCGAGCCGCCTGCGCCGCTACAACTTCCGGGTCAGCCTCGCCGAAAGCGGCGCCAAGGCCATCGAGATCCTGAAGGCCAATCCGGACATCGGCCTCGTGGTCACCGACTACAACATGCCCGACATCGACGGCTTCGAGCTCACGCGACGCATCCGCTCGGTCCGCGGATCCCACGAACTGCGAATCATCGGGGTCTCGTCATCCACGAATCGCCTCCTCTCCGCGCGCTTCCTGAAGGTCGGCGGCAACGATTTCATGCTGCGTCCGTTCATCGACGAAGAGTTTTATTGCCGCGTCAACCAGAACCTGGACACACTGGTACAAATCAAAGCTGCGCAAGCCCGCAAAAAATAGGTGCGACTTATAACCAAGGTCGCTAATGTCCTGCCATTGGGAGGAGGTCGCTTTTCAAGCGACCTCGCGAGGTGGTGGGTATTTTATGTATTTTTCAGAGCAGATGTATGCGCGCCAGGGGGCGCTGAGTGCAAAACGTGCCGAACAGGGCCGCATTCTCATCATCGAGGACTCCCGGTCGGTTTCCTCGCTCATGCGACACCGGCTCGAGAAGGATTTCTTCTGCCAGGTCACGCAATGCGCCTCCGCCGATGTCTTCCGGGACATCATCCGCCGAGGTGACCCCTTCGATGTGGCCGTTGTCGATCTCAACCTGCCAGGCGCGTCCGATGGCGAGGTGCTCGATGCCGTCATCGCCGAGGGCATCCCGGCTGTCGTCTTCACGGCGGATTTCAATCGCGATCTGCGGGACCGGCTGCTCCAGAAGGGCGTTGCCGATTACCATGTGAAGAACAACGAGAACGCCATCGATATGGTGGTGTCCTCCGTCTTGCGGCTGCTCGGCAATCGGGATGTCGGCGTGCTCGTGGTCGACGATGTGCCGTCGGCCCGGTCGATGCTGGCCGATCTGCTGCGGGTCCAGAAATTCCAGGTCTACGAAGCGGCAACCGGCTATCAGGCTCTGGATATCCTGGCGCGTCAGCCGCATATCGAGCTCGTCATCACCGACTACCACATGCCCGATATGGACGGTTACGAACTGACGCGGCGGATCCGTCGCGAGCACAACAGCGATCGCCTTCGCATCATCGGCATCTCCTCTTCGGCTGACCGGCTGCTGTCTGCGAGCTTCCTCAAGGGCGGTGCGAATGATTTCGTCTACCGACCTTACGTCGTCGAAGAGCTGCAATGCCGGATCCAGCACAATATCGAGACGCTGGCGCAGCTCAGACAGCTGCGTGTCGCGGCCTTCAGCGACTATCTGACGGGGCTTCCCAACCGCCGCTACTTCTTCGATGAGGGGCCGGCGCAGGTGGCCGGACGGCTCGAGCGGCGCGAAGCCTGCTGCATCGCCATGCTGGACATCGACCACTTCAAGAAGCTGAACGATACCTATGGTCACGAGATCGGTGACCGTGTTCTGCAGGCCGTCGGCGCCAAGCTCGCACGCCGGTTGGAGGGGAGCGGCCATCTTCTGGCGCGCCTGGGTGGCGAGGAATTCAGCGTCTTGATGCTGGGGCTCGATGTCGAGGCGGGTGCCGCGCTCTGCGAGACCCTGCGCGCCGACATCGAGAGCCTTCGGGTGGCGCTTGATGACCAGGACCTGAATGTCACCATATCGATCGGTCTCGCGGAGATCGCGGGGCGCGAGAGCTTCAGCAACTATCTCGCTGCGGCAGACCAGTTGCTCTATCTCGCGAAAAGCTATGGGCGTAACCGCGTCTATTCCGAGACCATGCTTTCCTGATTTGGTGGCCGTTCGGCTCTGGTCTCGCCGCGGGTGGGTGCCTATATGTGTCCGACCTTCCGCAGCCCGGAGTGTCCCATGGCTCCCATTATTTCCATCAAATCTTTGTCCAAAACCTATTCCAACGGGTTCAAGGCGCTCGATAATGTCAGTTTCGATATCGAAGAGGGCGAGATTCTCGCGCTTCTCGGTCCAAACGGCGCCGGCAAGACAACGCTGATCTCGATCATCTGCGGGATGACCAATCCCAGCGGAGGTCAGGTGACCGTGTCTGGCCACGATGTCGTCAAGGATTTCCGCAAGACGCGCGCCGAAATCGGCCTCGTACCGCAGGAACTGACCACCGACATGTTCGAGACGGTGTTCAACACCGTCAGCTTTTCCCGCGGTCTGCACGGCAAGTCTCCTGATCCCGCCTATATCGAGCAGGTCCTGAAAGACCTCAGCCTCTACGACAAGCGCAACAATGCGCTGCGCGAGCTCTCCGGCGGCATGAAGCGGCGGGTGCTGATCGCCAAGGCGCTGTCGCATCAGCCGCGGATCCTGTTTCTCGACGAGCCGACGGCGGGCGTCGATGTGGCGCTGCGCAAGGACATGTGGCAACTCGTTGAGCGCCTGCGCCAGACCGGCGTCACGATCATCCTGACCACCCACTATATCGAGGAAGCGCAGGGAATTGCCGACCGGGTAGGGGTCATCAACCGCGGCAAGCTGCTGCTTGTCGAGGAAAAGAACACCCTGATGCGCAAGCTTGGACGCAAGCAGTTGTCGGTCGTGCTCACCGAGCCGATCGAGGCGATCCCGGCCAGCCTTGCCGACTACTCGCTGGCGCTCGGTGAAGACGGGCGTGAACTTGTCTATGAATACGAACTCGGAAGCGAGGACGGGGAAATCGCGCGGCTCCTGCTGGCCATCGATACCGCCGGTCTGAAAGTCGGCGATGTCTCCACCCGCCAGACGTCTCTTGAAGACATCTTCGTCTCGCTGATCGGAGAGGCCGCATGAATATCGAAGCCATCAAGTCCATCTACGTCTACGAGATGGCGCGCACGCGCCGCACGCTGCTGCAGAGCGTCATCTCTCCGGTTCTGTCCACCGCGCTTTACTTCATCGTCTTCGGCGCTGCCGTCGGTTCGCGGATGGAGGGCATTGGCGGCATTTCCTATGGTGGGTTCATCACGCCCGGGCTCATCATGCTGGCGCTGATCACCCAATGCGTGTCGAACGGTTCGGCCGGCATCTATTTTCCGAAATTCACCGGGACGATCTACGAGATCCTGTCGGCGCCCGTCGCGATGACAGAGATCCTGATCGGCTATGTCGGGGCCGCCGCCACCAAGGGGATGATGATCGGGCTCATCATCCTGATCACGGCGATGTTCTTCGTCGATCTGAGCATTGCGCATCCGCTGCTGATGCTGCTTTTCATGGTGCTGACGTCGATCACCTTCAGCCTCGCGGGCTTCATTATCGGCATTCTCGCCAAGAATTTCGAGCAGTTGAGCCTCGTGCCGTCGCTCGTCGTGCCGCCGCTCACTTTCCTGGGCGGGACATTCTACTCAATCGACATGCTGCCGCCCTTCTGGCAGGCGGTCAGCCACCTGAACCCGGTTCTTTATCTGGTAAGCGGTTTCCGCTGGAGCTTCTTCGAGGTGTCGGATGTGCATCCGCTGATCAGCCTCGGCATGATCGGCGTCTTCCTCGCCGCCTGCCTCGGCTTCCTCGCCTGGATCTTCCACACGGGCTACAAGCTGCGTCCCTGAGGAGTGCGTCAGTCGCGCAGCCGCAACTCGTCGGTCTGCATCTGCATGGAGCTTAGCGTCGAGAGGAAACTCATGCCGAGAAGGCTCTGGTCGAGCAGGCCTTCTTCGAGCACGACGGCGTCGACATCTGTGCGCACGATCGGGCCCAGCCGGATCTCGGCCAGTCGCAAGGGTGCTGCGGAAGCCCGGCCATTGGCCGTGAGGACCGTGCGCGTGAAGCTGAGCTCGCCCGGATCGATGCCCATGCGCATGGCGTCTTCATAGCGCAGGGCAACCGAGCTTGCGCCGGTGTCGATCAGAACCGGCACGGAGGTGGCCCCGACATCGACTGTCGTCTCGAAGTGCCCGCCGAGGGTCTTGTGTAGGATGACTTCCGCGCGACCGTCTGCGGTGGTGAGCGTGACGGCACGGCCCGGCATGAGGCCGGCAAGCACGCGTTCACCAATGCTGCGGAAGTCGCCGCGATAGAGGTAGCCGGTGACGAGCACGAGGGCGATCAGCACCCAGATCGCCATCTGGCGCAGGCTCTGGCCGAGCGAGCGGCGGCCGACGAGGATGCCGGCTGAAATCATCAGCAGGATCGGCAGTGCGACGACCAGGCGCCCGAAGGCTTCGTTGTCGATGCCAAAGCTCTGACCGCTATCGTGATTGACGACGAGGACGACGAGACCGATCAGCAGGATGGCGATGCCGAGGATGAACCGCATCAACTGCCCTCGCGCTCACGGATCATCCGCGTGCGGCGGGTCTCGCGGCGCGGCTTGCGCTCGACATTCTCGAGGCGCGCCGGAAGCTCGGCCATGATGGTGCGGCGTTCGAGGCTCGAATAGCTCGTCCAGAGCCCGATCTCTTCGCGGGTACGTCCGCAGCCGAAGCAATAGCCGGTCTTGTCATCGATCGAACAGACGAGAATACAGGGAGATTCCATCGCGAGCCCTTTGGTTTCGCTCCTATATCGGGTCCCTAAACTATCATGGCAAGAGCCAGCAGGAAGCCGATCTCGGAGAGTTGTTGGCTGGCCCCGATGGTGTCGCCCGTGTGACCCTCGATGCGCTTGCGGCAATGGCCCGTGAATAGAGCAACAGCGGCGAGCGAGAGGAGCGAAGCCGCAAACCAGGCATGGAACGGCAAGGCGAGGAGACCGAGAAAGGCCGTAGCAAGGCTGCCGATGAGATAGGCCATGCGAGCCGCGGCACCGTCGGGCGCACCTGCCGCAGCCGCCACACCGCCTGCGCGGGCCGCCGGTAGAGAGGACCAGTGCCAGACCATCAGGCTCCGGCTCAGTGCGGCCGTCGCAAGCCATGAGAGGCCAACTGCGATCGGTGGCAAGGTTTCGATCAGGATCGCAAGCGACACGACACGCAGGGCGACCGAGAGGATCAACGCCAGCGCGCCATAGGTGCCGATCCGGCTGTCCTTCATGATGGCCAGCGCCTTGTCCCGGTTTGCGCCGCCACCCAAGCCATCGGCCGTGTCCGAAAGACCATCCTCGTGCAGAGCTCCCGTCAGCATGATCTGCAGGGCAATGACGATGAGTGCAACGAGCACGGGTTCTGCGCCGGATGCCGAGAGCAAGGAGAGGATCATCGCGGCCGGGAGGGCAATGACCAGACCGGCGAGGGGAAACGCGGCAACGGTCCGGCTCAGGCTTCCATCATGTCCGGCGAAGAAGCGATCCGGTATCGGCAGGCGGCTCAGAAAGGAAATGGCGCGCATCGTCTCCGTGACGAGGTTCTCGATGACCTGCATGGTTCCTTCCGTTTCGTCCTCGACGGCCTGCGTCGCTTTTTTGAGTTGAGCGGCACGGGTCCGGTCAGTATGAGAGAGGCCACAAAGCCTGATTTGCTGGAAGAATACAAGGAAGCCCGATCCATGAGCGTTACCGGCCTGCCATTCGACGATTTTCGCGCCCTGCTGCGCGACCTGCCGGGACCGCATACCGCAGCGCTGGTGGCCGCGCGCGAACGTGACAAGCAGCTGACCAAGCCGCCGGGTGCGCTTGGGCGCCTCGAAGAGATCGCCATGTGGCTCGCCGCCTGGAGCGGTAAGGCTCCCGCCGTCAATCGGCCGATGGTCGCGATCTTCGCCGGCAATCACGGCGTCACCAAACATGGGATCACGCCTTTCCCGCCATCCGTGACCCAGCAGATGGTCGAGAATTTTGCGGCCGGCGGTGCGGCCATCAACCAGATCTGCGTGACGCATGATCTCGGGCTGAAGATCTTCGACCTCGCGCTCGATTACCCGACGGGCGATATCACCTGCGAGCCGGCTCTCTCCGAGCGCGACTGCGCCGCGACCATGGCCTTCGGCATGGAGGCGATTGCGGGTGGTACGGATCTGCTTTGCATCGGCGAAATGGGGATCGGCAACACGACGATTGCCGCCGCCATCAACCTCGCGCTCTATGGCGGCGAGGCGGAAGACTGGGTTGGCCCCGGCACGGGTTCGGAAGGCGATGTGCTGGCCCGTAAGGTCGCGGCCGTCAAACAGGCCGTTGCCTTCCACAAGGAGCATCTCTCGGATCCGCTCGAAGTGCTGCGGCGCCTTGGTGGCCGCGAGATCGCCGCCATGGCGGGCGCCATTCTGGCCGCGCGCATGGAGAAGATCCCGGTTCTCATCGACGGCTATGTGGCGACTGCCGCCGCCTCGATCCTGAAGGCCGCCAATCCGTCGGCCCTCGATCACTGCCTGATCGGTCACGTCTCGGGCGAGCCCGGGCATCTGCGCGCGATCGAACGGCTCGGCAAGACGCCGCTTCTGGCGCTCGGTATGAAGCTCGGCGAGGGCACGGGTGCGGCACTTGCTGCCGGCATCGTCAAGGCTGCGGCTGCCTGCCATTCCGGCATGGCGACCTTCGAACAGGCCGGGGTATCCAACAAGTCCCATGACTGACCGCAACGCACAGGCCGGTGGTCCCGAGCCGCTCGCATCGACTGTCATCAAGAAGAAGACCGGCGTCGCGCATCTGTTTGCAGCCGCCCAGTATTCGGCGCAGGGTTTCCGGCGCCTGGTTCAGGAATCGGCCTTCCGGCACGAGTTGCTGGGCTTTGTCGGCGGGCTCGTCATCTTCGCGCTTGTCGGTGCGAACCTGTTCGAATTCCTCGGCTTCATCGTCCTGATGATGCTGATGTTCTCGGTCGAGGCGCTGAATACGGCGATCGAGGAGCTGGTGGACCGGATCTCCCCGGAGATCTCGACCGTCGGCCGCAATGCGAAGGACCTCGGTTCCTTTGCGGTCTTCTGCCTGATCATCGCGAATGGGGCGTTTGCCTTCTACGTCGTGGTCAGCCGGGTGTTTCTCGGCTGAGCACACCGCTTATGCGAACTGGCGCCGGCGGGGTTCGACGGCTTTGACCTCGGACACGGCCGGCAGGCTCTCCAGAACACGGCTCGGGGGCAGGATGGCGATGACTTCCGTGCCTTCGCGCAGCTTGGACTTCAGCTTGAACTCGCCGCCGTGCTTGGCCAGGATCGCCTGGACGATCGGCAGGCCAAGGCCGGTCCCCTGTTCCGCGCTCTTGATGGCGATCGAGCCCTGACCGAAGGCGGAGAGCACGACAGGGATTTCGTTTTCCGGAATGCCCGGGCCATTGTCGCGGATCGAGATGTACTGCCCGCCACCGGCGGTCCAGCCGGCCTTCACCATGATCTCGCCGCCTTGCGGCGTAAACTTCACGGCGTTCGACAGCAGGTTCAGGATGACCTGCCGGATCGCCTTCTCGTCGGCCCAGAGTGAGGGGAGGTTGGATTCGAACTGCTGTTCGATGCGGATATTCTTGGATTTCGCGCGCAGCTGGATCATGCCGATGCAGTCTTCGGCGATCTCGAGCAGGGAGACGCTTTCCTCGCTCAGTTCGTACTTCCCGGCTTCGATGCGGGAGAGGTCGAGGATCTCATTGATCAGTTCGAGGAGATGCGAACCGGAGCGATGGATGTCGCCAGCATACTCCTTGTAGAGTGGGTTGCTCAAGGGACCGAGAACTTCCGTCGCCATCACTTCGGAGAAGCCGAGGATGGCGTTCAACGGTGTGCGCAGCTCGTGCGACATCGAAGCGAGAAAGCGCGACTTTGCCATATTGGCTTCTTCGGCGCGTCGACGCGCTTCATCCGACAGCGACTTCGCCACTTCCAGCTCGGCAATCAGGTCATCCTTTTCCGTCTGGAACGACAGGAGCTTGAGGTTGGCCTGATGCAGCCTGTTGGTGATGTAGATGAAAAAGATGAGGGCGGTAGTGAAGACGGCCGTCAGGCCGAGATCCAGCATGTCGAGGCTTCGGCTCGACGAAAAGGTGAGCGCAACCACCGTCGGGAGGAAGCCGAACAGGACAGCCTGGCGGAGGAGCATGCTCGCCATGGCGGTGATCGACAGGGCGACCAGAAGCACGGCGCCCTTATAGAACGTGAAGGCCGTGGGATTGCAGGTGTCGCAATCCTGCAGGGCAAAGATCGCCCAGGACATTCCCATGGCGACCTGCGAGAGAAGCAGGATGCGCCGCCAGTTGCCCTGGGTTTCCAGAGTGATCTCGCTCTTCGACGCGCGCTTGACGATCATGATGCCAATGGCGTGCATCGACAGCGCAAAGAGGCCCCACACGATGAAGTGCGGCTGTGAGGTGAAGTAAGCGCCGGAAGCGGCGATCAGCAGGATGATGATCGGGATGACAGCCGCACCTTGAAGGCAGGCTGCGATATGCATCGCCAGGATCTCGACGTCGAAGGCCGGCGAGGTGCCATGGCCAGACTGCAGTCGTTCTCGGGTGGATCGCACGGCACGGCTCGTCGACCGGTTGCGGATGTTCCGCGTCAGGTCGAGCACATTTTTGTCCGCCGATGTGTCTACGCCGTTACTCATTGCGTTGCAGTCTTCCGCGCCTTGGTGAAACCTAGCGAGGAATTCTTAAGAAGATCCTTTCGTGGAAGGATTTGTTTGCCATGTGTGAAAAGGATCTGTTGTTGAAATGGGTGGGAATGTGACGAAGCGCCCGCGGGATGTGGTGCTCGGTTTCGCCATTCTGGCGCTGGCGCTGCTGATCATCGCGAAGCTCGAGAACGAGCAGGCACTGCGTTTCGCCGGGCCTTTCACGGCGGTGGATGGCGACACCTTGCTGACATCAGGGGAGCGGCTTCGCCTCGAAGGGATCGATGCTCCGGAACTCTCCCAGACTTGCGATGCTGCGGATGGCTCGGTCTATCGCTGTGGCGAGGACGCGCGCGATTTGCTTTCGACCCTCGTCGTGGCCCCTGCATGGGAATGCAGCGGAACGGGCCGCGATCGCTATCGGCGGCTCCTCGTTCTCTGCAAATCCGGGACGGACGATCTTGGTGAGCGCATCGTCTCGGCCGGCTTTGCCGTTGCTGACGGACGATATCTGGCGGCTGAAGCCAAGGCGCGGGCGGCGGGCGAGGGGATCTGGCGTGGACGTTTCGAGCGGCCTTCCGATTGGCGCCGTCGGAGACAGATCGAGGAAGCGGAACTTGCCGGTTGGGTCGAGACGTTACTGCCACGATGGATGTCTCGCTGGTTCGAGGAATGAGAGAATGACTGTTGATGCCGCCTTGCCGCCGGTGATGCCGCGCGGCGATCTGCCTCCACCGATCGGCGAATTGAGCCACGCCATCGCGCAATGCCGGATCTGCCGGGATTGTCCGGCCGGCGGACCGGAACGACGGATGCCACACGAGCCTCGGCCCGTCGCCTATCTTTCGTCGACGGCGCGGGTGCTGATCGCCGGTCAGGCTCCGGGCCTTCGGGTGCATGAGACGGGCATTCCCTTCAACGATGCGTCCGGAGATCGATTGCGGCAATGGCTGGGGGTGGACCGGGAGACCTTCTATGATCGTTCGCGCTTTGCGATCGCGCCGATGGGTTTCTGTTTCCCGGGTTATGATGCAAACGGTCACGATCTGCCGCCGCGGCGGGAATGCGCGCCGCATTGGCGCCAGACGGTCATGGATGCCATGCCGCAGGTGGATCTGATCCTGGCGATCGGGCAATATGCTCAGGCTTGGCATCTTGGTGCGCTGAGGCGCAAGACCATGACCGAGACCGTGGCCAACTGGCGCGATTTCCTGCTCGCCAATCGCGAAGGCCCTCGGGTGCTCCCTCTGCCGCATCCGAGCTGGCGCAATACCGGCTGGCTCAAGCGGCATCCCTGGTTCGAGGCAGAAGTGCTACCTGTCCTGCGGCGTGAAGTTTCCTTGTTGATAGGTTGAAATGATTTTCCATAAATTGTCTGAAATCAGCTATATGACGGAAAATCAGTTTTTCAGGACCTGTCATGGATCGCCTCGACCGTAAAATTCTCCGCATTCTCCAGGAAGATTCGACGCTGGCCGTGGCGGACCTCGCCAAAAAGGTCGGGCTCTCGACCACGCCTTGCTGGCGACGCATCCAGAAGATGGAAGAGGACGGCGTTATCCGACGCCGCGTCGCGCTGCTCGATCCCGGCAAGGTCAACACGAAGGTCACGGTCTTCGTTTCGATCCGGACCTCCAGCCATTCGATCGAATGGCTGAAGCGCTTCTCGGAGGTCGTGTCGGAGTTCCCGGAAGTCGTGGAATTCTACCGCATGAGCGGCGACGTCGATTATCTTCTGCGCGTCGTCGTGCCCGACATCGCGGCCTATGACGCCTTCTACAAGCGCATGATCGCCAAGATCGAGATCCGCGACGTCTCCTCGGCGTTCGCCATGGAGCAGATCAAGTACACGACCGAGCTGCCGCTCGACTACATGGTGCTCGACAACCAGAAGAACGCGGAAGACTGAGAGGGACGCCGTTTCACTTGAGCCTGGCGATCCGCCTGGGATCACGCAGCTCTCGGAGGGCATCCTTTCCAATCCAACGGGCGGTCGGATCGGCGCTTTCGGCGAGCTTTCCGGCCAATTGCAGCGCCGCTTCGTGGCAAGGGCGGCTACGCTTGCCCATGTTCCGCAAGACCCAGTTCACAGCCTTCTTGACGAAGTTTCGGGGGTCGGTGGCGTGTCGCTCGATCAGCGGAAGCCATGCGAGGAAAGTCGCGTCCGGCTCACTGCGGTTGTGAACAGTGGCGCCTGCGATCATGGCGAACGCCGTTCTCCTGACAAATTCCCTGTCGTCTGCGGCGAAGTCTTCAACCAGTTGATGCCAGCAGGGCGTCTCGGTCAGCAGATCGGCTGCGGCGTCGACGATTTCCCATCAGTTGAAATCGGCGGCGAGCTGCCAGATGTCGTCCGGCGACACCTGCGTCGGCACGAAAGTCCAGATCGCCACCAGTCGCGCTTCTCGTATGCCGGATGCCCAGAGACTTTCGGCCCGCGCGTGGTTCGGGCCGATCGCTTTGGCGATGTGTCGCAAGGCAGGATTGCCGATGCCGAGGGCATCCTCGGTGGCGATCCCGAAGCGCGCCATCCCGGCGACGTTTTCCACCGACCGCATCGAGCGGAGATATGCGATAATCTCGGCTGCTGTGGCGGAGGGGTCGATCACTTGGTTTCGAGCCGTGCCAAGAGGGACGAGGTGTCCCAACGGTTGCCGCCGAGTTTCTGGACCTCGCCGTAGAACTGATCGACCAGTGCCGTAACCGGCAAGTTGGCGCCGTTGCGACGGGCTTCCGTCAGCACGATGTCCAGGTCCTTGCGCATCCAGTCCACGGCAAAGCCGAAGTCGTATTTGCCCTGGTTCATCGTCTTGTGGCGGTTTTCCATCTGCCAGGAACCGGCCGCCCCCTTGGAGATGACCTCGACGACCTTCTCGATGTCGAGACCGGCCTTCTTGCCGAAATGCACGCCCTCGGCGAGGCCTTGGACCAGGCCGGCAATGCAGATCTGGTTCACCATCTTGGTGAGCTGGCCGGCACCGGCCGGACCCATCAGGCCGACCATGCGCGCATAGGGCTCGATGACCGGCTTTGCCTTTTCGAATACAGCCGGCTCTCCGCCGCACATGACGGTCAGGACGCCGTTTTCGGCGCCCGCCTGGCCGCCTGAAACGGGGGCGTCGATAAAGCCGCAGCCCTTGGCGGCCGTCGCCTGCGCCAGTTCGCGCGCCACTTCGGCGGACGCCGTCGTGTTGTCGATCAGTATGGCGCCTGGCTTCATGGCTGCGATCACGCCATGTTCGCCCGTCGTGACCGAGCGCAGGTCGTCGTCATTGCCGACGCAGGTGAAGATGAAATCGGCATCCTCTGCGGCCTCCGCCGGC
The DNA here is from genome assembly GCA_032102365.1 of Allorhizobium sp. CTOTU50464. GTDB lineage: Bacteria > Pseudomonadota > Alphaproteobacteria > Rhizobiales > Rhizobiaceae > Allorhizobium. The sequence continues at coordinate 66,847 of DAMDHD010000019.1, read as the reverse complement.
GTCAGGCCATGGCTGCCGCCGAATTTCGTCACCCATTCTTCGGCCTTGGCGGTGGTGCGGTTGTAGACCTTGACCTCATGGCCGCCCTTGACCTTCAAGTGACCGGCCATGGGGAAGCCCATGACGCCCAAACCGATGAATGCGACCTTTGCCATTACCGTCTCTCCTGCCTTGCATGATGGGTCATGCATAATGGAAGGCAGAAGGGTGTGGAAGGCCTCCGGGATGTCAAACCGGTTGGGCTGGATCGGAAGCCGGGTTTCCGATTTCGTGATCCGGCGTCAGTTCGAGGCTCAGTTGGCCCAGCCGGCTCGATATCTCGTTCCAAAGCCGTCTCAAGCGTCGGACATGAAGGTCGTCTCCGATCCAGTCCATGAGATGCTCGATGGCACGCGACGACATTTCCTTGGTTTCGCTGATGGTCGTTAGCGCCCACATGCTGAACTCCCGGGCGTTGACTTCCTTGATCTGCCCATCCGGGCCTGGGATGAGGAACATGGCTGTGCTGGCTTCCTGAACGTTCTTCATTGGCCCAGTGGGGGCAAGCAAAACGGCCGCATAGATTCGATCGAAGGCGTCTATCGCCTTCGTATCGTCCTCGGTGTCATCGTTCCGGTTCTGCTTGAGCGCGCGCTCGAGATCAAAGATCGTCCGAACGTTGAACTGTCGAAGCAGAAGGAAACGATCGAGGCCTACGACACAGCAGAGTTGTGCCTGCGCTATCCAATCCACTGTCTGATAAATGCCGAATGGTGTCTCGATGTGCAGCATGATCGGATTGTAAGTCGCGAGTGACTGGACGTCGGAGATCCCGCATTCTTCAAGCCGAAATCGAGTGAAGAAATCGATGCCATCGATCGCATCGAGCGGTACGACGCGTGTCCACTCGATGAAGCGGTTATCGGATTGTTTGATCCAGTTGATCTGAGAGCCGATCTTCACGAGAACAAACTGAAGAACGCTGCCGGGGAGCAAGCCAAACGCTAGTGCCAAGAGCATCCAGCCGGGCGGCAGATCCTTCACTGACGGGGTGGTCTCGATACCCGCTAGCGATACAACGGCACTTAAATCTGGCAGGGCGCGATAGAGCGCGGCAGAAGCCAGGACCGAGATTATGATCATCGCAGCCTGTCGTATCAAGGTGTACCCGTTGAGGTCGAAGACAGCGAGCGCTTGAACGAGATAACGAAGCGAAGACAGATAGGCCCCAATGAACGTGATCGCGGCCACGGTCATGACGTTCTCTGCGAGCTGTGAGAGGTTTCTTTCGGCCGCAACAGGCGAGAAATTCACGCCTCCAACGGTCAACACGTTGAAGATGGATTTGCTGCCGCATCCGCCCGTAAACTCAAAGCAGCCCAGACCGGAAAAGGCCAGTGTGAATCCGGTGAACACGACCAGCAGATAGGGTAGACCCGCGATCAGCAGCCGCATGTCTCCTCGGTTTAGAAAGAACCGCGTTTTGGCGATGGTCTGGTTGATCTCTCTGATGATGCCTTCTGATGATTGAAGGCCGATATCCAGGCCCTCCGCATGTTGCTCGCCGTTTCCCCTGACGTCGGCAGCGTATTTCGTACGGACGAACTCGAAAGACGGGCTGGTTCCCTCTTCCTGCTGATCAATGACAGGAAAAGTCTTTACGTAGTCACGAATGAGCCGAAGACGTCGAAGCCGAATTTCGTACCGCCCGAATATCAGAGCGAAGAGCGTGACGACTGCAACGAGAAATGCGACGATCATCGTCCAGGCCGCGGACGGATCGGTCAAGGCTTGTGCGGCAACTTCTGTTTGCATGACTTTCCCCCTTGTTTCGGGGGAAAGCCTAGTATCTTGGAATGATCTAACTACTAATCAGATGCGTCCTCAGGTTGAAAATTCAACCCTGGATTTATCCCGTCTTCTTTTTCGCGACGACGAGGTGCCCCGGTGACGGGTTGCCGTCCTGCATGCGGACATTGATGTCCGTCATTTCGACCAGATCGAAGCCCGTGGCGGTCAGGCGTTCGCGGACATAGGTCTCGGCATGGACGAAGCGCTGATGGGGGCCGACCATGAAGGGGCGGCCGGCCATCACGTCGGCTGGCATGGTTTCGGAGGAGAAAACGAAGATGCCGCCGGTGACCATGTTTTCTGCCGCGCCGAAGAACAGCGGTTCGAGGGCGCCGAGATAGGGGAGCACGTCGGTGGCCGTGACCAGGTCGAAAGCCTCATCGTCATTGTCTTCGAGGAAGTCCTCGAGTTCTGCAACATAGAGCGTCTCGTAGAGATCCTTTTCATGCGCCAGTTCGACCATCTTCTCCGAGATGTCGATGCCGGTCATGTCGTCCACCATGTCGCGCAAGGCGCCGCCGGTCAGGCCGGTGCCGCAACCGAGATCGAGCAGACGTTTGAACGGGCCGAGATTCAGCGCCTGGAGCCGCTGGCGCACCATCATGGGCACGGTGTATCCCAGCTGTTCGACGAGGATGTCCTCGAACGCGTCGGCATGCTGGTCGAACAGTGTCTCGACATAGGCGTCGGGCGCCTTGGGCGGAGCCTCGCCACGGCCGAGTGCTGCGATCCGGACCGACGCGCCGCCGTGGTCGTCAGGGTCGATCGCCAGAACCTCTTCATAGGCCTTGACGGCTGCATCGATATCGCCGGCCTTCTCCAGTGCAAGCGCACGGTTATAGGCTTCCGCCAGGGCTTCTTCGTCGATCTTTGCCATGTCCGGCTCCTGTTTTCCTGGCCACTCACCGGGCCTTTTCGGCTCGTCTAGCGGGTCGCGCCCGGCTTGGCAATCAAAAGGGAACCGCAGGGCGTCCCTTGGTGTTCTCCCGACAGGGAGCCAAGCATGGAACAAACTTCTCAGACCGATACGAGCATCCTGCCACTGGAGAGCGCCAAGCCCGCGCGCCTTGCGCCTGCTTTGCCGGCGAGTTCGGCCGAGAAGGCCAATATGATCATCCACTATTATCGTGGAGAAATGGGCCGCATGACCAGCTGGCGCGATCGCATAGACCGAACCACCAACTGGTCGATGACCGTGGTCGCGGGTCTTCTTTCTGTTTCGCTATCAACGCCGTCATCGCACCATGGCGTCGTCTTGTTCGCCATGCTTCTGGTCTCGGTATTCCTGTTGATCGAGGCGCGCCGCTACCGCTTCTTCGATGTCTACCGCGCGCGCGTGCGCCAGCTCGAGCGACACTATTTCTCGCAGGCCCTGTGCCCCCAGGCCGAACTTAAACCCGATTGGGCCGAGGCGATTGCCGCAAGCCTGCGCAAGCCGGTCTTCCTGATGGCTTATCGCGAGGCATTGTTCCGCCGTATCAGGCGCAATTACATCTGGATGTATCTCATCCTGCTTCTCGCCTGGGCGCTGAAGATCTCAAGCCCCAAGCTGCAGCAGGGAGAGGCGCCCGAGGAGTTTGTCGGCAGCCTCTGGCAGCTCGTCGGCCATGCGGATCTCGGACCGCTGCATGGCGGCTTCGTTCTGGCGCTTGTCGGCGCGTTCTATCTCGCTCTTCTTTTCGCCGTCCTATATCGGAAGCCAAAGGATGGAGAAATTGCGCATGGCGAGGTGCACGTCTGACCTAGTGCAGGATGAACTCGCCCTTGAGCGAACGCCATTCGCTGGCGGCGATCATCTTCTTGTGCACGTAGGTGACCGAATGGATCGGACCTTCGATCTTGTCCTGCCAGAAGCGCAGGAAGCCGCGCATTTCGGGAAAGTCAGGCGCCAGATCGTAGTGCTGCCAGATATAGGTCTGTAGCAGGGACGGGTGGTCGGGCAGGCGGTAGAGGATCTGGGCGGTGGTCAGCCCATAGCCCTTCAGCATCAATTCCATTTCACTGTTCATGAAAATGCGTTCCCCGTGTTCTCTTGGAAGACGGATCGACGCGGACGGTGTCATCGCTTCCGCGACCGACCGGGGCCGCGACCAACGCGGGCCCTGTAATCATGGAAGCACCGGATGGTGAAGGAACTGCTAATGAACGGGCGGCACGGTCCGCGCCGCCCGGTTTAAGTCAGCGCTTGAGATGGCGTGTCAGGCGCGCTTCGATGGCACCCCAGGTGTGGCGCAGGGCCTCGACGATGGTGAGATAGAAGATCGCCGCCCAGAGATAGGTTTGGTAGTCGAAGGTCCGCGAGAAGGCGTAGCGGGTCTGGCCCATGAGGTCGAGCACGGTCACCACCGCGACCACGGCCGATCCCTTGATCATGAAGATGATCTCGTTGCCATAGGGGCGCAGGGCGACGATCAGCGCCTGGGGCAGGATGATCTTCCAGAAGGTCACCGACGTCGGCAGGCCGAGCGATTTTGCGCCCTCGGTCTGGCCCCGTGGCACGCTTTCAATGGCGCCGCGGAGGATCTCGGCCTGATACGCCGCGGTGTTCAACGTCATCGCGAAAAGCGCGCAGTACCAGGCCTCGCGAAAGAACCACCAGAGGCCGATCGCCTCGATCTGGACGCGGAAGGAGCCGAGGCCGTAATAGATCAGGAAGATCTGCAAGAGCATCGGCGTGCTGCGGAACACGTAGACGTAGCCATAGGCGATCGTGTTCAGAACCTGGTTCTTCGACATCCGGGCGAAGGTCACGGGGAAGGACAGGATGGCGCCGAGCGTGATCGAGCCGAAGGTCAGGATCAGCGTGGTTGCCAGCCCGTCCAGATATCGCCAGCCATAACGTTCGATTTTCTCCGGGTCCCAGCTCGACGCGAGGTACCAGACGAGTGCGACGCCGAGCACCACCCAGAGCGCGAGTATGGCATATCCGAGGATGCGCGCGCCGCTGATGCGGCTGGCCTTTGCCGGCGGGGCGGGGCGGGCGGGGATCATCTCCAGTGCGTGGCTCATCGTCCGACCTCCGCACGATTGGCCCAGCGGGAAACAGCGTTGAGACCGATCGACGAGACCGTTGCCAGCAGCAGGTAAAGCAGACAGGCAATGCCGTAGAACAGGAATGCCTCCTTCGTCACGCGCGCTGCAACGCCGGTCTGGCGGACGATATCGGCAAGGCCGATGACGGAGACGAGCGCCGTGTCCTTCAGAAGGACGAGCCAGAGATTGCTCAAGCCCGGAAGCGCAATGCGGATCAATTGGGGTACGATGATCAGCCACATTGTCCGGCGTTTGGAGAGGCCGACTGCGCTGCCCGCTTCATATTGACCACGGGGAATGGCCTGAAAGGCGGAGAGAAGGACTTCCGAGGCATAGGAGGAGAAAACAACGGAAAGCGCGATCATGCCCGCGACGAAGGCGTTGATCTCGACGCGCTGCTCAATGCCGAACCAGATCAGGACCGATTGCACCAGGATCTGGAAGCCGAAATAGACGATGAAGAGTGTGAGCAGTTCGGGCAGTCCGCGGAAGATGGTCGTGTAGACGCCGGTCGCGGCGCGCAGGCTCCATTCTCCCGATTGTCTGGCGAGCGCAATCAGGAAGCCCAGGGCGAGGCCGACGGGCAGGGTGGCGAGCGCCAGCGAGATCGTCACCTTCACGCCGAAGGCGATCTCGTCGCCCCAGCCGGTGTCGCCGCAGCCGACCAGGCTGTCCGCTGCCAACAGCCGGAAAAGCCCGACAGGACCACAGAGCGGATCGAATGCGTAATTGATCCAGTCCCAGATCGAGCCGAGCGCGGAAGACAATCCGCCCATGCCATTCCCCCTTGGCGGTTTGTCCGCCTTTTTGATGTCGTTGCAGTTCAAATGCAAAATGGCGGAAGTGTTCGACTTCCGCCACTCGGCTTTATCAGCTTATCCCGGGATCACTCGCCGTAAACGTCGAAATCGAAATACTTCTTGTTGATTTCGGCGTATTTGCCGTTCTCGCGGATCGCCGCGATGGCAGCCGTGAACTTGTCGGCCAGCTCGGTTTCACCCTTGCGAACCGCAATGCCTGCACCTTCGCCGTTGATTTCAACGTCAACCGGAAGCGGGGTGAGGATCTTGCAGCAGGCGCCGGCATCGGTCTTCAGCCATTCCGAGAGGACGACGATATCGTCGACCACGGCGTCAACGCGGCCGCCTTCGAGGTCGAGCTTGTATTCGTCGGCCGTCGGATAGAGCTTCAGCTCGCTGTCGGCCATGTGCTTTTCGGCATAGTTGGCGTGGGTTGTCGAAGACTGTGCGCCGATGGTCTTGCCGGCAAGGCCAGCCACATCGGTGATGGCGGAGTCCTTCGGCACGGCGACGGCCGGCGGGGTGTTGTAGTACTTCTTGGAGAAGTCGACCTTTTCCAGACGCTCCGGCGTGATCGACATGGACGCGATGATCGCGTCGAACTTCTTCGCCTGCAGCGCCGGAATGATGCCATCCCAATCCTGGGTGACGAATTCACAGGTGACCTTCATTTCCTCGCAGAGCGCCTTGGCAATGTCGATGTCGAAGCCAACGAGGGAGCCATCGGCTTCCAGGTTGTTGAACGGCGGATAGGCGCCTTCGGTGCCGATGATCAGCTTTTCCTGAGCCATCGCCGAGCCGGCAAAGAGCGACAGGGCTGCGATGGAAGCTGCGGCCAGAAAACGTGTCGGAATACGCATGAGATCCTCTCTGTTGGTGGGCGCTGCTTGTTGTTGTGATGCAGCTGCCCGTGATCGTGTGGCATGGTCGTCCACACTTGGGCCCAATATTCGTCTTGTTTGAGTGACGAAATCAACAGGAAACAGCGCTTTGGACAAAAATTGCAGTGGTTCAGGCGGGAGCAGGGCTGCCGTTCGCCGAGAACCGATGCGATCATGGGCAATGGAGCAAAAGACGTCCGGATGCGTTCAGGCAGGGTTAATCCTGCGGAACCTAGTCTGGCGGCAGTTACGGTACGCGTCGTTGACATCGTTATTGAAGAACATCGTCCGGCTCACTTGCCGGTTGCGATGATAGGGAAGGAAACTCGAAGAATGCTGAAAAATAGATTGCTGGCCACGGTTGCGATCCCCGTGCTGTCGGTGGCGATGCTGGCAAAGCCGGTGGGCGCCTCGACAATCGGCATGGGCGAGAGCCAGAGCCAAACACGCCAGGCTGAAGAAGCACTGATCCAGCTCGCGCAGGCCGTTGTCTGCGGCGATGGTACCGAAGCCCCGGATGCCGAAACATGCGCTGCCCGCGATGCCCAGGCTGCCGCGGAAGAAGAGCAGCGCCGCGCGGCCGAGGAAGAGGCGCAGCGCCAGGCTGAGGCGGAAGCGCAGGCCCAGGCCGAAGCCGAGGCGCAGCGTGCTGCCGAAGCAGAGGCACAGGCGCAGGCGGAAGCCGAAGCCGAAGCGCAACGTGCCGCCGAAGCAGAAGCGCAGGCCCAGGCGGAAGCCGAAGCTCAGCGGGCCGCAGAGGAAGAGGCTCAGCGCCAGGCCGAGGCCGAGGCAGAAGCCCAGCGTGCGGCAGAAGCTGAAGCTGAAGCCCAGCGCGCAGCCGAAGAAGAAGCCCAGCGTCAGGCCGAAGCAGATGCTGAGGCACAGCGGCAGGCTGAAGCCGAAGCAGAGGCGCAGCGTCAGGCCGAGGCAGAAGCCTCAGCACAGCAGGCTGAGGAAGCCCAGCAGGCCGAGCAGCCTGCCGAAGAGCCGGCCGCTGAGGGTGTGACCTGCGCAGATGGCTCTCGGGCTGCATCAGAAGCCGAATGTGCCGCTCCGGCCACCGAGGAACAGCCGGCGGACGAGCCGCAGCAGACGGAAGAGCAGCCGGCGGAAGAAGCCCAGCCGAGCGAGGAACAGGCGTCGCCTGAACAGACCGAAGAGCAGGCGCCGGCTGCTGACGAAGAGCTTCGTCCTTCCCAGGACGCCGCCGGTGAACAGCCTGCCAACGAAGGTGAAGTCCCGGCCGATCAGGCCGAGCAGCCCGCCGATCAGCAGCCGACCGAAGAACAGGCGACCGGTGAAGAGGTGCCTGCCGATGGTCAGCAGCCGGAAGGCGAACAGGTTCTCGTGCCTGCCGTCGAGCCGCCGGAGGATCAGCCTGTCCAGGAGATCACCGACACTCGTACAGCTGAGGAAAAGGAAGCGATCGCAGAAGATCCGTCCCAGACCTCCGAAACTGTCGTCCTGCCGGTTGAGAATGGTGCAGCCGTCCTCGACAGCGACAAGGATGCCGACAACAGTGGCGGGCAGGATAGCCGCGAGCAGCGCAATCAGCTGAGAGCGCAGGAAGATGTGGCTCCGCCGCCGGAAACGGATGCAGAGGCGCAGGCCGATTCGATCGAGGTGGATCCGCAGACCATTCAGGCGACCATCACGGAAGATGGCACGACGCTTGATGCTGCGCCGACCTTCGACGTGCCGACCACCGTCGTCAACAATGTCAGCAACAGCAATGTGACCAACAATGTCACGAACAATGTGACCAATAACGTCACCAACAATACGATTGTCCAGAACAACGTCGTCAATCAGGTGACGGAAGTTCGGGTCATCGAGCAGATCGACAACCGCACCGTCATCAATGTCGGCGACCGCATTGTCGTCCGCAGCGACGACCGCCAGCGTCTGCGCTACGATGCCGAGGACACCTATTACGAGCAGCTGTCGCGCGGTCGCGTTCGCGAGACCATCGAGCGTGCTGACGGCAGCAAGCTGGTCACGGTCTACAACCGCTATGGCGACATCATCATCCGTTCGCGGATCTCGCCACGCGGTCGGGAATATGTCCTGATGTACTCGCCGGAAGCCGATGGCCAGCGTCCGAGCATGTATGTCGATGTCGGTCTGTCGCTGCCGCCGATGCGACTGACCATCCCGGTCAGCGATTACATCGTCAGCACCACTCGTTCGCCCGACCGTGACTATTATGAGTTCCTCGGCCAACCGCCGGTGGAGCGTGTTGAACGCGTCTACTCGATCGACGAAGTGAAGTCGTCCGCCCGTATTCGCGACAAGGTTCGCCGCATCGACCTCGACACGATCACCTTCCCATCGGGTTCGGCCGAAGTGCCGCTCGAACAGGCCCGCACGCTGCGCCGTGTCGCAGAAGCAATGGAGAAGCTTCTGGATAAAGATCCGGGTGAGGTCTTCCTGATCGAAGGTCACACGGATGCTGTCGGGTCGGATCAGGCCAACTTGGTCCTCTCCGACAAGCGGGCCGAGACGGTCGCCAACCTTCTAACCGAAGTCTACGGCATCCCGCCGGAAAACATGTCGGTCCAGGGTTACGGTGAGCGGTTCCTGAAGATCCGCACCGCGGCTGCCGAGCAGCAGAATCGTCGCGTGGCCATCCGTCGTGTCACGACGCTGGTGCGTCCGGCGAACATGTCGAGCAACGACTGATCGGCAAACAAACAAAGGAAGGGCCGCCGGAGTGATCCGGCGGCCCTTTCTGCATCTAGACAGGGGGTTATGGCTTCGGTGGCAGTCCGGTAACGTCCGCGATGAAATCGGCGATCGCGCTGGTGTCGTCGAGATCGAAGACCGGCAGGTCGGTATCCTCGACGGCGTGGTCGGCCGCAATGGCACGGATATGCGGATCGGTCGGCGCCAATGGCTCGCGTTTGGCAGCCGCCTCGCGTCTTGCCTCGATCTTCGGGACGGGTTCGCGCTTGTAGCCCTCGATCAGCACGAGATCGCAGGCGCCGATGCGGGCGAGAATTTCGTCGAAGCTCGGTTCGGGCGCGCCGCGCAGCTCATGCATAATTGCGTAGCGGGTGCCCGAGACGATGACCACTTCATGGGCGCCGGCTTCACGGTGGCGGTAGCTGTCGGCACCGACCTTGTCGATATCGAAGTCATGATGGGCGTGCTTGATGGTCGAGATGCGGTAGCCGCGACGGGTGAATTCCTCGACGAGCCGGACGGCGAGCCCGCTCTTGCCGGAATTCTTCCAGCCGGCAATGCCGAAGATGCGGGGACTGGTCATCAGAGATCACCTTTGTCGAGGACGGCCTGGGCAACAGCCAGATCCTCGGGCGTGTTGATGTTGAAGAAGGGGTCGACAGGTCCGAAAGGACCCTTCAGAGCGGCGAATTCCACCATTTTCGCCGGATGGCGGGCGATGAAATCGAAGACCCGGCGATGATCAGGGTCGTCGAGCCAGGCGCTCAGATCCTCTGCCACGGTCACGGGCCAAAGCGCCGTGACGGGATGACCGCGCCCCGCCGAGGCGGCCATTACGATCGTATTCTCTGCTGCAGCCGAGGTGAGCTTACCCACGAGGTCCGGCGGCAAAAAGGGCGTGTCGCAAGCGGTCGTGAGAACATGGGTTGGTCTGTCGGGCATGTCCTTTGCTGCAAGGAGCGCTGCCAGAACGCCGGCCAGGGGGCCGGGTCGATCAGGGATCGGATCGGGAAGGAGCGGCAGCCGGCCGGCGAGTAGGTGGTCGAGCGGGGCATTCAGCGAGACGGTGGACACCTGTGGCGCCAGTCGTTCGGCGATGTGTTCGGCCAGCGTGCCTCGGCCGAAAGGGATGATCGCCTTGTCCGAGCCCATGCGCTGGGACAAGCCTCCGGCGAGGATGACGGCGGGGAAACGGCCGCTCTCTGCCATCGGCTCAGCGCTCCTCGCCCGGTGCGATGCGGAGGAAGAGCACGGCGACGAGGGCCAGAACGCAGCAGGCGAGCATGACCAGCAGGAGTGGCATGGCACCGGTCTCGATCGAGAGGATGCGGGAGGCGAGCCAGGAGACGAAGGCGCCGCCGCCCATGGTGATCGCGCCCCCCAAACCGGATGCAGAGCCCGCAAGCTCCGGCCGCACACTGACAATTCCGGCATTGGTGCTCGGCAAGGACAGGCCATTGCCAAACCCGACGACCACCTGTGGGGCGAAGAAGGCCAGCGACGAGACGAAGCCCTGCAGAAAGAGAACAATTGGGATCGCTGCGCCTGCGAGGGCGACGATGCCCCCGACCAGCATCATCATGTCGATGCCGAGGCGTCGGGCATAGCGCCCGGAGAGATAGTTGCCGGCGATGTATCCGGCGGCGATGAACATGAACTGCAGCCCGAGCATGCTCGGTGTCAAACCCATCAGCGTGCCCCCGACAAAGGGTGCGCCGCCCAGAAAGGCGAAGAAGGCGCCCGAGGTGAAGGTGCCGGCCATGGTGTAGCCCCAGAAACGTGGCGAGGCGAGCAGGCGCGGCCAGGCCCGGAACTGGGCGGAAAAGCTGCCGCTCTTCTGGCGGTTCGTCTCGCCGAGGTCGCGGTAGACGAGGATCAGCACGAGGACCGCCGCGACGAGGATCGCGGTGAAGTTCGAGCGCCAGCCGAAGTTGTCGCTCAGCAGGCCGCCGAGCGTCGGACCGATCATCGGGATCAGCGTCATGCCCATGGTCACATAGCCGATCATCGAGGCCGCCTCGTCCATCGGTACCATGTCGCGGATGATGGCGCGCGACAGAACCAAGCCCGCGACGACTGCCGTCTGCACCATGCGTGCAATCGTCAGGATCTCGATCGAGGTCGCGATCATGCAGATCAGGGAGCCGGCGATCAGAATACCCAAGGCGCCGAGCATCACCGGCCGGCGACCGTAGCGGTCGGACAGCGGCCCTATTATAAGCTGCACCAATGCGGTCATCGCGATGTAGCCGGAAACGAGGATCTGCACGCGGTCGTAATCCACGCCGAGATCGGATGCCATGGCGGGCAGGGCGGGCAGGAAGATGTTCATGGTCAGCGCTGACAATCCCGCGATCGCCACCAAACTGACGATGTGTGGGGCCGTGGTTCTATCCAGGAAGCGGGAAACCTGCTGCACGCGCATCTATCCTTGAAACTGAGCCGATATCAGCCGGGGGAGGCCGGGTCGGCGCGGCGGGCAAGCGCTGCCTTGCGCTTGCTCTCGCGGTAGAATGTGTAGAGCCCGGAGCCGATGACAATGGCTGAGCCGATGACCATCCAGAGGTCGGGCGTTTCGCCGAAGAACAGCATGCCGAGAAGCACGGCCCAGAGCAGGCTCGTATAACGGAACGGCGCGATGAAGGAGATCTCGCCGGTTCGCATCGCCATGATGATGGCCTGATAGCCGGCAAACAGGAAAATCGAGGCAAAGGCCAGTCGCCCGAGCGCGCTGCCCGACATCGGCTGCCAGCCGCCAAAGGCCGGTATCAGCAGGAGCCCGGCGAAGGAAATGGAAGCGGCGGTGAACAAGGTAACGGTCAGCGAGGAGATCTTCGCATCGATACGGCGTGTGACGAGGTCTCGTCCGGCCGCCATGACGACGCAGAGGACGATGTACAAGGAAGCGAGCGTGAACCCTTCGGGACCCGGCTGGATGATGACGAGGACGCCGATGAAGCCGAAGCCGATCGCGGTCCAGCGCCGCCAGCCGACCGGTTCCTTGTAGAAGAGTGCTGCGCCCAAGGTCACCGCGAGCGGCAGGGACTGGAGGATGGCTGAGGCATTGGCGAGAGGCACCTGTCCCAGGGCGGCCAGGAAGGCGACTGCCGCGACAGTCTCGAAAGCGATCCGCACCAGGATCATCGGCTGCAGGATGTTCTTGATGTGGTCGAGGGCGCCCATGTGCCGCGCAACGATGTAGACGAGAAGCGCCGTGAAGGCGCCGCGAACGAACATGATCTGCGCCACGGTCAGTTCCGCAGTCACCGATTTCGTCAGGGCGTCGTTGAAGGTGAAGCCAGCCATCGAGATCGCCATCAGAAGGGCGCCTCGGGTGTTCTCTGATAATGCCATGCTCGATTCCCGTGCGTACCCGGCGGTTCTAAACCAAGCGGCATGCGCGAGGAACAGAATTCGCCTTTTCTCCCGCTGAAACGATGCTGCAGTGCCAAAATGACGAATTGCGATTAACCATTGTTCAAACTGAACACTGCAATCTCTCGCGTGGCGCACATGAGGTGGCGCCTGTTTTTCGATACCGGGTAATGACCTCGCGGGATATCGACCTCTTTCGAGGGCCTCATGAGTTTTATTGATCGCCTCCTGCAAAGCCGCAGGATCGTCACCAAAGTTTTGCTATTCGTCGTTCCTCTCGTTCTGCTCATGGCTGGCGTTGGCCTCCTGGGCTATTGGACCGCCACCACGCTCAACGGCCATATGACCGTGACCCGCGCCACGATCGGCAACATCAGCGATCTGGAGCGGCTGCAGCAGGGCCTGCAGGAGTTCAGCCTCGAGCCGACGGAGAAGAGTAAGGATGCGCTTTCGTCGGCTATCGATGATCAGGAAAGAGGGCTGGCCGTGTTGAACGGTGTCCTCGCCAAGCAGGCGCAGGCGGGCGATCTTTCGGCACTCACCGGTTTGCCCGGCACGATGCGAGCGCAGACGACCGCGCTCTGGGACAACAAGACGACGCGCGACGAGCTGGATGCCAGCTTGACGTCCGCCGTCGCGGCGCTGCAGGCGGAGGGCCAGCAGATCGTCAAGCAGGTCGATTTCGTTCGCACCGATCTGGCGGGCAAGGAGCGCTTCGCCAAGGAACTGCTTTTCGACGCATCCGCGTTCAAGTCGCTGCTCGATCGCCTCGGCAAGCTGCGCGTCGGCGTGCAGATGGCCTTCACCCCGGAAGAGCAACTCGCGGAGGCGAAGCTCTATCTGAAGCCCATGCAGAAGGATCTGGCGAAAGCCAACGAGATCGCATCCGAGAAGGGCAAGGTGCTGGTTGGGGAGGTCGATGCCGCCATCACCAAGGTCGAGACGATCCTGAACCAGTCGGGGCCGGATGATGCACGGGCGCAGGAGCTCGGACGGGTTCTCGCCGAACTGGTGGAGATCGAACAGAAGATCACGCTGCAGGCGGCCAAGAACAGCGACGTCGCGGGCGACCGCTTCGTCAGCCTCGACAAACTCGTGGCCGAACAGAAGGAGCTGATGTCGCTCGTCGACAGTGCGGCGCTCACGATCGCAACCGTCGAACTGCGCGTTCAGCAGATGCTCGGTGCGCTGGATGATCAGGCCCGTGGCGTGGTCGTTGCCGAAGTCGAGGCGCTTCAGAAAGTTGCCGCACGTATTTCCGAGCTTGGTGCCAAAAACAGTGCGCTGCGCGACTTCCCGCAGAAAATCGCGCCGCATCTGGCATCCATCACAGAGAACTCCCAGGCCCGTCTGGATGCTGGACGTGACTGGCAGGACAAGCGCCTGGCGGCGAATGCTGCCGTCTCTGCTGCGATGGAATCACTGCGCAACTTCGTGAGCCAGGCCCAGGAAATCGGCCGTGAAGACAGCGAGCGCTCGGCAACGATCTCGGTCATCACCATGATAGTCGGCACGCTGCTTGCCATCATCGGCGGCCTGATGCTGGTGGAGACCCTGCGGGCACCCCTGAAGCGCATCACCAGCGTCATGGCACGGCTGGCGAATGGCGATCTTTCGGTTCCGATCGAAGGACGCAATCGCGGCGACGAGATCGGCGACATGGTCCGCTCCGTCACCGTCTTCCGCGACGCGGCGCTGGAAAACAAGCGTCTCGAAGAGGAGGCGGAGGCCGCCCGTTCGCGCTCCGAACAGGAGAGCGCTCAGCGTGCGCAGGAACGGGCTCGCGTCGAGGCCGATCAGCGTTCGGCGTTGGAAGCCCTGTCTTCCGTGCTCGAAGCGCTCGCCAATGGCCAGCTCAACGTCTCCATGCGCGACGACCTGCCGGCGGACTTCGTTGCCATGGCGTCAACCTACAACCAGGCTGTCGAAGCGCTGCGTGCAACACTTGAAGAGGTCCGCGCGGCAAGCGTCGATATCAATGCCGGCACGGAGAACCTTGCGGTGTCGGCCGACGATCTCGCGCGCCGGACGGAGCAGCAGGCGGCAGCACTCGAGGAAAGCGTGCGTGCGCTCTCGCACCTCAGCGACGTCGTTCGCTCGACGGCCGACGGGGCAGGGCGCACCGCCCAGTCCGTTCAGTCGGCCCGCGATCACGCCCGCGAATCGGGTGTCGTCGTGCGCAAGGCGGTGGAGGCCATGGCCGAGATCAGCCGATCCTCGGAAAAGATCTCGACGATCATCGGCGTCATTGACGAGATCGCCTTCCAGACCAACCTTCTGGCGCTCAATGCAGGTGTCGAGGCCGCCCGTGCCGGCGAAGCTGGCCGTGGCTTCGCCGTGGTCGCCCAGGAGGTTCGAGATCTTGCCCAGCGCTGCGCCAATGCAGCGAAGGAGATCAAGACGCTGATTTCGGTCAGTGGCGGTCAGGTCAAGTCGGGTGTCGAACTCGTCGAGAATACGGGTGTGGCGCTGCAATCGATCATCGATCAGGTGGAGGAGGTGCAGTCGCTTGTCGAGAGCATCTCGGCCGCGACCCGCGAGCAGTCGACGGGCATCAGTGAGGTGACGTCTGCCGTGCGTGATGTCGAGCTGATCACGCAGCAGAATGCGGCGATGGTCGAGGAAAACAATGCCGAGATTCAGGGCCTTCGCCAGCGCGTGGATATCCTGATGCACAAGATCTCACGCTTCCGCACCGATACGCAGCGCGCGGAACTGCAGTCCTATCGCCGGTCGGCCTGATCGTTTGAACCGACCGGCGGCGGTCAGCCGCCGGTCACGCTCATGTGCCGGGCCACGGCCGGCTTGCGGTGGTTCCGGTCGATGATGAAGTCGTGGCCCTTGGGTTTGCGCGAAATCGCCTCGTCGATTGCCGCCGAGAGATAGGCATCGTCGTCGGAGGCTCTGAGCGCCGTGCGCAGGTCTGCTGCATCGTCCTGGCCGAGGCACATGTAGAGCGTACCGGTGCAGGTCAGGCGTACGCGATTGCAGCTTTCGCAGAAATTATGGGTGAGGGGCGTGATGAAGCCCAGTCGCCCACCGGTCTGGCGCACCTCGACATAACGGGCAGGACCACCGGTCCGGTAGGGAATGTCATCAAGGGTGAACTGCGCTTCGAGCCTCTGGCGGACCAATGACAGCGGCAGATACTGATCCGTCCGGTCCTCATCCGTCTCACCCATCGGCATGGTCTCGATGAGTGTCAGGTCCATGCCCTCGCCATGAGCGAAGCGCAGGAGATCGGGGATCTCGTGCTCGTTGAAATCCTTCAGCGCCACGGCGTTGAGCTTGACGTGGATGCCAGCGGCCTGGGCAGCACGAATGCCTTCCATGACCTTGTCCAGTTCACCCCAGCGGGTGATCGTCTTGAACTTGTCCGCATCCAACGTGTCGATCGAGACGTTGATACGGCGCACGCCGCAATCGGCAAGCTCGGCGGCATGGCGTGCAAGCTGCGAACCATTGGTGGTCAGCGTCAGTTCGTCCAGACCGCTGCCGATATGGCGCGAAAGGCTGCGCACCAGATGCATGATGTTCTTGCGCACCAGCGGCTCACCGCCGGTCAGGCGCAGCTTGCGCACGCCCTTTGCAATGAAGGCGGAACAGAGACGATCGAGTTCTTCCAGCGTCAGGAGGTCTTTCTTCGGCAGGAAGGTCATGTTCTCCGCCATGCAATAGGTGCAGCGGAAATCGCAACGGTCCGTGACGGAAACACGCAGATATGTCACCGAGCGACCAAAGGGGTCGATCATCGGGGCGGCACGGTCTGTGAGCGGTTCGGCATTGCGCCAGTTGGCGGGGCTATGGTCCAACAGGTCTCTCCTGTGCATTTCCGTCAATGTGGGGCCAAGGCCTGGAAGCGTCAAGTTGACACCTGATATCTCAGCGAAATTGCGTTGCAAACCGGAGAGGATCGACCTAGGTCTGCAGCAACCGAACAGAAAGACGAGTGCCCCCATGAGCGAGATCTGGCCGAGCGAATTGAAGGTGTCCAAGGATCGCCGTCTGTTGACGGTGACCTTCAATGACGGCGTCGTCGCCACGCTTCCGGCGGAGATGCTGCGGGTTCTCTCACCGTCGGCCGAAGTGCAGGGGCACGGGCCCGGCCAGAAGGTCACAGTGCCGGGCAAGCGCAACGTCGCCATCCGCCAGATGACGCCTACGGGGAATTATGCTGTGCGCATCGGCTTCGATGACGGGCATGACACCGGCATCTTCACATGGCTCTACCTGCGCGAGCTCGGCGAGACCGGCGATGAGAAATTCGCCGCCTATGAAGCAGAACTTGCCGAAAAACGTCTCAGCCGCGATCCTCGCTGATCTCCAGATCCTGCATGTCGTCCGATGACAACATGCGCTGGATGAGAAGGTCCATGTTGTCCGCCAGGCGCTGGCAATCCTCGATCGGCGTCGCCGACAGCGTCCGCTCGATGAGCTCCGTCTGGATGCGCATGGCCTTTTCGCTCAGCGCCCGTCCCTCGTCGGTCAGGGCCAGCCTGAGAACGCGTTTATCCCGCTGATCGGGCCGTCGCTCGAGAAGGCCGCGCTTTTCCATCTGAGGCAGAAGCATGCTCATGTTGGAGCGCCCGACGAGCAGTTTCCGCGCGAGTTCCTGCTGCGAAATGCCTTCGAACCGGTAGAGATTGACCAGGATGTCGAGATGCGGCGGCTTGATGTCGAGCGGTGCCAGCGCTCGCCCCAGGGCTTGCTGCATCAGCTGGCAGGCCCGGGCAACAGAGATCCAGCTGCGAAAACGGGGATGGTCCCAGGGGAAGGCTTGCGTTTTGTTCATTCTTGTACTTTATTGTTCATCATTGAACATTCGATGGGATTCCGACTATGCCATCCTTTCCTCTCAAGGTCACCCGCCTCGCTTTCACCGGGCTGGAGAAGATGTCGCCGGCTCTGGCCGGGCGGCTTGCATTCGAGCTCTTCTGCCGGACGCCAAGCCGTCGCCCGAAAGGCGCGAAGGCGAAGCAGGTCTTTCTGACCGGGCGCAACAGGCTTCGGCAGGCGCAGACGGTGCGGCTTGCATTGTCGCGCGGCATGGCGGCGGTCCACGTCTTGGCCGTGCAGGGCGTGCCCGCCAATGGCCGCCGGGTGCTCGTGGTGCATGGCTGGGGATCGCGGGTCGAGTATCTCACGGACCTTGCGACGGGGCTTCGCCAGACCGGCACGGAAGTCGTCATGCTCGACCTGCCCGGGCATGGGGCATCGAGCGGACGGCGGCTGGACCTCAAGATTGCAGCGGAAGCCATCGTCGCGGCTGAACGCCATATCGGACGCTTTGACGGCGTGGTCGGGCATTCTTTCGGCGGGGCGGCCGTGATGATGGCAGCCGGACACGTCTTCCCGGAACTTCAGCCCTTGAACGCGGCCCGCATCGCCTTGATCGGCTCGCCGTCCAGCATGGGGGAGGTGTTCAACGGCTTTGCATCCATGGTCGGTCTCGGGCGCGGCAGTGTCGGGGTCATGCGGAACAGGGCGATGGAATTGGTCGGTGCCCAGGTCGAGGATCTCGATGGGGTGGCGGTTGCCCGGCGCATCGACCGGCCGCTGCTTGTCGTCCATGCCGAGGACGACAAGGAGGTCAATGTCGGCCATGCGCAGCGCTATATCGGCGTGTCACCGCATGTCCGGCATCTCTGGGCCAATGGCCATGGTCACCGCAGGATCGTCAGCGCGCCTGAGGTCATCCATGCGGTTGCCTCTTTCCTCACGGCCGCAGATGCCACGGACAATTCGCGGGTGCGCGCGGTGTCATGAAGCCGTCATGGGGCTTCCCTAAGCCGCGCCCTTGAGAAATGGTGGCGGCGCAAAACGGGAGGCGACTCATGACGATCATCAGCAGTGTCGAGGAGTTGAAGGCGATCTATGGTGAGGTGACCGAAGCCTCAACCGCCAAGGTCACGACCCAGCTGACGTCGGCCTATCGACGCATGATCGAGATGTCTCCCTTCGTTGCGCTGGCGACGGTCGGGCCCGAAGGTCTCGATTGCTCGCCGCGCGGCGATCGCGGCTCGGTCATCCGTGTCGAAGACGAGAAGACGCTCGCCCTGCCGGACTGGCGCGGCAACAACCGTGTGGATTCGCTCCTGAATATCGTGCGGGATCCGCGGGTTGCGCTGATGTTTCTGATCCCCGGGTCGAGCAGCGTCATGCGGATCAATGGTCGCGCCGTTGTGTCCGTTGCGCCAGAGCTTCTCAACAGTTTCGAGATGGAAGGCCGCCATCCCCGGAGTGTGGTGGTGGTGACGATCGAGGAAGCCTATTTCCAATGCGCCCGCGCCGTGATGCGCGCCGATCTGTGGGCGGCCGAAAGCCAGGTTGCAGCCAAGGATCTGCCCACGCCCGGCGAGATGCTCAAGGCTGCAAAAGAGGACTTCGACCGCGAGACATATGATCGCGAGTGGCCGGCGCGAGCTGCAAAGACCATGTGGTGATCGCCAGCGTCAGCGCTTGTAGATCAGCCAGCTCTTGGTGAAGTCCTTCTTCATCCCGTCTTCATAGGGCTTGGTGCGATTGCGGCCGGCATTCTTGGCGCAGTAGAGCGCGATGTCGGACCGGGCGTAGAGCTCGCCGGCGTCTTCGGCATCCGAGGCCATAGCAAAGCCGAGTGAGATGGTGATCGGCCCGTAGTTGACGCCCGTCTTGGAGTTCTTGAAGGGTGTGGTCTCGAGCGCGATGCGGACCCGTTCGCAGGTCTGATAGATCTCGTCCGTGGTATTGCCCTCGATGATGATGGCGAATTCCTCGCCGCCGGTGCGGGCGACGAAGCAGTCCTTGCGGACATTGCTGCGGATCACGGTTGCAACGGTCGCGAGGATCTTGTCGCCGACCGGGTGACCATAGGCGTCGTTGACCTTCTTGAAGTTGTCTATGTCGGCGAGAACGAGCGCCGCAAGCGGCTTGGTGCCGCTGGTGTAGACGGATGCGAGCTTCTCGTCGAAGGCGCGGCGGTTGGCGATGCGGGTGAGCGAATCCGTGTTGGCGATCCGCTTGTATTCGTCGAGCTCGCGACGAACCTCGTCCATCTCCTGGGAACGCTGCGACATCTGCACGACGGTTTCCTCGCCATGCGCCATGGTGGAGCCGGTGGCTTCGGTCAGAATGCTGATGGCACTGCGCAGGATGTCGGCGCTGTTGCTGCTCTTGGAGTTGATCCGGTGGTAGGTTTCGCCTAGCAGCCGGTTGTAGCTCTGCAGCGAGTTCTGCTCCTGCTGAAGCAGCCGCAAAAGCCCATCCAGTTCACCGATCAGCTTACTGTGGACGTTTTCGATGGCCTTGGTCTGGTGGGCCGCGAAATACTGCTCACCGAGGGCATCCAGCTCGTCCTGGGTGGCGCGGCTGCCGAGCGCTGCCAGTTCCCGGGTCAGGGAAGGGTTCGAGCCGATGAAGGCCTCGTAGAATAGCTCGTAGTTACGCGGGATAGGAGCGACCCCCATCGAGCGCATTGCATAGGTGATCTGTGCCGCAACGTCAGGTGTCTGCGTCTTCGGCGGTGTTGCCGTGCTCATTCGGCCAACTCCAGTGGTCGTCAGTGCTGGCCTTAAGGCCCTAAGAAAAATTAGGGGCAAATGATTGGAAAATGTTTAATACTCGAGCAACGACAAATTGTCGGTGCGAAATGAGCAATTATCGCTCACGACCCGCAAGTATTTCAGATCTTTCAGAAATTCGCCGTTGCGGAGTGTGCCTTCCGCAACGGCAGTCAGTGTCGTTCTCAGGAAAAATCAGCCGAGGTTGAATTCCTGGAAGAAATCATTGCCCTTGTCGTCGGTGACGATGAAGGCAGGGAAGTCTTCGACCTCGATCTTCCAGACGGCTTCCATGCCCAGTTCAGGATATTCCAGCACCTCGACCTTCTTGATGCAGTCCTGTGCGAGACGCGCGGCCGGACCGCCGATCGAGCCGAGATAGAAGCCGCCATGGGTCTTGCAGGCTTCGCGTACGGCACGCGAGCGATTGCCCTTGGCGAGCATCACCATGGAGCCACCGAAAGACTGGAACTGGTCGACATAGGAGTCCATGCGTCCCGCCGTTGTCGGACCGAACGATCCGGAGGCGTAGCCGGTCGGGGTCTTGGCCGGGCCGGCGTAATAGACCGGATGGTTCTTCATGTAATCCGGCATGCCTTCACCCTTTTCCAGACGCTCGCGGATCTTCGAATGGGCGAGGTCTCGCGCGACGATGATCGTGCCGGTCAGCGAGAGGCGGGTCTTGACCGGATGCTTGGTCAGTTCGGCGAGGATCGCGCTCATCGGCTGGTTCAGGTCGATCTTGACGACCGACGAGGAGAGGGCGGTCTCGTCGATGTCGGGCATGTATTTCGACGGATCGGTTTCCAGCTGCTCGATATAGATGCCGTCTTTCGTGATCTTGCCCTTGGCCTGGCGGTCGGCGGAACAGCTGACACCGAGCCCGATGGGCAGCGAGGCGCCGTGGCGGGGCAGGCGGATGACGCGGACGTCATGACAGAAATACTTGCCGCCGAACTGCGCGCCGACGCCTAAGGACTGGGTGAGCTTGTGGATCTCCTTTTCCATCTGCAGATCGCGGAAGGCGTGGCCGGACTCTGAGCCTTCCGTCGGCAAGTCGTCGAGATAGCGCGCGGAGGCGAGCTTGACGGTCTTCAGCGTCATCTCGGCGGAGAGGCCGCCGATGACGATCGCCAGATGGTAGGGGGGACAGGCTGCCGTACCCAAGGTGAGGATCTTCTCCTTAAGGAAGTCGATCATCCGGTCATGGGTCAGAAGCGAGGGCGTGCCCTGATAGAGGAAGGTCTTGTTGGCCGAGCCACCGCCCTTGGCCATGAAGAGGAACTTGTAGGCGTCCTCGCCCTCTTCATAGAGGTCGATCTGGGCCGGCAGGTTCGTCTTGGTGTTCTTTTCCTCGAACATCTTGATCGGCGCGAGCTGCGAATAGCGCAGATTGCGGCGCTCATAGGCATCGCGCACGCCTTCAGCCAGCGCCTCGTAGTCATGGCCGTCGGTCCACACGCGGCGGCCCTTCTTGCCCATGACGATCGCGGTGCCCGTGTCCTGGCACATCGGCAGGATGCCGCCAGCGGCGATGTTGGCGTTCTTCAGGAGGTCGAAGGCGACGAAGCGGTCATTGTCGGTCGCTTCAGGGTCGGCGAGGATCGAAGCGAGCTGCTTCAGGTGGCCGGGCCGCAGCGAATGGTTGATGTCGGAGAGCGCCGTTTCGGCCAGCAGGCGCAGACCCTCCGGCTCGACCGTCAGGATTTCCTGACCCTTGAATGTTTCCACCGAGACGAAGTCCGAGGTGAGCTTGCGGTAGGGGGTCGTGTCTTCGCCAAGGGGAAAGAGATCGTCTGCCATCACGGGGCCTTTCGTGGCATCAGCTTAAGGATTTTCGGTGGTGTAAGCGCAAGGCCTTAAAAATTCAATGCGGCGAAAGCCCAAGCTGCAAGCGTTGACAGGAGGGTTGCCGATCTGAAAAAGGGCGGCTTCGAGCGCTTGTAACTAATGGAATGGATTCGGAGGTAGAGCATGGTGTGGGATGGGACGAACCGGGCAAACTGGCGCCGTTCGATCGTCTTGAAGATCTTCGTGATCTGCTTTGTCTGTATCCATATCCCGCTGATCGCGCTGCTCTTGAATTTCGGCACCGGCACCGGGTCGGACGCCTGGTCCATAGGGCTGGTGGTGCTCGGCGCCACGCTGGTTGGCACCGCCGCGTGTCTCGCCGCGATGTGGTGGCTCACGCTGCCGCTGCGCAACCTCGCCAGCGTGATCAGCCGCTATCGGGCGGGCGGTGTTTTTGCCGAAGAGCAGCTCAGCAAATACGGAAACGACGAAATTGCTGTCGTCACCCGGGCCGTGTGCGGGATGGTGGGCGAAATCTCAGCGCTTGCCGAGCGGGTCGAGGGCCAACCGGCGCTCGATCCTTTGACCGGTCTTCTGAATGGTAGCGCTGCCTATAGCGTGCAGCTGCCGTACTTCCCGAGCGATTCCGTCGGCGGCACCGCCATCACCCTTGCCGTTTTCGAGCTGGAGGGCATCGAGGCCCTGGGTGCGCGGCATGGACGGGAGATTGCCGATCTCACGCTCGTCGCCGTCGGCAATGTGGTCCGCCGATATTTTCTGCCGCGACAGGTGGCGGCGCGCATGTCCGGCACCACCTTCGTGCTTCTCTTTTCGGGTGACGCACCGGATGCGGTCTTTGCCTGCTGCGAGGCCATCCGCAAGAGCGTTGCGGAACTCGAAGTCGGCCCGCTTGCGGCTGGCAGCCTGCGCGTGACGTTCGGGATTGCCGCGCGTCAGTCGAGCGAACCCATCGCCGACCTCCTGCACAAAGCGGATATGGCGCTGTTCCGCGCCAAGGACATGCTGCGGACCGGTCTTGAGACGCTCAGATCCTGACCCCGCTGGGGCCGCGGCAGCGCCTATGACGCCGCCGCCGCGGCGTGACTGTTACTTCGGTCCGATCATCAGTTCCGGACGCACATACTCATCGAATTCCTCATTGGTGAGGTATCCGCCGCCGACTGCCTCCTCGCGCAGCGTGGTGCCGTTCTTGTGCGCGGTCTTGGCGATCTTGGCGCAGACGTCGTAGCCGAGCTTCCCGTTCAGCGCCGTCACCAGCATCAGGGAGTTTTCGACGCCCTTGCGGATGTTGTCCTCGCGCGCCTCGATGCCGACAACGCAGTTGTCCGTGAAGGAGACCGCGGCGTCGCCCAGCAGCTGGACGGACTGGAGGAAGTTGTAGGCCATCATCGGGTTATAGACATTAAGCTCGAAATGGCCCTGGCTGCCGGCAAAAGTAATCGCAGCCTGATTGCCGAAGATATGGGCGCAGACCTGGGTCAGGGCTTCCGATTGGGTCGGATTGACCTTGCCTGGCATGATCGAAGAACCCGGCTCATTTTCCGGGAGTGCCAGCTCGCCGAGGCCGGCGCGCGGGCCCGAGCCCAGAAAGCGGATGTCATTGGCGATCTTGAAAAGGGCGGCCGCGGCCGCATTGATCGCGCCATGGGCAAAGACCATGGCATCATGGGCGGCCAGCGCCTCGAACTTGTTGGGTGCGGTGATGAAGGGCAGGCCGGTGATGCGGGCGATTTCTTCCGCCACCTTTTCGGCAAAGCCGATGGGCGCATTGAGGCCGGTCCCAACGGCTGTGCCGCCCTGGGCGAGTTCGTACAGGCCGGGCAGGGTGATTTCGATGCGCTTGATCGAGGACGCGACCTGGGCGGCATAACCGCCGAATTCCTGACCGAGCGTCAGCGGGGTGGCATCCTGGGTATGGGTGCGGCCGATCTTGATGATATGCGCAAAGGATTTTGCCTTGGCATCGAGTGCTGCATGCAGGTGCTTGAGCGCCGGCAGCAGGTGGTGAACGACATGTTCGGCGGCGGCGATGTGCATGGCCGTCGGATAGGTATCGTTCGAAGACTGGCTCATGTTGACATGGTCGTTGGGATGAACAGGCTTCTTCGATCCCATCTCGCCGCCCAACATCTCGATCGCCCGGTTCGAGATGACCTCGTTGGCATTCATGTTGGACTGCGTTCCGGAGCCGGTTTGCCAGACGACGAGCGGGAAATGCTCATTCAGCTTCCCGTCGATGACCTCCTGAGCCGCATTGACGATCGCGTCGCCGAGCTTGGGGTCGAGCTTGCCGAGGGCCATATTTGCCCGGGCGGCGGCTTGTTTGACGATGCCAAGCGCACGCACCACCGGCAGGGGCTGCTTTTCCCAGCCGATCTTGAAGTTGCCGAGCGAGCGTTGCGCCTGTGCGCCCCAATAGCGGTCACTTTCGACTTCGATCGGTCCGAAGGTGTCGGTCTCTGTGCGGTGTGTCATCTTCTATCCTGCCTGTTGCGGGGGCTCGTTCTGGCTGTCGGCTGTGTGGATGGATCTAGGTGTTCGCCGCGCCGATGCAAGCTGCACATCATAAGATGACGATCCTTGTCAACTATCGGTGTCGGTTCCGTGCGACCTGTCGCAGACCCCGCCTCGCTGTGGCCTTTCCAGCACGTGTCACGACTATTTGTGATCATGTGAATGTGGATCTCTGGGGCGGATTCGTCACCAGTTGTTAACGTCAATCAAAATTTAACGAATGTTTCCATTTAGTTTGCGCGGAGGCGGGCGTTCGGATCGCTTCACGGCTCACGCAAACTTGACGCCGTGCTCTCGACGAGGGCGCCGCCGGCCAACTTTTCAACGAAATGCTGATCCGCTAGTGATCCGCGCTGAAACTCATGATGCCGCGAGTCCAGTCTGGACTCGGACCGGGAATGGAAGAGAGAATGACGAGAAACACGAAATTCGTAGTCACCGCACTCCTTGCAGCGACTACAGCGGTCGGAACCCTGCCGGGCGAGGCGACTGCCACCACGCTTCTCGATCTTCTCAGGGGCGGCCCGGGCCGTCAGGTGAAACAGCAGGCGGCGCCCGCGTCGCTCGAAAGCCAGGCGCGTGGTGGCCTTGAAATGGGAGATCCGGAGCCTCTCCCGAAGATCTCTGGCCCGCAATACTATACTTACAAGGCCGAGGCACAGCGCGCGATCAAGATCAAGCTGCCGGTATCCGAACCCACGGCAGGCTCGACCGAGACGCAGGCCTCGCCGGAAGTTCTTGGTGCGCGCCGCTTCCTGTCGGATGTCGCCGTGCGGGCGACCGACGAGGTGGCGAAGACCGTCGAAAGCTATTACGGCAATCCGAACAAGCCGCTTATCTGGACGGACGGGGAGGGCATTTCCCCGCGCGGTCGCGCCATGATCGAAGCGCTTGCCGCTGCTGATACCGTCGGCCTCTCGCCGGACGATTATGCCGTGGCCATGCCGGCCGAGACGGCAGATCCTGCCGATCCGGAAAAGCGCCAGCGGGAGCTGATGACCTTCGAGGTCGCGCTTTCTGCCAAGGTGCTGACCTATGTGCAGGACACGGCTCGCGGTCGCATCGATCCGAACAAGATTTCCGGTTATTACGATTTCAAGCGCAAGGGCGTGAACATCGCGCCGGTGCTCGACATGCTGCGCATGAGCCCCGACGTCGCGGCATATCTGCGCAATCGCGATCCCAAGAGCCCGCAATTCATCGCATTGCGTGACGAACTCGCGCGGCTGAAGGCCGAGGATGCGGCTGCGACGACGCAGGCGATCACCATCACGCCCGGCACGCTTCTGAAGCCCGGGCAGAGCAAGCCGGAAACGGCGCAGGTCATCGGTGCGCTGAAGCAGGTCGGCTCGGAAGCCTTGCTTGCCGAGCATTCCATGGCGCTCAACGCCTATACCGGCACGCCGGAATACACGCCGGAGCTGGTCGCGGCTGTCGAAGCGTTCCAGAAGGAAAAGGGACTGAAGCCGGATGGCGTAGTCGGTCCGGCGACGATCCGGGCCATGACCGGCCACAGCAATGCCGAGAAGATCGCCAAGCTGCAGGTCTCGCTCGAGGCTATCCGCTGGCTGCCTGCCGATCTGGGTCAGCGCTACGTCTTCATCAACCAGCCCGCTTTCACCGCCTATTACATGAATGATGGCAAGGAACAGCTGGCGATGCGCGTCGTGGTGGGCTCGAAGGCCAACCAGACCTATTTCTTCCAGGACCAGATCGAGACTGTCGAATTCAATCCCTATTGGGGCGTGCCGAAGTCGATCATCGTCAACGAGATGCTGCCGAAGCTCAGGGCTGATCCGTCCTATCTCGACCGTCTCGGCTACGAGGTTTCCTATGGTGGCCGCAAGGTGGCCTCGAGCCAGGTCGACTGGAATGCGACACATGCGGTCGATGTTCGTCAGCCCCCGGGTGGCGACAATGCGCTGGGCGAGCTGAAGATCCTGTTCCCCAACGAGCATGCGATCTACATGCACGACACGCCGTCGAAGAGCTTCTTCAAGCGCGACATGCGCGCTCTCAGCCATGGCTGCGTGCGACTTGCGGAGCCGCGTGTGATGGCCGCTGCCGTCATGGGCACCACCGTCGAGGAGATCGGCAAGCAGATCGCCTCGGGTCAGAATCGCGCTGTCCAGGTGCCGCAGAAGATCCCGGTCTACGTATCCTATTTCACGGCATGGCCGAACAAGGATGGCGTGGTCGAGTATTATGACGACGTCTATGACCGCGACAGCCACACGGCCAAGGCCTTCAAGGCGACCACGGATGCACGCGCACCGCGCGCCTGAGCGGAAACAGGATCGCAAAAGCAGAAAAAGGCGGCCTCCGGGCCGCCTTTGTCGTTTCTGGTGCGTGAGGCTCAGCGGGTGAGCGTCTCGACCAGTTCGACCGTCAGCTGGTCGAAATGACCGATAACATGTGTCGCGCCGAGCTCGTCGACAGCCACGTCCGAATAGCCGAAGGGGACGGCGATCGAGGGGATGCCGCCATTTCTCGCGGCGAGGATGTCGTTGATGCTGTCCCCGATCATCAGAACCTTGTCGCGGCTACCGCCGGCGCGGTCCACCGTGGCCAGGATGTGCTCCGGGTCGGGCTTGCGGAAGGGAAAGGTGTCGCCACCGGCAATGGCTGAGAAGTGGTGCGTCAGCTCCAGCCGCTCCAGCAAGGGCAGGGCCAGGCGCTCCATCTTGTTGGTGCAGACGGCGAGAACGTAGCCCGCCGATTTCAGCCTGCCGAGCGCCTCAATGAGCCCGGGATAGGGATGGCTCTTGCCGGGCATGCCGGCTTCATAGTGATCGATGAAGCGATCGAGCAGGCCTGGGACCTCATCATCGGCGAGCGGCGCGCCGCGCAGGGCGAAGGCTCGCTGGATCATCACCCGCGCCCCCTGGCCGACGAGATGGGTCAGATCCTCATAGCTCACCGGATCCAGATCGCGGGCGGCAATCGTGTGATTGAGGCTTTCGACGAGATCGGGAGCCGTGTCGATCAGCGTTCCGTCGAGGTCGAAGACGATGGTCGTTGTGGTCAAGACGGGCCTCCTTTGCGCATTCCCTAGTGTCCGCCCGGGTAGGGGAAATCCTCTGAAAAGGCAATGTCGCATGGCGATGCAGGGCTTTCACTCGGACAAGGAGGCGTGTAAACAGCTTCCAACGAAACGGACGGGAGCTTTCGGCGCATGGACGCCCGCGAAATGAAGATCAAGGCCGCAGCCGCGGCACTGGAGCATGTCGAAGATGGCATGCGTCTCGGGATCGGAACTGGTTCGACTGCGGAAGAATTCGTCCGCCTGCTGGCGGAAAAGGTTGCGGGCGGCCTCAAGGTTCAGGGTGTGCCGACGTCGGAGCGCACCGCGCGTCTTTGCCTCGAACTCGGCGTGCCGCTGAAGTCGCTGGACGAATTGCCCGAACTCGATCTGACCATCGATGGCGCCGATGAAATCGACCCGCAATTCCGACTGGTCAAGGGCGGTGGTGGCGCGCTCCTGCGCGAGAAGATCGTGGCGGCTGCCTCGAAGCGCATGATCGTGATCGCCGATGAGACTAAGCTCGTCGAGACGCTCGGCGCCTTTCCGCTGCCGATCGAGATCAATCCGTTCGGCCAGGCATCGACCCGTCTTGCCATCGAGCGCCTTGCCGCGGAGCTCGGTCTGTCCGGTCCGATGAAGCTGCGCACACGGTCCGACGAGAGCCTGTTCATGACGGATGGTGGACACCTCATTCTCGACGCATCTTTTGGCCGCATTCCTGATGCAGACGCACTGGCAAGCCGGCTCAACCAAATCCCCGGCGTGGTGGAACACGGCCTATTCATTCACTTGGCATCGCTTGCGATCATCGCCGGACCGGCGGGTGCGCGGGTGATGGAGCCGAAGAACTAACAGGAGCATTGAATTTCATGATCAGCTTTACGGGTATGGGCCGCTTCGCCTCGATCGCCGTTATCGCCGGCAGCCTTGCGCTGGGCGCCGTTTCCGCCAAGGCACAGGATGTGCCGGCCGAGCACATGCAGGCTGCGCGCGATGCGATCACGGCGCTTGGCGTGACCAACCGCTTCGATGCGATCCTGCCGAACATCATGGACCGCCTGACGGCACAGCTCATCCAGGCCTATCCGAACCTGCAGGACGTCATCTCTGCCAAGGTCGAAGAAGAAGCGCTGAAGCTCGCCGCCCGTCGTGCGGACCTCGAGCGCGAAGCCGCTCTGGTTTACGCCAAGGCCTTCACGGCCGAGGAACTGACCCAGATCACCGCGTTCTACAACAGCGAAACCGGCAAGAAGCTTCTGAAGGACGGCCCGATCGCCACGCGCGAACTGCTGAAGGCTGCCGATATCTGGACTGCCGGCATTGCCCGTGATCTCGAGCAGCAGGCCAATGCCTCGCTTCTCGCCGAGGTGCAGGCACAGCAGCCGGCCGCCGCAGAAGCACCGAAGCCGTAAGGCATTCGATGCTGGATTTTGAAGCCCGGGCATCGTCCCGGGCTTTTCTTTTGGTGCTTGCGTCTCCTATATCAGGCACAGTTGCAGCAAGCGCCCGACCGGGCAGGAGATCCCCATGAGCCAATACGACTACGACCTCTTCGTCATCGGTGGCGGCTCTGGCGGGGTGCGTAGCGCCCGTGTGGCGGCATCGCTCGGCAAGAAGGTGGCGATCGCGGAGGAATACCGCTTCGGCGGCACCTGTGTGATCCGCGGCTGCGTGCCAAAGAAGCTCTTCGTCTATGCTTCGCAGTATCATGAGCATTTCGAAGATGCCGCGGGTTATGGCTGGACCGTGGGCGAGAGCAAGTTCGACTGGCCCTCGCTGATCGCCGCCAAGGACAAGGAAATCGACCGGCTAGAGGGGCTCTATCGCAAGGGGCTGGAGAATGCCGGTGTCGAAATTCTCGAAACACGGGCTGAAATTACCGGACCACACAGCGTACGTCTGGTGAAGGGCGGCGAGGAGGTCACGGCGGAGCGGATCGTTGTTGCCGTCGGTGGCGCACCCAATCCCCATGCCGCCCTGCCGGGCTATGAACACTGCATTTCGTCGAACGAGGCATTCCATCTGGAGAAGCTGCCGCGGTCCATCCTGATTGCCGGCGGCGGGTATATCGCGGTGGAATTTGCGAACATCTTCCACGGGCTGGGCGTCGAGACGACGCTGATCTACCGTGGTGCAGAGATCCTCAGCCGCTTCGATCACGACATGCGTCGTGGTTTGCATGAGGCGATGGAAGCGAAGGGCATCCGGATCCTCTGCCACGATCACGTGCAGAAGGTGACGAAATCGCCGGCCGGCAATCTGGAGGTCGATACGATCAATCACGGGCGGCTCGTCGTCGAACAGGTGATGCTGGCGCTTGGGCGCGATCCGAACACCAAGGGGCTTGGCCTCGAGGCCGCCGGCGTCGAGATCAACGAGCGTGGCGCGATCGTCGTCGACCAGTATTCGCGCACCAATGTGCCGAGCATCTTCGCGCTGGGCGATGTCACGGATCGGGTTCAGCTGACGCCGGTCGCAATTCATGAGGCCATGTGCTTCATCGAGACGGAGTACAAGAACAATCCGACTTCTCCGGACCATGATCTCATCGCCACGGCCGTCTTCTCGCAGCCGGAAATCGGCACGGTCGGCCTTTCTGAAGAAGCGGCTGCCAAGAAGTTCGAGGAGATCGAGGTTTACCGCGCGCAGTTCCGGCCGATGAAGGCGACACTCTCGGGCCGTGCGGAGAAGATGATCATGAAGCTCATCGTCAACGCCGCGGATCGCAAGGTCGTTGGTGCACATATCCTCGGACATGATGCCGGCGAGATGGCGCAATTACTGGGCATCACGCTGAAGGCCGGCTGCACCAAGGACGACTTCGACCGCACCATGGCAGTTCACCCGACCGCAGCCGAGGAACTGGTGACCATGTACAGCCCGAGCTACCGGGTGCGGAACGGCGAGCGGGTCTGATCCGACCCTGCTAACAATGCGAATGCCGTTTGGGGTTGCGGACCTCGCCCGAGGTCCGCAGTCCGCTTTAGAACTTTGAGAGAAGATCCAGCCCGAGAACGGGCGCCGACAGCGCGGCGAGGCTCAAGAGAGAGAGCAGGGCAATGCGGAGCCTGCGGCTCCTGCGGGTTTGTACTCCGGTCCAATCATACGCCATCACACGATCCTCATGATCAACACAGGAAGACTCGGTCTTCCCGAACACCACGTTACGCCCCCGCCGAGCGGAGTAGATGCCGAGGCTTGCCTGAGGCTTGCCGAAAGTTGCTGCGTGCCAAAATGGTGCAACGACCTCTCATGGTGTCACGAAGGCTTTGCTTTGCAAGCATTCCCTGAAGAAGTGCTGCGTGCCGACCTGTGGATCATGTGGGTAACCCTGGTGCAGTGCGAAAGGCTCAGATCTGCTTCAGCCAGTCGATCGCGGGTTGCCAGAGGGTGTCCTTGAAGGCGGAGCGGAAGAAGCCGAGATGGCCCACGCGTCCACCCGCTTCGGCGGGTGAGATCCACCGGATCTCGGTGGGGGCACGATGGTAATATTTGAGCAGCGCATGCTGTGCCTTCGGTGTGCCCCAGGGATCGTCCGTCAGGCCGATGGCGAGGATCGGCGTCTCGACCTCCGCGAAGCGCCGCACCGCGTCCATGCTCTCATCGGCGAAGAAGTATTCGGGATGGCGGCCCCAGCGCGCCCATTCGCGGAAGATGCTGCCTGGAAGCGTCTGGCCGAGCCCGATGCGCCCCGGCACCTTGCCGAGCAGGGCCGCGAGTGGCACGCCGACGAGGTTCATCTGGCTGAAGACCCGAAACCGCGGCTTGGTGTTGCCCCAGTAGCCGGTCATGGTCGCGACCATCAGGTAGCGGGAGAACCTCTCGTGGCGTCCGCCAAGCGCGAGCACCTGGCCGCCGAAAGACTGTCCGACGCCGACGATGGGATGCTCCGGCGCTTCCAGCTCCAGACGCTCCAGCGCTGCGGGCATGTCTAGATGCGCCCAGTCCCGCATCAGCAAAGGCTGGCGCCAGCTTTTCGGTGCCTGGGAGGACGCAACGCCGCGATAGTCGTATGTCAGGACAGCGCGAAATCCATGCAGTGCGACAAGGTGTTCGGCGAAGCGGGCATAGAAGCCGCGCGGCACGGCGGCAGCGGAGGAGATGAGGGCCATGGGGCCGTCGCCGCTGCCGCGCATCAGCGTGCCATGCAAGGGAAAGCCATCCGGCGCCTGGAATTCGACCTCCGCCCTTTCGATCTGATAGTCGCTCATGCCGAACCTCCCGTTCCGGATTTGCGGCGGATCTTACGTTTACGTGCAGGTCATATCAAGCAGCCGCCGCGAGCGAGGGGAGGAGGATGCTGTGTGGCCTTGCCTCAGGCACTCGACGTCGGCTTTATCGATGCTCCTAAAGTCCCTAAACTACGCCTTTCCAAGCGGTGATTAACCGTTTATAAGCCCCCATCCGATGCGGCCGGGAGGTTGCCGCAGCTAGTTTTAGACAGGTGACGACCATGGCGCAGAATTGGACCCCGAGCAGCTGGAGACAGAAGCCGATCAAGCAGGTTCCGGCTTATCCGGACCTTGACGCATTGAAGGCAGCCGAGCAGCAGCTCTCGACCTATCCGCCGCTGGTCTTTGCGGGGGAAGCCCGCCGTCTGAAGAAGTCGCTTGCCCAGGTCGCAGAAGGCGAGGCCTTCCTGCTGCAGGGCGGTGACTGTGCCGAAAGCTTTGCCGAGCATGGCGCGGACAATATCCGCGACTTCTTCCGTGCGTTTCTGCAGATGGCCGTCGTCCTGACCTTCGGTGCGCAGCTGCCGGTCGTGAAGGTTGGCCGTATCGCCGGCCAGTTCGCCAAGCCGCGCTCCTCCGACATGGAAAAGATCGGCGATGTCGAGCTGCCGAGCTACCGCGGCGACATCATCAACGGCATCGAATTCACCGAAGATGCACGCGTTCCGAACCCGGAGCGCCAGCTGATGGCTTACCGCCAGTCGGCTGCAACGCTGAACCTGCTGCGCGCGTTTGCCATGGGTGGATATGCCAACCTCGAAAACGTGCACCAGTGGATGCTCGGCTTCGTCAAGGACAGCCCGCAGGCCGAGCGGTACCGCAAGCTCGCCGATCGTATTTCCGAAACGATGGACTTCATGAAGGCCGTGGGCATCACCTCGGAAAACAATCCGAGCCTGCGCGAAACGGACTTCTTCACCAGCCACGAAGCGCTGCTTCTCGGCTATGAAGAGGCGCTGACCCGCGTCGATTCCACGTCGGGCGACTGGTACGCCACCTCCGGCCACATGATCTGGATCGGCGACCGCACCCGTCAGGCCGACCACGCGCATCTCGAATACTGCCGCGGCATCAAGAATCCGATCGGTCTGAAGTGTGGTCCGTCGCTTCAGGCGGATGATCTCTTGAACCTGATCGACATCTTGAACCCGCAGAACGAGGCCGGTCGCCTGACGCTGATCTGCCGCTTCGGTCATGACAAGGTTGCCGAGCACCTGCCGCGCCTCATTCGTGCCGTCGAGCGCGAAGGCCGCAAGGTCGTCTGGTCCTGCGATCCGATGCATGGCAACACGATCACGCTCAACAACTACAAGACCCGTCCGTTCGAGCGGATCCTGTCGGAAGTCGAAAGCTTCTTCCAGATCCACCGTGCCGAAGGTTCGCATCCGGGCGGCATCCATATCGAAATGACCGGCAAGGACGTGACCGAATGCACCGGCGGTGCGCGTGCCGTCACCGGCAATGATCTGGCCGACCGCTACCACACCCATTGCGACCCGCGTCTCAACGCCGACCAGGCGCTCGAGCTCGCCTTCCTGCTCGCCGAGCGGATGAAGAGCGGCCGCGACGAAAAGCGGATGATGGTTGCGAACGGCTGAAACATAGTTTCAGATTTCCGAGTTTGACGACCGGGCGGGCTTCTGTGAGGCTCGCCCGGTTCTCGTTTCGGAGGTGGATCATATGGAAGAGAAGACGGGGCGCTGCCTTTGTGGCGCAGTGGTCATTACGGTTCGCGGTGAACTTGGGCCGGTCAGCTATTGCCACTGCTCACAATGCCGTCGCCAGACCGGGCTCTATTACGCGACCACGGATGCGGCGGTGGCAGATGTGGACATTTCGGGAAGTGACAAGATCGGCAGCTTCCGGGCAAGCCCGGATGCGCAGCGCGCCTTTTGTCGCGAATGTGGCTCGCCGCTCTACTGGAAGGCGGATGGGGGCTCGCGACTGTCGCTCATGGCCGGCCTCTTCCCGAACCCGACCGGGCTGAAGGGCGGTTCGCATATCTTTTGCGCGGACAAAGGCGACTTCTACGAGATTAATGACGGACTGCCGCAACATCGGGCGAGCAGCAGCTGATCGTCATCAGGCAGCCGCGGCGTTTCCAGCCTTGATGCCCAGTTGATCCAGAGCCATGTGATAGGCTTGGTCGATGGCGGCGAATTTGGCCGACTGCCAGGTGAAGTAGTCCTCGATGAAACGGCTGGTGAGTAGCAGGTCGCCTCGGCGGCGCGGCTGCTCCCAATACAGCAGCTCTTCCGTCTCCGCCTTCTTGAACATGCGCTTCAGGTTGGTGGTCGAAACCTGATAGGTCTCGCTCAATTCCACCAGCGTCACCGGCCCGCAGGATACGGTGGGGGCCGAACGATCGATATTGTCGAGGCGGGCGGTCAGATCATGCAGGATCATTCCGCCGAGATCGGACCAGAGGAAGTGGCCGATCGAGTCCGCCGGTTCACGCCAGAGCGGGTCGGCGACCATGATGTCTGCGCCGATCGGCTGGGCGATCAGGAAGATGCGCTCTTCCGCCAGCGAGGTCATTTCGCGGTTGCCGCCGTCTAGCCTATCGAGGCAGGCCAGATGGCCGTTGAACCAGCTGCGCAGGCCATTGAGGCTGATCTCTGTCGGTTCGAGAACGCGCACGCGCTTGTCGGGCACATCGGGGACGTCCCGGAGGAACTTGTAGGCCACCAATTCTGCCAGATAGCCGGTCGCCGTGTTGCGGCTTGCAGCCCCCAGGCGCATCACGGTCTCCACGAAGCGCGTCGCCGTCAGGCCGGACAGCGGATCGTCCTCGGTCCGGCGCAGGGCAAGCGCAAAGACCGAATGCGTCATCAGCCACTTGCGATGAGAGGCCTTCAGGCGCGACATGCGCGGTGTGCGCATGTGGATGCCGATGAGGTGCTGGGCAATTTGCTTTTCGATGGCAGGATAAAGCGGATGGGCAACAATATCTGCGCGTGACATCGGGGGCATGGCAATAGCTCTGTTCTAAACTTTAAAGTCATCAGAGTGTTGGAACGCACAAGCGTTCGGGCAAGAACAGTTATCTTAATACTGTCAAGCACGCTGATTTATCGAACAAAAAAAGTCTATGGCCGAAATCGGGTGACGCTGCAAGAGCGGCACCCGATCAAAACCTCTTTATGGATAATTGTGATTGGAAGTAATGACCGGTTCAACTGGTGGGTTGAAGTCGATCCGCTTGCTCGGGAAAGAAGCGCTCGAGACCAAAACCTTCCCCGAACATCACGTCGTGCTGCAGGAAGCGGTAATCACGGATGAGCGGATCGATGCCACCGGCCAGCGCCCAGTCTGCCTGAGCCTTGTTGTTGCGGCCGATCAGCTGGTGTCTGTCGATCACGGCATAACGCTCAGCGACGCGGCCGAGCATGCCGGTGTAATAGGGGTGACGATACCCCGCCATGTGCACGATGTAGTAGGGCAGCTGTGACGGGCTGATCGAGCCGATGTCCTTCTGGACGCCGCGCTTGGACGACCAGACGACCAGCGGCGTCTCATGCTCGCGCTTCATCGTCTCGACCGAGGCCTTGCGGGTGGCGACCACATTCGGCATGTAGCCGCTTTCGGTGTAGACGGCATTCAGCGGCGGCAGATGGTCGCCGAAGAGCACGATGATGGTCTCGCGGCGGCGCTTCTTGGCCCAGTCCATCAGTGCCTTCAGGCTCTGGTCCGCTTCCTTCACACCCTGGGTATAGGTGGCAAGGGCGCTCGTGCTGGCGTCCGAGAGCGTCGGTGCGTCAACCTCGATCGTGTTCTTGGCGTAACGATTGGCTTCGTACGGACCGTGTCCCTGAAGGGTGACGGCGAAGAAGAAGAAGGGCTGGTCGGTGTTGTCCGCTTCCTTGATGATGTAGCGCGTCAGGTCTTCGTCCGAGGCAAAGATGCCGCGCTTGTTCATCGCCGGCATGTTTTCCTCGGAATGGAATTCCTGAAAGCCGAGCGACTGATAGACGTTGGTGCGATTCCAGAACCAGCCTTCGAACGGGTGGAAGGCCTTGGTCACATAGCCCTTGGACTCGAAGAAGGTCGCGAGCGAGGGAACGGGGCGGCGGATATACTGCTGATAGGGAATGCTGCCATAGGGCAGGAAGGCATTGGAGAAGCCGGTTAGCGCCTCGAACTCGACGTTTGCGGTCATGCCCCCGAATTCAGGGGAGAAGACTGCGCCCGACTGCGCCGCACGGATCACGGGCATGGGGTCGGCCGAGTAGCGGACTGCGCTCATCTTCGTCGGATCCCAGAGCGACTCGCTCATCACCATGATCACGTCGGCCTGACGTCCTGAAAAGAAGGATGCCGGCAGAAGGTCGGTCTGCATGTCGGAGATCGCGACATTGCTATAACCCGCGGGCGCGCTGACGGAGGCCATCGGCACGTTGAAGGCGAAGGCCAGCAGAAAGCCATTGTGCCGGTAGTTTTCCTTCTGGTCCCACATCATCGGAACGATGTTCAAACGATCGCGGAAGGCCGAGAAGGCCATCGGGTCCATCAGCGTGGCAAAGCCGGCCAGCAGCGGGAAGGCGAGGGCGAGGCGCAGGCCGCGGCCCGTCAGGTTCAGCCGCGGAAACACCTTGCGGCTCTTCCAGATCAAGGCGCCGAAAGCTGCGATCAATACCACACTGCCAATGCCGAGTGCGATGGCCTTCAGGGGTTCAGCGGCAACCATGGCCGGCATGAGCTGCAGGATCTGGCGCCCGAAGAGCAGGTCGCTCGGGAATAGCGGGTCGGACAAGAAGAGCTGCTTCTGCCCGGAGAAGAAGGCGGGCAACAGCGCCAGGGGCGCGATGAGGAGTGTGGACTGGTAGGCCTTGCCGATGATCGCGTCGGCGAAGCAGAGGGTAAGAAACACGATACCCACGGCCACGAGCCCAGGACGGCTCGACGACGTCAGATACTCCACGACATCGACCATCGTGCCGCGCGCCAGCACTTCGCTCAGCATGACAATGGCGACAGCGATCAGTGCGGTGTTGACCCACTGAACCGCCAACTGGAGTGCCCAGGAGTTTCCGAAGTCCCGTTCGCGGGTCGCGCCGAAGGAATTGAAGAATGTCGCGACAAGCGATTTCGGGGTGGGCTGGGCCACGTCGTACTCCAGGTCATGAGCAAGTGTCGTGAAAGTTTCGCACAGATGTCACATAAGTGTCATGAATGCTACATGAACCGCGGCGTTCTAGGGTTTGTTCCCTGAATTTCGAGGGGCCTGGTTAGCGGCTCAGGAGGTTGCGGAACACTTGCTCGACATGCATCGTTGCGGTCGAACGGGTGAGCGGCTAAATCGGTGTCATGAGCGAAGCAAAGAAGATCTCCGACGTCCTGCGTATTGCGGTGGCACAGTTCAATCCCATTGTCGGCGATGTCGCCGGCAATCTGGCCAAGGCACGTGCTGCGCGGGCTGAAGCCGCCGGACAGGGGGCGGACCTTCTGCTCCTGACGGAACTCTTCATTTCCGGCTATCCGCCGGAGGATCTCGTCTTGAAGCCGGCCTTCCTGAAGGCTTGCCTGGAGGCCGTCGAGGCGCTTGCTGCCGATACGTCCGACAACGGCCCGGGCGTGATCGTCGGGTTCCCGCGCCAGGGGGAGAAGGGGCGGCACAACTCCGTCGCGATCCTCGACGGCGGCAAGATCCTGGCCTTCCGCGACAAGATCGATCTGCCGAACTATGGCGAGTTCGACGAGAAGCGTGTGTTCGTCGAAGGCGAGATGCCGGGGCCGGTGAACTTCCGCGGCGTGCGGATCGGCGTGCCGATCTGCGAGGAAATATGGAACGATCTCGGCGTCTGCGAGACGCTGGCGGAGACCGGGGCCGAGATCCTGCTCGTGCCGAACGGCTCGCCCTATTATCGCGGCAAGGTCGATGTGCGCCATCAGGTGGCGTTGCGGCAGGTGATCGAGACCGGACTTCCCCTGATCTTTGCGAACCAGCTCGGCGGTCAGGACGAACTCGTCTTCGACGGCGCAAGCTTCGCCTTCAACGGCGACAAGTCGCTCGCCTTCCAGATGAGCCAGTTCGAGGAAACGCTTTCTGTCACGACCTGGAAGCGCACGCCGGATGGCTGGCGCTGCGAGCACGGGCCGATGTCGCGGATCCCTGAGAAGGAGGAGGCCGATTACCGCGCCTGCGTGCTCGGCTTCCGCGATTACGTCAACAAGAACGGCTTCAAGAGCGTGGTGCTCGGGCTCTCCGGCGGTATCGACTCGGCGATATGCGCGGCGATCGCCGTCGATGCGCTGGGCGAAGAGCGGGTGCGCACGATCATGCTGCCCTACCGCTACACCTCGCAGGAGAGCTTCGCGGACGCCGAGGCCTGTGCCAAGGCGCTCGGCTGCCATTACGACATCGTGCCGATTCAGGAGCCGGTCGAGGGCTTTCTCTCATCGCTTTCGGAAATGTTCGAGGGCACGGAGAGCGGCATCACCGAAGAGAACCTGCAGAGCCGCACGCGCGGCACCATTCTCATGGCGATCTCCAACAAGTTTGGCTCGATGGTCGTGACGACCGGCAACAAGTCGGAAATGTCGGTCGGTTACGCCACGCTTTACGGCGACATGAACGGTGGCTTCAATCCGATCAAGGACCTCTACAAGATGCAGGTCTATGCGCTGTCGGCCTGGCGCAACGAGAACGTGCCACCGGGTGCACTCGGCCCCTCGGGCGAAGTGATCCCGGCGAATATCCTCTCGAAGGCGCCCTCCGCGGAGCTTCGTCCCAACCAGACCGACCAGGATTCGCTGCCGCCTTATCCCGTGCTCGACGACATCCTCGAATGCCTCGTTGAGAAGGAAATGGGTGTCGACGAGATCGTGGCGCGTGGCCATGACATCGCGACCGTCCACCGGGTCGAGCACCTGCTTTATCTCGCCGAATACAAGCGCCGCCAGTCGGCACCGGGTGTGAAGATCACCAAGAAGAACTTCGGGCGCGATCGTCGCTATCCGATCACGAACCGGTTCCGGGATCGCTGAGGGTGTTGACAGAGGATCATTTGGCGCCGGCTACGATGCCGGAGTTCACGGCGGAGGAGCGCAGCTACATTTTTGCTGTGGGAGCCCATGACAATCAGGACAGCGGGCTCTACCGGGTGCTGTCCGGTGCCGCATACTTTCTGCCCTCCATGGCAATCGGCTGCTACGGCCTGTGGGAGGAAAGCTTCAAGATGCTCGGCATCGGGTTCGTCACCCTGATCGTCAGCTTGTGCTGGGGTTTCTACACCGAGTGGCGCAATGCCCATATCGAGCGGACCGGCCGGACGGTCTTCGCCAAACTGCGCCAGGTGATCGAAAGTCGCTCGGTCGCTGACTGATGATTCCAAGGAGACGATGATGCGCAGTTCGGTCGAGATCTACGACATGGCGACCCGTGAAGCCGAGGTGGTCTGGCAGACGGAGGACCTCGTCGAGGCACCCAATTGGTCGCGTGACGGCGAGTTCCTGGTGATCAATGGCGATGGGCTTCTCTACGCCCT
This sequence comes from Allorhizobium sp. CTOTU50464, assembly GCA_032102365.1. Taxonomy (GTDB): domain Bacteria; phylum Pseudomonadota; class Alphaproteobacteria; order Rhizobiales; family Rhizobiaceae; genus Allorhizobium. The sequence goes on along the minus strand of DAMDHD010000019.1, from coordinate 27,635 downwards.
GTCGCTGGATGACGACGATCCGGAGCCGGAACTGATCGATACCGGTTTCGCCGTCCGTCTCAACAATGATCACGGCATTTCGCCCGACGGCGCCTCGATTGCCTTTTCCGACCATACGCTCTTCGGCAAGTCCTGCATCTATCTCCTCGGTGATGGCGATGAGGAGCCGCGCCAGGTGACCGAGAAGATGCCCTCCTACTGGCACGGCTGGTCGCCGGATGGCAAGGAACTTGCCTATTGCGGCGATCGCGACGGGATCTTCGACATCTACACGATCTCGACCAAGGGTGGGCCAGAGAAGCGGTTGACCCATGGGGAGGGCCACAATGACGGTCCCGATTACTCTCCCGATGGACAGTGGATCTATTTCAACTCCAGCCGCACCGGCACGATGCAGATCTGGCGCATGCGGACCGATGGCAGCGATCTTGAGCGCCTGACCTCGGATGGCTATGGCGATTGGTTCCCGCATCCCTCGCCGGATGGAAGCAAGGTTCTGTTTCTCTCCTATGACGAGGATGTCTCCGGCCATCCGCGCGACAAGCAGGTCAGGCTGCGGCTGATGGATGCCGATGGCGGCAATGTCGAGACCTTGTTCGAGTTCTTCGGTGGGCAGGGCAGCATCAACGTGCCGAACTGGTCGCCGGACGGATCGGCCTTCGCCTTCGTCCGCTATTTCCCCGTGACCGATTGAGGCTGTCGTTTTTGATCTGTCGCTTGCGCGCTGTCTGACGTAAAGCAACGACGTCAGGTGCCTGCCGAAAGGCGGGAGAATCGGGAAGCCGGTGAAACTCCGGCACGTGCCCAACACTGTGAGGCGGATGTGATGCGCCGGGGAAACCCAGCCACTGGAGCAATCCGGGAAGGCGCGCATCACAGGTGAAGCCCAGTCAGAAGACCGGCCTGGCGAGATAGACCGAGCCCGCGCGGACGGCGGGTGGTTGCGCATTGTGGGGATTACGATGCACGACGAACCGAACGATTTTCTCGTCGGGGCCGCGCCTTTTGCCGAGCATGAGCGGGACGCGGTCTACAAGGCGATCCATACGCGGCGCGATGTCCGCGACCAGTTCCTCTCCGACCCCCTGCCGGATGACCTAATCAGGCGATTGCTCGAAGCAGCCCATGCGGCGCCCTCGGTCGGTTTCATGCAGCCCTGGAATTTCCTGCTGATCCGCTGCCAAGCGAAACGGCAGGCGGTTTGGGAAGCGTTCGTCCGCGCCAACGAGGAAGCCGAGGCGATGTTTCCGTCGGAGCGTCGCAGCGCTTACCGATCCCTCAAACTTGAGGGTATCCGCAAGGCGCCGCTCAACATCTGCATCACCTGCGACCCCGACCGAGCCGGTCCCGTCGTGCTCGGGCGAACGCATGACGCGCGAATGGATGCCTTCTCGACCGTCTGCGCAATCCAGAATCTCTGGCTTGCCGCCCGTGCCGAAGGCGTGGGCCTTGGCTGGGTCAGCATTTTCCACGAGAACGAAGTGAAGGACATCCTCGGCATTCCGCCGCGGGTGCAGATCATCGGCTATCTCTGCATCGGCTATGTCGACTCGCTCTATGCAAAACCGGAACTCGAGGTGAAGGGTTGGCGGAAGCGGCTTTCGCTCGATGACCTGATCTTCGAGGACCGCTGGGGCGAGACGCCTGAGGCCGCCGTTACTCCTGCAGCGGCTGGGGACCAGGCGCCGCGGGGTTCCTGAGGTCGATCGTGCCCTTGTCCGACGGCAGGAAGGCGGGGCCAACGCGCCTGACATTGAGGCTTGCTTCGTCCAAGGGGCGCTCGGTCGCCGAAGGAGGTGCTGCTGGAACCGGCTTCGACTTCGGCGCCATATCGAGCACGGACGACTGGTAGTCCGGGACAGCCGGTCTGGGCGTCATGCGTTGATAATACTGCTGCAGGTTACAGCTGCAGGCGGGATCCGCGTCGGTCCGGCGATTGCGATAAAGGAAGGCGTTCGGCATGTCGCGATAGGGTTGGCCGGTGACGGCCGAAACCATGTCCACCGTCTCGCTGCGCTCAGGTGCGTGGAAGAAGAGCTCGGTTTGTATGCCGGGGCACATCTGCTCGCATTGGGCGGCGTCGCGGGCGAAATTCATGGCCGAGGTCTGGGACGAGATCGGAAAGAAGCCGCCGTCGCAGGTGCGGACACACAGCGTACGGACATTGCCGCTTGGCAGGATGCCGAAGGATGGGCGCGGATCGGAATAGGCAGCCTCGGCGGCGCGGTCCGGTCTATAGGGTTCCTCCAGGGTGTCGAGATAGGGGATGCGCTGCGCTTCCTCCGGCAGCGGCGCCTGATCGGGCCCGCAGCCATTGGCCTCGAGGGCCGTTACCAGTGCGGCCCTGGCATCGGCGGCCCGGCTTTCGCGGAGATCGGCAAGGCGTGCAGCCAGAATATCGCGGTTTGCCTCCATGCGTGAAATCGCGGTGGCGAGATCCCCGCAGTCATTGCCGCCGTCGGGGCGGATCTGGACGATGGAGGAGGTAAGGCAGCGAAGCCGGCGCTGGTCCTGGCGAGCCTTGCGCAGCTCCAGGTTCTGCTGGGCGATCGCGCTGGCATAACTGTTGATCTCGGGCGAAGGCCCGCCTTGCTCCACCAGAACCAGCCGATCGCGCAGTCGCTCGCAGAGCGCCGAGGCCTCAGCCGCGGTTGGCATGGCCCCGCCCATGAGGAGGAGCATGGCGATGGAACTGACTATCCTGCTCGGCACATCCGGATCCCAGTTGGCATTTGCAGGGCAGATCACGGCCCCGACGTATCGCAGGATATCCGAATGTAGATCAAAACAAAATGACGGATGACGTGGCGGATGCGGCATCAGCTGCATCCGCCCGAGATGCGGTCACGCTGCGCGCGCGGTGGCAAGCGTCATCTCTTCTTCCAGCACGCTGCCGTCAATCGCAGCCACGACCTTCATGCGATCCAGAAGCTCATGGGAGACCTCCCAGGAAACGGCGACCGCCTGGACGACGCCGATGCGTTTCGGCTCGCCGATGCGGCTGCCCGGGCAGCCCATGCGCTTGAACATTCGCTCCAGAAAGACATCGGTCACTGTCACGATATGGCTGAGGCCGGAAGCGAGGCCGAGTTCGCCGACCCCGCACATCAGTTCGGCCGCAGCGATCGTCACCTGGTTGCGCGCCCGGTCCTGGGAAATCTCCGGATCGATGCAGAAGCGGCTCGACTCCCAGACTGCTGCGCTGCGGATCTCCGGGCCATCACCGAGCAGGATCGGAAAGGTGTCGTCGAGCATGTTCGGGCCGAGCGTCGGAAGAAGGCGCAGCGAGCCGCGAAGTTTTCCCTTCTCGTCATAGGAGAGGACATAGAGCGGGTTGGCGCGGTCGTAGTCGTCGATTTCCCAGGCTTCCTGGACCTGAACCTCCCAGCCCAAGAGGTCATGGAAGACCCGCTTGCGCAGCCTATGCATGGCGTCGATGTCGGAGGGAAACTGGTTTCGACGCGCGCCGTTGATGATCCTGATCATGCCTTGCTCCTTCTTGCAGACCGAAGCAGGAAGGATGGCGTGCAGCATCATCTTGTTAAACTGGCGGTAGCGACCATTTTGCGATATGCAATCTATGATATTGTCATACGTTTGCGCTGACTTCAGGACGCCTGAGTATCCGCAAGACGCGGGATCAGCCCTCGCCAAACCGCTTCTGCTACGGCTTGCGCATTGGTGACCACGTCGAGCTTCTGGCGCGCGTTGGCCATGAAATGCCGGATGGTGCGCTCGGATATGCCGAGGATCACAGCCGTCTCCCAGTAGCTCTTGCCGGCGGCAATCCAGGCCAGCGTTTCCCGCTCCCGGCGGGTGAGGGGTGTGGAGGGAATGCGCTTCTGCAGCCCGTCCGTAGCGGCGCTCGCCAGCCGGGCATTCAGCTTCGCTCCGAGGCTCAGAAGGTCGCGATCATGGGCCCGCCGCCACGCGCTGATCTCACTGAGGACGGAGCCGAGGTCCACAAGCAGGCAGCTGTGCCGCCCCGGCAAGGGATAGCCGATGAGATGCTGATCGTGGTCTTTGCTCTTCTGCCAGCCGGAAAAAGCGATCGGCTCCAGGGCCACAAGGACACGCAGGATCTGCTCAACGGCCGCCTTTCGATGCAGGCTTCGGCGGAAGGCATTGGCATTGGTCCTGTGACTGAAGTGGAGGCTGCGGGCCTGCAGACGCCCATCGATGACGTCACCCTCAAGGTAGGTGACCGGACCGGTGCCGTAAGCGCGCTGTATCAGGGACAGAAAAGCCGTGGGATCGAAGATCTCCCGACTGTCCAGGAGATCCAGCAAATCGAAATAGGCCCCCGCTGCCGTCATGCCACTTACCCTAGATTTCAAGGGTAACAATCTCGCGGTTGCAGCTTTGACTTGTCCAGAGGGGATTTCTCAAGCGGCATGCGGCAGCGGGCCGCCGCATGCGATTGATGGCATCAACCGGCTGGCTGAGAGGCTTCGACGACGGCAAGTGCTGCCATGTTGACAACACCACGCGAGGTCACCGAGGTCGAAAGCACGTGGGCGGGCATTGCGGCACCCAGGAGGATCGGGCCGACATGCAGGGCGTCCATCATGGTGCGGACAATGCCGAGCGAGATATTCGCCGCATCGAGGTTCGGGAAGACCAGGAGATTGGCTTCGCCGGTGAGCGTGCTGTCTGGCATGGCGCGCTTGCGCAGGACTTCGGACAGGGCCGAACCGCCCTGCATCTCGCCGTCGACCTCGAGATCCGGGGCGTTCTTGCGGATGATCTCCAGGGCGTGACGCATCTTCGAGGCGCTTGCCGAGGGACGCGAGCCGAAATTCGAGTGCGACAGCAGGGCTGCCTTCGGCGTGATGCCGAAGCGGCGGATTTCCTGAGCCGCGAGCATGGTCATCTCGGCCAGTTCTTCGGCGCTCGGGTCATCGGTCACGAAGGTGTCGGTGAAGAAGATGGCACCGCGCTGCGAGATCAGCAGGCTCAAGCCGGAATAGTCGCGCACACCCGGGCGCTTGCCGATGATCTGGCGGACGTCCCGGACATGGCGGTCAAAACGGCCTTCGACACCACAGATCAGCGCATCGGCTTCGCCGCGCTTGACCGCCAGCGCTCCGATCACCGTCGTATTCGTGCGCACGATGGTGCGGGCGGCTTCCGGGTTAATACCAGCGCGGCCGACCAAAGCGAAGTAGTCATCGACATAGTCGCGGTAACGCGGATCGTCTTCCGGATTGACCAGCTGGAAATCGGTGCCGGGCCGGATGCGCAGGCCGTAGCGCTTGAGACGCGTCTCGATGATCTGCGGGCGGCCGATCAGGATCGGTTCGCCGATGCCATCTTCGAGCAGAACCTGGGCAGCGCGCAGCACGCGCTCGTCTTCTCCTTCGGCGAAAATGACGCGTTTCTTCGCAGCCGTCTTGGCGGCGGCGAAGATCGGCTTCATCACGAAGCCGGAGCGGAAGACAAAGCGGTTCAGCTGATCGAGATAGGTGTCGAAATCAGCGATCGGGCGGCGGGCAACGCCGCTGTCGGCCGCAGCCTTCGCAACGGCCGGTGCGATGCGCAGGATGAGGCGCGGATCAAACGGCGAGGGGATCAGATAATCGGGGCCGAAGGTCGGTGTCTCCCCCGTATAGGCGCGGGCGGCCACTTCCGAAACTTCCTCGCGGGCGAGCGCTGCAATCGCGCGCACCGCCGCCATCTTCATCTCTTCATTGATGGTCGTTGCACCGCAATCGAGTGCGCCGCGGAAGATATAGGGGAAGCAGAGGACGTTGTTGACCTGGTTCGGGAAGTCCGAGCGGCCGGTGCAGATCATCGCATCGGGTCGCGCGGCGCGCGCTTCTTCCGGCATGATTTCCGGCTTCGGATTGGCGAGCGCCATGATCAGTGGCTTCGGCGCCATGCGGGCCAGCAGTTCCGGCTTCAGGACGCCGGCGGCCGAAAGGCCGAGGAAGACGTCGGCGTCATCGATGCTTTCGGACAGCGTGCGCTTGTCGGATGGCTGTGCGTAGACTTCCTTCCACGGGTCCATCAACTCGTTGCGGCCCTTGTAGACGAGGCCTTCGATGTCATGCACCCAGATATTCTCGCGCTTCGCACCCAAGATGACGAGAAGATTGAGGCAGGCAAGGGCTGCGGCGCCCGCGCCAGAGGCGACGATCTTGACGGTCTCGATGCTCTTGCCGGCCAGTTCCAGGCCGTTCAGGATTGCGGCAGCGACGATGATGGCTGTTCCATGCTGGTCGTCATGGAAGACCGGGATGTTCATCTTGGCCCGAAGCTGGTCCTCGACCTGGAAGCATTCCGGCGCCTTGATGTCTTCGAGGTTGATTCCGCCGAAGGTCGGCTCGAGTGCCGAGATGGTCGATACCATCTGGTCGACGGTCGGCGAGTCGATCTCGATGTCGAACACATCGATACCGGCGAATTTCTTGAAGAGGACGGCCTTGCCTTCCATGACCGGCTTGGAGGCGAGCGGGCCGATATTGCCGAGACCGAGGACGGCCGTGCCGTTCGAAATCACCGCAACGAGGTTGGAGCGCGCGGTGTAATCATCGGCAGCGGCCGGATCATCCTTGATCGCAAGGCAGGGGGCGGCAACGCCGGGTGAATAGGCGAGCGCCAGATCGCGCTGGTTGCCGAGCGGCTTGGTGGCCTGAATTTCCAGTTTTCCGGGGCGGGGATAGCGATGGTAGAACAGAGCCTGTTCGTCGAGATCAGCGGTTGGGTTCGCCGCGTGCGGCTTGTTCTTGTCCTGGGAATTCATCGGTCCACCGGCTGTTTCTGGGCTTTAAATCTGGTCTGCCCGTCATACACGAATTGATCGGGAGTGGTAGACTTTAGTTCCGGCTATGCCCAGCAGCGTGTGGTCGGACTGGCGGAGGCCAAGGCCCAGTGGAACAATAGATCACGGCGATGTCATCTTCTTGCAACACGAGTCTGATTAAGCGCTGTCCAGACAGCGAAGAGGACCGTGCCGTGGAAGAAGCCAGCGAAACACGCCATTTCAGGACCCTGTTCATCTCGGATGTGCATCTCGGATCGAAGGCCGCGAAGACGGACTTCCTTCTCGATTTCCTGCGCACCCACGAGGCGGATACCATCATCCTGGTGGGCGATATCGTCGATGGCTGGCGCCTCAAGCGCAGCTGGTACTGGCCGCAGCAGTGCAACGATGTGGTCCAGAAACTCCTGCGCAAGGCGCGCAAGGGAACGAAGATCATCTATATTCCGGGCAATCACGACGAGTTCATGCGGGACTTCCCCGGCATTCATTTCGGCGGCATCGAAGTTGCTCAGCGCATCGTGCACGAGATGGCGGACGGCAAGAAATACCTCGTTCTGCATGGCGACGAATTCGACGTCGTGGTCCGCAATGCCCGGCTGCTCGCCTATCTCGGCGATTGGGCCTATGACACCGCCATTGCCATCAACGTGATGCTCGCGGCCATCCGCCGTCGTCTCGGTATGCCCTACTGGTCTTTCTCGGCCTGGGCCAAGCTGCAGGTGAAGCACGCGGTGAATTTCATCGGCGAGTTCCAGCGGGTCGTGGCGGACGAGGCGCGTCGCGCCGAGGTGGATGGCGTCATCTGTGGCCATATCCACCACGCGGTCATGGAAGACATCGACGGCATCCATTACGTGAACACCGGTGACTGGGTCGAAAGCTGCACGGCAATTGCCGAGCACCCGGACGGTCGCCTGGAATTGATCTCCTGGGGCCACAAGATCAGCGAAGTGCCGGCCGGCAAACGGGCGGGCAAACTCGTGCCGATCCTGTTGCCCAAGCCGATGCCGGAAGCCGCTCAGGACGACGGTATCCGCGCCGCCTGACGACGCTGCCTGTTGCAAAGCGGTCATGGCCGCCTGCAATCGGATTGGAAAACGCAATTAACGGTTTGCAAAGGATTTCTTCGCGGGCGGCGATGGTTATAGTGTGCAGCCATCTGTCACGTGATTTGCGCAACCGGATCCCCCGGCGCGAATTTGGAAGTTGTCGCCACCTTGAGTTCGGTTGAGCCAGAAAATGCCCGCATTGACATCGAGGAACAGCCGGACGGCAACGGTCGGCTGATCCGCCTTGCCGGTCGCTGGAAAAACAACTCCCTGAGCGCGATGATCAAGTCCGCCGGGCCACTGGTGGATGCCGGCGGTTCCGGGCACGAGACGATCGACCTCAGCGGCGTGACCGGCATGGACACGGCCGGTGCCTGGCTCATCCGTCGCTTCGTCACCGAGCAGCGCGAGCGGGGAGGCTCCGTCGAAATCGTCGGCGGGACTGCGGGCATGCGCGAATTGATCGAGGCGCTTCCCGAACATGTCACGGCGCCTGAAAAGCCGGTCGATCACCGCACCCGGTTCGAGCGCGTCTTCGAACCCGTCGGAAAAGTCACCCTAAGCCTCTGGGGCGACATCGTCGCGATGATGTTCGTTCTGGGCTCTGCCGTTCGCGGCGCCCAGACCAAGCTCGGTCGTGGGGCAGGGGTCTCGCCTGCTTCCGTCGTCAATCAGCTCGACCATATGGGCGTCCGAGCCGTCCCGATCATCACGCTGATGTCGTTCCTGATCGGCGCGATCATCGCGCAGCAGGGGGCATTCCAGCTCCGTTATTTCGGCGCCGAGGTCTTTGTCGTCGATCTCGTCGGCATTCTGCAATTGCGTGAAATCGGCGTGCTCTTGACCGCCATCATGATCGCGGGTCGCTCCGGCAGTGCGATCACGGCCGAGATCGGCTCGATGAAGATGCGTGAAGAAATCGACGCGCTCAAGGTGATCGGGCTCAATCCGATCGGTGTCCTGGTGTTCCCGCGGCTGGTGGCGCTGACAATCGCGCTGCCCCTGCTCACCATCGTCGCCAACTTTGCGGCCCTCTACGGCGCCGCGGTGGTGGCCTGGGGCTATTCCGGCATCACCTTCGACGTCTTCATCACCCGCCTGCACGAAGCAGTCGATTATTCGACGCTGGCCACCGGCATGATCAAGGCGCCATTCATGGCACTGATCATCGGCATCATCGCCGCTGTCGAAGGCATGAAGGTGGGCGGCAGCGCCGAATCGCTCGGCCGCCATGTAACGGCATCCGTGGTGAAGTCGATCTTTGTCGTCATCCTCGTGGACGGGCTGTTTGCCATGTTCTACGCAGCCATCGATTTCTGAGGAGGGCCTGGTGAACGAAAGACCTTCCGAAGAGCGCGAGATCATCCTGTCGGTCCAGGATCTGACTGTCGGCTTTGGCGACAAGATCGTCCTCGATAAGTTGAACCTCGATATCTATCGCGGCGAAATTCTCGGCTTCGTCGGCGCCTCGGGTGCCGGCAAGTCGGTGCTGATGCGGACGGTTCTCAGGCTTCTGCCGCGGCGATCCGGCAAGATCGAGATCCTCGGTGCGGATTACGATGCGGTGGATGATGCGCAGCGCATGACGCTCGACACACGCCTGGGGGTTCTTTTCCAGCACGGCGCCCTATTTTCGGCATTGACCGTGAAGGAGAATATCCAGCTGCCGATGCGCGAATACCTGGACCTGCCGCAATGGCTGATGGACGAGCTTGCCTATCTGAAGATCGACCTCGTCGGTCTGAAGCCTGATGCCGCCGACAAATATCCCTCGGAACTGTCAGGCGGCATGATCAAGCGCGCGGCTCTGGCGCGTGCGCTGGCGCTCGATCCGGATCTCGTCTTCCTCGACGAGCCAACCTCCGGTCTCGACCCGATCGGTGCCGCCGAATTCGATGATTTGATCGCGCAGCTGCGCGATACCCTTGGATTGACGGTCTATATGGTGACCCACGATCTCGACAGCCTGTTCTCCGTCTGCGACCGTATCGCGGTTCTCGGACAGAAGAAGGTTCTGGTCGAGGGGACGCTGGACGACATGCTCGCCTTCGATGATGCGTGGGTGCAATCCTATTTCAGGGGCAAACGTGCCCGTTCCATTCCCCGGGCGGAGTCTTCCGCCGGACATCCGGTAGAGTGAGCCATGGAAACCAAAGCCAATTACGCCATAGTCGGATTCTTCACGATGATGGTCATCGGGGCCGCCTTTGGTTTCGTCTATTGGATGGCAGAATATGGACGCGGTGGCGAGATGGCGCCGCTTGCCATCCGTATTCCTGGCTCTGCCAATGGTCTGAGCATCGGTTCTCCGGTGCGCTTCAACGGCATTTCCGTCGGCTCGGTCCGCAATCTCTATATCGATAACGAGGATCCGAACTTCTCCGTCGCCTTTACCGAGGTGCGCGCCGATGCGCCTGTCACCTCTGGGACGAAGGCCGTGCTCGAGATCCAGGGTCTGACGGGCGCCGCCTATGTCGAGCTTTCGGGTGGCGGTCCGGGTTCGGGCGACGCCATTCTTCAGCGGGCGCTCGATACGGGCGAACCGGCGATCCTGACGGCCGAACAGTCCAGCGTCACCAATCTTCTGTCGACGGCCGACCGGATCCTGCAGCGTGCCGATGGCGCGGTCGCGGAATTGCAGGGCTTCATCGCCGATGCGCGCGGGCCGCTCACCAACACGGTGCGCAATGCCGAGACATTCTCGAAATCGCTGGCCGACAATGCCGCCGGCATCGACCAGTTTCTCCAGAGCGTGAGCGCTCTGTCCGACTCCGTCTCCGGTCTGTCGGGCCGCCTCGATTCCACGCTCTCTGCCGCAGAAGATCTGTTCAGGTCGCTGAACTCCGACAAGATCGACCAGATCCTCGCCAACACCGAACGGGCGACCGCCAGCTTCGCCGAGGCCTCCAACCGCATCGGGCCGGCGATCGACAGCTTCCGCGAGACCGCCGACACCTTCCAGCGCTTCGGCAACAATGCCGACCAGACGCTGCAGAAGGTCTCCCGTCTGATCGATGCGGTGGACAGCCAGAAGATCGGTCGCGTGGTCGACGACGTCTCTGTGGCTACGGCCGATGCGCGCCAGGCCATTGCCGGCTTCCGCGACTTGTCGAACAGCATCACCGGCCGCAAGGACGATATCGATCGCGCGATCGACGATTTCGCGCAGCTTGCCAATCGTCTGAACAATGCGTCGACACAGGTCGACGGGATCCTGCGCAAGGTGGATAGTTTCCTCGGTTCGGGTGAAGCGGATTCGCTTAGCGCACAAGCGCGCCGGACGCTCGAGTCGATCCGCCTTGCCGCCGAGAACCTCAATGCGCGCATCGGGCCGATCGCCGAAAATCTGCAGCGCTTCTCGTCGACCGGACTGCGTGACATTCAGACGCTGGTCAACGATACGCGCAACACCGTGCGCGGCCTGAACGACGCGATCACCAATTTCGACGACGACCCGCAGCGCCTTCTCTTCGGTGGCGACACCGTGAAGGAATTCGACGGACGGACGCGCCGATGACAAGAACATCCCGAAAGGACGACAGAATGGACAGGAACGGGGCGAGCGAGTTTTCCGTGATGCGGTTGCGCCGGTTGCTTTCGGTGACCGCGCTCGTTCCGGCACTCGGGCTCGGGCTTGCCGCCTGCGGCTCGAAGGCGGTCAATGACACCTTCGATCTGACGGCTTCCGTCAGCGAGATCGCGACACCTGCCAGCGCCCGTAACCGGCAGCTGCTGGTTGCCGATCCCTCGGCATTGAAGGCGCTCGACAGCGAGCAGATCCTCGTGCGCGTCTCCGGCGCCGAGATCCAGTATCTCTCACAGTCGCAGTGGAGCGACCGCCTCACACGCGTCGTTCAGTCCAAGCTGGTCGAAGCCTTCGAGAACACCAATCGCCTTGGTGGCGTTGGCAAGCCGGGCCAGGGTCTGGCGATCGACTACCAGCTCATCACCGACGTTCGCGCATTCGAGATTTCTGCCGAAGGTGCCGACCGTGGGGTCGTCGAGATCTCGGCCAAGCTCCTCAACGACCGCAATGGCACGGTCAGGGCGCAACGGGTATTCCGTGCCGAAGTCCCGTCTTCAGGAACCGACAACGCCGCCTATGTCGCGGCATTGGATCGGGCCTTTGCCCGCGTGACGGCGGATATCGTCGGCTGGACGCTTCAGTCCATGTGACACTGGCCAATCCAGACAATCAGGACATGAAAAACCCCGGAGCGCTTTTGCGGTCCGGGGTTTTCTTTGTGCAGCGATAGAGCCGGCTGCCCGGCTCTCTTTTCGTTTCTTAGCTGAAGCGACCGGCCGCGTGGGCGAGCATGGTGTAGACCTTGCCCGTGTCCGATGTCAGGTAGGACTGGGTGATCGACTTGTCGCGATCGGTGCGGGCGACGTCTGCCAGGAGCTTCTCGAAATCGGCGATGTAGCGGTCGACTGCGACGCGGAATTCCGGCTCGCGGTCATACTTGCGCTTGATCTCGTCGAAGGTCTGCTGGCCCTTCAGCGTGTAGAGGCGGCGCGTGAAGATGTCGCGTTCGCCGCGCTGGTAGCGGCGCCACAGATCAACCGAGGCGTCGTGGTCGATGGCGCGGGCGATGTCGACCGAAAGCGAGTTCAGCGATTCGACCATGTGACGCGGATTGCGCTTGTCACCCTGACGGGCGGGCTGGCTTTCGGCGACCGGGCGCTGGGGTGCCGGGGCCGGGCGTGCCGGGGCAGGGGCTTCCGCGGGTTCCTCACGGGAGGCGCCACGGAGCAGGTCGCTGATCCAGCCGCCGCCTTCCGCACGTGTGGTTGCTGCGGTCGACTGCGTGTAAGGCTCGGTCGCACCCAGGCTGCCACGCAGGCCGAGGCTTTCGGTCTGACGGGCCGGCTGCGGAGCAGCTGCCGGACGGCGGACCGGTTCAGGCTGGGCTTCTGCCAGACGACGCGCCACGGGTTCCGAGATTTCGAGCGTATGGCTGGTGCGGCCGACGAGCTGGGAAATGTCCTGCAGGGCCTTGATCTGCTCCGCGACGGCACGGCGCATCTGGGCCGCGCTTTCCTTGGCTTCCTCGGGCAGGTCGAAGGCGCCGCGCTTCAGCTCGTTGCGCGTCAGGTCGAGCTCCTTGCGGATATCGACGGCCGAGCGGCGGATTTCGTCGGTCGCGCCGGTGAAGCGAGCAACCGCCTCGTTGACGGCTTCCTGCATGGCCTGGCGCAGGGCTGCGGCAGCACCTTCCGACTTGCGGCCTGCCTCGCCGAGGAGGTGGTCGATATCGTTGAGGGAGACCGCGAGACCGCCGCGCAGGCGGTTTGCGAGTTCGCCCGAACGCTTCTCCGCCTCGCTCAGCGTCTTGTCGATCGACTGCTGGGCTTCCTGTTCGGCGGACAGGAGGGCGTTGCGCATATTGGCCGCCGTGATTTGCGCCTTCTTCTCGGTCTCGCCGAGCATCTGTCCAACATCGGAGAACGATGCCTGGACGCTGTCGCGCATGCTGGCAGCGGTCGACTGCGCCCGCTTTTCGGTCTCGCCGAGGATCTGGCCGATATCGGTGAAGGAGGCCTGCACGCTCTGGCGCAGGTTGCCAGCCATCTGGCCTGAACGCTGCTCGGCGCGATCGAAGGCCGTCTCGACCATCTTGCCGAGCGACTGCATCGTCGTTTCGATTTCTTCCGAGCGCTTAACGAGGCCGATCGACAGGTCGCGCAGGGCCTGCTGACGCTCTTCCAGCGTGCCGACGAGGTTTGACTGGGCCGCCGAGAGAAGCTCCGATGCCTTGCCAAGAACCTGCGTATGGTCGCCGAAGCGGCTGACGATCGAGGAGACCTGCTGCAGCGTTTCGCCGGAAACCGCGGTCAGGCGGCCAAGCTTGTCGTCGAGCAGGCGGTTGGAGGTCGACAGCATGTCGGTCGCCTGGGTCGCCGTCTCGTTGAAACGGTTGGCGGTCGCACCGAGGCGGCTGTCGAGGGAACCTATGCTCTGAACGGCCTGATCGATCATCGAAGACAGGCCCGCATTGCTGTCGCCCAGACGCTCGATGAGCTGCGAGGCGCTTGCCACGAGGTTCTGTTCGGCTGAGCTGAGGGTCGAGACGGCGCGGTCGGTGCGCTGGCTGATGGCATCGACCAGAGCTGCGTTTTCGCTGCGCAGGCGTTCTGCACTCTGCTCCGCGGCGGCTGCGATCTGCTCGGCGGCGGCGCGGCCCGTTTCGGCATAGGATGCAACGACCGGGGCTGCCTTCTCGTCGATCAGGCGTGACAGTTCCGCCGAACGCGTCGAGAGCATGGAGTTGAGCTCGCGGGTACGATCGTCGAGAACCGAGCGGATGGAATTGCCGCGTGCTTCGAGCGCCTTCTCCACCGCGTTCATCGTGGTCGCGAGTTCCTGGGTGTTTCCGGAGATCGCGTCGCGGATGGAGTTGCCGCGGGCCTCGAGTGCCTTTTCTGCCTCGTTCATGGCATCGGCAAGCTCCCGCGTGTTGCCGGAGATTGCTTCACGGATCGCGGCTGCGCGCTGCTCGAGCGTCGTGCTGACTTCGCCGAGCGTGCCGGAGAGGTTGGCGACCTGCGCGCTGACCAGGGCTTCGGCTTCCGACACCTTGTTGCTGATCACATCGCCGGCCTGGGAGAAGGTTTCGGCGATCGTCGCAGCCTGGCCCGCGAGGCGGTTTTGCGTATCCGTGATGCGCTTTGCCAGTTCCTCGGACCGCTCCTCGACGGTCCGGTTGAGCTCGGCGCTGCGCTCGCCGATCTGCTCGGCAAACTGCGAGGTGGTGGCGGTCAGGCGATCGACCGAGCGCTGGGCTTCGGCATCCAGATCGCGGGCGGCGTCGGTGACGGCGCTGCGCAGAGCCGTTGCAAGGCCGGCAGCCTTGCCTTCGATCGTGCGGTTGACGTTTTCAAGACCGATGTTGAGTGCGCGGTCCATGGTCGCCAGACGCTCTTCGATGACGGGCGTGCGGCTGTCGAAGGTTTCCGCGACGCGGTTCGTGCCTTCATCGAGAGCCTGCGCGACGCGCATCGAGGCTTCGTTGCCGACGCGCTCGATCGTGGAAACCTTTTCGTCGAGGCGGGCGGCGAACTTCTCGCCAGCATCGTTGACGCGGGCATCGACACCGTCGAGGCCGTTGCGCAGGCGGTCTTCAAGCGTGCCCAGGCTCTGTTCGATCCGGGTGCTCGTCTCGTCGAGACGGCTGGCCATGCCGGTGACCGACTGCTCGACGGTGCCCGAGAAGCCCTGTGCCGAGCGGGTGATGTCGTCGGCTGCCTCGCGGATCTGGTCGGTGAGGGCGCCGGCCGTGCCGCGCAGACGCTCGTCCAAAGCGCGGCTCGAGTCGTCGATGGCCTTGCGCAGGTTTTCCTCGTGATCTTCCAGGCTCATTTCGAGCATGCCGGCGCTCGCGGCGATCGAAGCGCCGATCGACGTGGCGTGCTCGCCGAGGCTCGTCTCGAGCGTGCTGCGGGCGTCGTTGAGCGTCAGCGAGATCGCCTGCGTGCGGTCGTCGAGGGTGGCGCGGATGCGTTCATGCGTGTCGACAAGACGGCCATCGATCGCCTCGACACCCTGCTCGATCGTCTGTGCGATCCGGTCGGTGTTTTCGCCGAGCGTCGTGGCCAAAGCGCCAGAGGCTGCTTCGAGGCTTGCGCGGAGGTTCGCGCCTGTTTCGGCAATACGTCCGTCGATATCGCCGACACCCGAGGTCAGCGTTTCGGCGATGCGGGTTGCATTGTCGTCCAGCGTCTGGGCGATCGTGCCGGATGCGGAGGTCAGCATCTCGCCGAGGTTCCGTTCGCTGCTGCCGAGCTTGTTTTCCAACTCGCCAATGCCGGAGGCAAGGGTCTCCGAGATGCGGCCGGTCGTCTGGCCGAGCGTGCGCTCGATGTCGCCGTTGGCATCTTCGAGCGTCGAAGCGAGGTAGGACGTGTGGCTGGCAAGCGAGAGCTCGAGACGCTCCTGATTGTCGCCATAGGCCGTGCGGATCGCCTCGGCCTTTTCGGTGAAGGCTGCGTCGATGCGACGATCGGCATCGGCCACCGTCTCGATGATCGCGGAGGCGCGCTGGCTCAGCGTCTCGTCGATCCGGCGCTGGCTGTCGTTCAGCGTCTCGGAGAGATCCTGGGTACGGGCGGTCAGGGTCAGGTCGAGTTCGAGGCTCTTGGTGTTGAGCGCGTCGATCAGCTGTTCGCTCTGACCCTCGACCAGGGTCGCGATGCCGCGGGCCTTGACGTCGAGCGTTTCGGCGAAACGGTCCTGGTTCGCTTCCAGTGCGTTGACGATGTGCTCGGCGCGGCTCGACAGCGTCTGCTCGAAGCGCGACTGGTTGTCGGTGAGGGCGTTGTAGAGCGAGCCGCTGCGCTCCTCCATGACCTGATCGATGCGCTTCTGGGCGCTTTCCAGGCTTTCGGTCAGCGCGGCTGCGCGGGCAGACATCGCGTCCGCGATTTCCTGCGCGCGGTCCGACATCGAGCTGTCCAGCATTTCCTGGCTGGTGCTCAGCGTCATCGCAAGCGCCAGCGACTGGTCGGTCAGGGTGGAGCCCAGGCGTTCGATGCTGGAGTTCAGGATGCCGCTGATCGAATCGGTCCCGCCGTTGACGGTCTCGTTGATGCGGGCGAGGCTCTCCATGAGCTTCGAATCGAGCGATCCGGACCGCTGGTCGAAGGCGCTGGCGAATTCGGCGACGCGCTGGTCGAAGGTCGCGTTGATCTGGCCGATCGTCGTCTGGAAGCGGTCCTCGAAGAGGCCGGAGCGCAGGTCGAGATCGACGATCGCGTCGTCGGCGCTCGCCTGAAGGCTCTGACGGAAGCTGCGGCCGCGCTCGTCGAGCGAGCTGTTGAGGCGGGAAAGCACGTCATCGAGCGACGACGCAATCGAGCTCTCGCTGCCCTTGAGGGTCTCCGCGATGTCGCGGGTCCGCTCGACCAGGGTTTCGTTCAGCTGGCGGGCGCGCTCGTTGAGAGCAGCGTTCAGCTTTTCGGTATTGGCATCGAGCGTCGAGGCCCGAGTCTCGAATTCGCCGAGCAGTTCGCGCCCGCGCTGGCTCAGCGTCGAGGTCAGGGACTGCAGCTGGGTGTCGAACTCGTTGGACAGCGACATGCCCGATGCGGCCAGCGTCTGCACCATGGTCTCGGTCTTGTGCGCCAGCAGCGAGCCGAGCGCGGTCACGGCCGCGTCGGACTTTTCCATGATCGTCGCAGCGCGGGTGTCGATCATCGAGGCGAAGGCTTCGCCCGACGTCTGCAGTCGGACCGAAATTTCCTCGGTCGCCAGCGACAGCTCTTCCTTCAGCTGTTCATGGGCGCCGACAATCGAGGAACGAATGCGCTCTGCGTGATTGACGATGGCGTCACGCTCGGCGCCGAGTTCGTGCACGAGACCACGGACGCGCAATTCGTTGTCGGTATAGCTGCGTTCGAGCGCGGTGACTTCGGAATGGACGAGGGTTTCGAGTTCGGTCGCGCGGGCGATCGTGCGTTCGATGCCCTCGTTCATCGCCGAAACTTCGCGGCGGACGGCCTGGCCGACCGTCATGATGCGTTCAGAGGCAATGGTTTCGGGCTCAGCGAGGCGCAGGGCCACTTCGGCCATGGAGCGGGCGGCGTTGCGGAGGTCATGCGCACGCGCCATCATGATGGCGAAAGCAAAGAACAGCATGATCGGCAGGAAGGTGCCGACGACAATGGCAACGACGCCCGGCGTGGCGACGATGTCCGCGATGGACGGGGCCTGCCAGATGCTGCTGCCGTAAAGGAGTTGCGTGAGGCCGAGTGCGCCGAGCACCCAGAGCGCGGACACGATGCCGGCATTGCGGAGGGCAGAGGTCAGCGAGGCGCCATCGAGCGTCTTGAGGATCGCGTTGGGCGTGCGGCGCGAACCGTCATTGGCGGGCGCAAAGGCCGGCGCCTTGGGTGCCGGTTCGGGATTGAGTTCACCGGCGCGCGCAGAGCGGCGCTCTATCGTCTTCTTCGACGCAGACCGCGGGATACTATCTGACACAGGGGCCTCCGGGGCGTGCATTTTGGACCGTGCCTTGGCAGGCGCGGCGGACTCCTCGCCCTCGAAATCGATGCTCAGGGCCGCCTCGAGAGCCTGGAACGCGTTCTCGTCAATCGAGTCGGTCTTCTTGTTCGCCATAGGGTTACGCCTCGTTACCGCTTACTCTCGGCGGGGGACGCAGACAGCGATGCCGCTCATCGCCATGCTTCGTCCTGATCCCACCGTTCACTTGAGGTCCCGCCTGTCGCCACGCCAGACGAAATCTCTTCTTTCGCAGTCGGACTGCTCGCCGCCGGCATTCCCGCCGGAAGTTCTAGCACCGACTGGCTTTCGGGCAAACTTCACGCAGTTTTGCCCAATCAACCGTATCGTACTGACACATTTGCCCATGCGATACAATTAACGCGGTTCCCGGGGCCCAGCGCCCCTTGCTCTTGTTAACAGTATTTCAATCAAGGTTTCGGCCGAAAAGCCAGTCTGTATCGGGGTTTAATTCGCGTTAACCATAGCGAAAGCTTTTTGGCCCAATCCTTGGGGTTTTTAACGGGATGCCCATTGCCGCGCCGCAAAGTCTGGTCACCAAAAACAAGAAAGCCAAGGATGAGTGGCATGGCAGCAGCAGTCAATATCGCGTTCGATGCGCCCGACAACCTCGTTGGCCCGACTCCCTCCCGAGAGCGTCCGATCGATCTCGTTCACCTCGCGGCTCAGACCAAGGGGGACAAGGCGGTCGAAATCGAGATCCTCCAGATGTTTGCCCGCCAGGCGCGCGGATGCCTCACTGCCATCTCCACCGGGCGCAACAAGGTCGAGGTCAAGGCTGCGGCCAATCGTCTGCGCAACGCCGCCATGGCTGTCGGCGCCTTGCGGGTTGCCGGTGCCGCCGATCTGATCGAGACCAAGGGTGCCAATGCCGATGCGCTCGCCTCCGTTGCGGCGGCCGTGCTCGAGGCTGAGCATTTCATCCTGAAGCTTGCCCGCTGAACGACGCGGCCGGATTGCGATCCACTGATCGCTTCGCCGTGAGTTGACTGACTTTCCGATTTAAGAGATGACTTCGCCGGTTTTCACAAGGCGACATCTGGACAGGCACTCATGGCAAATATCAGCATCATCGCATTCGACGGCACTCGTTTCGACATCGCGGCAGCCGATGGCTCCACGGTCATGGAAAATGCCGTCCGCAACTCGGTCCCCGGGATCGATGCCGAATGCGGCGGCGCCTGCGCCTGTGCCACCTGTCATGTCTATGTCGATGACGCCTGGACCGAAAAGGTCGGCCAGCCGTCGCCGATGGAAGAAGACATGCTCGACTTTGCCGTGGATGTACGGCCGACGTCGCGTCTTTCCTGTCAGATCAAGGTGACGGCGGCGCTGGACGGCCTCGTCGTCCACGTGCCCGAGCGTCAGGGCTGACATCTCCTGTCAGCGCTACCCGCCAAAAAAGGCCCCGCTTCCGTCAGACGAAAGCGGGGCAAGGGGGCGCATCGCCAACCAGGCGAGGGAGGAAGCACCTGTGGCACCAGGACGCGCCGGGAGAACGGGGAAATCGGTTACGCTTAATCAACGTATTCGATGACACTTATATTTCAGATTTGTATCAAGAGCCACGCCGAGAAATTGCCGGTTATTCACAGGCGGAGGCGCAAGGCTCGGGCAAGCCGCAGCATGGCGGCAACACTCACCCTCGTAATTTAGGGGTGAATTCTACTGGTTTTCCTGGGATGCACGGCGGTATCTTAGGATCCGCAGCATGCGATCCTGGAAGTTCTTCGCTTCGATCCGGTCGAATCGCATCTGCGCCTCGTCATGGGCCGCAGTGACCTCTTCCGTGACCTCTCCCACGCGCTCCTGCAGGATTTCGCAATCACGTTCCGGCCGCAGCTTCAGAAGGCGTTGCTCCAGGAGTTTCGCATGCTGGCGGGCGATTTCGGCATGACGCTCTTCGTGACGCTTGATGTCGGAGGCGAGGGCATCCCAGAGAGTGGCCATGTCCTGCGTCGCGCGCTTGCGGTTCTTCCAGCGCGGCAGGATGAGTTTGGTCTCGACGGTGACGCGGACATCGTCGACGGCGCAGCGATTGCCGCGTCTCGTGTAAGTCATGTCGCCGCCAAAGCGGATCTGGGTGGCGCCGGGATGACGATTGCCGCTCGCCTGGGTGAACGGACCCTTGCGCGACAGTTCCGCATCGATGTCGGCTGCGGTTCGCCCGCCAATCTGGAAATAGCTGATGGACTTGCGAACCACCACGTCGGCACTGGCCGATGGGGGCAGGGAGATGCCGATCAGGACTGCCAAGGTGAAGGCGGCCCGAAGACGGCGGGAGTGCTTCATTCTTTTTTCCGCAATGTTGTATTCGCCGCGCCCTTGGGGCATAGCCAAACCCGATCTGCACTATCGCAGCTTCGCCGAAATACGTCGAGAGGATACAGGGTCGCGTGACCATGGTTGAACGCACAATTTGGCGTGTAGGGCATGGCCGTTCCCTCGATCTGACCGAGCATGGTGCGATCATGGCGATCATCAATGTCACGCCCGATTCCTTTTCGGATGGTGGATTGCATGCCGGTGTCGAGACGGCAGTGGCTCATGCACTGGCTTGCGCCCAAGACGGAGCGGTCATCCTGGATATCGGCGGCGAATCGACACGGCCAGGGGCCGCGGAAGTCAGTGCTGACGAGGAAATGGCCCGCGTGCTGCCGGTGATCGGCGCTTTGCGCGAAAAGACCGACGCACTCATCTCGATCGACACCTACAGGGCGGCGACCGCCAGGGCGGCCGTCGAGGCCGGTGCGCATATCATCAATGATGTGCATGGCCTGCAGCGCGAGCCCGAAATCGCCGATGTCGCGGCTGCGACGGGGGCAGGACTCTGCATCATGCATACCGGACGCGGGCGCGAGAAACTTGCGGATCCTATCGCCGATCAGCGACATTTCCTTGGGCTGTCGCTGGAGATTGCAGCGCGTGCGGGCGTGTCCAGGGAAACAATCGTTCTCGATCCGGGTTTCGGTTTCGCCAAGGAAACTCTGGAAGAGAACATGGACCTGATTGCGCGTTTCGTGGAACTGCATGGCTTCGGCCTCCCGCTTCTGGCCGGTACATCGCGCAAGCGGTTTCTCGGGACGCTCACCGGCCGCGATGCCCGCGACCGGGACGCGGCGACCGCGGCCACCACGGTTGCCCTTCGCCTGAAGGGGGCTTCCGTTTTCCGGGTTCATAATGTCGCGATCAACCGCGACGCCCTGGTGATGGCCAATGCTATGCTCGCGGCAGAGCGGCGGCTTGCTGCAAACAAGGATCTGCCCGTATGAGCAGCGTTTTCACCATCACGCTGAAGAACTGTGCCTTCTTTGCCCATCACGGGGTTTTCCCCGAGGAGGGCGTACTCGGCCAACGGTTTTTCGTCGACGCTGAATTCGATGTGGATGCGCTCGAGGCCGCCGAGACGGATACGCTCGAAGGCACGGTGCATTACGGTATCGCCTTCGAGGTCATCCGCGACATCGTCACCGGCAGCAGGCGACAGCTGATCGAGGCTCTTGCGCTGGCGATTGCCCGCGGCCTTCTGGACCGTTTCCCCGAGATGCAGCGATGCCGGATCACGGTTCGCAAGCCGAGCGCGCCGATCGCCGGCATTCTCGATCATGTACAGGTGAGCGTTGAACAATTCAGACAGTAAAATCTGGCTGGCGGCAACGCTTGGCCTCGGCGGCAATATCGGAGATCCGGTGGCCGCCATGGCGGACGCTTTGCGCCGCCTCGACGAGCGTGCCGACTGTCGGGTCACCTCCGTATCGCGTCTTTATCGGACGGCGCCTTGGGGTAAGACGGATCAGGCCGACTTTTACAATGCCTGCGCGGCGGTCGAGACGCTGCTTGAGCCACAGGAACTGCTCGCCGCTTGTCTCGAGATCGAGCGGACAATGAAGCGCGTGCGCGTCGAGCGCTGGGGTCCGCGCACGATCGATATCGACATTCTGACCTTCGCCGACCGGGTGATCGATGCCGAGCATCTCAAGGTCCCGCATCCGCGCATGACCGAGCGCGCCTTCGTGCTGATGCCGCTGGCGGACATCGATCCGTCTCTGGTGGTGAAGGGAGAGGCCGTGGCGAGCTGGCTCGATCGGGCCGATCGCACGGGTATCGCCGTCGCAAACGAAAACCGCGCCTGGTGGCGCGGTTGATGTCGTCCCGGCAAGGCTTGGCAAAGATCAGTCGTTTTCTGCGGTCTCGGCCATGGCGGTTGCCTGGCGATTGAGCTTCAGGCCGATCACGGGGATCATGCGATCTTCCACCTTCACCGAAATGGTGATGTTCATGGCATCGCCTTCTTCCAGGCGCGCAACCATGGCGCCGTTGAGCTTGGCGCGGTTGATGCCCATGACGGCGCGATTGCCGGTCACGCTGCCCGAGACGATGTCGAGGCCCTTGCCGTCGGCGCCATCCAGGAACTGGCCCTTGTAGCTGCCGCCGGACTGCGAGATGACAGCCGACATCGGCTGACTGAAGACGCCAACGCGGCAGGTGCCGTCGAGCTTGAGCCCCGTTTCCTTGCCCTCGGCCGGCAGGCCGGTCAGGTTGCAGGTGAACTTGGTGCCCTTGTATTTGCCCGCAACGATTTCGCCCGGGCCTTTCCAGACGCCGGCGACGGATTCGAAGAAGCGCTTGTCGCGGGAAGCGGCATCAGCAACCGTGGCCGGCAGAAGTGCGGCAACAGCAAGGATGGCGGCGCAACGGCCGAATGTCGAGGAGCGAGAGAACATCGATTTGCCTTGGTACGAGAAACCAGAAACCCCGCGGAAACCCTAGCGGAAAAATGGTTAATGCATCCTTGCCAATACCCTCAAATGCTGGGTCCGACAATCGGCAAAAGTCACTGGTGTCTCGGGTGTGGCTTGTCTGCCTCACTCCGCGCGCGGACGGTCCTTGCCTGACATCGATGGCGTGAGATCGCCGATGAAGTCGCCGATGCCGGGTCTTCTCGCGGCACGGAACGGCAGCGGTCGGCAGAGATCCATGGCCGCAATGCCGATCCGGGCCGTCATGAGGCCGTTGATCACGCCTTCGCCCAGCCGGGTCGAAAGACGCGCTGCAAGGCCATGGCCGAGCACCTGCTGAGCGAGGCCATCGCCAATTGCAATCGAGCCGGTAACGGCCAGATGTGCGAACACGTCCTTCAGGAGCCGCAGCATGCCGAAGGATCCCGGACGGCCGCCATAGAGGTCCGCCATGCCTCGCACGAGGCGGACGACCTCGAAGAGCACATAGGCCAGGTCGACCACCGCGCGCGGGCTGACCGCGGTGACAACCGAGACCCGCTTCGATGCGTTGAGGATAAGTGCGCGTGCCTTGACGTCGAGCGGTGCCAGGAGCTCCCTTTCGGCAAGCTCGATCAGATGGGGCGCGTCGATGATGTCGTCTTTGACCGCCTTGAGCGACTTTTGGCCCTTCGCGGTTTCCGGACGGTGGTGGACGAGGCCCGTCAGCTTGGCCACCACGGCGGCCGCTCGGGCGCGTTTGCCGCTTTCCGCCGCCGCTTCCGCTTCAAGCTTCAGATCCTGCACCGTATCCAGCCGCCACAAGCCGACGAGTTCGCGTCCGACGGCGATGGCCAGGGCCAACACACCGACAGCGAGTGCGGCGATCGCGGCGTAGCCCAGCCAGTCGGCGCGTGCGAAAAGATCCGATATCAGCCGGTCGACCCAGAGGCCGAAGGCGAGGGAGAGCAGGATCCCGAAGGCCCCGGTCGCGAGCTTGGCAAACGAGAAGCGCCGACGGCGCGGTTCGGCAACGGGCAGGGGCGGCATGTCTTCGACGGCCGCGGCCAGGAAGGGATCCTGTTCGTCGGGAAAGATCGCAACATCGCCGGCAAAGCTTCGTGGCGCCCGGTTTAGCGGTTGCGCGGGTGCCGCAGGCTTGACGTCGGGATCAACCGTGAAGGCTGCAGGTCGCCGCTGTGCGTCGGTTGCATTCGGGTTGGACGAGCCCATGGGAGGGACAGTCGGTTTTTTCATGCGAGACGGTCTCCCAGCAAAAACTGCAGCGCGCGGTCGAGACGAATATGGGGGACGGAGAGCGTGATGCCCTGCTTCTCTTCAAGCTGCGGGGGACGAAAGCGCACGATGCTCAGGTCCGGGAGCAGTGCGGAGGTATCGCCTTCATCGACGGACCGGAAATAGGCTTCCGGATCCTGCGGCAGGTCACCCGGAAACACCGCCGTCTTGCGGTTGCCGTCGAAGACCTCGTTGCCGATCCGCTCGCCCGCCATCGGTGTGCCGACAATCACGGGCAGGTCGTGGCCATCCTGCTTGACGCTGGCCTCGCGGGTGGCGCGCACGGAGGCGAGGGCCATGACCTCGATCCCGGCACCGCTCATGCCGATCGTCTTGATCGCGCGGTTGACCAGGCGTCGGGTCAGGATCTCCAACCGGTCATGGCTCTCGTGATGCAGGTGGTCGGCCTTGGTTGCGGCGACGAGAACGCGGTCGATGCGACGGCGCACCAGTGACGTCAGGATGTTATTGGATCCGGCGCGGAAGCAGGCAAGCACGTCGCCGAGTGCGCGTTCGAGATCCTGTACGGCTTCCGGACCACGATTGATGGCCTGCAGCGCGTCCACGAGCACGATCTGACGATCGAGACGGGCGAAATGTTCGCGGAAGAAGGGTTTGACGACCACCGATTTGTAGGCCTCGAAGCGACGTTCCATCATCGCCCGCAGCGACCCCTTGGGTGCCCGTCCTTCCGGCAATGCCGGCAGGGGGGCAAAGGTGAGGGCCGGTGAGCCCTCGAGATCGCCGGGCATCAGGAAACGTCCTGGCGGAAGCGTCGAGAGCGAGCGCTCGTCCGACTTGCAGAGCCGGAGATAGGTGGTGAAGGCTTCGGCAAGGCGCCTAGCGGTCATCTCGTCGGCAGGGGCTTCGGTATCGATCGTTGCGGCAAGCGCCAGCCACTCACGCGCCAGTTCGGAGCGAACGCCGCTCTCTGCCAGTTTCGTCGCGTTCTCAGAGAAAGTGCTGTAATCCTGGCCCAACAGCGGCAGATCGAGCAGCCATTCGCCGGGATAGTCGACGATGTCGATCGAGAGCCTGCCTGCCGAAAACATGCGGCCCCAGGTGCTGGCGCTCTGATATTCGATGGTGAGCCGCAGCTCTGATATCGCACGGGTCGAATCGGGCCAGATGCGTTCATCGACGAGCGCACGGATATGGTCCTCGTACTGGAAGCGCGGTACCGCATCATCCGGCTGTTCCTGGAGCGTGGCGCCGGTCATGCGGCCGGAGCGCAGCGGCTCGAACAAGGGCAACCGGCCGCCATGCAGCAGATTGTGGACCAGCGACGAGATGAAGACGGTCTTGCCGGCACGAGACAGGCCGGTGACGCCGAGCCTGATGGTCGGATTGACCAGATTGGCGGCGCGATCGGCCAGATTGTCTAAGGTGATCGCTGCTTCGTCGGTCAGGCTGGTGAGGGATGGCGGCAAGGGGCTGTCCTGCTGGGGGATGCCGTGAACATGCGTCTACGGCACGAGGTTCAAGATGTGTCCGTCCCCATATAGGCGTGGCTGAGGGGGCAAAAAAGAGGCAGTGCCGTCAGTGGGCGCGCGGTCAGCCCACCAGGAAATCGCGCAGGCTGTAGGCCTCGTCGCCCATGACGTCGATGACCGCCAAACCGGAGGTCGGGTAGCCTTCCGGGACGGTGCGCGCCATGACATCGTTTCCGCAGAGGCTGGCAAAGACCTCCTCGATCGCCGGATTGTGGCCGACCAGCATCAGCGCATCGACGCCCCGGGTGGAACTGGCGATCTCGAGATAGGTGTCGGCGGGGGCGTTATAGAGCGCGTCGACATAGCGAAACTCGACGAGGCCCGAGAAGACGCGACCGATTGCATCGGCTGTTTGGCGGCAGCGTTTTGCCGTGGAACAGACAACGAGATCAGGGCGATAGTTCTTGTCAGCGGCGGTTTCGGCCAGGAGCTCGGCTTCGGCGAAGCCCGCGTCGGAGAGGCTGCGATCAAAATCTCGGCCACCTGGCTCGGCCCAACCGGATTTCGCGTGGCGCAGCAGATAGATGCGCTTGGGAAGCTGAATGGAGGGCGTCATCCGTTGGACATTCCGCGTAAGATCGTCGTGTCCTTGGAGTACCGGTTCTAGGCCTATGCCGTCAACCGTGTGGGCGCGGGACGCTCATCATCCTATCGTGGTGGTCGCATGTATATCGCGCCTCGGGCTTCAAGAAAATTATGCTTAAAAAATAGAAATTTAGATGAAAAATGTAACAGATTTAAAAATGGGGTTGAAACACTGTTGAGGCTTGAACCGCTTGCGTTGAAAGGATATACACCCGCCCATTGAGATGTTCTTCAGGAGAATCGCGTTGAGTGAGAAGATCAATCTTAGCAATTATGTCCTCTCGGAAGACGATGAGTTCATGAACGCGAACCAGCGGGCCTATTTCAGAGCCAAGCTCATTGCCTGGAAAAACGATATCCTCCGAGAAGCGCGCGAGACGCTCGACCACCTCGCAGAAGAAAGCGCCAACCATCCCGATCTCGCCGACCGGGCCTCCTCCGAAACCGACAGAGCAATCGAACTTCGCGCCCGCGACCGTCAGCGCAAGCTGATCTCGAAGATCGACGCGGCCCTGCAGCGCATCGAAGACGGCACCTATGGTTACTGCGAAGAGACTGGCGAGCCGATCGGTCTGAAGCGTCTCGACGCCCGCCCGATCGCAACTCTGTCGATCGAGGCGCAGGAGCGTCACGAGCGTCGCGAGAAAGTCTATCGCGACGAGTGAAGCGAGGTCTTCAACACAGTGCCAAGTTTCAGACCCGCCACCGGCGGGTCTTTTTCGTTTCCGACAGATCTGGCCGGTGACCCATGACCGATGATCAGGGATTTCGGCTGGCCGACATCTCGCCAAAGATGCGCGCGATCTCGTTCTGCAGATTGGGTTCCTTGTCCGCCTGTGCCGCGGGCGATCCCGGCTGATCCGAAGGCGGAGCCGCCGGCAGGATGGCTGTTGCCGGCAGGCGCGGTCTATCGGCGCGGGTCTCCGGCAGGATCTGCGGAAGCTCCACTCTCGGCGTCTGGGCCGGCGTCGGATCGGATGCCAGATGCAGGGCCATCTCTTCTTCGAGAACACGCTCGAAATCGCTCATGTCGCGGGCTGCCGGTTGCGGATCCGGTGCTGCCTGACGAGTGTCGGCGGGCGGCACGAACTTCTGCGCATCGAAGGGACGGGCCTGAACGGGCGCCGGCGACGACACCAGCACACGCTGGCGGGCAGCTTCCAGCAGATCTTCGGCGGCCGGTGCATCAATCGCCGGACCCAGATCGGGGGCGGACTGCATGGGCGGACGCGGGGTCTGCGTTTCGGAGGCAGGCTCAGGCTTCACCTCCGCCTTCACCGGTTCGACGGGCTCAACGCGGAAAACCTCGATCGGCGGAGTCCCGGACGTCACAGCCGGCTCACTAGCGGGTTCCGTGCGCGCCGTTTCGGTGTCCTGGCGGACCGGGTCGAAGCTGGTGTTGACCTCAGCGGCCATGACCGGCTCCAGGCTGGCCGTCGGGCGGGTAACCGGGGCTTCAGGTGCCGGGGAAAACGCAGGCGTGGCGCGTGCGACGGGTTCCGGCTTCGGCGCTTCGGGAGGAGCAGCCGGCGTGATCTCCGGTTCGGAGCGCGTTGGCGCCGTGACGACAGGGGCTGCGGCTACGGCAGCTACGATCGGTGAGGCCACGACGGGAGCGACGGCCGGCGCAGGTTGCGCGTCGGCGGTGGGCTCCGCCGGACGAACAGGCGCGGCTTGCGGGCGGCGCTGTTCCACGGTCGGAGCGGGCGG
>DAMDHD010000018.1:11981-83867 GCA_032102365.1 Allorhizobium sp. CTOTU50464 | reverse complement strand
GCCTGTCGACCCATGGTCTCGAGGCCAATCTCGCCGCCATGCCCCTGATCTCGCTTGTCGTGATGCCGGCGGGCTTTATCGCCATGCTGCTGATGCCATTTGGTCTCGACGCGCCCTTCTTCTGGATCATGGGGCAGGGGCTCGAATTGGTGCTGCAGGTCGCGCACACGGTGGCAGGCTGGGGCGGCGGCTATGTCTTCCCGCGTCTGCCCCTCTGGTTTCTGCCTGGCATTGTTGCCGGGATGTTGCTGCTGACCTTGCTGCGCACGCGCCTGAAGCATGCCGGCACGGCGTTGATCGCCGTCACGGTGGCGGCGGCATGGCTGGCCGCACCGAGACCGAATGGCGAGCTGATGATCAGCGAGGACGCCCGTCTCGTCGGCGTCTGGACCGGCACAGGAGAAACATCAGGCCTCGCGACCAACAGACTTCGTCCGCCCGCCTTCCTCTTCGATCAATGGAAGCCGGTGCTCGGGCTTGAGGCCACAACCGCACCCCGCATGCTCACCGAAGCTTTGCCGCCGGCACCGGACTGGCGCATCGGGGAGGAGTGGACGGATGTGCAGACCAGAGAAGCGGAGGCCGCTTTCGACCGGCTCACATCGGCAGCCGAGGCGACCCACTTCGTCTGCATCAAGCAGGCCTGTGTCTTGAAGCTGTCGACCGGGAAACTGCTGATCACCAGCGATCGACCGGATGTTGTAGGCCTCGCCTGCGACCGCGCGAGCATCGTTGTGCTCGCAGCACGGACCCGCATGACAGCCTGCCGATCGGGCGCTACCTTGTTTTCACAAACAAGTCTCAGAGGATCAGGTGCAGTGGAGGTCTTCGGCCTCGCCGAAGATCCTGATCAACTGATGGTCAGGCCATCCTTCGACGGTGCGCCGAGACCATGGACGGCGCACCGGCTCTACGACTGGCGAACAGCTTCGACCGCTCCCCGGCACAGCGTCCCATCATCGGGGCAGGGGCCAACCGAAGCAGCGCCTCTGACGTCCACCCCCGATGTCAGTGATAGCGGCGAATGAGACCGACCAGCTTGCCCTGAATCTTGACGCGGTCCGGCGGGAAGATGCGTGTCTCGTAAGCGGGGTTCGCGGCCTCCAGTGCGATCGATGCACCCCGACGGCGGAACCGCTTCAGCGTTGCCTCTTCGTCGTCGACGAGGGCCACTATGATGTCGCCGGGATTGGCATTGGACGCATTGCGGATGATGACCGTATCGCCGTCGAGAATGCCGGCCTCGATCATCGAATCGCCCTTGACCTCGAGCGCATAGTGATCCCCGGAGCCGATCATCTCGGCGGGCACCGTGATGTCATGCGTGTTGTTCTGGATCGCCGAGATCGGCACACCAGCGGCAATCCGCCCCATGACCGGCACCGAAATGGAAGAGCTGTTGTCCTCGACCGGCGGTTTGGTCAGCGTCGGTGCCGGCGGGGTCTTGCCGAGGCTGCCTTCGATCACGCTCGGAGCAAAGCCGCGGCGGGGCTGGATGCTCGGCGAATAGGCCTCCGGAAGCTTGATCACTTCGAGTGCGCGGGCGCGGTTCGGCAAACGGCGGATGAAGCCGCGCTCCTCGAGCGCCGTGATCAGGCGATGGATGCCGGATTTCGATGCGAGGTCCAGCGCATCCTTCATCTCGTCGAAGGAAGGCGGGACGCCCGATTCTTTCATCCGCTCGTGGATGAAAAGAAGCAGTTCCTGTTGCTTGCGCGTCAGCATATGCGGTGCCCCTAGGGTGAAACAAATCCAGAACAGACACTATCTGTTCCATTTGTGTTCCGCAAGGGGATAAATTTCCGTGAAGAGCCGGTGAGAAAATGCGATAGGCGGCAGAAATAGAACTGACACGAGCCGATTTCGCCGCAGTCGAGCGGCATCAAGGCAGGTGGCGGCTCTCTCCACGCGCAAGGACGCATCGGCATGCTGAAGGATATCGAAAAGCTTCTACTGGGTAAGTCTGCGGCGGATCTGTCCTCGGCGGAGAAGAAGGTCTTGAAACGCGCGCGGGAGCGCCGGACGGTCTCGACCAATGCCGGCGAGGATTTTCTCGCGCATGCCACTTTCGGTCAGCGCCTGGCGGACGGCATCGCCCGGATCGGCGGCTCCTGGGGCTTCATCATCGGCTTCCTCGTGTTCCTCGCGGCCTGGGTCATCCTGAACACGGTGATTCTCGCAACGCGCTCGCTCGATCCCTATCCCTTCATCTTCCTCAACCTGCTCCTGTCCATGCTGGCCGCCATCCAGGCGCCGATCATCATGATGAGCCAGAACCGACAGGCTGAGCGTGATCGCTTCATGGCGGCGAAGGATTACGAGATCAACCTGAAGGCCGAGATCGAAGTCCTGGCGCTGCATCACAAGATCGACGAGCAGGTGCTGACGGAGTTGCGCGAAACCCGCCAGGAAATCGACGCACTTCGACAGGCGGTCGCTGCCCTTTCAAGCCCGTCGCACAGTTCCTAAGTCTTGTCCGAAAACAGGAAACCACGATGTCCAATTCCATGTCCGGCC
Organism: Allorhizobium sp. CTOTU50464; assembly: GCA_032102365.1. Classification (GTDB taxonomy): domain Bacteria; phylum Pseudomonadota; class Alphaproteobacteria; order Rhizobiales; family Rhizobiaceae; genus Allorhizobium. The sequence goes on along the minus strand of DAMDHD010000018.1, from coordinate 81,350 downwards.
CGCGGGCGATCGATCATCTCGTCCTGCCCGTGACCGATCTTGAGACCAGCCGGGACAGGCTGAGCCTGCTGGGCTTCACCGTCGCGGCCGATGCGCGCCATCCCTTCGGCACGGAAAATGCCTGCGTTTTCTTCGCCGACGATACCTATCTGGAGCCGCTGGCTGTCGGCAGCCGCGAAGATTGTCTCGAAGCGGCGCGCATAGGCAATGTGTTCGTGGCGCGCGACCAGGCTTTTCGCTTCCGGCACGGCGAAGGCCTGTCGGCCCTCATCGTCAAGTCGGATGATGCGGCAGCCGATGATCAGCTTTACCGTGACGAGGGGATGAGCGCGGGTCCCATCCTCTCTTTCTCGCGGCAGTTCCGGTTTCCCGATGGGCGGACGGCGGAAGGTTCGTTCCGGCTCGCCTTCGCGGCAGATCTCCGGGCGCCGGACTTCTTCGCCTTCAGCTGCCAGCGCGTGAACCCGATCCCTGCCGATCGCGGCGCGCTTCAGGTCCATGCCAATGGTGCGGCGGGCCTCGCGCGCATCGTTCTGGTGGAGGAAAATCCGAGCGACTTCCAGTATTTCCTGGAAACGGTTCTCGACCAGCGGGATGTGACCGCCCATTCCTTCGGCATGTCCCTGAATGCGACGAACGCGATGGTTGATGTTCTGACGCCGGAGGGGTTCTCTGCCCACTATGGTGTAGCGCTCGGCCAGACTGAACGCGGTCTCCGCGGCGCGGCGGTGGTGGTGGCCGTTCCCGATCTCGGCGTGACAGAAGCAGCCCTCGCTGCTAATGGCGTCGGCTATCAGAAGATTGGCGCGCGCCTCGTTGTCGCGCCGGAAAAAGGACAAGGCGTCACCTTCGCCTTCGAGGAGTTGAAATGAGCGTTTCTCCCAATTCGGAAGTCGTGGTCGGTGAAGGTTCGGCCAAGGCGGTTTTCTCCCAGAAGGGCCGCTTTGCCCTGATCGCCGGTCCCTGCCAGATGGAAAGCCGTGATCATGCTTTTATGATCGCCGGCCAGCTTGTCGAACTCTGCACGGAACTCGGCCTCGGCCTCGTCTACAAGTCCTCCTTCGACAAGGCGAACCGGACCTCGCTGTCGGCCGAGCGTGGCATTGGCCTCGAAAAGGCAATGGAAGTCTTTGCCGACATCAAGAAGGAGTTCGGCGTTCCCGTCCTCACCGACATCCACACGGAAGAGCAATGCGCCGCGGTCGCCCCGACCGTTGACGTCCTGCAGATCCCGGCCTTTCTTTGCCGCCAGACGGATCTTCTCGTGGCGGCGGCCAAGACCGGTCGTGCGATCAACGTCAAGAAAGGCCAGTTCTTGGCACCTTGGGACATGAAGAATGTTCTGAACAAGATCACCGGCACCGGCAATCCGAATGTCCTGCTCTGCGAGCGCGGCGCGTCCTTCGGCTACAACACGCTCGTCTCCGACATGCGCTCGCTGCCGATCATGGCGGCCATGGGCGCGCCTGTCGTCTTCGATGCCACCCATTCGGTCCAGCAGCCGGGCGGGCAGGGCGGCTCCTCGGGTGGTCAGCGCGAATTCGTCGAGACGCTGGCCCGCGCGGCTGTTGCCGTCGGCGTGGGCGGTCTCTTCATCGAGACGCATCAGGATCCGGACAACGCGCCGTCCGACGGGCCGAACATGGTCAAGATCACCGACATGCGCCGGCTCCTCGAAAAACTGATCGCCTTCGACGACATCGCCAAGGCTGCCTGACCCAATTGGCGGCGCTTCAATCGGTTGAACCGGAAGCGCCGCCGACAGTTGCGGTTTAATCGATTAGATTTCGTTCATTTCGCTCCTGATCCGTCATTGTATTTTCCCGATCATCGGATAAGAGAGGATGACTCAACGGGCGGGTCCGGCGCTTCAGGCGCGGTGATCGGCCTTCCGAGCCTTGTCCAATTTCCGTCACCAGGGAGCGAACATGACCGCCATCACCGACATCATCGGCCGCGAAATTCTCGACAGCCGCGGCAACCCGACCGTCGAAGTCGACGTCTATCTCGAAGATGGCAGCATGGGCCGTGCCGCGGTTCCCTCGGGCGCTTCGACCGGTGCGCATGAAGCCGTAGAACTGCGCGACGGTGGCTCGCGCTACCTCGGCAAGGGCGTCGAAAAGGCTGTCGAAGCCGTCAACGGCGAGATCTATGATGCGATCGGCGGTCATGACGCCGAGAACCAGATCCAGATCGACAACCTGATGATCCAGCTCGACGGCACGCCGAACAAGTCGCGCCTCGGTGCCAATGCCATCCTCGGTGTCTCGCTCGCCGTCGCCAAGGCAGCCGCACAGTCCTCCGGCCTGCCGCTCTATCGCTACGTCGGTGGCCCGAACGCCCATGTCCTGCCGGTCCCGATGATGAACATCATCAATGGCGGCGCCCATGCCGACAACCCGATCGACTTCCAGGAATTCATGATCGTGCCGGTTGGCGCCGAGACCATCCGCGACGCCGTGCGCATGGGTTCGGAAGTCTTCCACACGCTCAAGAAGCAGCTCGCCGCCGACGGCCACAACACGAACGTCGGTGACGAAGGCGGTTTTGCACCGGGTCTCGCTTCGGCTCCGGCCGCTCTCGACTTCATCATGAAGTCGATCGAAAAGGCCGGCTACCGTCCGGGCGAAGACATGCATATCGCGCTCGACTGCGCCTCGACCGAATTCTTCAAGGACGGCAAGTATGTTCTCGAAGGCGAAGGCCGCACCCTCGAGCCGGAAGCCATGGCCGAGTACCTCGCTGAGCTCGCCGCCAAGTACCCGATCTTCTCCATCGAAGACGGCATGGCGGAAGACGACTGGGATGGCTGGAAGGCGCTGACCGACAAGATCGGCAAGAAGGTTCAGCTCGTCGGCGACGATCTCTTCGTCACCAACTCGGCCCGCCTCCGCGACGGCATCAAGATGGGTGTTGCCAACTCGATCCTCGTCAAGGTCAACCAGATCGGTTCGCTCTCGGAAACCCTCGACGCCGTCTCGACCGCACACCGCGCCGCCTATACCGCCGTGATGTCGCACCGTTCGGGCGAAACCGAGGATTCGACGATTGCCGATCTCGCAGTGGCCACCAACTGCGGTCAGATCAAGACCGGTTCGCTCGCCCGTTCCGACCGCACCGCCAAGTACAACCAGCTGATCCGCATCGAGGAAGAGCTGGGTCCGCAGGCCGTCTACGCAGGCACGTCGATCCTGCGCGGCTGATCGCGTAAAGAGCCAGTTTGAAAGCCCGCGCCGGTTCCACGGCGCGGGCTTTTTCTTTTTCGCCCCTGTTAAGGTCAACGGTCGGTTAAGACATGAGCGCTAGTGTCGGAACCAGTTTCGCGTTTCAGGACATTTGTCGGCATGTGGACCAGACATCACAAGAAAAAGAAGTACGGTCGTCTTATTCTCCCCGCAGTGACAATCGCCTTCCTGTCCTACTTCGGCTATCATTCCATCCATGGTGATTATGGTCTGCGCGCAGGCCAGGAATTCGAGCGGATTCGCAAGGAGCGGGCCGCAGAGCTGGACAAGCTCGTGGCGCATCGCACGGCGCTCGAGAAGGAAGTGGGTCTGCTGAGTGACGGCTCTCTCGATGAGGATATCATCGATGAAAAGGCGCGTTACCAGCTCAACATGTCGCGCCCGGATGAAATCGTCATCTTCAACACCTATTTCTGATTAACCTGAAGCTAGTTAATCGTCAATTTTTCAGTCATTACAGTTGCTTGCGGCGAATGTGAGCCATGCATTTATGGCATTGCCGCCGCCGCCTTTCTTCCCTATTCTGTGTCTAACTTTGGACCATAATAACCCATGGGAGGGATGCATGGCGCCTCGCAAGCCTGCGACTGCGACCGGTCGGAAGCCTTCGGCCAAGCCTGCCAAAAAAGAATTCACCCAGGGAGCCATCGTCGAGTTCGACAAGGCTCAGGAGCTTGCAGCCTATCGCGAGATGCTCCTCATTCGCCGTTTCGAAGAAAAGGCCGGGCAGCTCTATGGCATGGGCTTCATCGGCGGCTTCTGTCACCTTTACATCGGCCAGGAAGCTGTCGTTGTCGGCATGCAGATGGCGCTGAAGGATGGCGACCAGGTCATCACCGGTTATCGTGATCACGGCCACATGCTGGCCTGCGGCATGAGCGCCCGTGGCGTCATGGCCGAGCTGACCGGACGTCGCGGCGGCCTGTCCAAGGGCAAGGGCGGCTCGATGCACATGTTCTCCAAGGAGAAGAACTTCTACGGCGGACATGGCATCGTCGGCGCGCAGGTTTCGCTTGGAACCGGTCTGGCCTTCGCCAATCGCTACCGTGGCAACGACAATGTGTCGCTCGCCTATTTCGGCGATGGTGCTGCCAACCAGGGCCAGGTCTACGAGAGCTTCAACATGGCTCGCCTGTGGAACCTGCCGGTGATCTACATCATCGAAAACAACCGTTACGCCATGGGTACCTCGGTTTCGCGCGCCTCTGCCCAGACCGACTTCTCGCAGCGCGGCGTCTCCTTCAACATCCCCGGCATCCAGGTGGATGGCATGGATGTGCGCGCCGTCAAGGCGGCTGCCGATCAGGCGGTCGAGCACTGCCGCGCCGGCAAGGGTCCGATCATTCTGGAAATGCTGACCTACCGCTATCGTGGTCACTCCATGTCCGACCCGGCCAAGTATCGCTCCAAGGAAGAAGTGCAGAAGATGCGCTCCGAGCAGGATCCGATCGAGCAGGTCCGCGCCCGTCTCCTCGAAAAGGGCTGGGCATCCGAGGATGAGCTGAAGGCAATCGACAAGGAGGTTCGCGACATCGTGGCCGACTCGGCCGATTTCGCCCAGGCCGATCCGGAGCCGGATGTATCCGAGCTCTACACCGACATCCTGCTGTAATCGGGGAGGGAACCTATGCCGATCGAAATTCTGATGCCCGCCCTCTCTCCGACCATGGAAGAAGGCACGCTGTCCAAGTGGGTCAAGAACGAAGGCGACACCGTGAAGTCCGGTGACGTCATCGCCGAAATCGAGACCGACAAGGCGACCATGGAAGTCGAAGCCGTCGACGAAGGCGTGCTCGGCAAGATCCTGATCGCGGCCGGAACCGAGAACGTCAAGGTCAACACCGCGATCGCAGTCCTACTGGAGGAAGGCGAAAGCGCCGACGCCGTGGCGGCCCCGAAGAAGGCCGATGCGGATACGCCGCCTGCGGCTGCCGGTGATGCCGGCGGCAAGGCTCGCGCGGCTGCCGACGAACCGGCATCCTCTGCCGACAACAAGGTCCCGGCTGCGCCGAAGATCGACGTTGCCGCCGACCCGGCCATTCCGGCCGGCACCGAAATGGTGACGATGACGGTTCGTGAAGCCCTTCGCGAAGCCATGGCCGAGGAAATGCGCGCCAATCCCGACGTCTTCATCATGGGTGAAGAAGTTGCGGAATATCAGGGCGCCTACAAGATCACTCAAGGGTTGCTGCAGGAATTCGGCGCGCAGCGCGTGGTCGACACCCCGATCACCGAGCACGGCTTTGCCGGTATCGCTGTCGGTGCCGCCATGGCAGGTCTGCGCCCGATCGTCGAGTTCATGACCTTCAACTTCGCCATGCAGGCGATCGACCAGATCATCAACTCGGCCGCCAAGACGCTCTACATGTCCGGTGGCCAGATGGGCGCGCCCATGGTCTTCCGCGGTCCGAACGGTGCAGCAGCTCGCGTGGCCGCCCAGCACAGCCAGGACTATGCCGCCTGGTACAGCCATATCCCTGGTCTGAAGGTCATTCAGCCCTATTCGGCGGCTGACGCCAAGGGCCTCCTGAAGGCTGCGATCCGCGACCCGAACCCGGTCATCTTCCTCGAAAACGAAATTCTCTACGGTCACTCCTTCGAAGTGCCGAAGATGGACGATTTCGTCCTGCCGATCGGCAAGGCGCGCCTGCACAAGGCCGGCAAGGATGCGACCATGGTGTCCTGGGGCATCGGCATGACCTATGCGGTCAAGGCTGTCGATGAACTGGCCAAGGAAGGCATCGATGTCGAGCTGATCGATCTGCGCACCATCCGTCCGATGGATCTGCCGGCGATCATCGAATCGGTCAAGAAGACCGGCCGCCTCGTGACCGTCGAGGAAGGCTTCCCGCAGTCTTCCGTCGGCGACTTCATCTCCAACACCGTCCAGCGCGAAGCCTTCGACTATCTCGATGCCCCGGTCATCACGATCGCCGGCAAGGATGTGCCGATGCCTTACGCGGCAAACCTCGAAAAGCTCGCTCTGCCGAACGTCGGCGAAGTGATCCAGGCGGTCAAAGCCGTCTGCTACAAGTAAGGGGAGGCGAGGCTTATGCCGATCAACATCACCATGCCGGCACTCTCTCCAACCATGGAAGAGGGCAATCTGGCCAAGTGGCTGGTCAAGGAAGGCGACAAGGTCAAGTCTGGCGATGTCATCGCCGAGATCGAGACCGACAAGGCGACCATGGAAGTGGAAGCCGTCGATGAAGGCACGGTTGCGAAGCTCGTCGTTCCCGCCGGCACCGAGGCCGTCAAGGTCAACGCCCTGATCGCGATCCTCGCCGAAGACGGTGAAGACGTCGCTGCCGCGGCCTCTTCCGGCGGTTCGTCCGCGCCGAAGGCCGAGGCTGCTCCGGCGCCCAAGGCTGAAGCAGCGCCGGCCGCGGCTGCAGCACCGGCTCCTTCGGCAACGCCTGCACCGGCAGCCGCCTCGGCAGCGCCCGCAGCCTCGACCGGCGAAGGCGTCTTCGCATCGCCGCTGGCCCGTCGTCTCGCCAAGGAGGCTGGTCTCGATCTCAAGGACGTCTCCGGCACCGGTCCAAAGGGCCGCGTCGTCAAGAGTGACATTGAGAAGGCCGTGAGCACTGGTGGTGCGAAGGCTGCGCCTGCCCCTGCGGCAGCCGCTTCCGGCGCCGCGCCCCAGCCGGCTCTCGCCAAGGGTCCGTCGGACGAGGCCGTTCTCAAAAACTTCGCTGAAGGCTCCTACGAGCTCGTGCCGCATGACGGCATGCGCAAGACCATTGCCAAGCGCCTGCAGGAATCGAAGCAGACCATTCCGCATTTCTACGTGTCCGTGGACTGCGAACTGGATGCGCTTCTGGCACTGCGCGCGCAGCTCAACGCTGCCGCCCCAGAAAAGGACGGCAAGCCGGGCTACAAGCTCTCGGTCAACGATATGGTGATCAAGGCTCTGGCCCTCGCATTGCGCGACGTGCCGGACGCCAACGTCTCCTGGACCGACAGCGCCATGGTCAAGCACAAGCATGCCGATGTCGGCGTGGCGGTCTCGATCCCCGGCGGCCTGATCACTCCGATCATCCGCAAGGCCGAGGAAAAGAGCCTGTCCACCATCTCCAACGAGATGAAGGACTTGGGCAAGCGCGCCAAGGACCGCAAGCTGAAGCCTGAAGAATATCAGGGCGGCACGACTGCCGTGTCCAACATGGGCATGATGGGCGTGAAGAGCTTCTCGGCCGTGGTCAACCCGCCGCATGCAACGATCCTTGCGGTCGGCGCCGGCGAAGAACGGGTCGTGGTCAAAAACGGCGAGATGAAGATCGCGAACGTGATGACCGTAACGCTGTCCACCGACCACCGTTGCGTCGATGGCGCGCTGGGAGCCGAACTGCTCGGCGCTTTCAAGCGCTACATCGAAAATCCGATGGGCATGCTGGTCTGATCGAGAGGGCGGTGCAATGAAGACCGTTCTTGCCTACGGCGACAGCCTGACATGGGGATACGATCCGGTGAACCTGGGTCGGCATGCCCACGAGGATCGCTGGACGAGCGTCTTGCAAAAGGCGCTCGGCCATGGGGTCCGGGTGATCGCCGAAGGCCTGAACGGCCGCACCACCGCCTATGACGACCATCTCGCAGATTGCGAGCGCAACGGCGTGAAGCTGCTGCCGAGCATTCTGGAGACGCACAAGCCGATCGATCTCGTGATCTTCCTGCTCGGCACCAATGACATGAAGCGCGGGATCGGTGGTTCGGCAATTGCGGCCACCAAGGGTGTCGATCGACTGATCAAGCTCGTGCGCCATCATGACTGGGGCTTCGGCTACGAAGGGCCGGACATCCTGCTCGTTTCGCCGCCACCGATCTGCGAGACGGCCAATGTCCATTTCGCGGCCATGTTCAAGGGTGGGCTGGAGGAATCGGCCATGCTGGCGAGCTATTACAGCGATCTCGCAGACGAGACCGGCTGCGGCTTCTTCGATGCGGGCTCCGTCGCGAAGACCACGCCGCTGGATGGCATCCATCTGGACGCTGAAAACACCCGAGCCATTGGACGCGGCCTTGAGCCGATCGTCCGGATGATGCTCGGTCTTTGAAGAAAAACCGCGGCCTGAACTCTCCGTCAGGGCGCGTTGATCAAAATCAAGGAGGTCTTGTGCGCTGCGTCTAACCTGAACCCATCAACCCCCGAAAGAGGAGATGGGATCATGTCGAACACACCGCACGAACTGGCAGTGGAATTCCCGGAACACGTCGCGCTGATGCGTCATCTGAAGGAAACGGATGGTCACTTCGCGAGATTGTTCGATAGCTATCACGATGTGAACCGGGCCATCCACCGCGCCGAAACTGATATCGAGCCTGCAGACGACTTCCATGTCGTGGAAATGCGCAAGAAGCGGATGCAGCTCAAGGATGAAATCTACGGGATGCTGGTTCGTCACGAACCGGAGGCCGAGACACCCGCAGCCTGAGGGTCTCGCTTCCAGTCCCGAAACGGGCCTCCGCTTGAAGCGGGGGCTCGCAGGAAACCGAGGAGTGGAAGCGCCCATGTCGAATGCTTACGACGTCATCATCATCGGCTCCGGCCCCGGCGGTTACGTCACCGCCATCCGTGCCGCCCAGCTCGGCCTGAAGACCGCCATCGTCGAACGCGAACATCTGGGCGGCATCTGCCTCAACTGGGGCTGCATCCCGACCAAGGCGCTTCTGCGCTCCGCAGAAATCCTCGACCACGCCAACCACGCCAAGGCCTATGGCCTGACGCTGAACGGCACGATGACCGCCGACGTCAAGGACGTTGTCGCCCGGTCCCGCGGCGTCTCGGCCCGCCTCAACGGCGGTGTTGCCTTCCTGATGAAGAAGAACAAGATCGACGTCATCTGGGGCGAAGCCAAGCTTTCCAAGCCCGGCGAGATCGTCGTCGGCAAGATGTCGAAGCCCGTCGTTGAGCCGCAGAACCCGGTTCCGAAGGGCGTGCTGGGCGAGGGCACCTACACCGCCAAGCACATCATCGTCGCGACAGGCGCGCGTCCGCGCGCGCTTCCTGGCATCGAACCGGATGGCAAGCTGATCTGGACCTATTTCGAGGCGATGAAGCCGGACTTCATGCCGAAGTCGCTGGTCGTCATGGGCTCGGGCGCGATCGGCATCGAATTCGCCTCCTTCTACCGCTCCATGGGCGTGGATGTCACCGTCGTCGAACTGATGCCGAACATCATGCCGGTCGAGGACGTGGAAATCTCGACCTTCGCCCGCAAGCAGCTGGAAAAGCGCGGGCTGAAGATCATCACGGAGGCCAAGGTCTCGAAGGTCGAAAAGAGCGCCAACTCCATCACCGCCCATGTCGAAACGAAGGATGGCAAGGTCCAGACGCTCACCGCGGACCGCCTGATCTCCGCCGTCGGCGTGCAGGGCAACATCGAGAACCTCGGCCTCGAAGCGCTCGGCGTGAAGACCGATCGCGGCTGCATCGTCATCGACGGTTATGGCAAGACCAATGTGCCGGGCCTCTATGCGATCGGCGACGTCGCCGGCCCGCCGATGCTTGCCCACAAGGCTGAGCACGAGGGTGTCATCTGCATCGAGAAGATCGCCGGCGTGCCGGGCGTCCACCCGATGGACAAGGGCAAGATCCCGGGCTGCACCTATTGCAACCCGCAGGTCGCCTCGGTCGGTCTGACGGAAGCCAAGGCAAAAGAACAGGGCCGCGACATCCGCGTCGGACGCTATTCCTTCGCCGCAAACGGCAAGGCTATTGCGCTCGGCGAAGACCAGGGCATGATCAAGACGATCTTCGACAAGAAGACCGGCGAGCTGCTCGGTGCCCACATGGTTGGCGCGGAAGTGACCGAACTCATCCAGGGCTTCGTCGTCGCGATGAACCTCGAGACGACGGAAGAAGAATTAATGCACACGATCTTCCCGCATCCGACGCTCTCGGAAATGATGAAGGAAAGCGTGCTCGACGCCTATGGCCGGGTATTGAACGCCTAAAGTCCGGTTGTGAAAGGCGACCTTGCCGCCTATATGGGCGGCAGGGTCCAACCAGATGCTCGAAAGGATAACGCCGTGGCAGGTTTTGAAGTCGGTATCATCGCGACGATCTTCTTCGGCGGTCTCGCAGGCTGGCTGGCCGGCAAGCTCATGGACATGCGCTTTGGCGTCTTCATGAACATCGTCATCGGCATCGTCGGTGCCGCGATCGCCGCCGCCATTTTCCGCCGCCTCGGCATTTTCGTCGAGGGCGACTGGCTTGGCTACCTGATCACCAGTTTTGTCGGCGCAAGCCTGCTTCTTTTCATCGCCCGTCTCGTCCGGCGATAACCACAAAGGTCGCCTGTGCGGCACAAGGGGTCTACCTATGGTCACCATCCTCGACAGGATCAATCTTGCTCCGGCTGCGGCCGAGGAGAAGCGCGTCCGTCACCCGGAAAAGGCGCACAAGCCCGATACCGAGGTCATGCGGAAGCCCGAATGGATCCGCGTCAAGGCGCCGACGTCGAAGGGCTACCACGAGACCCGTGACCTCGTGCGTTCGCACAAGCTGGTCACTGTCTGCGAAGAGGCGGGTTGCCCGAATATCGGCGAGTGCTGGGACAAGAAGCACGCGACCTTCATGATCATGGGTGAAATCTGCACCCGTGCCTGCGCCTTCTGCAACGTGGCGACCGGCAAGCCCAACGCGCTTGACCGGGACGAGCCCGCCAATGTGGCCAAGGCGGTCCGTCAGATGGGCTTGAACCACGTCGTCATCACCTCCGTCGACCGTGACGACCTCGCCGATGGCGGTGCCGAACATTTCGAGCAGGTGATCTGGGCCATCCGCGAGGCCTCGCCGGAAACGACGATCGAGATCCTGACCCCCGACTTCCTGAAGAAGCCGGGCGCCCTGGAGCGCGTCGTCGCGGCAAAGCCCGATGTCTTCAACCACAACATGGAAACCGTGCCCGGCAACTATCTGACGGTCCGTCCGGGTGCCCGTTATTTCCACTCCGTCCGCCTTTTGCAGCGGGTGAAGGAACTCGACCCGACCATGTTCACCAAGTCCGGCATCATGGTCGGCCTTGGCGAAGAGCGGAACGAAGTCCTGCAGTTGATGGACGACTTGCGCACGGCAGATGTCGACTTCCTCACCATCGGGCAGTACCTCCAGCCGACCCGCAAGCACCACAAGGTCGAGCGCTTCGTCACGCCGGAAGAGTTCAAGTCCTACGAAGACATCGCCTATACCAAGGGCTTCCTGATGGTGTCCTCAAGCCCGCTGACCCGCTCGTCACACCATGCCGGTGATGACTTCGCGCGGCTGAAGGCGGCGCGGGAGAAGCTGCAATTGGTTCGGGCCTAGGCTGCCCCTGTCGGTTTGGATGAAATCATGATACGAGATTTCAAAGACAAACTGACGGAGCAACTCTTCAGAACATCGAACGTGCGAGGGTTTCCGCCCGATATCGTCGAGCGGGCTCGGCGGAAGCTGATGGCCATTCATGCGGCTCACGTCCTTTCGGATTTGCGCGTGCCCCCGAGCAATCGTCTCGAAGCGCTAAAGGGAAATCGCGAAGGACAGCATTCGATCCGCATCAACGATCAGTGGAGGATCTGCTTTCGCTGGGTCGATGGCGACGCTTTTGACGTCGAAGTCTGTGACTATCACTGAGGTGCAAGATGCTGCATTCGCCGGACGAGCCCATACATCCCGGTCGTATTCTTTTTGACGATTTTGTTGTCGATTTTGATTTGTCGGCAGAGACAATCGCCGCCGAGACGGGAATTCCACTTGGAGTGCTGCAAAATCTGGAACGCGGGGAAGCTTCAGTGACCGCGGAGATCGCCTTGCGTCTGGCTCGCTATTTCTCCACCAGTCCCGAGTTCTGGCTGAACCTCCAGCGCACCTTTGACCTCGCCGTTGCAAGCAAGACCATAACGGGTATCGACCAGATCAAGCCTGTCGCAGCGGCCTGACGATGTTTGAAATAGAACCGGGCGAAGAAGCCGCCCATCGTCTGCGCAAGGCGCGCCGCATTTGCGTCATCGGATCCTCCGGCGGTGGAAAAAGCACTCTGTCGCAGCAACTCGCAAGCGGTCTCGGTCTCCAGTACGTCTCAATCGACAGGGATGTGCGGTGGTTGCCCGGGTGGCAGGAGCGGGGCAGGGAGGAGCAACGTGCGCGACTGAGCGCCTTCGTTGCCAGCGAGGCTTGGGTGATTGCTGGCAGTGGCTCTTCGTCCTTCGACATCAGGCTGCCGCGCACGGATCTCATCATCTGGTTGCGGCTTCCCCGATGGAAATGTCTGCTGGGCATTGCAAGGAGGGTCTATCGTTTCAGGGGGACGGTGCGGCCGGACATGGCAGAAGGGTGCCCCGAACCTTTGCCCGATCGCGATTTCCTGTCCTACATCTGGAACTTCGAGCGCCGCTATGCCCCGCGCATCATCCAGGAAATCGAGCGCCACGGACCGAACGTGCCGGTAATCACGCTGAAATCCCATGGCGAAATGGCGCACCTGCTTGATCTCGCCGGGCTTCCTCATTAAGTCGCTGACATGCCTCAGTTCGAAACCCGCCGCCTCGTCAAGCACTCGCCCGACCGCATGTACGCTCTCGTTGCCGACATCGAGCGTTACCCGGAGTTTTTGCCGCTCTGCGAGGCGCTCAGCATCCGCTCCCGCCGCGAGCGCGACGGCAAGGAGCTTCTGCTCGCGGACATGACGGTGGGCTACAAGGCCATCCGGGAGACCTTCACGACCCAGGTTCTGCTGACTCCGGCCGAGCGCGCCATCGACGTCAAGTATATCGAAGGTCCGTTCCGCTATCTCGACAATCGCTGGCGCTTCGAAGAGACCACCGACGGCGGCTGCTCGGTTCACTTCTTCATCGATTACGAGTTCAAGAACCGCATTCTTGGCGCGTTGATGGGCTCGATGTTCGACCGCGCCTTCCGCATGTTTTCCGAAGCTTTCGAAACGCGCGCCGACAAGATCTATGCCGGCGTCTGAGCCGCAGCCGACAGCATCTCAAGCGCTGTCCTGATGGTCGCAAGGCGCACGTCCGAACGCCCGATATCGCCGTAGTGCATGTCCCTGTGATCAATGAAACCTGAGCGGGTCTTCAAAGCGAGATGCACGAGGCCAACCGGCTTCTCGGCCGATCCGCCGCCCGGACCCGCAATACCGGTAACGGCCACCGCCACGTCGGCATCGGAACGCATCAGCGCTCCATGCGCCATCTGCAACGCCGTCTCCCGGGATACGGCGCCGTAGACCCCCAGAACTTTTGCCGAAACTCCGATCAGGTCCATTTTCGCCTGATTGGTATAGGTGACAAAGCCCCGGTCGACCACGGCGGAAGAGCCTGCGATCTCGGTCAGCGCTCCCGCAATCAATCCGCCGGTGCAGGATTCAGCCGTCGCGATCATCCAGTCTCGCGCGCGATAAGCAGATACGATGGCGGCCGCCTGCGCTTCGATCTCTGCCGGATATAGCCCCATGGCTACGCTCCCCGATAGACAACCGTCGCCGTGGCGATCGCCGCGATCCCCTCCCGCCGGCCGACAAATCCGATCGTCTCGTTCGTCGTTGCTTTCACCGAGCAGCGGTCGAGAGAGATGTCGAGGATTTCTGCGAGCTTCTCGCGCATGGCCTGGCGGTGTGGCCCGATCTTCGGCGCTTCGGCAATTAACGAAATATCTGCATTCATGATCGTGCCGCCGGCTGCCTGAACGATCCTCGCAGCATGCTCCAGGAAGATGCGCGATGGCGCGCCTTTCCAGCGCATGTCGGAGGGCGGAAAGTGATCGCCGATGTCGCCAGCGCCGCAGGTGGCCAGCAGAGCGTCCGTCAGCGCATGCAGTGCGACGTCGGCATCGGAATGTCCCTTGAGCTTCTGGTCATGCGGAATGAAGATGCCGCAAAGGGTCACGCCATCGCCCGCCTCGAGCTGGTGGACGTCATAGCCGTTTCCGGTCCGGACATCGGGAAGCGCGTGGCCTTTCAGTTTTTCGTCCGCCATGGCGATATCCCTCTGAACGGTCAATTTGACATTGTCGATCGAGCCTTCAACGAGATGAACCGGTATGCCGGCCCACTCTGCAATCGAGGCGTCGTCCGTGAAGGCCATGGCCTTTTCTTCGGCCGCCCGCTCGTGCGCGCCGACGATGGTTTCATAGAAGAAGCTCTGCGGCGTCTGGGCGGCATGGAGGTCGTGGCGTGGAACGGTCGCGGTGATCACGCCGGAGGCGTCTGCGCGTTTGATCGTGTCGGAGATCGGAACGGCCGGCAGGATGGCGACGTGACCCGCAGCAAGGCCGGCCGCGACCCGCTCTAGAAGGTCCTCGTCGACGAAGGGGCGAACGCCGTCCTGGATCATCACGTAGTCGACACCGTGTCCCTGCAGCGCCCGCAAGCCGTTCAGCACGGAGGCTTGCCGGGTTGCGCCGCCGGTCACGATGATGAGTTTCTCCCGTGCCTGCAGGTCCGCAACAGCCTGATCCAGCAAGGCGCGGTCATCCGGATGAATGACCACCGCGATCGGACCACTTTTGGGCCAGTCGAGGAAGGCCTTGAGCGTGTGCCAGATGACCGGCCTGCCGCCGATGCGGCGGTATTGCTTGGGACCTTCGACCGAAGCGCCGGCGCGTTCTCCGCGTCCTGCAGCCACCACGACGACCCCGATTGTTCCGCTCAGCCCTTGCTCCATTGCCCCGCCTGGTCCATGACACATTTTCTTCGCACCCGTGCTCTATCGGCTCGGCATCAGCTTTTCCAGCATTTGCACGATTTTTTATCGCTGCGTGAGCTTTGCCTCTTGGCAAGCCAAGAGTGACTGTCTAAAAATAATGCAAATGCGTTCTTTGCCTGAAAGATAATCATTTGTTTTCCGTCGCGTTGGATACGCCCTTCAGCATAGGCTCGGTTCCCGTCCGGAACCGGGTGGTGCTTGCGCCCATGTCCGGCGTCACCGATTTGCCCTTCCGCCAGCTTGCCTTCCGCTTCGGCGCCGGCCTCGTCGTTACGGAGATGGTGGCAAGCCGCGAGCTGGTTTTCAATGCGGCCGAAAGCTGGTCCCGGTTGAAGGGGGCAGGCTTGACGCCCCACATGGTGCAGCTTGCGGGACGTGAAGCCAGATGGCTCGCCGAGGCGGCCGTGATCGCTGAGGCGAATGGCGCCGATATTATCGACATCAACATGGGCTGCCCGGCCAAGAAGGTCATCGGCGGCTATGCCGGGTCGGCCCTGATGCGGGAGCCCGATCATGCCCTTTCGTTGATCGAGGCGACCGTCAAGGCTGTCAAGATACCGGTCACGGTCAAGATGCGGCTGGGCTGGGACGAGACCTCTATCAATGCCCCGGAGATCGCCGCGCGCGCCGAAGCTGCGGGTGTGCAGCTGATCACGGTCCACGGCCGGACACGCATGCAGTTCTACGAGGGCCGCGCCGACTGGGATGCGATCGCCGCGGTCCGTGCCGCCATCCGCATTCCCCTCATTGCGAATGGTGATGTCGAGAGCGTCGAGGATGCACACGAAATTCTGCGCCGGTCGGGCGCCGACGCCGTGATGGTCGGGCGCTCATGCCAGGGCAGGCCATGGCATGCCGGCGTCCTCGCGGGTCACCCTGGTCCCAAGGCGGACGAGATCCCGGATCTTGTCATCGACCACCACCAGATGATGCTGGAGCATTACGGTGCCGATGTCGGGATCCGGCATGCCCGCAAGCATCTTGGTTGGTATCTCGATCGCCACGCGCCCGATCTCGCGGCGCAGACGAAGGCTGCAATCATGACATCGAAAGACGCCGGCTTTGTTGCTGACGCGCTGGGGCGCGCGCTGAACGATCCGCAGGCGAACGCCAGACAGGAGGCTGCATGACGGCGAACGACAAGGGCAATGGCCTTGCCATGGCCGTGCTCAACGCCATCCAGAACCCGGTGGTGATGGTGGATGCCAACGGGCACATCGCCTTCGCCAACTGGGAGGCGGAAGCCTTCTTCGGGGCCAGTGCCACCCATCTCGCGCGCTATAGGATCTCCACCTTCATTCCCTTTGGCAGCCCGCTCCTGTCGCTGATCGAGCAGGTGCGCGAGCGCCGTGCGCCCGTCAACGAATACCGCGTCGACCTGAGCTCGCCGCGCCTTGGCCAGGAGAAGCTGGTCGACCTTTATGTCGCGCCGGTGCTGAGCCAGCCGGGCAATGTCGTGGTGGTCTTCCAGGAACGCTCCATGGCCGACAAGATCGATCGTCAGCTGACCCATCGCGCTGCCGCCCGCTCCGTCACTGGCCTTGCTTCGATGCTGGCGCACGAGATCAAGAACCCGCTTTCCGGCATCCGCGGTGCGGCTCAATTGCTGGAGACAGCGGTAACCGACGAAGACCGGGCGCTGACCCGGCTGATCTGCGACGAGACGGATCGCATCGTGTCACTGGTCGACCGCATGGAGGTCTTCTCCGACGAGCGCCCGGTCGATCGCCAGTCGATCAACATCCATTCGGTGCTCGATCAGGTGAAGGCGGTCGCAAAGGCTGGCTTTGGCCGAAATATCCGCATTACCGAGAATTACGACCCTTCGCTGCCTCCGGTCTTTGCCAATCGCGACCAGTTGGTGCAGGTCTTCCTCAACCTCGTCAAGAATGCCGCCGAAGCGATCGGCGAGCGCTCGGATGGCGAGATCCAACTCACCACGGCCTACCGTCCCGGCATCCGCCTGTCGGTTGCCGGATCGCGGGAGAAAATCTCGCTGCCGCTGGAATTCTGCGTCCATGACAACGGTCCGGGCGTGCCGTCCGACCTCCTGCCGCATCTCTTCGATCCTTTCATCACCACGAAAACCAATGGCTCAGGCCTTGGTCTGGCACTGGTCGCCAAAATCATCGGTGCCCATGGCGGGATCGTCGAATGCGACAGCCAGGCGAGCCGCACCACATTCCGGGTCCTGATGCCCATGTCGAAAGAGACGGCGCTGGAAGATGCGCCCCTTGCCAAATCCACGGGAACGAACTGATGACGGCCACGATCCTTGTTGCAGATGACGATGCTGCGATCCGCACGGTGCTGAACCAGGCTTTGAGCCGCGCGGGCTATGATGTCAGGATCACCTCCAATGCGGCCACTCTCTGGCGCTGGATTTCGGCAGGCGAGGGCGATCTCGTGGTGACCGATGTGGTCATGCCGGATGAAAACGCCTTCGACCTTCTGCCGCGCATCAAGAAGGCTCGGCCAGACCTGCCGGTCCTCGTCATGAGTGCCCAGAACACCTTCATGACCGCCATCAAGGCCTCGGAAAAGGGGGCCTATGACTACCTGCCCAAGCCCTTCGATCTGACCGAACTCATCGCCATTATCGGCCGCGCACTGTCTGAGCCGAAGAAGCGGCCGGCCCGTCTCGACGACGACATGCAGGACGGCATGCCGCTGGTCGGCCGCTCGGCCGCCATGCAGGAAATCTATCGCGTTCTCGCCCGCCTGATGCAGACGGACCTGACGCTGATGATCACGGGCGAGTCCGGCACCGGCAAGGAACTGGTCGCCAAGGCGCTCCATGACTACGGAAAGCGCCGCAACGGTCCTTTCGTCGCCATCAACATGGCGGCTATCCCGCGTGACCTCATCGAATCGGAACTCTTCGGTCACGAGAAGGGCGCCTTCACCGGCGCGCAGACGCGTTCGACCGGTCGGTTCGAACAGGCCGAAGGCGGCACGCTCTTCCTTGATGAGATCGGCGACATGCCAATGGATGCGCAGACGCGCCTGCTGCGCGTCTTGCAGCAGGGCGAATACACCACGGTCGGCGGCCGCACACCGATCCGCACCGACGTCCGGATCGTCGCCGCAACGAACAAGGACCTGAAGCAGTCGATCAATCAGGGCCTCTTCCGCGAAGACCTCTATTACCGCCTGAACGTCGTGCCGCTGCGCCTGCCGCCGCTGCGCGACCGTGCCGAGGACATTCCGGACCTCGTGCGCCATTTCATCCAGCAAGGTGAAAAGGAAGGACTCGATTCGAAACGCTTCGATCACGAGGCGCTCGAAGTGATGAAGTCCTATCCCTGGCCGGGCAATGTGCGCGAACTGGAGAATGTGGTGCGCCGTCTGATGGCGCTTTATCCACAGGATGTAATTGCGCGCGAGATCGTCGAGCAGGAACTGCGCGCCGACGTCGCCGACAGCCCGATCGCCAAGGTCGGCATGCCCTCGGGCTCCATGACGATCTCCCAGGCGGTCGAGGAAAACATGCGCACCTATTTCGCCTCCTTCGGAGATGCGCTGCCTCCTTCGGGTCTCTACGACCGCGTCCTGACCGAGATGGAATATCCCCTGATCCTTGCGGCCCTGACGGCCACCCGCGGAAACCAGATCAAGGCGGCCGATCTGCTCGGTCTGAACCGCAATACCTTGCGCAAGAAGATCCGGGAGCTTGGCGTCTCCGTCTACCGGAGTTCCCGCTCCGCTTGACAATAGCGGAACAGCCGTTGCAATTTCGCCACATTGCGTTGCTCAAAAGTCACGATGTTTCGTGATGGAACGCTGCTGCGCCGAAAGGCCGGGAGCGTCGGGCGCGAAGATAACAGATCGGCTGCCGCAAGGCTGCCGCGTCAATGAGATCCGGTTGCGCGGATCCGGGGGAAATGATGGCACGCGTGAGGAAGACCTCCGCTACCGACGTCGATACAGCGCTGGCGCATGACCGCCGGGCATCCTTTGCGCTGCCCGGACTTCTGCTCGCGGGCGGCGCGCTGCTCTGCGCATCCTTGACGCTGCCGATTCTGCTCGGTCTGACGCCGATCGAGCCGACGTCGCGGGTGCTGATTGCCTCTGCCGTCATCAATTCGATGTTCATTGTCGGCCTGATGTTCCTGATCGGTCGGGAGGTCATGCGGCTCTTCAAGGCGCGCAATCGCGGTCGCGCCGCAGCGCGCCTGCATGTTCGGATCGTCGCGCTCTTCTCCGTCATCGCCATCACGCCGGCGATCCTCGTCGCGATCTTTGCCTCGATCACGCTGAATGTCGGTCTCGACCGCTGGTTCTCGCTGCGCACCCAGTCCATCGTCTCGTCGTCGATGAATGTCGCCCAGGCCTATATGCTGGAGAACGCCAGCTACCTGCAGGGCCAGACCATCTCGATGGCAAACGACCTGGAGCGCAATCGGGCTCTCTTTTATCTCGACCGCAAGGGTTTCGTTGAACTGATGACCCGTCAGGCCCGGGGGCGCGGCATGCTCGGCGCCTTTCTGGTGCGGGAAGACGGGTCGGCAATCACCCAGGCGGATATCGACACCGAGAAGCCGCTTCCGGCCATTCCGCGCGATGCGCTCGCAAGTGCCGCCGCCGGCCAACCGACGCTCATCCCACCGGGTGTCACCAATCTGGTCGGCGCGATCATCAAGCTGGAGAGCATTTCCGGCACCTTCCTCTACACCATCCGCGCCGTTGACCCCAAGGTCATGCAGGCGATGCGCCAGATGGAAGAGAACACCGCCGAATATCAGGCGATGGAAGACGGCCGCACCACGCTGCAGATCGCCTTCGCCATCCTCTATCTCGGCTTTGCGCTGATCGTGCTGCTCGCCGCCATCTGGACGGCGATCGCGGTGGCCGACCGGATCGTCAGGCCCATCCGGCTGCTCATCGGGGCGGCCGACAGCATTGCGTCGGGTAACCTGAATGTCCTGGTGCCCGTCCGCGCCGCCGATGGCGACGTCGGCAGTCTGTCGCGCACCTTCAACAAGATGGTTTCGCAGATCCGCTCGCAGCGCGACGAAATCCTGGAAGCGAAGGACGAGGTCGACGACCGCCGTCGCTTCATCGAAGCCGTGCTTTCTGGCGTCACGGCCGCAGTCATCGGCGTCGAGGACGATGGCATCATCACGATCGTCAATCCCTCGGCGGAATACTTCCTTGGCTTGGCCGGCGAGCAGCTGATGGGCCAGAAGCTCGCCCTCGTCGCGCCTGAAGTCGACGGCGTGCTCGCCGAAGCGGCCGTGCGTCATCGCGGTGAATACCGCCAGCAGATCAACATGATCCGAGGCGGCAAGGAGCGGACCCTGAACGTCCAGGTGACCCGCGAAGAGACGCGTGGCTCGGTCGATTCCTACGTCATCACCCTCGACGACATCACCGACCTGGTCGTTGCCCAGCGCTCGACGGCCTGGGCCGATGTGGCGCGCCGCATCGCCCATGAGATCAAGAACCCGCTGACCCCGATCCAGCTATCGGCAGAGCGCCTAAAGCGTCGTTACGGCAAGCAGATCGCCGAGGACGACAAGGCCGTCTTCAACCAGTGCACGGATACGATCGTGCGCCAGGTCGAAGACATCGGCCGCATGGTCGACGAGTTCTCCGCCTTCGCGCGCATGCCGAAGCCGACGAAGCAGCGCTCGGATCTGCGTGAAATCCTGACGGATGCCGTCTTCCTGCGGGAAATCGGCAGCGCCGAGATCGAGTTTCAGCGCAGCTTCGGCGACGAGCCGCTGGAGGGCAGCTTCGACGCGCGCATGCTGGCCCAGGCGGTCGGCAACATCGTCAAGAATGCGGTGGAATCCATCGAAGCCGTTCCAAAGGAAGAGCTCGGCGGCCAGGGCAAGATCCTCGTCCGCTCCAGTTTCGATCCCGAGCTCGACCGGTTCACGGTGGATGTCATCGACAACGGCCGCGGTCTGCCGACGGAGAACCGGCACCGCATCCTCGAACCCTATATGACGATGCGGGAGAAAGGGACTGGGCTTGGTCTCGCCATCGTCAAGAAGATCATTGAAGAGCATGGCGGGCAGCTCGAGCTGCACGACGCGCCGGCCGATTTCGACCGGGGCAGGGGTGCGATGATCCGCATCATCCTGCCGCGCTCAGACGCCCCCGCCATGCTCACGGAAAGCGATAAGGAAGTAGTCCATGGCCTCTGACATTCTTGTAGTCGACGACGAAGAGGACATCCGCGAGATCGTATCTGGCATTCTGAGCGACGAAGGCCATGAAACCCGCACGGCCCACGACGCAGACAGCGCGCTCGCCGCCATTTCCGACCGCGTGCCGCGCCTCGTCTTTCTCGATATCTGGATGCAGGGCAGCCGTCTCGACGGCCTCTCCCTGCTCGACGAGATCAAGGCCCGCCATCCGGACCTGCCCGTGGTGATGATCTCCGGTCACGGCAACATCGAGACCGCCGTCTCTGCGATCAAGCGCGGTGCCTTTGATTTCATCGAGAAGCCCTTCAAGGCCGACCGCCTCATCCTGATCGCCGAGCGCGCGCTGGAAAACTCCAAGCTCAAGCGCGAGGTGTCGGAACTGAAGCGCCGCACCGGTGATGCGATCGAACTGATCGGAACCTCGGTCGCCGTCTCGCAGCTGCGCCAGACGATCGAGAAGGTCGCGCCGACCAACAGCCGTATCATGATCTTTGGCCCCTCCGGCTCCGGCAAGGAGCTGGTGGCGCGCATGATCCACAAGCGGTCCTCGCGCTCGGCCGGCCCGTTTGTCTCGCTGAATGCTGCGGCCATCACCCCGGATCGCATGGAGATGGCGCTGTTCGGCACCGAGGGCACGCCCGGTCAGCCGCGGCGAATCGGGGCTCTGGAAGAAGCCCATCGCGGCATTCTCTACCTCGACGAAATCGGCGAAATGCCGCGCGAAACGCAGAACAAGATCCTCCGCGTGCTCGTCGAACAGCAGTTCGAACGCGTGGGTGGCTCCAAGCGCGTGAAGGTCGATGTCCGCATCATCTCCTCCAGCGCCTACAATCTGGAAAGCCTGATCGCCGAGGGCCGCTTTCGGGAGGATCTTTTCCATCGCCTCGCCGTGGTCCCGGTCAAGGTGCCGGCGCTGGCCGAACGCCGTGAGGATATCCCCTTCCTCGTCGACATGTTCATGCGCCAGGTCTCCGAGCAGGCCGGCATCCGCCAGCGCAAGATCGGCGAAGATGCCATGGCGGTCCTCCAGGCCAATGACTGGCCCGGCAACATCCGCCAGCTGCGCAACAATATCGAACGCCTGATGATCCTCGCCCAGGGCGACAGCCCCGAAGCGCCGATCACGGCCGAGATGCTGCCGCAGGATCTCTCCGACATGCTGCCGAAGGTCTCCGCTCGCAACGATACGCACATCATGACGCTGCCGCTGCGCGAGGCGCGTGAAATGTTCGAACGGGACTATCTCATCGCCCAGATCAACCGCTTCGGTGGCAACATCTCGCGCACCGCGGAATTCGTCGGCATGGAGCGCTCCGCCCTCCATCGCAAACTGAAGTCGCTTGGCGTATAAGCGGTCGAAGCGAGTCCGGTAGAACCGATCCTGGGGCAGGAAGCATAGCATGAAAGTCATCATCTGCGGCGCGGGCCAGGTCGGTTACGGTATTGCCGAGCGGCTCTCCCAGGAGGGCAACGACGTGTCGGTCATCGATACCTCGGCCTCCCTCGTCTCGCACATCACCGAGACGCTGGATGTCAGCGGTTATGTCGGCCATGGCGCCCATCCCGACGTGCTCGCCCGTGCCGGCGCCGACCAGGCGGAAATGCTGATCGCCGTCACGCTCTACGACGAGATCAACATGACCGCGTGCCAGGTGGCGCATTCGCTCTTCAACGTGCCGACAAAGATCGCCCGCATTCGCTCGCAGAACTATCTGCGACCGGAATATTCCGATCTCTTCAGCCGCGACAACCTGCCGATCGACGTCACCATCTCGCCCGAGATCGAGGTCGGCAAGATGGTGCTGCGTCGCATCTCCTTCCCCGGAGCGACCGACATCGTGCGCTTCGCCGATGATCACATCGCCATGCTCGCCATCGAATGCATGGAGGACTGCCCGGTCGTCGACACGCCGTTGAACCAGCTGAGCGAGCTCTTCCCCGACCTGATGGCAACCGTCTGCGCGATCTATCGCAACGGCCGGCTGAACGTCGCTCGGTCGCAGGATCACCTGCAGGTCGGCGATCTCGCTTACGTCATCTGCCAGCGCGACCACGCCCGCCGGACCCTTGGCCTCTTCGGCCATGAGGAGCAGGAAGCCGGGCGCATCATCATCGCCGGCGGGGGCAATATCGGCTATTACGTCGCGCGCGCCATCGAGGAGATGCAGCCGAAGACCCGGCTGAAGATCATCGAGAACGATCGGGAACGGGCGCTTGCCGTCTCCGATCAGTTGAAGGACGGCATCGTGCTGCATGGCTCGGCGCTCGACCAGAACATCCTTCAGCAGGCCGACATCCAGGATGCGGATCTGATGGTGACGCTCACCAACAACGACCAGACGAACATCCTGAGTGCTGCCATGGCCAAGCGCCTCGGCTGCAAGTCGGGCATGGCGCTGATCAACAGCCCGTCGTTCCATGAGCTTGCAACCTCGATCGGCATCGACGCCCACATCAACCCGCGCGCCGTGACCATTTCCCGCGTCTTGCAGCATGTCCGCAAGGGTCGCATCCGCGCGGTCTATGCCGTTCAGAAGGGCAAGGCTGAGGTGATCGAGGCAGAAGCGCTGGAAACTTCGCCGCTGGTCGGCAAGCCTTTCCGCGAACTTGAGCTGCCGCCGGGCCTGCGTATCGGCGCCATCCTGCGCGACAAGACCGTGATCCGCCCCTATGGCGACACCAAGATCAAGGCTAAGGATCGCGTTGTCCTCTTCGCGGCAGCAGATGCCGTCCGCCATGTCGAGCAGCTCTTCCGCGTCTCGATCCAGTATTTCTGAAGGTTTTCATCTCCATGCCCCGCATCGCCTATGTCAACGGTCGTTACCTGCCGCACTCTGAGGCCGCGGTGCATATCGAGGATCGCGGCTATCAGTTCGCCGACGGGGTCTACGAGGTCTGCGAGATCCGCCATGGCGTGATCGTCGACCTGACGCGCCATCTCGATCGGCTCGATCGCTCTCTGTCGGAACTGGCGATGAAACAGCCGATGAGCCGCGTCGCGCTCACGCAGGTGATCCGCGAGGTGGCCCGCCGCAACCGCGTCAGGAATGGCCTCTTCTACCTGCAGGTAACCCGGGGCGTCGCGCGCCGCGACCACGTCTTCCCCTCGGATGACACGCCGCCGAGCCTGGTGATCACCGCAAAGATCACCTACCCTGCGGTCATTGCGAAGAAGAACGAGACCGGACTGAAGGCAATCACCCTGCCGGACAACCGCTGGGATCGGGTCGACATCAAGACGGTCGGCCTGTTGCCGAATGCTATGGCGCGCCAGGCCGCGAAGGAGAAGGGTGCTCAGGAAGCGATCTATGTGGATGCGCGGGGTATGGTCACCGAAGGCGCCGCCACAAACGTGTGGATCGTCGACAAGGACGGCATGCTTGTCACCCGTCCGGCGGAACACGGCATTCTGCGCGGAATCACCCGCACCGGTTTGATGGATGTTGCGGCCAAACTTGGGATCACCGTCGAGGAGCGGGAGTTCACCCGTGAGGAGATGTTGGCCGCACGGGAAGTCTTCATCACCGCTGCAACCAGCATTTGCTTCCCGATCGTTGAAATCGACGGGCTTCCGATCGCAAACGGTCATCCCGGCGCCATGGCTGAACGCATCCGTTCGACCTTTTTCGACGTTGCGGAAAAGACGGTGATTTGATACCACGTTTTTTCGGCAGGGGGGCGAGGGGCCATTTGCCTAAGCTGATCAGCTGTCAAACAATAATCATACCGGTCGAAAAGGACCGGCAAAAAAGAAAGAAGCGGCGCCATGGCGGAACGTTCTCAGAATCTGCAGGATCTTTTCCTCAACACAGTCAGAAAGCAGAAGATTTCGCTGACGATCTTCCTGATCAATGGCGTTAAGCTGACCGGTGTTGTGACATCCTTCGACAATTTCTGTGTTCTCCTGCGTCGCGACGGCCATTCCCAGCTGGTCTACAAGCACGCCATCTCGACCATCATGCCCGGCCAGCCGATGACGATGTTCGAGAGCGAAGACACCGCTTCCGGACAGGACTGACATCATCACCAGCCGCGATACAAAGAACGAATCGATCATCCCGGAGGACGAAAAGCGCCGGGATGATATGCGGGCGCTGGTGCTCGTGCCGGTGCTGAAGCAGACTAAGCCACAGCCTCTTCCGGAAGGCGCGCCGCCGGCTCCCAGCCGGTCGAATGAAGCACGCCTCGAAGAGGCTATTGGCCTGGCGCGCGCGATCGATCTGACCATCGTGCAGGGGCTCATCGTCCAGGTGAACCAGCCGCGTCCGGCAACGCTGATGGGCTCCGGCAAGATCGCGGAAGTGAAGGCACTGCTCGACGAGCATGATGCGGGTCTCGTCATCGTCGATCATCCGCTGACGCCGGTGCAGCAACGCAATCTGGAAAAGGAATGGGGCGCCAAGGTCATCGACCGCACGGGCCTCATCCTGGAAATCTTCGGCCGTCGGGCTTCCACCAAGGAAGGCACGCTGCAGGTCGACCTTGCGCATCTGAACTACCAGAAGGGCCGTCTGGTCCGCTCCTGGACCCACCTGGAACGCCAGCGCGGCGGTGCGGGCTTCATGGGTGGCCCGGGTGAAACGCAGATCGAAGCCGACCGCCGGCTCCTGCAGGACAAGATCGTCAAGCTCGAGCGCGAACTGGAACAGGTCGTGCGCACCCGCCAGCTTCACCGCGCCAAGCGCCGCAAGGTGCCGCATCCGATCGTGGCACTGGTTGGCTACACCAATGCCGGCAAGTCGACGCTCTTCAACCGCATCACCGGTGCGGGTGTGCTGGCCGAAGACATGCTGTTCGCCACGCTCGATCCGACTCTGCGTCGGATGAAGCTGCCGCATGGGCGCACGGTGATCATGTCGGACACCGTCGGCTTCATCTCCGACCTGCCCACCCACCTCGTCGCCGCCTTCCGCGCGACGCTGGAAGAGGTTCTCGAAGCGGACCTGATCCTGCATGTGCGTGACATCCCGGACCCGGACAACGGCGCCCAGTCGGCAGATGTCCTGCGCATCCTCGATGACCTCGGCATCCACGAGAAGGAACGCGCGGAGCGCATTCTCGAAGTTTGGAACAAGATCGACCGGCTGGATCCCGAAACCCACGACGGCATCCTCCAGAAGGCCGCGGGTCGCGAAAACGTTCTGCCGGTTTCGGCCATCAGCGGCGAGGGCGTTGATACGCTTCTCGACGTGATCTCGCAGCGTCTTTCAGGCGTGCTGACCGAGGCGACGATCACCATCCCCGCCGACAAGCAGTCGGTCATTTCCTGGCTCTATGAAAACGGCATCGTCGATGATCGCGAAGATCACGAGGATGGCTCCGTCAGCCTCGACGTTCGCCTGACCGACCGCCAGGCCAATGAGCTCGAACGCAAGCTGGGCGGACCAAAGCCCCTGCCGAAGGAAGACTGGGAGCGCTGATCGCTCCCACCCGTCGCGCTCTTGATCCAGGTCAACTGATCTCCCCAATGGATGTGTCAACTTTAGTTTACACACATGGGAGGTGGTCATGCGCGTCGTCTTCATCCATCCGAACTATCATTCCGGCGGCGCCGAAATTGCCGGCAACTGGCCGCCTGCCTGGGTCGCCTATCTTGCCGGCGCGCTGAAGCAGGCGGGTTATACCGACGTCCATTTCGTCGATGCCATGACCAATGACCTTACGGAAGACGCGCTCCGCGATCGTTTGCGCGAACTCCAGCCTGATGTCATCGGCTGCACGGCGATCACGCCCTCGATCTACATGGCCGAACGGTGCCTGGAGATCGCGAAAGAGGTTTGCCCTCGCGCGCTGCGCGTGCTTGGCGGCGTGCATGCGACCTTCATGTATCAGCAGGTTCTGACCGAAGCGCCGTACATCGATGTGATCGCGCGGGGCGAGGGCGAGGAGATCATCGTCGAACTGGTCAGGGCCTATGCTGCAGGCAACTGGAAGGAGGCGAGGGCGGGCATCAAGGGTCTTGCCTACATCACCGACGACGGCAAGATCATCGCGACGCCCGCCGCCCCCACGGTCAAGAATTTCGATGCCGTCGAGCCGGACTGGACGCTGCTCGAATGGGAGAAATACATCTACGTGCCGCTCGGCGTCCGCGTCGCGATCCCCAATATGGCGCGCGGCTGCCCCTTCACATGCTCCTTCTGCTCGCAGTGGAAGTTCTGGCGGGACTATCGTATCCGTGATCCGAAAAGGGTTGTCGACGAGATCGAGAAACTGGTCAACGACCACCAGGTCGGCTTCTTCATCCTGGCCGACGAGGAGCCCACCATCAACCGCAAGAAGTTCATCGCCTTCTGCGAAGAGCTGATTGCCCGTGGCCTGCCGGACAAGGTGAAATGGGGCATCAACACCCGCGTCACCGACATTATCAGAGACGAGGAATATCTGGCGCTCTATCGCAAGGCCGGCCTCGTCCATGTCTCGCTCGGTACGGAAGCCGCCGCCCAGCTGAAGCTCGACCGCTTCAACAAGGAGACCAAGGTCGCCGAGAATAAGAAGGCGATCCGCCTGCTCCGCGAAGCAGACATCTTTACCGAGGCGCAGTTTATCGTCGGGCTCGAAAACGAGACGGCGGAGACGCTGGAGGAAACCTATCGCATGGCGCGCGACTGGAACCCGGATCTCGCTAACTGGGCCATGTACACGCCCTGGCCCTTCTCGCCGCTCTTCCAGGAACTGGGCGACAAGGTCGAGATCTTCGATTTCTCGAAATACAATTTCGTGACCCCAATCATGAAGCCTGACGCCATGGACCGCGCCGAACTGCTCGACCGCGTCATGAACAACTACCGCCGCTTCTACATGATCAAGGCGCTCTTCCATTATCCCTGGCGTGGCAAGGGCTTTCGCCGTCGTTACCTTCTCGGCTGCCTCAAGGCCTTCTTGAAGGCCGGCTTCGAGCGCAAGTTCTACGATCTCGGCAAGCACAATTACTGGGGCCCGCAATCGAAGGAAAAGGTGAACTTCGGCTTCGACATGACCCGCAAGATCGCGCCGGCCCAGATGGCCGACTGGCAGGCGGCCTCTGATCGCGCAAGCCAGCTGCGTGCCCGCAAGGCCGGTGAGGCGGAAGAGGCCCGCACCCCCGTCAAGGCCTGCGGTGGCGGGCCGGCGAGCCACGATGCCCATGTCTGATCATGGTATCGGCAGGATCTCTGGCCACGGAAGCGCCGGGGGTGCGGTAGCGTCACCATCGCCGGCGCGCATCGGACCGAACGCCGTCATCCAGACGGGGCAGGCGCTGTCGGCGCTCTACGGCGTGGGAGCCGCGCGGCTGATCTTCGAATCCGCCGGCCTCGGGCGCCACCTTGAGGCGCCACCGACGGCAATGGTCGACGAGCGCGAGCCCGTGGCCCTGTTTGCCGCGATCCGGGCGATGTTGCCGCCGGCCGAGGCCGATCGTGTGCTGGCCGAGGCTGGCTATCGGACCGCCCACTACATCCTCGACCACCGCATTCCGCCGCTCGCACGAAAGATCTTGCCGAAGCTCCATCCGGCGCTCGCCTCGCGCCTTCTCGTCTCGGCCATTGCCCGCCATGCCTGGACCTTTGCCGGCAGCGGCGTCTTTCGCGGCAGGGTGATGGATTGGACAAAACCGCGCGTCAGGCTCGAGATCGTCGGCAATCCCTTGGCGACGCCCGGCTGCCCCTGGCACGGAGCAGTTTTCCAGCGACTGTTCGGGACACTCTGCGGCTCCACTGCAACCGCCAGGCATCTGGAGTGCTGCGCCTCTGGCGGGAACCGATGTGTGACGGAACTGCTCTGCACAGGCACGTGAGCAGGGTCCTGGTGCACCCGCTCACCTGCGGCGCTCGATTGAATGGGGCTGCAAGACTGGCAGCGAAGTTGGTGACGCGGCCGCGAGACCTAGACTTTGCCCTTCGCCGCCTGCCAAAGCTCTTCCATCCGCTCCAGCGACGCCCCCAGCAAAGTCTCACCTGACGCTTCAAGAGACGTCTCTATATAGCTGAATCGATTCCGGAACTTTGTGTTCGTTCCGCGCAAAGCCTGCTCCGGTTCTGCCCCCACATGCCGGCCGATATTCACCAGCGCAAAGATCAGGTCGCCCAGTTCGTCCTTCACCTTGTCCGGTCGGTTCTCGGCCAGCGCCTCGCGCAATTCGCCGATTTCCTCCTCGATCTTGTCAAGGATGGGGGCTGCCTCCGACCAGTCGAAACCAACCTTGGCCGCACGCTCCTGCAGCTTCAAGGCTTCGGTCAGCGCCGGGAAGGACCGCTGCACCGAGCCGAGATAGCCGGTGTCGGGATCAGCCGCCGAGCCACGGGCGGCGCGGCGTGCCAGACGCTCGGCCTTTTCCTGCTGCTTGATTGTGTCCCACTGCGCCTTTACCGCCTCCTGCGTGTCGGCATCGGAGCGGGCGAAGACATGCGGATGGCGGCGGATCATTTTGCGGGTGATCGCCTCGACCACGTCGCCGAACGTAAAGAGGCCTTCCTCTTCGGCGATGCGGGCATGGAAAACCACCTGCAGCAATAGGTCCCCCAGTTCCTCGCAGAGATCGTCCGGATCCTTGCGCTCGATCGCGTCGGCCACCTCATAGGCCTCCTCGATCGTATAGGGCTTGATCGTCTCGAAGGTCTGGACGATGTCCCAGGGGCAACCGGTCTCGGGTTGACGCAGCGCCGCCATGATCTCGAGCAGGCGGTTGATATCGGTCGAGGCTTCCATGCTGATCTCGTCTGCTGCTCAGTTGAGCGGAATGTCGTTGTCACCCTTGGACGACTGATAGGTCTCCGAAAGGCGGTCATATTCCGCCTTGATCCGGCTGACCTGCTCGAAGAGGGCGGGCCGTTCGGCATCGTCTGCCGAGGCTACCATTTCGATCATCGCATGGCTCAGCCAGAATGCGTTCTGCCGACGATAGCCGCCAGGCTCCAGACCGAAGACCTCCTTCAGGATCTTCAGGTCATGTGGGATGGCGAAAGCGTCGCGGCTGTCTTCATGGCTGAAGAAATAGTAGAAATTGTCGAAGCCCGCCCAGGTGATCGCCGACATGCACATGGTGCAGGGTTCATGCGTCGACAGGAAGATCAGATCCCGGGTGTTGGGGCGCTCGCCCTGTTCGTAAAACCGCTTCAGCGTGTGCACTTCGCCATGCCAGAGCGGGTTTTCCAGCTCGTTATTGGTCTCGGCCAGAACGAGAGACAGATCCGATTTCCGCAGGATTGCCGCGCCGAACACCTTGTTGCCGGCAGCCACGCCCTTCGCCGTCAGCGGCATAATGTCGTGTTCGATCACGTCGAGCAATCGACGGGTGAGTTCGGGTGTGGTCAAGGTGAGCGCTCCGGCCTATGTGTGCACCGCAATCCTAGGCTTGCCGACTTGCGCCCGAAAGTGAAATGATGGTCTGTCTCCAACTTTTTGCAGCGTAAGCGGTTTTGGGAAGCAAGGCGATGCGAATGGCAATCGGTGACTTTTGCTCGCATCGGCGAGGGGACTAGGACAGAAATACGCAAGGTGCGGAGCGAAGGGATTCCTGTTTCTTCAATTTTTAGGCCCGTGACGCGATGATGCGGTCAACTGGCAACGGATGATTCATGACACAGCAGGACAAGCAGCTTTCGGTCTTTCCGGCCTTCTTCAAGGTCGAGAATGAGGTCGCCGCCGTTTTCGGAAACGGTGACGAGGCCTATGCCAAGGCGCGCCTGCTGAAGAACACCGAGGCTCGCATCGTCGCCTATGCCGATGCCCCGGAAGCCGATTACGCCGCCTTCCTCGCAGCGAACGCCATCGAGCAGATTGCCGAGCCGTTCAAGCCGTCACAGGTTGAGGGCGCGCGTCTGGTCTTTGCCGCTACGGGCGAGGGCGCTCTCGACCGCGAGATCGTCGCGGCCGCTCGCGCCGCCCGGATCCCGGCCAATGCCGTAGACCAGCCGGATTATTGCGACTTCTACACGCCGGCCCTTGTCAACCGTGCGCCTATCGCCGTTGCCATCGGGACCGAAGGCGTTGGCCCTGTCCTCGCCCAGATGATCCGCGCCGATATCGACCGTCTCCTGCCGCGCTCGCTCGGCAAGCTCGGGCGCCTCGCCAATTCCTATCGCCGTGCCGTTGATCGTCTCGTGCCCCGTGGCGCACCGCGCCGCCTGTTCTGGCGCGACTTCTTCAAGGGC
The DNA here is from genome assembly GCA_032102365.1 of Allorhizobium sp. CTOTU50464. GTDB lineage: Bacteria > Pseudomonadota > Alphaproteobacteria > Rhizobiales > Rhizobiaceae > Allorhizobium. The sequence continues at coordinate 50,117 of DAMDHD010000018.1, read as the reverse complement.
AAGGTCGCCGACCACGTCGAGGTGGATGAGATCAGCCTTGCCCGCCGCGAAGCCACCCGTCTCCTGAAGGGCGTCGCTGCCGATCGGGTCGAGGGCCGCGTGTTCCTCGTCGGCGCCGGCCCGGGTGCCGAAGATCTGCTCACCCTGCGTGCCCATCGTCTGATGATGGAATGCGACGTCATCGTCTATGACGCGCTTGTGCCGCGCGAAGTGGTCGACATGGGCCGCCGCGACGCCGAGCGCATTGCCGTCGGGAAGCGCAAGGGCTGTCATTCGAAGTCTCAAGACCAGATCAATGCGCTGCTCGTCGAGCTTGGCCATGCCGGCAAGCGTGTTGTCCGTTTGAAGTCGGGCGATCCCTTGGTCTTCGGCCGCGCCGGCGAAGAAATGGCCGCCCTTCGTGATGCCGGCATTGCCTACGAAATCGTCCCCGGCGTGACCTCGGCACTCGCCGCCGCCGCGGACTTCGAGCTGCCGCTGACGCTGCGTGGCGTGTCCTCGTCGCTGGTCTTCACGACCGGTCACGATTTACAGGGTAATGTGCTGCCGGATTGGGCGCGGCTCGCGCTGTCGGGCGCAACCGTTGCCGTCTATATGGGCCGTACGGTCGCCGCCTCTGTCGCCGAGCGGCTGATGGCGGGCGGCCTCGCCGAAGACACGACGGTTGCCGTTGTCGAGAATGCCGGGCGTCGTGACAGCCGTCTGCTGCACGGCACGCTCAAGGAATTACCGGGGCTCGAGGCTCGCACGGAGCTGACTGGCCCGGTCATGGTCATCATCGGCGACGCTGTCGCCGGCGCCGATTTCAGCCGCTCCGAACCGCTCGGCGCGCATGTCTCGGCTGAACTGGAAACTGCAAGGATTTGACGATGGTAGACAAGGTTCTCACAGCAAACCGCCTGACCGACGGCATCGCCGTCTGGCTGGACGCCAATGGCCAGTGGACCGAGCGTCTGCAGGAAGCCTTCGTCGCCCGCCATGCCGAGGCGGTCGAAGCCCTGGAAGCCGCCGGCAAGCAGGCCTTCGGCAGCAACCTCGTCGTTGACGTCAATGTCATCGAGATCGAGGAAAAGGATGGCAAGCTGCGCCCCTTGCGCCTGCGCGAGCGCATTCGTGCGGAAGGCCCGACCATTGCATATGCCGAGGGTCACGGTTATGCCGACCCGGCATTCATCGCCGCTTGAGGCTTGAGGTAAGACATGTATCGTTATGACGAATTCGACCACGCCTTCGTATCGGCGCGCGTAGAGCAGTTCCGCGACCAGGTGGCCCGCCGCCTCTCCGGTGAACTCGCCGAAGACGCGTTCAAGCCGCTGCGCCTGATGAACGGCGTCTATCTCCAGCTGCATGCCTACATGCTGCGCGTCGCCATTCCCTATGGCACGCTGAATTCGAAGCAGATGCGCATGCTGGCCCATATCGCCCGCAAATACGACCGCGGCTATGGCCACTTCACCACCCGCCAGAACATTCAGTACAACTGGCCGAAACTCTCGGACACGCCCGACATCCTGACCGATCTCGCAAGCGTCGAGATGCATGCCATCCAGACCTCGGGCAACTGCATCCGCAACGTGACCGCCGACCATTTCGCCGGGGCTGCCGCCGATGAAGTCGCCGATCCGCGCCCCTATGCCGAAATCCTGCGCCAGTGGTCCTCGCTGCATCCGGAATTCTCCTTCCTGCCGCGCAAGTTCAAGATCGCCGTCACCGGCGCCGAAAAGGACCGCGCGGCCATCCAGGTCCACGACATCGGTCTGCATCTGAAGAAGAACGAAGCTGGCGAACTCGGCTTTGCCGTCTATGTTGGCGGTGGCCAAGGCCGCACGCCGCTGATCGCGAAGAAGATCCGCGACTTCCTGCCAGAAGCCGATCTCCTGACCTACATCACCGCGATCGTGCGCGTGTACAATCTGCACGGCCGTCGCGACAACAAGTACAAGGCCCGCATCAAGATCCTGGTGCATGAAACCGGCGTCGAGGAGCTGACTCGTCAGGTCGAGGCCGAGTTTGACCAAATCCGCGACAGCGAACTGAAGCTGCCGGAAGGCGATATCCGCGCCATCGAGACCTATTTCGCGCCGCCGGCACTCGCTGCCCGCGCCGATGGCTGGGATGCGCTGGCCCGCGCACAGAAGGCCGATGCCGCCTTCGCCGCCTGGGTGCGCCACAATGTGCAGGAACATCGCCACCCGGATTATGCCATGGTGACGATCTCGCTGAAGCCGATCGGCGGTACGCCGGGCGATGCCTCGGACGCGCAGATGGATCTGGTGGCCGACCTTGCCGAAACCTATGCCTTCGACGAGATCCGCGTCAGCCACGAGCAGAACCTGATCCTGCCGCATGTCGCCAAGGGTGATCTCTATCCGCTTTATCAGGCGCTGGAAAAGGCCGGCCTCGCGACCGCCAATGCCAACCTCATCACCGACATGATTGCCTGTCCCGGCTTGGACTACTGCGCGCTTGCCAATGCCCGTTCGATCCCGGTCGCCCAGGCGATCTCCGAGCGCTTTGGCTCCCTGGAGCGTCAGCAGGAGATCGGCGAACTCAAGATCAAGATCTCCGGCTGTATCAATGCCTGCGGCCACCACCATGTCGGCCATATCGGCCTGCTCGGTGTCGAGAAGAAGGGGGCCGAACTCTACCAGATCACGCTGGGCGGTTCCGGCGACGAGAACTCCTCGATCGGGGAGATCATCGGTCGCGGCTTCGAGCCGGAAAAGGTAACCGACGCGGTCGAGACGATCGTCGATACCTATCTCGGCCTGCGCCTTGATCCGAAGGAAACTTTTCTTGACGCCTATCGCCGCGTCGGCCCCAAGCCGTTCAAGGACGCGCTTTATGGCAACGCTTCTGTCGAAGCCGCGTGAGACTGGAAGAAGTATGACCAAGATCTGGAAAGAAACTGGTTTCGTCGATGGCGACATCTGGGTGACTGAAACGGAAGAGCGCAAGGCGGGCGAGGGTGAGAAGGCTCTGCTGCCACTCGAGGCCTTCCTGGAAGCCGTCGCCGAAACCAACGATGTCGGTCTCGGCGTGCTGATCGCACCGGCTGACGACGTGACGAAGCTTGAGGCCCATCTCGACCGCATCGCGCTGATCGCCGTCGCCTTCCCGGCCTTCAATGACGGCCGTGGCTTCAGCCATGCCACGCTGTTGCGTGAGCGCCTCGGCTATTCCGGCGAACTGCGCGCCGTCGGCGACGTGCTGATCGACCAGGTTCCGCTGATGCTGCGCACCGGCTTCGACAGCTTTGCCGTCACCAACCCGGTGGCCCAGCGGCGGCTTGCCGAAAACTGTCTCATGGGCGTTGCCCAGCGTTACCAGCCGACGGCCCGAGATTCGCTAGCCGTCGGTGGTTTCAGCTGGCGTCGCCTCGGCTCCACCGGCGCCTGAGACATATAAAAATCGCTATCGAAGGGCGGCGAATTGACCTCGGTCAAGGTTGCCGCCTTCGCTTTAACGGATATCTCGGCTGCGAAATGCGCATGCCGGCTGAATTGTGGAATGGGACGGTCTGGATTATAGGCTTGGTCCCAATCGACTGAACGATGGGACCGACAGCCTATGAATGCTCCTGTGAAGACCGACAACGCCGAACTGATCGTGCCCGAGGGCGTCTATGCCGAAACGGTTCTGAGCGTCACGCACTATACCGACCGCCTGTTCCGCTTCCGCATGACCCGTCCCGCCGGCTTCCGCTTCCGCTCCGGCGAGTTTGCCATGATCGGTCTTATGGTCGAGGGAAAGCCGATCTACCGCGCCTATTCGATCGCGAGCCCCTCCTGGGATGAGGAACTGGAATTCTTCTCGATCAAGGTTCCGGATGGCCCGCTGACCCAGCACCTGCAGCGCATCCAGCCGGGTGACAAGGTGCTGATGCGCAAGAAGCCGACCGGCACACTGGTGCTCGATGCACTGACCCCGGGCAAGCGCCTCTACATGTTCTCGACCGGCACTGGTATCGCGCCGTTTGCGAGCCTGATCCGTGACCCGGAAACCTATGAGAAGTTCGAGGAGGTCATCCTCACCCATACCTGCCGCGACGTCGCCGAACTGAAATACGGCTTCGATCTGGTCGAGGAAATCAAGAACCACGAATTCCTCGCCGAACTTGTTGGCGACAAGCTCAAGCACTATGCGACGGTCACCCGTGAGGACTATCCCTTCCAGGGCCGCATCACGGACCTGATCGCAAACGGCAAGATGTTCACCGACCTTGGCGTCCCCCCGCTCGACCCGGCGATCGACCGTGGCATGATCTGCGGCTCGACCGCGATGCTGAAGGACACCAAGGAACTGCTGGAAAAGGCGGGCCTCACCGAAGGCGCCAACAACAAGCCGGCCGAATTCGTCATCGAGCGCGCGTTTGTGGGCTGATACGACGGAAAATCGTTGAAACGGAAAGGGCGCCCTGCGGCGCCCTTTTTCATTTCAGTGGATTGGTCTTGCCTCAGTTGCCGCGGCGGCGGCTGCGGCGGCCGCCTTCCTGCGCGCCGCTCTCGTCGGCGGTCTTGTTGCGGAGCGGTCCGATCCGCTCGACGATAACCTCGAGCGTCGGGCGCGGACCCGGGGTGTAGTCATCGAGTGCCTGGCGCATCGCAGCCAGATGGCCGCAGGACGTGCCGCAGCAGCCGCCGATGATCTTGGCGCCAGCGTCGCGCGCGAGGCGAGCATAATCGGCCATCAGCGGCGGCGTGCCGGAATAGAAGATCTCCGAGCCACGGAATTCCGGAATGCCGCAATTGCCCTTGACGATGACCGTCGCATCCGGATTGGCACTCGTCATGTCGAGGAGGCTCTGCAGGATGTCGGAGGCGCCCACGCCGCAATTGGCGCCAACGGCCAGCGGGCCTGAGCCAATGTCCGCAGCCACACCGTGAATGTCCTTCGGATGCAGGCCCATCATCGTCTTGCCGGCCGTGTCAAAGGAGCCGGTAAAGGTATAGGGCAGGCCCACCTTCACGGCAGCCTCTGCCGCCGCACGGATTTCCTCGGGCGAGGACATGGTCTCGATCCAGGCCACGTCGGCACCACCGGCCTTCAGGCCTTCCATCTGCTCGACGAAGGCCGCGACGGCATCCTCGTAGGACAGGGCGCCGAGCGGAATGAGCAACTCGCCGGTCGGGCCGACGGAACCGGCCACGATCACCTTGCGCGGCGCCTTGTCAGCGACCGAACGGGCAATCTCGGCTGCCTTCTTGTTCAGCTCATGCACCCGGTTCTCGGCATGGTGCAGCTTCAGACGATGGCGCGTGCCACCGAAGGAATTCGTGAGGATGATGTCGGCGCCGGCATCGACGAAATCCTGATGCAGCTTCACGATCTTTTCCGGCTGCGCCTCGTTCCAGGGCTCTGGCGCCTCACCGGCCTCGAGGCCCTGAGCAAAGAGATTGGTCCCGGTCGCGCCGTCGGCGAGCAGCACGCCTTTTTCGGCCAGAAGTTCGGAAAGCGGATTGGTCGGGCTTGCCATGGAAGTTCCTCTGATTGTCATGCTGATCATATAAAGAAGTCTTTATATGGTTTCAATCACCAAAACGATAACGGCCCCGCTGAGGGCGGGGCCGCGTGGGAGCAGGGACCGCAAGTCAGCCGCCGTCAGGCCGCCGCCATCTGCGTGTCTTCATGCGACTTGGGCTTGACCATCGCGGCGATGATCTGCTGCAGGTCGACGCGACCGATCGGAGCGCCAGCATCATCGGTGACGAGAACGCTCGACTGATGCGCGTCGGTCATGATGCGTGCGGCGGCCTCGAGCACCGTGGCACCCGGCAGCGAGAGACCCTCGCTCTGACCGGAAACCGGTCCCATGATCGTATCCAGCCGGATGACGCGGCCGCGGTTCACTTCCTTGACGAAGGCCGAGATGTAGTCGTCGGCCGGCTGCAGCACGATCTCCTGACCCGAGCCCTGCTGGATGACTTCGCCATCCCTCAGGATCGCGATCTTGTCGCCGAGACGCAGTGCTTCGTCGAGGTCGTGGGTGATGAAGACCACGGTCTTCTTCAACTCCTGCTGCAGATCCAGCAGAACCGTCTGCATGTCGACGCGGATCAGCGGGTCGAGCGCGGAATAGGCCTCGTCCATCAGGAGGATGTCGGCATCGTTCGAGAGGGCTCTGGCCAGCCCGACACGCTGCTGCATGCCGCCCGAAAGCTGGTTCGGATAATGGCCTTCGAAGCCGGAGAGACCGACACGGTCGATCCAGCGACGGCCGATGTCCTCGCTCTTCGAGCGCGGGATTCCCTGGATATCCAAACCATAGACGGTGTTTTCGAGCACGGTCCGGTGCGGGAGCAGGGCGAACTTCTGGAAGACCATCGCCGTCTTGTGACGACGGAATTCGCGAAGCTCCGTCGGGTTCATCCGACAGACATCGACGCCGTCATAGAGCACTTCGCCCGAAGTCGGCTCGATCAGCCGGTTGATATGCCGGATGAGCGTGGACTTGCCAGAGCCGGAAAGACCCATGACGACGGTGATGCCGCCACCGGGCATCTGGATGTTGATGTCCTTCAGACCCAGAACGTGGCCATGGGTCTCGTTCAGTTCCGCCTTCGACATGCCGGCCTTTACCTGGTCGATGAAGGCAGACCCGTCAGGTCCGAAGATCTTGTAAAGATTGCGGATCTCGATGTCGTGACTAGCCATGGACCACCTCCGTATGGCGCTGAAGGCGCTTGCCATAAGCCTGGCTGGCGCGGTCGAAGATGATGGCAATGGCAACCAATGCAAAGCCGTTGAGGAACCCAATGGTCAAGAACTGGTTGGAGATAGCCTGGAGAACATTCTTGCCGAGACCACCGACACCGATCATCGAGGCAACGACGACCATGGCGAGCGACATCATGATGGTCTGGTTGATGCCGGCCATGACGGTTGGCAGGGCGAGCGGGATCTGGACGTTGAACAGCTTCTGGCGCGGAGAGGAGCCGAAGGCGTCGGCCGCTTCCAGAACTTCACGGTCGACGAGCCGGATGCCGAGATTGGTCAGGCGGATCATCGGCGGGACGGCATAGATGACGACGGCGATGACGCCCGGCACCTTGCCGATGCCGAAGATCATGACGACGGGGATCAGGTAGACGAAGCTCGGCATCGTCTGCATGACGTCGAGGATCGGGTTGACCACCGACTGCGCTCGATCCGAACGGGCCATCAGAATGCCGATCGGGATACCGATGGCGATCGCAAGCAAGGTGGAGACGGTCACAATGGCGAGGGTCACCATCGTATCCTCCCACAGGCCGACAAAGCCGATGAACAGCATGCCGATGATCGTCAGGGCGACGATCCGCATGTTGCGGCTGGTCAGATAGACGATCAGCACCATGGCCGCGAGGATGATGAACCACGGGGTATTGACGAACAGGGCTTCGAGCCAGTTCAGAAAAAGCTGGAGTGGATTGGTGACGGCGTCGATCACGTTGCCATAGGCGCGGACGAAACCCTTGAAACTGTCGTCGACACTTTTGCGCACTCCGCGCATGACTGTGTCGTCGATCTCCGGAAACCTGCAGAGCAGTTCCGGCAAATAATTGCATAGACTAGAAGCCATCTCTTTCCCCTTTTCGACCCCCGCTTGTTTGGCGTTTCCAACGCTGCAGTGAGCCCTGACGGCGGTGCCGTGTTCCCGAGAAGAGAGGCTAGTCGAGTTCCGGAAGGGAATTCATGCCGTCTGCGACGTCGGGAGTCGTTCAATGGCGTGATGCGGCATGCCGCTTCGCAGAAAGCGCGGCGGGCTTTTGAGCCCGCCGCATTGTCAACTCAAGTGAGGCTCAGAGAGCCGCCTTGACCTTCTCGGCGACCTCAGGAGCGACCCAGGTGGTCCACATTTCCGGATAGGTTTCGAGGAAGTGCTTGGCGCCGTCTTCGTTCGTGCCCTGGTTTTCTTCCATCCAGGCGAGAACCTTGCCGACGGTCGCGTTGTCCCACTTGCGGGTCTTCACGTAGTCCATGGCAACACCGGCCTTTTCGGAAAAGCCCTTGGTCACGACGGTATAGACGTCGGAAACCGGATAGGCATTGACCTTCGGGTCGGCGCAGTCCGGAACGGCCGTGCAGGCATCCCAGCTCGCCTTGTCGTGCTCGACGCCGAAGGACAGCTTCACCATCTCGTACTTGCCGAGGATAGCGGTCGGCGCCCAATAGTAGCCGAGCCAGCCCTTCTTGTTTTCAAACGCGTTGGCGATCGAGCCGTCGAGACCGGCGGCCGAGCCGGTGTCAACAAGTTCGAAGCCCTTATCCTGCGCGCCGAGGGCGCGATAAAGGTTTGCGGTCGAGACCTGGCAGTTCCAGCCGGACGGGCAGTTGGTCACGGCACCCTTGGACGGATCTTCCGGAGCCGGGAAGAGATCCGGGCGGGCCAGGGCATCCTGCACCGTCTTGATTTCCGGATGTTCGTCGGCGAGGAACTTCGGGATCCACCAGCCTTCGACACCGCCGTCGGACAGAAGCGGTGCAGCCTGGATCAGGCGGCCTTCAGCGATGGCCTCGTCGAGCGCGGTGCGCACGGCGTTGACCCAGAACTCCGGCGCCATGTCCGGCTGTCCTTTTTCGTTCATGGAGGCGAAGGTCGGCATGGTGTCGCCGGTCACGACGGTCACATTGCAGCCATAGCCGTTTTCCAGAATGATCTTGTCGACGTAAGCGGCGACGCCGGCCGAGGCCCAGTTCATTTCTGCGATGGAAACATCGCCGCACTCGGCAGCCTGGGCAGAGCCCGCAACTGCGTAGAGACCCGCGGCGAGAATGGTGGAAGCGATCAGCTTCTTCATGGAGTAAGACCTCCCAGTCTTATCTTGCAGCGTTCATCGGGACGGGCAGAAACGGCTACTGCGGACCGTTCTGCCAATTTGTACTGGCTTTGGATGTCGGTCGGGGCGCGTCACGCCGACCCGCATCCTTGCAACCGGGCCTTGTCGTAAGAGGCTGAGTGCCTGTCGACCGCGTGTTACGTCCTTAAGCCTACGTCTTTGGTTTTGAAAATCAACCTCTCGCCGCAGCCGGTGGGCCGGGCGCACCCGGAACCAAGCTGTTGTTGCGACTGAATTTGCCGCATTTTCGATGTCTGGCGAGGTCAACCCGCTCAAGAGACGGGCAGTTGCTCACGACGGAGCAGAAGCTTCGAAAACTCGCCCTCTCACCTGAGACTTAGGGTATCTCAGCTGCGTCAATATGACAGGAGGGCGCCTGCTTTCACGCAGGCACAAAAAAAATTGAAAAAAAGCTTAGGAAGGATGGCTGCTAACGGTCCGGTAACATCTAGAGCGATAGATGGAGGGGCCGGCGCGTTACTGTCGGTTGCGCCCCGGATCGAGTATCGCGTACCGGGGCGTTTGTATTTTTGGCACACGAAACAGCGTCAAAGGCTGCCGTGGTCGCGGCGGGAAGTCCCCGGATCAGCGCTTCTTAAACGAGAACGGCACACGCGCTTCCCAGCGCGCGACGGTGCGGTGCTGCGGCGCACGACCATTCCAGGCGATGGCGAGACTATTGCGGTTCTGCAGGATGTAGAGCATGGGTGTTTCCTAAGGTGTCACGCCTCTTCGGGCGCTGATTTCGAGCGGCAGATAATCACTTCACGAACGCCGCGCCAGAGCGCAAACCGTCATGGCGCGTCGCAAATGACAAAGTCAGACTAAAACATCTGCGACAGGCTGCCGCAGTGTCGCATTCGCGGTAATGTCCAAGGCAAAATCGCGGCAAAAGCATGAAAAACCGGCGATCTCCGGCAGGGCGGAAACAGGACAGAATGCGATGGCAAGAACGATCATGTTGCAGGGGACAGGGTCGGATGTCGGAAAGACGATATTGGTCGCGGGGCTTTGCCGACTGGCCTCCAATCGCGGGCTGAAGGTTGCGCCGTTTAAGCCGCAGAACATGTCGAACAATGCCGCCGTTTCCGATTATGGTGGGGAGATCGGCCGCGCCCAGTGGCTGCAGGCGCTCGCCGCCCGCACGCCCTCATCCGTGCACATGAACCCGGTGCTGCTGAAGCCTCAAAGCGAAACCGGCAGCCAGATCATCGTGCAGGGCAAGGTCTTCGGTCAGGCCAAGGGCCGCGACTATCAACGCTTGAAGCCGCAACTGCTGGGCGCGGTCCTCGAGAGCTTTGCAAGGGTGAGTGAAGGTACAGACCTCGTGATCGTCGAGGGAGCGGGCTCGCCGGCTGAAATCAACCTGCGCGCCGGGGACATCGCCAATATGGGCTTTGCCACCCGGGCGAAGGTGCCGGTGGTTCTCGTCGGCGACATTGACCGGGGAGGGGTCATCGCCTCGCTCGTCGGGACTCACACGATCCTGCCGGACGAGGACCGGGCGCAGATATCAGGCTACATCATCAACAAGTTCCGCGGCGACGTCACCCTGTTTGACGAAGGCATTTCCGCGATCGGAGCCTTTACCGGCTGGCCCTGTTTCGGCGTCGTTCCCTGGCTGAAGGCCGCAGTACGACTGCCGGCAGAAGATTCGGTCGTTCTGGAACGGCTGGTCAAAGGCAATGGCGGCGCGCTCAAGGTCGCCGTTCCGGTCCTGTCCCGCATCGCCAATTTCGATGACCTCGACCCGCTGGCCGCCGAGCCGGACGTCGATCTGGTCTATGTCCGCGCCGGTGAGCGGCTGCCTGCCGACGCCGGTCTGGTGGTCCTGCCGGGATCGAAATCCACCATCGCCGATCTGGAGGAGTTTCGCTCCCATGGCTGGGACCGCGATCTTGCCATGCATGTCCGCCGCGGAGGCCGCGTGATCGGCATTTGCGGCGGCTACCAGATGCTGGGTCGCAGCGTCGCCGATCCGCTCGGACTGGAAGGGCAGCCACGTAAGGTAGACGGTCTTGGCCTGCTTGATGTCGAGACGGTGATGGCTGCGGAAAAGACGGTGAGGAACAGCAAGGCCCATTCGCTGGAGCACGACGTGCCGCTGTCAGGCTATGAGATCCATCTCGGCGTCACCGAAGGGCCCGATACGCTGCGCGCTCCCATCTCCATCGATGGCCGCAGGGACGGTGCAGGTTCTACCGACGGCAAGGTGATCGGCACCTATCTTCACGGGCTGTTTTCGAGCGACCTCTATCGCCAGCGACTGCTGGCTGATTTCGGGATCGAAGGGGGAGGGCGCAGCTACCACGCGATGGTGGATGAGGCGCTCGATGATCTCGCGGCCGAGCTCGAACAGCGCCTGTCGTCGCAATGGCTCGACGAATTGATGGCCTGAGGCAAGCTTAGCGGAACCAACGGAGCGCTCACTGCGCTTCCGTCACGTCCATGGGCGAGGCCATGAGTTCTCCGCCACCCAACGAGTTGTTGGAATATTTGAAAGCGAGAATGCTGAGCACCGAGGCGACCAGCAGGATGAAGATGTATCGCATTGCATTTGCTCCTGCTTGACGACCTTCAACGAGATTGTGGCAGAAGCGGTTCCGCGGTCGCCGCTGCCACTGCGCCGCAAGGCATCTTGGCAGGTTCCTGTTGCCGTTCAGCAACAAATTGGGCGGTGATTCCGCTCAACCAGTTGCCACTTCAGCCGGCGAGGCCGTCAGCCGCTGTGTGCCGAGCGAATTGTCGGAATATTTGATCGCCAGAATGCTGAACACTGTTGCGATCATGAGAATGACCATCACGCGCATGAGCTACCCCTAGCCTTGAGCATGCGTCAGAATAGAACAGCGCTCCTGTGAGATCGGCTAAACCAATCGTTAGAATGTGAGCGATCTCGCGTTTTCTACGAGGCAGCCCTTGGCGGCCGGGCAGCAAAGGCCGGTCTGGCCCGGAAGGCCGGGCCAGACGCAAGACCACCCTTAACGCGAGGCACTGAGCCGCAGCAGGCGGCAGAGTTCGACGAGGGCCGGATCATAGGCGGACGAGGTGACGCTGCTGCAGCGCTTCAAGAGCCGCTGGCGCTCCCCCGGCGACATGTCCCGCAGAGCCTGGCGCTGCGGTGCGGTCAGGCCTCCGGGGCCGGAGCCGTTCGATCCGGAACCGTCGCCGCCGTCTCGACCGGGTTGCCGTCCGATCCCGGCATCGATGTCGATGCCGGTGCGACTGCCGCCGAGCTCCGCCCCGACGGACGCATTCAGGCCGCCTTCGCCGCCCACACTTGCATCGACATCCGCAGAGAGGCCGCCCCGTCCGCCGACATTGGCCGAAGCGTTCACGCCCCGCCCACCTCCGACGGAGGCGTCGACATCGGCGACTCCGCGGCTCCCGCCGACGCTGGCTTTGGCATTGACGCCACTCCGCCCGCCGACCGAGGCGCCGACCCCGAGACCGTCGGACGTATCGACATCAACGGAGATGCCTCGCGATCCACCGATGCTGATTCCCTCCGCCGCAGCGGGCAGGGACACGGATATCGCCAGAGCGCCTGACAGCAGCGCCATTCCCAGAGTTTTATACATGGATACTCCTCCTCTGAAACGGCGGGCAACCGCGCCCGGCACAAAGCCCAACCGGAAGGAGAGGAGGCGGTTGCGAAAGACGCACTGCGCAGCGCAATTTAGTCGAACAGGGAATAAACGCCGACACGGCAACCGTGCCGGAATGACACAAGAAGAGAAATCGGACCACAGACTGGGAGGAGGGAGAGTGGTGAGAGCGCAGGGATTCGAACCCTGGACCTACTGATTAAAAGTCAGTTGCTCTACCGGCTGAGCTACGCTCTCCCGTGCGGTTTTTGCGCCGCCTCAAGAAGTGCGCGGAACATATGCAGGTGACCCCGGCCGGTCAACCGCAAAAATGCAGTTTTGTCACCAAAATGCAGCCCTGTTGTCGCAGCCTACGCAATGGTGATTGGCAAGCAGGGTATCGGGGGATTAGGTAGGGCCCGTTCGGGTTCCGGAGTTCACCGTGTCGATTGCCGATATTTCCTTCTTCAGCGCGCTTCTGGCCGGAGCCCTGTCGTTTCTCTCGCCTTGCGTCCTGCCGCTGGTGCCGCCCTATCTGTGTTATATGGCCGGCATTTCCGTCGACCAGTTCCGCGAGGGGGAACAGGCTGAAAATGCGGCGGCCCGGCGCACGGTGCTCTTGACCTCGCTGGTCTTCACCCTTGGCTTTGCCACCGTCTTCGTTTCGCTCGGCGCCGGTGCGTCGACGATCGGCGGCCTGCTGCGCCAGCACATGGATCTTCTGTCCAAGATCGGTGGCGTGATCATCATCATCATGGGCCTGAATTTTCTCGGCCTCTTCCGCCTCGGCTTTCTCTCGTCCGAATACCGATTCGCAGGCGGCGGAAAGCCCGCAACCCTGTCCGGCGCCTATGTCATGGGGCTTGCCTTCGCTTTCGGCTGGACGCCTTGCATCGGCCCCGTCCTCGGGGCCATCCTTGGCGTGGCGGCGTCCAAGGAGACGGTGGGAGACGGCGCGCTTCTGCTCGCCATCTATTCGCTCGGCCTTGCCGTGCCCTTCTGGATCGCCGCGGGCTTCTCCGGCGCCTTCATGCGCTTCCTCACCCGCTTCCGCCGCCATCTTGGCCTGGTGGAGAAGGCCATGGGTGGCCTCCTTGTGCTGACAGGCCTTGCTTTCATCTTCGGTTATGTCTCCGACATGGCGAACTGGTTCCAGCAGACCTTTCCAATCCTCTCCCAAATCGGCTAAGCCCGATCAGGACGCAGTTTCGCGTCCAGGGGGAGACAAGACGTGGCGGATATCGTTGCGCTGGTATTGCCGTTCTTCGGCCTGATCCTGATCGGCTACATCTCGGGCCGTCTCGGTGACCATTCCGCGCAGGCGCTCGGCTGGCTCAACTTCTTTGTCATCTACGTCTCGCTGCCGGCACTCTTCTTCAAGCTCGTGTCGCGCACGCCGATCGAGCAGCTGACGCGCATCGACTTCATCGCCGCCTGCCTTGCGGCAACCTACACGATCTTCGCGCTGGTCTTTGTCATCGGCCGTTATGTTCGCGGTAACAACATCGCCGAGTCGACCGTCCAGGCCCTGGCCGGCGCCTATGGCAATATCGGTTACATGGGCCCTGGCCTTGCGCTACTTGCCTTCGGAGAAAAGGCGGCCGTTCCGGTCGCACTCGTCTTCTGCTTCGAAAACGCCGCCCATTTCATCGCAGCACCCGCCCTGATGGCGTTTGCCGGCGGCGACAAAAGGCCCCCAGCGCAGCTGGCGCTCGATGTCGCGCGCAAGATCCTGACGCATCCCTTCATCATCGCCACACTCGTCGGCTTTCTTGCCGCAGCCCTTGCCTTCGAGCCGCCGCTCGCCCTGCAGCGCCTGATCGACTATCTCGCGCAGGCTGCCGCGCCTTGCGCGCTCTTTGCCATGGGCGTGACGCTCGCTCTGCGCCCGTTGAAGCGCATCCCGGCCGAGATCGGCTACATCGTGCCGATCAAGCTCGTGCTGCATCCGATCCTGGTCTATGTCGTGCTGAGCCTCGTCGGCAATTTCGATCCGCTCTGGGTCTATACCGCGATCCTGCTCGCTTCACTGCCGACGGCAACCAATGTCTTTGTCATCGGCCAGCAATACGGCGTCTGGCAGGAACGGGCCTCGGCCACGATCCTGATCACGACGGTCCTATCTGTATTCTCGGTCTCGGCGCTACTTTTCGCGATCACTCAGGGCGTCTTACCGGCGGACCTTTTCCCGTAACAGCGACGGCAGGTTTTTCAGACCGCGACCCGGGGCGACACCCTCTTGCATCACGAGGTTGCGCAAAGGTGGAACGCTGGCGAGCACCTGCAGGCCGGCCGCGCGAAGCATCTGGACCGGTAACAGGCCCGAGAGAAGCGAGCGGTTGAGCAGGTCGACGCTGGCCGTGCGGCTTGCAATGTCCAGACGCCGCTTCCGGTCGAAGCGATCGCCACTGTCCGCGGAAATGGCCGTCGAGCCGCGATCGATCAGGATATCCTCCAGCGCCGCGATGTCCCGCAGGCTGAGATTGAGCCCTTGTGCACCGATCGGTGGGAAGGCGTGGCCGGCCTCGCCTATGAAGGCGGAGCGACCTTTGCCATATTGCCGTGCCGTCATGCCGGAGAGCGGCCAGGCTTGTACGCCGTCTTCGACCGCCACCTTGCCGAGCATCGACTGCATGCGTGCTTCGACCTCACCGGACAGCTGCTCGGTCGAGAGCGAAGTAAGGCGGTCCGCTTCCTGGGGCGTGACCACCCAAACCAGGCTGGACCGCAGGCCGGGCAGGGGAACCTGGGTGAAGGGGCCCGATTCGGTGTGGAATTCCGTCGAGATGTTCTGGTGCGGCAGGGTGTGCGCGAAGTTCATCACGACGGCGGTTTGGGGGTAGGACCAGGTCTTGACGCCGACGCCGGCGCTGTCCCGTGTCTTCGACCGCCTACCGTCGGCACCGATCGCAAACGCTGCCGTCAGGACCTCGCCGCCGTCGAACCCAATGGTCACGGCATCCGTACCGATATGGATGGTTTCCGCAGCGACCGCCTTTCGGGTGATCAGGGGCTCGGCAGCAACGGCCGCGGCCACCGCGGAGACCAGAGCGGCGTTGGGAATGTTGTAGCCAAAGGCATCGAGCGAGATCTCGGCGCTGCGGAAGGCCACAGTCGGCGCCCGCAGGAGGCGCTTCGTGCCGTCGATGATCTGCATGACGGCAAGCGGAGCCGCCTGCGCCTTCAGGTCCTGCCACAGGCCCAGCCGCTCCATCATCGCAAGCGACTGATCCATCAGTGCCGTGGTGCGGCCATCCGAGCCATCGGGTTCCGGCCCGACCAGCACCACCCGCCGGCCGCCGCGGGCCATCGCGATCGCGGCGATCTGCCCGGCCGGTCCCGCACCGATTACGGCAATGTCGAATTCGTGGCTCATTGTCAGCTTCCCGATTGGCGATTTCACGATGATATCTAGAACCCCATCCTCACAAAATCCATGGGCCCAAATGGCGCAGCCAGTGGAAAGAGCGCAGGCGAAATCCGGGCAAAGACGGCCACTTGTGTTGCAAACCGCGTCGTTTCGTCCGATACCGTTTCCTTCGAAATGCCGCCGACTGGAGCAGGGATGAAGATCTTCAATTACAAGCGGGTGCCCTATGCGGAAATCCGCGCCTTCTCGGTCCATATCCTGACCGCTTCCGGATCCTTCCTGGCATTCCTTGGAGTCGTCGCCGCGGCCGAGCGTCGCTTCGTCGATATGTTCTGGTGGTTGGGGTTGGCACTCCTTGTCGACGGCATCGACGGCCCGATCGCCCGCAAGGTCCGCGTCAAGGAAGTCCTGCCCAACTGGTCCGGCGATACGCTCGACAACATCATCGACTATGTCACCTATGTGCTTTTGCCCGCTTTCGCGCTCTATCAGAGTGGCATGATCGGCGAGCCCTGGTCCTTCGTTGCCGCCGGACTGATCGTCGTATCGAGTGCCATCTATTATGCCGACATGGGCATGAAGACGGATGAATACTTCTTCTCCGGTTTCCCCGTCGTCTGGAACATGCTAATCTTCACGCTCTTCGTCATCGATGCGAGCGCGACCACGGCCTTGATCGCGGTTCTCGTCTCTGTCGTCCTGACCTTCCTGCCGATCTTCTTCCTGCACCCCGTGCGCGTGAAACGGCTCCGCAATCTGAACATGGCCGTATTCCTGCTCTGGTGTGCCTTCGGTGGATATGCGCTCCTCCTGCATTTCCAGTCGCCTCCCTGGGTCGTTTGGGGCATGATCCTGACCGGCATCTATCTGTATGTGATCGGCGGGGTGTTGCAGTTTTTCCCGAGCCTTGGACGGCGAGGCTGATCCGACGGGTGATGGCTGGGCAAAACCAAAAAAAACTTTTGCCTATATATTGTGCGCTGCCGCAAACCGGTTATGAATTGAGCGATGGACCGGGCGCAAGACCCGGCCGACGCGCATGAGAGTGCAAGGGGGACCTGTGCCGCAACGACCGCCCGAGGGCGAAAAGCCGCTTTTGACCGTGCGCGGCCTGACGAAGCTGTTCGGCAGTTTCAAGGCCTGCGATGGCATCGATCTCGACATTGGCCACGGCGAGATCCACGCGCTGCTCGGCGAAAACGGCGCAGGCAAGTCGACCCTCGTCAAGATGTTGTTCGGCATCCTGGCGCCGTCCGACGGTACCATCGGATGGGAGGGTGAGGAACGCGTCATTCCTAATCCCGCCGCCGCACGCCGCCTCGGCATCGGCATGGTTTTCCAGCATTTTTCCCTCTTCGAGGCGCTGACGGTCGCGGAAAACATCGCATTGTCGCTGGACGAGAAGATCTCGATTTCCGAACTCTCAAAAAAGGCGGCCGAGCTCTCCGTTGCCTATGGTCTGCCGCTCGATCCGAATGCGCACGTGGCCGATCTCTCGGTGGGTGAGCGCCAGCGGATCGAAATCGTCCGCGCGCTCTTGCAGAATCCGAAGTTGATCATCCTCGACGAACCGACCTCGGTCCTGACGCCGCAGGAAGCCGACAAGCTGTTCGAGACCCTGTTCAAGCTGAAGGCAGAGGGACGCTCGGTCCTCTATATCAGCCACCGCCTGGAAGAAGTGCAGCGCATCTGTGACCGCGCCACCGTGCTGCGCCATGGCAAGGTCACGGGCGCTTGCGATCCGCGCCAGGAAACACCGGCGTCGCTCGCCCGCATGATGGTCGGTGCGGATGTGGCGGGTGTCGAAAAGGCAGAACCGCCGTCGGACGGCGCAGTCCAGCTCCAGGTGAGCAACCTGTCGGTCAGCCCGCGCACACCTTTCGCCATGCCGCTCAAGAATATCTCGATGACGGTCAAGGCGGGCGAGATCCTCGCGATTGCCGGTGTTGCCGGCAACGGTCAGAGCGAACTCTTCGATGCCCTTTCCGGCGAATACCCGGTCCAGAACCCGGACGACATTCAGCTGCGCGGCAAACCTGTTGGTCGCCTTGGGATCAACGAGCGCCGTCTGCTCGGCGCGGGTTTCGTGCCGGAGGAGCGTCACGGCCATGCCGCGATCCCCGCCATGAGCCTTTCCGAAAACCTCTTCCTCTCGCGCAACGCGTCCGACCGCAGCGCTTATCTCTCCGGCGGCAAGATCGGGCTCATCCGCCATGGCCTGGTGCAACAGGCCGCCCGCCGCATCTCCGAAATGATGGACGTGCGCAAAAGCGGAGACGACCCGGCTGCCGGCTCGCTCTCGGGCGGCAATCTGCAGAAATTCATCGTCGGGCGTGAACTCGACCGCCAGCCCTCCGTGCTCGTCGTCAACCAGCCGACCTGGGGCGTTGATGCCGGCGCTGCGAGCCGCATCCGACAGGCCCTCGTCGATCTCGCCAAGGCCGGCTCAGCGGTGGTCGTCATCAGCCAGGACCTCGACGAGATCTTCGAAGTCGCCACCTCGATTGCCGCGATCTCGGAAGGCAAGCTGTCCGACGCCTATCCCGCCTCGACCATGACCCGCGAACGCATCGGCATCCTGATGGGCGGCGTTCACGGTCTTCAGACTGCCCCGGAGGCGGCCCATGCGCATTGAACTCGAACGCCGTTCTCGTCATTCGAGCCTGTTTGCCATCGTCTCGCCTCTACTCGCCCTGGCGCTGACCGTCTTCTTCGGCGGCATCATGTTCGCGCTGCTCGGCAAGGATCCGGTCTCGGCGCTTTACAGCTTCTTCATCGAACCGCTGCTCGAGGTCTGGTCGCTGCATGAATTGGCGGTCAAGGCGGCACCGCTCATCCTGATCGGCGTCGGTCTGTCGGTCTGTTATCGCTCGAACAATTGGAACATCGGTGCCGAGGGCCAGTTCATCGTCGGCGCCATTGTCGGCTCGATCCTGCCGATCACCTTCTACGAATGGACTTCGCCGCTGCTCCTCCCGCTGATGCTGGTCATGGGCGCGATCGGTGGTGCCGCCTATGCCGCCATCCCGGCCCTGTTGAAGACGCGGTTCAACACCAACGAGATCCTGACCAGCCTGATGCTGGTCTACATTGCGCAGCTGCTGCTCGACTGGTTGACCCGTGGCATTTGGAAGGACCCGGCCGGCTATAACTTTCCCCAGTCGCGCTCCTTCGTGTCAGAAGCCGTGCTGCCGGAAATCCTGTCTTCGGGCCGTGCCCATCTCGGCATTGTCTTCGCCCTGATCGCCGCCGTCGCGGTCTGGTTCATGATGCGCTACACGCTGAAGGGTTTCCAGGTCGTCGTTCTTGGTCAGTCCGAGCGGGCCGGGCGCTTTGCCGGCTTCTCTTCCCGCAAGATGGTCTGGTTCTCGATGATGTTTTCCGGCGCGCTCGCAGGTCTTGCCGGCATCTCGGAAGTCTCCGGCTCGATCGGCCATCTGCAGCCGACGATCTCGCCTGGCTATGGCTTTACCGCCATCATCGTGGCCTTCCTGGGGCGCCTCAATCCGCTGGGCATCATCGCCTCCGGCTTCGTGCTGGCGCTGACCTATCTGGGCGGCGAGGGCGCTCAATTGTCGATCGGCGTCTCCGACAAGGTGACCCGCGTCTTCCAAGGCCTGCTGCTCTTCTTCGTGCTGTCCTGCGACACGCTCATTCTCTACAAGGTGCGCGTGGTTTTCGACCGCGCCCGCAACACGGCTTCGAAGGGTGCGTGACGATGTTTGAAGCCATCCTTCTGACCATCATCACGGCATCCACACCTCTGGTCATTGCCGCCATGGGCGAACTCGTTGCCGAACGGTCGGGCGTTCTGAACCTCGGCGTCGAAGGCATGATGATCATCGGCGCGGTCTGTGCCTTCATCGCGACCAACATGACCGGTTCGCCCTATCTCGGCGTTCTCGCCGGCATCGCGACCGGCGCGCTTTTTTCGCTGCTTTTCGGTTTCCTGACGCTGACACTGGTGGCCAATCAGGTGGCAACCGGCCTCGCATTGACCATCCTCGGCCTTGGCGTTTCCGGCATGGTCGGCGAGAGTGTCGTGGGTGTGCCGGGCGTCAAGATGCAGCCGATCGTCATCCCGCTCCTGTCGGACATCCCGGTCCTCGGTACCATCCTTTTCGCCCAGGACATCTTCTTCTACCTGTCGATTGCCCTCGTCATCGGCGTAAACTGGTACCTCTTCAAAAGCCGCTCGGGCTTGAAGCTGCGCGCCATCGGCGACAGCCACGGCTCGGCGCACACGCTCGGCCTCCCGGTCATCCGCACCCGCTATCTCGCCGTGATGTTCGGCGGCGCCTGTGCCGGCCTTGCCGGGGCGCAGCTGTCGCTCGTCTACACGCCGCAATGGGTGGAAAACATGTCCGCCGGCCGCGGCTGGATCGCGCTGGCGCTGGTTGTCTTCGCGGCTTGGCGGCCGTGGCGGGTTCTCGCCGGCGGCTATCTCTTCGGCGCCGTCACCATCGGCCAGCTGCATGCCCAGGCGCTTGGCATCGGCCTGCCGTCCCAGTTTCTGTCCGCGCTTCCCTATGCGGCGACCATTGTCGTCCTGATCATCATCTCGCATAATCGCCGCACGACGCTGATCAACACGCCGGCCTGCCTCGGCAAGCCGTTCGTGCCGGATAGATAATCAAAACAAGAGCTTCAACCTAACCAGACAGGGGTAATCCATGAAGAACTTCCTCCTCGCGCTTGCCGCCTCGGCAGCCGCTATCGTCGGCGTCGCGGCACCCGCCGCCGCCCAGGACAAGACGAAGGTCTGCTTCGTCCATGTTGGCTCCAAGACCGACGGTGGCTGGACGCAGGCCCACGACATCGGCCGCCAGCAGCTGCAGGAACATTTCGGTGACAAGATCGAGACGCCTTACCTCGAAAACGTTCCGGAAGGCCCGGATGCCGAGCGCGCCATCGAGCGCATGGCCCGTTCCGGCTGCGCGATCGTTTTCACGACCTCCTTCGGCTTCATGGATGCGACCCTGAAGGTTGCGGAAAAGTTCCCGGACGTGAAGTTCGAGCACGCGACCGGCTACAAGACCGCCGCCAACGTCGCCACCTACAACTCGCGCTTCTATGAAGGCCGCTTCATCAACGGTCAGATCGCCGGCAAGATGTCGAAGACCGGCGTCGCCGGCTACATCGCCTCCTTCCCGATCCCGGAAGTCGTCGCCGGTATCAACGCATTCCTGCACGGCGCCCGCACCGTTAATCCGGACTTCAAGCTGAAGGTCATCTGGGTCAACACATGGTTCGACCCGGGCAAGGAAGCCGATGCCGCCAAGGCTCTCTTCGACCAGGGCGTCGACATCCTGACCCAGCACACCGACACGACCGCGCCGATGCAGGTTGCCGAAGAGCGTGGCATGAAGGCCTTCGGCCAGGCTTCCGACATGATTGCGGCCGGTCCGACGGCACAGCTGAGCTCGATCGTCGACACCTGGGCACCTTACTACATCAAGCGCACCCAGGCTGTTCTCGACGGCACCTGGACCTCGGTCCAGACCTTCGACGGCCTGAAGGACGGCATCCTCTCCATGGCGCCCTATACCAACATGCCTGACGATGTGAAGGCGATGGCCATGGACACCGAAGCTAAGATCAAGTCCGGCGAACTGAAGCCCTTCACCGGCCCGATCAACAAGCAGGACGGCTCCGCCTGGCTGAAGGAAGGCGAGTCGGCTGATGACGGCACCATCCTCGGCATGAACTTCTACATCGAAGGCGTAGACGACAAGCTGCCGCAGTAATCGGCAGACGATCGGAAAAGGGAAAGGGCGCGTTTTCGCGCCCTTTCTTGTTGAGGTGGTGCAAAAATACGAATACCTGGAGATAACGACTTCACCAATTTTAGCCTTTCGTATAATTAACCGAGCAGTACAGTCGGTAGTGAGAGGCGGCATGCGCAGGGAAGAAGTTGGGGAACTGAAGGTCGTTTCCAATCTTCGAACGAGCCATGCAAAGGTGGTCGAGCAACTCGGTCTTTCGATTGTCGGCGGCCGATTCGGGGTCGGCGAGCCCTTGCCCGGCGACACCGAGCTCGAAGCCCAATACGGCGTCTCCCGCTCTGTCCTGCGCGAAGCGATGAAGACCCTGGCAGCCAAGGGTCTGGTGATCGCCAAATCGCGTGTCGGCACGCGCGTCACCGACCGGTGTCACTGGAACCTGATCGACGAAGACGTGCTGCGCTGGCATTTCCGCACGGGCGTCACCCGGGAATTCATCGACCATCTCTATGATGTCCGGCTGGTCCTGGAGCCGGCTTCTGCAGCCTTTGCGGCCATGCGGGCGACCGCAGAGGATTGCGAGCAGTTGAGAGGCTATGCCAACCTGCTCGGCTCGAACGATCTCGATTGGCCAAGCCAGGTGGAGGCGGACCTGCGCTTCCACGTGCTCCTGACGATCGTCGGTGGCAATCCGTTTCTCGAAAGCATGATAGGCTTCATCAAGGCCTCGCTCGACGGCGCCTTCACCATGGCGTTCGACCCGCAGCTGGCCGGTCGCGGCGAAGCCATCACCGAGCTTCACCTCGCAATCGTTGAGGCAATCGAGAATCGCGACCCGGATGGCGCCCGTCGCGCCACGGAAAAAGCGATCGGACAGGGGCGCGCAGCCGCCCTGAAGGCCGTCGACAGCGCCAACAAGAGAACCTGACGGCGCGACACCCTTGCGGCTGGCGCCGGCTGGCATTAGTCAGGAGCGCCATTGTCATCCTTTGGAGCCACCATGACCCGCACCTGCCTTGCCATCGTCCTTGCTGCCGGCGACAGCACCCGGATGAAGTCCTCGATGTCCAAGGTGCTGCATCCGGTCGGCGGCCGCCCCATGATTGCCCACGTGATGGCGTCGATCGCTGCCTCCGGCGTGTCCGATGTCGCGTTGGTCCTGGGCCGCGATGCCGAAAAGGTGGAAAAAGCAGCCAGCATCGAGGGGCTTGCCGTCGAAAGCGTGCTGCAGACCGAACGCCTCGGCACCGGCCACGCGGTCCTGATGGCGAAAGACGCCATCAGCCGCGGCTATGACGAAATCCTCGTCGCCTATGGCGATGTACCGCTGATCACGGCAGCCCCGCTCAAAGCCGCACGCGAAGCGCTAGCCGGCGGTGCTGATGTCGCCGTCATCGGTTTTCACACGCAGAACCCGACCGGCTACGGGCGCCTGCTCGTCGAGAATGGCGAACTGATCGCCATCCGCGAGGAAAAGGATGCGACCGAGGCCGAGCGTGCCGTCACCTGGTGCAACAGCGGCCTGATGGCAATCGACGGCAAGAAGGCGCTCGATCTTCTGTCCCGGATCGGAAACAAGAACGCCAAGGGTGAATATTACCTCACCGATCTCGTCGAGATCGCAAGATCACTCGGCGGCAAGGCGGTCGCCGTCGATGCGCCCGAGAGCGAGCTGACCGGCTGCAACAACCGCGCCGAACTCGCCGTCATCGAACGCCTCTGGCAGGAGCGCCGCCGTCACGAATTGATGGTGTCGGGTGTCACGATGATCGCGCCTGAGACGGTGTTCCTGAGCCACGACACGGTGATCGGCCAGGACGCGCTGATTGAACCCAACGTGGTCTTCGGCCCGGGTGTTACCGTCGAGGGCGGGGCGTTCATCCATGCCTTCTCGCATCTCGAAGGCGCCCATGTCGCCGCTGGCGCAACCGTTGGCCCCTTTGCTCGCCTGCGGCCCGGTGCCAACCTCGCCGAAGGCTCCAAGGTCGGCAATTTCTGCGAAGTGAAGAAGGCCGAGATCGGCAAGGGCGCGAAGGTCAACCACCTGACCTATATCGGCGATGCTGTCGTCGGCGCGGAGACGAACATCGGCGCCGGCACCATCACCTGCAATTATGACGGCGTGAACAAGCACGAGACGAAGATCGGGGCAGGGGCCTTCATCGGTTCCAACTCTTCCCTCGTCGCCCCGGTTTCGATCGGAGACGGCGCCTTGATCGCCTCCGGCAGCGTCATCACCGAGGACGTTCCCGCCGATGCGCTCGCCTTCGGCCGCGCCCGCCAGGAGATGAAGCCGGGACGCGCCGCCGACATCCGCGAGCGGAACCTCGCGATCAAGGCGGCCAAGAAGGCCGGCAAGTAACCGCGCAAAATCAAACTCCACCGCTTGTTATGCTGCGTTGCATTACGAGACGAAACGCAATTTGACCTGGCGCATGATTGCCTCTTGGCGTGGAACCGCTAGGAACAGTGCGCGTGAGATAAACAAGATACGGAGAAGTGCATGTGCGGCATCGTCGGCATCGTCGGTAACAAGCCCGTGGCGGAGCGTCTGGTCGACGCCTTGAAGCGGCTGGAATACCGTGGCTACGATTCGGCCGGGGTCGCCACCATCAACGATGGAAAGCTCGACCGCCGGCGTGCCGAAGGCAAGCTCTTCAATCTCGAAACCAAGCTCGCCGGCGAACCGCTGCCCGGCACTATCGGCATTGCGCACACCCGCTGGGCAACCCATGGCGTGCCGAACGAAACCAACGCCCATCCGCATTTCGTCGATGGCGTCGCGGTGGTCCACAACGGCATCATCGAGAACTTCGCCGAGATCAAGGAAGAGCTCGCTGCCGAGGGCGTGACCTTCACCACCCAGACCGACACCGAGGTCGTGGCCCAGCTGCTCGCCAAATATCGCCGCCAGGGCCTTGGCCGGCGGGAAGCCATGCACGAGATGCTGCGCCATGTGACCGGCGCCTATGCGCTGGCCGTCATCTTCAACGACGATCCCTCGACGATCATGGCAGCCCGTTCCGGTCCGCCGCTTGCGATCGGCTTCGGCGATGGCGAGATGTTCTTAGGGTCAGATGCCATCGCGCTCTCGCCCTTCACCAACCGCATCGCCTATCTGCATGACGGCGACTGGGCGGTCATCGGCAAGCAGGGCGCCCATATCTTCGACCTCGACGGCAACCCGGTAGACCGTCCGGTGCAGATCTCCTCGGCATCCGCCTACATGATCGACAAGGGCAACCATCGCCACTTCATGGAAAAGGAGATCTACGAGCAGCCGGAAGTGATCTCCCACGCGCTGTCGCACTATGTCGACTTCGCCGAACACACCGTGCGCGACATGGCGGCCGAGATCGATTTTGCCAACCTGCGCGGCCTCGCCATCTCCGCCTGCGGCACGGCCTATCTCGCTGGCCTCGTCGGCAAATACTGGTTCGAGCGTTATGCCCGCCTGCCGGTCGAAATCGATGTCGCCTCGGAATTCCGCTACCGGGAAATGCCGCTGTCGAAGGATCAGGCAGCGCTCTTCATCTCACAATCCGGCGAAACTGCCGACACGCTCGCCTCGCTGCGTTACTGCCGCGACAATGGTCTGAAGATCGGCGCCGTCGTCAACGTCAAGGAATCGACCATCGCCCGCGAATCGGACGCGGTCTTCCCGATCCTCGCCGGCCCGGAAATCGGCGTCGCCTCGACCAAGGCCTTCACCTGCCAGCTCGCAGTCCTCGCCTCCCTGGCGCTCGCCGCCGGCCGTGCTCGCGGCACCATCTCGGAAGCGGAAGAAAAGCAGCTCGTGAAGAGCCTCGCCGAAATGCCGCGCATCATGAGCCAGGTGCTGAACGCGGTGCAGCCCCAGATCGAGGCGCTCTCGCGCGATCTCTCCAAGTTCAAGGACGTGCTCTATCTCGGCCGTGGCACCAGCTATCCGCTGGCGCTCGAAGGCGCCCTGAAGCTCAAGGAAATCTCCTATATCCACGCAGAAGGTTACGCAGCCGGCGAGCTGAAGCATGGCCCGATCGCCCTGATCGATGAGAACATGCCCGTGATCGTCATCGCGCCCTTCGACCGCTTCTTCGAGAAGACCGTGTCGAACATGCAGGAGGTCGCGGCCCGCGGCGGACGAATCATCTTCATCACCGACGAGAAGGGTGCCGCCGCCTCGAAGCTCGAGACCATGGCGACCATCGTGCTGCCGGTCGTCGCCGAGATCGTCTCGCCGATGATCTATTCGATCCCGATCCAGCTGCTCGCCTATCACACGGCAGTCTTCATGGGCACCGACGTCGATCAGCCGCGCAACCTCGCGAAGTCCGTCACGGTCGAGTGAGGATCGGCGGGTGGATCCCGCCGCCCCAATTCTAGCTCTTGCGCCGCCAGTCGCCCTCCGGCATTGTCCGCTGCGTTACGGCGCTGCACAATGACGGTGGGCATGACCGAAGGTTCAGACAGAATTTCGCTGGCGACCCGGCTCAGGAACAACTTCCTGACCGGCCTGATCATCTGCGCGCCCATGGCGATCACCATCTACCTGACCTGGACCTTCATCCACTGGGCAGACAGCTGGGTAAAGCCCTATCTGCCGGATCGCTACAATCCGGAAGCCTATCTGAAGTTTGCCGTCCCCGGCACCGGCCTGCTCATCGCTGTCGTCTTCATCACGCTGGTCGGCTTCCTCGGGCGCAATCTGATTGGTCGCTCGATCGTCTCCTACAGCGAAAACATCCTGAACCGGATGCCGCTGGTGCGCACCGTCTACAAGAGCACCAAGCAGATCTTCGAGACGGTGCTGAAGGAGCAGGGTAACTCGTTCAAGAAAGTCGGCCTCATCGAATTCCCGCGCGCCGGCACCTGGGCGCTGGTCTTCGTTTCTACCGATGCCAAGGGCGAGATTGCCGCGAAGCTCAACGAGAGTGGCGAGGAAATGGTCGCCGTCTTTCTGGCGCCGACGCCCGTGCCGACTGCAGGCTTCCTGATGTTCGTGCCGCGCAGCAAGCTGATGCTGCTCGACATGACGCCGGAGGAGGGGGTGAAGCTTCTGATCTCAGCGGGTCTGGTCACGCCGGACTACAAGCCGACAGCGGCAGACGCCATGGCCGCCTTCGCGAACCTCCCGGATGAAGAGGCTGCCGAGCCGCCCAAGCGCGCGGGCCGCTCCTGAGCCGATCGCGTGTCACCCCGCATGCAGGAAGCGGATCGCCTCGTCGCGGCGATGGAGATAGAGCAGCGTCCTCACCGCCTCGCCACGCTCTGACGTCAGTTCCGGATCCCGCTCCAGCAGATAGGCCGCATCCTTGCGGGCGATCTCCAGGAGGTCGCCGTGATGCTCCAGGCTGGCGATCTTGAAGCCCGGTGTCCCTGACTGGCGGGTGCCGAGCAACTCGCCTTCGCCGCGCAGCTTCAGATCTTCCTCGGCAATCAGAAAGCCGTCTTCCGAATCGCGCAGGATCGACAGCCGCGCCTTGCCGGTTTCGCCGAGCGGGCCCTTGTAGAGCAGAATGCAACTCGACGCCTCGTCGCCACGCCCGACCCGACCGCGCAGCTGGTGCAACTGGGCAAGGCCAAAGCGCTCGGCATGCTCGATGACCATGATTGTCGCATCCGGTACATCGACGCCGACCTCGACAACAGTAGTGGCGACCAGCAGCCGCGTCTCCCCATTCTTGAAGGCAAGCATGGCGGCATCCTTCTCCGGCCCTGCCATGCGCCCATGCACGAGCCCGATCGGCGCCTTGATGAATTGCGCCAGGACCGCCTGCCGCTCCTCGGCCGACATCAGCTCGCTTTCTTCCGTCTCCTCGACCAGCGGGCAGATCCAATAGGCCTTTTTGCCCTCCGCGATCGCAGCTCTCAGCCGCTCGATGACATCGGGCACGCGTTCCGTCGGCACCGTCACCGTCTGGATGGGCTTGCGGCCTGCCGGCTTCTCGGTGAGCTTGGAGACATCCATGTCGCCAAAAGCGGCCAGCACCAGCGTACGCGGGATCGGCGTCGCCGTCATGACCAGCATATGCGGCGAGATACCCTTGGAGGTAAGGCGCAGGCGCTGATGCACGCCGAAGCGATGCTGCTCGTCGACCACGGCGAGCGTCAGGTTCCTGTAGTTGACCGCATCCTGGAAGAGGGCATGCGTGCCGATGACGATCTGCGCTTCGCCCGACGCGATGCGGTCCAGGATCGCCTCGCGCTCCTTGCCTTTGGTGCGGCCGGTCAGCACCTCGATCTTGAGGCCCGCCGGAGCGCCGAGCTTGGCAAGCGTGGCATGATGCTGCCGCGCCAGGATTTCCGTCGGCGCCATCAGAACCGCCTGTCCGCCGGCCTCAACGGCAGCCGCCATCGCAAACAGCGCCACCAGCGTCTTGCCGGCGCCGACATCGCCCTGGACGAGCCGCAGCATGCGCTGGTCGGAGGCCATGTCCTTCAGGATATCGTCGATCGCCGCCATCTGGCTGTTGGTCGGCGTGAAGGGCAGGGTGGCGCGGATCTTGCCGCTGATCTCGCCCGTCGGCTTGACGGGCACGCCCGGCACCCGCCTGAGCTTCTGCCTCACAAGCGCCAGTGAGACCTGACCGGCCAGAAACTCGTCATAGGCGAGCCTCCGGCGCGCCGGCGCCTGCGGGTCGATGTCTTTCTCGTCGCGCGGATTGTGGAGCGCTTGCAGGCTCTCGCGCACACTCGCAAAACCCTGTTTGGTCACAAGCGGCGCATCCGCCCATTCCGGCAACTCCGGCATGCGCTCGACGGCAGCCTCCACCGCCTTGCGCAGCACCTTGGGTCCGAGCCCCGCCGTCATCGGATAAACCGGCTCGACCAGCGGCAGGTTCTCCGCCTCGCTCGCCTTCACCATGAGGTCGGGATGCACCATCGAGGCGCGACCGTTGAACCAGTCGACCTTGCCCGAGACCATCACGGTCTCGTCGATCGGCAGCGCCTTTTCCAGCCAGTTCCCCTTGACGCGGAAGAAGGTGAGCGCCAGTTCCCCCGTCTCGTCATGCAGCATCACGCGATAGGGCAGATTGCTCTTGCCCTTGGGCGGCGGCAGATGGCGGTCGACGCGGCCGGTGATCGTCACCAGCGAACCTTGCTGGGCATAGGCGATGCCCGGCTGATGCCGCCGGTCGATCAGCCTGTGGGGTGCGAGGAAGAGCAGGTCGACGACCCGCGCATCCTCGGCATCCTCGCGCCCGAGCAGCGTGGCGAGAAGCTGGGCGAGCTTGGGGCCCACTCCGCTGAGCGAGGCCACGGAGGCGAACAGGGGATCGAGAAGTTGGGGACGCATGATCGCCGCAAAATGCATTGCAAATTGCCCCTTTGGCAAGCTGACATTTGTCGGTCGCTGCTCTATAGAGGCGCAAGATTGAAGAGGATCCCGACATGACAGGACTGGTGAGAAGCAGTGCCGACCTTGATCCGCGCCGCCGGCGCATCCTGTTCCGCTGCTGGCATCGTGGTATCCGCGAGATGGATTTGATGCTCGGCCAGTTCTGCGAGGCTCATATCGCCGAGCTTTCGGACGTGGATCTCGACGAACTCGAGCGCATCATGGCCGAGGAAGACAACGACCTCGTCAAATACATCACCGGCGCCGAACCTGTTCCTGCCCATCTCCAGACGCCGCTCTTCGAACGCATTGCCGCTCTCCGGCCGGATTTCTCGCCGGTCACGGGCGAAGGAACCGCTGCAAAGTAATTGATGATGTCCCTGATCGATGTGAAGCGGATTGTCGGCGCACAATCCGCGCTGACGCTCTCCCATGTGCCCGACGGCATGGATGCCTTCATCCTCGCCGAACTTGCGCGCGAGGGTAAACCGGTCGCCTACGTCGTCTCGGACGGCCAGCGCCTGCAGAACATCGAACAGACGCTGAGCTTTGCCGCGCCCGATATCCCGGTGCTCACGCTCCCGGCCTGGGACTGCCTGCCTTATGACCGCGTCTCACCCTCGGCCGACGTCTCTGCACGCCGCCTTGCAGCACTTTCGGGCCTCATCTCGCTCTACCTGAAGCCGCATCCGGCGATCGTGCTGGTGACCGTCAATGCCATGCTGCAGAAGGTGGCGCCGGCTGACGTGATCGACAGCCTCGGATTTTCCGCCAAGCCTGGCAACCAAGTCCGCATGGACGACATTGCCGCACGCCTGGAGCGCAACGGCTTCGACCGCGTCGCAACGGTGCGCGAAGTCGGTGAATTCGCCGTCCGTGGCGGCATCCTCGATGTTTTCGTGCCCGGTTCTGAAGAACCTGTGCGCCTCGATTTCTTCGGCGACACGCTCGAAAGCATCCGCTCCTTCGATCCGGCAAGCCAGCGCACCATCGGACAGGTGCGCTCGCTCGACCTCAATCCGATGAGCGAGGTGACGCTGACACCGGAAAACATCAGCCGCTTCCGCAAGAACTATCTCTCGCTCTTCGGGGCCGCGACGCGCGACGACGCGCTCTACGCCGCCGTCTCCGAAGGCCGCCGCTATGCCGGCATGGAGCATTGGCTGCCGCTGTTCTACGATCAGCTCGAAACAACCTTCGACTATCTGCGCGGCTTTCGTATGGTCACCGACCATACCGTGCGTGAGGCAGCCGAAGAGCGCGCCAAGCTGATCCGCGACTATTACGAGGCTCGCCTCAACTCGGCGACACCCGGCAAGGGCCATCTGGCCCAGGGCACGCCCTACAAGCCGGTCCCGCCGGAGCGGCTCTATCTCGGCGCCGGAGAATTTGGCCGAGCCCTCGACGCCTTCGATCCGATCCGCATCACCCCCTTTGCCGAACATGGCGGCGAAAGCCGTCTTGTCATCGAAGTCGATGCGCGTCCGACGCCGCGCTGGGCCAAGACGGCGAATGAGGCAACGGAAGAAGGCAACCGCACAAACGTCTTCGGCCAGGCCGTCACCTATATCGCCGATAAGCGCGCAGCCGGTGCGAAGGTCGTCGTCTCCGGCTGGTCGGAAGGCTCGCTGGACCGCCTGCTTCAGGTGCTGAACGAACATGAGCTGGAAAAGCTTGTTCCCGTCGCAGCCCTCAAGGATGTCGACAAGCTGAAGAAGGGCGAGGCGGGCACGGCGGTCCTGAGCCTCGAAGGCGGTTTCGAAGCCGGCAACCTCATCATCGTCGGCGAGCAGGATATCCTCGGCGATCGCATGGTCCGCCGCTCCAAGCGCCGCAAGCGCGCCGCCGATTTTATCTCCGAAGTCGCTGGGCTCGACGAGGGCTCGATCGTCGTCCATGCCGAACATGGCATCGGCCGCTTCATCGGCCTGCGCACGATCGAGGCCGCCGGCGCGCCGCATGCCTGCCTTGAGCTGCAATATGCCGACGAGGCCAAGCTCTTCCTGCCGGTCGAAAACATCGATCTGCTCTCCCGCTATGGCGGCGAGGCGACCGAGGTCCAGCTCGACAAGCTGGGCGGCGGCGCCTGGCAGATGCGCAAGGCCAAACTCAAGAAGCGCCTGCTCGACATGGCCGGCGCGCTGATCCGCATTGCCGCGGAGCGCATGACCCGCTCCGCGCCGGTGCTGACGACGCAGGAAGGCCTCTACGACGAGTTTGCCGCCCGCTTCCCCTATGACGAGACGGAAGACCAGGAAAACGCCATCGAGGCTGTCCGCTCCGACCTGGGGCAGGGCCGTCCGATGGACCGCCTCGTCTGTGGCGATGTCGGCTTCGGCAAGACGGAAGTGGCGCTGCGCGCCGCCTTCATCGCCGCGATGAACGGCATCCAGGTCGCCGTCGTCGTGCCGACCACGCTGCTCGCCCGCCAGCACTTCAAGACCTTCTCTGAACGCTTCCGCGGTCTTCCCATCCGCGTCCAGCAGGCCTCGCGCCTCGTCGGCACCAAGGAGCTGAACCTCGTCAAGAAAGAGGTCGCCGAAGGCAAGACCGATATCGTCGTTGGAACACATGCTTTGCTCGGCTCCGGCATCACCTTCGCCAATCTCGGCCTTCTGATCATCGACGAGGAGCAGCATTTCGGCGTCAAGCACAAGGAGCGCCTGAAGGAGCTTAAGTCGGACGTTCACGTCCTGACGCTGTCGGCCACGCCGATCCCGCGCACCCTGCAGCTCGCCATGACCGGCGTGCGCGAACTCTCGCTCATCACCACGCCGCCGGTCGACCGCATGGCGGTGCGCACCTTCATCTCGCCCTTCGATCCGCTGGTGATCCGCGAAACCCTGATGCGCGAGCATTATCGCGGCGGCCAGAGTTTCTATGTCTGCCCGCGTCTCGCCGATCTTGCGGATGTGAAAAGCTTCCTCGACGAGAACGTGCCGGAGCTGAAGGTGGCGATCGCCCACGGCCAGATGGCCGCAGGCGAGCTCGAAGACATCATGAACGCCTTCTACGAAGGCCGCTACGACGTGCTGCTCTCCACCACCATCGTCGAATCGGGCCTCGATGTCCCCACGGCCAATACGCTGATCGTCCACCGCGCCGACATGTTCGGTCTGGCGCAGCTCTACCAGATCCGTGGCCGCGTCGGTCGCTCCAAGGTCCGCGCCTTCGCGCTCCTGACGCTGCCCGTCAACAAGGTGCTGACGGCAGGCGCCGAACGTCGTCTCAAGGTCCTGCAATCGCTCGATACGCTCGGCGCCGGCTTCCAGCTCGCCAGCCACGACCTCGACATCCGCGGCGCCGGCAACCTGCTCGGCGAGGAACAGTCCGGCCACATCAAGGAAGTCGGCTTCGAACTCTACCAGCAGATGCTGGAAGAGGCCGTTGCGGAAGTGAAGGGCGTCGATGAAGTTGTCGACACCGGCTGGTCGCCACAGATCCAGGTCGGCACCTCGGTCATGATCCCGGAAAACTATGTGCCGGACCTACATCTGCGCATGGCGCTCTATCGCCGCCTCGGCGAACTGGACGACCTGCGCGAGATCGACAGCTTCGGCGCCGAACTGATCGACCGCTTCGGACCGCTGCCGATCGAGGTCCAGCACCTGCTGAAGGTCGTCTACATCAAGGCGCTTTGCCGCAAGGCAAATGTCGAGAAGCTGGAAGCGGGCCCCAAGGGCGTCGTCGTCCAGTTCCGCGGCAAGCAGTTCCCGAACCCGGCAGCGCTGGTCGGTTATATCGCCAAGCAAGGCACCATGGCCAAGATCCGTCCGGATCACTCCGTGTTCCTGACCCGCGATCTGCCGACGCCGGAAAAGCGGCTAGCAGGCGCGGCAGTGGTTATGACGCAGCTGGCGGAACTGGCGAAGGGCTGAACTATCGGCTCTTCTGTCCGCCGGCGAATCGGTCTAGTTTCGTGCGGTGCACTGCCCGTGCCTCCCCCCTCCACTCGGGAAAGCATTTTTCATGCTGGGCTTTGATTGACATCCGAACCGAAGATTCGGGCGCGGCATGAGGAGGGGTTGCTATTTCTGCCCGTCATCAGAGGTAACACGATGACGCTATCCACTCCGCTATTCTATCTGAAGCGCAAAGCACGTCTCATCAGCCGTCGGCAGGGTATTCCGCTAGCAACAGCACTCAACGAAGTCGCACGCGAACAGGGTTTTTCCAGCTGGAGCCTGCTCGCAGAAAGGCGGAGGGTCGAAATGTCTAACGGCATGGACTATCCGCCATTGCATGCGGGGGAGATGGTGTTGGTTGCTGCGCGACCAGGGCAGGGCAAGACGCTTCTCGCTCTGCAGATCCTCATCGATGCCATGCGCAAAGGTCAGCAAGGCCTGTTCTTTACCCTGGCCTATACCGAACGCGAAGTGCTTGAGCGCATGCATCGGCTTGATGCGACGCCGGCAAACTTCGACGGGCTATTCCAGCTTCATGATTCCGATCGCATCGATGCCGATTACATCATCACCTCAATGAACGGCATGCCGCGCGGGACAGTCGCGGTGATCGATTACCTTCAGATGCTGAACGAGCGACGGGAAACTCCGGATCTTGAGGATCAGGTTCGGCAGTTGCGCGCCAGCGCGAAGTCGAACGGGTTCGTGATGATCTTCATCTCCCAGGTCGATCGACGCTTTGATGCGGAGCAGGATGGCTTGCCAGGGCATGCCCATATCCGCCTTCCCAACCCGCTTGATCTCTCCCTGTTCGATCGCTTCATCTTCTTGAACGGTGGAGTGATACGCGAGGCCGAAGCAGCCTGACAGAGAGTGGTCAGGTCTTCTCCTGGCGAGGCTCTCCATCTTCCGGCTTGATCGCCAGCGCCGCGTCCGTCTTGCCGGCCACCGGTGGCGGGAGCGGCGTGTCGCGTTTGCGTTCGCGGATGAGCGTCAAGAGACCCGAGCCGACGATCAGCGCGATGCCGATGCCCATCGGCCAGTCGACCTTGTCGCCGAAGACGAGATAGCCGAGCAGGATCGCCCAGAGCATCTGGCTGTACTGGATCGGCCCGACGATCGCCGCCGGCGCATAGAAGGAGGCAAGCATCATGAAGATGTTGCCGACCGCACCGAGGATGCCGAAGGCTGCGAGCAGACCGAGATCAAAGGCGCTCGGAGCGTGGAAGTCCGGCAGCGAAAGCGCACCGCAGAGGATGACATTGCCGAGCAGGCCTGCGCCATAGAGCGAGATGTTCTTCTCCTGCGGTCCGATGGCGCGGTAGATGACGATCGACACGCCGCCGGCAAAACCCGAGATCAGTGCCGCGAGATGCCCGATCTCCAGCTCCCGGAAGCCGGGACGCAACACGACGAGAACCCCGAGGAAGCCGATGATCACGGCTGCCCAGCGCTTCATGCCCACCTGTTCCTTGAGAAACAGCACCGACATGATCGTGGCAAAGGAGGGCAGAAGGAAGATCAGGCAGAAGGCCTCCGCCATCGATAGCCGGGTAAAGGCCACGATGCTGCCAACGGTCCCCACCGTGGCGCAGACGAAGCGCAGCCACCAGAGCGGCCAGTTGGTGCTGCGTACCAGATCGGTATAGCGATCGCCGCGCTTCATGAGGAAGGGAATGGCAAGAAAGCCGAAGAGGCTGCCGATAAAGCCCGCCTCGAAGGCGGGCACACGCCCCTCGACCAGCTTCACCGAAGCATCACTGAAGGAATAGGCGGCAAAGCAGATGAAGGCGAGCAGAATGCCCTTGAAGGTGGTGTCGGCGGACAAGATGATGATCCCGGGGAGGAGGTGACCTCACCGGGATACGGGTGTTCGGTAAAACCGTCAATTGAGATTGCGGATTGCCTCAGCCTTTGCCTTGGCGATTTCACGCAGCGCGTTTGCCAGTTCTGCCGGCGGCTGGGCGCCGCTGACGGCATATTGCTGGTCGAAGATGAAGAAGGGCACGCCGTTCACACCCATCTGCCTGGCGGCATCCACTTCGGAAAGAACATGCGTGACATCGGCATCGCCCGAGAGCAGCGATTCGATCACCGGCCGCGACAGGCCGGCCTCGGTCGCGATATCAAGCAGCACTGCCGGGTCTCCGATATTGCGGCCCTGTTCGAAATTCGCCTTGAACAGGAGATCGACGACGCGTCCCTGCGTCTCGCGGCTTTCCTGCCCGGCCCAATGGATCAGGCGATGTGCATCCAGTGTGTTCGGCCCCACCTTGATCGCCGCAAAATCGAAGTTGATGCCGACTTCCGCGCCGCGCTCCTTCAGATGGGCATGGGCTCTGTCCATGTTGTCCTTGCCGCCGAGCTTCTTGGCGAGCTCGACCTGCTGGTCTACACCCTCCGGCGGATAGTCCGGATTGAGCTGATAGGGGCGCCAGTTGATGTCGACGCTCACCTCGTCCTGCACCTCGGCAATCGCGAGCTCCAGCCGGGCCTTGCCGAGATAACACCAGGGGCAGACCACGTCTGAAACGAGGTCGATGGTGATGCGGTCCATGATGTGTCCTTCCTGCGGCAGGGCGTGTTCTGTCATTCGTCACTTAAATCAAAACGGGCCGGAGGCAAGCTCCGGCCCGAAAACACAGCGTCAAATGGTTTGTTCTTATTGCACCCGCGCGTCGAACCAGGTCGGCCGTTGGTAACCGTAGAGCGGGTTCGCGTCCGGCCGGCCGATATGCTTCCAGCGTGCGACCCATTGTTCGCCGATATGGTAGAGCGGCACGACATAGTGACCGGCCACCAGAAGGCGGTCATAGGCGCGCACCGCCGCCTGGAAATCGGCCGGGTCGCGGGCCTGCAACAGCGCTTCCATCACCCGGTCGATATCCGGATCGGCAACGCCCGCATAGTTGAAGCTGCCCTGCGCGTCCTTCGATTCCGAGCCCCAGCGATTGACCTGCTCGGCGCCCGGCGAGAGCGACGAGGTGTAGGACTTGATGATCATGTCGTAGTCGAAGCTGTTGGAGCGCGCCTGATACTGCGCATCGTCCACGGTCCGGATCGCCATGTCGATGCCGATCAGCTTCAGCGTCCGCTGGAAGGCGAGCGCCATCTTCTCCTGGCCCTCGTTCTGGGTCATCACCTCGAAGGCGAGCGGTTTGCCGGAGGCATCGACCATTTTGCCGCCCTGGATCTTGTAGCCGGCCTCGCTAAAGAGCTTCACGGCCTTGCCCAGCGCCTTGCGGTCACCGCCAGAGCCGTCGGACGCAGACTGCGTATAGGTGCCGGCAAGGATCTCCGGCGAGAGCTTGTCCTTCGCAGGGCCGAGCAGGGCGAGTTCCTTCTCGTCGGCCGCATTGCCGTAGGCGCCGAGCGCCGAGTTCTGCCAGTAGCTCTGCGTGCGCGTGAAGGCATTGCCATAAAGCGTCTTGTTCAGCCATTCGAAGTCGAAGGCCGTGCTGATCGCCTCGCGCACCTTGACGTCGCCGAAGATCGGGCGACGAGTGTTGAATACGAAGCCCAGCATGCCGGAAGGCAGCCCTGGCTTGAAGCTTTCCTTGATGACATCACCGTTCTGCGCTGCCGGGAAGTCGTAGGCCCTTTGCCAATGATTGGCGTCGCCCTCGGCATAGATATCGATCTCACCCTTCTTGAAGGCCTCGAACAGCGTCGCTTCCTGGAGGAAATAGGTGACGCTGACCTCGTCGTAATTGTCGAAGCCAACCTTCGATGGCAGGTCCTTGCCCCAGTAATTCGGGTCCCGTTCCCAGGTCACTTTCTCACCGGGTCGGAGTTCCTTGATCTTGTAAGGGCCGGAGCCGACGGGAATGTCCAGCCCGCCCTGGTCGAAGGTTTCGGGGGTGATCGCATGTTTCGGAAGGATCGGTGTCGAGGACGCGAAGATCAGCGGCGTCTCGCGATTGGCCTTCTCATTGAACGTGAACTTCACGCCATGCTCGCCAACCTTCTCCATCTTTTCGACCGCGCTGAGTCGGCCGTTGAACGGCGGGCGTCCCTTGTCCCGCAGGAGTTCGAAGGTGAAGATCACATCCTCCGGCGTGACCGGCTTGCCGTCATGCCATTTTGCATCCGGATTGATGTTGAACTGGACATAGGTCCGGTCCGCATCCCATTCCACCGTTTCCGCCAGCAGGCCGTAGAGGGTGAAGGGCTCGTCGGCGGAGCGCGTCATCAGCGGTTCGTAGAGCAAGTTTCCGAATTCCGGATCCCAGACGCCACGGGCGGTCGTGCGCATGCCCTTGAGGACGAAGGGGTTCAACGCATCGAAAGTCCCGACTACGCCGTAATTGACCTTGCCACCCTTTTTCACATCCGGCTTCACATAGGGAAAATGCGTATAATCCGCAGACAATGCGGGTTCACCATGCATCGCAATTCCGTGAACGGGTTCCGCCTGGGCGACGGGCGCAAAAGGCAGGAGACAAAGGCTGAAGAAGAGACGGCGCAAGATTGAGGTCCTCTCGGCATGTGAATCTGTAATGTGCGCGAAGGCTAGCACAATCACCATAAAACCAACACAAGCGGGTGGGATTTAGGCGGAGTGAGTCGATCCGGCGTCAAAGAAACGCTGGATATTCCGGCCGCCACAATGTAACAGGTGAGCCGGATCGCCGGGTCATGTATTTGCCTCATTTGAACGACAGGTGAGGGCACACACGACTGGTGAATGACGCGGCAACGAAGTCCGCGCGACAGGGGTTTTCAGGAGACGGAATACGTATGATGTTCAAACTTAGCAACGCAACGCGGACGGCTGTGTCTGCACTCGCACTGTCCTTCGCTGCCAGCGCCATGCCGGTTGTCGCGCAGGCTCAGGAAGCCGCTGCTGCACCGAACTCGGCCAAGTGGTTCAAGACCTGCGCTAAGCAGGAAGAATCCGATGTCTGCGTCGTTCAGAACCAGCTCGTGGCTGCCAATGGCCAGCTGATCACCGCTGTCGGCCTGATCACGGTCGAAGGCAAGGTCAATCGCAAGCTGCTGCAGGTCACGGTTCCCTCGGCCCGTCTTATCCCGCCGGGCGTGATGATGCAGATCGACGGCGGCAAGGGCACCAAGCTTGATTACGCTGTTTGCTTGCCGGATCGCTGCACTGCCGAGATCCCGCTGACCGATGCGATCATCGACAGCCTGAAGAAGGGTGGCGAGGTTGTGTTTACCTCGATCAACTTCCGCCGCGCGCCGAACCCGATCAAGATCCCGCTGACCGGCTTCACGGGCGCCTTTGATGGCGAAGCGATGTCGCAGTCGCAGGCCGAAGAGCGCCAGCGCCTCCTGCAGGAAGCCATGCAGAAGAAGCAGGAAGAGCGCAACAAGGCGATCACCGACGCCCAGAACGCGGCCAAGCAGGGCAATTAAGCTCCGCCAAGCCACTGAAATGCAAGAAGCCCGCG
>DAMDHD010000018.1:0-11971 GCA_032102365.1 Allorhizobium sp. CTOTU50464 | reverse complement strand
CGGGCTTCTTCGTATCTGGTATCTGCAAGACCGTCAGTGCGCGAAGTTCATCTTCGGCTTGTAGCGGCCGGTCTGCTGCGGTTCGAAGATCTGCTGGATCTGCGGATTGCGCAGCGGCTCCTGGCTCTGGTCGCGTTCGAGGTTCTGCTCGGACACATAGGCCACATATTCCGTCTCGGAATTCTCGGCGAGCAGGTGATAGAAGGGCTGATCCTTGTGCGGCCGCACCTCGGCCGGGATCGCATTCCACCACTCCTCGGAATTCGCGAACTCCGGGTCAACATCGAAGATCACGCCGCGGAACGGAAAGAACTTATGCCGTACGACGTCCCCGATACCAAATTTAGCGCTTCGTTGTTTCATGGCTTGACTTCCTTTCCCTGTCATATTTGGGAAGAAAGCCCGGCAAAATCAAGGGATGGTGTGTGACACCGTGGCAGCCTGCCACACCTAGCCCGCCTTTCGCCCCGGTGCGGTCGCAAGCATCAAGCCGCCGGTGACCAGAACGATGCCAACGGCGTGGTAACGTTCGAAGTTCTCGCCGAGAAAGACGACGGCCATGAGGATCGACATCGGCGGCATCAGATAGAGCGTCATCCCGGCAATCCCCGGTCCGAAGACCTGGACGGCATGCTGGAAGCAGTAGAAGGCGGCAAGGGACGCGAAGAGGATGATGCCGGCAAGCTTGGCGAATTCCGTCATCGTATCAGGCAGAAGACCGCCCGAAGCCATCTCGACCACGCCCGGTGGGATGAGCACG
This sequence comes from Allorhizobium sp. CTOTU50464, assembly GCA_032102365.1. Taxonomy (GTDB): domain Bacteria; phylum Pseudomonadota; class Alphaproteobacteria; order Rhizobiales; family Rhizobiaceae; genus Allorhizobium. The sequence goes on along the minus strand of DAMDHD010000018.1, from coordinate 11,211 downwards.
ATCGCACCCGATAGAGCCAGCAGCGCAAACAGTGGCAGAGGTGGCATTTCCCGCACCGAGGGACGCCGCAAGAGCAGCGAATAGGCCGCAAACGCAATCGCCGCCACTAGGATCGCGAGGTCGCCGATGTTGAAACTCAGCGAAAGCAAAGCCTCGGGATGCCCTTTGAGCACGATCGCCACGACGCCTGAAAAGGCGATCACCATCCCCAGCAGCTCAAGCCTCGTGATCGCCCGCTTCTGAAACAGCCACTGAAACAGGATGATGAAGAGCGACGAGGTCGTGTAGATCAAGGTTGCATTCGATGCCGTGGTCAGCGTCAGCGCCCAGTAGACGACACCGCCACAGATCCCCATGCCAAGTATGCCGAGCGTGAGCCAGAGTGCCGTGTGCTGGCGTACGAAGGATAGGCAAGCCTGGCGTTCCTGCCAGATGAAAGGCGACATCAAGAGAGCAGCCCCCAGCCAGCGCAGCAGTGCTGTCGTGAACGGACCGACTTCGCCCGTGATGCCGCGGCCGAAGATCAGGTTCGACGAGAAGAACAGGGGCGCCAGGAGAAACAGGATCCAGTCGAACAGGCGCGGTGAGGAGATATTCTGGGAGGTCGCCATCGGAACCGTAACATGAGAAGAAGACGCCACACTGCTAACCCTGCTACGGGCGGCAAGAAAGCGCAATTCGCGTCGGACATTGTCTCCGACCAACAAAAAAACGCCGGCGGATCTCTCCGCCGGCGCCTGGATCGAAACCTGATGGATCAGGCCGAGTAGTACATATCGAATTCGACCGGATGCGGGGTCATTTCGAAACGCATGACTTCCTGCATCTTCAGTTCGATGAAGGCATCGATCTGGTCGTCATCGAAGACGCCGCCGGCGGTGAGGAACTTGCGATCCTTGTCGAGGCTTTCCAGCGCTTCACGCAGCGAACCGCAGACGGTCGGGATCTTCTTCAGCTCCTTCGGCGGCAGGTCGTAGAGATCCTTGTCCATGGCCTTGCCCGGATGGATCTTGTTCTTGATACCGTCGAGGCCGGCCATCAGCATGGCGGCGAAGGCGAGGTAGGGGTTCGCCATCGGGTCCGGGAAGCGGACTTCGACGCGCTTGGCCTTCGGGTTGGTGCCGAAGGGGATGCGGCACGAAGCCGAGCGGTTGCGCGCAGAATAGGCGAGCAGAACCGGTGCTTCGTAACCCGGGACCAGACGCTTGTAGGAGTTGGTCGACGGGTTGGTGAAGGCGTTGATCGCCTTGGCATGCTTGATGATGCCGCCGATGTAGTAGAGGCAGCTTTCCGACAGGCCGGCATATTCGTCGCCAGCAAAGGTCGGCTTGCCGTCCTTCCAGATCGACTGGTGCACATGCATGCCCGAGCCGTTATCGCCGAAGATCGGCTTCGGCATGAAGGTAGCCGTCTTGCCATAGGCATTGGCGACCTGGTGAACGACATACTTGTAGATCTGCATCTTGTCGGCGTTGCGCACCAGCGTGTCGAACTTGATGCCGAGCTCGTGCTGGGCAGCTGCCACTTCGTGGTGATGCTTTTCGACGACGACGCCCATTTCACCGAGAACCGTCAGCATCTCGGAGCGCATGTCCTGCAGGCTGTCGATCGGCGGAACCGGGAAGTAGCCGCCCTTGACGCGCGGACGGTGACCGAGGTTGCCGGTCTCGTAGTCGGTGTCGTCGTTCGACGGCAGTTCGGTCGAGTCGAGCTTGAAGCCGGTGTTATAAGGGTCGGCCTTGTACTTGACGTCGTCGAAGACGAAGAACTCGGCTTCCGGACCGACGAAGACGGTGTCGCCAATGCCCGATGCCTTGAGATAGGCTTCGGCCTTCTTGGCGGTGCCGCGCGGGTCGCGGTTATAGGCTTCGCCCGAGACCGGATCGAGAATGTCGCAGAGGATGACCATCGTCGACTGGGCGAAGAAGGGATCCATGTGCACGGTTGCCGGATCCGGCATCAGCACCATGTCGGACTCGTTGATGGCCTTCCAGCCGGCGATCGAGGAGCCGTCGAACATGACGCCATCGGCGAACATGTCTTCGTCCACACAGGTCACGTCCATCGTCACATGCTGCAGCTTGCCCTTGGGATCGGTAAAGCGCAGGTCGACGAACTTGATCTGTTTCAGGATATCGTTTGCGGTCGTCATATTATTTATGTCCTCGCGTGAGCTGACGATTTAAACCCGACCTCCCTTGATGTCGGGCCCGATTAGATGGCGTCGATACCGGTTTCGCCGGTACGAATGCGGACGACTTCTTCGACGTTCGAAACGAAGATTTTGCCGTCGCCGATACGGCCCGTCTGGGCAGCATTGCGGATGGCGTCGATGACGGCCTCCACGTTTTCGTCGGCCAGTACCACTTCGACCTTCACCTTGGGCAGGAAGTCCACGACATATTCGGCGCCACGATAGAGCTCGGTATGGCCCTTCTGACGACCGAAGCCCTTGGCTTCCGTCACGGTGATACCCTGCAAGCCGACTTCCTGAAGGGCTTCCTTCACTTCGTCGAGCTTGAAGGGCTTGATGATCGCTTCGATCTTTTTCATGAGAAAATTTCTCTCCGCTTCCTCATTAAAGCAGGATGAGCCCCGCCCGCCGGGCTGGATGCATGGAATGTGCCAATCTTTCGCGAAAATCGTGCGAAATCCTGCGCCTCCTCCGTCCGACCGGGCAAATCTCCAGCAAAATGGCCGGAAAAGCCAGCCCGTTTCGATCAAAATAACGCTTTTGGCCAATCTTTTTTATACCGGCGGCTGAACGGTAAGCCCTTGTGGTGTCTGCGTTATCTCGAATGAAGACGGCTAATTATAGGGCAAATGCACACGTATTAGGCATATATGGCTGCCTAAAATCGTGCGTCTTTGCGCATGGGATGGTTTGTGGTCTAACCTCGACGCATGAACCGATCGAACACCGAATTCCTTCTGACACCCCAGGCAATGGGCCGCGTCGATGCCGCCGCCGCGCGCTCGGGCATCGATAGCTACGGCCTGATGCGAAGGGCAGGAGAGGCCGTCGCAGCCTCGGCCCTGCGCCACTATCCGCAGGCCCTGCGTTTCGTGGTCCTGTGCGGTCCGGGCAACAATGCCGGTGACGGTTACGTCGCCGCCGCTGCTCTCGCCCGGAGCGGCGCGCAGGTTGCCCTTTTCAGTCTGGTGGACGTGGCGCTTCTGAAGGGCGACGCCGCGCGCGCAGAGGCGGATTGTGATCTTCCGGTGGCCCCGCTCGACCGTTATGATCCAATCCCCGGCGACGTGGTGATCGACGGCCTCTTCGGTGCCGGCTTGGCAAGGGATATCCCCGATGGCGCGAAAGCCATTGTCGACGCAGTCGGAAAAGCGGGACTGCCCGTCCTGGCGATCGACCTTCCCTCGGGCATTGATGGTGCGACGGGTGCCGTCCGGGGTGCAGCCTTCAAGGCATGCCATACCGTGACCTTCATGACACGCAAGCCCGGACACCTGCTGCTTCCCGGTCGCCTCCATTGCGGCGAGGTCGAGGTTTTCGACATCGGCATACCGCGACGCATTGTCGAGCGCGAGGCAGAAGCGCTTTGGGTCAACGGTCCCGGCATTTGGGCCGGACACGAGAAAGCCGCGTCAGCGACGGATCACAAATATCGCCGTGGTCATCTGACCGTCTTTTCCGGCCCCGAAACTGCGACAGGTGCGGCGCGCCTCACGGCAGCTGCGGGATTGAAAGCGGGCGCGGGGCTGGTCACGCTGGCGTCGCCAGCCTCGGCCTTGTCCATCAATGCTGGACATCTGACGGCGGTAATGCTCACACGGCTGGATACGGCGCAAGACCTCTCCTCGTGGCTCGAAGACAGCCGCCGCTCCACCTTCGTGCTCGGACCGGGTTTTGGGGATCTCGATCGCGCGCGTCGCTCCGCGCTCATGCTGGGAGAAGCCGGCCGGAGCCTCGTCCTCGATGCCGATGGCATTTCGGCTTTCAAGGGAAAGTCAGCCGAACTCTCGGCCGCCTTTTCCGGCGAAGAGCCCCGGCTCGTCGTGACCCCGCATGAGGGCGAGTTCCTCAGGCTCTTCCCGGATATCGCATCCGAGGAGAATCTAGGGAAGGTTGAGAAGGCGATCGCTGCCGCGCGGGCGATCGGAGGCATCGTAGTCTACAAGGGCGCCGACACCGTCATCGCCGCGCCCGATGGCCGGGCCGCGATCGAAGAGGAGGCCCCCCCCTCCCTGGCGACGGCGGGGTCCGGCGACGTCCTGGCCGGGATTATCGGGGCCAGGATCGCAAACGGCATGGCCGCCTTCGAGGCTGCCTGCGCCGGTGTCCACCTGCATGGCCTGGCAGCCTCACGGGCAGGGCAGGGCATGACGGCGGAAGATCTCGTGTCCCATGTCAGACTAGACTGACAGAACGGCTTATAACTCCGCTGGCTGAACCAGACGGCTGCGTCGCAGCAGGCCTTCACCCTCGAGCAGCGGATAGGCGATCGAGACGAAGAGCGAGTTGATCTCCTTGAGGTCACGCATCGTGTCGATATGCAGCGAGCTCGACTCGAAGCTTGCCGCATTGCCCTGCCGCAGACGCTGCAGATGGCTCTCCTCGCTGGTCTTTACCAGCATCCGGATCGCTTCCTTGCGCGCCACGAGCTGGCGGGCATGCTGGAGATCGCGGGTCACCAGAAGATTGAAGGCGAGATGCGCGTTCTGCAGCACCTCGTTGTGCATGGCACAGAGTTCCGCCCAGCCCTCCGCCGAGAAGGCCACGTTGCGCTCGTTCTTCTTGCGCGCCCGGGTCAGCATGTTCTGCGAGATGATGTCGGCGGCCTGTTCGATCTTGATCGTCGCCCCCAGCAGGTTCTGGCACTGCGCGGCAGAGGCCTGATCCAGCGCGGTTTCCGAGATGCGGGCGAGGTAGAACTTGATGTCCCGATGGATCGTGTCGATCTGGTCATCCAGCGTCTCGATGCGCTGCGTCTTCTTCGGATCCCAGCGCTCGAACAGATCGAAGATCCCGTTCAGCATCACCTCCGTCTTGTCACAGACGGCCAGCACTTCCCGCGTTGCGTTGGAAATCGCCTGTTGCGGGTTCGCAAGATCGGCAATGTTGAGTGCAGAAAGCCGGTCGTCATTGGCCGCGCGATCATCCGTGCGCGCAAGAAGCCGCTCAAGGGTCGCAGCGACGAGGCCCGCAAAGGGCAGCCCCAGAACCAGAACCGCCCCGTTCAGTGCCAGATGGGCAAGAACGACGGAATCGCCGGGTTGGGTCGAGAAGACAGTCGGGCTCAGCGCAAAGGCAAACTGAGCTGCAAGCGCGATCAGCGTCATCAGGCCACGGATCACGACATTGCCGAGCGGCACGATTCGCGCATTGGCCTCGGCATTCTTGGTCAGAAGAGCTGCAATGATCGCCGCACCAAAATTGATGCCGAGCACCAGCGGAATGATCAGCGCATCCGGCAGCAGGTGTTTGTCCGCCAGTGAGGCCACGAGCAGCACGGCTGCCACACTGGAATGGAAAGCCCAGGCGAGAAGGGCTGCTAGCGCAAACGCCGAAATCCAGTCGCTGGCGAGGTAATTGAAGAGCACCGGCAGGATACGGCTCTCGCGAAGCGGCTCCGAGGCCTCGCCGATGAGGCGCAGCGACAGCAGAAGCAGCCCGAGCCCGAAGAGGATCCGGCCGAGCTGCCGCCAGCCGCGTGCTTCCGAGGCGCGAAAGGCAACCGTGCCCGCAAGCAACAGCACCGGAACCAGCAGGGAGAGATCGTAGCGCAGAATCCGCACGACGAAGGCAGAGCCGAAATCGGCCCCGAGCAGCGTCGCCACGCCGATCGCCGGCAGCACATAGCCGGCCGCCGAGAACGAAGCCACGATCAGCGCGACCGCCGTCGCACTCTGCAGCGCCACGGCAAAGAGAAAGCCGGCAAAGGCCGCGGAGAACCGGTTGCCCACCGCATGGCGCAGCTTGTCCTTCAACACGCCGCCATAGGCCCGCTCGATCCCGGTGCGAACCATGCGGGTCGCCCAGAGGAGCAGCGCGACGGCGCCAGCCAGATGAATGAAAACGGCGATGCCCGACATGGAAGTGCCCCGAACTCCTGAACTCTGGACGCGCACGTCCAAAGAGGGAAGCATGCCGGTCCAGAATGCGGTCGCGACCGCGACTCTGCGACCGAGCCTAGTCCAGTTTCGCCAATGTCACAAATTGGTGAGCGTCAGCGCCAAGCAGATCACCCGACGCGTTGCTGCAGCTCGACAGCGCCTCGCGGCGCATTGACCTTGCCGCCCGAGATGAAGAAGGCGAAGACGTCGTGCCGTTTCTGCTCGGCCGGGCTTTCCTTCGCGACCAGCGGCAGATCGTCAGGAACACCGCCGGCTGCGTAGGTTTTCAGCCGCTTCGCCCATGCATCGATCTCCTTCGGCGGATAGCAGGTCGGCGTTTCGTCGTCGCCCTTTTGCAGGCGGGCATAGACGAAGTCTGCCGTTGGGTCTGCAAACATCGGATAGTCGTGATGATCGGCACAGACGGCCGCCACACCATGCCGGCGCAGCATGTCGATGAATTCCGGCACCTGGAAGCTCTCATGCCGTGGCTCGACCACATGCCGAAGCGGCTGCCCGTTCAGCGTCTTGGGCAGGAGCTCGAGGAAGGCCTCGAAGTCGTTAGGCTCGAACTTCTTCGTCCCCATGAACTGCCAGAGGATCGGCCCCAGATGCGGCCCGAGCTCCTCGATACCCTGATGCACGAACTTCTCGATCGAAGGCCCGGCCTCCGCCAGGATCTTGCGGTTGGTGCAAAACCGGCTGGCCTTGAGCGAGAAGACGAAATTCTCCGGCACGTCCGATGCCCATTTCGCAAAGGTCGCCGGCTTCTGGCTGGAATAATAGGTGCCGTTCACTTCAATCGCCGTCAGCTGCCGGCTCGCATATTCCAACTGGCGCTTCTTCGGCAGGTCGGACGGATAGAAACTGTCGTCCCACGGATCGAAGGTCCAGCCGCCCATGCCCGTGCGGATCGTGCCTGATTTGGTCATGGTTGCCATACATCCTGTTCGGTTTCGCCAAATCCAGCCGCCTGGTCGACATCTTGCAGAACCAGCCGATAGACGCGGCCCTCGCGAGCAGCCGCTGGCAGATCCCCCCGTCGCAGCGCGTCTCTCGCTCGGTCCAATTTACGGATTTCGTCCAGCCCTGCGCTGGTTCCCCACGATCCCGCGGCGTCATCCATGGCGACGGACACCTCGACCGCGAGATCGCCTTCCCGAACCATGTGCAATGATGTGATCATCCAGCATTCCTCCTGGAATAATTGTCCGTCCAGCGGTCCGGATCGGGCCGATAGACCGTCACGAGCACCGCAGGCTCTAGCGCACCTGCCGGGAGCCCCCAGACCAGATGAATTGGCTCTCCAGCCTCATCGAACTGCAAAACCAACACGGCGGGTCCCTTAAAATAGTCCGGATAATCCTCAACCAGGACGGCGCCCGATATTCCATCGATCAGGGGCTCAATAGGGAGACGGTAGCCTAGCAGCCTCTCCAGCGCATGAGCGGAAACCCGCAGCTTCTTGTCACCAACCAGCTGGACAATGCGCTGCAGGGTGTCGCTCACCAAAGTCACTCCGCCGCCTGCACCTTCTTCACCGGGCGCCGTTCCAGAAGCTCCTTGAGGAACTGTCCGGTATAGGACGCCTCGACCTTGACCACCTCTTCCGGCGTACCCTGGGCGACGATCTGGCCGCCGCCATCGCCGCCTTCGGGGCCGAAGTCGAGGATGTAATCCGCGGTCTTGATGACCTCGAGATTGTGCTCGATGACCACGACGCTGTTGCCTTGATTGACCAGTTCCTGCAGCATTTCCAGAAGCTTCGCCACATCGTGGAAATGCAGGCCGGTGGTCGGTTCGTCCAAGATGTAGAGCGTCCGGCCGGTCGAGCGCTTCGACAGCTCCTTGGCGAGCTTGACGCGCTGCGCCTCGCCACCCGACAGCGTATTCGCCTGCTGGCCGACCTTGATATAGCCGAGACCGACGTCATAGAGCGCCTGCAGCTTGTCGCGCACCGCTGGCACCGCCTGGAAGAACTCCACACCTTCCTCGACCGTCATGTCGAGCACGTCGGCGATCGACTTGCCCTTGAAGGTGACGTCGAGCGTCTCGCGATTGTAGCGTTTGCCGTGGCAGACGTCGCAGGTGACATAGACATCCGGCAGGAAGTGCATCTCGATCTTGATCACACCATCGCCCTGGCAGGCCTCGCAACGGCCGCCCTTGACGTTAAAGGAGAAGCGACCGGCCTGATAGCCGCGCGCCTTGGCCTCCGGCAGACCGGTGAACCAGTCGCGGATCGGCGTGAAGGCGCCGGTATAGGTGGCCGGGTTCGAGCGTGGCGTGCGCCCGATCGGCGACTGGTCGATATCGATCACCTTGTCGATGAATTCGAAACCGTCGATGCGCTCGTGTTCGGCCGGATTTTCGCGCGCACCCATGACGCGCCGCGCCGCCGCCTTGTAGAGCGTTTCGATCAGGAAGGTCGACTTGCCGCCACCCGAGACTCCGGTCACCGCCGTGAACACCCCGAGCGGGATCGAGGCCGTCACGTTCTTCAGGTTGTTGCCCTTGGCGCCGACCACCTTGATCTGCTGGCCCTTCTTCGGCTTGCGCCGCTGGGCGGGAACGCTGACACCCAATTCGCCGGTCAGGTATTTGCCCGTCAGCGACTTCGGATTGGCCATGATGTCCTGCGGCGCCCCTTGCGCGATGACCTGACCGCCATGAATGCCGGCCGCCGGCCCGATGTCGACGACATAGTCGGCCGTCAGGATCGCATCCTCGTCATGCTCGACGACGATCACGGTATTGCCGATGTCGCGCAGGTGCTTCAGCGTATCGAGAAGCCGGGCATTGTCGCGCTGATGCAGGCCGATCGACGGCTCGTCGAGCACGTAGAGGACGCCCGTCAGGCCCGAACCGATCTGCGATGCCAGACGAATGCGCTGGCTTTCGCCGCCCGACAGCGTGCCGGAATTGCGCGACATCGAGAGATAGTCGAGCCCGACATCGTTGAGGAAGCGCAGGCGTTCCCGGATTTCCTTCAAGATGCGGACAGCGATCTCGTTCTGTTTGTCGGTGAGCGTGGCCGGCAGATCCTCGAACCAGGCACCCGCATTGCGGATCGCCATGTCGGTCACCTGGCCGATATGCAAGCCATTGATCTTGACCGCCAGCGCCTCCGGCTTCAGGCGGAAGCCGTTGCACGCCGGGCAGGGGGCGGCGGACATGAAGCGCTCGATTTCCTCGCGCGCCCAGGCGCTGTCGGTCTCCTTCCAGCGCCGCTCGAGGTTAGGCACGATGCCTTCGAAGGTCTTGGTCGTCGTGTAGGAGCGCGCACCGTCGGCATAATGGAAGTCGATCTTCTCTTCCGTGCCGTGCAGGATCGCCTTCTGCGCCGCCTCCGAAAGATCGGACCATTTCGACGTCAGCTTGAAGCCGAAGGCCTTGCCGAGGGCTTCGAGCGTCTGGTTGTAATAGGGCGAGCTCGACTTGGCCCAGGGCGCGATCGCGCCGTCATTCAGCTTGCGATTGGCCTCGGGCACGATCAGTGCCTCGTCGATCTTCTGCTGGCTGCCCAGACCATCGCAGGTCGGGCAGGCGCCGAAGGGATTGTTGAAGGAGAAGAGCCGCGGTTCGATCTCCGGAATGGTGAAGCCGGAAACCGGGCAGGCGAACTTCTCCGAGAACAGCACGCGCTCATGTGTTTCGTTCAAGGACTTGTTGGCCGAACCGCCAGCCGCGGTTTCCTCCGGCGGCAGCGGCTTGTCGGCATATTCGGCAACGGCCAGACCGTCGGCGAGCCGCAGGCAGGTCTCCAGACTGTCAGCCAGGCGGCTTGCAATGTCAGGGCGCACCACCATGCGGTCGACCACCACGTCGATGTCATGCTTGTATTTCTTGTCGAGCGTCGGGGCCTCGGCGATCTCATAGAACTGCCCGTCGATCTTGACGCGCTGAAACCCCTTCTTCATCAGCTCGGCGAGTTCCTTCTTGTACTCGCCCTTGCGGCCGCGGATCATCGGCGCGAGGATATAGAGGCGCGTGCCTTCCTCCAGCGCCAGGATCCGGTCGACCATCTGGCTCACCGTCTGGCTCTCGATCGGCAGGCCCGTCGCCGGCGAATAGGGAATGCCGACGCGCGCAAACAGGAGACGCATGTAGTCGTAGATTTCGGTGACAGTGCCGACCGTCGAGCGCGGGTTCCGCGAAGTCGTCTTCTGCTCGATCGAGATCGCCGGGGACAGTCCCTCGATCTGGTCAACGTCCGGCTTCTGCATCATTTCGAGGAACTGGCGGGCATAGGCCGAAAGGCTCTCGACGTAACGCCGCTGCCCCTCGGCATAGATCGTGTCGAAGGCGAGCGACGACTTGCCCGAGCCGGAAAGCCCGGTCATCACGATCAGGCTGTTGCGCGGCAGATCGAGGTCGATGCCCTTGAGATTATGCTCGCGCGCGCCACGGATGGAAATGGTCTTGAGTTCGCTCATGTCAGGCTCTGATCGGCAAAGGGAAGGGGACTGTTCCTGGGAGAACTGTCCTTATGTAGTGAACGCAGCCCTTGAGTCGAGGCACAAGGCGCAACCGTTGTGGAATTTCGATTCTGTTGACAGGATCATAGAGAAATACTAGAACAAATAAAGAACATTTTCGCTGTGGATTTAAGCCGGTCATCGCCCAATCGCTGCAGCGGATGGGATAAGGTGGCATTTGATTGGAATTTGAACGCCGCGGCGGCGCGGCAGTAAGGTGAGTGTCATGGCTGGTAGCGTCAACAAGGTCATTCTGATCGGCAATCTCGGAGCCGATCCCGAAATCCGCCGGACCCAGGACGGCCGACCGATCGCCAACCTGCGCATTGCGACGTCTGAAAGCTGGCGCGACAAGAACAGCGGCGAGCGCAAGGAAAAGACCGAGTGGCATCAGGTCGTCATCTTCAACGAAGGTCTCTGCAAGGTCGCCGAACAGTATCTGAAGAAGGGCTCGACGGTTTATGTCGAGGGCCAACTGCAGACCCGCAAGTGGCAGGACCAGAACGGCAATGACCGTTACTCCACCGAAGTGGTGCTGCAGGGCTTCAACGGCAATCTGACCATGCTCGGCGGTCGCGGTGATGGCGGCGGCGCCTCGCGCGGTGGCAACGACTTCGGTGGCGACAGCTACGGCGGCGGCGGTTACGACGGCGGCTAC
>DAMDHD010000017.1:0-86626 GCA_032102365.1 Allorhizobium sp. CTOTU50464 | reverse complement strand
GATTGAAAACCCAAGACTCTCCCGAAATCTGGAGGGAAGTCGGGTCTCAGGTCAAAATAGGAGCTGATCCGGATTCAGGTATCGAGCTCTCCGCTGAACGATCTCCAACGCTCGCTCGGAAAGCGGCACTAGCCTGTCATCTCCATTCTTGGTGTTCAGAGCCCATATCGAGGAACCGTCAATATTGGACACGGTCTGCTTAAGAACCTCACCCTGACGGAAGCCGGTATCGATGGAGTAAACGATGTAATCCCGAAGTGTGCGGTCTCCCATCAAGTCGCACCAAGCCAACATCGCGGCTTCTTCATCAGGGCGGTAGTACCGTTTCCTGTGGTTCCGCTCGGGTGTCCTGCCCACCTTCGGCTTCTTCGCAATGTATCCGAGATCTAAGGCCTCTCGAAACAATACGGACAGCGCCGCGAGCTTGCGGTTGATGGTGGCGTCCGACACTCCCTTCAGCATCAACAACGTTCTGACTTTATGCGCATCTGCAGTACAGAGAGTTCTCACCAGCCGGTCGGCGCCTAGGATTTCGACGACTTCTTGCCCGTTACGTATGAGAGCCTTCGACGATTTCTTTCTGCTCCAAACGCGAAAAGACACGTCTGTAAGCAGATCACCCAGTGTGATTTTGAAATTCCTTGCCCGGGCTGGATTGACTTGCCCCCCTGCGGCCAAAGCAAGCAGCGAGTTCAACTCCCACTGTTCAGCTTCCTCTCGAGTGGGGAAATCGCGTCGATGTCTTTTCCCATTGTAGATTATCGTTGCTTGCCAGGACTTCCCACGGGGCCTTACCGTCATCGCTTCGATCGCTCCTTCAAAAAAGACAGATGCAGTCTAGTGAGGGCGAAGTTGGCGTCTATCGCTACAGGCGTTCCGTCTGCCTACAACGGGCACGAAGCTGTTAAAAATTCACAGGTGGATAGGTCGCGCCTGACTGCTCTTGCAGCGACATGACAACATTGATCTATTGAAAACGAGAACGCCGCAAGAAATTGGTCAGAATGCTTGGTCAGAATGCCGGGTAGGCAATCCGCTAAGCGGATGTTTTTCTTGAATAAATTATATCTTGCGGGAAAATGGTGGAGCTAAGCGGGATCGAACCGCTGACCTCTTGCATGCCATGCAAGCGCTCTCCCAGCTGAGCTATAGCCCCATCAGGGTACCGGGTAACTTCCGGCTCCGGGAACCCCTTGAAAGCGCTGCTTCCGTCGGGGTGGCGGCTTGATACTTCCGGTAATCGGAGATGGCAAGCCGAAAAATGAAAGCCCGGGCATTTTTTTAGGCCCGGGCTCGAAATCCTTGAAATATCAGACTTCGTCGTCGTCGCCGGTCACGCCGATGAGACCGGACATGTCGTCGTCGTCATCATCTTCGTCGGCTTCCAGGAAGGTATCGTCGTCGTCGCCGTCGATTTCGACGTCATCGTCGCCCATGTCCGGAATGTCGTCACCGCTGGAGGAATCGTCGGCGTCCTCGAGCGAGACGAGCTCGACATCGGTGTTTTCGGTATCGACTTCCGCGACGTCCTCTTCCTCAGCCTTTTCCATGATGGCTGCGACCGAGGTTTCCTCGAAATAGGAAAGCGGCCAGGACTTGCCCGTGTACGGCGACACGATCGGGTCCTTGTTCAGGTCGTAGAATTTCTTGCCGGTGTCGGGGCAAGTGCGTTTCGTTCCAAGTTCTGCCTTTGCCACTGTCAAAGCCTCATGAAGTCGTGAAGAATAAGGGCATACGCCTAGCGCCCGGCGCGAGGCCGGCCAAACTGTAGTCGGTCCCCTTAATCGCTGGCACAGCGTCTGTCAAAGGCAAACTGCGACAGAAAAGCGGTTGATGTTGTGCCACCTCCCCGAGCGTGCGGGATGGTGCTGACCGGGGCTCCGGCGGCGGCTCGTCTGAGCTTGCTTGGCAAGCGGGGCCAAGCTTTGTATCAGACTGTCACCGCACGCAACGCAAAGAGAGCTTCATGATCATTGCCATCGACGGGCCGGCCGCGGCCGGCAAGGGAACGCTGTCGCGACGGATTGCCGAGACCTATGGCTATCACCATCTCGATACCGGCCTCACCTATCGCGCAACGGCCAAGGCCCTTCTCGATGCCGGGCTGCCGCTCGACAACGAGGCAGTTGCCGAGCGCATGGCGCTCGCCGTGGAGCTCGCCGGCCTCGATCGTGACGTGCTGTCTGCCCATGCCATCGGCGAGGCGGCCTCGAAGATTGCGGTCATGCCCTCCGTGCGCCGGGCGCTGGTTGAGGCACAAAGGGCGTTTTCGAAACGAGCACCCGGCACCGTGCTCGACGGTCGCGACATCGGCACCGTCGTCTGCCCCGAGGCCCCGGTGAAGCTCTATGTGACCGCTTCTCCGAAAGTGCGGGCGAAGCGCCGATATGACGAGATCCTGGGCAAGGGCGAGAGCGCCGACTTCGACGCGATCTTCGCCGATGTGAAGAAGCGGGACGAGCGTGACATGGGACGGGCCGACAGCCCCTTGAAACCAGCGGATGACGCGCACTTGCTAGATACTTCCGAAATGAGTATAGAGGCCGCATTCTTGGCGGCGAAGGCATTGATCGACGCTGCCCTGACGAAATGAAGTGATTAGGACCCGGCCAAAGCCGGAGCCTGAGGGCCGACATCCAGTCCCCGCGCCGGAATTGCTCTTCGAGAAGAGCGGATCGGTTGCCGGCCAAGATCAACACCAACCCCCGGCGCTCACGCATCCAGATGGATGCGACTAGGAGATTTCATGTCTGTTTCTACCCCGTCGCGCGAGGACTTTGCAGCCCTCCTCGAGGAATCCTTTGCCAAGACCGACCTGGCCGAAGGCTATGTTGCCAAGGGCATCGTCACGGCTATCGAGAAGGACGTCGCGATCGTTGACGTCGGCCTCAAGGTCGAAGGCCGCATCGCGCTGAAGGAATTCGGCGCCCGTGCCAAGGACGGCACGCTCAAGGTCGGCGACGAAGTTGAAGTTTACGTCGAGCGCATCGAAAACGCTCTCGGCGAAGCTGTTCTGTCGCGCGAAAAGGCGCGTCGCGAAGAAAGCTGGATCAAGCTCGAAGCCAAGTTCGAAGCTGGCGAGCGCGTTGAAGGCGTTATCTTCAACCAGGTCAAGGGCGGCTTCACGGTTGACCTCGACGGCGCCGTTGCCTTCCTGCCGCGTTCGCAGGTCGACATCCGTCCGATCCGCGACGTCACCCCGCTGATGCACAACCCGCAGCCCTTCGAAATCCTCAAGATGGACAAGCGTCGCGGCAACATCGTTGTTTCGCGTCGTACGGTTCTCGAAGAAAGCCGCGCCGAGCAGCGTTCTGAAATCGTTCAGAACCTCGAAGAAGGCCAGGTTGTTGACGGCGTCGTCAAGAACATCACCGATTACGGTGCGTTCGTTGACCTCGGCGGCATTGACGGCCTGCTGCACGTCACCGACATGGCATGGCGCCGCGTCAACCATCCTTCGGAAATCCTGTCCATCGGCCAGTCGGTCAAGGTTCAGATCATCCGCATCAACCAGGAAACCCACCGCATCTCGCTCGGCATGAAGCAGCTCGAGTCGGATCCGTGGGATGGCATCGCTGCCAAGTACCCGGTTGGCAAGAAGATCTCCGGTACCGTCACGAACATCACCGACTACGGTGCATTCGTCGAGCTGGAGCCGGGCATCGAAGGCCTGATCCACATCTCGGAAATGTCCTGGACGAAGAAGAACGTTCATCCCGGCAAGATCCTTTCGACCACGCAGGACGTCGACGTCGTCGTTCTCGAAGTCGATCCGTCGAAGCGCCGTATCTCGCTCGGTCTCAAGCAGACCCTGGAGAACCCGTGGCAGGCATTTGCCTTCAGCCACCCGGCCGGCACTGAAGTCGAAGGCGAAGTCAAGAACAAGACCGAATTCGGCCTGTTCATCGGCCTCGAAGGCGACGTTGACGGCATGGTTCACCTCTCGGATCTCGACTGGAACCGTCCGGGCGAACAGGTCATCGAAGAGTACAACAAGGGTGACGTGGTCAAGGCTGTCGTTCTCGACGTCGACGTCGAGAAGGAACGCATCTCGCTCGGCATCAAGCAGCTCGGCAAGGACTCGGTCGGTGATGCCGCCGCTTCCGGCGACCTGCGCAAGAACGCCGTCGTTTCGTGCGAGGTCATCGGCATCAACGATGGCGGCATCGAAGTGAAGCTGGTCAACCACGAGGACATCACGTCCTTCATCCGCCGCAACGACCTGGCCCGCGATCGTGACGATCAGCGTCCGGAGCGTTTCTCGGTCGGTCAGGTTGTCGACGCCCGCGTCACCAACTTCTCAAAGAAGGACCGCAAGGTCATGCTGTCGATCAAGGCTCTCGAGATCGCAGAAGAGAAGGAAGCCGTTGCTCAGTTCGGTTCGTCCGACTCGGGCGCTTCGCTCGGCGACATCCTGGGTGCAGCCCTGAAGAACCGCAACAACGACTAATCCTCGCTGTTGAGTGAATGAAAGAACCCGCCGGGAGCAATTCCGGCGGGTTTTTCTTTTGAACCAATGGGATCAGGTGAGACCGGCCATCCGGAGATATAGCTGATGCGCGGGTTCGGTCTGGAGGCCGAAGGGGCTATCGGTCGGCGACGGCAGGGCGGCTTGCGCGGTGGCACCCTGTGCGAGCTCTTCGGTGGCGATCAGCGAGTCGGTGGGCACGGCAAGCGCCGCTTCGACTTCATCACTCCCCTCACCCTCTTCGTCGGCGGGCTCTTCGGAGGGCGCGGGGTCGTGCGCCTCATCGTCCTCGCCACTGTCCTGATCGTGACCCGGTCTTTCCTCCTCCTCTTCGACTTCGCCGACCTCGAAATCGTCGTCGATCAGGTAGGAGATGAAGGGCAGCGGCAGGCCCTCGCGCGACAGGGTGGGGCGGATCGCAGCCTGCTCCGGCAGCGCCACAGGTAATGGTACACTGCGTTCTTCAGCGGCCTCACGAGACGCGGGATCGAATGGCTGAGACGCATCGGCCGCCGTTTCGGCGCGTATGGCCGCAGCTTCTGCGTCAGTGCCAGGGGCGGCCATCGCCTGTTCCGGAGAACCCGGAAGACTGCCTGCCGGTGTCCCCTGCCTTGTATCAGCGGGCAGTGTCTTCAGTTGCAGGAGCGCCCGGACGAAATCGGTATCCAGGAGCTCCGCAAGCCAGGAGGATGGCAGCGTCTGCGACGGTTGCCCCGGCGCGGGGATGGTGACGGGAACGAGTGCGGCTGCTGCCCGGCCCTCTGGTGCTGAGGCGTCGCCGGTATCCGTCTCAAGGGGAAGGTCGGCAACGGCATTGCGCGGCGCTGCCGGGGCTGTGTCCAGCTTGGGATTGACAGCGGGCGCCTCTGGACGCGCAGAGGCGCCGGGTAGTGCTTGTCTTGAAACACCGTCGCCGCTCATTCGGGCGCTCTCGCGCGCTGCAGGGGACGCAGGCTCTGCCGCGGTTCTTGAACTTTCCCCCGGCGGCTCCTGGCCGGCAAACGATTGAGAGGTAGATATTGCGCTGGTTCGCTGCACGCGGGCAGCATCCGGGGGATGCGGCCGCGCAAGAGGCGCATCCGGCGAATCGGCATCGGCGTTTCCACCGTCAAGCGTTCGAGCCTCAGTCAGTGGCGCTGCCTGCGAAACCTGGGCCGGCCTTTGATCGGACGCGGGGCTGCCGGGCAATGTTGGTCGGCCGCCATCATTCGCTGCGATGCGCCGCGCTACGGCCGGATCAGTGGAACGGCTTTCGCCTGAAAGTTCGCGATAGGAGGAGATCACGGAGCGCGCGGCGCCGTCGCGATCGGTTTGCCGGTAGAGCTCCAGATAAAGCGCCAGGGTGGCGCGTTCCGGCCCGGATGGGCTCGCCATGGCTTCCAGCAATGTTCTGAGCTGCAGACCGGCGAAAGACTGCGCCAGAAGTCTTTGCAGTTTCAGCCGATCGGCCGCTGGAAGGGCCGCGATCCCCTCGATCAACCGGCCCATGTAATCCGAAAGGGTCTCATCCGTCCGCCGCTCGATCTTGAGCGCCGAGCCCAAGACCTCCGCCAGGGTCGCCAGGTTCTGCGACATGCGTTCGGGACCGGACAGCAGCATGATGTTGAGCTGACCGGCAACGGCAGCTTCTTGAGCAAGGACCGGTGCTTGCGGCGTTGCCGTGGCTGTTGCACGGGGCGCAGCCGACTGATCCGGGCGCGCACGCGCATCGGTCGTTGCGGGATATGAATTCGTTGACGCAAGGACTGGAGGAAGCATGGGCGACCTCTCCGGTTCTGGTGCCTCTTGTTATGACGCCGGGACAAACTCACGACGACGGCGAGGCTTTGCCAGGATGGGACCTTGCAGCCGGCACCGATCGGCTATCGTCGCTCGATATGGTTAATCAATTGCTAATCGCGACAGGAAGCGAAGAGACACCAGCCTCGCGCATAGATTGGCGTGCATCATGGAGAAGGCGGCAGACCGTCGCCGGATGGAAAAACGACAGGCGCAGGCATGACACGCAATCTTCTCCTGAACACGGACAGCTACAAGCTCGGCGTCTTTCTGCAGTATCCGAAGGACACCCGCGCCGTCAGCGCCTTCGTCACCACGCGTGGCAATTCCTTCCGTCCCGAGGTGATGTTTTTTGGGCTGCAGATGTTCCTCAAGGACTATCTCTCCTCTCCGATTACACGGGGCGACATAGACGAGGCGGAGGACATTGCCGCAGCCCATGGCCAACCCTTCGACCGCGCAGGCTGGGAGCGCATCCTGAAGGCGCATGGCGGCTACCTGCCGCTTCGGATCGAAGCCCTTGCCGAGGGCACGGCGATCCGCCGTGGCGTGCCGGTGATGCAGGTGGTCAATACGGATCCGCTGGTGCCGTGGCTGACGTCCTACATGGAAACCGCGCTTTTGCGGGCGGTCTGGTATCCCTCGACCGTCGCCACCACGGCCTGGCGCCTTCGGCTGGCAATCCAGCCTTTCCTCGACCGGACGACCGACGATCCCGTGGGGCTGCAGCCAAGCCGCATCAGCGACTACGGCTGCCGCAGCACATCGAGCGTCGAGCAGGCGGCGCTTGGGGGTGCAGCCCATCTCGTTCATTTCCAGACGTCGGACTCGCTGCCGGCCATTTTGCAGGCGCGACGTGTCTACAAGAGCACCATGCCAGCCCACTCCATCCCGGCGGCGGAGCACGGGACGATTCTTGCCTGGGGGCAGACGCAGGAAGTCGAAGCCTATTCCAACATGATCGACAATTTCGCCGAGGCCGGCGGTTATTCGGTCGTCTCCGACAGCTTCGATCTGCACAACGCCGTCACGGAAATCTGGGGCAAGAAGCTGCAGACCAAGGTTCGCGCCGCGGGCGGCGTTCTCGTCGTGCGCCCCGACAGCGGTGATCCGATCGACACCCCCGTCCAGGTCGTGGCGCAGCTGGCTTACGCTTTCGGCACGCGGCTCAATGGCAAGGGCTTCAAGGTTCTCGACGGTAATGTCCGCGTCCTGCAGGCCGACGGGGTTTCGATCCAGGACATCCAGATGATCCTCGGCCGGCTCGAGGGCATGGGCTTTTCCGCCGAGAACATCGCCTTCGGCATGGGGTCGGGCCTGCTGCACAAGATCAATCGCGACACCATGTCGTTCACGATGCGCACGAGCGCCGTTCAGGATGCAGACGGGGCGTGGCGCCCCGTTGCACGGCGTCCTAGCAATCCGCAGGAGAAGACGCCCATGGCCGGTCGTGTGGCGGCTATCGCCGACGGCTACGATATCGCGACGGTGCCCCTGGAAGATCTGGGCAGCCGGGAGAACCTGCTGCGGCCCGTCTGGCAAGATGGAGAATTGCTGGTGGACTGGAGCCTGGACGAGATCCGGGACAGAGCGACGGCGGCCAGCCAGCCTCGCTGATCAGTCGACGAGGCGCATGAACCGTGGGTAGAGGCCGGCCTCATCCGAGGGCACCGGAACGCGCTCGCCGAATGCCTCGTCCGAACGGCTGCGTTCATCGACGATGAAGGCGTCCAACCAATTGGCCGGCGCATAGCGCGGGCCTTCCTCTTCGCTTTCGTCTGTATCGACAGGGATTTCGATCAGGTCGAGGTCATAGGTGGATGGATTACGCGATACCGAGTCTAGGAGGTTCCTGGTTGCTTCCGTCATGGTCGCCTGATCAACGCCTTTATGGAAACGGGCGACTTGAAAAGCCCGTTTCGCTACCGATTTTTCTGGGAGCGATGATGCGAAGTCTCGGTTAATGAAACCTTGGCAGATGTCGCGTCGTGTTCACCAATTCTCATCGATGAGATGTAGGGATGAGTTTCAGACCTCCGGCTTCACTGCTGTCTCCGTCTGCGAAAGACATGATGAGCCCGCTCGAAATCGAGCTTGCCGGGGAAAAGGCCGATGCCCTGGCGCGGGCAGGCCGAAAGCTCGAGGAGGCTCTTCTTCGTCTGGAGGCGGCACGCGATGAAGACGGAGCTTTACGCGATCCCCTTATCGATGCTGCCGCCGATGCCGTCTTTGGGCTGACAATCCAGCGCGAGCTTTGCGGGCTGCGCAATCAGACGGACATGGTCCGCCGGTACCAGATTCCGAAAGAGGTGATGGCGCGTGTCGGCATCACGAGGAAGAGCAAGGACTAGAGCGTCAACTCATGTCACAGTTGATAAGAGGAGTGGCGGCGTCGCCGGCTCAGCTATGGGCGAAGATGTCGGTCTCTTCCCAGCCCAGCAAGTCCAGCTTCGCGCGGGTCGGCAGGAACTGGAAACAGGCCTCGGCATGCTCCAGCCGTCCATCCCGCACGAGGCGGTGCATGAGCTTGTCGCGCAGGGCATGCAGATAAAGCACATCGGAGGCTGCGTATTCGAGCTGCGCCTGGCTCAAGGTCTCGGCGGCCCAATCTGAAGACTGCTGTGCCTTGGAGATATCGATCTCCAGCATCTCCTTCAGATTGTCCTTCAGCCCGTGTCTGTCGGTATAGGTCCGCGTCAATCGCGACGCGATCTTCGTGCAGAAGACGTTCGTCGTGGTGACGCCGAAGGTCTGGAAGAGGACAGCGATGTCGAAACGACCGTAATGAAAGATCTTCGTCCGCGCGGCGTCAGAGAGCATAGCCTCAAGATTGGGCGCTTCGGTCTGGCCGGCGCGGATGCGAATGACATCTGCCGTGCCATCGCCCGGCGAGAGTTGAACAACGCAGAGCCGGTCGCGGCGCGGGACGAGACCTAGCGTTTCCGTATCGATTGCGATTGCATCTGCATAACGGGCGGCGTCCTCGGCGGAGATATCTTCTTCGTGGTAGCGAATCTTGCTCATCTCGGCCTCCGGCACTCTCTGATCGTTTCTGCCCCTATAGCCGAATGATCTCAGCAAGACCACCTGCGACCGCGGAACCGCAACGTCTCTCCCATTCCGGTGCCAGAGATCACAGCCCTGTGATGGATGCATGCAAAGAACACGGGCACCGGCTCAAGTTGATTAAATGCTGATCAAACGCGCTTCAGCGCCCGCGGAAACGCGCGAAAACGAAGGCTTTAGGCGGATGTTTTCGGTTCATTGGAAAGCGCGAAGGCCTGAAACCGAACGAGCCATGCATCAAACGCACTGCTGCGTTGCAACAACAATGATTGGCAGGTCAAAGCGATATGAATATAACAAAAGCATCGAAGCGGCGCACTCCTCCTCCCAGTGCCGCTCGGTAGGATCGGCAATACTCCTCCTCCTCCCAATTGCCGATCAAGTTTAAGAGCCTGGCGCATCCTCCTCCCGCGCCAGGCTCTTTGCATTTTTAGCTCCCTTCATTCTCGACGGCCCCACGAACGCTTCTGCTTGATGCAGGCGGACGTCGGCCCATATAAGGCCCTTTGATCAAGGATAATCAGGAGGCTTGCATGTCGGTGAAGTTTGGAACGAGTGGCTTGAGAGGATTGTCGACGGATCTGGTCGGCTCCGTATCTGCGCTGTACTCTACCGCCTTCGCCCGCCACATGCTGGACAGCGGCGCTCTGCAGCCAGGATCGCCTGTCGTCATTGCCCGCGACTTCCGCCCATCCAGCCCGGAGATTGCCGGCACCATCATGGCCGCGATCAAGCGCCTCGGCCTTCAGCCAATCGATTGCGGCACGATACCGACGCCTGCTCTTGCGCTTTATGGCGCGTCAATCGGCGCGGCGGGGATCATGGTGACGGGGTCGCATATCCCGGCAGACCGCAACGGCATCAAGTTCTATCGCCCCGACGGCGAGGTCAACAAGAGCGACGAAGAGGCCATCACGCGCCTCGCGCGCGAATTGGCCGACGATGCCGAAGCCAACAGGGTCGAGGCTGGGTCAGCGGAAAACCGCGAAGCCGAGGCGACCAAACTGTTCGTGGACCGCAATCTCGGCATCCTGGCGGCCGACGCTCTCAAAGGAAAACGGATCGGCATCTACCAGCACAGCTCCGTCGCCCGGGACATGCTGGTCACGGTCTTCGAGCATTGCGGTGCGACCGTCTTTCCGCTCGGACGTTCCGAGCAATTCATCCCCGTGGATACCGAAGCCGTCTCGCCGGATACCGTTTCGCAACTCGCCCGCTGGGCGGACGAACTGGCGCTGGATGCCCTTCTGTCCACCGATGGCGATGGCGACCGGCCCCTGGTGGCCGATGAACGGGGGACGCCGCTGCGCGGCGACCTCCTCGGTCTCATCGCCGCCCGGTTCCTCAAGGCCGGCATGGTTGCGACACCCGTGACTTCGAATTCGGGGCTCGAGCAGGACGGCAGTTTCACCGTTCATCGCACCCGTGTTGGCTCACCCTTCGTCATCGCGGCGATGGAGGAAGCGCTGGCGGAGGGGAAACAAGGCGTGATCGGTTTCGAGGCAAACGGCGGCCTGATGCTGGGATCGGACTTCGAGATTTCGGGCAAGAGAATTGCCGCGCTTCCAACGCGAGACAGTTTTTTGCCGGCACTTGCCGCACTCGGGACGGCAGCACAGAGAGGCGTAACCCTTTCGGCGCTCGTTGAAGACTTCAGCCTGCCCGTGGCGCTCAGTGATCGCCTGGAAAACTATGCAAGCGAGCGCAGCACTGCGCTGATGGCCGAACTCAAGGGATCGCGGGAGACGCTGGATGGCTTCCTTGCTCCGCTGGGGACCGTCCAGAGCGTCAGCGAGATCGACGGGCTGAGGGTGACGTTGAGCGATGGCCGCGTCATCCATTTCCGCCCGTCCGGTAATGCGCCGGAGATGCGCTGCTATGTCGAAGCGGCCGACAAGGACAAGGCCGAATCGCTTCTGAAACAGGGGCTTTCCCTCCTGCGCGCGTGGTCCGCATAAACCGGGTCTGATTTGGCAGCGTATTGGTCATAATAGAAAACAAGAGGATATCATGACCAAAATCGCATGGATTACCGGGGCAAGCTCCGGCATCGGGAAAGCATTGGCAGAGCGTCTGCTGCGAGATGGATACCGGGTTGCAGTCAGCGCGCGGAGCGCAGATGCCCTTGCCGAACTCGCTTCGAGCCATCCCGGCAAGATCGGTGTCTATCCTCTCGACGTGACGGACCCCGCGGCCGTGAAGCAGGTCTTCGCCGCGGTCGAAAGCGACATGGGACCGGTGGATCTCGCCGTTTTCGCAGCCGGGTCCTACACGCGCGATTACGCGAAGGATTTCGACAGCGCCCGCACCCGGCAGATGTTCGAGCTCAACGTGCTCGGCACGGCGTCATGCCTCGAAACCGTCATGCCCGCGATGACGGCGCGGCGCAGCGGCCATATTGCGGTGGTGGCCTCGGTCTCCGGTTATGTCGGCCTTCCCGGCGCGGCAACTTATGGAGCGACCAAGGCCGCTCTCAACGTGATGTGCGAAGCGCTTTATCCGGAGCTCGAACGGTCCGGGGTGAAGATCACCATCATCAATCCAGGCTTCGTCGACACGCCGTTGACCAAGAAGAACGACTTCCCGATGCCCTTCCTCGTCTCGTCGGAAGAAGCGGCGGACACGATCGCCAAGGGGCTGGCCAAGGGCAAATTCGAGATCATCTTCCCCTGGAAGATGGCAGTTGCCATCCGGCTTCTGCACGCCCTGCCCCACTCGCTCCGCTTCGCGCTCACGCGCAAGATGCTCCGCTGACCGTTCAACAGCCAGTGGCGCCTTCCTGAGATGGGAAAATTGTTCAGGCTGGCTTGTCCAGCCTGAACTGCACGACGTCGATGCGTCCGAAACGGAAGCCGACCGCGCAGTAATGCAGATAAAGCCGCCACATGCGGTAGAAGCGGCGGTCAAAACCCAAGGGCTCGATCTTCTGCCAGTTAGCGGTGAAGGCGTGGTCCCAGGCGATCAGGGTGCGATCATAATCGCGGCCGAAGCGGAAACGGTCGCCGATCTCCAGACCAGCAGCTTTCGCATCCCGTTCGAAGACCGTGACGGACGGCAGCATGCCACCCGGGAAAATATAGGTCTGGATGAAATCCGCGCTGCGGCGATAATAATCGAAGCGGCTCTCGTCGATGGTGATCGTCTGGATCAGCGCCTTGCCGCCCTTTACCAGCCGCTCCTGAACAGCCTTGAAATAGATCGGCCAGTTTTCCTCGCCCACAGCCTCGAACATCTCGATCGAGACGATCTTGTCGTAGTGCCCGCGGCAGTCGCGATAATCCTCCAGGCGGATATCCACCCGGTCGGCGTAGCCTGCCTTTTCTAGGCGGTCGCGCGCGAATTTCGCCTGTTCGGTGGAAAGTGTGAGGCCGGTGACGCGGCATCCGGTCTTGCGGATCGCGTCCTCGGCAAAGCCGCCCCAGCCGCAACCGATCTCCAGGACATGATCGTCCGGGCCGATCTGCAATTCCTCGACGATGCGGGCATATTTCGCCTCCTGCGCATCGGCAAGCGTCATGCCCGGCGCGCTGTAGAGCCCGGAAGAATAGGTCATCGTCTGGTCGAGCCAGAGGCCATAAAAGGCGTTACCGAGGTCGTAGTGATAGGCGATATTGCGGCGGCTGCCCTTTTTCGAGTTGCGGCGTAACTTGTGCCGCAGGCGGGCCAGCGTCTTGAAGATCGACGAGGATGCCAGAACCCGTCCGAGCTGGGGTTCGTTTGCCAGTGCAAGCTCCAGCACCGCGCCGATATCCGGAGAATCCAGATCGCCGTCGATAAAGGACGAGGCGAAACCAAGGGTGCCGCTGGTGAGGATGCGCACAACCGGGCTTGCATTGCGAACGCAAAGGACGGCATTGGGACCGGGCGTGGCTCCGATCGCCACGTGTTCGCCATAGCCTTCGAACTGCAGGGTCAGGCGACCGACGGCAATGCGATCAGCCCAGCGGCACATCATACGCTGCCAGAATGTGAGAGGGCTAACGACAGGGTGCATTTCCTGTTCAGCATGACTCATGACTTGTTCATCCCATTCTGCACAACGATCGTGGACGCAATTTTCGATGCTGCGGGCTTGTGTCGATAGACAGGCACGCCCTTCCACCAGAGCTTCAGCGCCTCCCAGTGAATGCCCCCCATCACCTTGAGCGTCATCAAGGGATATTTCAGCAGCATGATCAATAGGCCGGTATCCGACAAGGGGCGCCGTGCGCCCGAAAAGCTGGCGAAGAGGAGCGGCCCGTCGGGGTCGCTTTCGCCGATGTTGATGGCGACGTTTTCATCCGGCGGGCTGATGCGGAAATTGTATTCGCAGTTCATCGGCATGAAGGGCGAGACATACATTTCCTTGGCGCAGCGATGGCGCAGGATCTCGCCCGCCGTCTCTCCTTCGACCGGGATAACGTAGGTGTGGCGCTCGTTGAACGTATTGCACACTTCGTAGAGAACCGCCGCGAGACCACCCTCGGCGCGGTAGCAGAAGTAGACGGTGAGCGGGTTGAAAACATAGCCGAAGATCCTGGGATAGCAGAGCATGCGGATCTTCCAGCCGTCACCCTCCAGACCTGCGGCGCTCAAACGGTCGTGGACCCAGTTGCGCAGGTCCCCTTTACGACCGTTCCCATGGTCTGCGTCGTGGACCGAGTAGAGAGCGCCCTTGTTATAGCCGAAGAGGCGCATGCGTTCGTTCAGCTCTTCGATCTCGTCGAGATCGATCAGCAGCGAGAAGACACTGTAGCGGAGGCTGTGTTTCTTGGGTCGGCTGCGGACATGCAGCACATGCCCGGCATAGATGGCGGAGCGCAATGTCATTCCGCCGCCTCGAGCTGGCGACTGATGACGATGCGACCGGATTCGTTTTCGACCGACCAGGGACGGCGCACGCCGCCGAGGGCTTCAGCGACGGCAAGGCCCGCCTGCAGCCCATCCTCATGGAAGCCACTGCCGAAATAGGCGCCGCAATACCACGTGTTGCGGCGGCCCTGAAGCTGCCAGATGCGGCGCTGGGCGCGGATGGCCGCAACGTCGAAAAGCGGATGTTCGTAGTTGAAGGTCTGGATGACCTTTGCGGGGTCGATCGGACGGCAAGGATTGAGCGTGACGAAAAGAGGGGTCGCCGGATCGAGCGACTGCAGCTTGTTCATCCAGTAGGTGACGCAAAGGGTTTCACTGGCATCGGCCTGCTTTTCGGCGACGTAATTCCAGCTCGACCAGACAGCCTTGCGCTTCGGCATGAGATTTTCGTCGGAATGCAGGACGGCCAGATTGGGCGTGTACTGGAAGGATTCCAGCACGTCGATCTCGTCCTGATCGGCATCCTCCAAGAGATCGATGCTCTGGTTCGCGTGGGTGGCGAGCACGACATCGTCGAAGGCCTCCACGGTGCCATGGATATCGGTGACTTCGACGCCTGCAATGCCACGGCGAACACCCGTCACGGCCGTGCCGAGCCGAACTTCACCGGTGAAATCCGCGAGAATCCGCGCGACATATTCGCGGCTGCCGCCCTTGACCGTTCGCCACTGCGGGCGGTTCTTCAGGACCAGCAGACCGTGATTCGCGAAAAACCGGATGAAGGCATGCAGCGGATAAAGCCGCATTTCCGAGGCGGTCGTCGACCAGATGGCCGCACCCATCGGAAGCAGATGATCGTCTACGAAGGACGGCGCATAGTCGGCCGATGCCAGGTAGTCGCCAAGGGAAACGCCCTCGAGTTCCGGGCGCTCGAGCAGACCGGGAGCTTCCTTGTAGAAGCGGAGGATGTCTCTCACCATCCGCCAGAATCGCGGGCGAAGGATGTTCGACCTCTGGCCCAGGAGCCCGGAAAGACCGGAGCCGGAATATTCAAAGGCCCCTGACCCCAGTGACGCGGCAAAGGACATGTTCGAGGCGAGCGTCGGCACATCGAGATGTTCGAAGAGCTTCACCAGATTGGGGTAGTTGCGGTCGTTGTAGACGATGAACCCGGTGTCGACCGGAATGTCCTTCTTCGCACCTGGCGCGAGCACGGTGTTGGAGTGACCGCCGGGCCGGTTCTCGGTTTCGTACAGAACGACATCGGTGCTTTTCGACAGGAGCCAGGCGCAGGACAGACCCGAAATTCCCGAACCGATGACCGCGATCCTGCGTTTACCGCCGGATGCGGCCTTCGTGATACCAGTGCTCATTACCCGCCCTTTGCCAATCGTGTCGCTGATGCATATGCCATGATTACGCACGGTTTTTCGCAATGGATCGATCAGCACGAATAAATTCACGTGCAGTGATCCAGCAGAAGTGAGGCGGCGTAGACGGCTTCATGATGAACGCGATACACATCTCGGCAGATGCGTGCCAGAATGACCCCGGGCGGATAGCGCGGCAACAGGTCGTTGCGCCGCTCAAACGAGGGAAAAAAAGCGTATCGATGACCGAGTCTGTGAAAGAACTGGACCAGCGAAATCTCTCGCAATTGCTGGCCGCCGTCGGCCGTGATCGCGATATCGAAGCCTTCGAAGAGCTCTTCAAATACTACGGCCCCAAGGTACGTGCATATATGGCCAAGCTCGCCCGCGATGGGCAGGCGGCCGAAGAGTTGATGCAGGAGACCATGCTCGCCGTCTGGAACAAGGCGGAGCAATTCGACCCGACGCGCGGGAATGTCTCCAGCTGGATCTTCACCATCGCTCGCAATCAGCGCATCGACGCGTTTCGTCGCGAAAGGCGCCCCGCCTTCGACCCGTCCGACCCGGCCTTCGTGCCAGACGACGTGCCGCCGGCCGATGTCGAATTCGAAGGCAGGCAGGAGGCAGACCGTCTTCGCCGCGCCATGGAAACCTTACCACCCGAACAGCTCGAACTCCTCAAAATGTCATTCTACAGAGAAGCATCCCACAGCACGATTGCAGCCGAACTCGGTCTGCCCATGGGAACCGTCAAGTCGCGCATCCGCCTCGCTTTCGCAAAGCTGCGCGCAGCATTGGAGGAGCGGGCATGACGCTCCACGTTCAACACCATATCAGCGACGAGCTGCTGCTCGACTACGCCACCGGCAATCTTGCCGAAGGGTGGAGCATTGCCGTTGCCACGCATCTGGCGCTTTGCCCGGCCTGCCGCGACCGGCTCTCCTTCATGGAGCACACCGGTGGACAGATCCTCGAGGCGACCGAAGTGGTGGCCGAAGAGACCTCATCTGCCGACAGCTGGTCGGCGATGAAGGCGAAGCTGAAGGCGCAAGGCTCGTCACGTACGGCCACGGCAAAGCCTGTCGCAACGCCGGCGGACGTACCGGTCCTGCCCGAGCCTCTGCGCTCCTATGTCGGCGGCGACGTCAACGCCTTGAAGTGGAAGTCGCTCGGCCGTGGTGCCTATCACATTCCGATCAAGACGGGTGACGCCGAAAGCCAGGTTCGCCTGTTGAAGATTCCGGCCGGCAAGCCGGTGCCCGAGCATTCGCATGGCGGGCGCGAGCTCACCCTGGTGCTCAAAGGCGCCTTCACCGATGGTGAAACCGTGTTCAAGCGCGGCGACCTCGAAGAAGCGGACGAAACGCTGACGCACCAGCCGGTCGCGACGCCGGAGGAGGATTGCATCTGTCTTGCCGTGACCGATGCGCCTTTGAAGTTCAAGAGCCTCCTGGTCCGTCTGGTCCAGCCGGTTCTCGGTATCTGATTGAAGGCCGGGCGTGTGCCCGGCCGTGGGGGAAGACATATGCCTTACGTGATCGCCTACATCTCGACGGCTGTCGTCTTCTTTGCCCTCGACTATCTCTGGCTCACCCGGATCGCGATCGGATTCTACCGCGAGCAGATCGGCAGCCTCATGCTGGCGTCGCCGAACTTCGCCGCAGCCGGGGTTTTCTATCTCTTCTACGTGGTCGGCGTCGTGTATTTCGCGGTGATGCCGGCGGTCTCGGCAGGCAGCCTGGTGACCGCGCTGATCAACGGTGCCCTGCTCGGACTTCTCGCCTATGGCACCTATGATATGACGAACCTCGCCACGCTGAAGGGCTGGTCGCTGCAGATGAGCCTGGTCGACATGGCCTGGGGTGCGTTCCTCACGGCAACCGCTGCGGCTGCGGGCTATCTGGCCGTTTCGCGCTTTGCACAGTGAGCGCTGGAAGGCACGACCTGACCGCCCTATGTTTTCGGCATGATCAAGCCGGACCTTCTCCTTCATCCGACACCCGGTGGGCTTTATTGCCCGCTGGGTGATTTTTTTGTCGATCCGGTCCGGCCGGTCGATCGTGCACTGATCACCCATGGCCATTCGGATCATGCGCGCTCGGGTCATGCCCATGTGCTCGCCACCCGCCAGACGCTCGACATCATGGCGATCCGCTATGGCGAGGATTTCTGCGGTACGTCGCAAAGTGCGGACTTCGGGCAAACCATTTCCGTCAATGGCGTTACGGTCCGATTTCATCCGGCGGGCCATGTGCTGGGATCCGCCCAGATCGAGATCGAGGCGCAAGGGACGCGCATCGTCGTCTCCGGCGACTACAAGCGCGGGGCGGATCCGACCTGCGCGAGTTTCGAGCCCGTCCCTTGCGACGTCTTCATCACCGAGGCCACCTTCGGGCTGCCCGTCTTTCATCATCCGGAGCCACGGCGCGAGATCGAAAAGCTTCTGAGATCGCTCCAGCAATTTCCCGAGCGCAGTCACCTCATCGGAGCCTATGCGCTGGGGAAGGCGCAGCGGGTGATCTCGCTGATCCGGCGCGGCGGTTACGAGAAGCCGATCTATATTCACGGCTCCATGGCGCGGCTCTGCGACTACTATAGCGAACAGGGCGTCGAGCTTGGCGAACTGAGACCTGCCACCACCGAGGACAAGAAGTCGGGGGCGCTGAAAGGGGCCGTGATCATCGGGCCGCCTTCGGCCTTCAATGATCGCTGGGCGCGGCGCTTCGAGGATCCGCTGGCGATCTTTGCCTCGGGGTGGATGATGGTCCGTCAGCGGGCGAAGCAGCGCGGGGTCGAACTGCCGCTTGTCATTTCTGACCATTGCGACTGGCCGGAGCTTCTCGACACGATCCGCGAAGTCGGGCCCCAGGAGGTGTGGGTGACGCATGGGCGCGAGGAAGCCCTGGTGCGCTGGTGCGAACTTGCGGGCATCAAAGCGCGGCCGCTGCATCTGGTCGGCTACGAAGACGAGGGCGACTAAGATGAAGGCCTTTGCCCGCCTGCTCGACCGCCTCGTTCTGACGCCCAGCCGCAATGGCAAGCTGACACTTCTCGTCGATTACTTCCGCGATACCGCCGACCCGGACCGCGGCTATGCGCTGGCAGTCCTTACCGATGGGCTCGACATCAAGGGCGTAAAGCCGGCGCTCCTGAAGGAGCTGGTGCTGGAGCGGATGGATCCGATCCTGTTCCAATATTCCTATGACTATGTCGGTGACCTTGCCGAGACGATCTCGCTGGTCTGGGAGCCACAGGCGCCGGAGGCTGAGAGCGACCAGGATCTCGAAAGCCTTTCCAAGATCGTCGAGCGGCTGCAACGCCTCGGTCGAAACGAGACGCGCGCGGTCATGCGCGATCTCTTCGACCGGCTCGACACATCGGAGCGGTTTGCGCTGATCAAGCTCGTGACCGGGGGATTGAGGATCGGGGTTTCGGCGCGCCTCGCCAAGCAGGCGCTCGCCCTTTATGGCGACAAGGACGTCGTTGACATCGAGGGGCTCTGGCACGGGTTGAAGCCGCCTTATGCCGAGCTGTTCGCCTGGCTGGAGGACAAGGTCGACAAGCCTGTCCTGTCGACGCCCGCGATTTTTCATTCGGTGATGCTCTCGACCCCGATCGAGGACAAGGATCTTCCCAATCTCGATCCGCAAGACTTCGCTGCGGAATGGAAGTGGGACGGGATCCGCGTGCAGCTCTCATGCTCCGGCGGTAAAAGCCGGCTATATTCCCGCTCGGGCGACGAAATCTCGGGAGCCTTCCCCGATGTGATCGAGGCCGCGCAGTTCAATGGCGTGATTGATGGCGAGCTTCTGGTTGGCGGCACGTCGCGGACGAATGCACCGACGCGCACATTTTCCGACCTCCAGCAGCGGCTCAATCGCAAGACGGTTACGGCGAAGATGCTCGACGACTATCCGGTCTTCATCCGCGCCTATGACATTCTGTTCGATGGCGATCTGGATGTGCGGCCGGAAACCTTTTTGGCGAGACGCGAGCGGCTCAGTGCTCTCGTCGATCAGCTGGAGCCGCGCCGTTTCGATCTTTCGCCGCTCGTGCCCTTTTCGACTTGGGAGGAGCTCGAGAAGCTTCGCGCCGCGCCTCCCGATCCGGTGATCGAGGGCGTGATGCTGAAGCGGCTGGACAGCAGCTATCAGGCAGGACGCGCCAAGGGACCATGGTTCAAGTGGAAACGCGACCCGATGAATGCGGACGCAGTGCTGATGTATGCGCAGCGCGGTCACGGCAAACGCTCTAGCTACTATTCCGACTTCACCTTCGGGGTCTGGACGGCCATTCCCGGCGAAGGGGATGTTCTGGTGCCGGTCGGCAAGGCCTATTTCGGCTTTACCGACGAGGAGCTGGAAGTGCTCGACCGCTTCGTGCGCAACAACACGGTGGACCGTTACGGCCCGGTGCGTGCCCTGCGCGCGGAGCCGGAGCACGGCTTCGTCGTGGAGGTGGCTTTCGAGGGAATTGCGCGGTCGACCCGGCACAAGTCGGGGGTCGCGATGCGGTTTCCCCGCATCGCGCGCCTGCGTCAGGACAAGCTGCCCAAGGATGCCGACCGGCTGGAGACGCTGGTCGCGCTGATCGACTAAGCGCTCAGCGCGTCGTCAGGCAGCGCGAGACGCTGTCCTGCCAGCCGGCGATCGCGGCATCGCGTTCGCCGGCGTCCATACCCGGCTCGAAGCGGCGATCGCGCTTCCACGTGGCGGCAAAGCCCTTCTGGTCAGGCCAGAGACCCGCGCGGGAGCCGGCGAGCCAGGCGGCACCGAGAACGGTGGTTTCGAGAACCACGGGCCGATCGACGGGAGCCGCCAGAATGTCGGCCAGACGCTGCATCGTCCAGTCGGAGGCGACCATGCCGCCATCGACACGAAGCACCGTCTTCGAAGCGCTGCCGTTCCAGTCCTTCTTCATCGCCTCCAGCAGGTCATGGGTCTGGTAGGCCACACTTTCGAGTACGGCGCGGGCGAACTCGGCAGGACCCGTTCCACGTGTCAGGCCGAAGATGGCGCCCCGGGCATCGGCATCCCAATGGGGTGCGCCGAGACCCGTGAAGGCAGGCACGAGATAGACGCGCTGATGGGGATCGGCCTTGCTGGCGAGCGCATCCGTTTCCGAAGCGACCTTCACGAAGCCCATCTGGTCACGCAGCCACTGGACGGCGGCACCGGCGATGAAGATCGAGCCTTCGAGCGCATAGGTCGTCTCGCCGTTCATGCGGTAGGCGATCGTCGTCAGCAGGCGGTTGGACGAGGCGACGCGATCGGGGCCGGTGTTCAGAAGCGCGAAGCAGCCGGTGCCATAGGTCGACTTCATCATGCCCGGCTCGAAGCACGCATTGCCGATCACGGCTGCCTGCTGATCACCGGCGACGCCGAGGATCGGGATTTCGGCGCCCAGCACCGCCGCATCCGTGATGCCGAAATTGTCGGCGCAATCCTTGACCTCCGGCAGCATGACGCGCGGGATCTCGAGGATGGACAAGAGCTCATCGTCGAAGCGGTTTTCGCCGATGTCGTAGATCAGCGTGCGGGAAGCATTGGTCGCGTCGGTCGCGTGAACCTTGCCGCCGGTCAGCCTGTAGATGAGCCAGCTATCGACCGTGCCGAAGCAGATCTCGCCGTTCTCGGCGCGCGCTTTCAGGCCGTCGACATTTTTCAGGAGCCAGGACAGCTTGGTGCCGGAGAAATAGGGGTCGAGCAGCAGGCCGGTCTTTCGCGTGAAGAGCGGCTCCAGGCCCTTCTGCTTGAGTTCATCGCAGAAGCGGGCGGTACGGCGGTCCTGCCAAACGATAGCGTGGTGGACGGGTTTGCCACTCTGGCGATCCCAGACCACCACGGTTTCACGCTGGTTGGTGATGCCGATGGCGGTGATGTCGCCAATCTTGATCCTGGCGGCGGAGAGCGCCTTTTCAATGGTCGCCAGAACACTCTGCCAGATCTCGTCCGCATCATGCTCGACCCAGCCGGAATCCGGAAAATGCTGGGTGAACTCCTGCTGGGCGACGCCGACGATATGCATCTCGTGATCGAAGATCATCGAGCGCGTCGAGGTCGTTCCTTGGTCGATGGCCAGAATGTAACCGCTCATCAGGCTCAAACTCCTTATGTGAAGAAGCCGGGGCGTAGATTTCGCCCCGGCGGTTGTCAATGATCAGAGGATGATCCGGATCACTTCTGCCAGCTCTTGACCAGTTCGTCGTAGTTGACGGTCATCGGCTGTTCCTTCTCGTTCTCGATCTTCAGCTGCGGAGCGAGATTGCCCTTGGCAACGGCATCGGCATTCCACTCCTCGAGGGTCTTTTCCTCGGCGAGTTTCGGACCGATGTCGCCCTGAACGCCAGCGCGTTCGAGACGCTCGAGGACCTTTTCCTGCTCAGCGCAGAGCGAGTCCATGGCTTCCTGGGCGGTCTTTGCGCCGGAAGACGCGTCACCGATGGCCTGCCACCAGAGCTGCGCCAGCTTCGGATAGTCCGGAACATTGGTGCCGGTCGGCGACCACTGCAGGCGAGCCGGCGAGCGGTAGAACTCGACGAGACCGCCGAGCTTCGGTGCGCGATCAGTGAAGGACTGGTGATCGAGGGTGGACTGACGGATGAAGGTCAGACCGACATGGCTCTTCTTCACGTCGACGGTCTTGGAGGTGACGAACTGTGCATAGAGCCAGGCGGCCTTTGCACGGTCTTCCGGGGTGGACTTCATCAGCGTCCAGGAACCGGCGTCCTGATAGCCGAGCTTCATGCCGTCCTTCCAGTAGACGCCATGCGGACTCGGAGCAAAACGCCACTTCGGC
Source organism: Allorhizobium sp. CTOTU50464 (assembly GCA_032102365.1). Lineage (GTDB taxonomy): Bacteria > Pseudomonadota > Alphaproteobacteria > Rhizobiales > Rhizobiaceae > Allorhizobium. The sequence continues at coordinate 64,354 of DAMDHD010000017.1, read as the reverse complement.
GTACCGTCCTCGTTCACGACCGGCAGGCCTTCCTTGACGAAGTCAGCGGTGAAGGCGGTGTAGGTGAACATCTGCTGGGCGATTTCACCCTGGGACGGCACCGGACCGGATTCGGAGAAGGTCATGCCCTGGGCAGCCGGAGGGGCATACTTCTTCATCCACTCGAGATACTTCTCGATGGCGTAAACGGAAGCAGGGCCGTTGGTGTCACCACCGCGGGCGACGCAGGAGCCGACCGGACGGGAATTTTCATCGACCTTGATGCCCCATTCGTCGACCGGAAGGCCGTTCGGAATGCCCTTGTCGCCGTTGCCGGCCATGGAAAGCCAGGCATCGGTGAAGCGCCAGCCGAGCGACGGGTCCTTCTTGCCGTAGTCCATGTGGCCGAAGACCTTCTTGCCGTCGATTTCGCGACCGGTGAAGAACTCGGCGATGTCTTCATAAGCCGACCAGTTGACCGGCACGCCGAGGTCGTAGCCATACTTGGCCTTGAAGTCGGCCTTGTTCTTCTCGTCGTTGAACCAGTCGTAACGGAAGAAATAGAGGTTCGCGAACTGCTGGGTCGGCAGCTGATAGAGCTTGCCGTCCGGAGCTGTTGTAAACGACTTGCCGATGAAGTCATCAATGTCGAGGGTCGGGCTGGTGACGTCCTTGCCTTCGTTCGCCATCCAGTCGGTCAGGTTGCGGACCTGCTGGTAGCGCCAGTGGGTGCCGATCAGGTCAGAGTCGTTGATATAGGCGTCGTAAATGTTCTCGCCCGACTGCATCTGCGTCTGCAGCTTTTCGACGACGTCGCCTTCGCCGATCAGATCGTGGGTGATCTTGATGCCGGTGATTGCGGTGAAGGCCGGGGCGAGGACCTTCGATTCGTATTCATGCGTGGTGATGGTTTCGGAGACGACCTTGATCTCCATGCCGGCGAAAGGCTTCGCGGCATCGATGAACCACTGCATCTCGGCTTCCTGGCCAGCGCGATCGAGTGCCGACATGTCGCCGACTTCGGCGTCGAGGAACTTCTTTGCCGCTTCCATGTCGGCAAAGGCGACGCCCGTCATGGCAAGAAGCATGGCAGCCGTCGTCGTCAAAAGGTGCTTTCGCATTATGTCCTCCCTAAGGTTGCGATTGCATTCACGTTCAGTCTCGAGGATGGCGACCTCCCGCCGCCAGCCGTCTTTTCTTGCCCTAGACGTAGCGGAAGACGCCGATGGCGTAGACCACGGACAGGACGAGAGCCCACCACAGGTTCGGTCCCACGAGACCGAGCCAAGCGAGATTGATGAAAGCCGATCCGAGCAGCGACACGAAGAGACGGTCGCCGCGGGTGGTTTCGAAGCGCAGGATGCCGGTGCGGGGATTGCCGCCGGGGGAAACATATTCCCATACCGCCATCGACAGGATCAGGCCGAAGATCACGAGGAAGAAGATCGCGGTCGGCGTCGTCCAGGCCATCCATGAAAAGTCCATCGAAACCTCCTCAGACGCGGCCCAGGGCAAAGCCCTTGGCGATGTAGTTGCGGACGAAATAGATCACGAGCGCCCCCGGGATGATGGTCAAGACGCCGGCTGCGGCGAGCACGCCCCAGTCCATGCCCGAGGCCGACACCGTGCGGGTCATGGTCGCGGCAATCGGCTTTGCATCCGTCGTGGTGAGCGTGCGGGCAATCAGCAGCTCGACCCAGGAGAACATGAAGCAGAAGAAGGCGGCGACACCGATGCCGGAGGCGATCAGAGGCATGAAGATCTTCACGAAGAACTTCGGGAATGAATAGCCATCGATGTAAGCGGTCTCGTCGATCTCCTTCGGAACGCCCGACATGAAGCCCTCCAGGATCCAGACGGCAAGCGGCACGTTGAAAAGGCAATGCGCGATGGCGACTGCGATATGCGTGTCAATCAGTCCGAAGGCTGAATAGAGCTGGAAGAAGGGCAGCGCGAAGACGGCAGGCGGTGCCATGCGGTTGGTCAGGAGCCAGAAGAACAGGTGCTTGTCGCCGAGGAAGCGATAGCGCGAGAAGGCATAGGCTGCCGGCAACGCCGCCGCGACCGAGATCACGGTGTTCAACACGACATAGATGATCGAGTTGATATAGCCGTTATACCAGGACGGATCGGTGAAGATCACGGCGTAATTCGCGATCGTCGGATTGGTCGGCCACAGCGAGAAGTCCCCGAGGATCTCGCTGTTGGTCTTGAAGCTCATGTTGACGAGCCAGTAGATCGGCAGGATCAGGAAGACGATGTAGATCGTCGGGATCAGGAAGCCGAAGCGGGAACGGGTGTCGGAAGCGCTCATCGGTCTCCTCCTCACTGGCTCTTGGCGTCGCTGACGGTCATGACGGTGTAGAAGACCCATGACAGCAGCAGGATGATCAGGAAGTAGATGATGGACATGGCAGCCGCCGGTCCGAGGTCGAACTGCCCGACCGCCATCTTGACGAGGTCGATGGACAGGAAGGTCGTCGAGTTGCCCGGACCACCGCCGGTGACTACGAAGGGCTCGGTGTAGATCATGAAGCTGTCCATGAAGCGCAGGAGGACAGCGATCAGCAGAACGCGCTTCATCTTCGGCAGCTGGATGTAGCGGAAGACGGAGAAGCGCGAGGCGCCATCAATCTTGGCGGCCTGGTAATAGGCATCGGGGATCGACACGAGACCGGCATAGCAGAGGAGCACGACGAGGCTCGTCCAGTGCCAGACATCCATGACGATAACAGTGACCCAGGCATCGACCGGATCCTGCGTGAAGTTGTAGTCCACGCCCATCGCATTCAGGGTGTGGCCGAGAAGGCCGATGTCGACGCGGCCGAAGACCTGCCAGATCGTACCGACGACGTTCCACGGAATGAGGAGCGGCAGCGCCATGAGGACCAGGCAGACCGGCACGCCCAGGCCCTTCTTCGGCATGTTGAGCGCGATCAGGATCCCAAGCGGAACCTCGATGGCGAGGATGATCATCGAGAAGGCGAGGTTGCGGAAGAGCGCATCCCAGAAGCGGTCGGACGAGAGGATGTCGGCGAACCAGTCGGTGCCGGCCCAGAAGAACTGGTTGTTTCCGAAGGTATCCTGAACCGAATAGTTCACCACGGTCATCAGCGGGATGACCGCCGAGAAGGCCACCAGCAGCAGCACCGGAATGACCATGAACCAGGCCTTGTTATTCCAGGTCTTTTCCATCGATCAGCCCTCCATGCCTACGCGCCAGGAATCGGCATAGATACCGACGCCTTCAGGAACGAATGTGATGCGGGGATCCGCCGGTATCTCGGCATCCTCCGAGACGACGATCGACAGAGGCTGGCCGGCGAACTGGGCGCGCACGATCTTCTGGCGACCGATGTCCTCGACCTTGGCGACAGACACAGGCATGCCCTCGCGGCCGAGCCGGACAAATTCCGGCCGGACGCCGAGTTCGATCTTGCCCTGGCCCGAGAGCTTTGGTGCGCCGGGGAGATTGACGGTCTGATCCCCGATCGTCGCGGTCGCACCGCTAACCTTTGCCGGCATCACATTCATGCCCGGCGAACCGATGAAGTATCCGACAAAGGTGTGGCTCGGGCGCTCGAAGAGCTCGGCCGGCGTGCCGATCTGGACGATCTGGCCGTCATACATGACCACGACCTTGTCGGCGAAGGTCAGCGCTTCGGTCTGGTCATGGGTGACGTAGACCATGGTAAAGCCCGACTGGCGATGCAGGCGCTTGAGCTGCGAGCGCAGGACCCACTTCATGTGCGGGTCGATGACGGTCAGGGGCTCGTCGAAGAGGATGGCATTGACGTCGGAGCGCACGAGACCGCGGCCGAGCGAGATCTTCTGCTTCTGGTCTGCCGTCAGGCCCTGGGCGCGATTGCGCGCCATGGGCTGCAGGTCGATCATGTCGAGGATCTCGTTGACCCGCTTGTTGACCTGGTCTTCCGGCACATTGCGGTTGCGCAGGGGGAAGGCCAGATTGTCGTAGACCGTCATCGTGTCGTAGACGACCGGGAACTGGAACACCTGGGCGATGTTGCGGGCTGCCGTCGGCAGGTTCGTGACGTCGACGCCATCGAACTCAATGCGTCCATCGGACGGATGCAGCAGGCCCGAGATGATGTTGAGCAGCGTGGTCTTGCCGCAGCCTGACGGACCGAGCAGCGCATAGGCACCGCCGTCATCCCATTCGTGGTGCACTTCCTTGAGGGCGTAATCCCCAGCCGCACGGGCGGCGGGTGAGTAGGCGTGGCGGATATGATCGAGGTTGATGCGTGCCATGACGTTGCTCCTCACGCGGCCAGTTCGGCCGGCGCACCGAGCGCCTTGCCGTCGGCGCCGAACGCCATCAGGTGACGGGTGTCGATGAAGACATCGATCTCGCGGTCGGGATCGATGTCGTGAATGCCATGCGCCAGGCAGACCCAGCGGGCAGTGCCGTATTCGACGTGGATGAAGCTCTCGGATCCCGCGATTTCCGACACCAGGGTGCGCGCACGCATCGGCAGGGCCGCGGGCAGAGACGAAAGCGACAGGTGGTGCGGGTGGAAAGCCACCGTGACTGCGCCGTCCGGAATGCCTGCCAGATGGGCGGGGACAGTGAGGACGGTCTGGCCATCCAGTTCGAAGCTTCCGCCTCGCTTGACGAGCGCGATCGTGTTGAGCGGCGGGTCGGCGAAAGTCTTCGCAGTGAGCAGATCGGCAGGTCGACGATAGACGTCGATCGTCTCGCCGAACTGGGTGATGCGGCCTTCGCTCAAGGTTGCGGTATTGCCGCCGAGCAGCAGGGCCTCGGACGGTTCGGTTGTCGCATAGACGAAGATCGCGCCGGATTCGGCAAAGATCTTCGGCAATTCCTCGCGCAATTCTTCGCGCAGCTTGTAATCGAGGTTGGCGAGCGGCTCGTCGAGGAGCACGAGGGTCGCATTCTTGACGATGGCGCGGGCGAGCGCCGTGCGCTGCTGCTGGCCGCCCGAGAGATTGAGCGGGGTGCGATCGAGATAAGGCGAAAGCCGCAGGAGATCGGCAGCCTTGCGCACTTCGCGGTCGATGGTGGCTGCATCCTTGCCGGCGACGCGCATCGGCGAGGCGATGTTTTCGTAGACCGTCAGCGCGGGATAGTTGATGAACTGCTGGTAGACCATCGCGACATTGCGCTTCTGGACCGGCACGCCGGTGACATCCTGCCCGTCGAAATGCACGGTGCCGGATGTCGGCTTGTCGAGGCCGGCCATCAAACGCATCAGGGAAGTCTTTCCCGAAAGCGTGGGGCCGAGCAGGACGTTGAGCGTTCCCCGCTGCAACGTCAGGTCGGTCGGGTGGATATGGTATCCACCTCCCGCCATTTTCGAGACTTTACGCAGTTCCAACATATGTCCTCGGGCCTCCTCCAAACCGTCGGTCTTTATCCATGAGATCGGCGATCAGGCCGCCGCCAGCATCCCCAGATAGGCATCCAGCCCCTTCGCCTCCTCCGGCGTCAGGAAAAGACCCTGTTTCGTTCGACGCCACAGCACATCCTCGGCTGTCAGCGCCCATTCCATTTCCACCAGCCAGCGAACCTCTGCCTCGTAAAGCGTGCCGCCGAAGTGACGACCGAGATCTGCCGTCGACCGGGCCTTGCCCAGGATCGATTTCGAATCCGTTCCGTAGCAGCGGATCAGGCGCTCGGCATGTCCCCGCTCCAGGAAGGGATAGGCCTTCAGCAGGTCTGCGACCGTCGGCTCGAATGCGGTTGCGGCAAAATCGCCGCCGGGCAGGTGGCTGCCGGCCGTCCAGGGCGTGCCTTTTTCGCCGATCGCCTCGCCGATCTTCTCGAGAGCATGTTCGGCCAGTCGTCTGTAGGTCGTGAGCTTGCCGCCGAAGACATTGAGCAGCGGGGCATCGCCACTGTTGCCCTCGATCTTCAGCACGTAGTCGCGAGTTGCTTCCTGCGCCTTGGAGGCGCCGTCATCAAAGAGCGGTCGGACGGCGGAATAGCTCCAGACGATATCGTCGGGGCGGATCGGCTCCTGGAAGTATTCGCTCGCGGCATCGCAGAGGTAATTCACCTCTTCGGGGCTGATGCGCACATCCTTCGGGTCTTCGGTGAAATCCCGATCCGTCGTGCCGATCAGCGTGAACTCGCCTTCATAGGGAATGGCGAAGATGATGCGGTTATCAGGGTTCTGGAAGAAATAGGCGCGGGGGTCGGTGAACTTCTTGCGCACGACGATGTGGCTGCCCTGGACGAGGCGGACATTATGCACGTTGTTGCGGCCGAAGGCGCCTGCCAGAACCTGGTCGACCCAGGGGCCGGCAGCGTTGACGAGCATGCGGGCCTTGTGGGTGGTCACCGAGCCATCGCGCTGCGATTTGGTGGTGACGACCCAATGTCCTTCTTCGCGGTGGGCCGAGATGACGCGAGCGCGGCTCAGGATGGTGGCGCCCCGGATCTGCGCATCGCGGGCATTCAAAACGACCATGCGGGCATCATCGACCCAGCCGTCGGAGTATTCGAAGGCTTTCGAGAAGACGGGCTTCAGGGGCTTGCCGGCCGGATCGCGACGCAGGTCGAGCGTCTTCGTCGGCGGCAACAGCTTGCGGCCGCCCAGATTGTCGTAGAGGAACAGGCCAAGGCGGATCAGCCAGGCCGGACGGATGCCGCCCTTTTGGAAGGGCAGGACGAAACGCAGCGGCCAGATGACATGCGGCGCCATGGCCCATAGCACTTCGCGCTCCATCAGCGCCTCGCGCACAAGACGAAACTCGTAATGCTCGAGATAGCGCAGGCCGCCATGGATCAGTTTGGTGGCACCGGACGAGGTGCCCGAGGCGAAGTCGTTCATTTCAGCCAAGGCGACCGAGTAGCCACGGCCGGCCGCGTCACGCGCGATCCCGCATCCGTTGATCCCGCCGCCGATCACAAAGAGATCGTAGATTGGCTGCCCTGACATTGTTCCTCCGCATGTTCGCACTTGCAGCATTTGCTGCTATTGCGAAAGTTTGGATATATTTTTCGAAATTTAAACGAATGTCAAACGAAAGTTATTCGGCGGCTGCATCCGAGGCTTCGGGTGCCGTTTCGATGATGCGCACGTCCTGTTCGGCGCAGATGTCCCTGATGCTGCTCGAGGGACAGTGGTCGGTGATAAAGGTCTGAACCTGCGAGATATGTCCGATGCGAACCGGGGCGGTGCGCTCGAATTTTGATGCGTCCGAGACGAGGATGACGTGACGGGCATTGGCGATGATGGCCTGGGCGACTTTCACTTCGCGAAAATCGAAATCGAGCAGCGCACCATCTTCGTCGATGGCGGAAACGCCGATGACGGCAAAATCAACCTTGAACTGGCGGATGAAATCGACCGCCGCCTCGCCCACGATGCCACCATCCGAGCCGCGGACGACACCGCCGGCAATCACCACCTCGATCGAGGGATAGACGCGCAAGCGATTGGCAACATTGATGTTGTTTGTAATGACCATCAATTCCCTATGGTCGATCAGCGCCTCGCCCACGGCTTCGGTCGTGGTGCCGATATTGATGAAGAGGGAGGAATTGTCCGGGATCAGGTTTGCGGCCGCGCGGCCGATCGCCTGTTTTTCCGTGGCGGCCATTGAACGGCGCGCTTCGTATTTGACGTTTTCGTTTCCGCTCGGATAGACGGCGCCGCCATGAATGCGGTTGAGGGCGCGGGCATCGCAGAGGTCGTTGAGATCCTTGCGGATTGTCTGTGGGGTCACGGCAAAGCGGGCCGCGAGTTCGTCCACCAGAACACGCCCCTGCTCCTTGGCAAGCGCCATGATCTCCGCCTGTCTCGCCGAAAACATCATGTCGGCCCCTCCCCTTTTCGTTTTTCTTCAGTCTAGGCGAAAACGAAACAGGAGCAATACCCCCTGACGCACTAGCGCCGGCGCAGGATGAAAATGAAGGCGAGGCCACCGGCAAGGCCGGTGATGACGCCGATCGGCATGTCCTCCGGCGCCATGATGGTGCGCGAGACAATGTCGGCGAGGATGAGGATCACCGCGCCCGTCAGCGCAGACAAAGGGATGACACGGATATTGTCGCTGCCCGCCGTCAGACGCACGAAATGGGGGACGAGCAGTCCGACAAAGCCGATGGCACCGGAGAAGGCGACCATGACGCCCGTCAGGAGGGCGGTGACCACGAAAAGCTCGGCGCGGAAGCGGCCCACGGGAACGCCGAGCGTCGCCGCCGTTTCGTCACCCATTGCCATGGCGTTGATCTCGCGCGCCCGGATGGTGAGGAAGGTCAGGCAGCCGAAGAGGACGATCGCCGGATAGAGAAGGTGTGACCATTGGGCGAGGCCAAGGCCGCCGAGCATCCAGAAGACAACCGTATGGGCTGCGCGCGGATCGCCGAGGAAGATTGCGAGATTGCCAAGCGAAGTCGCAACAAAGGCGATCGCGACGCCTGAGAGCACAAGACGATCAGCACCGGCGCCCGTGAAGCGGGTCACGGCGACCACCGCAAGCGTTGCGAGAAGCGAACCGGCGAAGGCAAAGAGCGGCACGGTGACGAGGCCAAAGATCAGCCCGGTGTGGAGCAGCGCGATGATCGCGCCTAAGGCACCGCCCGAGGAGACGCCGAGAAGATGCGGATCGGCCAGTGGATTGCGGGTGACCGACTGAAGGACCGCGCCGACGGTGGCGAGGCCGGCACCGACGAGGCCGGCAAGGATGACACGAGGAAATCGCACATCCCAGACGATGCTCTCCCGTCCCTGCGACCAGGTGGGCTCGAAGGTGCCCGGCGCCAGCTTGTTGACAAGGATCGACCAGACGGTCTCCGCGGGAATGGCGGCCGAGCCTAAGGACACGCCAGCCGTCAGACACAGGGCAAGCAGCAGGAGCGCCAGACCCACCCAGATAAACAATCGACCCTGCATCATGCTGCCTTGCGTATTCCTGTCGGGCGGGACCGGTATGCGGCCCCGCCTTCAGACCTTTTACATGTTGCTGGGGTGGAAGGCCTTGGCCAGACGATCGATCGCCTGGACATTGCGTGGGCCCGGCGTGGCCTCCACATATTCCAGCACCACGAAGCGGTCCTGCTTCACGGCATCGAGGTTCTTGAAGGCCGGGTTCTCCTTCATGAAGGCGATCTTCTGCTCGGCGGTGACGTCACCGTAGTTGACGATCACAACGACTTCCGGGTTGCGCTCAATGACAGGTTCCCAGGAAACCTCCGTCCAGCTCTTCTCGACATCGTCCATGATGTTGATGCCACCGGCGGCTTCGATCATCGCGGTCGGGATGCCGAAACGGCCCGAGGTGAAGGGCTTTTCGGTGCCCGAATCGTAGACGAAGACGCGAACGGGATTCTCGATTGCGCCGATACGCGTGGTGATTTCGTCGAGGTGCTTGCGGTAGGCGGCGACCAGGGTCTCGGCGCGATCCTCGACACCGAAGATCTTGCCGAGGTTCAGGAGGTCGACGAACATGTCGTCCATCGTCGGCTTGTTCTTCGCCATGATGTGGATGCAGGATTCGGTGAGTTCGTAGACCTTGATCTTGAAGGGCTCGAGCGTTTCCGGGGTCACCTCGCCGCCGACCTTCATGCCGTAGTTCCAGCCGGCGAAGTAGAAGTCGGCATCCGCGTTCAGCAGCACTTCCTTGGTCGGATATTTCGGCGAAAGCTCCGGCAGCTCCTGAACGCCTTCGCGCAGGCTTTCATCCAGCGTCTTCCAGCCGGAGATGCCGGTGTAGCCCACCATGTGATCCTGAAGCTTCAGAGCCAGCATCATTTCGGTCAGGTTCACGTCGTTGGAAATGGCGCGGGCGGGCGCTTGCTCGAAGGTGACCTCGCGATCGCAGCTCTTGACGGTGACCGGATAGGCAAACGCCGAGGAGGCTGCGAAAACCGAAGCAAACAGGGTGGCGGACAAAAGAAGGCGGGCGGCCATCGTGGCGGGTCCTTTCAATATCAATTGAGAGCGAGGGAAAAGGAAAAGCGGTGCGCGCGACGGTCGTCGGCCTGCTGGCGGGCGGCGAGAACGCCAAAGGTCCCTGACAGGGCCTGCTCCGTCAGGACATCGTCCGGCGTGCCGAAAGCACGCATCCGGCCGCCCTGCATCAAGGCGACATGACTTGCGAATTCGGCCGCGAGATTGATGTCGTGCAGCGTCGTGATGATCGTCAGGTTCAACCCGCCGAGCAGATCGAGAATTTCCAGCTGGTGGCGGATGTCGAGATGGTTCGTCGGCTCGTCGAGGATCAGGATCTCAGGCTTCTGGGCGAGCGCGCGGGCCACCAGCACACGCTGCTTCTCGCCACCGGAGAGGGTCGAGAACTGCCTGTTGGCCAGCCGCAGGAGATCGAGATGATCGAGCGCATGCTCGGCTTCGGCACGGTCCTGATCGCTCCAGCCGGACAGGCCTTCGCGCCAGGGTACCCGGCCCATCATGACGACGTCCCGCACGGTGAAGGGAAAGTCTCCCGGCATTTCCTGGAGCACGACGGCGATCCGCCTGGCAACCTGGCGGGCGCTCATCTGCCAGATGTCCTGACCGTCGATTTCAACCCGGCCTTCCAGCGGCGAGACACCGCGATAAAGGCAGCGCAGCAGCGTCGTCTTGCCAGCACCATTCGGACCGACAATTGCCAGACGATCGCCCGAGGCCAGGGAAAAGGAGACGTCGCGAACCAGATATTGCGTTGGTCTCGGCCCCCAGCCGACGTCGGTGACGCGGATTGGGCAGCCCTTGCTGCTGCAGCTCATTGCCGTGCCTCCGCGCGGGAGGACAGGATGGTGCCAGCGCTCAGGCCGGGACCAGACGGCCGTTTCGACGGCTCACCGGTATTCAGTAGATGCATGCCCGTCCTCCGCAGGATTTCTCCGGAGGCAAAATGGCATGTGATCAGCGCGCCTGACGGCGCAGCGCAAAAGCCAGTTCGTATCCATCGGAACACCCCGTCCGCTTCGGTTTCAACTTTTGACGGCAGGTCTCCTGGCTCGCGGATATGCGCCGTTCCATTTGCCTTCCCACGGTCTCCCGCAGTGGCCCGGCGCTTGTTGCGCCGCGAGAATGGACAGCAATCCGCTTACAGTTGCGGGGGCAGCCACGGTATTGGTCCCTATTGGGTCGTCCTCACCGTGTTCCCTATTAATCCCCTCGGAGTCATCCGGCGGGGAACCGTCATCTGTTTGCATAGGGCCTACGAGCCCCGGCGGTCAAGCCTTGATCTCTACCGTAATGTAATACCATTACGCCTATGGCTTGCGCGCGAGCTTGTCCAGCGCCTCGTGTTCGGAAAATCAGTTCGAGATCTGTCCGGCGGCCGCTGGGCGATCCACCGCAACGGCATTCTCATCGATGATCCGAGCACCCCGTTGGCGGGTGGCGTATCGCCAGATCCATTGAATGCTGACCAGCAGACGCTTTTCGAAGTTGACGAGCAGATAGACGTGCACGATCGCCCAAAGTAGCCATGCCAGGCGCCCCTTCAGCTGCCAGGAGCCGAAATCGAAAACCGCAGCATTCCTGCCGATGACGGCCGTATTGCCGCGGTTGTGAAAGCGGAAGGTCGGCACGGGTTTGCCCTGCAGAAGATTGGCCTTCAGCGCCTTGCCGAGAAAGGTGCCCTGCTGCTTGGCCACCTGCGCGAGCGCCGGCAGTGGCTTGCCATCCTCCCCGGTCGACAGAGCGGTGTCGCCCAGAGCATAGATATCCGATTTTCCTTCGACGGACAGATCCGAGGCGACCTGTAGACGCCCTCCGGGGCCTGGCGGAACGCCGAGCCAGGCGGCCGCGGGAGAGGCTTTAACGCCGGCACCCCAGACCATGCAGCTTGCCGGGATCAGCGCCCCGCCGACCGTCACGCCGTCGGGCGTCACATCCTCCACCGGCGTATTCAAGCGGATGTCCACGCCGATCCGCGTCAGGTAATCGACGGCATATTGCGACAGGGATTCCGGAAAACTGGCAAGGATCCGCGGACCGGCCTCGATCAACAGCACCTGCAGCTGATCCGGCCTCAGACTGCGAAAATCGCGGGCGATCATGAAACGGCCAAGCTCGGAAATGGCGCCTGCCATTTCCACGCCGGTCGGCCCGCCTCCGATGATGACACTGGTCAGAAGCCGTCGCTTCTCCGCCTCATCCTCACTGCGCTCGGCCTTCTCGAAGGCGAGCAGAAGGCTGTGTCGAATCTGGCGCGCCTCGTGGATGGATTTCAGGCCCGGCGCGTGTTTCTGCCAGTCCTGATGACCGAAATAGTTGTAGTCGGACCCCGTCGCCAGGACGAGCCGGTCGTAGGGAATGCTGACGCCATCCTTCAACCCGACTGTGCGACGGGACTGATCGACAGTGGTGACCTCACCCATTACCACCTTGATGTTGGGATAGCGGCCGAGGGTCCGACGGATCGGTTCGGATATATCCGCCGGTGACAGCGCGGCTGTCGCGACCTGATAGAGCAGAGGCTGGAAGAGGTTGTGGTTGCGCCGATCGATGACCGTCACGTCGATCTCGGACTTGCCCAGCGCCTGGGCACAAGCAAGCCCTCCAAAGCCGGCACCGACGATGACCACGTGCGGCCTCTTCGTCTGCTTCTCTACACTTTCCATCATGACCTCGCTGTTCTGATTCAAGGACAAACAGGGGTTATTTGCAAATGTTCCTGCGGAACGGTTCTGCAGACCGGCAGTTGGTCAGGCAAGAACAGCCAGACAGGAGATCGCATCATGGGCATGAATTCGCCGAAAACCGGCAAGCCGGGCACCACAGACCAATCCCCGCGCTGGGAGGGGCCACAGGAAAACCGACCGAGCGGCTATCTGCCTGCCAAGGACGATCCGGATGTCGACCGGGATGCCGTGGGCGAAAACCTGCAGGACCCGGAGAAGCGCGACCTCGGCGATTCACTCAAAACCCGGGATGAAAAATAACTCTACTAAAGATGGCAGGAATTTCCGGAACAAGCCGGGAGAGTTGTTGTTAGGCGGCGGTTAAAACGAGGAGAGAATGCCATGTTCTACACCGACAACAAGCTTCAATATCCCGTTCGCGTCGAGAAGCCGGACCCGCTGTTCGCCCGTGCCCTTCAGCAGGCAATCGGCGGCGTGGAAGGCGAAATTCGCGTTGCCATGCAGTACTTCTTCCAGGCCTGCGGCGCCCGCGGCAATCCCAAGTTCCGCGACCTGCTGATGAACACTGCCGCCGAAGAACTGGGCCATATCGAGATGCTGGCCACGGCAGTCGCGATGAACCTCGAAGGTGCGCCTCTTTCACTGAAGGAAGAAGTGTCCAATGACCCCGTTGGCGGCGCAGTGCTGGGTGGAATCAACCTGAAAAACCTGCTGTCAGCCGGCCTTTCGGCAATGCCGGTGGATTCCGACGGCGTGCCGTTCGACATGTCGCATATCTATGCCAGCGGCAATATCGCGGCCGACATGAGCGCCAACGTGACCGCCGAATCAACCGGCCGAATTCTGGCAACGCGGCTCTACAACATGACGAACGATCCCGGCATGAAGGACATGCTGTCCTATCTGATCGCGCGCGACACGATGCACCAGAACCAGTGGATGGCGGCTCTCGAAGAGCTGGGTGGCGCAACCGGCGCGTTCCCGATTCCCAACAGCTTCCCGCAGGAGCAGGAAAAGCAGGAATTCAGCTACGCCTATCTCGGTTTCCAGCAGGACGGCAGCGCGCCCGCACCCGGCCGCTGGTCGGAAGGCCAGTCGATCGACGGCAAGGGTCAGTTCGTGTCGCAGCCGATGCAACCGCTGGGCCCCGAGCCCAACCTTGGGCCTGCCAAGCCGAACAGCGGCGCCCAGAAGGAACAGCTCTGACACCGGGACAAGATGCCCAAAAGAATCTTTGTTCCAGGGGTGGAACAACGATGCCTCAAGGCAGTTGATCTGCTGACAGCACATTGTTCCCTCCTCCTCCAACCTCCCCCGGCCGCCCCTGAGGGCGCCCACCTGGACCCCGCCTCTGGCGGGGTTCTTTTTTGTTATCACAACTGTTCTGGAACGGGTCGATCGGTGGCCCCTGTTGGCGGGCCTTCCTGCCGATCGTCCTGGAGGAAGAGAAATCACTGCTGAACGCTGTGCGGCGGATAGTCCTTGTTATCCTCGTTGTCTCCGTTGCCGATTGCGAAGAAGGCACCGGCAAGGACAAGGATCAGGACAGCGAGCGCGAGAAAACGGAAGGGAGTGGACATCGCGAAACTCCTGCGATTTGGAATTGGAATGCCGGCCTACATGAGTGCTCGGCACGAGATGAACCGGTCAGGGCGTGTCGATGTCGCCGGTCGCGCTGGGCGGAACATCAGGTACAGGCTCATGCCGGGTCGGCGCGGCGACCGGGGCCGTGTCTGCCACTTCCTGCTGGAACTCTGCCGCGAGCAACATTACCCCGGCGATCAGAACAGCACCCAGGAGTGCCGCGAGCTGCCATTTCTTGCTCATGAAGACCTCCCTTATGGGCTTGTCTGGGATTGCGCGCGGACCTTATGGGTTCGCACCAGGGGATAGTTGGCAACCGCATAGGTCTTCAGACTGCCGGCTGCACCGTTATCGGCATAGGCGCCCAAGAGCCGGATGGCCTGATCATGTGCCTTCATCTGTGCGGACATGTAGGCGCTGTCGAACTGGCTCTCCTCGGCCTGCTCAAGGGCGGTCAGGGTTTGCTTCTGCTCCATGGATAGCTCGGTCACCATCGCGACCGAATCAGCTTCGGCCGCGGTCTGCAGCTGCTGCTGGGCACGGCGATGGTCATCGAGCATGGTCTCAGCAAATTTCCGGACTTCCGAATCCTGGCTTCGGCGCAAAGCGAGTTCGGCCGACAAGATCTCGAATTCGTTCGATGCGGCCGCCTGCTGGGCGAAGCCGGCGGGGTCGAGAGCTTTCGTCTCCTCGGATGCCTGTGGCGTCGGCAGTTGCTGGACCGGCGTTGTGTCCTGAGCGTGCGCGGTCGGCGCAAAGCTCAGTGCCGTTGCGGCGGCGATGGTCGTGAGGCGGATCATGGTCGATCTCCTTGAACTGAGGGTTTAAGGTCCAACCCGTCAGCCCCGGAACCGTTCCAGATCTGCGCTCCCCGCAGTCCGGCGATTTGACAGCGTCGGGCAAAATTGGCAGCACTGTTCCACACGGAGAGGAGACTGCATGGCACGGCGTGGTGAGGGTCAGACGAGACTGGATGATGCGGCGCGGGCAGGCTGGCTATATTATGTGGCGGGCCGTACCCAGGACGAGATCGCGACATCCATGGGAATTTCGCGGCAGAGCGCGCAGCGCCTCGTTTCGCTTTCGGTGGCCGAGAAGCTGATCAAGGTGCGGCTTGACCATCCCATCGCGGCTTGCCTTGAACTTGCAGAAGCCCTGAAGCGCAAATTCGGGCTGAAGGACGTCGAGATCGTTCCGACCGACCCTGCCGCCGAATCAGCAAGCGTCGGTGTGGCGGAAGCGGGTGCGGCCCAGCTTGAACGCTGGTTGCGCCAGAGCGATCCCCTGGTCATCGCCATGGGGACCGGCCGTACGCTGCGTGCGATGATCGACCAGCTCTCGCCGATGGAGTGCCCGCAGCACAAGATCGTCTCCCTGACCGGCAATATCAGCCCGGATGGCTCGGCAGCCTATTTCAACGTCATCTTCTCGATGGCGGATGCCATCAAGGCTCCGCACTTCCCAATGCCGCTGCCTGTCATCGTGTCGTCACCGGCGGAGAAGCAGCTTCTGCATCAGCAGCCACTCGTTGCTCCGACCATCGAGCTCGCGCACAAATCGGATGTCGCCTTCGTCGGCATCGGCGAAATGAACATGAGCGCACCATTGCTCGTCGACGGCTTTCTAAAGTCGGACGAAATGGAGGATCTGCTTCAGGCGGGCGCGGTCGGCGAGATCTGCGGCTGGATCTTCGGAGAGAGCGGAGAGCTCCTCTCGCATCCTGTCAACGACCGGGTCGCCAGCCTGGAGATACCGTCGCGTGCCGTCTCGACCGTGGTCGGGCTGGCAAGAGGCAAGCGGAAGCATCCGGCTATCCTCGCTGCCGTGCGGGGTGGGCATATCAATGGCCTGATTACCGACGAAGAGGCGGCGCGACACCTGCTCGCCTCCTGACGCTAATCAAATTTTAGTTCGATCTTTCAGGTCTTTAGCTGGGCTATGCGGCGCTGCAGCATGGAATCCCGATTGACAATTTGCGCACATCAAGTGAGTAATTGCCCATGAGCAAAGCGAATGCTCATTTTTTCTTCTGGGAGGAAGACATGAACTTCAAGACGATTCTGCTGGGCGCCTGCTCAGCGCTGGCACTCGCCGGCATGGCCTCGGCTGAAACCCTCACCATCGCAACCGTGAACAATGGCGACATGATCCGCATGCAGGGTCTGACGTCGGAATTCACCTCGGCTAACCCCGACATCCAGGTTGAGTGGGTCACGTTGGAAGAAAACGTCCTGCGCGAACGCGTCACGACGGACATCGCCACCAAGGGTGGCCAGTACGACATCATGACCATCGGCACCTACGAGGTTCCAATCTGGGCCAAGCAGGGCTGGCTTCTGCCGCTCGACAATCTTGGCGCCGACTATGACGTCGACGATTTGCTGCCGGCTATCCGCTCGGGTCTGACGGGCGAAGACGGCAAGCTTTATGCCGCTCCGTTCTACGGCGAATCCTCTTTCATCATGTACCGCAAGGACCTGATGGAGAAGGCTGGCCTGACCATGCCCGACGCCCCGACCTGGGAATTCGTGGCTGACGCTGCCCGCAAGATGACGGACCGCGCCAACGACATCAACGGCATCTGCCTTCGCGGCAAGGCCGGCTGGGGCGAAAACATGGCCTTCCTGACGGCCACGTCCAACGCCTTTGGCGCACGCTGGTTCGACGAGAACTGGCAGCCGCAGTTCGACCAGCCCGAATGGAAGAACACGCTCGACTTCTACGTCAAGCTGATGAACGACGCTGGTCCGCAGGGCGCATCGTCGAACGGCTTCAACGAAAACCTTGCACTGTTCCAGCAGGGCAAGTGCGGCATGTGGATCGACGCCACGGTGGCTGCATCCTTCGTGACCAACCCGGCTGACTCCACCGTTGCCGACAAGGTCGGTTTCGCCCTTGCTCCCGACACGGGTCTCGGCAAGCGCGGTAACTGGCTCTGGGCCTGGAACCTCGCCATCCCGGCCGGTTCGCAGAAGGCTGCTTCGGCCGAGAAGTTCATCGCCTGGGCAACCAGCAAGCAGTATGCCGAGCTCGTTGCTTCCAAGGAAGGCTGGGCCAACGTTCCTCCGGGCACGCGGACCTCTCTCTATGAGAACCCGGAATACCAGAAGGCAGCACCTTTCGCGAAGATGACGCTTGACTCGATCAATGCGGCTGACCCGAAGAACCCGACCGTCAAGCCGGTCCCGTATGTTGGCGTCCAGTTCGTCGCCATCCCGGAATTCCAGGGTCTTGGCACCACCGTCGGTCAGCTCTTCTCGGCAGCGCTCGCTGGCCAGATGTCGGTCGATGACGCTCTGGCCCAGGCCCAGCAGGCCTCGGTCCGCGAAATGACCCGCGCTGGTTACATCAAGTAATATCCTCCCGAAGATGCCGTCCGGGCCCTCTGGTCCGGGCGGCGCCCACCAGCCCTTGATGCGGGTGCGATGGCCCCGCCCGGCCTTGCCGGATTAAGCCTTCGTCTGGAGAGTGAGCCCGTGCGCCCCATGTCGGAGCGCTGGCCTCTAGCAAGAGATCAAAACCCATGGCTACGCAAAACACCCGGACGCTTGCCCGTCTGATGATGGCGCCTTCCGTCGGCCTTCTCCTCATCTGGATGATCGTGCCGCTCGCAATGACGCTCTGGTTCTCATTCCAGAACTACAATCTTTTGAACCCGGCCAATGTGAGCTTCGCAGGCCTGTTCAACTACCGCTTCTTCTACAGCGACCCGGCGTTCTTCCAGTCGATCTGGAATACGCTGGTGCTGGTTGGCGGCGTGCTCTTCATCACCGTCGTCGGCGGCATCGCCATCGCGCTTCTCCTGGACCAGCCGATGTTTGGCCAGGGTCTCGTGCGCATCATGATCATCTCGCCCTTCTTCGTCATGCCGCCGGTGGCCGCGCTGGTCTGGAAGAACATGATCATGCATCCGGGCTATGGGGTGCTTGCCGACATCAACCGGTTCTTCGGCTTTCAGCCGGTCGACTGGTTCGCGCAGTATCCGCTGTTTTCCATCATCGTCATCGTGGCCTGGCAATGGCTGCCCTTTGCCACGCTCATCCTGCTCACTGCGCTGCAGTCCCTCGACGGCGAGCAGAAGGAAGCGGCCGAGATGGATGGCGCCGGTTTCATCAACCAGTTCATCTATCTGACCCTGCCGCATCTGGCCCGTGCCATCACGGTCGTCGTGCTGATCCAGACCATCTTCCTGCTGGGTGTCTATGCGGAAATCCTGGTCACGACCAATGGCGGTCCGGGATATGCCTCGACCAACCTGGTCTTCCTGATCTACCGCACCGCGCTTCTCGGCTATGACGTCGGCGGAGCCTCGGCCGGCGGGATCATCGCCATCATCCTCGCCAACATCGTCGCATTCTTCCTGATGCGTGCGGTCGGCAAGAACCTCGACCGCTGAGGAGACAAGACATGGCTCGCGCTGCATCCACGCAAAAGAAGATCGCCTTTACCGTATTCGCCTGGCTGATCGCCTTGGTGATCTTCTTCCCGATCCTCTACACCATCATCACGTCGCTCAAGACAGAGACGGAGGCAATCCAGGGCTTCGACCTTTTGCCGTCTTTCACGCTGGAAAACTACGTGACCGTCCAGACGCAACGGGACTATTTCAAGCCCTTCATGAATTCCGTCGTGATTTCGGTGGGCTCGACCGTGCTGGCCCTTCTGATCGCCATTCCGGCCGCCTGGGCCATGGCGTTTTCGCCGACTAAGCGGACCAAGGACGTCCTGATGTGGATGCTCTCCACCAAGATGATGCCGGCGGTCGCCGTTCTCGTGCCGATCTATCTCATCTTCCGCGACTTCGACCTGCTCGACACCCGGATCGGCCTGACGGTCATGCTGATGATGATCAATCTGCCGATCGTGGTCTGGATGCTCTACACCTATTTCCGCGAGATCCCCGGCGAGATCCTGGAAGCAGCGCGGATGGATGGTGCATCGCTGCTCAACGAGATCGTCTACGTGCTGACCCCCATGGCGGTGCCCGGCATCGCCTCCACCATGCTGCTCAACGTGATCCTGGCCTGGAACGAAGCCTTCTGGACGATCCGTCTGACCACCACGAATGCAGCGCCGCTTACGGCCTTCATCGCCTCCTTCTCCAGCCCGCAGGGACTGTTCTGGGCGAAGCTCTCGGCAGCCTCGACGCTTGCCATCGCTCCGATCGTCATCCTCGGCTGGTTCAGCCAGAAACAACTCGTCCGCGGCCTCACCTTTGGCGCTGTGAAGTAAGGAACAAGAAGATGGGTAGCATCACACTTCAGAACGTGTCGAAGACTTTCGGCGAAGTCACGGTCATCCCCTCGATCGATCTCGAGATCAACAATGGCGAATTCGCGGTCTTTGTCGGCCCTTCCGGTTGCGGCAAGTCGACCCTGCTGCGCCTGATCGCCGGCCTCGAAGATGTCTCGGGCGGCAAGATCCTGATCGACGGCAAGGATGCGACCGACAAGGCACCCTCTCAGCGCGGCCTCGCGATGGTATTCCAGTCTTACGCCCTTTACCCGCATATGAGCGTGCGCTCGAATATCGGCTTCCCGCTGAAGATGGCAAAGGTCGATCCGGCCGAGATCAACCGAAAGGTTGAAGAAGCGGCCAAGATCCTGAACCTCACCGACTACCTCGATCGCAAGCCGCGCAATCTTTCCGGCGGCCAGCGCCAGCGTGTTGCCATCGGCCGCGCGATCGTCCGTTCGCCGGAATGCTTCCTGTTCGACGAACCGCTGTCCAACCTGGATGCGGCGCTGCGCGTCAACATGCGTCTCGAAATCTCCGAGCTGCACCAGAAGCTGAAGGCGACATCGATCTATGTCACGCACGACCAGGTCGAGGCCGTGACCATGGCCGACAAGATCGTCGTCCTGAACAAGGGCCGTATCGAGCAGGTGGGCTCGCCGCTCGAGCTCTATCGTAGCCCGCGCAACCTGTTTGTCGCCGGCTTCATCGGCTCGCCGAAGATGAACTTCATTTCCGGTCCCAAGGCCGCGGAAAAGGGTGCTCATACGATCGGCATCAGACCTGAACACATGACGCTTTCGACCACGGAAGGCGCATGGAAGGGGACGGTGACCGTGGCCGAGCATCTGGGCTCCGACACGTTCCTGCATATCGCGACCGAAGGCGTCGGCACCATCACCGCGCGCTGCAGCGGCGAGATGCCCGTCCGCCATGGCGATACCGTCTATGCGACACCCGACGAAAACCGCATGCACAAGTTCAATGCCGAGGGTCTGGCGCAATGACGATGCGTTTGTCGGGAAAGTCCGCCCTGATCACGGGTTCTGCCAGAGGCATTGGCCGCGCCTTCGCCGAAGCCTATGTGCGTGAAGGTGCAACCGTTGCCATCGCCGACATAGATCTGGCGCGCGCAGAAAAGACGGCTGCCGAGATCGGTCCGCAGGCTTATGCGATCGCGCTCGATGTGACGGATCAGGCCTCGATCGAAGCGGCCGTCGCGGCCGTCGAAGCGCGGACCGGTGGCCTCGATATCCTGATCAACAATGCCGCACTCTTCGATCTCGCCCCGATCGTTGAGATCACCCGCGCCAGCTATGACAAGCTGTTTTCGATCAATGTCGCCGGCTCGCTCTTCATGATGCAGGCCGCGGCCAAGTCTATGATTGCCCGCGGCAAGGGCGGCAAGATCATCAACATGGCAAGTCAGGCGGGGCGGCGGGGCGAGGCCTTGGTGGCCGTTTATTGTGCCACCAAGGCCGCCATCATCTCGCTCACGCAGTCGGCGGGTCTCGATCTCATCAAGCACGGCATCAACGTCAACGCCATCGCACCCGGTGTCGTAGATGGCGAACATTGGGACGGTGTCGATGCGCTGTTTGCCAAATATGAAAACCGGCCGCGCGGCGAGAAGAAGAAGCTCGTTGGCCAAGCGGTCCCGTTCGGCCGGATGGGCCGCGCAGAAGACCTGACAGGCATGGCGATTTTCCTCGCCTCGGCGGAAGCCGATTACATCGTTGCCCAGACCTACAATGTCGACGGCGGAAACTGGATGAGCTGACGGCTCTTGCGGCCCCAAGCCAAGGAATGCACCCATGACGACCAAACTCTCGCTTGCAACTCTTGATGACATCGGTCACCGGGCGTCCCTGCCCTCCTATCGTCGCGAGCAGATCCGTCCCGGGATCCTGCATTTTGGCGTCGGCAATTTTCACCGGGCACATATGGCGATCTACCTGCACGAGCTCTTCAACAAGGGCCGCGATCTCGACTGGGGGATCATCGGTGCCGGCGTGATGGCATCGGACCAACGCATGCGCGACACGCTGAAGGCGCAAGATTTCCTCACGACGGTCGTGGAGCAGGACATCGATCGTTCGGCGGCAACCATCACCGGGCCGATGCTCGACGTGATCACGGCACCGGATTTCGACCGCATCATCGAGACACTCGCCTCACCGGATATCCGCATCGTTTCGCTGACGATCACGGAAGGCGGCTATTTCATTGATCCCGCCACCGGCAAATTCGATCCGGCACACCCTGCGATCGTTGCCGACGCCCAGGATCCGGCACATCCCAAGACCGTTTTCGGTCTGATCATCGCCGGGCTGAGGGCGCGCCGGGAGGCTAACATTCCGGCCTTCACGGTGATGTGCTGCGACAACATCCCGGGCAATGGCGAGGTCACCGAAGCGACGATCTGCGGTCTCGCACGTCTGTCGGATCCGGACTTCGCCGACTGGATCCATCACAACGTCGCCTTCCCGAATTCGATGGTTGACCGAATCACGCCTGCCACGGGCCAGCGGGAGATCGAGATGACCCGCGAGAACTACGGCATCGAGGACGGCTGGCCGGTCTTCTGCGAGGGTTTCAAGCAGTGGGTGCTGGAAGACAAGTTTCCGCTCGGGCGCCCGGCGCTTGAAGACGTGGGCGTGACGTTCGTGCCCGATGTCGCGCCATACGAGCTGATGAAGCTCCGGATCCTGAACGGCGGACATGCCGCGATCGCCTATCCGGCCGCGTTGATGGACATCCACTTTGTGCATGAATCCATGGAGAACCCGCTGATCCGGGCTTTTCTCTCCAAGCTCGAGAACGAGGACATCATTCCGGTCGTCCCGCCCGTGCCCAACACCAGCCTGCAGGACTATTTTGCCCTGATCGAAAACCGCTTCTCCAATCCGAAGATCGGAGACACGATCCCGCGCCTGGCGCAGGATGGCTCGAACCGGCAACCGAAGTTCATCCTGCCGTCGACGGCCGACCGGCTGGCCAAGGGACTGGATGTGCAGGGCCTGGCGCTGGTCTCGGCGCTCTGGTGCCGCTACTTCGAGGGCACGAGCGATGGCGGCAAGGCGATCGTCTTCAACGATCCGAGTGCCGATCGGCTGCATGCCGCCGCGCTTGCGTCCCGCACCGACCCTCAGGCCTTCATCGGCATGACCGATATCTTCGGTGCCGTGGGAACCGATGCCCGCTTCCAGAAGCGGTATCGCGAAGCGATCGATAGCTTGCGGAGCAACGGGACCGCCGCTACCCTCCAGCGCTATATCGACGGAACCCTTGCCAGCTGAGTGACCATGGACCCGCAGCCGATCCGCCTTGTGATCTTCGACTGTGACGGGGTTCTCGTCGACAGCGAAGGGATTGCGCTGCAGGTTCTGGTCACGGCCCTGGCCGAGAAAGGCATTCCGCTGACGGTCGACGGAGCGGCTGAGCGCTTTCTCGGACGCAGTCTTGGATCTCTGGCAGAGGCTGTTCTGGCCGAGTTCGCGGTGAAGATCGATACCGCCTTTCTCGCCGGCATGCGGGAAGCGCTCTATGGGCGCTTTCGCGCCGAACTGAAGTCGCTTCCGGGGGTCGCGGGATTGATCGATGCCTTGAAGGCATCGGATGTCGCTTGCTGCGTCGCGTCCTCCAGCCAGCGGGAACGGATCGAGCTGTCGCTCTCGGTCACCGGGCTTCTGCCGAAGCTCGCCCCTCATATCTTCAGCGCGACGATGGTGGAAAACGGCAAGCCGGCACCGGATCTGTTTCTGCATGCGGCGTCGGAGATGGGCTTTGCCCCCGAAGACTGTCTGGTGATCGAGGACAGTCCGGCCGGCATCAGTGCAGCTCAGGCGGCCGGGATGCGCGTATTCGCATTCACCGGCGGATCCCACACCCATCATGCCAGCTACCGGCAGACATTGGCGCAGCTTCATCCGGATGCGCAGTTTGACGCCATGGAGAATTTGCTCCACTTTGTCCTCGGAGTGAGGAGACCGGAAGATCTGACGAATGCGTAACCACCTTCTGGCCGTGGATGTTGGCACAGGCAGTGCACGGGCGGGTGTGTTCGATCTCAGCGGTCGCCAGCTGGCCCGCTGTGTGGTGCCGATCAGCGTCTATCATTCCCTCCCCAAACACATGGAGCAGAACAGCGAAGAGATCTGGTCTGCCGTCTGCGCATCGGTAAAGGCAGCGCTTGCCGAAAGCGGTGTCTCTCCGGACAGCGTTCTCGCCATGGGGTTCGACGCCACCTGTTCCCTGGTGGTGAGGGACAAAGACGGGACGCCATTGTCCGTCTCCGCCACCGGTTCGCCGGGGCTCGACACGATCCTCTGGATGGATCACCGGGCGATCCACGAGACGGAGATCTGCAATTCCGTTGCCGATCCCCTGTTGGACCGCTTCGGTGGACGACTTTCGGTGGAGATGCAGATCCCGAAGCTGCTCTGGCTGAAGACCCACAAGCCCGATCTCTGGGCGGCCTGCGGACAGATCTTCGATCTCTGCGATTATCTCACCTGGCGGGCGACGGGGTCATCCGCACGCAGCCACTCGCCCCTTGCCTCCAAATGGGGCTATACGCCGGAAGCGCCGGGTTCTCCGCCGACGGACTATTACCGGAAAATCGGGCTCGGGGATGTGCTGGAGCGCGCGGGACTGCCCGAACGATCCCAGCCACCTGGCACGACGATCGGTATGCTCAGTCCCGAAAGCGCGGCGGAACTTGGACTCGATACGCAGTGCCTCGTCGCCCCCGGGCTGATCGATGCCTATGCCGGCACCGTCGGCCTTTACGCCGCTGGCCAACGCCCGGAACGGCCGCTGACGGCCGAGGCGGTGCTGATTGCGGGAACGTCGAGCTGCATTGTCCGACTCTCTGACGAGCCGGTGTCCGGACCTGGATGCTGGGGCGGGTTCCGCGATGCTGCCGTAGCAGGGCTTTGGCTGACCGAAGCCGGACAATCCGCTTCCGGCGCCTTTCTCGATCATATCGTCACGCTGCATCCGGCCGGCGGAACGCCGACCAAGGCGAGGCACAGGTCGATCCTCGACGCAATTGCCGTGCGGCTCGAGGCCGAAGGACCCGACTTCGGCCTGCCGATCAGCGTGCTCCCGGACCTGCACGGGACCCGGTCGCCTGTCTCCGATCCTCTGCTGACGGGTATCGTTGCGGGTCTCGATCTCGATCGGAGCGAGCTCTCGCTGCTGAAGCTTTACTGGCGCAGCTGTGTCGCGCTCGCCTGCAGCATCAGCCATATCATCGCGCATCAGCCGAGCCGCGCCGGCATCCCCAGACAGCTACTGCTGGCCGGGGGACTGGCGGATCATCCGCTTCTTGCCCAGCTCTATGCGGATGCGACAGGCTGTGATGTGCATGTACCCGTTGACTGCGATGCCGTGCTGCTCGGCTGCGCGCTGCATGCGGGCGTGGCGTCCGGCGCCTTTGAAGATGCCGCTGCGGCCGGAACCGAGATGCGGTTTACCATGGCCCATTTTGCTCCCTCCCCGGCGCGTCAGGCCGCACTTGCGCGCGATCACGCGCTGCTCAAAGCCATGATGCGGCATCGGGACGAACTGGCTTCCCTTGCGCGCCCCTCGGCGGCGCCCGCCAGCGCTGTTTCGATGGCTGGATGAATTACTGCTCGAAACGGCAGACAGCGACGCTTTGTCCTGACTGCCCCTTGCGTCCTCACTCTGAACCTGCCATGTTGCCTATACAACTTGCGAAGGTTTCGAGATGCGAGCTTCTCAAAGTCTATTTTGCGCACGTGTCCTGCTCCCTGAGGGGTGGGCGAGCGACGTGGCGATCGGGATCGATCAGACAGGCACCATTATTTCGGTCGAGCGCGGCGCAACCCCTGGCCCAGAGGCGGTCAGGATGTCCGGCCCGGTCGTTCCGGCCCTGCTAAACCTGCATTCTCATGCCTTTCAGCGCGCCATGGCCGGTCTCGCGGAGATCGCGGGCTCGACCGATGACAGCTTCTGGACATGGCGCGACACCATGTATCGGCTGGTCGGGCAGATGTCGCCTGACGATGTCGAAGCCGTGGCGACGAAGTTGTATAGTGAACTTCTGAAAGGGGGTTTCGGGCATGTCGCTGAATTTCACTATTTTCACCATGCCCTTGCCGAGGTGGGCAGGTCAGACGGCTTCGAAATGTCGAGCCGTATCCTGCGCTCGGCCGAGGCGGCCGGCATAGGTCTTACGCATTTGCCGGTCTTCTATGCCCATTCCGGCTTTGGCGGGCAGGCTCCGAATGACGGGCAAAGACCGTTTCTGCATGACGTCGACGGCTTTCTTGCCCTGCTCGATCGGCTGGCCCCTGCATGTGTTTCTGCCGATGTGCGCCTTGGAATGGCCATCCATTCGCTGCGGGCGGCGACGCCGGAGGAAATGCGCGCGGTGCTCTCGGCAGAGAAGACCAGCGGGCCGATCCATATCCATGTCGCCGAACAGGAGCGGGAGGTGGAGGATTGTCTCGCCTGGAGTGGGCGCCGACCCGTCAGCTACCTGTTCGACGAGTTTGCAGTCGATGAGCGCTGGTGTCTGATCCACGCCACGCACATGACCACGGAGGAAACGGTGCGGATGGCAAAGTCGGGTGCGGTTGCAGGGCTCTGCCCGGCTACCGAAGCCAATCTCGGCGACGGGATCTATCCCGCAACGGAGTTTCTAGCTCAAGGTGGGCGGCTCGGTATCGGCACGGACAGCCACGTAGCGACCTCCGTGGCGGAAGAACTGCGCGTGCTCGAATATGGACAGCGACTGCGCGACCGGCGCCGCAACCGCCTTGTGTCCGGTGCCGGAGCCTCGGTCGGTCGTACGCTGATCGAGGCCAGCCTGTCCGGCGGTGCCCAGGCGGCAGGTCTCGACGTCAGCGGCATTTGCGTTGGCGCGCGTGCCGATCTCGTCGTCCTCGACGGCGCGAACCCATTCATCGCCACAGCCAAGGACGACCAGATTCTCGATCGCTGGATCTTTGCGCTTGGCAGTGAGGCCGTGCGCGACGTCATGGTTCGTGGAGAATTCGTGGTTCAGGAGGGGCGCCACCGGGCCGAAGAGCGCATCAACAGCGACTTTGCCTGTGCGCTGAAGAGGATCCTGCAATGATCTTTACTAGCCGGCGAATATTTTTCAGCGGACGGAGCGTGTGATGGGGCAGATGATCACTCTCGATACCGTTCTGACATCAGATGCGATCGCTGCGATTGCGGAAGGCGCGCGGCTGGCCTTGAGCGACATGGCGCGGCAGCGGATTCGCGATGCCCGCGCGATCGTCGACGCACTCATCGACCGGGGTATCCGTGGATATGGGATCAATACCGGTGTCGGCGCACTTTGCGATGTGGTCATCGATCGCGACGAGCAGGCGACACTTTCCCGCAATCTGCTGTTCAGCCATTCCTGTGGTGTCGGTGAACCGCTCGGGCGGGTCGAGACACGCGCAATCATGGCGGCCCAGATCGCCAATTTCGCCCATGGCTATTCAGGCATCCGGCTCGAGGTCGTCGAGACGCTCGTCGCCCTCCTGAACAACGACATGCTTCCGGTGATTCCTTCGAGGGGTTCGGTCGGTTACCTGACGCATGGCGCGGCTATCGGGCTCGTGTTGATCGGGTCCGGGGAATGCCGTCATGATGGCCGGCTGATCTCGGGCGCAGAGGCGCTGGCAGCGCTCGGTCTGAAGCCGCTGGTGCTCCAGGCGAAGGAAGGTCTGAGCCTGATCAACGGCACGCCTTGCGCCACGGGCCTAGCCTCGCTTGCCGTCATCAGGCTCGCGCATCTCGTCGACTGGGCGGATGCGGCTACCGCGATGAGTTATGAGAACCTGGGCGCGCAGACAGATCCCTTCGCAGAAATGCCGCTTTCCCTGCGGAAGTCCGATGGCCTGCAGCAGGTCGGGAAAAATTTGCGGACATTGCTGGCCGGGAGTGCGCTTCTCGCCGGTTCCGCCGGCAAGCGGACGCAGGATCCGCTCAGCCTTCGGGCCGTGCCGCATGTGCATGGCGCGGTGCGCGATGCGCTCGCGGAAGCGCGTGCGGTGGTGGATCGGGAGCTTGCGAGCGTCACCGACAACCCCGCCGTCAGCGGCTCGCCTGATGACCCGAAAGTGCATTCGCAGGCGCATGCTGTCGGGGCAGCCCTTGGGCTTGCGATGGATCATCTGGCGACGGCCGCAGCCGAACTTACCGCCATTTCCGAGCGTCGGATCGACCGGCTGGTGAACCCGCTGGTGAGCGGCCTGCCGGCCTTCCTCGCCTCGGGTAGCGGCGTCGAATCCGGCTTCATGATCATCCAGTATACTGCGGCAGCGCTGGTGGCGGAAAACCGCCGACTGGCGATGCCGGCAAGCCTAGATGGTGGCATCACCTCGGGCCTGCAGGAAGACATCCTGACCCATGCGACGCCGGCTGCGGCCAAGGCGCTCGCCATACTCGACAATCTCGAGACGGTGCTTGCCATCGAACTGACCGCCGCCGCGCAGGCCCATGACCTGCAGTCTTCCAAGGCGGCCAAGGCTGCGATGACGCGAGGGATCTATGAGCGGATCCGCCAAACGGTGCCCTTCTACCGGGACGATCGGCCTCTGAATGCCGACATCCAGCAGATCCGGGCACTCCTGAAGACGACCGTCTGGTTCGAGAGCGAGGGCGCATGACGACTATCCTCACCAACGCCCGACTGGCGACCATGGCGCCCAACTTGCCAGGGCTCGGCGTGATCGAGAATGGCCGGGTGGTAATCGAGGGCGGGCGGATCGTCGCCGTCGGTGCGGCGAACGAGATCGCCATCCCCGCGGGCGCCGAGGTGATCGACTGCGAGGGTCGGTGGGTGACGCCGGGCCTCATCGATTGCCATACGCATCTGGTGCATGCCGGCAATCGGGCCCGTGAATTCGAGATGCGTCTTGCCGGAGCGTCTTATGAGGAAATCGCGCGCGCCGGCGGCGGCATCGTCTCGTCGGTGCGCCAGGTGCGCGAGGCGAGCGAGGCGGAGCTTGTCGCGCAAACGCTTCCCCGGCTCGATGCGCTGATCGCCGAGGGCGTGACGACCGTCGAGGTCAAGTCCGGCTATGGGCTGACAGTCAAAGACGAACTCAAGATGCTGCGGGCAGCGCGTGAGCTCGGAGACGAGCGCCGGGTTTCAGTCACCACGACCTATCTCGGGGCGCACGCAACGCCTGCCGACTACAAGGGACGCAATCGCGACTTCATCGAGGAGGTCGTTCTGCCGGGTCTGAAGGCGGCACACGCGGAGGGACTGGTGGATGCGGTGGACGGCTTTTGCGAAGGCATCGCCTTTTCGCCCGACGAGATGCGGCTCGTCTTCGAAGCGGCGCGGTCACTTGGACTGCCGGTGAAACTGCATGCCGACCAGCTGTCGAACCTGCATGGGGCGGCGCTGGCGGCCGAGTACGAAGGGTTATCGGCCGACCATCTGGAATACACCGATGAAAGCGGCGCTTCCGCGATGACCCGGGCTGGAACCGTCGCGGTGCTGCTGCCGGGCGCCTACTACTTCATCCGCGAGACGAAAAATCCACCGATCGATCTGTTCCGCAAACATGGGACCGCCATGGCGCTTGCGACGGACTGCAATCCGGGCACCTCGCCGCTGACCTCGCTGCTGCTCACCATGAACATGGCCGCCACGTTGTTTCACATGACGGTCGAGGAATGCCTTCTCGGCGTGACCCGCAATGCCGCCCGCGCGCTCGGGCGTCTGGATACGATCGGCACCATCGAGGTCGGCAAGCAGGCCGATCTTGCCATCTGGTCGGTCGGGAGCCCGGCGGAGCTCGTCTACCGCATCGGTTTCAACCCGCTTCATCAGCGGATCTGGAACGGCCACATCACCAAAGGATTTCTGTCGTGACTATTACGCTTCACCCCGGCCGCGTCTCTCTCGCCGAACTCGCGCAGATCTACTGGAGCGGCGAAAGTGCTGTACTCGACCGCAGTTTCGATGCCGGCATCGAGAAGGCTGCAGCGCGGATCGCTCAGATCGCGTCCGGCAATGAGCCGGTCTACGGCATCAATACCGGCTTCGGCAAACTCGCCTCGATCAAGATCGACGCGGCCGACACCGAGACGCTGCAGCGTAATCTGATCCTGTCCCATTGCTGTGGCGTGGGCCAGCCCCTACCGGACAATATCGTGCGCCTGATCATGGCGCTGAAGCTGATCTCGCTCGGTCGCGGCGCCTCCGGCGTTCGCCTCGACCTCGTGCGCCTCATCGAGGGCATGCTGGACAAGGGCGTCATTCCGCTCATTCCCGAAAAGGGCTCCGTCGGCGCATCCGGTGATCTTGCACCGCTCGCGCATATGGCCGCTGTGATGATGGGCGAGGCCGAGGCCTTCTATCAAGAGGAAAGGCTTTCCGGCGCCGAGGCGCTGAGGCGGGCGGGGCTCACACCCGTCGTGCTCGCGGCCAAAGAAGGTCTGGCGCTGATCAACGGCACGCAGGCCTCGACGGCGCTGGCGCTGGCAGGCCTCTTCCGCGCCCACCGCGCCGCACAGGCAGCACTGATCACCGGTGCGCTCTCGACCGATGCGGCGATGGGCTCGTCGGCGCCGTTCACCGCCGACATCCACACGCTACGTGGCCACAAGGGCCAGATCGATACGGCAGCGGCCCTGCGCGGCCTTCTGGCCGGCTCGGTTATCAGGGAAAGCCATCTGGAAGGCGACGAACGGGTGCAGGACCCCTATTGCATCCGCTGCCAGCCGCAGGTCGACGGTGCCTGCCTCGATCTGTTGCGCATGACGGGTCGCACACTCGAAATCGAAGCGAATGCTGTCACGGACAATCCGCTCGTGCTCTCCGACATGAGCGTCGTCTCGGGTGGCAACTTCCATGCGGAACCGGTGGCATTCGCTGCCGACCAGATTGCGATCGCGGTTTGTGAAATCGGCGCCATCGCACAACGGCGCATCGCCCTCCTGGTCGATCCGGCCTTGTCCTACGGACTGCCGGCCTTCCTCGCCAAGAAGCCGGGGCTGAATTCCGGTCTGATGATAGCGGAGGTCACTTCAGCTGCGCTGATGAGCGAAAACAAGCAGATGGCGCATCCGGCCTCGGTGGATTCGACGCCGACGTCGGCCAACCAGGAAGACCATGTTTCCATGGCCTGCCATGGCGCGCGGCGCCTGCTGCAGATGACCGACAACCTCTTCTCGATCATCGGTATTGAGGCACTGACGGCAGCGCAAGGCGTGGAGTTCCGTAGCCCACTGACGACGAGCCCGGAACTGCGACGAGTGATCTCAACCTTGCGCTCCCATGTCGCGACCCTGGAGGAGGACCGCTACATGGCGCCCGATCTCGAGGCTGCCGGTCGCTTGGTTGCAGACGGAACTCTGGTTTCGGCGGTGTCTACTGGGCTGCTGCCGGGGCTGGAGGGCTGAGATGGCCGTCTTCGAAATCACCCAAGGCACCTCGCCCGTCATTCTCGCCTTCCCGCATACGGGCACGGATGTGCCGCCCGCGGTCTGGGATCGACTTGATGATAACGGCAAGCTGCTCGCCGATACCGACTGGCATATCCATGAGCTCTATGCCGGCCTGCTGACCGATGCGACGACGGTCAGGGCCACGTTCCATCGCTACGTGATCGATGCCAACCGCGATCCTGAAGGTGTGAGCCTCTATCCGGGGCAGAACACCACTGGTCTCGTGCCGGAAACGGATTTCGACGGTGTCGCCATCTGGAGGCAAGGCGAGGAACCGACGAGTAAAGACATCGCCGAGCGGCTGGCAGACTTTCATGCGCCCTATCATGCGGCGCTCACGGCCGAAATCGAGCGCGTGAAAGCTTCGCATGGCGTGGCGGTGCTCTACGACTGCCATTCGATCCGCTCGCTCATCCCCTTCCTGTTTGAGGGGCCCTTGCCGGACTTCAACATCGGCACGGACATGGGCCGCACCTGCGATACCAGGATCGAGAAAGCCGCCGCCGAGATCGCCGGTCGGGCCGATGGCCACACGTCTGTGGTCAACGGGCGGTTCAAGGGCGGCTGGACGACACGGCACTATGGGAAACCGGAGACCGGCGTGCATGCCATCCAAATGGAACTGGCGCAGATCACGCACCTGGCCACTGAAGCACCACCCTTCGCCTATGACGCCGGGAAGGCAGGGGCGCTGCGACGGTATCTCAAAGACATTTTGACATCAATCGAAGCCATCGCGCTCGAACTGAAACGCTGAGGAGCGAGGACCATGAGCAATCCCAGACACAATATCCGCGACGTCCGCGCCGCCACCGGAACCGAACTCTCGGCCAAGAGCTGGATGACGGAAGCGCCGTTGCGCATGCTGATGAACAATCTCGACCCGGATGTTGCCGAGCGACCGCATGAGCTGGTCGTCTATGGCGGCATCGGCCGGGCTGCCCGCACCTGGGAGGATTTCGACCGGATCGTCGAGACGCTGAAGACGCTGACCGAGGAAGAGACGTTGATCGTCCAGTCGGGCAAGCCCGTCGGTGTGTTCCGCACCCATAAGGATGCGCCGCGCGTGCTGATTGCCAATTCCAACCTCGTGCCGCACTGGGCGACCTGGGACCATTTCAACGAACTGGATAAGAAGGGGCTGGCCATGTACGGCCAGATGACCGCCGGCTCGTGGATCTACATCGGCACCCAGGGCATCGTACAGGGCACCTATGAGACGTTCGTGGAGGCAGGCCGCCAGCACTATAACGGCAATCTCACGGGCAAGTGGATCCTGACCGGTGGCCTTGGCGGAATGGGCGGCGCCCAGCCGCTCGCCGCCGTGATGGCCGGCGCTTGCTGCCTTGCCGTCGAATGCGACGAGACCCGCATCGATTTCCGCCTGCGCACCCGTTACGTCGACGCCAAGGCGCATACGCTGGACGAGGCGCTCGCCCTGATCGACCAATGGACCAAGGCGGGCGAAGCGAAATCCGTCGGCCTCGTCGGCAATGCCGCCGAGATCTTCCCGGAACTCGTGCGCCGCGGCGTGCGACCCGACATCGTCACCGACCAGACCTCGGCCCATGATCCCATCCATGGCTATCTGCCCCTCGGCTGGACGGTTGCCGAATGGCGGGCGAAGCAGGAAAGCGATCCGAAGGCGGTGGAAGTTGCCGCCCGCGCCTCGATGAAAACCCATGTGCAGGCGATGGTCGACTTCTGGAACAGGGGCATTCCGACCCTCGACTATGGCAACAACATTCGCCAGGTCGCCAAGGAGGAAGGCTTCGAGAATGCCTTTGCCTTCCCCGGCTTCGTACCGGCCTATATTCGTCCGCTGTTTTGCCGCGGCATCGGCCCCTTCCGCTGGGCCGCACTTTCGGGCGACCCGGATGATATCTACAAGACCGATGCCAAGGTGAAGGAGCTGCTGCCGGACAACAAACACCTGCACAACTGGCTGGACATGGCGCGCGAACGCATTGCCTTCCAGGGCCTGCCGGCGCGCATCTGCTGGGTCGGCCTCGGCGATCGCCATAAGCTCGGCCTTGCCTTCAATGAAATGGTGCGCAATGGCGAGCTCAAGGCCCCGGTCGTGATTGGCCGTGACCATCTGGATAGCGGCTCTGTCGCCTCGCCGAACCGCGAGACGGAAGCGATGAAGGACGGTTCCGACGCCGTGTCCGACTGGCCGCTTCTGAACGCGCTGCTCAACTGCGCTTCGGGTGCGACATGGGTGTCGCTGCATCATGGTGGCGGTGTGGGCATGGGCTTTTCCCAGCATTCCGGCATGGTCATCTGCGCGGACGGTACTGACGATGCTGCACGCCGACTGGAGCGGGTTCTCTGGAACGACCCGGCAACCGGCGTCATGCGCCATGCCGATGCGGGCTATGACATCGCGCTCGATTGCGCCAAGGAAAAGGGCCTTCGTCTGCCCGGCATCCTCGGCAATTGAGGAGAAACGATACGCCGATGTCCATCCGGATCCAGCGCTTTGGCGAGCACCTG
Source organism: Allorhizobium sp. CTOTU50464 (assembly GCA_032102365.1). GTDB lineage: Bacteria > Pseudomonadota > Alphaproteobacteria > Rhizobiales > Rhizobiaceae > Allorhizobium. The sequence goes on along the minus strand of DAMDHD010000017.1, from coordinate 31,026 downwards.
ATGATGCCCTGGAAAAACGGGCTGGGGATTACCCGCGAGGTGATCTCCAGGCCTGCTTCGGATGGATCCGGCGGGTTCGACTGGCGAATCAGTCTCGCAACCGTCGGGGCCTCCGGTCCGTTCTCGGTCTTTGCCGGGATCGACAGGACGATCGCCCTTCTCGAGGGCGGCGGCATGCAGTTGACGGTCGATGGGAGACAGGAGCCGCCGCTTCTGGTGGAGTCGATGCCCTTCACGTTCTCCGGCGAGGCCGAGGTTCAGGCGGATTGTCTGGGTGGGGAGACGCTGGACCTCAACATGATGAGCCGTCGCGGCCGTTTCGTTCATCGCATGACGAAGATCGTCGTGTCTGATGCAAAGACGCTTTCGGTAACCACCGATACCGTCGCTGTCGTCTTCCGAGACGAAGCCCTCGTTGCGATCGATAGCTTGCGATCGGATGTGGGGCTCGGGGATGTTCTTGTTGGCCTCGACGGGCCGCTAGAGCTTGCGGTCACGCCCCATGGTTCGGGATGCATGCTCTACATCATCGAAGTGACTGCCGTGTCTGCCGAGACACTGGATGCGGAACAGGTTGCCTAGACAAGGCCTCTGCCGATAAAGGGAGCGGCTGAGGCGTTCCGGCAGAGGAAAATGCCGCCGATACGCTCCTCAACCATCAGGGTCGACCACCATGTCCGAAGAGCAGCCAGGATTTGCACTCCCCGAGGAACGGCAGGACACGCCGCTCTACGAGCAGATGAAATCCGAGATCAAAGCGCGGATCGAGCGCGGTGAATGGGCGACCAATCATCGCATCCCTTCCGAGAACGAGCTTGTGGAGCTTCTGGGCGTCAGCCGCATGACGGCGCATCGAGCGCTCCGGGAGCTCGCAAGCGAAGGCGTCATCATTCGCGTCCAGGGGCGCGGCTCGTTTGTCGCACCGAAGAAGCGTAGCGCCAGCGTGGCCGATGTTCGCAGCATTGCGGACGAGATCGCGGAGCGTGGCGGGCTGCATTCGGCCGAACTCGTGCTGAAACAGGCCGAAGTCTGCGACCATGATCTCGCCGATCGGCTTGAGGTTGCCGCCGGCACGACCGCCTTTCATTCGGTGATCGTGCACAAGGAAGATGATCTTCCGATCCAGATCGAAGACCGTTTCGTCAATGCGGAAGTCGCGCCCGACTATCTCGACCGCGATTTTCAGATGATCACGCCGAGTGCCTATCTGAGTTCCATCGCGCCGATCTCGCGCGCCGAGCAGTTCGTCGAGGCGGTGCTCCCACAGCCCTGGGAATGCCGGCTTCTGGCGATTGCGAAATCGGAACCCTGCCTTCAAGTCAGGCGAAGGACATGGTCAGGCGACCGATTGGTTACGTCGGTGCGGCTTCTCTATCCCGGCAGCCGTTATAGCCTGGAGAGTTCCTACTAAGCTCAGGAACGACAGAACGTTAGCCGGCAACATATTTTAGAGAATTTTGACCGGCTTCGTCCACTGGATCAGCACCACGCAGCCCTCCTCCGACGAGACGGAATGCGTTGTCCCTTCAGGATTGGCGATCAGTGATCCCTTGGGATAGTGGCCGAATTCATCGCTTTGAGATCCTTCAAGCACGAGGATCGTCTCAAGCCCAACATGCAGGTGTCTCGGCACGGAGGCGCCCGGGGCGTAGCGCAGCAGTGCCAGTTCGGGCTCACCCGTCACCAGACGGCAGATCTCCACCCCTTCGCGAAAATATTCGAACTGGCAATGCTGCCAGCCGCCGCGCAGGAAATCCGGGAAACTCAAGGCTTCAGACATCGAGCGCCTCCACGATTTCTTCCACGGTCGTCGCCCATCCGACGATCGCTCCTTGCGCGGTGATCATGTCGATGGCAGCCTGTTTGAATTCGGGGAAGTAACTTTCGGTGGCATCGGTCGCGAGCAGGCATTCGAAGCCGCGATCATTGGCTTCGCGCATCGTGGTCTGGACGCAGACTTCGGTGGTGACACCGGCGAAGATCAGCTGGCAGATCTTCCGCTCGGCCAGGATCTCTCCGAGCGGCGTCGCGTAGAAGGCGCCCTTGCCGGGTTTGTCGAGCACGATTTCGCCCTCCACCGGATAGAGCTCCGGAATAATGTCGGCGCCGGGTTCACCGGAAATGAGGATGCGGCCCATGGGACCGGGATCGCCAATGCGCAGTGACGGCTTGCCACGCTCGCGCTTGGCGGGCGGGCAATCGGACAGGTCCGCACGATGGCACTCGCGGGTGTGGATGACAGGCAATCCAGCAGCGCGGAAGGCGGCGAGCAGCCTTGCCGTCGCGGGAATGATCGCCTGCAGAAGAGCGACCTTGTTGCCCAGTGTTTCGCCGAAACCGCCGGGCTCGACGAAGTCGCGCTGCATGTCGATGATGATGAGGGCCGCATGGTCCCGATCGAGGTCGAAGTCGAAGGGACGCGCCTTGATGATTGCCATCAGTGATGTCCTGCCATGTGCCGGCCGATCTCGCCGATATCGGCGTTCGCGGCTGGGGTCTCGTAAGCGATATGCCCTTCCGACATCACGAGGATCCGGTCGGAAAGTTGAAGAATTTCATCGAGATCCTCAGAGATCAGGAGAACCGCGGCTCCGGCATTTCTTGCGGCCATGATACGGGCGCGGATTTCGGCGACGGCCGAGAAATCAAGGCCGAAGCAGGGATTGGTGATGATGAGGAGATCGACGTCGCCTGTCAGTTCGCGGGCAAGAACCGCGCGCTGCACATTGCCGCCGGAGAGCGAGGCAATCGGGGACTGCAGCGACGCCGTCTTGACCTTGTACTCGCCGACCAGATGGCCCGCCTGTTCGAGCATGCGGCTGCCATCAAGCCAGAACTGGCTGCTGCCTGCGGCGAAGTCGAAATCGCGGAAGAAGATGTTTTCCGCGACCGTCATCCGGGGGGCGCAGGCGTTCTTCAAGGGCTCCTCGGGCAGATAGCGGACGTTGAGCTTGCGGGCTTCTCCGCGGCGGGCGTGATAGGGCTCCGCCTTCACCCGGATCTCGCCCTTTTCCAGTGGCCGCTGTCCCGTCAGGATCTCCATCAGCTCCATCTGTCCATTGCCGGAGATGCCCGCGATGCCAACGATCTCGCCGGACTTTACGGTGAGATCGGCGATGTCAATGGTCTTCAGGCCGGAGCGATCCGGGGCCCTGACGCCGGAGACGGAGAGGACGGGCACGCCCTGGTAGGCGACGCGGGCGGCCGGCTTCACCAGTTCCTTTTCACCGATCATCATCGCCGCCATGTCCGATGTGGAGAGATCGGAGACCTTGCCACCGCCGACATATTCGCCGCGTCTCAGGACCGAGACTTCGTCGGCAAAGGCCGTCACTTCGCGGAATTTGTGGCTGATCATCAGGCAGGTGAGTTCGCCGGCGCTCGTCAAACCACGGACCATGCCGAGCAATTCGTCGGCTTCAGCCGGTGTAAGCACCGAGGTCGGCTCGTCGAGGATCAGGAAACGGCGGCCGAGATAAAGCTGCTTCAGGAGTTCCAGCTTCTGCTTTTCACCAGCGGCGAGCCGGCCGACGGGGATGTCGAGCGGCACGGAGAAGGGCATGCGGTCCATAAAGGTGGACAGCGCCTGGCGCTCCTTCTTCCAGTCGATCAGCGCCGGTGCGTCCGCCCGGCTGATGACGAGGTTTTCGGCGGCGGTCAGCGAGGGGACGAGCGTGAAATGCTGATAGACCATGCCGAGCCCGAGGTCATGGGCGGCGCGCGGGTCGGGAATTTCGACCTCAAGGCCCTCGACCATCATCTGGCCCAAGGTCGGCTTGTAGAAGCCCATCATGCATTTGACGAGGGTCGACTTTCCGGCACCGTTTTCGCCGAGCAGCACATGGAAGGAGCCGGCGGCGACACGGATCGAGACGTCGTTGAGCGCCGTAAAGGTGCCGAAGCGCATGGTCATGCCGACGGTTTCCACCGACATGGCATGATCGGGTGCTTTGAACTCTTGTGCCGGGACCCTCATGGCAGGGCGTCCACAAGCTTTTCGCTGTCGGAGACGGAGCCAAAGACGCCACCCTGCATCTTGACCATCTTGATGGCGGCGGCGTGGTTGCCGGGGTCTGTGGCGCCGCAGCAGTCCTCAAGGATGACGCATTCGAAGCCGCGGTCATTGGCCTCGCGCATGGTCGTGTGCACACAGACATCCGTGGTGATGCCGGTCAGGGCGATGTTCTCGATGCCACGGGTGCGCAGGATGAGTTCGAGATCAGTGGCACAGAAGGAGCCCTTGCCCGGCTTGTCGATGATCGCCTCGCCCGGCAGAGGCGCCAGTTCGTCGATGATCTCCCAGCCCGGTTCGCCGCGCACGAGAATGCGACCGCAGGGACCGGCGTCGCCGATGCCGGCGCCGATCTGCTGCGAGCGCCAGCGCTTGTTCGGCGGCAGGTCAGAGAGATCAGGGCGATGGCCCTCGCGGGTGTGGATGATGTGGTAGCCCTTGGCGCGCATGGCGGAGAGCACCTTCTTGATCGGCTCGATCGGCGCGCGGGTGAGCGAGAGGTCGTAGCCCATCTTGTCGACATAACCGCCGACGCCGCAGAAATCGGTCTGCATGTCGATGATGATAAGCGCGGTGTTTTCAGGACGAAGATCGCCGTTATAGGGCCAGAGATAGGGATCTGCCTTAATGGTCGTCATTCCGCCGCCTCCTTGTTGGTCTCGCCATAACGGCGCACGGGTTTCGGGAAGCCGCAGGACGTGCCGTCGGTCACCTGGACCTCGTCCTCCCAGGGGAGCTTGTACTCTCCGGCCACGAGGTCCTGCATGAAGGTATAGGGGCAATCGCCCGCACCGCCGGCCACGGCCGAAAAACCGCGATGGCCGAGCTGGTAGATGTTGTTTTCGACGCCCCAGACACGGCGCGCCTCGCGCACGAGATCGGGGCGGACTTCCGCCGTGATGATCTCATCCGGGCGGCCGGACGTGCCATGGGCGATGATGCTGCCGTCGAAATTGACGATCATGCCCTCGCCCATGGAATCGAAGGTCCCGTCCGATCCGCACATGCAGACATTGGCCGTGACCATGAGATTGCAGAAGGAATTGGACTGGTTGGTGAAGCGCCAGGCCTCGCGCATCGGGGCGGTATAACCCGCCGTGCGCAGCATGATCTCGGCACCCTTATAGGCCGCCTCGCGTGCCATTTCCGGGAACATGCCGTCGTGGCAGATGATCAGGGAGAGCTTGCAGCCCTTCGGTCCCTCGATGACTGGAATTCCGAGATCGCCGGGTTCCCAGGGTTCGACCGGCACCCAGGGATGGAGCTTGCGGTAATAGAGCCTGATCTCGCCCTGGTCGTCGATGATAAGGCCGGTGTTCCAGGGATTGCCGCCTGGATTGTATTCCATGATGGAAAAGCAGCCCCAGATGTGGTTGTCGCGGCAGGCCTCTCTGAAGGCTGCGACTTCGGGTCCATCCATCCGGCACATGATCTCCGGGTTCGTATCCATCGACAGGCCATGCAGGGCATATTCCGGGAAGACCACGAGATCCATGCCGGCGATGTTGCGGCGCGCCTTGGCGACCATGCCGACAACCTTGTCGGTCTGGGCCGCGAGATCGGCCCGGGTGACCGTGTTCGGCAATTGCAGCTGTACGAGGCCGATGACCACGCCCTCGGGCGACTTGTTGAGACCGCCAAGTCCGTTCATGGATCCTGCTCCTATTTGGTGATGCTGAGTTCGCCGGGGGCCGAGACCATGGCCCTGGTGCGCGAGCTGATCGCGATCAGGAGGCCAAGGGTGAGCACGTAAGGTGCGGCATAGAAGAGGTAATAGCCCTGGGTGATGCCGACCGATTGAAGTGCCGGCCCGAGCGCGCCTGCGCCGCCGAAGAGCAGCGAGGCATAGAGGCAATGAACCGGGTTCCAACGGGCGAAAATGACCAGTGCCACGGCCATCAGGCCCTGGCCTGAGGAAATGCCTTCGTTCCAGCTGCCGGGATAAAAGAGCGAGAGATAGGCTCCGCCGACGCCGGCCATGGCGCCGCCCACCGCTGTCGACCAGAGGCGCACGCGGTTGACGTTGATGCCGAGCGCACGGGCGGCATCGGCACTGTCACCCGCAACCCGGATCGTGAGGCCGACGCGGGTGTTCTTCAGAACCCAGGCGGCGAGGAAGGCGAGTGCGATGCCGACGAGGAAGAGGACGTTGACGTTGAGGGCCGCCTGGACCTGCGGGATATCCGACCAGAAGCCGAGCGGGATGGACGGCAGATCGGGGGCGACGGGCTGGACGTAGGGCTTGCCGAAGAAGAAGGCGAGGCCGGAGCCGAAGATCATCAGGGCGATGCCGATCGCGATGTCGTTGACCTTGGGGAACTTGCAGATCCAGCCGTGCAGGAGGCCGAAGAGAAGACCGCAGACGGCCGCCGCGAGCGTGCCCGCCCAGGCGGAGCCGGTATGATAGGCGACGGCATAGCCGCTCATCGCGCCGAAGACGAGCGTGCCTTCAAGGCCGAGATTGATGCGACCCGAGCGTTCCGTCAGGCATTCGCCTATGCTCACGAAGATGAAGGGAGTGGAGACACGGATGGCGCCACCGAGGATGGCAAGGGGCACGCCCCAAAGACCGATATCCGTCATGCGCGCTTCTCCCTGCCGAAGAGGCCTTCCAGCGTGATGCGATCACGGAACGCATCGGACAAGAGGATGGCGATGAAGATCATGCCCTGGAAGACCACGATGGTGGCATCCGGCAGGTCTAGCCTTCGCTGGACGAGGCCACTCGACGCCTCAAAGCCGGCAAAGAGCAGGGTGGCTGGGATGATCGCCAGACAGTTGTGGCGGGCGAGGAAGGCGATGAGAATGCCCGTATAACCATAACCGCCTGCGAGCGAGGCATTGGCCGAGCCATGGACGGCCGCCACTTCGAAAGCGCCGGCGAGACCGGCGAGAGATCCACCGAGTGCTGTAAAGCCGATCATCAGCAGGCCGGCCGGCAGCCCCTGCACCTGGGCGGCCCTGATGTTACCGCCGACGATGCGCGCTGCAAATCCGAAGGTCGTCTTTTCGATCAGCACCCAGCACAGGATGCAGGCGATGATACCGGCCGCGAGCCCCCAATGCACGCCGATGCCGGGGATTTCGCCGATACGGTAGAGTTCCGGCAGGGGTGCCGTGGAGGGTTTGTTGAGGCTCGCGGGATCACGGAGCGGTCCTTCCACCAGATGGTTCATGAGAGCGATCGCGATATAGGCCAGCAGCAGGCTGGAGATCGTCTCGTTCACTCCACGGAAGTGCCTCAGAGCGCCTATGCCGCCGATCCAGATGGCACCGACGAGCGCACCCGCGATCATCATCGCGAGAATGCCGACCGGACCCGGCATGCCCGGGGCCAGCATCGCGATTGCACCGGCGCCGACACCGCCCAGCACGATCGCCCCCTCCCCACCGATCACCACGAGGCCCAGCCGGGCCGGCAGGGCGACGCAGAGGGCGGCGAGAAGGATGGGTGCCGCGCGGGCAAGCGTGTTGGTCCAGGAGAAGAACGTGCCGAAGCCCGCCTTGTAGACGAGAGTGTAGAACTCGATCGGCGAGGTGCCGATCAGGAGTAGAAAGACGGCAAAGAGGAGCATGCCGGCGAGCAGCGCTGCCAGTGGCAGGAAGAGCGGGTCGAGCCAGCGCAGGATCGTCTCGAGCGAGACACTGCGTCTGGCCAGTCCCTGCTGGCTTGCGAAATTCGCCGGTGCACTCATGGCATGCCCCTCCCGGACGCTTAAGACGTGGATCCGACAACGCCCTCGACGAGGTAGCCCATGCTTTCGAGCGCAACGTCGGTCTCGGCGAAAGCCTGGCCTTCGGTTGCGATGACATTGCCCTTGTTGTCCTTGAGCGGCCCCTTGATGACCGAGAAGCCGCCCTTCATGATTTCGGCAAGCGTCGCGTCGAACTGCTTGCGCGCCGGTTCGGTGACGGCCTGTCCAAGCGGGCTCATCTTGACGAAGCCTTCGGCAAGGCCGCCGCGGACGAAGTTGTCGATGGTGCCGCCCGAAAGGGTCTTATTGACCATGTCGGTATAGACCTTGGACCAGTTCCACTCGGCGCCGGTCAGATATTTCTCAGGCGCCAGCGGGCTCTGGTTGGCGTGGTAGCCGCAGAGGAACATGCCACGGCCAGCGCCGGTTTCCATGACGACCTTCGGGCCGTCGACATGGCAGGTGACGACGTCGACGCCCTGGTCGGCGAGGGCGTTCGTGGCTTCCGCTTCCTTGACGGCGAGCGACCATTCACCGGTGAAGATGACCTGGCAGGTGATCGTGGGATCGACGGCGCGGGCGCCGAGCAGGAAGGAGTTGATGTTGAGCAGGACCTGCGGAATGGGCTTTGCGGCGACGAAGCCGATCTTCTTGGTCTTGGTCATGTGACCGGCAACGATGCCGTTCAGATACTGGCCCATGCCGATATAGCCGAAATAGGATCCGGTATTGGCGGGCTTGTCCGGGGTCCAGAGACCGCCGCAATGTTCAAAGCGGACATTCGGATACTTCGGCGCCATGGTCAGGATATGGGGGTCGAAATAGCCGAAGGAGGTCGGGAAGAGCAGTGTTGCGCCGTCGAAGTTGATCATGCTCTCCATGGTCTTCTGGACGTCGACCGTTTCCGGTACCTGTTCTTCTTCGACCACGGTCACGCCCTCGATCGCCTTGATCGCGGCAGCGCCTTCGGCGTGAGCCTGGTTGTAACCGAAGTCGTCCTTCGGGCCGACATAGATGAAGCCGACAGTCAGGCCTGCGGCGCGCGCAACATTGAAAGGAAGCACGCTGCTTGCTGCGGCAAGGCCTGCGAGACTGGCTGACTGGCGCAGAAATTGGCGGCGGCTCGGCATAAGAAACTGGCTCATGAAGGATCTCCCAGATCAGGATGAACAGTGAAGCTCGGGCGGGCGCTGGTTCCCCTGATTTTCTAAGGCGCTCCGCGTTCAACTTTGAGTAACCCATATGGCGCCGCTTCTGTCTTGTGCTAAGTTTTGCGCGAGCTGCTGCAAAATTTGCATCACCACCGGAGATCTCACATGCGGCACCTGACTTCGCTGCGTTACATCGACGCCGTCGCCAAGGCCGGCTCCATCCGCGGGGCAGCGGAATCGCTGGCCATTACGTCCACGGCGCTCAATCGGCGTATTCTGGCGCTGGAGGAAGAATTGGGCGTGCCCGTGTTCGAACGGCTGCCGCATGGGGTACGGTTGTCGAGCGCCGGTGAGATCCTGATCCATCACATCCGCAACCAGATCTCCGACATGGAGCGGGTGCGCTCGCAGATCGCGGACCTTTCAGGCGTTCGCCGTGGTCACGTGTCGATCGCCTGCAGTCAGGCGCTCCTGCCCTATTTCCTGCCGCATCAGATCGCACACTACCGGAAGGATCATCCGGCGGTGACCTTCGGCGTGCATCTGCGCGACCGACAGGCGGCGGAGCAGTCGCTGGTCGATCACTCGGCGGATCTGGCGATCGTCTTCGAGCCGGTCAGGATGGCGGATTTCATGACGCTGATCCGGGTGCATCAGCCGGTGCATGTGGTGATGGCGCCGCATCATCCTCTGGCAGCCAAGGACACCATCCGGCTGAGCGACTGCCTGGCCTATCCCTATTCCCTGCCGACAGTCCCCTTCGGCGTCCGGCACCTGATGGACATGGCGGCGCAGAAATCATCCTATCGGCTCGAGCCGGTGATCGAATCGGACAGTTTCGAGTTCCTGCGCAATCATGCTGTCGCGGAAAACATCATCACCTTCCAGATCCCGATCGGGCTTTCAGACCATACGATGACGGGGGAGATGATCACGCGACCGCTCGACAAGCGCGATGTGCCGGCGGGCGTGCTTTACATGGGGCAGCTGCGCGGGCGCACGCTTCCGGTCGCGGCAGCCCGGTTCGCAGCCCAATTGTCGACGACCCTGGCCAATCGATACGAAGTGTCGTGAGCACGAAGAGCGCTAGCGCTCGGAGGTCTCCGGTCGGGTCGCCCGATAGAGCAGAAAGGCAAAGACAGCAGCCAGACCGAACCAGGTGAAGGCGTAGCCAAGATGATTGTTGGGGAAGGTCACCACCGTCAGGCCGCCGACCGGCAGGCCCTCGCCGCTCTGATCGGCATCGATGAAGTAGGGAGCGACCTCCCCAAGCTGCCGGACCTCGGCCATGGCGATCGTGTCGCGGGAAAACCATCGATTGCCCGCGGGGTCATTGTTTCGCAGGAAGGCGCCTCCCGGCTGGGTGAGACGCAGGAGGCCGGTGACGGTCTGCTCACCCTGCGGTCTGGGACGATTGTCGGCTGATTGGGCATCGTCTGGCACGAAGCCCCGGTTGATGAAAAGGCGCAAGCCGTCGCTCGACTGAAAGGGCGACATGACCCAGAAGCCGGATCCGCGCGCCGTCACGGCCTTGACGAGGATATCCTCGCCCTGAAGGTATTTGCCGCTCACCTCGACGCGACGATATTCCGCCGTGTCGAAGGTGAGTGCCGGCCAATCACCCGGGCCAGGCGCGGCCGCAGGCGGCGCGGTGAGCCCCGCCTCGACGCGTTCGATCAGTGCCGTTTTCCATTGCAGGCGCTGGACCTGCCAGACTCCGAGGCCGACGAGCAGGCCGATGGCAAGGATGCCCAGCCCGATGAACCACCACGGTCTGCGCGTCCGCGTCATTGCCTCACCTGTTCGCTCAGGAGCCGAAGCCCTGGAAGCTCTCGTGAGCCATCGATGGCATCATGTTGGTGTTCAAGTTGTACATGACCCAGACGGATCCAGCGATCATGATCACCACCACGATGATGGTGAAGATCATCGACAGCATGGTCCAGCCTTCGTCCGAGCGTGTGTTCATGTGCAGGAAATAGACCATGTGGACGAGGATCTGGAGAACCGCAAAGGCGATCACCGTCACTGCCGTCAGGACGCGGCTTTCAAAGCCGCCGCTCATGACGATGGCAAAGGGTATGATCGTCAAGATCGCGGCCAGTACAAAACCGGTCAGATAGGAGCGGTAGCTGCCATGATCGTGGCCGCTGTTGTCGTGGCCGTGCTCGTGGTGGCCATGGGGCTGAATGGAAGGTTTGGACATCAGATCATCCCCAGGAGATAGACGAAGGTGAAGACACCGATCCAGATGACATCGAGGAAGTGCCAGAACATGCTGAGGCATTCCATGCGTCGGGTGTTGGCCGGGATCAGGCCCTTCTGGTTGACCTGGACCATCAGGGTGACGAGCCAGATGCAGCCGAACAGGACGTGCAGACCGTGCGTGCCGACGAGTGCGAAGAAGGCCGAGAGAAAGGCCGAACGCTGCGGACCGGCGCCGAGCTCGATCAGGTGGTGAAACTCGTAGAGTTCGAGCGCCAGGAAGGAGAGGCCGAGCAGCAGGGTCACCGCCAGCCATGCCTGCATGCGGGCCTGGCGACCCTCATACATCGACAGCATGGCGAAGCCGAAGGTGATCGAAGAGACCAGCAGGAAGCCGGTGTTGATGGCGATCAGTTCCAGTTCAAAAAGCGCCTTGGGGCCAGGGCCGGCCGCATAGCTCTGGCCGACAACGCCGAAGACGGCGAAGAGGACCGCGAACATCAGGCAGTCGCTCATCAGGTAGATCCAGAAGCCGAGCCGCGTGGACCCGCCTTCCGGATGATGATGCGGTTCGGTTTCCCAATAAACGGCAGGCGAATCGGTTTGGGTGACGGTACTCACGGTCGTTACGCTCCTACGCTTGCCAGTTCGCGGTCACGGGCCTTTTCGACACGTTCGACCTCGTCGACGGGGACGTAGTAATCCCGGTCGTAGTTGAAGGTGTGGGCGATCGCGGCGGCGATGATCGCGAGGAAAGACAGGGCCGCCAGCCACCAGATGTACCAGACCAGGGCGAAGCCGCAGATCGTGGCCAGGCCTGAGATGATCACACCCGTGCCGGTGTAACGCGGCATGTGGATCGGCAGGTAAGGTGCCTTCGGACGTGTCTGGCCGACCTGCTTCATGTCATGCCAGGCGTCGAGATCATGGACGACAGGCGTGAAGGCGAAGTTGTAAGACGGCGGGGGAGACGAGGTCGCCCATTCCAGCGTGCGGCCATCCCAGGGGTCGCCGGTCACGTCCATGTTGTCCTTGCGCTGCCAGATCGAGACGGCGATCTGGATGAAGAAGGCGGCGATGCCGATGGCAATCAGGAAGGCACCGAGCGCTGCCAGGATGAACCAGATCCTGAGATCGGGATCATCGAAGACGCGCATGCGGCGGGTGACGCCCATCAGGCCGAGCACATAGAGCGGCATGAAGGCGAGCCAGAAACCGCTGACCCAACTCCAGAAGGAGACCTTGCCCCAGAAGACGTTGAGTTTGAAGCCGAAGGCCTTCGGCCACCAGTAGGCGATTGCGGCAAAGCAGCCGAAGAGGACGCCGCCGATGATGACGTTGTGGAAGTGCGCCACCAGGAAGAGCGAGTTGTGCAGGACGAAGTCTGCCGGCGGAACCGCGAGAAGCACGCCCGTCATGCCACCGATGGTGAAGGTCAGCATGAAGGCAACCGTCCACATCATCGGCAGATCGAAGCGCACCCTTCCCTTGTACATGGTGAAGAGCCAGTTGAAGATCTTGGCACCCGTCGGCACCGAGATGATCATGGTGGTGATGCCGAAGAAGGCGTTCACCGAGGCACCCGAACCCATGGTGAAGAAGTGGTGCAGCCAGACGATATAGCTCAGGATCGTGATGCAGACGGTGGCATAGACCATCGAGCTGTAGCCGAAGAGGCGCTTGCCGGAGAAGGTCGAGGTGATCTCAGAGAAGACGCCGAAGAGCGGCAGGATGAGGATGTAGACCTCCGGGTGGCCCCAGATCCAGATGAGGTTGATGTACATCATCGGATTGCCGCCGAGATCGTTCGTGAAGAAGTTCGTTCCCACGTAGCGATCGAGCGTCAGGAGGATCAGCGTCATCGTCAGCACCGGGAAGGAGGCGACGATCAGGATGTTGGTGCAGAGTGCTGTCCAGGTGAAGACCGGCATGCGCATCAGGGTCATGCCCGGTGCCCGCATCTTCACAATGGTAACCAGCAGGTTGATGCCTGACAATGTCGTTCCGACGCCCGCAATCTGCAGACCCCAGATGTAATAATCCACCCCGACCCAAGGACTGTAGCCGATGCCCGACAGCGGCGGGAAGGCGAGCCACCCGGTCTGGGCAAATTCGCCGACAAAGAGCGAGGCCATGACCAAAACGGCACCACCAACGGTCATCCAGAAGGAGAAGTTGTTGAGGAAGGGGAAGGAGACGTCACGTGCGCCGATCTGCAGCGGCACGACATAGTTCATCAGGCCCGTGACGAAGGGCATCGCCACGAAGAAGATCATGATCACGCCATGGGCGGTGAAGATCTGGTCGTAGTGATGGGCATTCAGATAGCCCTCGGAGCCATTGAAGGCGAGCACCTGCTGCAGGCGCATCATGATGGCGTCGGCAAAGCCGCGCACCAGCATGACCAGCGCCAGTATGATGTACATGATGCCGATCTTCTTGTGGTCGACCGAGGTCAGCCATTCGCGCCAGAGATAGCCCCAGAGGCGGTAATAGGTCAGCGCGGCAACCGTTGCGGCGCCGCCGATCGCGACGACCACGAAGGTCGAGAGAACGATCGGATCGGTCGGAATCGCACTCCAGTTGAGGCGGCCGAGAAGAAACGTGGTGGAATGGTCTATTGCAGTGGCCATGCCGAATTCCTGTCAGAGTTGCGGCGCATTGCCGGATGCCTGCCGGACGAGCGTGAGGAAACGTTCGGCCTCACCGCCAAAGGGCGATGCCGGCTGCGTCATGTTGTGTCCCATGAGGGGACCCGAGATGACGGGCTTGTCGTTGAACGAGGCGGGCTTTGCGGCCAGCATCTGTTCCAGCTCCTCGACCGAGCAGAAGCCCAGAACCTTGAACGGCTCCCAGCCGAAGACCGGCTCGCGCGTGCCGCGACGCTCGTGCTTGTCGTAGATCAGCGCGCTCATGTTGACCGTGCCGGCGATGCCCGTGCCGCCCTGGGCGTCGAGCGCCATCATCTCGGCCATGCAGATCTTGCCCTCTTCGACGCACATGTTGACGACGCGGGGGAAGAGCTGCGGATCGACGCTGGCGAATGTCAGGGGCGTGACGTTCTCGCTGGGGCGCTCGAGTTCTAGGTATTTCGCGCGGTCCAGCTTTTCGCTCCCGGCGCGCGCCTCTTCCACCCAAGCCTCAAAGGCTGCGGCATCGGTTGCCTTCGCCTTGAAACGCATGCCGGAAAAGCCGGCGCCCGAATAGTGCGACGCGAGGCCTTGGAAGGTGCCTTCCTGATTGAACACGCCGTGAAGGGTCGTCTGCATGCCGGGCATTGCGTAGATCATGCCGGCCATATGCGGGATGTAGAAGGCGTTCATCACGGAGGACGAGGTCAACGAGAAGCGGATTGGACGATCGGTCGGAACCGGCAGTTCGTTGACGGCGGCAACGCCGTATTGCGGGTAGATGAAGAGCCACTTCCAGTCGAGCGCGACCACCTGAACGTCCAGCGGCTCCTGCTGCGGATCGAGCGGCTGCTCTTCCGAGACGCGCGCCAGCGGGCGGTAGGGATCGAGGAGATGGGTTCCGACCCAGGTCAGCGCACCCAGGCAGATGATGATCATCAGAGGGATCGCCCAGATGATCAGCTCGAGCTTGGTGGAGTGTGACCAGTTCGGCTTGTAGATCGCGTCCTTGTTGGCCGCACGATAGTGCCAGGCGAACCAGCAGGTCATGACCATCACCGGGATGATGATGACCAGCATCAGCAGCGTCGAGATGACGAGCAGATCACGCTGCTGGGCGGCGATATCGCCGGTGGGGGCAAGGACTTCGGCCTTGCAGGCGGACAGGAACAGGACCGCCCAGAGGGCGGCCAGTATTTTCGGGAGGCGAAGCTTCTGCATCTCTTACCCTGATACACTGACGGGTCACAGGGCAGGGGTCCCCCCGAACACCACTCGACGACCATTGATATTCGTCAAGCTAGTTAGTTGGGTTTTGCGGTGCAGCACATACGACAATTTGTCACCTGTCAATTTGGCCGCAGCTGCGGCATCGCTTTGCGCCATGTTAGACTGAGGCGCGGAGTGCATTCCCCCCATGCAGGTTCGCCCCGTTCAAGCCAGAAAGTGAGCACGCGTTATGGCGAGCCTGACCGGTTCCACATCTCCCAGCGCCCAGAAGGGCCGCACGACGTCTGAAGACGATCATCACGTTTCCCCTTCCGATATCGCTGTCGGCGTCATCATCGGCCGCACGTCCGAATTCTTCGACTTCTTCGTCTTCGCCATCGCCTCGGTCATCGTCTTCCCGGCGCGCATCTTCCCGTTTCTCGATCCGCTGACCGGCACGCTGTGGTCCTTTGTGCTCGTGGCCCTTGCCTTCGTGGCGCGACCACTGGGGACGGTGTTGTTTACCATGCTCGACCGCCGACATGGTCGCGTGACGAAGCTGACCGTGGCGCTGTTCCTGCTCGGGACATCGACGGTTGCGATGGGGCTTGTGCCCTCCTACGAGACCGCGGGATGGTGGGCGATCGCGATGCTGGCCCTTCTGCGCATCGGCCAGGGTCTGGCTCTGGGTGGCACGTGGGATGGTCTGGCACCGCTGCTCGCGATCACGGCGTCCAAAGACAGCCGTGGCTTCTACGCCATGGTCCCGCAGCTTGGTGCAGTCGTCGGACTGGCGGTCGCGGCCGTGCTCTTCGCCTATCTGGTCATGACGCTGTCGGCAGCGGACTTCCTCGACTGGGGTTGGCGCTATCCCTTCTTCGTTGCCTTCGCGATCAATGTCGTGGCGCTTTTTGCGCGGCTTCGCATCGTCGATACGCCGGAGTTCAAGGAACTGTTCGAGACGAATGAGCTGACACCTACAGGCCTGCGCGCCACCTTGTCGCAGGACGGGCACACGGTGCTGCTCGGCGTTTTCGTGCCGCTGGCGACCTTTGCCATGTTCCACATGGTCACGGTTTTTCCGCTGTCCTGGATCTTCCTCTACACGGATGAGGCGCCCGGCACCTTCCTTCTGATCGAAGCGGCCGGCGCTGCCGTGGGTGTGCTTGCCATGCTCTTTTCCGGCTGGCTGTCCGATCGGATCGGCCGCGAGAAGATCCTCGTCTGGGGAGCCTGGGCGATCGGCGCCTTCGCGCTGACGGCCCCCCTGTTGCTCAACGGGGGCGAGACCGGTGTCGTCATCTACATGATGGTGGGCTTCATCGTTCTGGGCTTCAACTTTGCCCAGTCGTCAGGCACCATCGCCTCGCTCTTCGACCGACGCAACCGGTATACCGCATCGGCCATGGTGTCTGCTCTGTCGTGGATGTTCGGCGCGGGATTTGCTCCTCTCGCGGCACTCCTGCTGTCGACATGGTTCGGTCTCTTCGCTGCCGGCCTCTACCTCTTGTCCGGCGCAGTTTGCACCCTGATTTCGCTGGCGCTTGCGCGCCAGATCGCGCTGCAGCCGAAGGGCCAGGACTGAGACGGCGGCGAGACAAAGATCTGCCAAGGAAGTGACCCAAGCCCCGGACGACTGCTCCGGGGCTTTGTTTTTTGCGTGGTCACGGCCCGGATGCACGAAGCCATGGGATCAAAAGCCGCTTCTTCCCGTTGAGCCGAGATGATGGATCTCACGGAGTGGTCTCCCGACCCCTATATCCTGGTTCTCACCGGGTTCGGCTTTCTGATCGCGCTTGTCGCCTGGCTGCCATTGGCGCTGCGGCGATTGCCGCTCTCCCTGCCCATCGTTTGCGTCTGCCTTGGCGCCGCACTCTTCCTGGTCCCGCAGGTGTCCGACCAGCCGCTGCCTCTGAGCTATCCGCACATCACAGAACGCTTCACCGAATTCGTGGTCATCATCGCGCTGATGGGCGCAGGGCTGAAACTCGACCGGGTGTTCAGCTGGCGGCGCTGGAACGTGACGTGGCGGCTTCTCGCGATCACCATGCCTCTCAGCATTGGCGCGATCACGGTTCTCGGGATCTGGGGCCTGGGCTTCTCGCTGCCGATCGCATTGTTGCTGGCTGCCAGTCTGGCGCCGACAGATCCGGTTCTTGCGGCAGACGTTCAGGTGGGACCGCCGAAATCGGGACAGGAGGACGAGGTCAGGTTCGGGCTGACCTCCGAGGCCGGCCTGAATGACGGATTGGCCTTCCCCTTCGTGAACCTCGCAATTCTTCTCAGCCTTTCCTTCGCCAATGGTGACCCCTGGCTGGGAAAATGGGTCTTTCACAGCGTTATCTGGGAAGTTGGCGCAGGCACGCTGGGTGGATGGCTGATCGGCAGGTTGTTCGGCTGGCTGACTTTTCAAATGCCGGCAGACACGAAGCTTGCACAGACCGGCGACGGGCTGATCGCCATCGCCGCGACCTTCGTCTCCTACGGCCTTACCGAACTCATCGAATGCTATGGGTTCCTGGCGGTCTTCGTCACAGCATTGACCTTGCGGCACGCCCACCGGCAGCACGACTTCCACCGGGAAATGCATGATGTCACCGAGCAGATCGAGCGGCTCGCCATGATGATCCTGCTGGTGCTGTTCGGTGGCGCGCTTGTCAGCGGCCTTCTGGCTCCGCTTGGATTGATCGATGTGGGCATCGCCGTGGCGATCCTGCTTGTGGTGCGGCCGATCGCGGGTCTGATCGGTCTTTTCGGCCTGAAAGCCTCCACGAGCGAAAAGCTCACGCTCGCCTTCTTCGGCATCCGGGGTGTCGGCTCCTTCTATTATCTCGCCTATGGCCTCAATCACATGCCTGTCGACGGTGCCGAACGATTGTGGGCCATCGTCGGGCTCGTGGTGCTGTTGTCCATTCTTCTGCACGGCCTGACCGTTACCCCGATCATGCGGCTCCTCGACAAGAGCCGAGGCCGGGATCCGGATGAAGGCACGCCGCCACCCGGGCTACAGGGTCCTGCTTCGCATGAGGGCTCTTGAGACAACGGCGAGGGCTCTCCGCGCGCGGACAAAGCCATGCCCTTGCCTTTGCCTCCAACAACGCCATCCTTGAAGGACTGTCCGGGATACCCTTCCCGCTCGATGGAAGCAGCCGCCATGGCCACACAAGCGCGGCTTCAAGCCCTGGCCCGGACAGGCGAGGAGAATATCGACTGGTGTCTGAGAAACGAATCCGCGTCATCGATCTGGAAACCGCCGGGAACGGTGCAAACGATGTCTGCGAGATCGGCTGGCAGGATGTGATCCTGCGTGACGGGCGCTGGATGCTTGGCGAGCAGCGCGGTGCGCGGTTCGTCAACCCCGGCCGACCCATTTCACCGGAGACCATGGCGATCCACCATATCCTCGATGCGCATGTGAAAGACGCACCCTATTGGAAGGATCTGGCGCCGGAGATCCTGCGGCCCGACGAGGAGATTATCGCGCTCGCCGCCCATCGTGCCGCCTTCGAGCAACGGTATTGCACCCCTCGCCTCACCGGCGGGCTTCCATGGATCTGCACCTGGAAATGCGCCTTGCGGGTGTGGCCGGATTTGCCGCGGTTCTCCAACCAGATGCTGCGCTATCAGCGCATGCCGGAAGGCCTGGTGCATGAAATCGGACTGCCGGCGCACCGGGCATTGCCGGATGCCTATGTGACGGCGCACCACCTTCGAGACCAGCTCAATGCAGCGTCGCTCGAAGAGCTTCTGGCCTGGAGTGCTGAGCCCGGGCTTCTTCCCCGCGTGCCCGCCGGCCCGGATCGCGGGAAAAGCTGGCAGCGCTTGAGCAGCGAGGCGCTCACCGCCTATCTTCAGGACCGGGACGCCGACATCCGGTTCAGTGCGAAGACTGAACTGGCGAGGCGCGATGAACGGCAGGAGCGGGAGGACCTGGAGCCCGCGCAACGGCAGTTGCTATGAGTGAGCACTCCAAGCATCCGCCTTATCGCGAAACGCCCGATGGCCGTTATTTCGTTGTCCGCGGTCGCCTCTGGCGCAAGAGCAATCCGGCTCTGGACGACGATCTCAGACAGCGTCTGCTGAAGGCGCTGATGGCGGCGCGCAACGCGGTCCGCCAGGCGAAAGGCGATCCTCAGGCGACCGCTGTTGCACGCAAAGGCGTGAACGACGCGAAGATCGCTTTGGGTGAGCGAGGGCCCGTCTGGTGGCATGATGGTCAACCGGACTTCAACCGGCACATGGCGAAGAACACGCCCTATGCCGACTGGTTCGCTCAAATCGAGACCGATGAGAAGGGGAAGGAGCGGGAGTGAAGACCGACAAACCGCTCATTCTGACGGCGCAGATTGCGGCAGGCGACCTTGCGCCTTTCAATCTGTTGCGGGCAGAGCATTTTCCCGCCGATCGAAACTTCCTCTTGGCGCATCTGACGATGTTTCACCGACTGCCCGGAGAGTATGAAGCTCAGATCCGCAGCGATCTGGCGCAAGTGTCAGGACAAACACCAAGGATTGATGCGGAGGTCAGCGGGCTTCGCCATCTCGGCGCCGGCGTCGCTTTCTCCATCTCCAGTCCCGAACTGCAAGCGGTGCGTGGAGAGCTTCGGGCGCGGTTCGTGGCGTGGCTCGGGTCGCAGGACATGCAGCCATGGCGGCCGCATGTCACCATTCAAAACAAGGCTTCAAGGGCAGCGGCCGATGCGCTGCATGCGCGCCTCAGTGCCGGTTTCCAATCATACTCGATTGCGATCACGGGCTTGCAGCTTTGGGCATATCGTGGTGGCCCCTGGGATCATCTCGTCGATATGCCGTTCGAATGACGCGCTGAGGCGGTATCTGCCGTGGTTCAGTCCTCTACGCAGCGGAGATAACCGAGCACGGCTTCCGTGATCATCGACTTGTGGCGCGCATAGAGGGGGGGCTCCGAGAGGTCGCGCTTGAAGATCGTGCCGAAGGTGTAGCGGTTGGACACGCGAAAAAAGCAGAAGGCGCTGATGAGCATATGCACATCGATCGCGTCTGCGCGGCGCTTGAAGGCGCCCGTCTGAAGTCCACGATCGATGATGTCCTGGATGGTGCGGATGACGGAGATGTTGAGGTCGGCGATCTCGCTCGATCGCTTCATGTGCATCGCGTGGTGGATGTTTTCGATGCTGACCAAACGGACGAAGTCCGGGTTCTGCTCGTCGTGGTCGAAGGTCGTGCTGATCAGCCGGCGCAGTGCTTCCTCCGGCGGCAATTCGGCCAGTTGAAGATCGGCTTCGAGCGATCGGATCTTGCGGTAGGCCTTCTCCAGCACCGCCAGATACAGCCCCTCCTTGCTG
Source organism: Allorhizobium sp. CTOTU50464 (assembly GCA_032102365.1). Lineage (GTDB taxonomy): Bacteria > Pseudomonadota > Alphaproteobacteria > Rhizobiales > Rhizobiaceae > Allorhizobium. Next base: position 10,801 of record DAMDHD010000017.1, on the reverse strand, counting down.
CCGTAATAGTAATAGATCATGCGCTTGGAGGTGCGGGTCTTTTCCGCGATCTGGTCGACGCGGGCGCCCGACAGGCCGAGTTCGGAAAATTCCTCGGTTGCGACATCCAGGATGTCTTCACGCGTGCGCTCAGGGTCGTTCCTGCGCGTTTCCCTCGCCGTTTTTGCCATCTGCTCCATCCCCGATCGCGGCTGCCGGTCTTATCGACGCGCCGCGCTCTCCGTTCATAGTGGTCTCGCCATCGCGCTTCAAGCTAGCTACCGTTGACACTAACTAGTTAGTACATTATCGTCGTGTTCAGGTTGGGAGGCCTGAGGTTCCGAGAATGCTGGGGCCTCGATAACGGGAGGTGACATGACGCAGACGCGCGACATCCTGCGCGCCGGACTGATCGGGTTCGGCATTCAGCGCTCGCTGACACCTGCCATGCATATGCGCGAGGGCGAGGCCCAGGGCGTCGACTATCGCTACGACCTCATCGATCTCAATGAACGCAAGCTCGGGCCCGATGACCTCGAGATGCTTGTCGCCGAGGCGGAGGCGCAAGGGTTCTGCGGCCTCAACATCACTTACCCCTGCAAACAGAGAATCCTGCCCCTGCTCACCGAGATCTCGGAGGATGCCCGCAAGCTGGGTGCGGTCAATACCGTCATTCTTCGCGGCGGCAGACGCATGGGCCACAACACCGACTGGTGGGGCTTTGCCGAGGGTTTCAAGCGACAGCTTCCCGATGCGGACCTGTCCGCGGTGGTACAGATCGGTGCAGGCGGCGCCGGTGCAGCAACAGCCTATGCCGTGCTCGCAATGGGCGCGCGTTCGCTTGCTGTTTTCGATATCGATCCGGCCAAAGCTTCGGACCTTGCCTCGCTGATGGCGCGGCATTTTCCGGAAGCGTCGGTCACCGTCGCTACCGATCTGCAGTCGGTTCTCGACGGCGCGACGGGCCTCGTCCACGCAACGCCTATTGGCATGGACAAGCATCCCGGCATGCCATTGCCGGCCGCGCTGTTGCATCCAGGCCTCTGGGTCGCCGAGGTGGTCTACTTCCCCTTGGAGACAGCGCTGCTGCAGGCCGCGCGCAAGCGCGGATGCCGTGTGGCAAACGGAGGAGGCATGGCCGTCTTCCAGGCCGTCGGCGCATTTTCGCTGTTTACAGGCCTTGAGCCCGATGTTGGCCGCATGCTTCGCCATTTCGCAGACCTGACGCAACCAGGTCCCCTGCGGCTGCCTGAAACGGCTTGAGGAACGGAACGTGTATTCGAGGTTCACGGACATCGCATTCGATGCCTGTGTTGACTGGAACTGGTAGCCCGTCGCGGCAGGGAGGAGAAAGACATGTTCGACTGTATCGACATCCTGCGCTCCCGGGCAGCACGCGAAGGATCGACGCTTGCCGGCCAACCTCTCCGCAGGCAGCGCAGAACATTCCAGCTGCAGCGCATCTGCCTTCCTCTGCGGAGGCGCGCATGAAGACGTCGATTGCGACCGTTTCCATCAGCGGTGAATTCGAGGAAAAACTCGCCGCGATCGCGCGCGCCGGTTTCCATGCCGTCGAGATTTTCGAAAACGATTTCCTGACATTCGATCGCTCGCCTGCAGAGGTTGGGCAGATGGTTCGCGATCACGGGCTGGCCGTATCCCTGTTCCAGCCGTTTCGCGATTTCGAAGGCATGCCGGAGCCGTTCCGGTCCCGCAATTTCGACCGGGCAGAGCGCAAGTTCGATCTGATGGCCGAGCTCGGCACGGATCTGATGCTGATCTGCTCGAACACCTCTCCGGTCGCACTGGGCGGAATCGACCGCGCTGCCGGGGATTTTCATGCACTTGGCGAACGTGCGGCCCGCCGCGGTTTGCGGGTGGGCTACGAGGCGCTCGCCTGGGGCCGGCATATCAGTGATCATCGCGACGCCTGGGAGATCGTGCGGCGAGCCGACCACCCCAGCATCGGCCTGATCCTCGACAGCTTCCACACCCTGTCTCGGAAAATCGAGCTGAACTCGATCCGCTCGATACCCGGCGATCGCATTTTCATCGTGCAGCTTGCGGACGCGCCGCTGATCGAGATGGATCTCCTCTATTGGTCGCGCCATTTCCGCAACATGCCGGGCGAAGGCGAGCTGGCCGTCACCGCCTTCATGCAGGCCATCGCGGCCACCGGATACAACGGCTATCTGTCGCTCGAAATCTTCAACGACCAGTTTCGCGGCGGCTCACCCGATGCGATCTCGCGTGATGGGCGGCGCTCTCTGGTCAACCTCATGGATCAGGTGGCGCGGGCCGAGCCGAAGATCAGCATACCCGTACCGGCGATGCCCGATCGCGCCAAAGTCTCCGACATCGCCTTCATCGAATTTGCGGCCGGGGAGGACGAGGAGCTTGAACTCGAGGCCCTCTTTACGCTCCTCGGCTTCGCACCCATCGCGAAGCATCGCACCAAAGCCGTGACCCTCTATCGGCAGGGGAACATCAACCTCGTCATCAATAGGGAAGAGAAAGGCTTCGCCAACGCCTCCTATCTCGTTCATGGCGCCAATGCCTATGCCTTCGGGCTCGCGGTCAATGACGCAGCAGAGGCCCACAGGCGTGCGCTCGCACTCGGTGCGGAGGATTTTTACCAGCCCGTCGGCCCGGGCGAAATGCAGGTCCCAGCGATCCGCGGCGTCGGCGGAGGTCTCGTCTACTTCCTCGACCGGAAGAGCGAGCTCGCGCGGATATTCGACGTTGAGTTCACGCCTCTCGACGAGAGACCGGAAGAAGCTGTCGATATCGGTCTGACCCGGATTGATCACATCGCCCAGACGACACGCTACGAGGAAATGCTGACCTGGCTGCTCTTCTACACATCGCAGCTCGATGCCCAGAAGACCCCGATGGTCGACATCATCGATCCGGCCGGGCTCGTTCGAAGCCAGGTGATCGAATCGCCGGACGGGCGCCTGCGCATCACCTTGAACGGCGCCGAAAACCGCAACACGCTGGCCGGCCGCTTCATCGCCGAGACCTTTGGCTCGGGCATCCAGCACATCGCCTTCGAGACAGAAGACATCTTCGCCACGGCCGCTGTGCTTGCCGACAAAGGGTTCCAGTCCCTGGTGATCTCGCCGAACTATTACGACGACATAGAAGCCCGCTTCGGGCTCGACCCCACGCTCGTCGAGCGAATGAAGTCGGCTAACATTCTCTACGACCGCGATGATGCCGGCGAGTATTTCCAGCTCTATTCACCGACCTATGGCGAGGGCTTCTTCTTCGAAATCGTCGAGCGGCGCGGGTATCGGGGTTACGGGGCGCCGAATGCGATCTTTCGTATCGCCGCGCTCAAGCGCCACCTGCGTCCGAAGGGGATGCCGCGATGAGCGCCTCGATCCTAAACATCGCCGGACGCGGCCGCTCAGTTGGCCACCGTGCCACCCAGCGCAATCGTCAGGGATTGATCGATATGCCGGGAGAGCGCTGCAGCCGCTGCCTCCGGCGCTCCGTCCCTCAGCGGGGTGAGAAAGGCCATGTGCTCCGCGATCACGCGTGTGGCGTTGTCGCGCGTCACGCGTACCCTGGTCTGGGCGGTCATGCGGATCTTGATCGCCGTGACGCGGTAGACGTTGGAAATCAGGCTGTTCTCCATGGCGTCGACCATGTCGGCATGCATCTGCCAGTCATAGACCTGAAGCTCTCGAAGGAAGGCCGGAAGATCGACCGCATCGTCGCTGCTCAGCCTGTCGCGCGCCCTGATATGCCAATCCAGCCAGCTCGCGATGACATCGCGGTCGAGTCGCTGGATCATGTCGGGAATGGCGCTGAGCTCGATGACTCGGCGCATCTGATAGGCTTCCCGCACGAAGGTGACATCAAGGCTCGGCACCATGAGGCCACGCTGCGGGAGCGTCTGCAAAAGCCCTTCCGCCTCCAGCCGCGGGATCGCTTCTCGCACGGCGCTCAAGGTCAGCCCGGTCGTCTCCACGAGCTCGCGCTGGGAGATCAGCTGGCCGGGCTTGAGCCGGCCCCAATTCAGAAGTTCTTCAATTCGACTATAGGCGAGCTGCCTGAGCGAGCTTTCGCCTGTCGTCGACGTCACTGCCTGCCGGTCGCTCGGTTTGTCTCTCATCGGGTCACACTGTCCGCTTTCGGGATTGATAACCGCACACTAACATGTTAGTTCGATATCAGTAAGGCAGGATTGCTGCCGCAACCACGTTTTCACAGGTTTGGAGGACCGGAAGCGGGTTGAGGTGGAAAACACCCACCAATCCACAGTCAAACGGGAGGAGACTACCAATGCAATACAAACTGACCCGCCGCTTCCTGATGGCCTCGGCCATCGCCATGACGGCCATCACTGCCAGCGGACCGCTTGCGGCCGTGCTCGCCCAGGACAAGCCGGTCATCCGCATGTCCACGCCGGCCTCGGAGACCGATCAGCGCTCCGTTGCGCTCGCGACCGTATTCGGTCCGGCGATCGGCGAATTCGCCACCTATCAGCCGCATTACAACGCCTCCCTGGTGCCGCAGGGCTCGGAGCTCGAGGCGATTGCCTCCGGCGACTTGGAAATGTCGATCACCTCGGCTCAGGAGCTTGCAAACTTCCTGCCGGAGTTCTCGATTTTCGCCACCGGCTATGTTCACCGCAGCGCCCAGCATCAGGTCAACGTCTTCAACGACCCGCTGATGGACCCGTTCAAGGAGAAGGTCGAAAGCGAACTCGGCGTGAAGCTTCTCGCGGTCATGTATCTCGGCAAGCGCCATGTAAACCTGCGCTTCCCGCGCTCTGAAAAGAACGTGATGGCCCCGGCCGATCTCGCTGGCGTCAATCTGCGCATGCCCGGCAGCGACGCCTGGCAGTTCCTCGGCCGTGCCCTTGGCGCCAATCCGACGCCGATGGCCTTCACCGAAATCTACACGGCCCTGCAGACGGGCTCGGTCGATGGTCAGGACAATCCGCTGCCGACCGTCGTCGACGCCAAGTTCTACGAAGTTACCAAGCAGGTGAGCCTGACCGCCCATCTGGTCGACCTGAACTATGTCGCCTTCTCCAAGGCGGTCTGGGACAAGCTCACCCCCGAGCAGCAGGCAACCGTCCAGAAGGCCGCCGAAGACGCGGCGAAGTCCGGCCGTGAAGGCCAGCTGAAGAAGGAGGACGAACTCGTCGCCTTCCTGAAGGAGCAGGGTCTCGAGGTCTATGAACCCGATCTCAACGCCTTCCGCACCCATGTCCAGGCACAGTATGTCGGCTCCGAATTCGCCAAGGCTTGGCCGGAAGGCGTGCTCGACAAGATCAACGCGCTGGCGGACTGAGCGCAATCCGACCTGAACCGGGCCGGAGAGCGATCTCCGGCCCCTCGTCGAACATGATGTCCTGTCGAAGGTGATGGTGTGTCTTCTCTAACCAGACTGTTTCGGACCTCGGCGGAGGCCGTGGCTGCCGCACTGATGGCCGCGATGTTTGCGACCTTCATCCTGCAGGTCGTCATTCGCTACACGGCACGCCTGCCCTGGGTTGCCGAAAACATGCCCTTTCTCCAGCCCACAAATTTCGGCTGGACGCTGGAATTCTGCCTTGCCATCTGGGTCTGGCTGATCTTCTGGGGCAACAGTTTCGTCGTCAGGGTCGAGGATCACGTCACCTTCGACGTGCTCTATGTCTCCGTTTCTCCACGCGTCCGGCGCATCTTTACCGTCATCACCGGCCTTGCCGTCGCCATCGCGCTGCTTCTGTCCGTCGCGCCGACCTGGGACCGCCTCGCCATCCTTCGCCTGAAGAAGACAGCCACGCTCGGCGAGCTCTTCGGCGACTGGATCCGGATGCGGGACATCTACGTGATCTACATCGTCTTCCTCGTCGCTGTTGCAGGCCGCTATCTCTGGCAGGTCTGGAATGCGCTGCGCGAGAGCCTTGCCGGTTCTGACGAAACCGGCCATTCGGGTGGCCCTGCATGAGCATCGCCTTTCTTCTCTGTATCGTCATCCTGCTCGGCCTTGCCGTGATGGGAACACCGATCGCCTATGCGATCCTGGTGGCCTCCTTCGCCTATCTCGCTGCCACCGGGCAGAGCATCGGCATCAGCGGCAAGATCCTGCTCGACGGGCTCTATCAGAGCTTCATCCTTCTCGCCGTGCCGCTCTTCATCATCGCCGCCAACATCATGAATGCCGGGTCGGTCTCCGATCGCCTGCTGCAATTCTGCGTCGCCCTGGTCGGCCGGTTCCGCGGGGGACTCGGACACGTCAACATTCTCTCTTCGCTGGTCTTTTCCGGCATGTCGGGCTCGGCGATCGCCGATGCGGCCGGAATCGGCAAGATGATCATCGACATGATGGTGAAGTCGGGTCATTACACCCGCGGTTATGCCGCCGCGATCACGGCGGCTTCGGCCACGATCGGCCCTATCATCCCGCCGTCGATCCCGATGGTGCTCTACGCGCTCGTGTCCAACACCTCCATCGGCTACCTCTTTCTCGGCGGCATCGTGCCCGGCCTGTTGATGGGGGCCGTTCTCATGGCAATGAATGCCTGGATCTCGCACAGGCGCGGCTTCGCCAAGCATGAACCCGTGCCGCTGCGCGACTTCCCGCGCCTGACGATCAATGCGGGCCCGGCCCTCATGATGCCGGCGATCCTGCTCTACGGCATCTATGGCGGCGTGACGACGCCAACGGAAGCAGCGGCCGTGGCGGCCTTCTACGCACTGATTCTCGCGACGATCTTTTACAGGTCGCTCAGCTTCCGGCATTTCTACGAGATCCTGGTGTCGAGCGCCCGCTCGTCGGCCGCGGTGGGCCTGATCATCGGCGGCGCACTCATTCTCAACTACATCGTCGCGTCCGAAAACATCCCGACCGTCGTCGCCGACGCACTCGTCGGCCTCGACGTGCATCCGCTGGTCTTCCTGCTCGTCGTGAACCTGCTGCTGCTCGTCCTCGGCTGTTTCCTCGATGCGTCCACGATCATCCTGGTCATCATTCCGCTCTTCATTCCGACCTGTCGGGCGCTTGGCATCGACCTCGTGCATTTCGGGGTGGTGGCCGTGGTCAATTGCATGATCGGGCTGATTACACCGCCCTACGGTATCCTGCTCTTCGTCATCAATGCCGTGACGCGGATCCCGCTTGCCGAAATCATCCGAGAGATCTGGCTTTTCCTGGCGGCCCTCATGGTTGCGCTGCTGATGCTGATCCTCATTCCCGACATCACCCTGATGCTGCCGCGTGCCCTCGGCTATGCCGGCTGATCGCAATGCCCTGTTTCGAGGACCTTCTCCATGACGCATAACTTCCACGGGATCGTCCCGGTGATGATCACGCCCTTCGACGACAACAACCGAATCGATTGGGACGGCTATGCCAGGCTGATCGAATGGTACATCGGGAACGGATCGCATGGTCTCTTCGCCGTGTGCCAGTCATCGGAAATGCTGTTTCTGACGCTTGAGGAGCGCACCACGCTCGCCGCCTTCACGGTCGACCAGGTCAAGGGCCGCGTGCCTGTCGTTGCCTCCGGGCATATATCCGAGCACATGGACGACCAGAAGGCAGAGCTACGGGCCATGGCGGAAACCGGCGTCGATGCCGTCGTGCTCGTGACCAACCGTCTGGCGGCGGCCGACGAAGATACATCCATCTTTCGCGCACGGCTGCAGGACCTGATCGGTGCGCTTCCGGCCGACATGACGCTCGGGCTCTACGAATGCCCGGCCCCCTACCGGCGACTGCTGAGCGATGACGAGGTGCGCTGGTGCGCCGACAGTGGCCGCTTTGCCTTCCTCAAGGATGTCTCCTGCGATCTGGACCACATCCGCCGCCGTCTTGCTCTGGTCGAGAATACGCCACTTGCGATCAACAACGCCAATGCTGCGATCGCCTGGCCCTTCCTGCAGGCCGGTGGTCACGGCTTTTCCGGGGTGATGAACAACTTCCATCCGGACCTTTATCGCTGGCTCTACAATCACGGCAAAGCCCATCCGGAACTCGCCGCCGAGGTCGACACCTTCCTCGTCCTCTCCGCCATGTCGGAAAGCCTCGGCTATCCCAAGCTCGCCAAACACTTCCACCGCCGCATCGGCACCTTTGCAAGTGTGCACAGCCGCGCCGTGCCACACGACATTGCGGAACGCCACTGGGCCGTCGAAACCATCCTGGACCACATCATTGAAGGCGCCGAGCGTTTTCGGGCTGCGATTGGAGGCGTATAGTTCGTCGCTGATATTGAAGGGGATTGGCGCCGGCTAGGTTCGGATTGCCGTCATCGTTATCTGGAAAACTCAGTGGTGATCCACTGAGATCAACAGTTTAAGTGGCTGCGTTCCCTTACGGCTAGTGCCGAAGAGGTTGTGCGTGATTGGCGTTTATGAAGGTTTTGATTTGTTGGTTGCGGGGGCCTGATTGCACAGAGACTTGTACAAACCCGCCTGAGGATCGTTACAGCGAGCCCTTTGAGGCAGTCGCAGAGACATGGACTTAGCTGCCCGGTGGCAGCGTAAGGGCCGGCACACCAAAACGTCAATCTCGCTCATACATGGCGCAGTCCACATGCGTTATCAGCGCTGGGCAAGGCGCTTTAAGGCGCGGTGTGGCGATGAACCATATCCTTGAACTTTGCTAGATCGCGGTAGACGTCGAAACGCATCCGACCCGAAATCGTCCCTGATCAACCATCCGGCGCGAAAGCGTTTGTGAAACAGCAGCTTCTGGATATTCTCTCCTTCATGGAGCAAAGGACCAACCTTATTCGGCAGTTCTACGGCATGGCGGCCGCCGTGCTCATCATAGGCACGTTGATTATCGGCTATTGGGTGACCGCAGCGGTCGAAAACGGCGTTAAGGTAAATGCGATCTCGATCAAGGCGATGTTCGTAACAGATGCCATCACTCCTTTAGCGCAAGAGCTCGAATACGCCTCTACTCTTCGACCGGAAAACCGGGCCAAGCTCGACAGCCTCTTCGGTCAGGGTTTGCTCAAGACGGAAATTGTGCTCTTCCAGATCTGGTCAACCGACGGCACGATCGCTTACAGCAATGACACGAAGATCATCGGGGAAAAATTCAACCAGACCGACGGCATGAAGCACGCGCTGGAAGGCGAGACTTATGCCGACTTCGACAATGTCCTTGATGAACTCAGTATCTCGGAAACATTGAGAACAGCACCGCTTCTGGAAATCTATACGCCTCTCCTTTCGCCCCAAACCGGGGCCGTCATCGGCGTGGCCGAATTCTACGCCGATGGAACAGCATTGCGGGCACTACTCGTGAAAACCAAACGCGAGGGCTTGCTCATCGTCGGTTCGGTGGCGCTTGCCATGCTCGCGGCCATCTACCTCGTCGTATTGAGGGGCGCGGAGACAATCGCGCGACAAAGACATGCGCTCGACGAGAAGCTTCACGAGCTGTCAGGTCTGCTCACAGAGAACCAGCGCTTGGCTCGCCGGGTAAACAAGGCGAATCTGAAGCTTGCCGAACTCAATGAGAATGCCCTACGCAGGATCTCGGCAGACCTGCATGACGGCCCTTTGCAACTTCTGTCCTTTGCCGGGATGCGACTGGAATCCGTCGATCCGGCCAAGGAGAGCCCCGATCTCGTGCCCATCAAGCAGACGGTCGATGATGCCATGCGGGAAATTCGACAGATCTGCCGTGGCCTCTCCCTGCCCGAGATCAGCCAGTGGAACCTTGCGACCGTGGTGCATACTGCGATCGAGAGCCACGAAAAACGAACGGGGATCAGCGTCGCTCGCGAGGTGCCGGCAGAACTTCCGCCGCTGCCGCTCGCAGCCAAGACGACCGTCTACCGCTTCATTCAGGAAACCTTGAACAACGGTAGCCATCATGGGCACTGCTCAGCACAGAGTGTGACGGTAGGGCTCGAAGAACGCCGGTTGAGAGTGGCCGTGTCCGATGATGGCATCGGTTTCGACCCGGCGGCCCAGACGAACGGGCTCGGCCTTGCAGGTTTGAAGGAGCGGATCAATTCGCTCGGTGGCGACTTCTCGCTCAAGACCGCGAAAGGATCCGGCACAAGCGTCGTGATGCTTTTGCCGGTAGAGTTTGCAAAGGACGCAGCATGATCAGCATATTGATTGCCGATGACCATCCGATTTTTCGACAAGGACTTGCACTGACATTGGCAGAAGCGGAGGACTTCAGGCTCTGCGCTGAGGTTGCTACGGCAGAAGATGCCTATCGAACGACTGTGCAACTGAAACCCGACCTTCTCCTGCTCGACCTCTCCATGCCGGGCGGAGGCCAGTCCGTCATTGAGCAAATCGTCCGAGAAGCGCCTGATACCCATGTGGTGGTATTGACCGCATCGGAAGACAGCGTCGATCTTTCGGCAGCCATCAGTGCCGGCGCAAGTGGCTTCATCGTAAAGGGGGTCGGCGGCCGCTCGCTGATCAATATTCTCCGCGACATCCGCGATGGACAGCACTACATCACCCCGTCCCTTGCCAACCGTGTGCTGGGAGAACTTGCACAGGGCGGCGCGCCGGGCAACCTTGAGCAACCAGGTGCGCGCGCGCGGCGTGAGCGTCTGGAGGCTCTGACCCCACGCGAGCGGGAGATCATGGCCCTTGTTGCCAAAGGCTCGTCAAATCGTCGGATCGCCGAACAGCTCGGCATCGAGGAAAAGACGGTAAAGCATCACATGACCCGCATTCTCGCAAAGTTGAAGGCCGCCAACCGAACGGAGGCGGCCATGCAGTTCCGTGATTTCGAAAACGCGATCGAAGAGAACTGATGCTCCTTCCCAATCACTCCTCTCTGAATGCCCTTGTTATCTGGTCGGTGAATGGCTTCGCGAGGAACGAGATGA
>DAMDHD010000016.1:0-98439 GCA_032102365.1 Allorhizobium sp. CTOTU50464 | reverse complement strand
GATCATAGGAGCGATAGCGGGCCGAGCACCAGGCGACATGCTGCTGCGGCAGGACATTGGCCATGTCCGAGCCTGCATCATTCAGCGCACTCGTCGAGATGAGATCGATTTCGGCCACCCGGGACGAGAGATCCGCCAGATCCTGATCCGTATCTGCCGCAGCGGAGGCCGTTTCGACGACCGGCTCCGTCGGCTCGCTCATGACCACATGGCTGGCGTAACGGGGCGGGAGGCGCTCCAGGTTCTGCGCGTTCCTGTCGATCCGGACGGGTTTCGTCGTCCAAAGGCCGTCGACATACATACCTCCAAACTGACGGGGCTTTTCCTCCGGGGCAAGTGCCGCGGATGCGAGAACCACGCCACCGATCACCATGCCTGCCGAAAGGGCTGAAGCTGCGAGCAGTTGTAGAACGGGTTTCATCGGGATCTCCATCGTCGTCTGGTGACAGGAGAATGAAATTGTCCGGAGACGGTTCCCGATGAGACGGATTTTAACCCTGCATTTGCACAGGTTTTCCGGCGTCCGCTTGACGGCGTGCGCCCGAATATCAGTGGCTGTGCCGCGGCGGTGTCTTCGAAATCTGACGGAATTCTTCCGCGTCCCTGATGGTCGCGCCGTCGGCGAGCTGGGTCACCGTCTGGCGATAGAGCCGCTGCCAGGGCGTCGGCTCGTACCAGGAAGCCGACGGCCTCAGAACGTGCTGCGCCTGGCAAGCTCGTTCCAGGCATCGCGAGCACAGATCGCTTGACGGGCAGGCGGCGATTCTCAGGCAAGCGCTAACACGGCCTCCCATTTTCGCCGCGTGTCTCAATCCAATGAGCCCGGTCCATTTGCAACACTTCGTGATCGGGAAACTCGAGGATCCGTCGCCAGCTACTGCAATAAAGGTACTCCTCACTGACCACATCGAATGACCAGGCTGCCTGATCTGAGCCTTCTAGCGCCCGTCGCTACCCTTCCTCTAGGCGCAGAAAACGAGCAGCATCGTCCCTAAGCCGTTTCAGCGCAATGACAACGTGCCCTTTCGTTGCCATTCTTTCGAGATGACTTGCGCTCAGCTCCCAATCACGCGACGCGAACTCAAGGTTCGATGCGCCCAACGGGCTCTGCTGGTTCCCGGTTAGCCCGGCTTTGCCATCATTTGCCTTCTATCCTCGCAACCACATCGATCCGATCCGGATCTGTCCGACATCAGCGCCCATGAGACAGAACTGGCTTAATTGAGAAGGGAGGATTTTCGGCTCATCGTAGCTCTATCAAAGGAAGCGAAGATGAGACAGAAAACCGTGCCACAGACATCGGCGGCCGAGAAGACGATCAAGGATATCCGCCGCGCGCCGCGCAAGCACCATTCGTCGGAGGAGAAGATCCGCCGCCTGATCGCCACACGCTCTCCTTTTTGTAAAGGGCATCAGCTTAGGGGCCCGCGTCATGCCTCGACCGTCTTCAAATGGGGGTGCGCCGCACCTACTCGATAAATTCGACCACGACGCCCGGCTTGACCATGCCGGCCAGTTCCTCGACGTCCCAGTTGGCCAGCCGAACACATCCATGCGATCCGACCTTGCTGATCAGCTCCGGTACTGGCGTGCCGTGAATGCCGTAGGTAGGCTCTGTCAGGTCGATCCACACGGTACCCACAGGACCGTTCGGCCCGCTCGGCAGTTCAAGGATCTTCTTGTTGTTGCCCTGCTGGAAATTGATCTTCGGATTGTAGGTGTACGTCGGCATTCGCGACACGCCCTTGACCTTGTGAGTACCGGTCGGTGAGGGACTGTCCTGACTGCCAATTGTCGCTGGATAGACCGCGAGCAGCGAGCTGTCTTCGGCAAAAGCGAAAACCTGCGCCAGTTTGCGATGAACCTCGATCCGCTTGACCGATCCGGTCCTGGCAGCGCCGGGAATGGCGACAGCGATCGTTTCGCCCGGCTTGAAGGCCGCCGTCGGATTGAGGGCCTTGATCAGCGCGATATGCATGTGGAAACGTTCGGCCAGCTTCTCGGCAATGCTGGTATAGCCGAGATGCTCCATCCTCGCCTGCTCGGCATAGTCTTTTGGAATGCTCTCGACGATATCCTCTCCGTCTTCTTGCGTGATGGCATAGGCCTGGATGGCCGGGGCATCATCGGTCAAGCGGCCAAATACGTCGGGATCGAGCTTCCCATCCACTGGCAGACGTTGAAGCGCCTCGAAGCCGGCGATCGCTTTCGTCAGGTTGTCGCCGAAATACCCGTCGATGACGCCCGGCGATGAACCAGCCCGGTCGAGCAGGACCTGCAGATGCACGATGGCGGGATTGGGCTCGGTCTGTTTTTCCGCCGGCGCCTCGATCGGAAGGGACGCGATCGCCGCGGTATTGACGGCTTGTGCGTCGATCGGCGCTGCAAAGGCTGGGGAACAGAGCGTTAGAGCGGCGGTAAGTGAAAAGTACCGAAAGGCATTCTGCATGGAGGCTACCGATAAATTAGGGAGAGACTCTCCACCCGGTGGATGGAGAGGCTTCATTGGAGAAAGGTCAAGCAAGGAAGAAGGCCGCCGTTTCCGGCGGCCTTCATCTTGTCAAATCGTGCGGCGAGTGGTGGTTTCGGCCAGAAGCAACGCCTTCTTCGTGCCGTAGGAACCGCCGAACCAGGCCGCCACAGCCCCGAGCAGGAGGGCGAAGAAGCCCAGGATCGCGCCGGCCGACACTGCCTTGGTGGCCGTCTGCGCCGCCTCGAGCGCCTGCTGCTTGGCCGCAGCAACATTGTCGCGATAGGTCTTCTCGTACTGCTCGACCTGGGTGCGGGCCTGATCGACCGGGATGTTCTGTGCCTTGGCGATCGCATCAGCGGCGCGATTGCGGGCATCTGCGGCCTTTGCCTGGTCACCGGTCACCGCGGCCTGGACCGCCGACACCGCAGCGTCACGCAGGGCTACCGGATCGTTGCCGCCGGACGCATTGCGGATCTGTTGCTCGATCCCCGCCATCGGGTTGGCCGAGTTGGCGAGGGCAGGGGCTGCCGCCGTGGCGGCGGTCGCGGCCGTCTGGCCAACGCCACCGACAATGCTGGACAGACCACTGAACGCTCCGCCGATGAGAGCACCGACCGACGTGGTCAGCAGGTAGAGGATGACGAGAGTGGTGACGGCCCAGGTGGTTACGCCCTGATAGCCGCCGGTCGAGCGGCTCGGACGGCCTGACAGGCGGCTGGCGGCATAACCGCCGACGAAGGAAGCAATAATGCCGGCCACAACGAACCACGCGCCACCGGCTATGGAAAAGGTGCTTGCATTCGGGTTATCATAGGTTGCGGGATCGATCACGGCGGCGCCGATGCCCACTCCCAGAAGATTGAGGAGGAACTGGACGGCAAGCGCCAGGACGACCCCGGCGAAGATCGCGCGCCAAGACACCTTGTGCAATGTGGCTGTAAGGGAGGGGTCGACATAAGCCGCTTCGCGCGACACGTGGACGGAGACAGGTTCGTTCATGGTGCATCCTTTTCATCACGGGAACGTGAGTGCCACACTAACGCCGCAATTGAAGATCGGTTCCCGTGTCACAAGAGAAAAAAAGACCGGCGATGGGATCGCCGGCCTCGAACTGCAGCTTCATCAACCGAAGAGCCTTCCATTAGTCCTTGCGGACAATACGGTCGGATCGTTCATCTTCGACTTCCACCTCCGTGCGGCGGACGCTGTCGCTGATGGTCTCCTCGCGCTGTTCGGCCGTTTTGCGCAGAGCAATCTCTTCGACAACGCGCGCATCCTTCGAGACGACCGCCTCCTCATGATGCTCCTCGGCCTCGATCGTACGGTCGACGAAGGCGTTCTCCGTTTCGGTTACCGGACGGTCGACCGTGCGGCGCTCGATGCTGACGTTTTCGTCGCGCAGCGATACCTGTTCGCTGACAGGATTTTCGACCACGTAAGAACGGACACGCACGCGGCCATGATTGAGGTCACGCTTGCCGACGCGAAGCTCTTCCTCGACTACCGGGATAACCTCTTCACGGCCGGCCTCCAGAGCTGCCGTTCCGGTTGCGCTGGCACGATTGGCGGAGGCGCCATACGAACTCACGGTCTCCTGCTGGTTCCACCCTTCCGAGCGCCAGCTCTCTGCGCGCTGATCGAGATCGATGCTGCCCTCGTCATCGAGGATATCGATAACCTTGTCATAAGAGGCGGCGGTGACGTTGCTGACCGTCACAAGATAGCCACCGCGGCGAAGACCTTCGGAATAGACGGCGCGGTCCTCGTCGGGAAAGAAGAAGTCTTCCAGCTTCTCCCAGAAGCCCTTGTGCTCGGAGGCAACTTCAGTCGAGGTTGTAGACTCCTTTCCGGCGACGACGCGAATGCCGTCGCGGGCAATCCCGGCTTCCGCAAGGCGTTCGACGGCGGCGTCCGCATCGCTGCGGTTTTCGAAGAAGGCCGCCACCGTGTTCGATGACGAGGCGCGGTAGGACGATGTGGTTTCGCTGTAGGTCATGAATTTCTCCTTTTCTCGGATTGATAATTAGCTCAGGGGTCGTCGCGCTCGATGGTGGCACGTTGCTTGCGCAGTTCGACCGGAATGGAAACGTCGTCAGTGGTGGCGACGCGGCGGATGTGGATCTCTTCGACCAGCATCAGGCGCTTTTCGACAACGAGAACCTCCTCCATCACAGGTACAATGGTCACGTCACCGTCCGTGCGAACAGCAGGCGCTTCTGACACTTCACGTCCGATTGCCACACGCGTGACCTCGACATTCTCACTGTCTAGGCGTGCTTCCGCTTTCTCGGTGACAAACTCGGTTTTCGTGGTGACGCGAACGCGGCCGTCTATGACGGCGCGCTTGTCGATGACAAGCTGTTCTTCGATCACCGAAAGTTTCTCGTCAGGCTTGGTCATCCGCATTCCATATTGTTGCGACAAGCATTGAACGAGCGGAGTCCAACCTTGGTTCCTTGAAAAAGGTCACACGTCACCAGCTGAGCAAAAATCGCCCAAGGCCGGAACAAAGTATTGACGCAGTGATTTTGTGGCTCACGAGGAAAGGTAAGCATGATGAATATCCTGATCGTCGAAGACCAGTGGCTGTTATCGAGCGCGGTCGAAGAGGCAGTGTTGTCGCTTGGGCATGAGGCCATCGGGACGGCAACCACGGCAAAGGAAGCGTACGAGCTTGCCGACAAGGCAGAAGTTGCATTTGTCGATGTCAATCTCATCGATGGTGCGACCGGACCGGAAATCGGCCGACGCCTGGCGGCAGACGGCGTCACCGTCGTCTTCATGACCGGCAACCCGGAACAGCTTGGCTCAGGCGTCGATGGCGCCCTCGGGGTGATCTCAAAGCCGATGATGGATCTTGAATTGGTCGAAACGATCCAGTTCGCAACGGATCATCGCACCGGGCGGGACTGTATCGCTCCTAAGCGGTTTATTGCGTTTAATTGACGACGACTACTCGGCGAGACCCTTCTATTCGTCGAGGTCGTTTCGTGTGACGCTCGCCAACTCGTGGAACTCCTCAGCGCGGCCTGGCTCTTCCTCAGCGGCCAGAATAACCGCGTAGCCCCGGGAGAGCGACTTTAGCAATCGTCCGCACAATATCTTCAATATCTGATGCCAGTTCTCTTGCCATCACCTTCTCCATTCGAAGGTGAGATAGCGAACGGAGATGACTGCGCGATGTCGGAGTGCGTCTGACCCGCTCAAAATCAGATCGGCATTCTCACGCGTTTGCGGACACTTCAGGTCAGGTCAGGCCTCGCTCTCAGCGATACGAGATTGCCGCTCAAGCGAGCGTGTGGGGGCGGGAGAATCCGTCAACTCCCCGACTGAAGCCGCATCTTCCGTAAGCGCTCGGTTTTCAGCCGCCGCTCCTCCGCCTCAGCTTTGATTGACGCCATGGCGCTCTCATTCGTTGCGTCGAAGCGTTGCTTCCTATCTGCTAAGGAGCTCTTCTCGCGGTTTCGCCTTAGTGGAATGTCGTCATCTTTGTCCATCACGATGAACTAGTTCTCGGCAAAACAGCGACAAGGACAGGAGTGGCGTCAGCAAGAGAAATGTCGGCAGGATACGGTGCTGATGTACCATCGGAACTTATCGTTTCGGGACGACGTTATATGGCGCATCATCCTGGAGAGCCCCGATGGCCGACGATCCCAAATCTTCTTCACCCGCAGTGCAGGCTTACGAATTGGAGAAGGAACGACAGGGGCAAGAGGAGGATAAGGGCGATTTCGATAAAGGCCTCGAAGATACCTTTCCCGCGTCGGATCCTGTTTCTCACACGATAACGTCCGTACCGGCAGGCCGCACCTACCCGAAAGAGGCTGAGCGCGTCAAAGCCAGCGCTCCTGAGAACCAACAAAGCGAGGATTTCACAAGTAGCGTTCGCGGCTGGATCAAGGAAAACCCGCTCACTGCTGTAGCCCTCACAGCTGCGGTCGCCTGGATCTTTGGCGCGACCCGCTAGCCGGGACGACTGATGTGAACACCTCAATAGACGGCCCGTTACCCGCGACCCTTCCGGGCATGCCACGTCGCGTCCGACATCAGGCTCGGTTCTGAAGAAGCTCGGCCCTGGCCTAACCACTGGAGCCGCCGACGACGATCCAAGTGGGATCGCAACCTACTCCCAGGCCGGCGCCTAGTTCTGCTTCAACATGGTCTCGACCATGTTACTGTCTTATCCGCTGGTGTCGGCAATCCAGCTTGTCAGCGCCAGAATTGGCCGCGTGACCGGATCGGGGCTGGCGGTCAACATGGGTGCCATCTGGCCGAAATGGCTCGTCACCGGGTTGGTCTGTCTGCTATTCGTTGCCAACTGCATCAATACTGGCGCGAACCTCGCGGCGATGGGTGCGTCGGTCGAGCTCGCGACGGGAATGCCGAGCCTGCCGATCACCATCTTCTTCGCCCTCTTGTCACTAGGGCTGCAGATGTTCATTCCCTATGAGCGATATGCCAACATCCTGAAGTGGCTGACGCTGGTCCTGTTCGCCTACATCGCCGTCCTGTTTGTGGTAAAGATCGACTGGATGGCGACGTTGAAAGGATTTGTCTGGCCAACCTTTCCCTTGAACAACGACAGTTTCACCGTGGTCGTTGCGATCCTCGGCACGACAATCAGTCCGTACTTGTTCTTCTGGCAGTCGAGCCAGGAGGTGGAAGAGATCGATCGCAGGACGAAGCCAAGCCGCTTGAGGAGGCGCCGCGTCAAGCTCCCAAAGAGCTGAACCGGATCGAGCTTGATACCCTCGCGGGTATGGCCGTTTCCACCATCGTCGCTGTCGCGATCATGATGTGTGCGGCTGCGACACTGCACGCTATTGGCAAGACGGATATCAAGTCGGCGGCTGATGTAGCCGAAGCGCTGAAGCCGATCGCCGGCAATTTTGCCTTTGTCCTGTTCAGCCTCGGCATCGTTGGAACCGGATTGCTGTCGATCCCGGTACTGGCTGGCTCTGCGGCATATGCCTTCGCCGAAACGCAGGACTGGATCTGTTGGTTTACATTGAGGAGTTGATCATGCCCAAACTTGCGCTGTACGTGCCATTGAAGGCCAGGCCCGGAAAGGAGAGCGATGTCGCCGATTTCCTGACCTCGGCGTTAGCGCTCGTTCAAGCTGAGCCCGGTACCCTGACTGCGTATTCCGATGATGCCGGACAAGCGCTAAACCGGAGGGGGATCACCCACCCGGAGGGCCGAGACGTATTTCATGGAAATGCGGCCGGTGCTGCAGGCCGCAGGCCGAAGCATGGGGAGACCGGTTTAGTGCTTGTGGGGAAGAGAGGGCGGAGCGCCTTTCTCCCCTCTCAGTGCGCTGAATAAATTCGCCTTCCGGCGCGAAGGATATATTCCGGCACAGATAGCTGCCAGGCGGCTACGCGCCGTCATTTCCGTCATTCGACAGCGCCAGAACACATCCTGGAAGCAGCCATTCTCCACTATGGAGCTATCGCTGCCTGTATCGGTAGCTCAAGGGTGAAAACGCTACCCAATCCCGGACCATCACTCCACACAGATACATCGCCGCCGTGTAACTCCATGAGTTGCTTGACGAGGGCGAGGCCGATCCCAAGTCCCCCATGAGCATGATTCCGATGCTCTTCGACTTGCTCGAACATCGTGAAGATTGCGCCCGCGCCCTCGGCACTAAGGCCCAGACCATTGTCAGTTACGCTGACCCGATATGTGCGCGGATGTAATTCCAGCGCTACCTCAATCTGACCGCCCATTGGCGTATATTTTGCGGCATTATTCACGAGGTTTGAAACGCACTGTGTCAGCCGTACCTTGTCCGCGAATACTCTGCACGGCTGATCCGGAACCCTGACAGTCACCGCATGGTTTCGCTCCTCGATCGCCTGTCCGGTCATGTCCAGCGCTGAGTGAATGGCATCTCTCAGGTCAAAGTCAGACTTAACAAGATTGATTTTGCCCTGCGTTATCCGTGACACATCGAGCAGGTCGTCAACGAGCCTGATTATGTGGTCCATCTGTTGGTGCATGAGGCCATGGATCTGCTCCACCTTGCCAGCATCCGGCTTTCTCGAAAGAATTTTCAGCCCGCCATTGAGAGCGGCGAGTGGGTTGCGCAGTTCATGGACGAGAACGCCGATGAACTCGTTCTTTCGCTTGTCGGCGAGCTGAAGCGCGCGAGTCTGCGCCTCGAGAAGGTCGCGCTGTTCGGAAATCATTTGTCGTTGGCGATAGAGCTCGGCAAATATCGCGGCTTTGCTTCGAAGGACCTCAGGCTCGATGGGCTTCTGAATAAAGTCGACGGCGCCGGCTTCATATCCCTGGAACCGCCGCTCGGCTGTATGGGTGCCGGCAGTCACGAAAATGATCGGAACCCGCCGTGTCCGCTCATTGCCTCGCATGAGTTCGGCAAGCTCGAAGCCGTTCAAACCTGGCATCTGAACGTCGATCAGCGCCAGTGCCACATCATGTTGCAGCAGAAGTTCGAGGGCCTCATCGCCGGACCGCGCCTTCAATAGCATCAGCTCGTCGCGTTGTAGCAGAGCTTCCAGAGAAAGCAGGTTCTCTGGAAGGTCGTCAACCAAGAGGAATTTGACGTCAGTGTTCATTTTCGATGTTCTGCAAATAGGTTGAAATCTTGGACAAGGTCAAAACTTGAGCGCCTGGGCATGCGCGGATAGCAGCTTCGGGCATGGCCCGAGTGAAAGCCTCGGTCGGATCCTGAACGATTGCCGTTCCGCCAGAACGAACGACGGCCGAAAGGCCTTGGGAACCGTCATGATTGGCGCCCGTCAGGATAATCGCTGTCAGTTGGCTGCCCCAGGCATCTGCCGCGCTCTCGAATGCCACGTCGATCGAGGGCCGCGAGAAGAGGACCTCTTCTTCGCTGGATAAAGCGACATGCGTTCGCCCCTCGAGCGACAAATGATAATTAGGGGGCGCGAAGTAGATGAACCCGGCTTGCACGGGCTCCTTGTCTTCCGCCTCAATCGCGCGAAGCTGACATTTCAGGTCAAAAATCGCGGCGAGCACACTGCGTTTGTTTGGCGGCAAGTGCACCACGACGAAGATGGGATATGGATAAGTCGCAGGTAGTGGCGGCAATAGCACGGACAGCGCTTCGAGCGCCCCAGCAGAGGCGCCGATGATGATCGCACCGTTCGGATTGTCCTTCACGAGCCGATCCTCTGATAGATCTTCTCATCTCGGACGAACTCCCGGAAGCCATCGGCATGCGTTGAAAACCGCAGTGTTTCCTTCGAGCCCAGCCCGAGAAAGCCGTTGCGTGGCAGCGTATCCCGGAAAAGACCGACAGCCCTGTCCTGTAGGTCCCGGTCGAAATAGATCATGACGTTCCGGCAGGAGACCAATTGCATCTCACCAAAGACCTGGTCCGTCACAAGACTATGATCTGAGAACACGACATTGCGCCGCAGGCTTTTGTCCAGGATGCACCGGTTGTAGCCCGTCGTGTAATAGTCAGACAAAGATCCCTTGCCGCCGGAGTCACGATGGTTCTCAGTGAACAATCTGACCCGTTCGATGTCATAGATTCCGGCTTCCGCTTGGGCGAGGGCCTCTGGATTAATATCCGTCGCATAAAAGAGGGTTCGCTCCTCAAGCCCTTCCTCGCGAAAAAGGATGACAAAGGAATAGAGTTCTTCGCCCGAACTGCATCCGGCAATCCAGATCTTCAAGGAGGGGTAAGTGCAAAGATGCGGAACGACCTTCTCCCGGATCGCCGCGAAGTAGGACGGGTCGCGAAACATCTCGCTGACCTGGACCGTAAGGAAGCGGAGCATGTCGTCAAGCATCTCGGGATGATGAAGGACGCGCTCCTGCATGGCTGAGATGGTCGCAAAGCCCAACTGTTCGCGTGCCTGGCGCAACCGCCGCCGGATCGACGACATGGCGTAGCTGCGAAAGTCATAGTGGTAGCGATGATAGAGCGCCTCCAGCAGCAGGCGGATCTCGATGTCTTCGACTTTTTCGAATGTCTCCGTCATTGCGGTATCCAGACGCGCACGAGAGACAGAAGCTTTTCGACGTCAAGCGGCTTTGCCATATAGTCATTGGCGCCGGCTTCAATGCAGCGTTTCTGATCGTCGGGCATTGCCTTGGCGGTCAAGGTAATGATCGGCAACTTCTGCCATGCTGAGTTCTTGCGGATGTGGCGGGTTGCGGTGAGGCCATCCATGACCGGCATCATTACATCCATCAAAACCAGATCGATCCGCCCGTCTGGGTTGCTTATCGATTGCTCCAGTTTTTCCAGCGCCTCCTCGCCGTTTCTGGCGATATCGACGATCACCCCGCGTGGTTCGAGGATGTTGGTCAGGGCGTAGACGTTGCGCACGTCGTCCTCGACGATCAGAATGCGGCGCCCTTCCAGCAGTTCATCGCGATTGCGGGCTTTGCGGATCATTTGCTGCTGCTCGTCCGGCAGCTCAGAGACCACCTGGTGCAGGAAGAGTGTGACCTCGTCGAGAAGACGCTCCGGCGATTTTGCACCCTTGATGATGATAGATTTCGAGTAACGGCGAAGCCTCTGTTCTTCTTCGGACGAGAGAACGCGTCCGGTGTAGACGATGACAGGCGGGAAGGAATGCATGCCCGCTTCGCTCAACGTTTCCAGAAGCGCAAAGCCGGATGTATCTGGCAACGACAGATCCAGCACCATGCAGTCGAAGGTCTGTTCGGCCAGCAACGAGATGCACTCTGCCGCAGTCCCAGCCCCCACCGTTTCGACGTCATGCGACGACAGGAGTTTCGACAGAGCGTCCCGCTGAACGGCGTTGTCTTCAACGATCAGCACGCGCCGCAGCGTTTGTTCGGCCTTCGCTCCTAGGGACTCGATCACAGATACCAGATGATCGCGTTGTACGGGCTTCAGCGCATAGCCGACGGCGCCCAACGAGAGAGCCCGGTCGGAATAGTCCTCGGCGGAGAGGATGTGGATCGGAATATGGCGCGTCCGCACGTCACGCTTCAGGCGGTCAAGCACCCAAAGGCCGGATTGGTCCGGAAGACCGACATCGAGCAGGATGGCGTTCGGCAGATACTGATGGGCGAGTTCCACGGCTTCTTGAGCGGTTCCGGCTACGAGCGCCTGGAACTTCAGCTCACGGGCGAGATCGCGAAGGATAAGTGCAAAAGATTGATCGTCCTCGACAATCAGCAGCTTGCGGGCCGTTGCCTCGGATGCTGCACGGTCATCCTCGACGATTGCGACGGCCTTCGGCTTTCGTGCAATGGTATCTGCTTCGGCCCCCAAGACGGGATCTGTAGCAGACGCGACGGGCGGGGCGAAATCCTGTTTCGGAGCCTGGACCAGCGCAGTGTCGAACTCGGCCGGGATGATAACGGTGAACGTGCTGCCCTGACCAAGCTGACTTTGAAGCTGAAAGCGGCCTCCAAGCAAGCGCACGAGTTCGCGAGAAATCGACAGGCCAAGCCCGGTGCCGCCGAACTTGCGGCTGATGGTGCTGTCCGCCTGATGGAAGGCTTCAAAGATCCGTTTTTGCTGCTCGTCCGCAATCCCGATGCCCGTGTCCTTGATCGAAAAGGCGACCTGGCTGTCATCGCGACGGCTAACAGTCAGCGAGACGCCGCCGTTTTCGGTGAACTTCAGCGCATTCGCCAGGAGGTTCTTGAGAACCTGCTCCAGGCGCTGCGGATCGGTCTGGATGACTGCGGGCACGCCCGCCTCGACCGAGACGTTGAACTGCAGGCCCTTGTTGGTTGCGAGCGGTTCAAACATGTGGCGCAGTCCGTTGACGGTTCTCTCGATCGACACTGCTTCAGCATTGATCTCCACATGTCCTGCTTCGATCTTGGACAGGTCCAGGATGTCATTGATCAGGTTAAGCAGATCATTGCCCGATGACTGGATGGTCTGGGCGAACTGGACCTGTTGGGCAGTCAGATTGCCTTCGGAATTGTCAGCCAGGAGTTTCGCAAGGATGAGCGAAGAGTTGAGCGGTGTTCGCAGCTCATGCGACATGTTCGCGAGAAAGTCCGATTTGTAGCGGCTGGCAAGTTCCACTTCCTTCGACTTGGCCTCGATGGCGTCTTTCGACCGTTCAAGATTGTCCCGCTGCCGCTCCAGTTCTTCCGCTTGCTCCTCGAGCTGCGAGTTGGTCTGTTCGAGTTCTGCCTGCTGCTGTTCAAGGCGGGTTTGTTGTTCGCGAAGTGCGCGTCCCTGTTCTTCCAGCTCCTCGTTCGAAACGCGCAGTTCTTCGCCCTGTACCTGCAGTTCCTCCGACTGACGTTGGGTTTCTTCCAAAAGAGCCTGGAGGCGCGTTCTGAATTCCGCCGAACGGATGGCGACAGCGATCAGCTCTGAGACCTGTTCAAGAAGCACCAGAGTCTGGTCGCTGATCGGAGTAAGGAAGCCGAGTTCGAAAACGCCTCTTATGTCCCCTTCAACGATCGCAGGCGCCAAGGCGAGATAACGTGGCTTCTGCTGTCCAAGAGCCGAGCCGAAGCTGATATAGCCGTCAGGAATTTCCCCGACTGCGATCGGCCGGTGATCTTTCAGGACATGGGCAAAAAGGCTGTCATTCTCTTCGAAGCTCATCGGAAGGTTCGCGTTTAACGGTACCCCGTGGACCGCCGTGCGGTGAAACCGGCCCGCGTTTTCGACATAGATCGCTCCGGCGACCGCGCCGAGATAGTTGGTCAGGAAGCCAAGGATATTCTGGCCAAGCTGAGCAAGTGGCTGCTCGCCAGATACCGCCGACCCCAGGCCAAGTTGGGCATCTCTGAGCCATTGCTCTCGCTTCTGCGCAAGGGCAGTTTTGCTGAGCAATGCAGAGATGACCAAAGTGAGGATGATACCAACGCCCCCCGTCGCGATCCCGCTCGTCCATGCGACCACGAATGATCTGTCTCGCTCCCGCAATGCCTGCGCACGGTCTTCGCCCGCCTCAAGACTCAGTTGCCCGACCGTGTCTCGGATACCATTCATATCGCTACGACCTCGGTCGGTCCTCATGAAGGCCACTGCTGCGGCCTCGCCCTCTTCCCGGTGAAGACGGAGCGTCTCCCTCATGGTGCCGAGTTTGGAAACAGTGAAGGCTCGCAACTCGGATGGCCCGCCTCGTTCTCGCATTTCCGGTGTGGCAATTGACGCGAGGGACTCAATACGGTTCTCGACCTGAGACATCGCACGATTGTAAGGGTCTAGATATCCGTCGTCTCCTGTCAGAAGATAACCTCGCAGGCCAGTCTCTGCGTCCTGCAGGTCAATCAACAGCAGGTCGAGGGCGACAATTAGTGAGTGCGTTTGGGTGACCCGAGCGCTGTTGCCCCTGATGTTCTGCACTGTGAAATAAGACAGTGAGGCACTTGCGATGAAGAATACAATTACCGCTAGCAAACCGAATAGGGCATTGCGACCGAGGCCAAGCAGTCGCTTACCTGTAAGTACGGAGGTCTTTCGGTGCATGCTAAAACTCTAAACGCTGGTTTGACGAATCAATATGGGCCGCTTCGATCATCATTTTCAGCGGGCATTGGCAGGCGGGTAGATCGGCGTTACAAAAACGGAATTTGTTCAAGCGCTTAACACGGCCACATCTGAGCAAGTTTTACGTAGCAATTATTTGCTCCAGAACGCAAGAATGTAGTGAAAATGGAACAAAAAGAATTCCTTGACCTGCGGGGTATATCGCAACCTCCACAGCGTCTGCTGAGAACACATCGTGGCTTCAGCGTGGAATACGTCCGTCCCGAATTAGCCGCTGTTTTCAGCTATGATTGGACCAGTGATCTGCATTTCTGCGCTCACCATGATATCGTTCTCGAGGATGGTGGGATACGTGCTGGGGATGGAGCGGAAGACAGCCGCCGGGATCTGCGACATACCCTTACCTATGTCCCTCGCGGCGCGCGCGTCTCCGGCTGGTCCAGGCTGAGCAGGCGAAACAATTCGTTCACTGCTATCTATTTTGATCCCGTCTCGATCCGAGAAGAGATTGGCGTGCGCTTTGCCGAGTGTGTCTATGAGAAGGTTTATTACCGGAGCGACGAGGTTGAGAGAATTATGCGTCAATGGGCTCGACTAGTGGCGCAACCGCATGCTGACAATTTGTACGAAGAAGCGTTAGGACTCATTACCATCTTGGCGATCCATAGAACGTCGAGGCTCGATCCTGAGGCGGCTCCTCCAATTGGCAAGGCAACTCTCGCCCTCGTTGAAGAGTTCATCGAGGAGAACCTCGGCTCGGATTTGACCCTGTCAGCGCTGGCGGAAATCACTGGGCTGAGCCGGTTTCATTTCAGCAGATCATTTAAGGCGGCTACCGGTGAAAGCCCATATCAATACGTGCTCCGACGCCGTATGGAGCGCGCAAGATTGCTCCTGGCCTCAGGAGAAATGCCCATCGACGAAATCGCCAGCAGGCTGGGCTTTCAGGATAGCGCGTATTTCCAGAGGACTTTCAAATCATGGGTTGGAATGAGTGTGAAGGAGTTCAGGGACCGCATGTAGGTCCTCACTCAATGAGCGCTTCAATTGTCCGGCCAATAAGAGCAGAATGTCTGCCTGCGCCGCGTCATCAGCTAGGAACTCTGCGAACTCTCTCTGGCCAATCGTGGCTATACGAGAATTGAAATGGGTATCTCGCAATTCTGCCTTACCAAACCGCGTGGACCGGCTTGGAACGCTAGCAAACCAGTTGGCGTCAGCCAACCTTCAAAAATCCCAGTTTGGGCAGTCCGAAGCAAGACCTGTTGAAAGGCGTTAGGTTGCTTGCATCAATCTTCGCTAATAGATTGCAAACTAGTCCCGGGTCCCAGTTTTCTGGAACTTCAAGCCGTGTTCGGCGGATCTTGAATAGCGGTGAATGAAGGAACAACCATGCGAAAAATCGGTCGAGTGCGGGAAGTCTGGCGCTATCCGGTGAGTTCTCTTGGCGGGGAGACGCTCGCCTCGATCACCGTGTCGCCCGAGGGCATCGCAGGCGACCGACGGTTCGCGCTGTTCGATCCGGAAACCGGCCTCGCCGCCGCCCCCGAGAAGGAAACGCGCTGGCGTCCTGCCCTCTTCATCACCGCCTGGCAACCGGCCTCCGGACTGCCGGTGCTGCGCTTTGCCGACGGCGCCGAACATGCGCTCGACGACGGTGCATTGCCGCACCGCCTGGCAGAGCATTTCGGCTTCCCGGTCGCGGTCGGGCTCGTCGGGTCTGGCGATTACCGCTTCCCCGTCGTCTCCAATCGTTACAAGCCAGCGCCGCTTCACCTTGTGACGACCGCTTCGACGGAGGCGCTTGCCGCGATAACAGGCCTTCCGCCACTCGACGCAAGACGGTTCCGCCCCTCCGTGCTGATCGAAACGGAAGAAGGCGAAGGTTTCATCGAAAACGAGTGGGTTGACCATACGTTACGCATCGGAGACACGGATATCCGCGTCACCGAGGCGTCGCGCCGCTGTGGCATGACGCTTGTCGCACAGCCCGGCATGGCGGAAGAGCCCGATGTGCTGCGCGGGATCATGCGCCACAACAAGCGCAATCTCGGCGTCTATGCCACGCCCACCGAGGGCGTGACCATCAGTGTCGGCGATGCCGTCTATGTCGAGATCTGAAAGAGCGGCGTTTCCGCCTGCGAGATATCCTTGAGGATTGCCCGGCCGACGGTCTCGCCGATATCCCGGGCACTGGTGATGCCCTGAACGAAGGGCTCCTTGTGCAGGAGGAAGGCGATTGCCGCGCAATAGAGCCGGCCTTCCGACATCAGGCCGAGACGCGGGCGATAGAATTCATCGACATCGATGCCGCCGGTGCGCACCATATCGGGATCGCGATCGAGCGACATGATCGCCTCGACCTTGGGCGTCGCGGCTTCGCGCACGCCTCCCTGATCGACAAGCGTCGGAAAGGGGAGATCCGTCGCCGAGAGGGTTTCCTGACCGGTCGCATCGATGAAGGCGCCGAAGCGATGCACCGTGCCTGACACCTGGACCTCTGCGCCCCGCTCCAGACCGACCTCGGCCGTGCGGATCGTATAGTCTTCGCCGAGCCGCAGGATGGACAGTTTGCCGACACGCGACAGCGCGAGCAGACGGCGGATCGACATCAGCGGCACGGTTGCATAGTCGTCGATGAAGATGCCCTTGAAGTGGCGGTGGAAGCGCTTGAGGTCTTTCTCGTCCAGATGCGGAATGACGCGCGCGACAATCTCGTGGGTGATCAGGATCGCATAGCGCCACGGCACGGTATGGCGCTTCACCCTATTGTCCTCGGCCTCGGCCAGGTTCTTCGCGGCCCAGACGAACGGATCGCTTTCGGCTCGGTCGGCATAGTAGGCGGCTGCGAAGGTCTCGACGGTCAGCTGCGAAAGGCCGATGCGGGTGGCATAATCCGGGTCGCGGGCGACGATTTCTCCGCGGAACAGCTCGAAGACCTCATCGAGCAGGTCGTGACGACCTGTCGCGATCAGCGCGTCTATGGCCTCTTCCGTGCAGACGAGCGGCGTCACATAGGGCAGCGGGCAGTAGAAGTCGGCCTCCGGCAGGATGCCCTTGCGGGACATCAGCGTCGCGCGAAAATCCTCAGTCCCGGCAGCCGGCTGATATTGCAGATCACCCACCGCATCGCTGTAGAACATGCCGTGGGCCGTCGCCACGGTCATCAGGGCGTCGATCCCGCTCAGCGAGGTGCCGAGAATGCCCACGGGTTCATTGCGGATCGACTTCAAAACAGTGGCCGGCCAGGGCGAAACGAAGTAGCCGGGTCGTATTTCGGTGCTGTCGGGCCAATTGTGGCCGGTCGCCATCACGACGTGGTCGAAGACTGCGTCCTCGTCTGCGTCGGGACGGGATACCCTCAGCCGCACTGCGGCCGCCTGTATCTCGATATCGGTGACCTTATGGCGGGCCAGCACGTGGATTTCGTGGCCGCGTTCGCCGGCCAGATTTTGCATCCGGGCAAACTGCGCCTGCATGTAGTCGCCGAGCACGAGGCGGGGATAGAATTCCCGCTCATCAATCGCCGCGCGGCGGATGCCGTGGCGCATCAGCGTGTCCTCATCCTGCCGCCGCAGCCATTCGACCAGGGTCTCGGTGAAAGCCGGAAGCTCGATGCTCGGAATGTTGGAGAGCATCGCCGGGTCATTCATATCGGGGTGATAGGGCGTACCCTTGCCCGGCTCTCCCTCTGCTTCATAAAGGGTGATCGACAGGGGAACGGTCGAGCCGATCAGTTGTTTGAACGTGTAGAGGCCGGTTGGACCCGTGCCGATGATCGCAATTCGTGGAAGCATGGACATATCCTATGTCCGGCGAACAATCTCGCACGGCTGTCAGGGAATGTTGCACCCTTGAAATTGTTCCCGCCCTCATGCGCCCGCGCAAACTAGCCTTCGAGAAAAGGCGGATCGTGTGAACGTGATGTGAGATCGGCTGTTTATGTTATCATGCCTAAATCATAATGACGTGTTCAAGTGTTCGCCAACTTTGTCAAAATACTCCGTCCCTGGGACCTAATGTGAAGCCGGGTTTCGACAGGGGGCATCTATCATACAAGATAATGACGTTAATAAAGATGTTATGTTGGCTCGCCTAGGGAAAGAAACACTGAGGTTAAACTGAGTTAGGCTGTCGATCCGCAGCTTTGGGTTCATACCGCACAAACGTCTAAGGCGGAACTTTCCCCAGGCGCGCGCATTTTCGCTACCGGACCGAGCAACCAGGTCTGCAAAGAGGAAAACCCATGAAAAAGATGATTTTCGCGGCGGCGCTCGTGTGCGCCACGGCAGTGTCTGCCTATGCCCAGACCACCACTGTTCCTGCGACGGACGGCGACACGCCAGCCGTAGCGACCCCGGAAACACCGAACGCTGCAGCCCCTGTCGAGGGCGCAAATTCCTTCACCGAAGAACAGGCGCGGGAGCGCATCGAAGCAGCCGGCTTCACCGGCGTTGCCGACCTCAAGCTCGACGACCAGGGCGTCTGGCAGGCTACGGCGATGAAGGACGGCAAGTCCATGCCGGTGGCCATGGATTACCAGGGCAACGTCGTCTCCAAATAATTTCGCGGAAACGCAAAGAAAGGTCATTCCCATGAAAACCGTTACCGGACTTTTTGACAACTACAATGATGCAAGCGCAGCCGTCAGCGCGCTGGAAGCGCGTGGCGTCCCGTCTGACGACATCAGCATCGTTTCCAACAATGCTGACAACCGCCACAATCATGAAGATAACGACAACGGTGCCGCAGAAGGCGCTGGCACCGGTGCCGGCATCGGCGCTGTCGTCGGTGGCGCAGGCGGTCTTCTGACTGGCCTCGGCATCATGGCCATTCCCGGCGTCGGCCCGGTTGTTGCAGCCGGCTGGCTTGCCGCCACTGCCGCTGGCGCCATCGCTGGCGCGGTTGCCGGTGGTGCGGCTGGTGGCCTCATCGGCGCACTGACGGATTCCGGCGTCTCGGAAGAGGAGGCCCATGTCTATGCTGAAGGTGTTCGCCGCGGTGGCACGCTGGTCACCGCTCGTGTGGATGACGGCATGGAAACCGAAGCTGACATGATCCTCAAGCAGTCCAACCGCGTCGATCCGATGGCGCGCCGCCAAGCCTATTCGGAGCAGGGCTGGACGAAGTTCGATCATTCCGCTGATCCTTACGGCCCCGCCGAAATCGAGCAGGAGCGCGACCGCTATCGGGTTCGCACTCTCTAAAGTCTGATATGCGAGGACCGGCTCACGCCGGTCCTCGACGTTTTCGAGGCACATCATCTATCAACAGGGATGTCGGTTGGCTTTCCGGAACCTCAGAAGGTCACCCATGCGAAGCATTTCCGATTCCATCGAGCGGCTCGCGCCCGCGCGCAGGCGTCAGGCGCCACTGGCGAGACGAACAAGCTTGCCCGACTGGCCGATCCTGCGCGAAACCCTGGGCTGCCAGCGGTGCATGTGTAGTTTGAGTGCTCGTCCCGCCCGTGGATGCGCCAGCTATCCCTAGACTTACAGTGGCTTGCGTGATCAATCACCATCTCCTGGGCCCTCGCACACTTTCGAGGGACAAGTGAGGGAGTTGAATGGTAAGTCAGAGATCGTCAATCGTCGACGGCACAAACGGTATGCGAGTGACAACTCCTCCTAACCTCTGAGCTTAGTTATTGACGAGACTAAATAGCTGGCAGGTGCGCGGTCATCGGCACGAGTAGCCTCCACAAGATCTGCGCGGCCAAACCTTAAATTCTCCGCTTTGCAATCGTCTTCTCCAACGCTTATCGGGTGTAAAATGCGCTGTCCGCGTCTGCTCAGCCCATAGCAATATGAGCAAGTCCATTGGTCCCAGAGCATCACGGTCGACTGGTTCAGTAACCATCAACTAAACCTCGTCCAAGATATGATAGAACGACGCCACTTCCTTTCCTAGATGGAACAAAGTCCCAGGCCATGGAGTTTCCTCGGCACCTCCGGAGCCCCGGATGTATTTTAGGAAACCGGAAGGAAAGTTGAATATGGAAGACGCAGGTATCGGCTGGATCGCGGCGATTATCATCGGTGGCATTGCAGGGTGGCTTGCAGAGACGTTTATGAAGAGCAACATGGGCGTCATCATGAATATCCTTCTCGGCATTGTCGGTGCCATAGTCGCCAACTTCATCCTTTCACTGTTCGGGATCGTTCTCGGAGGCTGGCTCGGCTACCTTATCGCCGGTTTCATCGGCGCATGTATCTTAATTGCGCTGGCGCGGATGGTAAGGCGAACAGCGTGAACCAGTAAAATCGTTTGGGCGGCGTCGTGTGCAGACGCCGCCGGGAACCCTACCCGGCATCAACCGACATGGTAGAACCGAAAACCGTGTGTAGTGCCGGAGCTACCGGCAGAGCGCTGGTGCTTTGTGGTCTCTGCGCCCGGCAGCAGAGATCAATATCGGTCGGACATTTAATCTCCTACCTAAAGGCGCATACATCCGGGCTTGCTGCTCGACGTAGCGCTGCAAATGATTGGAACCAGTTGGCTTCGCTCGGAAACCGCCTTTCCGGGTTAAATTAGTTCACGACCTTCAGAAGCGCGCGCATTGAAAGCCCGAGATGACGCCACAAAGGCCGGTTGACCTCCTCAAACAGCTGTTCTTCATCGATTTAAAGGATCAGCCCGGCTGCGCCCCCTTGGCAGCCTTGTCGCAATCCGTGCGCTAAAAGCCATTTAGCCGGCCGCCGAGACCGTGGCTTGGAATTGTAAGCCTGTAGTGGCCCGTCTCAGCCCGCCCGTACGGCGCCAACCCCAATTTGCACGGGTCCCCATCCGCCGCTCTCGATGTTATTCGGCTCAACAAGCGCGGCCAGCAGAGACTTTATAGACTGACTCCTCATTTATGGGCTCCGGGTGCGTTAGTTCATGCGTGTTTGTCGTTCCATGGAACGCCAACATTGGAAACAACTATCTCGTCCCTCACCGTTTAGAGAGAACGGCGCGGACACGAGGTCCGCGCCTGAACTTCACTCGACCGGAGGCGAGGCTTTGCCGAGCTTAAGAGCAGGTTCCCGGCCCCACACCCGCAACTTCCCAAGTTCGGATACAAAAGCGGCAACCCCCCCTTCACCGGGAAGTGCGATCGTGCCTTCGTCGAGATCGTCGGTGATTCCAGCCTTGACGAGAAGCGGGAAAGCGCTCTCGTCGTAGCCGATGAACTTGCAGTGCTGGAATGCGTCCGCCACGAAGTCCCGTGCTGTCGCCTCCTTCACCAAATCCTCAACTGCGCCCGGAGCCGCGAGGACGGCGACGGCGTCGAACAGCACCGAGGGGCCACCGTCGATCATGTGCTGCGCCTCTATCCAAGTCCCATCGGACGCGGTCACGCCTCCGATCTTCGGCGCAATCAGCTCAACCAAAGCCTTCTCCTTCTCGATCACCATCATCAGCTTCTTGAGGAGCTTTGCATCGACGCCATCCGTTACAAGCACGCCGAGTTTGCGGCCCTCAAACCGCTTCGGTCCGCCTTGCACGATGCTAAGCGCGGGAGACGGCTCCAGATCCTGACGTGTGGGCATGGCAGCGTCGGCGGGCTTAGGCATTGTCTGGATTCCGAGCTTCTGGGCAACGGTGGTGGCGAGCGTCTCGTCGATGTTCAGCAGGTGCGAGATCATCCGTTCGCGGATAGCGACGGTCTCGACCTTGCTTAGCTCGAACGTGAGTGCCATCGCGATGTGCCGCTGCTCGGGCGGCGTCTGACTGAGGAAAAACTGGCGGGCCTGGCTATAGTGGTCGCCGAAGCTTTCCGGACGCAGCCGCACTTTCTGGCCGTTCTCCTCGGCCAGAAAGTGGCGGTATCCTCGGGACGGGGCCTGCCGGGGACCTTCCCCGAACGAGTTCGGCTGGTAGTTTACCCTGCCGACCGGGTTGCGCATCGCCATGTGCCCGTCCTGCTGGAAGTTGTGGAAGGGACACTTTGGTGCGTTGATGGGAAGGTGCGTGAAATTCGGTCCGCCAAGCCGCTTGAGCTGCGTGTCGAGGTAGGAAAAGTTCCTGCCCTGAAGAAGAGGGTCGTTGCTGAAGTCGATCCCCGGCGGAACGTTGTGCGTCATGAACGCGACCTGCTCGGTCTCCGCGAAGAAGTTGTCCGGCATGCGGTCGAGCACGAGACGGCCGATTGGTTTTACCGGCAACAACTCTTCCGGAATAATCTTCGTCGGATCGAGGACGTCGAAGTCCCAGTTGTCGGCAAACTCTTGATCAAAGAGCTGCACAGAGAGTTCCCATTCCGGAAAGTTGCCGGATTGGATCGCCTGCCAGAGATCGCGACGATGGAAGTCGGGGTCGGCGCCGTTGATCTTGACTGCCTCGTTCCACGCAACCGACTGGAGGCCGAGCTTTGGCTTCCAGTGGAACTTGACGAACGTGGACTCGTCTTTGTCATTGACGAAACGGAAGGTGTGTACACCGAACCCCTCCATGAAACGGAAGGATCGTGGGATGGTGCGGTCGGACATGATCCACATGACCATGTGCATGCTTTCCGGCGTAAGGCTGATGAAATCCCAGAAGTTGTCGTGGGCGGTCTGCGCCTGGGGGAAGGCCCGGTCCGGCTCCTGCTTTGCGGCATGTACTAAGTCCGGAAACTTGATTGCGTCCTGAATGAAGAAGACAGGGATGTTGTTGCCGACGAGATCCCAGTTGCCTTCCTGCGTATAGAACTTCACGGCGAAACCGCGGACATCGCGGGCGAGGTCGGCAGAACCTTTGTTACCGGCGACAGTAGAAAAGCGGACAAAGACAGGCGTTTTCTCGCCTGCGCGCTGAAAGATGTCGGCGCGGGTGACGTCGGACAAGGATTCATAGGTTTCGAAGAAGCCGTGGGCGCCATAGCCACGTGCGTGAACCACGCGTTCCGGAATTCGCTCGTGGTCGAAGTGGAAGATTTTCTCGCGGAAATGGAAGTCGTCCATAAGCAGCGGACCGCGGGCGCCGATCCGAAGAGAGTTCTGGTCGTCGGCGATTGGTCCGCCTTGCGACGTGGTCAACACGTCGGCACCGTCCTCTGCGATCTGGTGGAGTTCGCCGCCCGCGCCTCGGTGAAGCTGCTGATCATGAATGGTGACAGTGTCCGCGGAAGAGGTCGAGCGGGTCGCCCGTTTTGTACGCTTTGCCATGGTTATCCCCTTTGGTGATGGCTGGATACAAAAAGGCCGCCCCTGTGGGACGGCCTTGAATAATGAACTGGGACCTCAGGAAGCCTTGCTTTTGCCCTTGGCGTTCGCAGAGGCCTTTGCGAGCTGCGTGAGCTTCTCGTCTGTCGCTTTCTCCTCGGCGAGGTTCGCCTCCAGCAGGGGTACGGCGTCCTTCAGACCAAGCTGTTTGGCCCACTCGATCAACGTGCCGTAACGGGCGATCTCGTAGTGCTCGACTGCCTGGGCGGATGAGATGAGCCCTGCATCCAGAGCCGGAGACTCCTTGAACTCTTCGATGATCTCTTCGCCTTCGGCAATAATGCCCTGAATGGCTTCGCAGGTCTTGCCGCGCGCCGCCTTTCCGAGCAGTTCGAAGACCTCTTCCAAGCGTTCGATATGGCCCTGGGTCTCGTCGCGGTGCTGCAGGAAGCTTGCCTTCCCTTCTTCCGAATTGGCGGCGCGGGCCATCTTCGGAAGGGCCTTCAGGATCTTTTTCTCTGCGAAGTAGATGTCTTTGAGAGTGTCGAGGAACAAGTCGTCGAGTGTCTTGGTGGCTGCCATTTCAATTCTCCCTTGTGGTTCAAGATCAGGTCTAAGAGTTTGGTTCAGTCAAGCAGGTCGGCGGGGACTTTTCCTCCGTTTTCCGACAGCTTCTTCATGAGAGCCTTGTGAAGAAACGTGTTCATTTTCGCGCTGTCATCGGCGTCGCCGGTGTAGCCTAGTTCCTGCGCCAACTCCTTGCGCTCCTCAAGGCTGGCGTCCATGCCGAGAGCCTTCATCAGGTCAACAATAGAGTGCCGCCAGTCGAGCTTTTGGCCAGACTTCTTCGCCGCTTCGTTGAGGATGGATTCGACGTCGATTGGAGCCCGAGAATTTGAGCCGGAAGCAACGCCTCCTTCTAATTGCGGCGCAGCGTTCGCAGTCTGTGCTGCGGGCGGGGCGGGCTGGCTTATACCCGGGTTGGCCGCAGTCTCTGACAGTGCGGGTGGTTGAGTGGCAGGCGCGGCTGAAGATGACGGTGCCAAAGAGGCCGTGCTTGACGCTTGCGGGGCGGGCGCGGCATTTGCATCGCCAAAAATCGCGTCCTTGATGCGGTCGAAGATGCTCATTCATTCCTCCTGCTATGGTCAGGGCGCTCGATCCGCTCCTAAGCTGCAGCACACACATGTACCCGGCCGTCGCGAAAAGTTGATGTGCTGTCGCCCCGCCGATTAACGCAGCGAACAAATCGCAGTTCCTTGTGCCCCAGGCTTGGGAGCAAATATTCTTTCGTCGGTCGCCAAGCGCGAGGCGGCCCGGTTCGAAGGGCGAGGTGGGCAGCCGCGGTGCACGCTGCTTAGTGCGCGGTGGTCCGCTTGTTCTTTCACGGATTCTTTTTCCGGGATAAGCAACCATTGTATCGGTGTGATGCCTCATAGAATGCGTGGATCCATGAGCAATTCGGGTCCCGCCGCGTTGGCGTCATTAAGTGGCCTTTCGAAGCAAGCTTGACCCTCTTCTGCGCTGAGAAAAAACAGCGCGATAGCATTTGTAGAGGACATTAGATCCTGCTCAACACAAGGTGAGGGAGGTCCGTGAAGGATGTCGGGTATCGAAAACTGAACCGCACCGGGTTGGCGGAGGCTATTTCGTTTAAGTTATAAAGCCATGGCTGGGTCGTCGATCATGGCGTAACACCGCTCTTCGGCTGAAAGCGGTGTTTTCCTCGCACATTGACCAAGCTCGATTGGGCTTTCCGAAAAATGCCGATACGACATTGATAGCAAGAATCGCACCAAAAGAAGACATCGCAACACGCCATGTCGACATCGAAGTCCGGAGTAAGACCTGATTGCTAGGCCTGCGCTTTAGTTCCATAATTCTGCTTACCCCACAAACGGCTAGTTTTAGCCCTCTCGACCCGGTCTTTATGCAAGTCTCCGTGCAATCAGGCCCCCGCAACCAAAAAAACACCTCCATAAACGCCAATCACGCAAAAGCCCGTCGGCACAGGCCAATAGCGGCGCCAGCCGGTGAAGCTGTTGATGTCACACGACAGGTGACAGGCCAGCAGGTCCCGATCCAACTGCGCCTTGAGGCTTGGTTCCATCTCTTGCGCCTTCTCCTTGGCTTGATGGGCCGCAATCTTTCCTTTGGCGAGATTCGATTTCAGCGCTCTTACCTCCTTAAGGAGCACACAGCGGTGTTTGTCGACGCCGCGGAATGGCAGATCGGCGCGAAACGCATCAGTTTCGAGACCGCAGATCTCAATTCAAATTCTGAAAAGCGCGCACCGGGCATGCCCGTTGAAGTCTATAGCGAGACGGGAGAGCGAACCGTCATCTCTTGCCTTGCGAAACCGTTCGTGGATCAAGGCATGGAAGGGTTCCGGGAGGAGTGCGGGATTGGGCGGCTGGAGAGCCGCCCAGTGTTGATCGCTTTTTGAGACTCACTTCGCCAAGCTGGCCTTGATGTCGGCCACTGTCTCGGACTCCATCTGGCCGACAGTCGTTACTTCTCCGTCGGTGATCTTCCACAGCCTGAAGGGGCCGGTGATGTCGCCGTACTGGTCGAAGCTCACAGGGCCGATGACGCCTTCATATTTGATCGGCTTGCCGTCCTTGAGCAGGCCGAGCGCCTTCTCGAATTCGGCCTTGCCGGCATAGATCGGCGTGCCGCCGGGTGCTGTGACTTCCGAAATCGCTGATTTGATCGCGTCCTTGTCGGCCTTGCCAGCCTTGGCGATCGCGAGAGCCACAATCGCACCGGCATCATAGGATCGATCGGCTGCCGGCGCCGATGGCTCGATGCCGCCGGAGAATTCCGCGTAGTTCGCGTTGAAGTACTCGGTCGAGGCCGTCGGCGTGGTACCGGACGATGTGCCGTATGCCTCATTCAGATATTGCGGACCGACGCTGGCGATGAAGTCCTTGGAGTTCATGCCATCATTGAACAGAAATTTCTGGACGCCGCCGCCGGAAATCCAGGCGCGGGCAATCGTTGCTCCGTCCACCGGCGTGGAAATGAGATAGAGCGCATCCGGCTCACCTTCCATGGCAACCGACGCTTCTGACGAGTAGCTCGCCTGCTTCTCGTTATAGGGCGTCGTCGAGGTGATCGTGCCGCCAAGCTTGGTATAGGCAGCGGTGAACTCTTGCATCAGGTTGTTGCCGAAGTCGTTGTTGACGTGAATGATCGCAATCTTCTTCATGCCCTGATCGAGGGCGTATTTCGCTGCGGCTGTTCCCTGCAGGGCGTCAGACGTGATGGTGCGGAAGAACACGCCATTGGTCTTGCCCTCGCGACCGAGGGCCGTCAGCGTCGGGGAAGAGGATGCCGGAGATACCTGAACGACACCGGCAGGTGCGGTGACGGAGGTGAGGATCGGGATCGAGACCGAGGAAATGATGCCGCCGATGATGACCGGCACCTTCTTGATGTTGACGAGCTGTGTTGCCTGATCAACGGCGACATTGCCCTGGCTCTGGCTGTCGCGCGTGTCCATAACGAGCTTGCAGCCGTCGACGCCGCCTGCGTCGTTGAAGTCACGGAAGGCCATTTCCACGGATTTGGCGCCGGCTTTGCCGTATTCGCCGGCGGGGCCGGTGAGCTCCATGACCACGCCGACGGTGACGTCGCATTCCTGCGCGGAGGCCGGTACCGCACCGACGGCAAGGCCGGCAAGCATGGTCGATGTCAGAACGAGACGTTTCAGTTGATTTCCCTTACTCATGTCATTCCCCTTTGTTGAGATTATATTTCATGATGCTGCCGTGGCGCCCGGTGCGGTCCCGCTCGAGCGTATAGACGTCGCCTTCCAGTTCGCGCGCGCCGACCATGGCGGTCTCGATCTCCGCCAGATCGGCATCGGACAGGACGATATCGGAGATGGCGAGGTTGGAGGCGAGGTGATCGCGATTGCGCGCGCCGACGATCACCGCCGTGACGCCTGGCCGGCGGAGCATGGCGGCACTGGCAATCGTGGCGATGTCGGTCGCATGACGGTCCGCCACCTTGCGGAGCGTTGCAAGCAATGCCTGGAACAGATCCCAGCCACCGAGATCGTCGATGATCAGCTTGTATTTGGTGAGCGAACGGTTCTCGAGCGGATGCTCTGGCTCCGTCTTGCCAAGCCAGCGATCGGAGAGGAAGCCACCGGCGACCGTGCCGTAGCAGAACAGCGCGAAATCGCACTGAGCAGCGAGCCCGACCATGCGCTTTTGCGGGCGCCGGTCGAGCAGCGAATATTGCAGCTGCAGCGAGGTCAGCGGGATCCCGGCATCGAGGATCGCCGTGACATGGTCGCTGTCAAAGTTCGTGGCGCTGATCTTGTCGATACGCCCGTCGGATTGCAGCTCCTTCAGCCAGCCGAGCGTGTCCAGCCAGGCTGGCATCTCGTAGTCCCACCAGTGGAACTGGACAAGGTCGAGGCGCTCCATGTTCAACCGCTTGCGCGACGTGTCGATCACCTTCTCGACATAGGCCTTTGAGATTGTCGGCAACACGCCGAGATCGGGTACGAATTTGGTGTGAACGCGAATGTGATCGAGTCCGGCCTGCCCGTGCAGGTCGCGGTAGCGCAGCCTGAACCGTCCGATCAGATCTTCCACGCCTGTGTAGATGTCGGCGCAGTCGAAGGTGGTGATGCCGGCATCGGCAAAGGCCACCATGTCCTCGATCGCCATCTCCGCATCGATGGCGCCATGGCCGCCCGCCAACTGCCAGCCGCCGCGGATGACGCGGGAGATTTCGTAACCGGGGGCGATAGAGATACGCTGCATCTTATTCTTTTCCTTCGAGGGGCACGGCCGTCGTTGCGGCATGGCTGAAACGGCGAAGCCCGGTCCGGCGAATTCTCAGGCGCGATGAGCAGTTGGGATCCGGACAGGCGATCTCCGCATCCGTCGTCATCCAGTCGTGCGCATGGGTGGGGCGTTGCTTGGCGGCGAGAAGGGGAAGTACGGAGGCGAGCGAATAAATCGAGATGCCTTGTCCTGGCGGGA
This sequence comes from Allorhizobium sp. CTOTU50464, assembly GCA_032102365.1. Classification (GTDB taxonomy): domain Bacteria; phylum Pseudomonadota; class Alphaproteobacteria; order Rhizobiales; family Rhizobiaceae; genus Allorhizobium. The sequence continues at coordinate 70,386 of DAMDHD010000016.1, read as the reverse complement.
GATAAAGCATCTCGCCCTGCAGCTCGAAATAGTCGCCTGGCCTGGCGCCGCAGTAGATGGCGCCGTCTTCGGGGATCACCACCTCGACACGCAGATCAAAGAGCTCGAAGGAATCGTCTTTAGCGCCCATCGATTTCCCTCACGCTGCTTCGTCGCCGGCGTCGATGCGCCCTCGCACGAGATCGAAGGAGCGTCCGATGTCGTTGGAAAGCGCGTTCACGGCAGCCTCTTCATCGCCTGCTTCGAGAGCTGCGATCAGCGTCCAGTGGTGGTTCGTCGCGGCAAGGCCGCCTTGTTCGTCATGGATATGGGCAGCGGCCCGGACCACCGGGCCGGACTGCAGCCAAAGGCTTTCGACCATCGGGATCAGCACACGCGAAGAGGCGGCGCGATAGATGTGGAAATGGAAGCGATGATTGATTTCAGAGGTAACGGGGCCGACATCCTGGCCATGCCGCTCGAATGCTGCCTCGCAATCCCTGTTGATCTGTTTCAGGCTTTCGATGTCTTCCGCCGTCAGCCTGTCACAGGCGAGCGCCACCAGACGCCCCTCGATCAGGATGCGGGCACGTTCCAGGTCGTCGAGGCGTTCGCGGGTAATCAGCGGCACGCGGACGGAACGATTGGGAAGAGCCTCCAGTGCCTGTTCGGAGACGAGCCGGCCGAGCGCCTCTCGCACCGGCATGGTGCTCGTCTTCAGTCGGTCTGCCATATCGACGATCCGCAGCACGTCGCCTGCGGCAAAGCCGCCATCGATCAGGGTGCGGCGCAACTGCTCGTAGACGCGATCCTGGAGCGTCTCTCGTCCGACAGGCGTCAGCAGATCATCCGACTGGGCGATCGTATCCGTCATTCCGCCTCAACTCCCCGGAAATATCGGTTGATTTTCGCGTCAGCGTAAAGTTTGATCAAACATCACGGATCAAATCAAGGCTCATTTTGGAAGCGACTGTCGTGCAGCCCCCATCACCCGCGTCCCTTCCAACGGCCGCGTCATCGCCAGCCATCGAAGCGCGGCATGTGACGAAGCATTTTGACGGGCTGACCGTGGTTTCCGATATGTCGCTGCAGCTCGCCCGGGGGGAGATTCTCGGCCTGATCGGTCCGAATGGTGCAGGCAAGACCACCATGTTCAATCTGTTGGCTGGCAGCCTCAAGCCCAGCTCCGGCGCGATCTTCATCGAGGGGCAAGACATTTCCAACCAAGCGCCTGAGCAGCGCATCGCGCATGGGGTCGCACGGACCTTCCAGATCCCACGTCCGTTCTCCGAAATGAGCGTGTTGGAAAACGTGCTGGTCGGCGCTCAGAAGCAGACGGGAGAACGGCTGTTTTTCAATTTTTTCCGGCCGGGCCTGGTGCTCCGCGAGGAGAAGGCGGCGCTTGAAAAGGCACATGTCATGCTCGAGTTCGTCACGCTCTCGCGGCTTGCTCATGAACCCGCTCGCGTCTTGTCCGGCGGGCAGCGCAAGCTTCTGGAACTCGCGCGCGTCCTGATGGCCGATCCGCAGGTGATCCTGCTCGATGAACCGGCCGCCGGCGTAAACCCTGCCTTGCTCGAGGTGATCATGGATCGTGTGGTTGCGCTGAACGCGGAGGGCAAGTCGATACTGCTCATCGAACACAACATGGACATGGTATCCAGGCTCTGCTCGCGCGTTATTGCGATGGCGCTCGGCAAGCTGCTGGCCGAGGGATCACCGGCTGACGTTTCCGCCAATCCCGCAGTCATCGAAGCCTATCTCGGTGGTGGTGCATGACAGACGCCGTTCTTGCAACCTCGGCGCTGGTCGCAGGCTACGAACCGGATCTTCCCATTGTTCGCGGCGTCGATCTTGCGGTCGCACGGGGCGAACTCGTCGTGCTTCTTGGCTCGAACGGTGCGGGCAAGTCTACTTTGGTCAAGGCGATCGCCGGCATGGTGCCTGTGCATTCGGGCCGGATCCACCTTGCCGGACGGGACATCACGGATGTCGCTCCCCATCGCAAAGTGGCGGAAGGTCTGGCCTTCGTGCCACAGACGGAGAATGTCTTTGCCAGCATGAGCATTCTGGAGAACCTGCAGATCGCGGTTTCCCTGCTGCCGAAAGACGCGCGCCGCCTTGCCATCGAGACGATTTTGACCCGTTTTCCCGATCTCGCAATCCAGCCGAAAAGGCTTGCCGGGGCGCTCTCTGGCGGTCAGCGGCAGATGCTGGCCGTGGCGCGGGCGCTGGCCCTTGATCCGCCGGTGCTGATCCTCGATGAGCCGTCTGCCGGTCTTTCCCCCAAAATAGTCGGCGAAGTCTTTTCCATGCTCAAGCGTATCAATGGCGAGGGCGTGACGATCATTCTGGTCGAGCAGAACGTGAAGGCGGCCATGGCAATTGCCGATCGTGCCGTGATCCTTGCCGAGGGCGTTATTCGACACGAGGGCACACCGGCGGAGCTCGCCGATGATCCACTGATCGGACAGATCTATCTCGGTACCACGGGCCGTGCAGCCGAGGGGGTGTCGAGATGAACCCGCAATTTTTGATGGACGGGCTGATTGCAGGCGCAATCATCGGGCTGGGGGCCGTCGGCGTTACCCTGACTTACTCTATCCTCCGCTTTGCCAATTTCGCCCATGGCGAGCTTCTGTCCTGGGGCTCCTATCTCGCACTCGGCATCAGCAGTGCCCTCGGTGTGCTTGGGGCAGGGATGACCACGCCGCTCGGCCCGTTCTCCTTTGGGTGGTCGCTTCCGATCGCGGCGCTCCTCGCCATCGCACTCACGGGTCTTCTTGCGCTGGCGGTGGATGCGGCACTCTTTTCGAGTTTTCGCCGACGCGGCAGCGCCATCATCATCATGGTGATGGCAAGCTTCGGCGCATCGCTTTCACTGCGCAGCCTGCTCGAGTTCCTATTTACCTCGAAGCCCGCCTATTTCAGCCAGGCGCTGCAGATCGCTATGAAGCTCGGCCTGGGCCTCAGAGCGACGCCGGACCAGCTGGCCATGCTGGCCGTTGCGCTGATCTCGGTCGTCACCGTTCACCTCGTCATGACGCGGACCGATATCGGTCGGGCGATGCGCGCCGTCAGCGAAAACCCGGGCCTTGCCGGTATTGCCGGAATCGATGTCCGCCGGGTCATCCGAACGGCCTGGTTCCTGGGCGCAGCACTGGCCTGTATCGCCGGCATCATGAGCGGGCTGATCATCCAGATCCGCCCCTATCTCGGGCATGACCTGCTGCTGCCCTTGTTTGCAGCCGCGATCCTCGGCGGTATCGGGTCGGTCCCGGGTGCCATGATCGCTGGCCTGCTGATCGGCCTCGCCGAGGCCTTCACCGTCCAGCTCATCGGCGCGGAATGGCGTGCGGCAGTGTCCTTTGCCATCCTGATTGCGGTCCTTCTCGTCCGGCCCCGCGGCCTTTTTGGAAAAGCGGCATGAGCATCGATCTAATCGCCTATGGCGCCTTCTTCCTTACCATGGCATTGACCTATGCGATCATTTGCCTGGGGCTGAATATCCAGTGGGGTATGACAGGCCTGTTCAATGTCGGCATCGCGGCCTTCGTGGCCGTCGGGGCCTATACGTCGGCCATCCTCACCACTCCTGATACTGCCGAACGCTGTGGCGGTTTCGGACTGCCGATTGCTGTGGGCTGGCTGGGGGCTGCCATCGTCTCGGGAGTGCTGTCCTGGGCCGTTGGCGCGCTGACGATCCGGTTGAGATCCGATTATCTCGCAATCGCCACCTTCGGCGTGGCCGTCACCGTTCAGCTCTGCATGCTCAATCTTCAAAGCGTGACCGGGGGAGCCTTCGGGATCGGCTTCATTCCGCGTCCCTTTGCTGATCTGCAGGGTGATGCACTGCTTTTCAGTCTCGCCAACTGCGCTCTCATGGCGCTTGTCGTGCTGGTGCTCTATTTCGGTCTGCAGCACCTGTCGTGCAGCCCCTGGGGACGCGTCTTGCGGGCGATCCGCGAAGACGAGGCGGCCGCTCAGGCGCTCGGCAAGCGGCCCGTTCGCTTTCGCCTGCAGGCCTTTACCCTCGGCGGTGCGATCATGGGCCTTGCTGGCGCTGCCCAGGCACATTTCATTGGTTTTATCGCACCCGATAACTATATGCCGGTGCTCACCTTCCAGGTCTGGGCCATGCTGATCGTCGGCGGCTCGGGCAACAATCGCGGAGCGATTGCCGGCGCCATTCTGGTCTGGGGGCTTTGGGCGCTCACGGCCGCTGCCGTCTCCGCCTTCGTCCCGCCCGAAGAGCAGGCGCGGGCCGCCGCCTTGCAGATCGTCGCGATCGGCCTGGGGCTCTGCCTGATGCTGCTGCTGCGCCCGCGCGGCCTGTTCGGCGAGGTGAGCCCGCTCGCGCGCCTCAGCCGCACCAAACAACCCTGATCACTAAGGAATCATCGCCGTGTCCCAGCATCCCGAACGTATCGCGCTCACGCCTGACCTGTCGATCAGCCGCCTCGTCTGTGGGCTGTGGCAGGTTGCCGATATCGAGAAAGACGGCGTCACGGTCGATCCGGAAGAGGGGGCCGATGCCCTGCAGGCCTATGCGGAGGCCGGGTTCGACAGTTTCGACATGGCCGATCATTATGGATCGGCAGAGATCATCACCGGTCACCTCCTGAAGCGCTATGCCGCTGGCGAGAAGCGACCGGTGGCTTTCACCAAATGGTGCCCCGAGCCTGGTCCGATGACGCGCGACGTGGTGCGACGGGGCGTGGAGGACCGACTTACCCGCCTCGGCGTCGACAAGGTCGATCTTCTACAGTTCCATTGGTGGACCTTCGAGCATCCGGCCTGGCTCGATGCGCTTCATGAAATGCAGGCGATGAAAGAAGAAGGCCTGATCGGCGCCCTCGGCCTTACCAATTTCGATGCAGCGCATCTCAACGTCGCGCTCTCCGATGGCATCGATATCGCCAGCAACCAGGTGTCTTTCTCCCTGATCGACCGGCGCGCCGCCGGCGACCTCTCATCGCTGTGCCTCAAGCGTGGGGTGAAGCTCCTGGCCTATGGCACGCTTTGCGGCGGCTTCCTGTCAGAGAAGTGGCTCGGTCAGGTGGAGCCGGCGTCGATTGCCGACTGGAGCCGCTCGAAATACAAGCGCTTCATCGATACGGCCGGCGGATGGAGCGTCTATCAGCGGATACTCCAGGCGGCCGCAACGATCGCCCGCAAGCATGGGGTCTCTATCTCCAACGTGGCCAGCCGCTGGGTACTCGAACATCCGGCTGTTGCTGCCACCATCATTGGAGCAAGACTGGGTGAAAGCGAGCATCGCAACGACAACCTGAAGGTCTTTGGCTTCGCACTGGATACGAAGGACCGGGACCTGCTCGACAGCGCCTTCGCTGAGGCCACACCCATTCCCGGCGATTGCGGCGATGAATATCGAAAGCCGCCCTTCTTGACCGCATCCGGCGACCTCAGCCATCACCTCGATGCGATCCCGTCCGTCTACACGGCCGTTCCCGTACCAGGGCGTGAGAACCGGATGCGTGTTTCCTCCGGCAGCATCTGGGAGCCGCTGGCCGGCTACAGCCGGGCTGTGCGGGTCGGGGACAGGATCCTGGTGTCGGGGACCACGGCAACTCACGGCATTAACCGTTGTGTGGCGCCCGGCGATCCGGGCGCGCAGGCGACCTACATCCTCGACAAAATCGCGGCTTCCATCTCCGCGCTTGGCGGAAAGATGGAGGATGTCGTCCGCACGCGCATCTATCTCAAAGATGCATCACAATGGGAGCCGGTCTCGCGGGCCCATGGCCGGTTTTTCTCTGACGTACTTCCAGCCAACACCCTGATCGAGGCCGGCGCTTTGGTCGGCGACTATGAAGTCGAGATTGAAGCAGAAGCGGTGGTTTAGAGCGTGATCAGCGGCTCAACTATGCAACGGTAGCGGAGGACGGATATCGCTGGCGGTCCGTCCACCGCTCTTGTTTGGGTCTTTAGATGGATCTAATGGCACCACCATCTACACGGATCTTGCTTCCGGTCACATACGAGGCTGGCCCGGAGGCTAGGAAGACGGCGACGGCGGCAAATTCCTCCGGCCGTCCATAGCGTCCAGCCGGAATGCCGGCCGCCGATTCGGCCGCGATTTCCTCGACACTCTTGGCTGAGCGGCTGGCTGCAGCGGCGTCGAGTTCGTCCACCCGTTGGGTGTGGATGCGCCCCGGAAGAATCACGTTTACAGTGACGCCGTCCGCGGCCACTTCCGCAGCAAGTGTTTTCGACCAGCCGATCAAGGCCGAGCGGATGCCGTTGGAGAGTGCCAGTCGTGCGATCGGCTGCTCTACCCCTGACGAAGCGATCGATATGATCCGACCCCAGCGCTTTTCCCGCATGCCCGGCAAAAGGCTGGTGGTCAGATGGAATATGTTGGCGGCCATCGTCTCGAAATGATTGAGCCAATCCGTTCGTTTCGCATCGACGGCTGCGGCCGGCGGTGGGCCGCCCGAATTGTTGACGAGGATGTCGATACCCCCTGCCGCCACGAGCGACTGGACGGCCCTGTTCACGCTGTCGATATCCGAGAGGTCGAGCTGCAGCGGGATGACGGAACCGGCCGTCGGTGCGAGCTCGGAAGCCCATGCCGAGATGGCCGAGGTGTTGCGGGCGGCGGCATGCACTGTCACCCCTTCTTCCGCGAGCCCTCGGGCGATCGCGGCACCCAGTCCGCGGCTTGCACCCAGCACGAGAGCGGTCTTGTTTTTCAAGCCGAGTTCCATCAGCCGAGCTCCTTCAATCTTCTGTCCTGGCGCGCAATCAGGCGCTCGATCTCGCTGATATCGACGGGCGAAAGGGCTGCTCCCGGTTTGCGCAGTGCCGGCGTGGCAATCGCGCCGCGTTTCGCCATGATGTATTTCCGGATGGAGAGACCAAGGCCCGGTTGCTGTTCGTAACGAGCAAGCGGGAGATAGGCGTCGAAGATGTCCTGTGCGCGCTCCGGGTTTCCCTGCTCGCTGTAATGGACGACGTCGCGCATCATCTCGGGATAGGCAAAGCCGGTCATCGCACCGTCTGCTCCGCGTGCCATCTCTTCCGGCAGGAAGACGCCACCATTGCCGCACAGGATTGATATGCGCCTCTTGCCGGAGTTCTCCGTAGCGGTCCTTAGCGCGGTAATCTTGGAAAGACCGGGCCAGTCCTCGTGTTTGAGGCAAACGCAGGTCGGGATCTGATCGATGATCGTCTGGATGACGGAGACGGGGATGGTGACGCTGGTGACGAGTGGGAAGTCCTGCAGCACGAAAGGCGTATCGCCGATAAACTCCGCCGCCTGCTCGTAGTAGGTGACGATCTGCTGATCGTTGCGCAGGGACGAGGGGGGAGCGATCATCACGCCAGCCGCACCGTCATCCATGACCATCATGGTCAGAGCCTGCATCTGGGCAAAGCCCGCAGCAGAGACGCCTGCCACAACCGGAACGCGGCCATCGACCCTGCGGAGGATACGGCGGACATAGGTCTGCGATTCCTCGATGGTGAGCTTTTGCGCCTCGCCCATCATCCCAAGCACGGTCAGTCCCGTCGCGCCTCGCTCAAGGTAGAAATCGACCATGCGGTCCGTGCTGTCGAGGTCGAGATCACCCGTCTCGGTGAAAGGGGTGAGGGCTATGACGTAAACGCCTCTTGCCTCTTCATTCAGCCTCATCATTGGCTGTCTCCTTGATGTTTTGGATATCTTGCACGGCCAAAAAAGCCTTCAGGCTGGCCGATCATGTTTTCGAGGCCCATGCGTTCGATCAGCAACCGGGCTTGTCTGTCTGCTTCTGAGACGACCTCATCGAGGTCGGTGAGCAGAGGGCGGCCTCCTTCGAGCAGGATTTGCCCGTCGATCACGACGGTGTCGACGTCATTGCCGTTGGCGAAGTAGGCAAGGCGGAAGATCGGCATCTGGTAGGGCGCGAGGTGGGGGCGCTGCATGTCGACCACCACGATATCGGCCTTCTTGCCGGCTTCGAGGGAGCCGATGTCTCGGTCGAGCCCCAGGGCGGTCGCGGCATCTATGGTCACCATCTCAAGGGCCTTGCCCGGAGGCAAAACCGAGGGATCGCGGAAGTGGGCGCGGTGATAGTGCATGCATTGCTGCATGTGACGGAACATGTCGGCCGATCGATCAGGGGCGGTTGCATCCGAGCCGATGGCCACCACAGCACCGGCCTCGACCAGTTCGATCACCGGGCATCGGCCAAGAATGGAGGCGATGGCGCTCGGATTGTGGGCGATGCGGGTGCCTGTGTCGGCAATGATCCGGATTTCTTCGGGCGTGATATCGATGGCGTGGGACAGGAGCGCATCCGGTCCGAGGATGCCGAGCTTTTCGGCGCGGGAGACGGAGCCCTTCCAGTGGCCATCCTGGGTGAACACCACGCCCGCTTCCCGCGAGAGTGCCCGCACGGCCTTGGTCTGGGCGACTGCGGCTTCGTAGTCTGCGGCTGACATGTCGCGCTGATGTTCGTCACGCAGGACGGGGGTGAGCAAGGCGATCTTCAAGCGTTCGCGACCGTGCCACAGATCAAGCAGTTTCCGGCTGACGGCAATCTGTTCCTCGAAGGTTACAGGCCGTTCTGACGCTTTGCTGTCGTGCCAAGATGCATAGGTTCGGGGATGTGGGGGGCGGGTCGGTCCGACGGCGACGACCGAGCGCGTGCCGACTGCCGCGACGCCCTCGCAATGGGCGCTCCCATAGGCAACGTCATCTGTGCGCATGATCGTGTCGCCGCCACCGAGAAGCGAAACGCCTGTGGTGACGCCGAAGCGAAGCCGCTCGAGGGCTGCGAGCCGCGCCTCTGCAAACCAGAATTCTGGTGTCGAGCCGACGGTATAGGCTGCGTTGCAGATCTCTTCCCAGTGATTGTCTTGCTCCATGCCCATGGTTTTGATCAAGCCGTGGCCGGCATGGGCATGCACGTCGATCATGCCAGGCATCACCACCTTGCCGTGGGCGTCGATCTGGCGCTCGGCCTGGTATTCTCTGGCGATCTCGTCCGCGTGACCGACCGCGATAATGCGATCGTCATGAACAGCGACCGCTCCCTTATCGAGGACGTGGCGACTGCCGTCCATGGTAAGTACGGTGCCGCCGCTGATGATCAGATCGACGCGTCTCATGGTGCTGATTTCCCGGACTGGAAGTCAGGGAGCCGCGTCACGTCGAGCACACAGTCCTGGCGCATGCGCCAGTCCGGCCAGGGCCCCGACAGGCCTGTCACCCTCAGCGGATTGTAGAGATAGAGCCATGGGGGATCGACTTGCAGCGCGTGGAAGGCCTCCTCGAAGATCTCCGCACGTTCACTCGCATCAACAGTTGCCCGGCCCCTATCAAGCAAGTTTTCAGCCTCGGCATTGTGAAAGCCCAGCCACCAGGAGCCCTTAGCCCTGTGATCGATCTTCTCTGCGAGGATGCGGAAGGTGCTCAAGGGGCTGGAATCGAAAACGCACATGTCGCGCACCTGCTTCAGGCGGACACCATGCGCATAGGCTTCGCGGTCTGTGTGTAGGTGAACGTTCAGCGTCACACCAATTGGGGCAAGCTGCTCCGCAAGAGCGGCCGTCAGCGCCTCGGCCTCATCGGGAAGGCGTGTCGGGCAATCGACCTCGATGGTCAGGCCTCCGCTGAACCCGGCTTCGGCAAGCAGTTCTTTCGCCTGATCCTGATCAGCGCGCAGATCCTCCGATGGCATGCTGCCGAAATGAACTGGGCTGACGAAGCCGGTCAGTGGCTTTGCTGCACCTCTCACCACCCGATCGATCAGGGCCTGGCGGTCGATCGCCAGATTGAGAGCGCGGCGAACGCGGCTATCGGTAAGTGGTCCTTTGAGAGCATTGAAGAGATAGATGATGGCGACGGGCACGAGCGATGTAACGCGTGTATGCTTAGCCGTTTCTTCGAGCGCCTTGGAGGCTTCGAAATCGAGGCTGTTTGCCACCTGCGCCTCGCCGGAGATCAGCATCTCCAGCCGCGCTTCCCGGTTTGGCTCCAAGCGGAACGTTAGTTCAGCATTGGCGGGTCGTTCGCCATGCCAGCCATCGAAACGTTCGAGGTGAAGGGCTTGGCCGGGTTCGTAGGAAACCAGACGATAGGGGCCCGTGCCGACCGGCTGCGACGTGTCTCCCGCCTCGTAGCGGTCCAGTGCTGAGGGAGCGACCACGTAGCCGTAAACCAGGATGTCGAGAAGATCGGCGATCGGCTTCGACAGGCGGATGGTTACGGTCAGGGGACCGACTGCCTCGATCTCCGCGTCTCCGAGATATTGATGCCAGACCCCGGGCGCCCCGAGAGTGTAGCCTTTGTCAGGACGGGCCATGCGTATCAGCGATTGGCAGACGGCCGCCGCATCGCAGGGCGTGCCATCATGAAAGCTCAAGCCTTCCCTCAGCTTGAACGTCCAGTGTCGCGCATCTGGTGTGACATCCCAGGAGCTTGCCAGTGCCGGCACGTAGCCACCATCCTTGCCATAGCGCACAAGCCCGTCGAACAGGGCGTCGAAGACGGCCAGCATGTCATTCGCATCGGTGCAGTCATGCGGATCTTCGAGGGCGAGGCGGGGTTGAACGATGATGGCAGGCGAACTCACTGGCTTTTCCTTTCGGCATCATTCCGATCGTGGAGGTGGCATGCAACAGCGCTGCCATCCGGCTGGGGCGTCAAGACAGGACGCTCGATCGCACACCGATCGAAGGCCATGGGGCAGCGGGTTCTGAAGCAGCATCCGGAGGGTAGGCGCAGTGCGCTTGGGACTTCGCCAACGATCTCGATCTTCGGCTTAGCCAACGACTTGTCGATGGTCGGGGCAGCCGAAAGCAGAACCTGCGTGTATGGATGTTTCGGCTGGCTGAACAACTGGTCGCGGCTGGCCGTCTCCACCATGAAGCCGAGATACATAACCCCGATCCGGTCGGCGATGTGGTGAACGACCGAGAGGTCGTGCGAGACGAACAGATAGGAGAGGCCGAACTCGTCGCGCAGGTCCATCATCAGATTGAGGATCTGTGCCTGGATCGAGACGTCGAGTGCCGAGACGGGCTCGTCGGCGATGATGATCTTTGGCCGAACCGACAATGCGCGTGCGATGCCGATCCGCTGCCGCTGACCTCCGGAAAACTGATGCGGGTAGCGCCCAGCCTGTTCGGCATTGAGGCCAACCTTTGCCAGAAGTGCGATGGCCTCGTCATGCAGTTCGCGCCGGCTGAGCTTGCCACCGGCCTGAGCGCGCCTCGGCTCCATCACGATGTCCCTGACCCGCTGCCGCGGGTCGAGGGAGGCGTAAGGGTCCTGGAAGATCATCTGCAGCTTGCGGCGGATGGGGCGCATTTCGCGAAACTGCATCCGGGAAATGTCTTCACCGTCAATGCGGATCTCGCCTGCGGTCGGCTCGTAGATCCGGGCGATGGTCTTTGCCACGGTCGACTTGCCGCAGCCGGATTCTCCGACAAGCGCCATGACCTCGCCCGGCGCAATCGACAGGTCGACACCGTTGACCGCCCGCAACTGCTTCTGGGGAGCGAGAAGCTTTCCCTTTCCGAACTGTAGACGGTCGAAAAGACCTCCTACGGGAAAGGCTTTGACCAAGCCTCGAACATCGAGCACGGGGGTCGTCATGTCGCCGTCTCCTCCAGCGGGAAGTGGCAGGCTGCATCGAGCGAGCCGCGCACGGGTGTGAGCGCCGGTGTTTCTGCCGAGCAGATGGCCTGGGCCCGGAAGCAGCGGTCCCTGAAACTGCACCCCTCACCGAGCGTGCGGATGTCAGGGACTGTGCCAGGGATTTGGCTGAGGCGTGCCCGCCGATCGGTGATCCTCGGAATGCTGTCCAGGAGCCCGCGCGTATAGGGGTGGGCGGGGGATTGGATGATCTCGCTCGTCAGCCCTCGCTCGACGACCTTGCCGCAATAAAGCACGACCACCCGGTCCGCCATTTCGGAGACGACGGCGAGATCGTGCGTCACGAGGATCATGGCGGATCCGCGATCGACGATCTGGCGACGCATCAGCTTCAAGATCTGGGCCTGGACGGTGACATCGAGGGCCGTGGTCGGTTCGTCCGCGATGATCAGGCGGGAGCCAGCCAAGAGCGCGATGGCAATCACGACGCGTTGGCGCATGCCGCCGGAAAACTGGTGCGGATAGGCGTCGAGGCGGCTGGCGGCCTCCGAGATGCCGACATTCTCGAGCATCTCGATGCAGCGAGCACGTCGTGCCTTCTGGTCGAGGTCGGTATGCAGACGCAGCATTTCGTCCATCTGGCGGCCGACCGTGTAGACCGGATTGAGAGACGTCATGGGGTCCTGGAATACCATGGCGATCTCGCCGCCGCGCACCGCGCGCATCTGGTCTTCACTCTTGCGCGTCAGATCTTCACCGGCAAAGACAATGCTGCCTGCCTCGATCCGTCCGGGTGGGTCGATCAGGCCGAGAATAGAAAAGCCGATCACCGATTTCCCGCCACCGGACTCGCCGACAAGGCCGACCACTTCGCCCGGGCGGACGTCGAAGCTGACGCCGTCCACGGCTTTCACCACGCCGCCGAATGTATGGAAATGTGTCTTGAGATCCCGGACTTCGAGAAGTGCTTCACTCATGGTCGTCATCTCCTTCGTCATCTCAGGCGCGGATTGAGTTCGTCCCGCAAGAAATCGCCGAACAGGTTGATGCCGAAGACGAGAAACATGATGAACAGCCCGGGAAAGGCAGAGGTCCACCAGATGCCCGAGAACAGGACATCGAAGCCCTCCTTGACGAGCAGGCCGAGCGAAGGCTCTGTGATGGGAACGCCGACACCGAGGAAACTGAGCGATGCCTCGATCAGAATGAAGGTGCCGACCTGGATCGTCGCAACCACGATAAGCGGCGTCATGACGTTCGGCAGCACGTGGCGCAGGATGATCTCGCCGTTTCCGAGCCCCGCCACCTTGGCTGCCTGGATATATTCCTTCTGGATCTCGCTCAATGTCGATCCGCGAACGGTGCGGGCGTAAACCACCCAGCCGACGGCAGTGAGCGCGATCAGAACCATGCCGATGCCAGTCCCGAAGGCCGACATCAGGAAGAGCGCGATCAGCATTGAGGGAAAGGACAGCTGGATGTCTGCGATGCGCATGATGATGCTGTCGACGATGCCGCCGTAGTAGCCGGAAATGAGCCCGAGTGCGGTCCCGATCACGCAGGAGAAGATCATGGCGGCGAGGCCGATGAAGGCGGAAATCCGCGCGCCGTAGACGATCGATGCGAGCACGTCGCGGCCCTGCCCATCCGTCCCGAGCAGATATCTGCTATCGCCGCCCTCCAGCCATACAGGTGGCTTGAAGCTGTCCATCAGTTCCAGCTGTGACACGTCGTAAGGATCCTGCGTGACGAGAAGCGGTCCGAGCGTCGCAAGCAGGGCGAAGAAGGTAAGCAGTGCGCTTCCGAAGACCGCCGGCAGGTTTCGGCGGTAGTGAAAGAAGAATTCCGAAGAGAAGAACCCGGTCATGCGATCCTCACTTCACGGTAATGCGCGGGTCGATCAGCGTGTAGACGATGTCGACGATGAAATTGATGGCAACGAAGATGAAGGCTGTCAGCATCAGGTAGACGACGATGACGGGTCGATCGCCGCGGTATATGGAGTCGATCAAAAGCTTGCCGGTCCCGGGCCAAGCGAAGATGGTCTCGGTGATCGTTGCAAAGGCGATGAGATCACCGAGCTGCAGGCCGAAGATCGTGACGACCGGAATGAGTGCGTTCTTCAGGCCGTGCCTGAACAGGATGTTCTGGTGGGATGCGCCCTTGGCACGAGCAAACCGCATGTAGTCTTGCCGCATCACCTCCATCATGCCCGCACGGGTCATGCGCAGCATGATCGCGAGGGTGGCAAGCGCCAGTGTCACTGACGGCAGGATGATGTGTGACCAGCCATCCGCCGTGAAGATGGATATGCGCATCCCAAGGACTTCAACTGTATCACCACGTCCGGACGAGGGCAGGAACTGGTAGCGGACGGAGAAGAAGAAGATCAGCATCATGCCCACCCAGAATCCGGGAAGCGAGATGCCGAGCAGCGAACCGGCCATGATGCCGCGAGACACCGGCTTGTTCGGATTGGCCCCGGCATAGACGCCGAGCGGCACGGCGATCACTGTCGCCAGCATGATTGCGACGAGCACCATCTCGATCGTTGCCGGCAGACGCTCCAGGATGAGGTCCATGGCGGGCTGGCGGAACACATAGGAGCGCCCGAAATCGCCCTGCAGCATGTTGCCGATGAAGATGAAATACTGGCTCATCAGGGATCGATCGAGACCCAGGAGACGGCGGGCCTGTTCGATCTCGGCGGTGGTGGAATCGATCGGGATCACCATGAAGACGGGATCGCCGGTAAAGCTCATCATCAGGAAGACGATGACCGATACGCAGAAGAGTACCAGCACCATCTGCAGGAGCCGCTTGATCGTGTAACCCAGCAAGGCAGTGTCCCGTCATGAAGAAGTGAGAAATTCGGGACTGTCTCCCTCAAGGTCGACAGTCCCGCGCTCGTTCGGGTTGGGGCTTATTCCTTGACGTCGATCTCGTAGGCCCAGAGAAACTTGTCCGCACGCGGTGTCATCTCGACACTGGTCTTTGCGGCGTAGAGATCCTGCTCGTAGTGGATCGGGATCATCGGAATGTCTTCCATCAGGATTTTGGTGACTTCCTGCAGATAGCCGTCGCGCTCTTCGAGCTTGGAAGTCGCGTCGGCCTTGTCGATCAGCTCGTCCACCTTCGGATTGGAATAGGATCCGCGGTTGACCTGGCCATAACCTTCCTTCTTGTCGCGCGAGTAGAACATCACGCTGTACATCGAGCCGCCGTCACCGGAGGGAACGTCCCAGCCGCTCATGATCATGCTCGACTTATCGCTCGGCACGCGGATGTAGCCGAAGAAATTGGACTTCGGCATCAGGTTGAGCTTGAGATCGATCTTGATCTTGCCGAGCATGGACGCAAGCGCCTGAGCGATCTGCTGGTCGTTAACATAGCGGTTGTTGGTGGTGTCGAGGGTCACCGTGAAGCCGTCTGCATAACCGGCCTCAGCCATAAGAGCTGCCGCCTTTTCAAGATCGAAGGGATACATGTCGCGGAAGCTTGCGCCTTCGACATAACCCGTGTGGGAAGCAGGGATGTACTGCTCCGACGGTGTCGACAGGCCGTTCATGATGATCTTGTTGATCGCATTGACGTCGATTGCGCGGACCATGGCTTCACGCACACGACGATCCATCATCGGGTTCTTGTCGAGCGCGATGGTGGGGCTCTTCTCACGATGGTCGATCGAAACCACGACGTTGAGCAGGCTCGGTTTGCTCATCACCTTGTAGCGGTCATCCGCCTTGACGCGGTCGACGTCGCGAACATTCAGATCCTGGATGACATCGACTTCGCCGGTCAGCAGGGCTGCCGTGCGGGTGGCGCCATTGGTGATCGGACGGAACGTGACCTCTTCGATCTTCGGCGCGCCGGCGAAGTAGTCAGCATTGGCGGCAAGCGTGATGTGATCTTCCTTGATCCATTCCACCAGCTTGTAGGGACCGGTGCCGACAGGCTTCAAGTCCAGCTGCTCGTCGCCCACTTCCTTTGCATATTTCTCGCTGAGGATCAGGACGGCGGCCAGATCGTTCGGCAGGACTGCGTAGGGCTTGGGCGTCTTGATCTCGACGGTGTAGTCATCGACCGCCGTGAAGGAGGCGATGTTCGCGCCGAGATTGGCCATCAGCGACTTCTTCAGACGGTCGAGCGTGAAGACAACATCTGACGCCTTGAAGTCTTCGCCATTATGGAATTTCACGCCCTGGCGCAGCTTGAAAACCCAGGTCGTGTCGTCCTTGAGCTCCCAGCTCTCTGCAAGGCCGGGTCCGAAGGACAGATCGGCGTTGCGGCGGACCAGGGGATCGTAGATGTGGTAGAACAGGATGTTGCTGGACAGCTCCTCGCCCGCCTGCGGGTCGAGATTGACGGCGTCCGACGTTAGGCCGACGGTCAGTTCCTTGGCCTGGACCAGGCCGCCCAGCGCCGTCGAGCTCATGAGGACGAATGCGGCAAGGGCCGCGATGCGTCCGGATTTCATGCGAAGATTCAGCATTTTTAGTTCCCCTTTTTTGGTATGCCGACACGTTTGCATGCGCGTTTTCACCGAAGTACGGATTGCACCTCGATCTGGTAGCCTTCCGGGTCTTCCAGCACGAAGGCTCGAATTCCCAAGGAGACGCTGTCCTTTGGCTCCGTCAGCCCGATCACGCTCTGGCTCGAGAAATAGCGATGCCAGGCATCGACATCGGGCACGCGGATGCAAAGCTGCACGGGCTTGATAGGGTTGGCGCGATGCATTCCGCGGGTCTCGTCGACAAGACCGACATAGGCATGCTCGGCAATCTTCAGGATCTTCGACCAGCCCTGATCGATCTCGAGCGGAAAGCCCATAACCTCCGTGTAGAAGTCGAACGCTCTGGGCAGGTCGACATAGTAGAAGAAGGTAATCGCCTTCTCGACGATGCCGTGATCGGGCCGGGTGGCTGCCTCAGTCATGTTGTGAGATCCTTCGAAAACCATGTGCTTTCGCCGCGGCGCAGATAGCGCCCGCTGCCGGGCGTGTTGAGAACCGATTGGCCGTCATAGGCGAGCCTGCCCGCGTGATAGGTTGCGGCCACCTGGGCGGCGAAACGCCGTCCGTCATAGGGGCTCCAGTTGAGGCCGTCCTGGGCACGGCTCGCGTCCCAGACATCGTCACCCTCGGCGAGGATCGTGATATCGGCATCGGCACCGGGGACCAGAGCTCCCTTGCGAGGATAAAGACCGAAGAAGCGGGCCGGGCGTTCTGCGAGATACTCGGCGCAGAAATGCGCGGCATCGACGCCGCGCTGTTTTGCGACCGTGTAGAAGGCAGGTAGCAGCGTCTCCATCCCGGGTACGCCCGCTCCGGCATCGAAGATGCTGTCGGTGAACTTGTTGTCGATCGGCCAGCTGGAATGATCAGAGCTGACAAAGGCAATCCGGCCCTCCACGAGTTCCTGCCACAGTCGATCGATCTGGCCAGGACGAATGGGTGGATTGACCTTCATCCGCGCGCCGAGTTCTTGACCGTCACGTTCGGGATCGAACCAAAGGTAATGAACACAGAGTTCGCCGGTCGCCCTGAAGCCCTCTTGCGCATAATTGTCGACCAGCCTGAAGCCGCGCGGCGTGCTGATATGGACGATATGCGCATGCCCTCCGGCACTTGCGGCGAGTTCGAGGAAATGCACGGTCGATGCCAGTTCTGCGACTTCAGGCCGGCTCGGCGAATGCGCGGTGATGCCGTTTTGACCCTCGGCCCTTGCGCGCGAAACCCGTGAGCGGACGATTTCCTGGTCTTCGTTGTGCAAGCCAAGCGGCAGGTCTGTTGCCGAAAGCGCTTCCAACAGATCGAGGGCGAGTGCCGCATCGATCCTCGGAAAACGGGTGGGGCTGCTTTCGAAGGCGGAGATCTTGAAAGCGACGACGCCACCGTCCGCGAGCGATTGCACTTCGTTCAGGGATTGCCCGGGCATGACCGTGCCGTAGAGCGCGACATCACAATGGGCAAAGCGTTCGACGGCTTCGACCTTGGCGTCCAGATGCGCCCTGGCGCTCAGCGGGGTCGGGTTGTCGTAGGGCATGTCGACGATGGTCGTGACCCCGCCGGCAATGGCGGATCGGGTCGTCGGCTCGATGCCAGGGAGACCGAGATAGCTGCCCGCATGGGTCTGGCCGTCAACAATCCCCGGCAGGACGAAAGAGTCTCCGGCGTCGTGCACGGTGGCGGCCGAAGGGGCTTCGCCTTCTCCGATTGCATGGATGATCGAGCCTGAGACCGCGACCCAGCCATTGGGAATGGTCATCTGAGGCGTAACGATCCGCCCACGAATGACGAGATCAATGCTCAAAGCGCCCTCCTGCGATAGCCGAGTTCAGCCTGCATGCAGGCAAGGGCGACGCCGGCCTGAACCGGGTCGATGACGGGTAAGCCCAGTTCCGCCTGCAAAGCCTCCCGGTAACTCCCGAGGCCGGCGCAGCCGAGGATCACTGCCTCGGCACGATCTTCATCGCGAAGCACAGAGGCGATGCGCGTTACAGGAATGACCGCGTCCTGCGCGATGAGTTCAGCGACGGTCATGTCGATTGAGCGATCGCCTGCGAGCCTGCCATCGAGTTGCAGTGCCTCAAGGTAGCGCCGGTGGCGGTCAATCGAGGACGGTCCCATCGATACGATCCCGAAACGCTGTCCAAGCCCGAGCGCCGTCAAATAGGCTGCTTCGGCAATTCCGATGACCGGAGCATGCGTGGCGGCCCGTACGGCAGAAATCCCGGGATCCGAAAAGCATGCGACGACGATCGCGTCTGCCTCGGCCGCCTTCACAGCCTCAATCAGCAGCGGCACGACTTCGGCCACATGGGCATCCGTTTCAATACCAACAGGCGCGCCTTCGAGCTCAGTGCAGCGGATTTCGTGGCGATTGCCTTCGAACAGCTTCAGGCACGCCTCCATCGAGCGTGTGACGGCCTTCGAGCTGTTCGGATTGATCACCAGGATCTCTGCCACGGTTCCTCCAAAGACGGCTCTTCCAAGTCGTCAAATTGTGATATGTATCGTAGTATACTACAAAATATCTCATGTCAAAGGCGGGCTGTCTTGCGAAGTGGGAAAAAGTGGAGGAGAAGACATAAAGGGGCGTAGAGCCTTGTGATCCACGAGCGGGTGTTGACAGACAGCCCCCATCGACCTTGGAGAAGTTCCGTCTTGCAGAGCCTCAGCGTCGAAACTGATACCTCACCGGCCCGGCAGAAGAAGATATCTCTGACGGAGACAGCCTATCTCTCGCTGCGTGCGCGGGTGCTCTCTGGCTCTTTAAGGCCCGGGGCGGAGTTTTCGGAACTTGAGCTGGCAGACCAGCTTGCCATGAGCAAGACGCCGGTACGGGAAGCGCTTGGTCGATTGGTGGCAGAGGGCCTCATCGAAGCATTTCCCAGAAGGGGCTACCGGGTCACACCCGTCACGGTGAAGGACATCAATGATCTCTTCGCGATCCGCGCGATGACCGAAGGCACCGCTGCGGCCATGGCCGCTCTCAACCTCTCAGCTGAAAATCTCGATCGGCTCGAAGCGCTCGCGGAAGCCCGTTACGACCCGCAGCAGGGCGAGAGCGTCCAGTCCTTCGTCAAGGCCAACCGCGATTTCCATCTGGCAATCGCCGAGGGCGCGAACAATCCGCGGCTCCTGGCGCTGGTTGCCGCACATCTCGACGAATGCACGCGTCTCTTTTACCTCGGCGCCGTCAGCCGCGACGTCAATCCGGAGACCAGTGCCGATCACCTCCGCATTGTCGACGTACTACGCCTGCGTGACCCGGAGCTCGCCCGTGCGGCCATGGTGGAGCACAGCGAGCACACTCAGAAGGGCATTCTGAAGGCGCTGATTTCCAGCGACACCACGGCGTTGACGCTGTGACGTGTTGTGAGGCTGCACTTCGTTAAGGTTTCGTCTGGCGCAATGCGGGCGGACTTCGTGTTCACGATGTAGTCATACAGGTTTCTGTGCGATCAGGCCCCCGCAACCAATGAGACTTGAATCTGCTGCCACTCAAGTCGCTTCCTTGAAAGCTCCTCTGCGTAACCCGCGAGGAGCTTTTGTTTTTTGTCCTCCGTGTCGAGTTCCCCGGACAGCTGACGCGCCAGTTTATCCTGACCCACCATCGCCTTGAACTTGGCTTCCATGATTTGCGCGGTCTCCGTGGCAACTGAAGCGCCGCCGCCCGGATGCCAACTTCTTCATGGCCTCCCGAATGGCTCATCGTCAGGCCGCACACTGCGATATCGCATGGTCTACCGATCCACCGATAGAACCTCGCACGCGCGATGCTGGCTCACTCCATGCTGCGCACAGACGTGGGCCACCGCATTCCGCTTCACATCGGGCGTCACCATTTTTCGCAGCGACATCCTTCAGGATCGCATTGTCCAGCATAGCCTCGGCGAGCAGCTTCTTCAGTTTGGCATTCTAGTCCTCAATCGCCTTCAGCTCGGGGGCATCGGACACCTCCATGCCACCATACTTCGCCTTGTATTTGTAAAAGGTTGCATCCGAGATGCCGTGCTGGCGGCAGACTTCAACCGTCTTCGCGCCCGCTTCCTGCTCCTTCAATATCCCAATGATCTGCTCTTCCGTGAACCGTGAACGCTCCATTCGAGCTCATCACGTCAGGTCTGAGGGAAGCCGCCGAGATGACCACAGGTTTCTGCAGCCTGTTTGCGTCCGCTGTCCAAGCAGTCCGCCCAATCGGATCGTGTGAGGTAGGAGGAGAGAAAACCGGCAATGAAACTGTCGCCGGCGCCCGTCGTGTCGATCACCTCGATGGGTTCAGTCCCGATAGAGATGGATCGCCGGCCGTCGCTTAACATCGCTCCCTTTGCACCGCGCGTGACAACGGCCAATCGGGCGCCGTCCAGGATCAGCCGCTGTAGCATGGTCTCAGCCCTCTGATCGTCTTCGCCAGCCGAGCCAAATGCGATCGCAAGTCCTGATACGCCGAGGTTCTCAAGCTCCGTATTGACCGAGATGTCTTGCGAGACGCTGACGCCAGCGCGGCACAGCTCTTTTCGCAGCGCTCCCTGATCGTCCATCCAGCCGATATGGACATGATCCATTCGCTTCAGCGTCTCCAGATCCTCAAGTGTCGGTCTGTAGCCAGCGCAAACCCCGAAATCCTCGTGGGCGAAGACCCGCTCGCCCGAGGCAAGGACATCAATCAAGGTGAAGGCCGTGTTGCCATCTCGGCGCTGAACATTGGCAACATCTACGCCATGGGCGGCCAGTGCCTCGACGGTTCTGTCACCGTCAGCATCCTCACCAACGGCCCCGAAATAAGAAGATGCGTGTCCAAGATGCGCGAGTTGAACCGCAACATTGACGGCGTTGCCGCCGATCAGCGACATGCCGGACGGTCGAAATCGATCGATGCAATTGTCGCCAACTGCGGCAAACCTGAGCATATTTACCCACCTCGCAATATGCAGTTGGGGCCGCGTAGCCAATCGCGCGGCCCCTTTTTCATCGCCGCCAGCGTATCAGTAGGCGACGCGCTTGTAATAGCGTCGCGTCGTCAGCGGATGGTTGCGCTTGACTTCCAGATGCGCACTGATGCGTTCAAGGACGGTGGCAAGAAGGATCGGGGAGATCAATGCGCGAACCTCGGATGAAATGCCTGGCAGGGTGAATTCCGCCGTGTCCAGAACCGTCATCTTATTCGTGTAGGCAGGAGCAAATTTCTCCACGCGTTCTGCAAGCGGGCGCAATGCGTCTTCGCCCTTGAAGAGAATGAGGCTGACATCCTTGTCGATCAGCTCCAGAGTTCCGTGGAAGAAGTCCGAGGCATGGACGGGGCGCGTGCGGATCCACTGCATTTCTTCGAGAATGCACATCCCGTAATAGAAGGCTTGAGGCCAGACGTTTCCGGCACCGGTGATGATGTGATAGTCGTCGCCTGCGAGCTTTTCTGCAAACTCTTCCGCTTTCGGTTCATAAGCCCGCTTCACCTCAAGGAGAAGCGCAGGAAGCTGCGCGAGTTCGGATACGATCTCGGCATGATTCGAGATCTCACCGCGGTGACGGAGGATCGAGAGGGCAATGAAGAGCGATTGCAGATAAAAGGATTCGCAGGAGGTATCGTCTTCGGCAAAATTGACGAAGACATGATCGCCCCCCTGGCCGAGCGGCGTATCTGCATGACCGACCAGCGTGATCACCGTCGCGCCAATCTCCTTCATCCTGGCAAGTAGCGCGACGCTTTCCTTGGTGGTGCCAGAAAGCGACGGCATGACGATGATCGACTTCGACGTCAGATTGGCCGACCCCGTCAGGATAAGCTCGGCCGGCATGTCGATGAAGGCAGGTAAACGGGAGCGGCGCTGCAGGAGCTGGGCTGCCGGCTGCATCAGGATTGCCGCGCCGCCTGTGCCGAGGAAAAAGATGTTCTCTGCCCCCGCCGCCAGGCATTGCGAAACCACTTGGTCCAGACGCTCACGCAAAGCCACAGCACCTCCTTGGATCTTGAGGAAACGGTGTTCATCGAAATTCAGCATGGGTCGCTTCTCCAGGTCTGCACGGCACCGCAGATGGCCGCCTTAAATGTTGTAAGACAACTGACATCTTTCTGGGAAGTCGTCAAGCCGTAAGAGATGCACGATTGAAGACGAGATGCCAGATTGGGCGCGGGTCTGCTCGCCGTAGGCGTCGCTTGACCTTCCTGTCATTGTCAGACAAGAACGATGAAAGACATACAGCGAGGTGACCGTGAACGAACCGATCCGTGACTCCAGAACCCTGGCAATCCAGCTTCGGGACCGGATTGCAGAGCTCATTCGCGCAGAAGGGCTCAAGCCGGGCGACAAGCTGCCCACCGAAGCGCAATTGACGCAGAGGTTTCACATTTCCCGGCCGGCGCTGCGCGAAGCTTTGAAACTGCTTGAGCAAGACGACATCATCTATGTGGAGCATGGTCGTGGCCGGTTCATCTCGGCGATGTCGGCCGTGCAGGTGGATCGGCCGATTACCATCTTCGAAAGCGTCACCGAGATGGCGCAGCACTACGGATACAAGCCTGTCAACAAGGTTCTCTCCATTAGCGAAGAGGACCCGCCGGCGATCGTCTCGCAAAAGCTTGGCCTTGAGGCCAAGGCGCGGGTCATCCGTGTCGAGCGCTTGCGTCTTCACGACGAGGAGCCCATCCTCTATTGCATTGATTACGTGCCGCGAACGATCATATCCGACAGGCTTTACGACATAGACTGGAGCGGTTCATTGCTGAACCTGCTCGAGCAGTATCGCCATCGCCCGCGCATGTCGGCCGCCACCGTCTCCTCGGTCATGCTGCCAAATGACGTTGTCGAGCGCCATGACCTTCGTGAATTCGGCCCAGCTCTCCTGATCGCCGAAACCTGTTTTGATGCGGCAGGCCGGCCGGTCAATTATGCGCTGGACTATCATCGCGGCAGCCATTTCACCTTCAGCCTGGTCAGGAAATGACGGGGCGCCACGCGTTCAATGCAGCAACTGGCTGAGGAAGTGGCTGGCCCGTTCCGTCTGAGGCTTCGCGAAAAACGCCGCCGGCGGTGCCTCCTCTATAACCGAGCCCTGGTCCATGAAGATGACACGGTCAGCCACTTCGCGGGCAAATCCCATCTCGTGGGTGACACAGACCATGGTCATGCCTTCCTTGGCCAGCGCCACCATTGTGTCGAGAACTTCCTTGACCATTTCGGGATCAAGCGCTGAGGTTGGCTCGTCGAAAAGCATGACGCGCGGGCTCATGCAAAGTGCACGCGCAATGGCGACGCGCTGCTGTTGTCCGCCAGACAACTGACCGGGATATTTGTTGGCCTGTTCGGGGATGCGCACACGCTCGAGAAAATGCATGGCGATCCGTCGCGCCTCATCCTTCGGCATCTTCTTTACCCAGACCGGTGCCAGGATGCAGTTTTCCAGAATGGTCAGGTGTGGAAAGAGATTGAATTGCTGGAAGACCATTCCGACGTCGCGGCGCACGAGGTCGGCCTTCTTCTCATCACCATCAAGCTCGATGCCGCCAATTATGATCCGGCCTTCCTGATGGGCTTCCAGCCGGTTCACGCAGCGGATCAGGGTTGATTTGCCCGAACCCGAAGGGCCACATATAACAACGCGTTCGCCTCTCTTGATCTCAAGGTTGATGTCAGCAAGCGCATGAAAGCTGCCATACCATTTGTGCACGCCTTCAAGGACAATCTCCGACATAGGCTGAAGTTTGGTGGTCATGGATCTCTCCTCGGGTTCATTTCAGCACCATCCAGCCGGAGACGATGATAATGAGGGCTCCGGCCAGGGTGTGTATTTCGATCGGAGCGGCAAACAGCAGGGCGCCATAGAGGCAGCCCCAGATGATCTGGCTGTACTGGAAAGGGGCAACAACCGAGGCCTCCGCGATCCTGAATGCGCGGATCAAGAGAGCGTGCCCTGCAAGCAGCAACGTGCCGCCAGCGGCCATCAGCACCCCATCACCGGGCGAACCGGCAAGAGCCCTCCCTGCAGAAAGGCGACACCAAGCGCCAGCGGTATCAGGATGATGAAGAGCGAGGACAAGAGCGCCTCGTCATTCTCCTCGACCTTTGTCTTGCGCAGCAGGATCAGGGAAAGCGCAAAGAGCACGGCCGAGCCAAGAGCTGCCAGATGGCCGAGGTTGAGCGTGCTGTCTCCGGGCGCGGACAGAACTCCAGGCTGCATAGCGATTGCCACACCTGCAAATCCAAGGAGGATGCCGACCCATCCGCTTGGGCGTAGCCGTTCCCGCAGGAAGAGCCAGGACATCAATGCCACGAGGATTGGAGTGAGGAAGGCGAGAAGATAGGCTTCAGATAGGGGCAACACCGCGAAGGCGTAGTGGATCAGCAGGGTATCCCCGGCAAGCAGAATGGCCCGCATCATTGCAAACCCGGGCTGGCGAGGCAAAAGCCGTGACAGCCCCCTTGTCAGTGCTGCATGGCTGCACAACAAGATGAAGGCGGCTAGCGTTACAAGAAGCGTGACCTGCGGTGCAGGCAGGTGCTCGGCGCTGAGTTTGACAAGCGCATCGGTGCCGGAAAAGACCGCAAATGCCGCAAGCGTCAGGAAGACGCCACGCCTGTTGTTCAAGACAGACGCAGCGTTAGAGACGGGCGTCATATCAGCGGACATTGAACCGGCCGAAGCGTTCCTCGATCCGCGCCTGCAAGAATTCGAGGCTGATCGACAGGATCCAGTAGATCATCGAAGCGGTGATCAGCATTTCGATGTGCCGGAACTCTGTCTGGCCCTGGGTGCGGGCGAGATACATGATTTCCCAGACACCCACGATCGACACAAGCGACGAGTCCTTCAGCATCGCGATGAACTGGTTGCCGGTCGGCGGAATGATAACGCGCATGGCCTGGGGCAGGATGACGAGACCCATGGTCTGGCTTGGGGACAGTCCCAGTGCCGTTGCTCCCTCCGTCTGACCCCGGGATATGCTTTCGATGCCGGCTCGGAAGATCTCCGTCATATAGGCGCCGTAGCACAGCGACAGAGCAAGGATTCCTGCGGGAATGGCTCCGATGACGTAACCCACCTGAGGCAGGCCGAGGTAGATGATGTAGATCTGCATGAGCAGCGGCAGGCCGCGGAAAAGTGACGTGTAGAAGGTCGCAAGTCCGTAGATCACCCCATTGCGCGAAAGCTTGGCGATGGCGCCGGCGAGAGCAATGGCGGTGGCGATCGCGATCGAGATTGCAGAGATGAAGAGCGTCGTTGTCACGCCTTGCGTGATCAGGAAGCCGATCTTCTTGGCAATGAAGGCAAAAGACAGGTCGAAGGAATAGAAGAAGACCATCAAGAGGGCAAAGAGCTCCAGCCATACGGCGACGATCTGGTAGTTCCTCTTCAAGAGATGCAGAAGCTTCCAGTTGCCGGCGATGACGATGGCGATGACAACCGCAGACAGCGCTCTTGCCGCTGCTGCATTGTCGGTCTGAAAACCTTCGAAAGCGGGAAAGAGCCTGCTGATCCAAGCCGAGCTGACGCCCATCCCATAAAGAGCTGAAGCGACGAGTGCGAGCATCAGCAACCCACCGATCCGGCGTGATGCGTGCGGATATGTAAGTATGAGACGACCGATCATTCTGTCATTTCCTTTCGGGCTGCGCGTTCGCGCCACCAGTCTTGCGCCTGAAGCTTCCAGTAGGTGAGCTGGGCGACTGCAAGCCCGGCCGTTCCGCCAGCCCAGTCCAGACCGAAGGGGGAAAACAAGCGATACCGGTCGCTTTTCTCGAGGATTGCCTCTGCAACCACCTTGCCGCCGATCGCTGTGGTGTTGAGACCATGGCCGCCAAAGGCCGTGCAATGCCAAACACCCGGCTGCATCTCGCCGATCTGGGGCATCAGGTGACGGGCATAGGCCATCAAGCCGGACCAGGCGAGCTCGGTCTTGAGATTGCTCAATTGCGGATAGGTGCTGGTCATCTCCCGCCGGAGCTCGTGAACGAGGCCTGAGGTAGACGCGGCGCGGGTCGTGATCCGTCCGCCCCAGAGCAGACGTCTGCCACCGTCGACGAGACGGTAATAATCGCCCGCGCGGCGGTTGTCGCCGATGCCGTCACGGGTCGTGATCGCCGACGCAATCAGATCCGGCGCGACTTCTGAGACCATCACATAGGTCGCAATGGGCAGCATGGCGCGCTTGAGGCGCGGGTTCAGAGGACCGGTATAGCCTCCCGTCGCGAAGACGACCGCACGAGATGTTACCGTGCCGGTGCTGGTGCTCACTCGCTTCCTGTAGGGCACAAGATCGGTGGCCGATGCGCGGGATCCTTCGAAGATGAGGCCGCCAAGCCGCTCGATCTCATCTGCAATGGCGCGCAGATAGTTCAACGGATGGATGTGAAATGCCTGGCGGTCCCTGAGCCCATGGAAATATCGGTTCGACTTGAGATGCTCCCGGACTTTGTCCGTGTCGAGATATTCGAGCCGCTGACCGTATTTTTGCCGGGCTTCGACTGCGTGGCTTTGAAGTCCGGCTCCATCGTCATAGCGCATGACGCTGGTCACACCATCGACGGGGTCGGCGCTTGAGATAGCCAGGCGGGCAATCGTGTCACGGACGAATTCGACGCCTTCAATCGACATCAGGTAGAGCTTGTCTGCGGCCTCGCGACCTGCAATTCGTGCGATCTCTTCGACGCCTGTTGCAAAACCTGCGCTGACAAAGCCGCCATTGCGGCCAGATGCACCGAAACCGATCGCCTCCGTTTCAAGCACCACGACTTTCTGTCCGCCACGCGCCAGTTGGAGCGCGGTGGTAAGGCCAGCGAGACCGCCCCCGATCACGACCGTGTCGCAGTCGATGCTGCCCGACAAAGCGGGACGCTGTCTTCGATCGGCAAGCGTGCGGGAATAATAGGTATCGGGATATCTCATCTGGGCACCAGGTTGTTGGGGCGTGGAAAAGCTTTTCTCCACGCCCGTTGGGATCAGTTGGCGCTGTAGTCCTTGCCGTACCACTTGGTGGTGAGCGCGCCCAAAGCGCCGTCCTTCTTCATCTCGTCGATGATCCCGCCGACCTTCGCAGTCCATTCAGGGTCGACTTTTTCCGCGATGACCACGAGCGGTTCACGGAAGGCGTATTCCCCTTCGAGAATGCGCAGCGGGTAGCCGTTCTTGATGGCGTTGAGCGCGGTCTGTTCGGGAGCGATTACTGCATCGAGACGCACGCCGTCGCCGAGGCGCAGGTCGTCGAAGGGCAGCATGGAATCGGCAAAGGTGCGAACCTCGCCCGGCTCCAGCTTGTATTCGATCGGTGGCAGGCCCGGAGCGTCGATCTCTAGCCGGCGATTGATGAAGTCTTCAGACGTCGTTGCCGTCTCCACGCCGATGATCTTCCCCTTCAGGTCGTCGACCGATTTCGCGGTGCTGTCCTTGTGAAGAACGTAGACATAAGGGCTGAAGTAATAGATGCCGACGAAATCGATGACTTGAGCCCGCGCCTTTGTCGGAGTGACAGATCCAACGCCCAGATCGTAACGCCCCTGCCAGCGGCCGCCGGTCAGTGTGGCCCAATCCGGTGTCTCAAAGCTGACGTCTACGCCCAGGCGCTTTGCAATTTCCTTCGAAACGTCGATGTCGAAGCCGACCATTTCATTGTTATCGTCGAGATAGCTTTGCGGTGGCCAGCCGCTATTGGTCGCAACGACCATCGCCTTCTTCTCCATGACTCGATCGAGCGTTGCGCCGGCATGCGCCGCGGCTGTCATGGCAAGCGCTGCGACGCTTAAGGCCAGGCCGGTGATGAACTTCTTCATGACATTCCTCCTGTGAGACGGCAGACACGGATCCCCATATATGTAAGATGTCTGACAATGCGAGTTGAGGCCATGAATGCGAAACTGTCAATGTTGCAAGCTGAATTGCCCTTATGAAAAAAGCTGATCCAGTCATCTGCTTTCGTGATGACTGCTGTTTGGAGCCGCCTGGTCAGACAACTTGACCTAGTCGGGGACGCTCTGGAAAAAGGCTAAGCGTCGGCAAACCTTGCGGAGCCGCCGCAGCGCGAGCAAAAGGGAGGTCGGCCGAGAAGTCTCTCTCGCCCATCGAGCCGAAGGTGGAAGGCGAGCGAGTTCGTGCAGGCGTTTGAGCCTTTTCGCTCGGGATGTCATGCGGTCTCGGAAGGCCCTCATCGCGACAACATGAAGCTAGATGCTGCGCCAAGAGGAGTCAGTCCTTGGAGGAAATGCCGACCTTGCATGTGAGGTGCGGAGAGACCGCTTTTGCCTCCAGCCTTGCAACGCGCGGTTAAGGTCCATAAGCTGTCCGGCATTCAAAACAGATATTGGGAGGAATTATGAGACACGTAAAATCGATCGCAGGCGCTATGTTCGCGCTGACTCTGGCGACGTCAGCGGTGGCGCAGGACATGTCCTTCTTCCGCATCGGCACAGGCGGCACAGCTGGCACCTACTATCCGATCGGCGGCTTGCTCGCCAATGCGATCTCAAGCCCTCCGGGCTCGCGTTCTTGCGAAGAAGGTGGTTCTTGCGGCGTGCCCGGCCTGGTTGCCTCTGCTGTTTCGTCCAATGGATCCGTTGCCAATATCAATGCGATTGCCGGTGGCACTTTGGAATCCGGATTTGCACAATCGGATGTGGCGACATGGGCGCATACGGGTACCGGCATCTGGGAGGGCAAGCCCGCAGTTGAGAAGCTCCGGGCGATCGCTAACCTTTATCCCGAAAGCATCCATCTGTTGGCTAGTGCAGGATATGGTATCAACAGCGTTGCCGATCTCAAAGGCAAGCGCGTTTCGCTTGACGAGCCTGGCTCCGGCACCCTGGTTGACGCGCGTGTCATTCTAGAAGGCTATGGATTGTCTGAGGCAGACGTCACGCCTGAATACTTGAAACCCGACCAGGCGGCTGACCGCATGCGTGACGGCGCCATGGACGCCTTCTTCTTTGTCGGCGGCTACCCCGCGGGCGCGATTGCCGAACTTGCAAGCACGATGTGAAACTGGTTCCGATCTCGTGTGACGATGCACCGTCGATTTGCGAGAAATACACCTTTTTTGCAGCAGACACTGTTCCAGGCGGCACCTATGACGGCAATCCCGATGACGTGAAAACACTCGCCGTTGGCGCGCAGTGGGTGACCAGTGCTGATCAGCCGGAAGACCTGATCTATGGCATCACCAAGGCCTTGTGGAACGAGAACACACGCAAGCAGCTCGATGCTGGCCACGCGAAGGGCAAGGCAATCACCAAGGATACGGCTTTGAACGGCGTCGGCATTCCGCTCCATCCGGGCGCTGAGAAGTTCTACAAGGAAGCCGGGCTCTTGAAGTAAACAAAATCGATCACGCGTTTGGTTGACGCGATTTCGAGGAGGCTGCGCATCGCTGCGCAGCCTTTGCTTTCTCAAGCGGTAGAGAACTTTGGTCGGGACCATGAACATGGATAGAAAAGAGCTGGATCTGGACGAGCCCGTCCGTCAGTTGACGGCAGATGAGCTGCAGAAGATTGAGGAGAGTTTCGATCCTGAGCTTCGTTTTCGGGTTCTCGCCTGGCCGCTGACGGTTCTTACGTCCACGGTGCTGTTCTTGCTGTCCTGCTATCATTTCTATACCGCGGGCTTCGGCATACCCCAGGCGACGGTGCATCGCGGGCTGCATCTTGGCGTCACCCTTCTCGTTGTCTTCTTGAGCTTCTCAGCCTTCGGGAAGAAAGAAACAAAGCCCGGGGCATTTGCGCCTTTCGGCCTGCCGCTTGTCGACTGGGTTCTCGGCATCGCAGGCCTGATTGCAGCTCTTTACGTTCCCTGGATCTACGATGATCTGGCATTTCGGGTCGGCAATCCACTTCCTATCGACGTCATCATGGGAACGGTGCTGATCGTCGTGCTTCTGGAAGCGGTTCGCCGTTCCATGGGCTGGCCCCTACCGGTCATTGCCCTTCTGTTTATCGCCTATGCCTATTTCGGCCAGGCCATGCCGGGCATCTTCGTGCATCCGGGCGCCAGCTGGTCCAACATCGTCAACCACCTCTACCTGACGTCGCAGGGGATCTATGGGACAGCGCTCGGCGTCATCGCCACTTATGTTTTCCATTTTGTCCTGTTCGGCGTCATGGCAACGCGCATCGGCCTTGGCCAGCTGTTCATTGACGTGGCATCCGCCCTTGCTGGTCGCTATGCCGGCGGGCCTGCAAAGGTCTCGGTGCTCTCGTCAGCGCTTCTAGGGTCCATCTCGGGGTCGTCGATCGCCAATACGGTAACGACGGGGGCTTTGACCATTCCGGCGATGATCCGGATCGGCTATCCACGCCATTTTGCAGCCGCGGTCGAGGCCGCCGCATCGACCGGCGGGCAGATCACGCCGCCTGTCATGGGCGCTGTCGCCTTCTTGATGATCGAATATCTCGGCCTGCCGCTGACGACCATTCTGACAGCAGCCCTCGTCCCAGCATTCATGCATTTCTTCGGCGTTCTGGTGCAGGTTCATCTTGAGGCGCGCAGGCTAGGTCTGCGTGGGCTGTCAGCTGCAGAGCTGCCGAACGCCTGGAAGGTCTTAAAAAAGGGCTGGCTCTCAGTGATGCCCCTCATCGTTCTGGTCGCCATCTTGATATCTGGCCGCACGCCCTTTTCTGCAGCCTTCTGGTCGATCACCGGCTGTATCGGCGTGCTCGTCATTCAGCAGGTGCGGCAATCGGGCCTCGTTGACGGCCTGCGTGGCACGCTCCATGGGGTCTGGGAAGGTTTCATCCTCGGCGCCAAGCAATCGCTCTCGGTCACCGCCGCCGCAGCTCTCGTCGGCGTCGTGATCGGGGTTGTGACACTGACAGGCGTTGGCTTCAAGATCGCCTATATGGTCACGGGGCTTGCCCAGGACTGGGCCGGATCGGTTCACGGGCTTCTTGCCTTCCTGCCCTTCGAACTGATGGGCATTTCAACCCTGACGCTGCTGTTCACCCTGATCCTGACGGCCGTCGTCTGCATCCTGATGGGATGCGGGATCCCGACAACAGCCAATTATATCATCATGGTGGCGGTTGCCGCGCCAATCCTCGGGCTTTTGGGCGTAGAGCCACTGGTCGCGCATTTCTTCGTCTTCCATTACGGTGTCCTGGCCGATGTGACGCCGCCGGTCGCAATGGCTGCCTATGCCGGTGCCGGCATTGCCAATGCCAATGCGTTCAAGGCCGGCAACACCGCCTTCAGGTTGAGCATGGGCAAGGCCTTGGTGCCCTTTGTCTTTGCCTTTCAGCCGGCATTGCTGCTGGTCACGGACAATTTTACCTGGACCGCGTTCTTCCTCGCGTTTGGCGGCACCGTGCTCGGCATCTGGGCACTGGCTGCGGCCGTTTCCAATTGGCTGTTTGCACCCCTTCGGTGGTATGAACGCATCGCTCTCGTTTTGGCGGCCATCCTCCTCATTGCGCCCGATTTGACCGCAACTTTGGTCGGCATTCTTTTCATCGCACCCGTTGCCGCGCGGCAGTTATGGCAAAATCGATAAAGGGCTGTCGGTGCGTTGGCTGTGTCCGCTGCCCGATAGGTAGCAACTCAAAGGCCAAGGGCTGCCGATTTTGGGGCGTTGTCCAGTGCCAATTCGACCCTGTTTCGGCCGCGGGTCTTGGCCTTGTAAAGAGCAAGATCGGCCTGTCGGTAGGCTTCCGCCAAGCCTTGCAGGGTAACTACTTCGGCAACGCCGAAGCTGGCGGTGACAGCGATGCCAGGCGGTAATGCGCGCAACGACAGAGTTCCAAACTGCAGGCGCTGGGCAAGATGAACTGCCGCTTCAGACGCGGTCCCGGGCAGGAATATCGCAAATTCCTCGCCGCCAAGGCGCCCGATCGCCCCGACCGCAGGCGTATTTGCGCGAAGGTGCTCGCTGAAGGCCTCAATTACCCTGTCGCCGACATCATGGCCGAAGGTGTCATTAATGCGCTTGAAATGGTCGAGGTCGCACAGAATGATCGTGTGGGATGCGTTTCGATCTGCGGCCAACAACGCGTCGACACGACGGTGAAAGCCACGCCTGTTCAACAGGCCGGAAAGCAGGTCGATCTCCGATTCCGTCTTGTGCACCTGCATGATTTCCAAGACGAGCTTTGCAAGCAGGGACAAGCCGACGGCTACCATCAGGACAGCCGTCAAACTTTGCGAGATCAACGCATAGCTGGTCTTGATGTAATCGCTGGCAACCGCGCCCGAACCGAAGGTGACGGCCAGTCCTGCCTTGGCGAAGAAATGGAGCCCCGTTATTGCAAGAAGAGCGCCTAAGAAACGGTCGATGGTCGTCCGACGATGCGCCTGGATCACGATCAGTGCGGCAGCAAGGATGACGATGGCGAAAGGGCCTTGATAGAGAAAGGCCTGCAACGGCGTGCCGCGTGGCAGATCATAGATCAGATAAGCATGCACGAGAGCGGCAATGACGAAAACCGTGGTCATGCGAAGGCCAATCCGACGCCGATACATTTCGCCGATGCCGAGGGTGAGCATCACCATGCCGATCAGCACAGTTGCAAACGCGCCCAAGGCCCAGATCTTCGGCGGCCCTACATAGGCAACCAGCAATTCGCAGATTGCCGAGAGTGATGCGACGGCAAACCCGATGCCGAGCCAGTTTGCCGCCCTGCGAGACTGGCTGCGCCCTGCAACAACCATAAACAATGCTGCAAAGGACATAGCAACGACGAAGTTGACCACCAGAAAAAATGTCGCTCCATCCATCCTTGGCACCGCCACGTTGGTTTCTCTCGGGACTATTCCAGTCGCGGCTCTAGCGCACAAGTGTGAAGGATCTCCTCTGATTTCTGGGGAGGTTAACTGGTGGCTTGGCCCGCAAGTTTGCTCGG
Organism: Allorhizobium sp. CTOTU50464; assembly: GCA_032102365.1. Taxonomy (GTDB): domain Bacteria; phylum Pseudomonadota; class Alphaproteobacteria; order Rhizobiales; family Rhizobiaceae; genus Allorhizobium. The sequence goes on along the minus strand of DAMDHD010000016.1, from coordinate 37,484 downwards.
TCAGCTTCAGGCGTGGTCAAAGTTGGGTGGCCTGCTGTCGGTTTGATGGAAGCCGAGTTAAGGTGTTTCTCCTAAAACCGGAGAGCTGGCAAATGATTTGCTTTCAACGCGAGAGCTTCACAGCTCGGTCTCACATCCCTCCTTCAGTTTGGAGGCCTGACCTGTCGGCGTGACGGAATACGATGGTCATGGGGATCCACCTAAGGCAGAGCACACGAGTGATGTCTATCTGTTACGCTGATGAGGACAGATAGGCCGCCATGGCAGCAGCCAGTCGACCGGCGCGCTCGATATGGGCGGGATCAGAAATCAGAAACTCCGAGACAAGCGCTTCGATCAGAGCAAGTGCGGGCAGTGACGACGAGGGCAAGAGTGGATGCGGTGCTGGTGCAAGTAAAAGTGTCGTGGTCACTGCTGCCAAAGGTGACGCGATGGAATCGGTCAGCGCCACGACGCCAGCACCTGCCCGTCTTGCTGCGTTGGCGAGATCAGTGACATCTGCCGAATAGCGTGGAAAGGCGAGTGCGATGACGAGATCGCCTTTACCCGCATTCATCAGTCGGCCGGCGGCCACCTCCGTTCCACCATATTGCACGACATTAACCACGCCGTCGCGATAGGGTTGGAGGCCAAGCGTGAGCATGGCTGCAAGATGCGATGATAGCCCGAAGCCCATCACCCAGACGTTGCGTGCCTCCTTGATCGCCAAGGCGACCTCGCGGATCGTGTGAGCCGTCTGCGGATCCGTCAGGGCTTCAATGGATCGAAGACCGTTTGCGAGACTAGCCTCTGCCGCCCCCTGTCCCGCGCTGCCCTTGTCCAGTTCCGCACCAAGCTTGTTCACTGGCGCAATGAGCGCATGCACGGTCTCGCCGACAGCTGCGCGAAATTCTGCATAGCCGGAGAGGCCGAGATCCCGCACGTATCGACTGATCGTGCTGGCAGAAATCGTTGATTGCCGAGCGACCTCTTCGATCCCATGCGTGGCAACGAATATCGGGTCTCGCAGGATGAATTCCGACAGGCCGCGCTGGGAAGGCGAGCCTTCGGCCAGAAGCGACAGAACCTTCTTTCCAAGCGGCGAAGCGCTGAACCGGCGGTCGGCTTCTGCCGACCAGGACGACGGAGATGGTGACATGATTTTTTTCACCTGTTGACTAACTGAAAATCTACTGCCATCGTCAAGCCACAGGAAAGAGAACAGGGAGGTCATTTCCTATGCGCTTCAAGACAGCATGCTCTGCGATTACACTTCTTCTTACCGCCAGCGTAGCCCATGCGGATACACTGCGCATCGGGGTCGAAGGCAACTATCCGCCCTTCAGTCAGGTGGCCGCCGACGGGACGCTGTCGGGGTTTGACATCGAGATTGCCCAAGCGCTGTGTGACGAGATGAAGGTCACCTGCGAGATGGTGCAGCAGGAATGGGATGGCATGATCCCGGCACTGAATGCCAAGAAATTCGATATCATTGTTGCTTCGATGACCATCACGGAAAAGCGCAAGCAGGTCGTTGACTTCTCCGATCCCTATTACGATGTCCCCTCGCGTTTCGTCGCGAAAGAAGGGGCGTTCACCGGCTATTCGCCCGAGGATCTCAAAGGCAAGACCATCATCGTGCTGCGCAACAGCCCCCGCGCCGATTACATCGCGGCGAATTATCCTGACAGCGAAACGCTTCTCGTCGACAAGGAAACGGCCGTGTATCTGGAGCTTGCGGCGGGCCGCGGTGATATTGCCTTCGGATCTTCGGTGGTCTCAGGCGAAAGCTTCCTGAAGCAGCCTGAAGGCAAGGGTTTTGCGCAGGTCGGCGAAGCCATTTCCCTCACCGAAAGCACGGATGGCGGCGTTGGTATTGCGCTTCGCAAGGGAGAGGACGAGCTCAAGTCGAACATCAATACGGCGCTCGCCGAAGTGATGCAGGACGGAACCTACAACACCATCTCGGCCAAATATTTCGATTTCGACATCATGCCCAAGCCGGTCCAGCCCTGACATCAAACATGCATGCGGCTCCACCACGTCATGTGGTGGGGCGGCTTGCCTGGGAGGCTTCATGTTCTACGGATATCTGCCCATGATCGTGGCGGGGCTCGGCGTTACCTTGTCGGTGGCTTCGGTTTCGCTACTTATCGCATGCGTCTTCGGTCTGGCTGGTGCGGTCGCAAAGCTGTCGCCGTCCCCGCTGCTGCGTACTACTGCAAACGCCTACACGACCATCATCCGGTCGCTGCCCGATCTGCTCCTCATGCTCGGGGTGTTTTATGGCGGTCAGATCCTCATCAACCGAATGGCTGATGCGCAAGGCTGGGGGTATATCGAGATCAATCCCTTTGCCGCTGGCACGCTGACGCTCGGCTTTGTTTTTGGAGCCTATTTGACCGAAACCTTCCGTGGCGCGATCCTTGCCATTCCCCGGGGCCAGATCGAAGCCGGCTATGCCTGCGGGCTCACGCGCTGGCAGGTTCTCTCCCACATCACCCTGCCGCAGATGATCCGGCATGCTATCCCGGGCTTCACCAACAACTGGCTGGTGATGCTCAAGGCGACGGCGCTTGTCTCAATCATCGGGCTGGATGACATGGTGCATCGGGCGGGATTGGCATCGGCGGCGACCCGTGCACCCTTTACCTTCTATGCCCTGACGGGCGTCATTTATCTTGCCGTCACAACGGTTTCGATCCTGGTGCTCTCGGGCGTAGAAAGACGCTTTTCCAGAGGCGTTCGGCGGGAGGCGTTCCGATGATCAACTGGCAGATTGTGTCGGAGACCCTGCCGCTCTTTTTCAACGGCTTGTGGATCACACTTCTTCTTCTCGTCCTTTCGGTGTCCGCGGGTCTCGTGCTCTCGGTTCCCTTGTCCATCGCCAGGGCCTCGGCCAATCCCTGGGCACGCACGCCCGTCTGGCTCTATACCTATGTCATTCGCGGCACGCCGCTTCTGGTGCAGCTCTTCATCATCTATTACGGCCTGCCGCAATTCGAGGCGATCCGCGAGAGCGCCATCTGGCCTGTCCTGCGCAGCCCGTGGTTCTGTGCCTGGCTCGCCTTCACTTTGAACACCACCGCCTATACGACGGAGATGTTTGCAGGTGCTATCAAGGCAACCCCAGCGGGCGAAATTGAAGCGGCGCGGGCGATGGGGCTAGGGCGTTACCAGGTGCTTCGCGACGTCTTCTGGCCGGGCGCCTGGCGGCGGGCTCTGCCGCAATATGGCAATGAGGTCGTGCAGATGATGCATGCGACAGCGCTCGCCAGCACGGTCACAATCGTCGAGATCCTGCGTGTCGCCCGTGATGTCTACACCAATTATCTTGTCCTGCCCGAGAGTTTCGGCATGGCTGCCGTCTTCTACCTGACACTCACCATCATCCTCACACAGACGTTCCGCCTTCTGGAACGTCACTATCTTCGCCACCTCGACCCACGCGCAAGCGTGACCAAGGTGGTGGCTGCGGAACCCATTCATGCATGAACATTTTATTGATATTCCCGGGCGCGCGATCGGCACGATCCATCGGCTGACCTGGTTCACCTTCGACGGTGGCAACGACGGTCCGCATGTCTATGTCCAAGGCGGGCTGCATGCAGACGAGGGGCCTGGCATGTTGGCAGCACGGCTTCTGATCGACCGCCTGATCGAAGAAGATCGGGCAGGCAAGATGCGCGGACGGGTGACCGTCGTGCCGGCGGCCAATCCGCTGGCATTTGGGCAGTTCCTGCATGGCGACCAGCAGGGCCGCTTTGATCATTACGACGGCCGGAACTTCAACAGGGACTATCCGAACCTGACTGCAAGAGTGATTGCCGCCGTTAGTGGCAATCTGACGGATGATGCCGAGGCGAACACGGCTAAAATCCAACAGGCACTGCTTCAGGCCCTCGAAACGATCGAGCCGTCCGCGCCCAGCGATCGGCTGCGCCATGTGCTGATGCGGCTTGCTCTACCAGCCGACGTGGTCATCGATCTGCATTGCGACGGCGAGGCAGAGGTGCACCTGTACACACAGCCGGTTTCGCTGGAGCGTGTACTTCCGCTTGCAGCGCTCACCCGCTGCCGCGCCGTGCTCGTGGCCGATGTTTCCGGCGGTGAGCCGTTCGATGAGGCCTTGACCAAGCCGTGGGGCGCAATCGCTGAGGCCTTTCCCGATAAACCTGTCCCTCAGGGCTGCTGCAGTTGCACGCTCGAACTGCGGGGACGCATGGATGTCGACCGCAAGGTTGCGGCAGGGGATGCGCGAGCCTTGGTGGATTACCTTCGGCATATCGGCGTACTCGCCGGCGAACCGATTGTCCCGGCGCTCTCCTGCGAAGCCACTCCACTTGCCGGTTCGGAGGCTCTGGTCGCGCCGATTTCGGGGCTTGTTTCCTATAGGGTGCCCCTTGGCCACCACGTACGCCAGGGCGAAGTCGTTGCCGAAATCACCGATCCTGTGACGGGGGACCTGCATCCTGTCGCCGCCAGCACATCGGGCGTCTTTTACGCGCGCCCAGCCACCCGGATCGCTGAAATTAACAAGCGGCTCGGCAAGATTGCCGGCACTCGTCCTTTCCGGGACGGCCCACTCCTCAGCCCGTGAGAACCAAGATGACGACCATGCTTTCCGCAAACAGCATTCACAAGTCCTTCGGTGCCGTCGAGGTGTTGAAGGGTGTTTCCTTGAGCGCTAGCAAGGGCGATGTCATTTCCATGATCGGGTCTTCCGGATCGGGCAAGAGCACGTTTTTGCGCTGCCTCAACTTTCTTGAGCGTCCGACTTCGGGAACGATCGCCTTGGACGGTACGCCGCTCATCTGCCGCAAGGACCGGAGCGGTGACCTGTCCGTGGCCGACGAGGCCGCACTTCGCGCCTACCGGGCGCGCGTCACCATGGTCTTCCAGCAGTTCAATCTCTGGGCGCACATGACAGCACGGCAAAACGTCATGCTGGGTCCTACGCGCGTCAAGGGGCTCACGCAGTCGGAAGCTCAGGAGCGGGCAGACTTCTATCTTGCCAAGGTCGGGCTGTCGCACCGCCGCGATGCCTATCCGGCTTTCCTATCGGGGGGCGAGCAACAGCGCGTGGCAATTGCCCGGGCGCTCGCCATGGAGCCGGAACTCATTCTATTTGACGAGCCGACAAGCGCGCTTGATCCCGAGCTCGTAGGCGAAGTGCTGCGCGTCATGCGAAGCCTGGCAGAGGAGGGGCGCACCATGATCGTCGTGACGCATGAAATGAACTTCGCCCGTGAGGTGTCCAACAAGGTCCTGTTTCTCAGTCAGGGTGTGGTGGCTGAGGAGGGGGACCCGCACGAGGTGCTTCGCGATCCGCAAACTGATCGTCTTCGGTCTTTCCTGGCGGCTCAGGCGGCCTGACAAATTGTAACGAGCCATCATCCCCACGCCTCATGCTCGATTTGCCAGCAGACGTGGCGGATGCAGGAGGGCGTATGTCAATGCTTCGGCACTCGTGCATGGATCGTCGCTAGAAAGCGCTTGGTGCTTTCCTGCTCGGGAGCAACGAAGATGTTGCAGGCACGTGCATCTCGTTAATCTGCCACTCTTCCGTATCAACAACGCGGTCAGCCACGCTGCGCGCCCATCTCCTGGGTCGCGACAACCAGAGTCATCCTTCTTCAGCGAGCGCGACCACGAAATCGGAACCTTCTTTGAGCTCTCCGGATCGGATGCGGACGTCGGGGCGTCAAACAGTATGGATTTCGGCGCCGGGAAAAGATCTTCGGGAAGGTCCAGGATTGCCGCTTAAAGGGTTCAACATTGCGATCGACAAGACATCGGCATTTTTCTTGCGAAATTTTCGTTTGACACACAATTTGGAACGTTCCATACATCTTGGAACGATCCAAATAGAGATTGTGAAAGGAAATGGCAATGCGGTGGGCCCTGATCGGAGCCAGTACAATTGCGCGCCAATACATGGTCGGCGCGATCCGTGCCCAGCAAGACGAGATTGTCAGTGTCCTGAGCGGATCGGCAGAACGCGCCCGGGCGTTTGCTGACGAGCACCAAATCCCGCAATCAGGCGCAGATCTGGACGCCCTTCTGGCGAGCCCCCAGGTCGATGCCGTCTACATCTCGACCACCAATGAAAAGCATCTGCCGCAGGCGCTTGCCGCCATAAAGGCCGGGAAGCATGTGCTCTGCGAGAAGCCTCTGGCGCTTACTCTTGAGGATGCCGCTGCGATGGTGCGCGCCTCCGAAGAAGCCGGGCTCGTCTTTGCCACCAATCACCATCTGCGTTGCTCCGGCAGTCACCGTGCCGTGCGCTCACTCGTCGCCTCCGGCCGCATTGGCCGTGTGCTCTCCCTGCGTCTGCATCATGCCGTCTTCTTGCCGCCGCATCTTCAGGGCTGGAGGATCAATGCACCCGCCGCGGGCGGTGGTGTCATTCCCGATATCACCGTTCACGATGCCGATGTGGCCCGCTTCCTTCTTGGCGAAGACCCGAATTCGGTTGTCGCACAGATGACAAGTTCTGGCCTCGGCGAGGGAGTCGAGGATTCGGCCATGTCCGTCTGGGCCATGCCGTCAGGCGTCATGGTGATGAGCCATGAAAGTTTCACCCATCCTTTCGCCGGCTCGGGTCTCGAAGTGCATGGCACCGAAGGTTCGATCTTCGCTCGCGATGTCATGACACAGAACCCCATCGGCTCGATCGAACTGGTGACGGCCTCGGGCCGCGAGGTGATCGGCTTCGACCACCATGATCTCTATGCCGAAGGCGTTCGGCGCTTCCACGCCGCCGTCGCCGGCCAAGGAGAGCCTGCAGCCACCGGTCTCGATGGCGTGAAGTCGCTCGCAGTCGCGCTTGCCGTGCGCGAAGCCGCAGCGCGGGGCGTGCGAGTCGAGGTAAACTACGGAGATGTGCGTTGAGCAAGCTTGTTGCCCCTGCAGAGGCGGTCTCGCGCATTCACGATGGCGCTGTCGTCACCGTGTCCTCGTCCTCCGCGCTCGGTTGCCCGGATTTCGTCCTGGCCGCCCTCGGTCGCCGTTTCGAGGCGGAAGGCCATCCGCGCAATCTCACCATGCTGCATCCGATTGCCGCGGGCGACATGTATGGCGTCAAGGGCATCGACCATATCGCAAAAGACGGCTTGATCAGCCGCGTGCTGGCCGGCTCCTATCCGTCCGGTCCGTCGAGCCTGCCGATGCCCGAGATCTGGAAGATGGTCGTCGAGAACAGGGTCGAGGCCTATAACGTCCCCTCCGGCATCATGTTTGACATGCACCGCGAGGCCGCAGCCCGGCGCCCCGGCGTGCTGACCCGCATCGGCCTCGACACCTTCGTCGATCCGGTCCGCGAGGGCTGCGCCATGAATGACAGCGCAGCCACCCGCCCCATTGTTAACCGTGTCGAATTCGCCGGCGAAACCTGGCTCCACTTCCCCAACATCTATCCCGATGTCTGCATTCTCAGGGCCACCACGGCCGACGAGCGCGGCAACCTCACTTACGAACACGAGGGCGCCTATCTCGGCGGACTTGAACAGGCGATCGCGACGCGCAATAATGGCGGCCTTGTCATCGCGCAGGTGAGTCGCATGACGGCATCCGGCAGTCTGCGTCCGCATGACGTGCGGGTACCCGGTCATCTCGTAGACCTGGTTGTCCTCGATCCCGAGCAGAAACAGACCTGCGAGACGCCATACGATCCGGCAATTTCAGGCCAGATCATGCGGCCCTGGTCGAGCTTCAAGTTGGCAGAACACGGCGTCGAGAAAGTCATCGCACGGCGCGCAGCGCTTGAATTGAAATCCGGCATGACGGCCAATCTTGGATTTGGCATCAGCGCACAGGTGCCGCGCATTCTGCTCGAAGAGGGGCATCCGGAGTCCATTACCTGGGCGATTGAGCAGGGAGCAGTCGGCGGCATGCCGCTCACCGACTTCGCCTTTGGCTGCGCCTCGAATGCGGATGCTTTCGTGCCGTCACCGCAGCAGTTCATCTACTTCCAGGGCGGCGGCTTCGATGTGTCCTTCCTCTCCTTCCTGGAGGTGGACGTGGAGGGTAATGTCAACGTCTCGAAGCTCGGCAAGAAACCCTATCTGACAGCCGGCTGCGGCGGCTTCGTCGACATCACGGCGCATGCGAAGAAGATCGTCTTTTCCGGCTGGTTCGAGGCCGGTGCCGCGGTAGAACTGACGGAAGACCGCATCCATGTCCGCAGCCCCGGCAAGTTCACCAAGATGGTCGACAAGGTCGAGCACGTCACCTTCTCCGGCAAAAGGGCCCGTGAGCAGGGACAGGATGTGCTCTACATTACCGAGCGCTGCGTCATGCGGCTGACGGAGAGTGGTCTCGTCGCAACCGAGATCATGCCGGGCATCGAACCGGAACGGGACATCGTCGCGGCATCGCAGGGTCGGGTGACCGTCGCTCCGGATGCGCTCGTGATCTCCACGGCGCTGCTGTCGAAGGAACCGATGGGGTGGATGCCATGAGTGCCGTTCACCTGACGATAGCAGACGGCATTGCCGAAATCCGGCTGGACAATCCGGCGAAACTCAACGCCTTCACGGTCGAGATGCTGGAGCAGCTTTCCGGCCATCTCGACCGGCTGGAACTGATGGGCGATGTCCGCTGCGTGATTGTCACGGCAGAAGGCGAGCGCGCCTTTTGCGCCGGTGCCGACATCAACGCTTGGGGCGATCTGACGCCTGCCGAGTTTGCCCGCCACTGGGTGCGCGACGGGCACCGCATCTTCGATCGTCTGGCACGCCTGTCGAAGCCGGTGATCGCGGCCATGGCAGGTCATGCCTTCGGTGGCGGTCTGGAGCTAGCCGCCGCCTGCGATATCAGGGTCATGGCACCATCAGCCACGATCGCCCTTCCGGAAGCCCATGTCGGCATCGTGCCCGGCTGGTCCGGCACGCAGCGTTTGGCCCGCCTCTTGCCGGAACCGATCCTCAAGGAAATGGCGCTGTTCGGCCGGCGGATCTCCGCCGAGCGTTCCCATGCCTTCGGATTTGTCGCCGAGGTTTCGGCGACCCCCGCCGAGACGGCCCGAAGCATGGCTCAGTCGGTTCTGAGCCTTTCCCCGCGCGCCGTCGAGGTCTCCAAATTCATGATCCATGCGGGCCGAGGCGAAGATCGCGATGCCATGATCGAGGCGCTGGGCAGTGCCGCGATTGCCGCTAGCGCCGATCGCGACGAAGGTGTCGCCGCCTTCAGGGCGAAACGCAAACCCGCATTCTCGGGAGAATGACATGAACGACATGACCATGACCTCAGTCGTCGCCCATCCGCTGCCGGACGCTCCCTTCGAAGGCCGCCACCTGATCGACGGGATCTGGCAGGGAAGCGCCTATGGCGCGACCTTCGACAGGATCTCGCCCTCCCATGGCGTTGTTGTCAGCCGCTCCGCGCGTGGCGGCACGGCGGAAACGGAGGCCGCGATTGCGGCGGCAAGACGGGCGTTCGACGACGGCAAGTGGAGCCGCGCGACCGGCAAGGAGCGCTCGACGCTGCTTCTGAAAGTGGCCGACCTCATCGCGGCGAATGTCGAGCGCATGGCGCTCCTCGAAACGCTGGAAAGCGGCAAGCCGATTTCCCAGGCGCGCGGTGAAGTCGCCGGTGCAGCCGACCTCTGGCGTTATGCGGCAGCGCTCGCCCGCACGCTGCATGGCGACAGCCACAATTCGCTTGGCGAGGACATGCTGGCCGTGGTGTTGAAGCAGCCGATCGGCGTCGTCTCCATCATCACGCCCTGGAACTTCCCCTTCTGGATCCTCAGCCAGAAGCTGCCTTTTGCGCTCGCGGCTGGCTGCACCTGCGTGATCAAGCCTTCGGAAATGACGCCGTCGACCACAGTGATGCTCGGAGAACTGCTGATCGAGGCGGGATTGCCCGCCGGTGTGGTCAATATCGTCCTCGGTTTCGGCCAGCCGGTCGGCGCGCTGATGGCGGAACATGCCTCTGTCGACATGGTGAGCTTCACTGGCTCAACCGCCGTCGGCAAGGCGATCAGCGCGGCAGCTTCCAAGACGCTGAAGAAGGTCGCGCTCGAACTGGGTGGCAAGAACCCGCAGGTCGTCTTCCCGGACGCCGATCTCGATGCAGCCGCCGATGCGATCACCTTCGGCGTCTATTTCAATGCCGGCGAATGCTGCAATTCCGGCAGCCGTATCATCGTGCACGAGGACATCGCGGAAGCCCTGGTCGAAAAGGTCGTGACGCTCTCCCGCAAGGTCGCCTTTGGCGATCCGCTCAATCCCGAGACCCAGGTTGGCGCCATCATCTCTGAGGCCCATCAGCAGAAGATTGCCGCCTATGTGCGCGATGCGTTCGCCTCAGGCGCGAAGCTTGCCCTCGGCGGTCAAGCCGTCCGCCATCCGGGCCTGCCCGGCGATTTCTTCGCGCCGACGGTAGTCACGAATGTCAGCCCGGATATGCCGATTGCCCGCGAGGAGGTCTTCGGCCCGGTGCTTGCGGTTCTCACCTTCAAGACGCTGGAAGAGGCCGTCTCCCTTGTCAATGACGCGTCCTACGGCCTGTCCGCCGGCGTCTGGAGCGAGAACGTCCACACCTGCCTTGCCTTTGCGCGCCGCGCGGAAGCCGGCACCGTCTGGACCAACACCTGGATGGATGGCTTCCCGGAAGTCGCCTTCGGCGGCTTCAAGCAAAGCGGCCAGGGCCGCGAGAATGGCCGCTACGGCCTCGACGAATTCCTGGAGATCAAATCAGTCGTCATGCGCATCGGCAAGACACGGCCGAACTGGGTACGCGACTGACTTCCGGAACGATTGAAAGCAACGCATCAAACAGGAGGAATAACATGCGTAGCCTTTTCAAGACCATGCTGATTACCGGTACCATGCTGGCGGGCACCGCCGGCATCTCTCAAGCCACCGATGTCGAGGTGCTCCACTGGTGGACCTCGGGCGGTGAAGCCGCAGCCCTGAACGTTCTGAAGGAGGATCTGAACACCAAGGGCATCGGCTGGGTCGACATGCCGGTCGCCGGGGGCGGCGGTGAAGCCGCCATGACCGCGCTGCGTGCCCGTGTCACCGCAGGCGATCCGCCAACGGCGGTCCAGATGCTCGGTTTCGACATCCTCGACTGGGCAGAGCAGGGCGCTCTCGGCAATCTCGACGAAGTCGCCACTGCCGAAGGCTGGGACAAGGTCGTGCCGGAAGCGCTGCAGAAGTTCTCGAAGTATGACGGCCACTGGATCGCAGCGCCCGTCAACGTGCATTCGACCAACTGGGTCTGGATCAACAAGGCAGCCCTCGATGCAGCCGGTGGCAAGGCACCCGAGAGCTGGGACGAACTCGTGGCCGTTCTCGACAAGATGAAGGCAAACGGCATCACCCCGCTGGCCCATGGTGGCCAGCCGTGGCAGGACGCGACCGTTTTCGATGGTGTCGTTCTCTCCAAGGGCAACGATTTCTATAAGAAGGCCTTCATCGAACTCGACGAAGCCACACTCTCCGGTCCTGACATGGCTGACGCTTTCGATCGTCTGATCAAGCTGCGCAGCTACGCCGACGACAATTTCTCCGGCCGCGACTGGAACCTGGCCTCGGCCATGGTTATCGAAGGCAAGGCCGGCATGCAGATGATGGGCGACTGGGCCAAGGGCGAATTCCTGAAGGCGGGCCAGAAGCCAGGCGAAGACTTCGTCTGCATCCGCTTCCCCGGCACTCAGGGCTCCGTGACGTTCAACTCCGACCAGTTCGCGATGTTCAACGTCTCGGGCGACGACAAGATCAAGGCGCAGATGACCATGGCCTCGTCGATCGAAAGCCCAAAGTTCCAGTCGGCCTTCAACGTCGTCAAGGGATCGGTTCCGGCCCGCACCGACGTGCCGGACACGGACTTCGACGATTGCGGCAAGAAGGGCATGAAGGATCTAGCGGAAGCCAGCACGGCCGGTTCGCTCTTCGGCTCCATGGCCCATGGCCATGCAGCGCCGGCTGCCGTGAAGAACGCCGTCTATGACGTCGTCACCAAGGCCTTCAACGGTGGCTTCAAGGATGGTGCCGAGGCCGCCAAGGCGCTCGGCGAAGCCGTCGCCGCAGCCAAGTGACCTCCCGTCGCGGGTGATGCTCCTCGTTGCCCGCGACACCTCCGACGCCGCCTTCAGGTGAGAGGCGGCGTCGTTCTAGCCAGATCATTTCAGGAGAAACCTCATGACAAGCTCGACTGGGGCAGACTTGCGCACGCGCATACAGGACTGGCTGCCGAAAGTGGTGCTGGCACCATCCTTCGCTGTCACCCTCCTGTTTGTCTACGGCTTCATCCTGTTCACGATCTTCCTGTCGTTTACCGGCTCCAAGATGCTGCCGCTCTACACCTTTGTCGGCTTTAGCAATTACAGCCGCCTCTGGGCTCAGGAGAACTGACACATCGCGATCAGCAACATCGCGATCTTTGCAAGCCTCTACATCGTCATCTGCACGGCACTCGGCCTGATGCTGGCGATCTTCCTCGACCAGAAGATCCGCGGCGAGGGGCTGCTGCGCCCGATCTATCTCTATCCCATGGCGCTGTCCTTCATCGTCACGGGCACGGCCTGGAAATGGTTCCTCGATCCGGGCATCGGTCTTGAACGCATCATGCATCTCTGGGGTTGGGAAAGCTTCTCGTTCACCTGGATCAAGGACAATGACATGGCGATCTATACCATCGTGATTGCTGCGGTCTGGCAGAGCAGCGGCTTTGTCATGGCCATGTTCCTCGCCGGCCTGCGCGGCATCGACAACGAGATCCTGAAAGCCGCCCAGATCGACGGTGCCTCAAGCTTCCAGCTCTACCGGCGCATCGTCATCCCGATGCTGCGCCCCGCCTTCCTCTCCGCCTTCGTCATCCTCAGCCACCTGGCGATCAAGTCTTACGACCTCGTGATTGCGCTGACCGGCGGTGGCCCGGGCCGCGCCACCGAGATGCCCGCGACCTTCATGTATTCCTACACCTTCACCCGCAATCAGATGGGCGTCGGCTCGGCCTCTGCCGTGATCATGCTGATGACCATCGCGGCCATCATGGTTCCCTATCTCTATGCCGAACTGAAGGAGAAGAACTGATGTCTGCCGTCAGCCAGGACACCGCCGTCAGGACCGGTCGCGTCACCCGCACCTTCATCTATCTGGTGCTTCTCCTCTTCGCGCTTTTCTACCTTCTGCCGCTCTATGTGATGGGCATCAACTCGCTGAAGCCGCTGCCGGAGATCACCGGTGGCAACATGATGGCACTGCCAGAAACCTGGACGCTGGATGCCTGGCGCTCCGCCTGGTCGACCGCCCAGATCGGCGTGTCGCCCACCGGCCTCAGGCCCTACTTCCTGAACTCGATCCTGATGGTCGTGCCGGCCGTGGCGATCTCGACCATCCTCGGCGCCCTCAACGGCTACGTGCTCACTAAATGGCGCTTCCGCGGCGACACCATCGTCTTCGGTCTGATGCTGTTTTCCTGCTTCATCCCGTTCCAGATCGTGCTGATCCCGATGGCACTGGTCTTGGGCAAGCTCGGGCTTGCCGGCACGGTCCCCGGATTGGTCCTGGTGCATGTGGTCTATGGCATCGGCTTCACCACGCTCTATTACCGCAACTACTACGCCACGTTCCCGACCGAGCTGGTCAAGGCAGCACAGATCGACGGCGCCGGCTTCTTCCGCATCTTCTGGCGCATCCTGCTGCCGGTCTCCGGCCCGATCACCGTCGTCTCCGTCATCTGGCAGTTCACCAATATCTGGAACGACTTCCTGTTCGGCGTCTCGTTCGGCGGCACGAGCCAGCCGATGACGGCAGCGCTCAACAACCTCGTCCAGTCCTCCACGGGTGTGAAGGAATACAACGTCCACTTCGCGGGCGCGATCATCGCTGCCCTTCCCACCCTTCTCGTTTACGTCGTCGCCGGGCGCTATTTCGTGCGCGGATTGATGGCCGGTTCAGTCAAAGGATAAGATCATGGGTTTTCTCGACATCCGGAACGTCACCAAGTCCTACGGACAGTTGGAAGTTCTGCACCGTGTCGACATCTCGGTCGAGGAGGGCGAGTTCCTCGTGCTCGTCGGCCCCTCCGGCTGCGGCAAGTCGACTCTGCTCGGCATGATCGCCGGGCTCGAGGGCATTTCCTCGGGCGAGGTCGCGATCAGGGACCGGGTCATCAACGGGGTCCATCCATCGAAGCGCAATATCGCGATGGTCTTCCAGTCCTATGCGCTCTACCCCAACATGACCGTGGGCCAGAACATCACCTTCGGGCTGGAGATGCATGGCGTGCCGAAGCCGGAACGCGACAAGGCATTGCTCGATGTCGCCAAGCTGCTGCAGATCGATCATCTCACCGACCGTAAGCCTGGCCAGCTCTCCGGTGGCCAGCGCCAGCGTGTCGCCATGGGCCGCGCTTTGGTGCGCGATCCCGACGTTTTCCTGTTCGACGAGCCGCTGTCCAACCTCGACGCCAAGCTGCGCGTAGACATGCGCACCGAGATCAAGAAGCTGCATGCCAAGCTCAAGCGCACCATCGTCTACGTCACCCACGACCAGATCGAGGCGATGACGCTCTCGACTCGCATCGCGGTCATGAACAAGGGTCATATCCAGCAGCTCGGTACGCCCAAGGAAATCTACGACACCCCGGCCAATGTCTTCGTCGCGACCTTCATGGGAAGTCCGGCGATGAATGTCGTGCCTGCGCGTGTCGTCGTCCGCGAGGGAACGCCCCATGCCGAAGTCGTGCTGGGGGATGGGTCGAAGAGCCCGCTCGCCTTTAGCCAGCCGAGTCTTGCCGCCTGGGACGGGCGTGAGATCCTGCTTGGCATTCGCCCCGAGGCGATTACCGATCCTGATGGTGCCGACCGCAAATCGCAGAATATCGTCAGCTTGAAGAACCGTGTCATCGTCACCGAACCCGCCGGCTCCGACACATTCGTCACCATGTGCCTCGGCGGCAAGGATGTCATCGCGCGCATGCGGGCCGATGTCGATATATCAGGTGGTGATGATTTCGAATTTGCAGTCAACATGGAAAAGGCCGTGGCTTTCGATCCGAAGACGCAAGAGCGTATCCGGCCATGAGCGACGCAGACGTCATCATCATCGGTTCCGGCATGGGGGGCGCAACGCTCGCAGCCCAGCTTGCACCGACGGGCAAGCGAATTCTGATCGTCGAGAAGGGCGAAAGGTTGCAGCCTTCCCCTGCCGATCGGGACGCGGAAGCCATTTTCGGCAAGGCGCATTTCAGGCCGAAGGAAGAATGGCTCGACGGCGACGGCCAGCCCTTCAACCCCGGCAACTACTACAATGTCGGCGGCAATTCGAAATTCTACGGCGCGGTGCTGCTGCGCTATCGCCGCGAGGATTTCTCCCCCCTGCGCCATCTAGGCGGAACGACGCCGGGCTGGCCGATCGGTTACGACAGTCTGGAGCCCTGGTATCAGAGGGCCGAACACCTGTTCGAGGTCCGGGGAACGCTGGGCGAAGACCCAACCGAGCCGCCGCATTCTGGCACCTATGACCACACGCCTGTACCTGACGAGCCCTCGATCGCCGATCTGCGCCGTCGGCTGAAATCCGTCGGTCTCCACCCGGCCTCCCTGCCACTCGGTGTCGATATCGACCAATGGCTCGCCCATGGGAAAACGACCTGGGACGCCTTCCCGGATACCTGCGGCGGCAAGAAGGATGCGGAGACGGTGAGCCTCGCCGCAGCGCTTCGACATCCGAACGTCTCGCTTGCGACGGGATGTGAAGTCACGCGCCTGCTGGCGGGTGAGGGCGGAAAGATCACTGGTGTCGAGGTGGTGAACCAAGGTGAGACAAAGATACTGAACGCACCGCTGGTGGTTCTCTCAGCTGGTGCCGTCAGAAGCGCTGCGATCCTGTTGTCATCGGCGAATGAAAACCACCCGCGAGGTCTGGCAAACCGCTCCGACCAGGTTGGTCGCAACTTCATGAACCACAATTGTTCGGCGGTCCTGGCGCTCCATCCGTTCAGGCGCAATCCGTCGATCTACCAGAAGACCCTGCTGGTCAATGACTTCTACCTGACGGGCGGGCCGAATGGCGAACCGCTCGGCAATATCCAGCTTCTCGGCAAGATCACCGGCCCGATCCTCGCTTCGAGCTCGCCGCTGCCGCGACCGCTCGCCCACTGGATCGCAGATCGCTCGATCGATCTTTATGCCATGTCCGAGGATCTGCCCAACCCGGAGAGCCGCGTGACGGTCCGGAACGGCCGGATCATGCTCGACTGGAAACGGTCGAACTGGCAGGCGCACCTCGCTTTGGTCGACCGGCTGAAATCCCTCATCCGGAAAGCCGGCTACCCGGTCGTCCTATCGCGTCCCTTCGACCGGCGCACGCCTTCTCATCAATGCGGAACGGCGCGCATGGGTTCGGACCCGATGACCAGCGTGGTCGACAGTTTCGGGCGCAGCCACGATCATAGCAACCTCTTCATCGTCGACGCGTCGATCCTGCCGACCTCGGCTGCCGTTAACCCGGCCCTGACGATTGCAGCACTCGCTCTGCGCTCGGGCCACCACATCATCGAAACGGAGTTCAGACAGTGAGCAAGGTCGCACTGATTACCGGAGGCCAGCAGGGCATCGGCCTCGGCATTGCCCGCGAACTGGCCGGCGCCGGCTACAAACTCGCGCTGGCGTCGAGGTCCGAGGAAGATGCACCACAGGTCCAGGCGGCACTTGAGGAACTGAGTGACGCTGCCATCTACGTTCGCCATGACCTGCAGGATATCGACAACGCAGCCTCTGTCCTCGACCAGGTCGAAGCACGCTTCGGCCCTGTCACCACCTTCGTGTCAAACGCCGGAGTGCCCGCCAAAGTGCGTGGCGACATGCTCGCTTTGACGCCCGACAGCTTCGACTTTGTGCTGGGTGTCAATCTGCGCGGCGCCTTCTTCCTCGCCCAGGAAGTTGCGCGACGCATGTTGGCGACCGCGTCCGACAGCTATCGCTCGATTGTCTTCGTGACCTCAGTAAGCGCCAGCATGGCCTCGATCGAGCGGGCGGAATACTGCATCTCCAAGGCCGGTGCCGGCATGATGGCGGAGCTCTTCGCGCTCCGCCTCGCACCGCATGGCATCGGCGTTTTTGAGCTCAGACCCGGTATCATCGAGACCGAGATGACGGCGGGCGTGAAGGACAAATACACGGCGCGGATTGAGGGCGGGCTTGTGCCTGCACAGCGCTGGGGCCAGCCGACCGATATCGGCAGCGTGGTCGTGCCGCTAGCGGAAGGACGTTTCGCCTTCGCCAATGGGGCCGTCATTCCGGTCGATGGCGGACTGTCGCCCGCCCGCCTCTAGGAGATATCAATGCGGCAAGCTTTTGATTTTATCATTGTCGGTGGCGGTTCGGCGGGCTCGGTGCTTGCGGCCCGGCTGTCGGAAAATCCCGATTTCAACGTGCTCCTGCTTGAGGCTGGCGGGCGCGACTGGCATCCCTTCTACCATCTGCCGGCCGGTTTTGCGAAGATGACCAAGGGCATCGGCAGCTGGGGGTGGAGCACGGTGCCGCAGCGGCACATGAACAACATGGTGATCCGCTACACCCAGGCTAAGGTCATCGGCGGTGGCTCCAGCATCAACGCGC
This sequence comes from Allorhizobium sp. CTOTU50464, assembly GCA_032102365.1. GTDB lineage: Bacteria > Pseudomonadota > Alphaproteobacteria > Rhizobiales > Rhizobiaceae > Allorhizobium. The sequence goes on along the minus strand of DAMDHD010000016.1, from coordinate 19,927 downwards.
AGATTTATACCCGTGGCAATGCCCTCGACTATGATGACTGGCGCCAGATGGGCTGCGAAGGCTGGTCCTACGAGGACGTCCTGCCTTACTTTCGCAAGGCCGAGGACAATGACAGCTTCAATAACCGCTATCACGGCAAGGGCGGTCCGCTTGGGGTCAGCCAGCCTTCGGCGCCGCTGCCGATCTGCGAGGCCTATTTCAAGGCGGCCGCCGAACTCGGCATTCCCTTCAACGGCGACATGACGGGCGAGACGCAGGATGGCGTCGGATACTACCAGCTGACCCAGCGCAATGTCCGCCGCTCCTCGGCCTCGATTGCCTATCTCAACCCCGCGCGCAAACGGCCCAATCTCACCATCCGCACGGACGCGCAGGTGCTGAAGCTGGTGGTCGAAAACGGGCGCGCAGTCGGCGTCGAACTCGCTGGCGAAGGCGTGGTGCGTGCCGAACGGGAGGTGCTGCTCTCGTCGGGCGCAATCGGTAGTCCGCGCCTCCTGATGCTCTCAGGCATCGGCCCTGCCGACCATCTAGCTTCGGTCGGTGTGCCCGTGGTCTTCGATCAGCCCGGCGTCGGCTCCAATCTGCAGGACCATCTCGATCTCTTCGTCATCGCCGAATGCACCGGGCCGCATACCTATGACCGCTTCGCCAAGCCGCATCTCTCGGTGCTGGCCGGCCTGCAATATCTGCTGACCAAATCCGGCCCGGTCGCCTCAAGCCTCTTTGAAACAGGCGGGTTCTGGTATGCCGATCCGGAAGCCCGCTCGCCGGATATCCAGTTCCATCTCGGCCTCGGCTCCGGCATCGAGGCCGGTGTGGCCGCGATGGCAAACGGCGGCGTGACGTTGAATTCCGCCTATCTGAGGCCGAGGTCACGCGGCACCGTCCGGCTCGGCTCGGCCGATCCTCTCGCCGCCCCCTTGATCGATCCCAACTACTGGGCAGATCCGCACGACCGCGAGATGTCGATCCGGGGTCTGAAGATCGCGAGGGACATCATGCGCCAGGATGCGCTCAAGCCTTTCGTCAAGGCCGAGCGCCTGCCAGGTCCGGATGTGCAGACAGAGCAGGACTATTTCGACTATGCCTGCCGCCATTCGAAGACCGATCATCACCCCGCTGGCACCTGCCGCATGGGCTCGGACCCTGCGGCCGTCGTCGATCCACGTCTGCGCTTCAACGGTATCGAAGGCCTGCGCGTCATCGACGCCTCGATCATGCCGACCGTGGTCTCGTCCAACACCAATGCACCGACCATCATGATCGCCGAAAAGGCAGCCGACATGATCAAGGCCGATCACGGAGCCAAGTCATGATCCGCCACATCGTGCTCATCCGTTTCCAGCCGTCGGTCTCGCCTGCCGTCGCCGACGACCTCTTCGCCGAGTTGCATCAGATCGAAGGCAAGGTGCCGGGGCTGCTGTCGATTACATCGGGCCGCAGCGAAAGCCCGGAGCGCATCGAACGCGGCTATCTGCACGGCTTCGTTGCCGATTTCGCCGACTGGGCAGCCCTCGAAGCCTATCAGGTCCATCCGGATCACAAGCGCTTCGGCGCCAGTCTGGTTGCCCATGCCGAGGGTGGTCTCGACGGCATCCTCGTCTTCGACCTCCCCGTCCAAACTCAGGGATCTCATACATGATTACCTTGCCCAGCGCAGATGGCCGTATCCAAGACTATCGCCTCACAGGAACGCCGCTCACACCGCGTGCTCCGACGCGGCCCCAGACCCGCACGGCCTTTGCCGCCGCCCATGTCGTCTCCGACCCGCTTCGTGAGCGCAATCCCTGGGACACGCGGCCTGCGGTCGACTGGGAGGGCACTCTCGCCTTCCGCACCTCGCTTTGGGATCAGGGCCTCGGTCTGGCCGAAGCCATGGACACAGCCCAGCGCGGCATGGGCGTTGACTGGCCGACGGCGCTGGAACTGATCCAGCGGACGATGGTGGCCGCTAAGGCGCATCCGATGAAGCCGCGCGTTGCTTGCGGTGCCGGGACCGACCACGTTGCGCTCGCTGACCTCACCACCGCAGACAAAATTGCCGCGGCCTATCAGACACAGGCGGAAGCCATCGAAGCGGCCGGCGGGCAGTTGATCCTGATGGCCTCGCGTGCCTTCCCCGCCATGGGAGCCGGGCCAGACGTCTACCGCTCGGTCTATCGACGGCTGATCGACGGCGCGCGCGAACCTGTCATCCTGCATTGGCTGGGAAACATGTTCGATCCGGCGCTGAAGGGCTACTGGGGCAGCGAGGACGTCGCGGTCGCAAGCGACTTCGTGCTCAACCTGATCGGCGAGAACCCCGGCAAGGTTGACGGCATCAAGATCTCGCTGCTTGATCAGGCGCATGAGGAGGCGTTTCGTTCCCGCCTACCGGAGGGTGTGCGGCTCTACACCGGCGACGACTTCAACTATGCCGACCTGATCGCCGGCGACGGCAAGCACTATTCCCATGCGCTGCTCGGCATCTTCGCCGCCATCGCACCGGCGGCCTCGCAGGCGCTTGACGCGCTCGCTGCCGGCGATCTTGAAACCTATCACCGCCTGCTGAAACCGACCGTGCCGCTCAGCCGCGAAATCTTCCGCGCCCCGACGCGGTTCTACAAGGCCGGCATTGCTTTTCTCGCCTGGCTGAACGGCCACCAGCGGCACTTCATCATGCCGGCGGGCTTCCAATCGAGCCGTGACATCGTCCACTATGCGGAGGTGTTCCGGCTGGCCGATCAGGCAAATCTGCTTGCCGATCCGGAGCTTGCCGTGAGAAGGATGCGCGTTCTCGCTGAGCTGAATGGGGTATACTGACGGCAATGGAACGGCGGCCGACGATCATCGATGTGGCGCGCGTGGCGGGGGTTTCCAAATCCACCGTCAGCCTCGTCCTGCAGAATAGTCTGCTGGTCAAGGAGGAGACCCGTCGCCTGGTCCGCGAGGCGATGGACAAGGTCGGCTATGTCTATAACCGCGCTGCCGCCAACCTCCGGTCCTCGAATGTCGGCTTGATCGGCCTAGTCATCAATGATCTGCGAAACCCGTTCTTTACGGAATTTGCAACCTCGCTGCAGATGGCTCTTTCTGCCCAAGGCTATGCGACCGTCGTCGCCAATACAGACGAGGATCCAGCCGTCCAGGCTCAGGTGGTTGGCGCGATGATCGAGCATGGCGTCTCGGCGTTGGTTCTCTCTCCCGCCTATGGCGAGGACGGCGGCATGTTTGACGCCATTGCGCGTGGTGGCATTCCCACCATGCAGGTGCTGCGCAGGGTCGATCCCCGCGTCGAACAGTTTCCCTTTGCCGCCCCCGACTATCGCCTCGGCAGCCTGATGGCCGTCCGGCATCTCCTCTCCTTTACCCCGCGCCGCATCGCATTTGTTGGCGGTCTCGCAGACCGCGCCGTCACGCGCGAGCGCATGACGGGTTATTTGGAGGCGCTCACCGAAGCCGGAATGGAGCCGTTTGTGCTCTCAGGGCGGGCAAGCCGCAGCTTCGGCCGCGAGGCCGCCGAGGCACTGACGCGGACGCATCCCGAAATCGATGCCGCCATCTGTTTCAACGATCTCGTCGCACTCGGCATGCTCTCGGGCTTCGCCAAGCTGAAGCGCAGTGTCGGGCAAGATTTTCGCATGGTCGGCTTCGATGATATCGAGGAATGCAGCCAGGTCTATCCGGCCCTTTCCACCGTCCATTGCGGCATCGCCGAGTTCGGCCGCAGCATTGCCGCCACGATCCTGGCCTGGCTGGAGGAGGGCAAGCGCCCCCAGCCGGAGACGCTCACAGCGGTGGAGCTCGTCATCCGCGACACGAGCGGCGTGAAGGACATCCCATGATCGATCGACCGGACATTTTTCTGCGACGCCTGTTCGATCGGGCCATCGAGGTCGCCGACCCCATGCGCTCGCTGAAGGATTTCCTTCCCGAAAAGCCGAAGGGACGCATGATTGTGATCGGTGCCGGCAAGGCGAGCGCGCGCATGGCCGAAGCCGTTGAGGCGGCCTGGGGGGCCTGCGAGGGCTTCATCATCACGCGCTATGGCTATGCCCGGCCCTGTCAGGGGATCGAGATTGTCGAGGCCGCCCACCCGGTGCCTGATGAGGCGGGCCTCAAAGCGACAGCCCGCATGCTCTCCCTGGTCGCAGGTGCAGGCGAAGGCGATTTCGTCCTCGCCCTGATATCAGGCGGCGCCTCCGCGTTGCTGGTCCAGCCGGTCGCGGGCATCTCGCTCGCCGAGAAACAGGCCGTTAATCAGGCGCTTCTCACTTCCGGAGCGCCGATCGACCGGATTAACACGGTGCGCAAGCATCTGAGCCGGGTGAAGGGTGGGCAACTGGCCGCTGCGGCCTGGCCGGCGCAACTGCTGGCGCTGATCATCTCCGATGTACCTGGAGACGATCCGGCCTTCATCGGCTCCGGCCCGACGGTTGGTGATCCCTCGACGCCCCAGGATGCTCTTGGCGTGATCGATCGATGGAAGGTCGATGTGCCTCAGTCTGTCAGAGAGGCACTGTCCCATGGCTCTGGCGTCGTGCAGCCCGATGATCCCCGCCTGACGCGAACCCGAAATGTCATCTATGCCGCGCCGCGCCAGTCGCTGGAGGCGGCTGCAGTGCTGGCCCGGGATGCCGGATGCGACGTCCGCCTGCTGGGAGATGCGCTCGAAGGTGAGGCGCGGGAGGTTGCCGCAGCACAGGCGAAAGAGGCTTTGGCGTTGCAACGTGGCATGAAACCGGGCGATCCGCCGATCCTTCTTCTGTCTGGAGGAGAACTGACGGTCACCCGCCGGGGTGACGGTGTCGGCGGCCCCAATGCGGAGTTCTGCCTAGCCCTTGCTCTTGAGCTAGACGGGGCCGAGGGCATTCATGCGTTGGCCTGTGATACAGACGGTGTCGACGGCGCGGCCGAAGTGGCCGGTGCCGTTATCGGCCCTAGAATCCTGAGGAAGGCCGAAGAATGCGGTGGCGATCCACATTTGGCGCTTGAGCGCAACGACGCCCATTCCTTCTTCGCGGCACTGGGCGCTCAGGTCATCACAGGACCCACGCTGACCAACGTCAACGACTTTCGGGCCATCCTCATTCGGGCTTAGTTCCATGATTGTGCTGCCCCAGAAGGGGCCAATTCTAGCCCTCTCGACGCGGTCTTTATGCAAGTCTCGGTGCAATCAGGCCCCCGCAATCAACTAAACAAAAACCTCCATAAACGCCAATCACGGACAAGCTCTTCGGCACGAGCCGTAAGGGGGGCCTCCGCTCAAGCTGTCGATCTCTCCCGACAACTGGCGTGCCGGCACGTCGATCTAACATCGCCTTGAACATCGCTTCCGTCTCTTGCGCCGTCCGGTAGTGTCCGTCCAGCGCTGGCGGGCGCGCACAGGGTGCTGATGTTCACCACCTTCTCGATCAACCGGCTGACGACGCCGATAAGCGAGGCTGAACGGATGTCACCATCCAGTCGTGCTTGAAACATTCCAAATGTGATGATTAGCTTAAGCATTGCTGCCGGGAGGGCAGGCGATAAACGACTTTGGGGCAACATTGGGAGGTAATTCATGGATCGTCGTAGCTTTATCCGCAATGCGGGCACAGCCGGCGCGGGCGTCGCCGCGTCTGCCGTTTTTGCGGCACCCGCCATCGCGCAGGAGAACCCGAAAATCACCTGGCGGCTGACATCATCTTTTCCGAAGGCACTGGACACGATCTTTGGTGCTGCAAGCGATGTGGCCGAACGCGTCAAGGCGGCCACCAATGGCAACTTCGAGATCCAGGTTTTTTCGGCCGGCGAGATTGTGCCGGGGCTTCAGGCCAATGATGCGGTCGCTGCCGGCACGGTCGAGATGGCTCACACCGCCAACTACTATTATTGGGGCAAGGACCCGACCTATGCGCTGGCCACAGCCGTTCCCTTTGGTCTCAATGCGCGCCTGCAGAACGCCTGGTTCTATCAGGGTGGCGGCAACGAACTGCTGAATGAGTTCTTCGCCACCCAAAACCTGTACGGCCTGCCAGCCGGCAATACCGGTGCGCAGATGGGGGGCTGGTTCCGCAAAGAGATCAATACGGTCGACGACCTCAAGGGCTTGAAGATGCGGATTGGCGGCTTCGCCGGCAAGGTTGTCGAAAAGCTCGGGGTCGTGCCGCAGCAGATCGCGGGTGGCGACATTTACCCGGCGCTCGAGAAGGGCACGATCGACGCCACCGAATGGGTCGGGCCCTATGACGATCAGAAGCTCGGCTTCTTCAAGGTTGCGCAGTACTACTACTATCCGGGCTGGTGGGAAGGGGGCGCAGCACTCCATGCCATGGTCAATCTGGAGAAGTGGAACAGCCTTCCCCCGCATTATCAGGCGATCCTGCAGGACGCCTGTGCCTTCGCCAATGCCAATATGCTGGCGAAATACGACGTCAAGAACCCGGCTTCCGTCAAGGAATTGGCTGCGTCTGGTGCCGTTTTGCGCCCGTTCAGCCAGGAAATCATGATGGCTTGCTACGAGGCGGCGCTGTCCACCTATGCCGAGATCAATGCGTCGAACGAGAGTTTCAAGAAGATCTACGATAGCCAGCTGGCATTCAAGAAGGAGGCCTATCTCTGGATGCAGCTGCCGGATTACACCTTCGACACTTTCATGATGATGCAGCAGCGGGCAAACAACCTTTGACGGACGTTTAGCCTAAACGGTGTTGGCCCCCTGATGGGGGCCAATTCTTGCTTCAAGACGGTCCTATTCCGGCGCTGATGAACAGGGACTTCCGAGGATCTTCGGCCGCATTTTAATCGACTGCCAACGCTAATGCGGCTTACGAGGTGCCTTCTGACCAAGGGGTGCTCTTAGGCGGCTCGTATTGGTGTCCGCCATTGGCTGTGCCGGAGCAGCCGGAGAGAACCAGCAGCAGTATTACGGTGATCGTGCGCATATGCTTTTGCCTTCAGTTTCGGCGTCACCGTTGCAGTGATGTCTTAAGGAATTGCGAAAGAGCGCCTGCTTTGCATGGCGGCCGAGCCCGGATCAGACTTTTACCTCATGCCTCAGCCTTCGGCGCGGCGGACTTGAGCTGCGCTTCGCATTGGTTCGCTTCGTTGAGCTTCTTCGCCAGCCAATCGACAAAAACCCGCACCTTGTTGCTCAAATGGCGTGTCTGCGGATAGACGATGTAGAGCGGGACGGGATCGCGCGGCCAGTCCGGCAAGATTTCAACGAGTTCGCCGCGATCCACATAGTCCCGGACAGTGAAGGCGATGGCCTGGGCGACGCCGATGCCGGCAACGGCTGCGGCCATGTAGCTCCTGAATTCATTCACCGAGATCACATAATCCAGCCTGACTTCGACCTCTTCGTCTTCTTTGCGAAACTGCAGCGGGAAGACACGGCCTTCGTAGGCTTTCATGTAGCCGACGCCGAAGTGCCCGTTTTCGAGATCGCGCGGGTGGCGGGGGAACCCCATCCGCTCGAGATAGATCGGCGATGCATAGGTCCGCAGTTCGAGGTCTGCCACTTTCCGGGCCACAAGCGACTGGTCCGTCGGCGTGCCCGCCCGCAAGGCGCAGTCGATATTCTCGGCGACGTAGTCAACGATCCGGTCACCAATATCGAATTCGAGCTGGATTTTCGGATAGCGCGTGTGGAAGTCGCACAGGGCCGGCATGATGATGCGATCGGCAAAGGCACCAGACAGAGCAACTCTCACCTTGCCTGATGGCTGTGCCTGCGAGCTGGAGATACTTCCATCGAGCTCGTCCAGCTCCGACAGAATACGCGCCGCGCGTTCGTAGTAGAGCGCGCCATCGGTCGTCACCACCACTTTGCGGGTGGTTCGGTTCAAGAGCTTGGTCGCCAGATGCGCCTCCAAAGCCTGAACCGCAGTGGTGACGGTGGTCTTCGGCATCTTGAGCGAGTGGGCCGCCTTGGAGAAGTTGCCGGTCTCCACCACTCTCGTGAACACCCGCATCGCCGATAGCTGATCCATAAATTGCGCCCTAGCTCAATAAGAGGGTTATTATTCAAAATTTCGGAACAGAGCTCTCGGATTTGCAAGGCTTGTGCCGCTTCAATGGATAATAATATAAAGACCCAACAAGCGGAAGCTGAATTCAGCAGATGGCCACGGAATCGCATGAGCAAGGAATGGCAGAGCGGAGAGGACGGAGAGATACGCTTTCCCTTGCCGTTCCGCGTCTATGACGGGACTGGCAAAGGAAAGCGCCGGCCGCTCGTTTTGTACTTTTCCGGCAATGCGTTCGGTGCAGCTCCACCTCGTCTGGGGGATGCACCGGCCGCAGCGGCCATGGCAGAAACCGGCGCCCTGGTCGTGGAAGCCGATTTCGGCGGGCCGACGCGCAACCTGTTTCCAGGGGCGCTCGAAAAGGCTTTCGAGGCGTTGAAGCATTTGTTTGCCAAGCGCAAGCGCTTTGCCAACCTGCATTCTCCGGTGCTGGTTGCCGGAGATGAGGCGGGCGGAAACCTCGCTGCGAGCCTCGCTCTGAAGGCGCGTGATGCCATGCCGGGAGAGCTTGCGGGGCAGGTTCTTCTGTCTCCCATGCTCGACCCCCGCATGGTGACAGTGTCCTTTCGCAAGGCCGATGCGATCGGGCTTCAACAGCGCTGGTCGGACGGCTGGGACCATTATCTGGCCCAGGCGAGCGACGGCCAGCATCCCTATGCCGCCCCGTGTCTTTGCACGCGGCTGATGGGAGCGGCTCCGGCCCTGGTCGTGACGTCGGATGACGATCCGCTGCGCGACGAGGCCCTGGATTATGCGGCGCGTCTGCAGTCGTCAGGCGTGTCCGTGAAGACCAGAATATTGCCCGACCATCTCGGATGGACAGGGCTTTACCATGGTCGAGACGGCGAATGGCATTCGCAAGTCTCGACCGAATTTTCGCAGTTCCTGCAGGAACTGCCGCACTGACGGCGGGCTCCCAACCCGCTTCCACCACATAGCGGTTCCAGGCGAACCGAAGGAGACGATCATGACCGCAAGGATCAGGAACGCGGCCCTATGGGGGTCCGCGATGGCGACAGCTTTGGCAATTGCCGGCGTCGTCTATTTCGAACCAACCTGGGATGCGCACGCTGCATCGACGGAAACCGCATCCGCACCACCGGCCGTGCCAGTCACGGTCGCGACAGTCCAACCTCGACCGGTGCAGGTCTGGCGCGAGGTTTCCGGTCGCTTCGAGGCCGTCGACAGGGTCGAAATCCGCTCGCGCGTCGCAGGCGCGATCCAGGCCGTCCATTTCCGCGAGGGCGGGCATGTCAGCCAGGGTGACCTGCTCTTCTCGATCGATCCGGAGCCCTATCGCGCCGTGGTCGACCAGGCGCGCGGCGCGGTGGCATCCGCCGAAGCTCGGCTGGTGCTTGCCGAGACGGAACTCGAACGCGGCAACGCGCTGCTTGAACGCAACACGATTTCTCAAAGCGAAGTGGCCCAGCGCAAGAGCACGAGAGCGTCGACCGAAGCCGAGCTGCAGTCTGCCAAGGCGGCCTTGAAGCTCGCCGAACTCGATCTCGCCTATACCGAAATCCGTGCGCCGATTGCAGGTCGCATCGGCACCTTGGATGTCACCGTCGGCAATCTGGTTGCTGCCGGTCCCTCTTCGCCCTCCCTGGTGACGCTCGTCTCGGTCGACCCGATCTATGCAAGCTTCACGATCGCCGAAGACCATCTGCGCGACGTCCTGTCGACCCTGCCAGCCAATGATGCAGGCCTGCTGCTTGAGCAGATCCCCGTCGAAGTCGAGGCGGCTCCGGGAAGCCCTCCCATTCCCGGTCGGCTGCAGCTGATCAACAACGAGATTGACGCAGCGACGGGGACGATCCGCGTGCGCGCCGTCTTCGACAATCCGGATGGCCGCCTCATTCCCGGACAGTTTGCGCGCATCCGGCTCGGCCAGGCGAAGGCACAAGACCGCATGACGATCTCCGAACGCGCTGTCGGGACCGATCAGGACAAGAAATTCGTCTTCGTCGTCGCCCCGGACAATACGGTCAGCTATCGGCAGGTCGAGCTTGGCGCTTCGGTAGATGGCCAACGGATCGTGGAAACCGGCCTTGAGGCCGGCGACCGGATCGTGGTGAGCGGCCTGCAGCGCATTCGCCCGGGCGCGGTGGTCGCGCCGCAGGAACGGACAGCTCTCAAGAACTGATCAGCCAGGTGGCGAACGAAAAGCTTTGATGTCTTCGTCAGAGCGCTTCGCCACCATCCAACACCTTTGTCGAAATTCGCCCCTCCCGTGATGCCGATCGCGGGATCGCCCCTCCTTTGTCCGCCTTATGGGTCCTCAGATGAATTTCTCCCGCTTTTTCGTTGATCGGCCGGTCTTTGCCGGCGTGCTTTCGATCCTTATCCTCGTCGCCGGCCTCATCGGTCTGCGCGCACTTCCGATTTCCGAATATCCGGAAGTCGTGCCGCCATCCGTGGTGGTCCGTGCGGTCTATCCAGGCGCCAACCCGACCGTTATCGCCCAAACCGTGGCGACGCCGCTCGAAGAGCAGATCAATGGCGTGGAGGACATGCTCTACATGTCGAGCCAGGCCACGTCCGACGGCGTGCTCACCCTGACCGTCACCTTCCGCCTCGGGACCGATCCGGACAAGGCGCAGCAGCTCGTTCAAAACCGCGTTGCGCAGGCAGAGCCACGGCTGCCGGCTGAAGTGCGGGCGCTTGGCGTGACGACGGTCAAGAGTTCGCCTGACCTGATGATGGTGGTGCATCTTGTCTCTACCGGTGATCGCTATGACCTCACTTATCTGCGCAATTATGCCACGCTCAACATCAAGGACCGCCTGGCACGCATCGAAGGCGTGGGCCAGGTCCAGATCTTCGGCGCTGGCGACTATTCGATGCGCATTTGGCTCGACCCGCAAAAGGTGGCCGAGCACGGGCTGGCGGCCAGCGACATCACGAACGCCATCGCCCAACAGAACGTCCAGGCGGCCGCCGGCACGATCGGCGCCTCGCCCTCGCCACAAGGGGTCGACCTTCAGCTGAACATCAATGCGCGCGGTCGCCTTCAGTCGCCGGAAGAATTCGGCGCGATCGTGGTCAAGGCGGGGCCGAACGGCGAGATTACTCGTCTTGCCGATGTTGCGCGCATCGAGCTCGGGGCCGCGGAATACTCACTCCGCTCGCTTCTCGACGGCGAACCGGCCGTCGCCATTCCGATCTTTCAGGCTCCGGGCTCCAACGCGATCGCCATTTCGGATGCCGTACAGCAGACCATGGCCGACCTGCAGCAGGCCATGCCGGAAGGTGTTCGCTTCGAGATCGTCTACGACACCACCGAATTCGTCCGTGCCTCCATCGACAAGGTCGTCGACACCCTTCTCGAGGCGATCGCCCTTGTCGTGCTCGTCGTGATCCTCTTCCTCCAGACCTGGCGTGCCTCGATCATTCCGCTGATTGCCGTCCCGGTCTCGATTATCGGCACGTTTGCGGTCATGTACGCGTTCGGCTTTTCCATCAATGCGCTGACGCTGTTCGGCCTCGTGCTGGCAATCGGCATCGTGGTTGATGACGCGATCGTCGTGGTCGAAAATGTCGAGCGCAACATCGAAAACGGTCTCTCGCCGCGCGAGGCGACCTATCGCGCGATGAAGGAAGTCTCCGGGCCGATCATCGCCATCGCTTTGGTGCTCGTCGCGGTCTTTGTGCCGCTTGCCTTCATCACCGGTCTCTCCGGACAGTTTTACCGTCAGTTTGCCCTGACGATTGCCATTTCGACTGTTATCTCGGCGATCAACTCCCTGACGCTTTCGCCGGCGCTCGCCGCCCTGCTCCTGAAGGACCACCACGCACCGAAGGACCGGCTGACCCGCGTGATGGACAGCCTGCTTGGCTGGTTCTTCCGTGGCTTCAACCGGGCCTTTGGGGCGGCGTCAAATGGCTACGGGCGCACGGTCGGTGGACTGCTCGGCCGCAAGAGCTTGGTGATGGTGATCTATCTCGCGCTTGTCGCCGCCACCTATGGCATGTTCACCAGCGTGCCCGGGGGCTTCGTTCCCGCCCAGGACAAGCAGTATCTCATCGGCTTTGCGCAATTGCCTGACGGGGCAACACTTGACCGCACGGAAGAGGTGATCCGCCAAATGAGCGACATCGCGCTTGAGGAGCCGGGCGTGAAGAACGCGCTCGCCTTCCCGGGCCTGTCGATCAACGGCTTCACCATCGGCTCGAATGCCGGCATCGTCTTTGCGGTGCTCGACGATTTCGACGAGCGCAAGGATCCGTCCTTGTCGGGTGGGGCCATTGCCATGGCTCTCAATCAGAAGTTCGCTGCCATCGACGGCGCCTTCATCGCCATGTTCCCGCCGCCGCCCGTCAATGGTCTCGGTTCGACCGGCGGCTTCAAGCTGCAGATCGAGGATCGCGCCGGCTTTGGCTACCAGACGCTGGACGAGACGACCAAGGCGGTTCTTGCCAAGGCTTATCAGACGCCGGAGCTGGCCGGCATCTTCTCGAGCTTCCAGATCAACGTGCCGCAGCTCTTCGCCGATCTCGACCGGGTGAAGGCCCAGCAGCTCGGCGTGTCGGTGACGGACGTCTTCCAGACCCTGCAGATCTATCTGGGCTCGCTCTACGTGAACGACTTCAATGCGTTCGGCCGCACCTACAGTGTGCGCGTTCAGGCGGATGCGCAATATCGCGCCCAGCCGGAAGACATCGGTCAGTTGAGGGTGCGATCGGCAAGCGGCGAGATGATCCCGCTCTCGGCCCTGCTCAAGGTCGAAACCTCGACCGGCCCGGAACGCACGACACGCTACAATGGCTTCCTCGCTGCCGACATCAATGGTGGTCCCGCACCCGGGTTTTCCTCGGGGCAGGCGCAGGCGGCGATGGAAAAGATCCTCAAGGAAACCATGCCAGCCGGCATCGATTTCGAATGGACGGATCTGACCTATCAGCAAATCCTGGCGGGCAATTCGAGTATTGTCGTGTTCTCGCTTGCCCTGCTGCTCGTCTATCTCGTTCTGGCCGCGCAGTATGAAAGCCTGACCCTGCCGCTCTCGATCATCATGATCGTGCCCATGGGCGTGCTCGCCGCATTGGTCGGTGTCTGGTACACGGGTGGAGACAACAACATCTTCACCCAGATCGGGCTTGTCGTGCTGGTGGGGCTTTCGGCAAAGAACGCGATCTTGATCGTCGAATTTGCGCGCGAACTCGAGTTCGAGGGCCGCACGCCGTTCCAGGCCGCAGTCGAAGCGAGCCGCCTGCGCCTTCGGCCGATCCTGATGACGTCGATGGCCTTCATCATGGGCGTCATTCCGCTCGTCGTTTCGACCGGTGCGGGTGCGGAAATGCGCTCCGCCATGGGCGTCGCCGTGTTCTCCGGCATGATCGGCGTCACCCTGTTCGGCATCTTCATGACGCCGGTCTTCTACCTCCTGGCCCGGTTGCTTGCCGGAAACCGGCCCCTGCGTCAGCATGGAAACGAAGACATCGTGCACATGACCGCGGCGGAATGAGGCTCTCGCCCGAGGTTTAGGTCCGGCCCTGCGCCACAGCGAGCGCAGGGCCGGACTGATGCTTAGGGGGGGAGGTTCGTTTTTGGGTGGCGGCAATTCAGGAACTTCACCAGGCTAGAACTTGCGGTTTAGCCCCGAGAGGGCTTTGGCCCATGGTTGGAAACATGATCGCTGTTTGCCTATGACGGTTCGATGCTGGGGTCTTTTGATCGTTATGGCCGTCCGCATCATACCGACGAAGTTCGTGCATTAGGCACTAATGCGGTATAGCCGGACGCTTGCGCCACTGTGATCGAGATCCGAGTGGGCCGGCTTTGCATGCTAGGTTGGTCTCCAAGGGAGACTTTGATCTTCTTGTCTTCGCGTTAGTCCCAGTTTTCGCCTCACTGTTCGGAGAAGGCGCGCGACATACTGTCTGTCACCGGCTTTGCGATATAGTTGAAGAAGGTCCTCTCGTTCGTCTGGATCATCACTTCGGCCGGCATGCCTGGGGTCGGAGCGAAACCATGGACACGCGCCAGTTCTGATGGCGCGATGTTGATGCGAGCGAGATAGACATCGTGCGGGGCCGTGGACCCGTTGCCTGATTGCTGAAGCGCATCTGCCGAGACGTAAAAGACATCTCCCGAGATCACAGGCGTCGTTCTCTGATTGAGCGCCGAAAGGCGAATCGTGGCTTTTTGGCCGAGCTTTACGCTGTCGATATCGTTGCGCAGGATCTGTGCCTCGATGATTAGCGGCACGCCTGCCGGCAGGATCTCGAGGATCGCCTTGCCGCTCTCGATGACGCCGCCATTGGTGTGGTAGTGTATCCGGACTACGGTGCCGGAGACCGGCGCGTTAATCGTTGCGCGTTCCAAGATATTGGAGGCCTCGCGCAGTTGCTCGCGCACCATGTCGCGTTCTCCCTGGATGGATTGCAGGCGCTCCAGCGCATCCTCGCGATAGGCGCTTTTTGCGCGCAGTACCTCCTGCTCGCCCTTCGTGCGTTGCGTCTGGGTCTCGGCGATCTCGGCTTCCAGACGGCCAATCTGCCCTTCGGCATCGGCGATTGCGCGCAAGAGCGCCTTGACTTCATTCGCCCGCGCAACGCCCTTGTCGAGAAGGACCTTCTTCGCCGCATATTCGTCCTTAAGGAGCTCGAGCTGGCGGATCGAGGCATCGCGCTGCCTGGTATAGCCGATCTCACGAAATTCAAGCGCACGGATATTCTGCTCAAGCAGCGAAAGCTCACTCGACAGCTTCTGGCGTTGCGCCTTGAAATTCAGCTGCTGTGTGACCAGGATCTCCCAGACATCGGAATCCCCCCGATACTCTTCGACTAAGGCTGAGAGGTCGAGTTTCTCAAGACCTTCGAATTGGGCGGTCAGACGATCAGCGGTGACGTCGAGACGCATTCGGCGCAGGAACAGCTCCCGCTTTCTCGCCAAAGCTGCGGTCTTGTCCAGTTGCACAAGCGCCTGTCCTTCGACGACCTGGTCCCCTTCCGAGACGAGGATCTGCTCGATGATGCCGCCTTCGAGGTGCTGAAGGATCTTGTTCTGCCCGGTCGCAACGAAACTGCCCTGGGCGATGATTGCCGCAGCCAGCGGCGCCGTGGTTGCCCAGGTGCCGAAGCCACCGAATGCGACCACCATCAAGGCCAGGCCAATCATGGTCTGCTTGCCGATCGATCGGGGAACGTCGGCATACCATTCGATGTCATGGACCTTTGCGATGTCTGCCATGTCAGTCGCCTCCTATTGCAACTGATGACCGAAGGACCCGCCTTCTACGTCGATGCCTCGCGCCTGAAGCGCCTTCAGCACATCCATCCTCATGCCAAAAAGGGCGACGGTGCCGTTGACCAGCAAAAGGATCTTGTCGACGCTTTGCAGAAGGGATGGACGCTGGGTCACGGTGATCATGGTGATCTTCTGTTCTCGCGCATGCTGAAGGGCACGCATCAGGGCGACGTCACCTGCACTGTCGAGATTGGAATTGGGCTCGTCGAGGACGACCAGGTGAGGATCGCCAAAGAACGCGCGTGCGAGTGCGATCCGCTGTTTTTGACCACCCGAAAGCGGCGAGCCGTCAGCCGCAACCATGGTCTCGTAGCCGTGCGGGAGGCCCGCGATCATCTCATGCACATCGGCGAGCATGGCCGCGCGGTAGATCTGTTCGTCGTCCGCATCCAGTCTCATGCGGGCGATGTTCGCCTTGATCGAGCCGGGAAAGAGCTGCACGTCCTGCGGCAGGTAGCCGATATTCTCGCCGAATTGCCGCTGGTCCCAGTTGCGCAGGTCCATGAGGTCCAGGCGTACATTGCCCGAGGTCGGCAGGATCGACCCGACCAGCATCTTGCCGAGTGTCGTTTTGCCCGCACCGGAGTTGCCGATGACGGCAAGCGACTCTCCCGGTTGCAGTGAAAAGGAGATGCCGTTCAAAACGACCCTCTTGGTTCCTTGCGGAACGTAGAGCAGTCTCTCGACATCAAGGCGACCTTCGGGCTTTGGCAGGTTCAACCGCTCGAAATTGAGGGGCGAAGCCTTCAGGAGCGTCGAGATGCGGCCATAGGCAGCGCGCGACTGACTGAACTGGTTCCAGCCCTCGATTGCGCCTTCGATGGGCGCAAGCGCACGGCCGGCGATGATCGAGGAGGCAATGACCATGCCGCCGGTTAGTTCGCCCTTCAGTGCAAGATAAGCCCCCCAGCCCAGCATGGTCACCTGGGTCAAGAGCCGCACGCCTTTCGACATGGCGGCGATCGCAATGTTTCTGTCTTGGGCGATGACTTGCGCTTTCAACGATGCGGCTGTGTCCTTTCCCCAGATCTGCACAGCCTCGGGGATCATGGCGAGCGCATTGATGATCTGCGAATTGCGCGTCATCGAGTCGAGATGCAGGTTCGCCTTGACCTGCGCGGTGTTGGCGTCAGCGAACGGAACAGCCGTCATCTTCTGATTGATCTGCGTGAAGATCAGCAGCAGGATAGCTGTCACCACGACGATAAAGCCGAGATGCGGGTGAATGAGGAAGACTGCCAGGAGAAAGATCGGCGCGATCGGCGCGTCGAGAAAGGCAAGCAGCGTTCGTGAGACAAGGAAAGAGCGGACCTGCTGCAGGTCTCCCAGCGTCTGGTATTCCCGCCCGTTTCCGTGAAGCGAGGCGCGTGCTGCAGCGCTGAGAATTGGGGCTCCGAGCTGTGCTGCAAACTCGACCGCGGTCCGCATCAAGATAAACCGGCGCAGGGCGTCAAAAGCTGCCTGAAGTATAATTGCACCGACAATGACGATCGTCAGCATGATCAGCGTATCGGTGGACCTGCTGGTGAGAACCCGGTCGGAGATCTGAAACAGATAGATCGGAATCGCGAGCACGAGGACATTGCTTGCAACCGTGAACACCATGACGATCATAAGGTTGCGTTTGACGGCATCGATGCCGGCTTTCAGGCTGGCATTGAAATCCACCTGGCCCAGACGTTTGTGAAAGGTGCCGCCACCGCCACCCTTGCCGCCACCTTTGCCAGTCTCCACACCGTCGCCGGCTGCTTTGTCTACTTTGACAGGTCCATACTCAACATCGATGACCTTCATGCCATCGGCCGCTCGCGCTTCTGCCGGTCGGGTTGCTGGTCCGTCCGACGCTGGCGCGGAGCTGGGGCGGGCATCGCCCACCCCCGCAACCTCCTCGACCGGGACGGTTCTTGGCCCTTGCGCCTGAGCTGCTGCCGTGGTCGAGGTGTTTGAGGGTTTGTAATGATCAGCGGGCGAGACCAGTCGCGGTCTTGCATGGGAGAGACTGGCTTTGAGATCGTCATCGACGGCGCGCTGCAGACTGCTGTGGATGTCGTCGGTATCATTCGATGCTTGCAGTCGTGGTGCCTTGGGGGCAGTGGGCCGCGAAGCTTGAATCGGCGCTTCGACAGGCTTGCGGATTTCCGACATCTTTCTTTCCTTCAATGGCCGATAATGCTGTTCACGCCATCACTCGCCTGTCCGTCGTATTCGGACGGCATGCAGGAGGCGTCGAACGCAGCCGGGTCGTCATCTCGGTCCAGCATGGAATCATCCAGGAAAAGCACTGCCTCGCTGACCAAGGCATCCGGATGAGGACCGCCAAAATCGGGGTGCGAAGAAATCAGTTCCGCCTGGAACAGCGTTGCTTCAGAGTATTGCTGCCCGCCGATATAGGTCTTGCCGACCGAATCCAGATCGACGATCACGGCATTGTTCACCAGAGCGTTGGAGCCCGTTTCAATCGTCCAGTCGGCATCAAGATTGGGAGCGATCGCATCCATGGCGAGCGCGATCTGGTCGCTGTCTCCCAAGATGTTCGTCTGACGGATGTATTGAAGGTTAATCAGGTCTCCACTGATATAGAGCACCCGCAGACCTTCAAGGCCTGCAAAGGCATTGTCAGACAGAACTTCAGCTGCGATCTCGCCCTCACCGCTGGCAAATGAGGCAAGCGTGTCCTTCTGCGCCTCGGTCAGGTCATCGAAGCGGTCGGCATCGCCGACCGTGCCGATGCGTGCCTCGTTCCAGAGCAGGTTGCCCGAAGATGAATAGGAGCCCTCTCCGGAAGTTTCGAAGTCGGCCATTGCGCCGATCGTGTCATTGTCGAACAGGACATTGATCTGGTGAATGATGTTTGCATCGTAGACAGAGCCACCGATGATGATCAGGTCATACATGAAGCCCAGCTCGAAGACCGAGGCATGGTTGATGGCGAAGTTGTCGCCGGCAACGACGCTCGTCGTCACCCCTGAGGACGAGAGAATACCAACATCGTCGTCACTCATGAACACGATCTGCTCGAGCCAGTTGACGATCATGAGGTCGCCCTTGATCTCGGTCACCGCCCAAAATGCAGGATAGCCTTCGCTCGCATCTGGCGCCGGCTCGTTACCGGCAGACGTGTCCAGATGGTCGAAGGTCGCAATGTTGAAGAGTTCGTTTCCGGCGGCGTCCTCTGTCCAGTTGGCGATCGCCGAAGTGATCGCATCCGTGTCCCAGATCGCGTTGATTTGGATGATCGCATCGACCTCGATGTGGTCCTGACTGACGAGTGTGACGGTTGCGCCAGTCCAGAAGTTCTGCATGACGGCGTTGTTGATCTGTGCATTTCCGCCGGTTCCGACATCGACCGAAACCTCGATTGCGACAGCTCCGTCATCGCGGATCCAGATATTGGATGTCGAGGTCTGCTCAGTTTCGTCTGCGCTTTCCCCTTCGCCGTCCGTGTCCTTGGCGCTCTCCTCTTCTCCAAAGGAGCGGTAGTCTTCCAGTTTCGGCGCTTCCTCGACGAGCTCGCCGTTGACGTAAACTCCTTCGATGGCGTTCGCCTTGATGTGGATCTGAACCGCCTCATCGTCTGCAGGCGCGGCGTCCAGCTGGTCGATGATCGACTTGATCACTGCGATTACGTCTTCGCTCGAGCCAGCTCGCTCGAACTCGCCAAGCGGCGACAGGGCGGACGCTTGGTCGAAGCCATCCAGCACGGCGGCGTTGTCGACCGCTTGCGGGTTGAATGCCAATCCATGTCCGCCGACACTGAAATAGTCATCGTCGGAGAGCGAGATCGCCTGACTGAAATGATTGATGACGGAACCGGGTGCATCGATCTCGGGAGAGACATAGCGCACGATGCCCATGGCGGCACTCGTTGCATCTCTAATGTCATTCGGAATTGCATTGTCACCGATGCTGTAACCGACCGATCTGGCGGCGATTGTGACCTCAGGCGCGACCATCTTTACCGGCACATACCAATGATCGGGTGGCGGTGCGCGATAGCCGAAACCAGGCTCGAAACCAAGAAGATCAAATGGGGCGGCAAAGTCGCTGCTATGGACCGTCAGTTCGTCGACTTGTCCCTCGACCTTGGCAAAATCGAATTCTGTGTAAGCTTCCCGAGCCCGCGCATTCTCGACGCTGATATGGAAGAAGCCGATAAAATGACTGATCTCTTCGGTGAATTTATCCATCAACGTCAAGGTCGTAACTCCTTGTTCTTCAACGTGCCGACATGGCGATGTGCCATGGGGCACAGCTGAGCTGCGCAGGAGGCCTGCGCAGCTCCTTTACGAATGAAAGTGGCTCATCCGATTTTGGCTTAGACGCCGTCGTCGCCGTCTTCGCCCACCACTGTGCTGGTCAGGCTGCCGCCAACGACGGTCATGTCGATGGCGTTCTGCTGAAGATTGGCACCCATGACGATGTCCTGGTTGAAGGCGCTGGTATCGATCCCTGCATCTGCGCTGGCCGAGCTGTTGCCGGTGACGTAGCCGTCATCGCCATTGCCCGAGCCCCAGGAGCCGCCATCACCTGCGCCGCCGTAGCCGTTGGTTGCCGTACCACCGGCGCCACCGAATGCGCCGTCGCCGCCATCGGCCCAGCCGCCTACCGCGCCGCCGCCTGTGCCAGTGGTCCAGGCGCCGCTGAGCGCTGCGCCACCGTCCCCGCCACCTGCCCAGCCATGCCCGCC